>CAXXJZ010000008.1:0-463404 GCA_963662785.2 uncultured Thermotogae bacterium
GAAGAAATCAGGACCGGAGAATGATGTTTTGAAATTTTCTTTCATAACACTTGGGTGCAAAGTGAATCAATATGAAACCGATATTATGAAACAGGATGTGGCGGGAAATTCGCATGAAGTTGTTGGTATTGAAGAAATCGCAGATGTTTATGTGATAAATACCTGTACCGTAACCAATCAAGCGGACAGGAAATCGAAGCAGATGATCAGGAAAGCAAAGCGGACAAATCCCGATGCTATTGTAGTTGCAACCGGGTGTATGGCACAGGTTGAATACTCGGAGCTTTCGGAGATAGCGGATTTGATAATAGACAACGGTAAGAAAGATTGCCTTGTAAAAACTGTGGAAGATTTCATACTCAACAAAGATAAAACGGAGTATTTTAACAACGCGTACTGGTTGAACAGAAAACTCATTTCAAAGGCCGGTAAAACAGAAGACAGAACGAGGGCATATGTCATGATAGAAGAAGGGTGCGACAGATGCTGCACATACTGTAAGATTTATCACGCCAGGGGTACCGTTATTAACTCAAAACCAGCTGACTTAATTTTAGAAGAGATAGACGGAATGAAAAGAAGCGGTGTCAATGAAATCGTTTTAACCGGCATAAATCTTGGAAAGTATAATCATAGCGGAATAAAACTTGCTGATATTCTTGAGAGAATACGGGAAAAATTTGAAAATATCAGGATCAGGTTAAGTTCCATGGATCCGGATTTAGTGGACGAGAGAATTTGTGGAATTATCTCTGACAAGATGTTCTGCAGGCATATGCATCTTTCTATACAAAGCGGTTCGAATGAAATATTAAAAAGCATGAACCGACAGTACTCAGTTCAGAGAGTGTTGAGTACAGTTGATAGTTTGAGAAAAATCGACGGTGATTATTCCATTACCACCGATATAATCGTCGGATTTCCTGGAGAAACAGAAGAAGATTTCATGGATACCTGTCATTTGATAGAGAGAATAAAACCTTTGAAAGTCCACATATTCAAGTATTCACCAAAATCCAAAACCAGAGCCGCTCTCATGAAAAATCAAATTCCCTATTCTGTTAAAAAATTGAGAAGCGATAGGCTTGCGGAAATTTCAGCAGAAGCTTCAAAAGATTTCAGAAAAAATTTCATGGGTCGGGAAACGGAAGTGCTTGTTGAAAATATCGATAAATATATAACCGGTCATGATGAATATTATTTGTTTCATCAAATTGAGAGTTGCAATATGTACGATATAGGCCGGATGCTGAAATCAAAAATTAAAAAAATAGATGAAAACGAAAATGACAGGGTGGTATCCGAAATTGTTAAATTACCTTAATGGAGAATGGTTGGAAAATGATAAGTGCCTTGTTTCAGTAAATGACGAGGGTTTTTTATCAGGGACAAGTGTTTACGAGACACTTAGAACTTATTCAGGTATTATCTTTGGTTATGAACAACATTTGATGAGGTTTAAACATTCCGCAAAGGCATTTTCGATTGAAATTCCGGTTTCGGAGCAGTTTTTATTAGATCTGATACATAAGGGAATAGAAACCAACCGGATAAAAGAGGCATATGTAAGAGTACAATTGACTCTTTCCGGGACTCTTTTTATTTTTTTCAAAGAATTACCCACTGCAAATCAGGATATTTATAAAAATGGTGTTAAAATTGGAATTTCATCCGTAAGAAGAAATCCGGTTTTATACAATGGGAAAGTGGTAAAAACGACTGCGTCGTCAGATGTTTTCATGGCAAGATCGAAATTTGACAGAAAGAATTTCTATGAAATGCTTATGCTTAGTCCGGATGGCTTCGTAGCCGAAGGAACATTCAGTAACGTGTTTATAATAAAAAACGAAACAGTTATAACTCCATCACTTGACACTGGTATTTTGGACGGCGTTACGAGAAAGAAAGTGATCGAGCATATAAAGCAGATGAACAAAATTTGCCTCTTGGAAAGAAAAATTGAGGTCAGCGAGTTATTTGAATGTGACGAGATATTTCTAACACATACAAGTGCCGGAATAGTACCAGTAAACGCGATATGCTCAATACAAAAAAACAACCATAAAACAACTAATCTTTTAAAGAATGAATTCATATAAAAGGGAGGATAACCTCCCTTTTATATGAGATTTATTGAATTCCTCAGCAAATCTTCAATAGACTCTTTTCTTCTTATCAATTCGAAGCAATTCGAATCGACAAGTATTTCAGCAGGTTTGAAAACGGAATTGTAGTTCGATGCCATGGAATATCCGTATGCCCCGGTATCACAAACGGCAATGAATTCTCCCGGATTCATTACCGGAAGACTTCTTCCGAGTGCGATTACATCTCCGCTTTCGCATAACCCCCCCACCACATCGGATTCAAATGATTCCCTTTTATCGAGTATCAGGGGAATAACTTTATGCTCAGCCTGATATAGCGCCGGTCTTATAAAATTGGACATATTGGTGTCCACAACTATGAATCTTTTATAAGGTGTAGTTTTGTAGTACAGTACTTTTGCGAGTATCAACGCGGAAGGTCCCATTACGAATCTCCCTATTTCGAGCAGATATTTCTTATCCAAAGATTTCAAAAAAGGAATTATTTTCCCTTTATATTCGCTTAAATCAAAATCTTTGCCTTCATGGGAATAATCTATACCCCAACCTCCGCCTAAATTCATGTATTCTATACAATCACATTTTTTTATAAGTTCTCCGAGAATATTGTAAGCTTTTTCATATGGATCCACCTCGTTTATGAGAGAACCTATGTGTGTATGTATACCTTTTATTTCAATTTTTCCGGAATTTATAAGCCTTTCCGCCGTATTCATATCGATTCCGAACTTATTCTTCTTAAGTCCAGTAGAAATATAAGGATGAGTTTTAGGATCCACATCCGGATTTACCCTTATTGAAAATATCGTGTCTTTTAACTCGTCTTTATCGTAGTTGTCGCTTATGAAATTAAATTCCTGTTCGGAATCGATGTTGAAAAAACCGACTTTTTCCTTTATGAAAAATTCGATGTCTTCTGGCGATTTGCCGTTTCCGTTTACTACGATTTTAGATCTTCTGACACCTGCAGCTCTTGCTGTCAGATATTCTCCGACGGTGACGACATCCATTCCCATACCGTTATCATTGAGTATTTTCAGGAGATTTAAATTTGTGTTTGATTTGCATGCATGACCTATTTGATAATACAAACCTTCAAATACCGATTTAATACTGTTAATTCTCTCTACCATCGAATTTTTACTGTAAACATACACTGGAGATCCGAATTCCTTTAAAATCTTTTCGATCTCAACATCTTCGATTTTCCACGCACCATTTTTTAAATTGATCATCTGTGCCTCCTACTTTGAAATCTTAGGATCAAGTGTATCTCTTAATCCATCACCGATTATGTTTATACTGAGTACGATTATAGCAATTATCAAACCTGGAAACAAGGCAACCCAGGGTGCCGACAGTAAAAAAGCGCTGCCTTCCCCGACCATTCCACCAAGAGTTGGTTCTGGAGGCGGCACACCCAGTCCTAAAAATCCGAGTGAGGCTTCCGAAAGAATTGCAGTCGAGAAATTTGTGGTGAAAGCTACTATAAGCACGGAAGAAATGTTTGGGAGAATATCTTTTATTATTATAAAAAAGCTGGTTTTTCCAAGTGCTTTCGCAGCTTTGACATACAACTGTTCTTTCAAAGCTATCGCAGAACCTCTGACTGTTCTCGCGAAAATGGGAATATAAACAATTCCTATTGCTAATATCAAATTGCTTACGCTCGCACCGAAGAGAGCTATTATAAAAAGCGCAAGTATTAAAGTCGGAAAGGCGAACATCGCATCCACAACGCGCATTATTACCAAATCGACAGCTCCCCCGAAATACCCTGCTGCAACTCCCAATACAGTCCCGCAGAAACAAGCGAAAAGTATCGATAGAGAAGCTATCATTATACTTTTTTGAACACCGAATACGATTCTCGAATAGATATCCCTTCCGAATTGATCAGTGCCGAAAAAATGGTTGGACGCCGGTCCTTCCATAAAATATTCCACGTCCATTTCCAAAGGATCATGAGTGGCAAAAAACGAAGGAAACAATGCAATAAGCAATATAAATATAAAAAGGAACAAACTGATCAAATTAAGTGGATTTCTCGCGAATTTTCTCCAAAGTTTTTTAAATTCCATATGCTTTACCTCTCATCATTTCAGCTCAATTCTCGGATCTATGAAACTGTACAGAACATCTACCAATATGTTAAGTACAACTATCATTACCCCTATAAAAGTCACTATACCCTGTACCACAGGATAATCCCTCTGATTAACGGCCTGCAGCAGCAGACGCCCCATTCCGGGCAGCGCAAACATCTTTTCAATCACTATTGTTCCGCCTATCAAATACCCCAGCTGAATACCCGCAGTAGTTATGACCGGAATAAGTGCATTTCTCAATGCATGCTTGAATATAACCTTTCTGTTTTTCAATCCCTTTGCTTTCGCAACCTTAACGTAATCCTGCGAGAGAACATCGAGCATTGAATTTCTTGACATCCTCATTATTTGTGCAGCGATCATCATTCCAAGCGTTATTGCCGGTATCAGCATCACTTGTATGTTTACCAGTGGATCTTTGGTAAATGGCACGAAACCGAAAAGAATATAATCGGAAAACAATGAAGAGATTATCACTATGAATATGGCTCCTATCCAAAAAGCGGGAGCGGATAACCCTATTAGCCCGAGCACTCTGGAAGCGTAGTCGGGAATTTTATTTCTTTTAACCGCAGAAATCATCCCAAATGGAATGCCAATTGCAAGACTGAAAATAAGTGAAAGGAAAGCAAGTTCGAAAGTTACGGGAAATTTCTCACTTATAAGCTTTGAAACGGGATCACCGGTTCTGATGGAAGTACCAAGATCAAGGGTAACCACTTTTTTCAGCCATACTCCGTATTGAACGATTAAAGGTTTATCGAGACCGTATTCTTCATAAAGGTCTTGTACTTGCTCTTCAGAGAGATAATTCTGAGTTCCGAGCATAATATCTACAACATCCCCTGGAACCAGATGCAAAGATATGAAAACGAAAAACGTCAAAATCAACATAGTTGGAATTGCCGACAACAATCTGCCAATGATATATGCTATTTTCATATTTTATTACCCCATAAAAGAATTGTGGGTACGCAAAGCGTACCCACTCGTATCACTCAAAGTATGTATATTTCAAAGAAGTAAGACTTTCGTTGCTCATTGGAGCAAATCCCTCAACATTTTCCTGGGATGCGAAAAGATTGTTGGGTGAATACAGGAAAATCACCGGAGAATCTTCAATGAGTATTTTCTGAATTTCATCGTATATTTCTCTTCTTTCGTCGTTGTCTACCGCACTTCTTCCTTCATCAAGCAGTTCATCGACTTTTGTATCAGAATAGTTGAATTTGTTCGTGGATCCAGTTGTGCTGAATGTTCTGTAAAGCTGTTTATCAGGTTCAATTGAACCGCCATTTAAGGAGATAAATGAGTTGAAATCTATTTCCTTCCATTTCTTGATGAATATTCCCCATTCAACAAGATTAATATTGGCTTTAATACCGACCATGGAAAGCTGTGACTGTACTACCTGTGCGATTTTTTCGAAGTTATACATAGCCGAAGTAGTTATTTCAAATTCGAACCCGTTAGGATAGCCGGCTTCTGCAAGCAATTCCTTGGCCTTTTTCGGATTATAGGTGAATTCGGAAAAATCCGAAGGCTGAAGAGCCCATGCTTTAACAGAAGGATTCATAACTCCGGTTACAGATCCCTCACCGAAGGCGACCATTTTTATTATATTTTCTCTGTTAATTGCGTAGTTGAGTGCCCTTCTCACCTTTGGATCCTGGAAAGGACCGAAGTCGCAATTAATGCCGATGAGATAGTAGCTCAAAGTGGGTTGTCTGTAAATCGTGAATTTTCCAGTGAGCATTTTCAAACTCATGGCCTCTCCGATTTGAACGAGATCTATGTCTCCGTTTCTCAGAGCAGCCACTCTTGAAACTTCTTCCGGTATTATCAGGAATTTGACGGCGGACAGCTTTGGAATGGAATCGACATAATAATCGCCGAATTTCTCAAGTGTGATGTTGTTGCCCGCAACATATTCTTTAAGTACAAAAGGTCCGGTACCATTGGTTTTAAGCTGCATGTTGTTGCCGGCTTCTACAAAATCCCTGGAGACTATGGAAGTGTTGACACTTGCAAAATTCAGTAAAAGTGCATTCACCATCGGAACGGTGAGTTTGAATTCGATTTTGTTATCTCCGATCGATTTAATCGATTCTACTTCTTTGAAATAAGAAGCTGCCGGAGAACCAAAATCCGGGTCCATTATTCTTTCAAAAGTAAAAAGTACGTCTTCAACGGTTAAATCACTGCCGTCATGGAATTTCACTCCGTCCCTTATTTTGAAAACAACAGTATAGGCATCTGGCGTTTCAAAAGATTCAGCAAGAGCCGGTATAAGATTCATATCCTGGTCGTATTGAAGCAAACCTTCATACACATTTTCAAGTACCCTATGCGAAGCGAATGCAGTCACCAGGTTCGGATCAAAACCTACAGCATCGGTGTTGATTCCGAATTTCAGAATTCCATCGGATTCAGATGCAAAGCCAAAAGAGAAAAGCAATACAACTACTAAAACAAAAGCTGATAGTTTTTTACTCATCTTTCTTCCTCCTTTTAAAGTTGAATAAATAATTATAGCATATTTATTTGAGATAATGTACGTACATGCAAAAGCCTTATTTCAAGGGTTCAGACGATTTGAATAAGAATTTTCAATCACATCGCAAGAGAAAATACGCGACCAAATCGTGTTTTTAATTTCCGGAGTTTAAAACTCAAAAAATACTGAAATAACTCAATAATCACCTTTCACAGAGAATATATGTGCATATTTACTAATTACACTTTTTGACTATGAAGAAAAAAACATGTATAATGTTATAACAAATGTTCATTTGAGGTGAATTAATTGAATATAAAATTAGGAGTAGACAATTTCGTTGAGTCCGAGAATGTAAAGTTGAAAGAAGCGAGAATTGGGTTGATAACGAATTATTCGGGAGTGGATTCTAAATTAAGAGAAAATATCAGGATTTTAAAGGAAAGCAACTATAATCTTGTAAAGATATTCGCACCTGAACACGGTCTTTACGGAATAGCAGACGGGGAAGCGTTCGAAGATATGCTTCATCCTGTTTACAATGTTCCCGTAATAAGTCTTTACGGTGACCGTAAAAAACCACGAAGTGAAGATCTTGAAGACATAGACGTGCTGATATACGATATTCAGGATGTCGGATTAAGGTATTACACATACATTTACACACTTGCTTATTCTTTGGAAGCGGCGTCGGAAAATTCAAAGAAATTCATAGTTCTTGACAGGCCCAATCCGCTTGGCGGAGAACTGGTTCTTGGTAACCGTATTCCTGGCGAATACGCCTCTTTTGTGGGAGATTATGAGCTTCCAATAAGGTATGGACTGACTCCGGGGGAGATAGGTTATTATTTTATCAAATATCTGGGGTTGAGTTTGGATTACCAGGTATACAAAATGGAAAACTATTCCAGGGAAATGTACTTCCCGGAGACAGGTTTGAATTGGAATTTGCCTTCTCCGGCATTACCTAATTTCGATTCCGTGGTCTGTTACTCGGGCGGATGTTTCGTAGAGGCCGTTAATATCTCGGAGGGAAGGGGAACTTCCAAACCTTTCCAGATGTATGGAGCACCATGGATTGATATGAGGAAATTATACAAAAAGATGAAAGAATATTCGATAGAAGATTTTGATTTTAGAGAAAGGGCTTTCGTTCCTTTCTATTCAAAGTACAAAGATGAAGTATGTTTCGGTTTGGAATTTTTTCCGAAGAAATACTGCTCGGATTTCATACCGGTCATGCTGCAGTTTTTGAAGAGCGTATACGAGATCCACAACAGTGAGTTCAAGTTGATTAAATATGCGGACGTTTCAAGATTGGAAAGTCTCACAGGTGACAGAAAAGTAATGGATTATTTTGAATCCAGAATAGACCTTGAACAGCTTATGACAGATTGGAACAAACAGGCTTATGAATTCAGCGTTTACACACAGTCATTGCGAATCTACTAAAATATCTACATCACTCATAAGGAGGTTTTTTTATGTTTAAACGTTCCATTATGTTTGCAGTAATTTTGCTCGTCATTTCTATCCTTACTTTCGCTTCGACCACGGTAGAACTATGGAGTTGGAGAACACAGGATGCTGAGGTTTGGGAAAAAGTTGAAAAAAGGCTCAAAGAAGAAGGCAAAGACATAGAAATAGATTTCAGAGCTTTCATGCCTACTGAATACGACGCAAAGGTTCAACTTGCATTACAGGGCGGAAAAGGCCCGGATTTGATGTACACAAGAAGACTTCCAAGCAGCAGCGTTGAAGGAATGATAAACGCCGAACTTTTAAAATCTTTGAACGGTTTGGTGGATTTCAAAGATTTTAACGACAGTATTCTTAAAAGTGTTACTTATGAAGGAAAGAAATACGGAGTACCTTTTGCGGTTCAGGTTGTCGGAATTTTCTACAATGAAGAAATATTCAACTCTCTCGGAATAAAAGAACCAAAAACCTGGGATGAACTGTTGCAGATATCAGAAAAAATAAAATCAAGTGGTATCGATCCTTTCTTCGTACCCGGAAAAGAAGCCTGGGCACTTACCATGCAGCATGCCATGTGCGGTGTAAGCGTTCTCGGCCCTGATTTTATAAAAGCACTTGAAAATGGGGAAACCGATTTTCTCGATCCTAAATGGGTTGATTTGAACACCAGATTGTTGGAATTGAAGAAATATTACCAGAATGGTTTTGTCGGAAACGATACGAACGATATGAATGCAGCGTTTGCTTTCGGTCAGGCAGCCATGACTTTCTACGGAATATGGGGAGTTCAGATGTGGAGAGAACTCAATCCCGATCTTAAAGTCGGGTATTTCATGGTTCCTCCGTTAACCGCAAGCGAAGAATCCTATTCTTACGTGTACATGGACGGTGCCATAGGACTTACCTCAAACGCCGATCAGAGAGATGCCGCGATAGAAGTTCTTAAATTCGCTGCCACTCCTGAATTTGGTTCGATTTTCAGCGGAGTTACCTTGAATATTCCAGCAGTAAGCAACGCAGTTATGCCTGATGATCCGATTTTAAACGAAGCTAACGAAGCAGCCGGACATGCCTCTCCTTATATATACTGGGTTGGATCGGTATTCACAACCGGAAGCCCTTCGCTTTACGGAGATGTTCTTAGCCCCGGTATGCAGGAATTGAATGCAGAAAAGATCACACCGTTGGAATTTGCACAGAAAGCACAGAATGCTCTTTCACAATGGTTTGTTCCTCTCAGAAAAAGATTGGGTCTTGAATAATTCTGAGTTGAAATAGTATTGATGGGTCATACTTTAAGGTATGACCCATGTCATGTAAATCAAAAGCGGATTGAAGGAGGAACACATTTGTATGACCTGTAAAAAGAGATATATTCTGCTTTTCGCCCTGCCGGCTTTGATTCTTTATTCGGTTTTTGTAATTTATCCGTTTATATACAGTTTTTCGTTGAGTTTTTATAGCTGGGCAGGAGCCGGAGAAAGAGAGTTCGTGGGATTTAAAAATTTTCAGATGATAATGTCAGGTCCTTTTGCGGAGGAATTCAGGAATGCTTTGAGCCACAATATCTTATTTTTCATAGTTAATGCCATTTTTGAATTGGGGATCGCTTTTTTGATAGCAGTGGTATTAACTACGAAAATTTGGGGTAAGAGATTTTTTCAGACAATTGTATATTTACCCAATGTAATTTCGATGGTTTTAGTTGGTTTTATATGGAGCATGCTACTTAATCCCCAGTGGGGACTTATAAATCATCTTCTTAAATCAATGGGTTTGAATGACCTTGCGAAGCCTTGGCTTGGACTGGAAGAAACTGCTCTTGGAACGGTAATACTGGTGAATGTATGGAGGAACATAGGATTTTACGTACTCGTTTTCCTCGCATCTATACTCGGTATTTCCAAAGACCTTTTTGACGCTGCTTATATAGATGGTGCAAGCACTTGGCGCGTAATAAGAAAGATAATATTCCCACTCACGGTACCGACTTTCCAGACGCTTGGCATTCTTCTCTTTATAGGTTCTTTCAACATATTCGATGTTGTATTCGCACTTGAAGGTGTACAAGCAGGTCCATACAGATCAACGGACGTACTCGGTACATTCTTCTATCGTACGGCATTCGGAGGAATGGGAAGTTCAGAACAGGATTACGGTCTTGGCGCCGCAGTAGTCGTCATAATATTCCTGTTGGTGTTGCCTCTTTCCATGTTCTATTCATATTTAATAGATAAGAAAAGTAGGGTGAGATAATGCTTAGAATTTCTTTGCCTGCAAGAATAATATTGTTCATAGTATTGATAGCTTATGTAATCGTAATAGCCACACCTTTTGGCACTCTTTTCATAAACAGTTTTAAATCCATGAGTCAGATTTACCTGAAACCGTTCGAATTGCCGAAAACCCTTTCTTTCGATAATTACACCAAAGCATGGGAGAAAGCCCATATGGGGCAGGCATATATAAACAGCATCATAATTACCGTGACTTCGCTTGTTGGTATTTTATTACTGTCTTCAATGCTTGCCTACGTCATTTCAAGGTACAGCTTCAAATTCAGGAGGCTGCTTTTCGTATACATATTGATGGGACTCGCCCTCCCGGCAAGACTGGCGGTAATTCCGATTTACGTAATGCTCAATCAGTTCGGATTGACAGATACGAGGATAGGTTTGATAATAGTCTATGTATCTACAGGTATTTCGTTTGCCACTTTCATACTCAAAAGATTCATGGATGAACTACCACTGGCTATAGAAGAGTCAGCGAGAATAGACGGCGCAAGCCCCTGGACCATATTTTGGAAAATAGCTCTACCGCTTACAAAACCTGCTATGGTAGTCGTAGGACTTGTAAACTTTGTGAGTATATGGAATGATTTCTTTTTCCCGTTAATCATTATAACCAGCCGTTCGAAAGAAACCGTACCGCTCGCTATTTCCATGTTTTTCGGTGAATACTCAAATCAGTGGCATTTGATAACGGCAGCTCTTTCCATGTCAATAGTACCGATAATGCTGATTTTCTTTATTTTCTCCAAACAATTTATCGGCGGAATTACTCAAGGCGCCATAAAATAACTCAAGGAGGTTTAAAATGAAAAAGTTACTGGCATTAACATTGATCGTTATGCTTATTTTCAGTTCTTTTGCTCTTTCCGAAGATATTAAGCGCGGGGGTATAATGAAACAAACCCCTCAGAAGCAAGGTGTGCTGATTAAGAATTTCAACCCGTTTTCTCCAAACGCTCTGGAATGCTCCATCGGTTGTTATTATGAAACATTGCTTTTTTACAATAGGATGAGCGGGAAAGTACAGCCTTGGCTTGCAACCGATTATCAGTGGTCCGAAGATCTGAAGTCGCTGACACTCACTCTGAGAGATGGAGTGAATTGGACTGACGGGATGCCTTTTACAGTTGCCGACGTTCTTTTCAGTGCGAATCTCGGTAAGGAAAATAAGGCACTTGACACGACAGGGATTTGGAGTCAGGGACTCGTAAAAGTATACGCACCTGCATATAACAAAGTCGTATTTGAATTTGCGGATGTTAATACCACATTGATCGAGTATATCTCACGTATTTTCATAGTTCCGGCACATATCTGGTCCAAAGTCGAAGATCCTGTGACATGGACCGGAAACGAAAATCCGGTTGGTACGGGAGCATTCATCTATGAAGACGGATCGTTCACAGAACTCTCTTTTAAGAATGTAAGAAATCCAAATTACTGGCAGATTGCAGAAGATGGCAAACCTCTTCCTTATATTGATGGAATTCTTTACGTTTCTACTACCAACGAACAAGTTCCATTCAAACTTGCAAATGACGAATACGACTGGGCTGGATACTTCGTATCCAACATAGATGAAGTATATGTCAAAGCCGATCCAGAACATCATAAATACTGGCTTCCTGAAGGAAACCTCGTATTCCTCAACCTCAACAACCTGAAATGGCCTTTCACCGATCCTGAAGTCAGAAGGGCATTTGCTTTCGCAATGGATCCTGCAGAAATAACAAGAATCATGGCAAGCGGTGCGGTTCCGGCTCATATTTCCGGTTTAAAGGCAAGTTATCTCGGTCTTGTTCCGGAATCTGTCGAAAAGAACTACGGAGTGGAATACGATCCTGATTACGCAAGAGAATTGCTTGAAGATGCAGGATTTTCTCTCAATGCGAAGGGAATTTACGAGAAAGATGGAAAAGAACTTTCCTTCAATCTTTACGTTCCTACGGGATGGACCGATTGGGTAACCGGATGCGAAGTAATTTCCAGCCAGTTAAAAGAAATCGGCGTGGAGGCTATTATAACTCAGGCTGCATGGCCATCTCCCTATAAAGATAATCTTTACAACGGTAATTATGAGATGTGTCTCGGTATTTCCGTAACCGGCTCTGGACCTCATTACCAGTACTTGAACTGGATGCACTCAGAAAAATGGGCACCGCTCGGTGAAGATGCGGCGAATTATTACGGTATGAGGTATAAAAATGCACTCATAGATAAGGCGCTTGAAGAATTCAAAAAACAACCTGATCCCAAGAAACAGGATAAACTTATGATGATGGCAGTGGAACAGTTCATGAAAGATGTTCCTTCCGTACCTTTGTTCTTCAACCCGGTATGGTTTGAATACAACACGAAATTCTTTGTCGGATGGCCCAGTGCGGAAAATCCATACACAGAACCAAGACCGGAAGCTATGGACAAAATGCCGATACTCCTTAGGATTCACTTGAGATAGCTATAGAATATGGAGGGGTAGGAAACTGCCCCTCTTTTGTAGTAAAAAAGCACGAACTTTTGAATTGATTAATCTGTGACGTTTATTTTAACCATTATGAGGTGGAGATGTGAAATATTTTGCTCGAAAAATCGGGTTATTGCTTTTTGCTCTGTTCGTGGCGGTAACTTTGAATTTCTTTATACCAAGAATGATGCCCGGAGATCCGGCTTCCGATTTAATCGATAAAATGCAGGGAGTACCTCCTGAAGCACTTGAATCGATCAAAGTGGCTTTCGGGATTAACACTGAAGATCCTATTATAAACCAGTATGGAAAATATCTCTTAAATATTCTCAAAGGTGATTTTGGAATTTCGCTTTCAAGATTTCCGACTCCCGTGTCGGATGTGCTTAAGGTAGCAATACCGTGGACGCTTGGATTGATAGGATTATCAACAATAATCAGTTTTTTAATAGGGACAGTAATTGGAATAGGATGTGCCTGGAATAGGAATAAAAGTGCTGCAACTTTCACGGTCGGTTTTTTTATTTTTATAAGATCTTTTCCCTATTTCTGGCTCGGCCTGCTCTTCATATATCTTTTCGCATTCAAAATGCCGGTTCTACCCATTGGCGGATCGTATTCTCCTTATATTCCGAAAGAAGGATTGGATTATTTTATTTCCGTTATCAAACATGCCATACTTCCCGCTTCAACTATAATAATAAGTTCCATGGGTGCCTGGATTCTGACCATGAGAAACAACATGATAAACGTTTTAGCAGAAGATTATATAACGGTTGCTCTTGCCAAAGGGCTTCCACTGAAGAGGATTAAAGGCCTGTATGCCGCAAAAAATGCCATGCTGCCTTCAATAACGGGATTTGCAATGTCACTTGGTTTCGTTGTTGGCGGTGGTCTGCTCACCGAAATGGTTTTCGGCTATCCTGGAGTTGGTCTTATGCTCTTTCAGGCGATTCAAGCCAAAGACTATGCTCTGATGCAGGCAATATTCCTTTTTATCTCCGCCGCGGTTTTAATAGCGAATTTCATAGCCGATGTGGCAATAATGCTTCTCGATCCGAGAGTAAGAGACGGTGGTAAATAATGCTTGGAGACGTATTCAAACTTTTCATCGAAAACAAAAAGGCAGCTCTGGGACTCTGCATATTGCTGTTTTTCATCACAGTGGCTATTCTGGCCCCTGTGATAGCACCATACGATCCAAAAGCAAATAAAATAGAAACTATAGAAGTAATTGAAACAGAAAGAGGCAGAAATATAACAGTTGAAAGGGAAAATTCGGATGAATTCAACGAAAAAAGAATTTATTCACAGACCGTGACTACTACATATGAGAAAAACACCAAGAAATTTCCTCTCAACTCTCCTCCAACTTCAGAGCACTTTTTTGGGACGGCACATTCGGGCCAGGATTTGTTTTCGCAGGTAATCTGGGGCACCCGAATCACTTTAATGGTAGGGCTTGTCACAGGTCTGTTCACCACAATACTTGCCCTGACTTTGGCTCTTGTTTCGGGGTATTTCGGCGGTATTGTGGATGACATAATTTCACTTTTCACGAATGTTTTTCTGGTCATTCCAAGCTTGCCTCTCATGATAGTTATTGCTGCTTACATCACCGTAAAGGGTGTTTTTCCTATCGTGCTGATTCTTGCTTTGACAAGCTGGCCCTGGCCTACCAGGTTGCTGAGGTCGCAGGTGGTCAGCCTTAAAAATCGTGATTTTATTAGAGTTTCAAAATCTCTCGGTGAAAAACATTCATATATTATATTCAGGGAAATGCTTCCCAATATGATTTCACTGGTTATGGCTTCTTTCTTTCAGTCCACCATGGGTGCGATTATGGGTGAAGCTACTCTGGAGTTCATAGGTTTGGGAAACGTATCAATAGTGAGTTGGGGTACCGTCCTGTATTGGGCGCAGACTAATGGAGCATTGCTATCGGGAGCATGGTGGTGGTTCCTTCCGCCGGGTATATGCATAGCCTTAATCGGGACATCTTTCGCACTTATGAATTTCGCGATTGATGAAATTTCTAACCCGAAACTCAGAAAGAGATGATGTAAATGAACGATAAAAGAATATTAAATGTGAGCAATTTGGTAGCAGGTTACGAGATAAAGAAAGGGTTTGTAAAAGCCGTCGATGAAGTATCTTTCACTCTGGATAAGGGAGAGTTTCTCGGCATTGCCGGAGAATCGGGATGTGGGAAATCCACTTTGGCTTACGGGCTTATGAAATTGTTAAAAGACAATGCGGTCATTAAATCCGGAAGTATAAATTTCAACGGCCAGGATATACAGGCGTATTCAAACGAGCAGATGAATCAAATCAGATGGGTGGATATGTCTATGGTCTTTCAATCGGCAATGAACGCATTAAACCCCGTTCTTACAATCGGAGAGCAGTTGACCGACGGTATATTCGCACATAAGGATGTATCCAAAGAAGAAGCTAAAAACAGGGCTCTGGAAGTTTTGAAATTGGTGGATATCTCCGCCGACAGGTTTGACGCATATCCGCATCAGCTATCCGGAGGAATGAAGCAACGCGTCATGATAGCCATGGGCCTCATACTCCAGCCAGACCTCATAATCATGGACGAACCGACCACAGCTCTCGATGTCGTCGTTCAGCGAACCATAATAGAAAAAATACAGGATTTGAGAAAGAAATTCGGATTCTCGGTTATTTTCATAACGCATGATTTGTCATTGCTTGTTGAAATCAGTGACAAACTCGCGATTATGTACGCCGGAAAGATAATAGAGTACGGAAATGCAAATGAAGTCTTTCTTCATTCGTTGCATCCTTATACAAAAGGCCTCATGAATTCATTTCCCTCGCTTACCGGTCCGATTAAAAGAATGGGCGGCATAGAGGGTAAACCTCCGGATCTTCTTAATCCCCCAAAAGGTTGCAGGTTTGCTCCCAGATGTGATAAATCTTTGGATATATGTTTTAAGGAATATCCGGAGACTTATTCAAAGTCAGAAAATCACTGGGTTGATTGTCATCTTTACAACAAGGACGGTAATTCCAATGGTTGATAATATACTCGAAATTAAGAATATAAACAAACATTTCCCTATAAAATCTTTCAAAGGATATGGCAGATTCGTACACGCTATGGATGATGTCAGTTTTGAACTCAGAAAAGGTGAGGTACTTGCAATAGTAGGCGAATCCGGAAGCGGTAAGACCACCACGGCCAATGTTATAGCGGGATTATACGAACCGACTTCGGGCGATATTTATTTCGAAGGCAAAAAAATGGGCAAGAAGATGAACAGGAAAAACGAACTCGCATACAGAAAAAAAGTACAGATGATATTTCAGGATCCTTTCAGTTCGT
Source organism: uncultured Thermotogae bacterium (assembly GCA_963662785.2). Lineage (GTDB taxonomy): Bacteria > Thermotogota > Thermotogae > MWEM01 > MWEM01. The sequence continues at coordinate 16,306 of CAXXJZ010000008.1, forward strand.
TGAATCCAACACATACGATTTTCAGCATACTGGAAAGACCGTTCATAATACACGGTCTGGTTTCAGGGAAAAAGAATCTGAGATTGGAAATATCAAAATTGTTGGAGTTGGTTGGTTTGGAACCCGCAGAACAATATATTGACAAATTTCCACACGAATTATCCGGAGGACAGCGACAGCGCGTTAATATAGCCAGGACTTTTTCGGTCAGTCCCGATCTCATACTTGCGGATGAACCTACTTCCATGCTTGATGTTTCGATAAGGATGAGTATTATGAACATGATGCTTGATTACAGAGACAGGCAGGGAATATCTTATATCTATATTACTCATGATCTTGCAGGTGCAAGATATATGTCCGATAAAATTGCGGTAATGTATGCAGGCATGCTAATGGAAATCGGCAGTGCTGAAGATGTTATTAACTCAACATTTCATCCGTATACCAGACTGCTGAAATCTGCTGCACCTTCTCCCGAAGAAGGTCTCAACCGTTCGAAACTGACGACAAAAGGAGATATACCCTCTCTCATAAATCCACCTTCCGGCTGCAGATTTCATCCCCGCTGCCCGTTTTATAAAGAAGAATGCAGCATGAACATTCCGGAAATCAAAGAGATTAAAAAAGGGCATTTTGCCAGATGTATTTTATAAAAAAAACTCCCCTTGGGGAGTTTTATTTTTTGGCCATTCTTACGGCCAAATGAGTTTCTACTTCATCCACTGATTCTTTTATTTTCAGGTCTTCATTCATTTCTTCAAATTCTCTTATGAATTCATCATGATATCTTTTGTTGGAAAACATTCCACCATTCAGTACAATGCTCAAAGTTTTTTCTGAGTAAATAAAGCGATAGATATTCTGTATTCTTTTATGCAGTGTTTTTATTCCGGTATCCAGTAAACCATTTATAAGTTCATCATAATATTCAAGTAGCTGCTTAGATAAAGCGGCTATTTCATTTCTTCTTTCTCCCTGATAGAATACACTCGCAAAATCACGCGGGGGTACAGGAAATTTTCTGTCGAATACTTCGAAACAATCGTGATATCCGCCCAAATTATCTTTATAATTCAGATACGCGATTGCGGCTTCTTTCACTATCCAGAAACCACTACCTTCGTCTCCGAGTAAATAACCCCAGCCGCCTGACCGATAGAATTCGCCATCCCGATTTTTACCTGTAACTATCGCTCCCGTTCCCGCAATCACGGATATTCCGCCTTGATCTCCAAAATTTGCTACGAGTGTTCCCATGGCATCGGGATATATTTCAAGATTCATAAGATTTGGAAATAAATCTTTTATTATGGATTCAACTTGTGAAAACTCCTGCTTGCCTGCAATACCAGCCATACTCAGACAAATTCCCTCAACTCTTTCATATCTTTTTCTGATCACCGTAAACGCATCGTAAATTCCATCTCTTCCGCATGATGCAAAATTCATATTTCTCTTTTCCTTGTATTTCTCAAGTAAAGAACAATTTTCATCCACGGCCGTGCATCGTAAAGTGCTACCGCCGGCATCTATTCCCAGAAATACCGGAATACTGGCAAATGATTTGTCTTCAATCATCTTTTAGAACTGCTCTCCTTATATATCCGTCATTCTTATTTAAAAGAACTGTGGCGTCTTCCGCTGAAACACTGAGCAATATCTGAATTATAGCGTTCTTTGCATGCCACTCGCATTTTTCAAGTGCCAACCGGGCTGTGTTTTCATCGCTGCCGGTTGCGTCGCATACTATGCTAATCGCTCTGATTTTTAATTTTTCATTCATAGTGAGTACATCCACCATTAAATTACTGTAAACTTTTCCGAGTTTTATCATAGTTATCGAACTTATCATATTCAATATCATTTTCTGCGCCGAACCCGCTTTCAGCCTTGTCGATCCAGTAATGACTTCGGGACCGGTCACCGCTTTTATAACATAATCGGCATCAGGTGAGAGTTCGGGTTCGGAAACATTGGAAATCAAAACGGTCTTGCATCCGATTTCCCTCGCTTTCCTCAATGCTCCCCGTACAAACGGTGTTCTGCCGCTTGCCGCGATGCCTATCAATATATCGTTTGAAGTGATGCTTATGTTTTCAAGAGAAAGTTCTCCTTGAGAATCACTGTCTTCAACAGCTTCAATTGCCTTATAAATAGCGTCATTTCCACCTGCCATTATAAACGTGAACAGTCCTTTCGGAGCGTTGAAAGTCGGTATGGTTTCCACGGCATCGACTACTGCCATTCTTCCGCTTGTTCCGGCACCGGCATAAACAACTCTGCCCCCCTTTTTTATCGATTCAACACAATTTTTAATTACCTCTTCAATCTCAGAAAGAGAATCCCGTATTGCAAGAGGAATCAACGCATCTTCTTCGTTCATAACTTTCAGTATATCTGCGATTTCCATAGAATCAAGTTTCATGGTTTTCAAATTTCTTCTCTCAGTCTCAAGATGCTTCATCAGACCACTCCTTTTTACTGGTATCAATAATATTTAATTGGATTATTTCCTTCGGATTTTATATTTCCCTGCAGCAGACTTATCACGGATTCCTGATTAGGCATACTGTATCCGTAAGACAATATGGAATTTTTAATTCCTTTCAGGGAAGAGTCATAAGGATTTCTGATGGCTATTAAAAGAATTCTTTCGAATTTGTCCGCCAATTTCTCAAGCATATTCCTTTGTCCCACATTCAAATACGCATTTTCGGAAATGAATATGCACGTTTTTCCTTCGGACTTTTCAATTAGTTTATCCGATTCTTCGATTGAAATATTCCCTTTGAAAGTTATGAGATTCAAATGGGGGAATTTATCGATAAGAAACCTTCCTATGCAGCTTCCGATTTCAGAGTCTTCCGCAAGAGTCTGTCTCATTGGTTTTACAGAGAAAAGATAATCTTCGCAGCCAAGATCTTCCAGAGGGAATTCGAATTGTCCCCCATCTATAAAAGTTATCGACTTGTCCGATATGCTCTGCATTGTTCTTTGATTGTCATCATAATCTATTATTTTGACATCATTTTTTTTAACTCGATACTTCTGCACGAATTTTTCTATTCTTTCGAATGACTCATCGACTCGGCTTCTTAACCCGCAGTCCGATACATATTTATCGCATAAATAATTAAAAGCCCTTTCCTTTAAATCATGATCGTGACAGATACAGAGAACATCGATACCCGCCATTAAGGATTTATAACATATTTCTTCAATTTCCATCGAATTGCTCACACCACCCATAGTCAAATCATCCGATATAATTAGTCCTTCATATCCCATCTCACCTCTTACAAAATCTGTGAGTATTTCTTTTGAAACCGTCACAGGTACTTTTTCTTTCATTATCTTCGGAAGGGTAAGATGTGTTGGCATCATGGATTCTACTTTTCTTTCGAAAAGCTTTCTGAAAGGTATCAACTCCATTTTTTCCAATTCTTCAATTGTTTTATCCAGTATTGGCATAGCTAAATGAGGATCAACACAAACATCGCCATTTCCCGGGAAATGCTTTATACATGCTGCTACACCCGATTCATTCAATCCTCTTATAAATTCACTGGCATATTCATATACAATTTCAGAATCATTCGAAAAGCTTCTCACACCAATTGCGGGGTTATTCTGATTGCTGTTTATATCGACAACCGGCGCAAGGTTGAAAGTTATTCCGCAATCAGCCATTTCTTCTCCAAGTATTTTTCCTGTCAAATAAGAATTTGTCGATTTTCCGGTTGCCGCGACGGCCATTGCACCGGGAGAAACAGAGAAACCTGTTTCAAGTCTTGTAACTATTCCTCCCTCCTGATCTGCGGAAATTATTATGTCATCACCGTATGTTTCGTGTATTTTGCTAACGTATTTTTTAACTTGAATACGGTTTTCCACATTTCTTTTGAAAAGAATTATAAATCCCGGTTTTATTAAATTTAATAAATTTTTATCAGAATAATCAATATTTTTTCCATTGAGTCCTATCATGAACAGCTTCCCGATTTTTTCCCGGACAGTCATTATTACCTCCAAAATCAACATGATTAAATGTACTTACATTTTATCATATTTTATGTAAATTTCATACATTTCAGTTCATATTCATAAGTAAAAACATGGTATAATTAAAAACAAGAAAAGCATCCATAAAGGGGGAATAAAGGTGTCTAAGCTCAATAGGAATTTACCTGTACCTTTGTACTATCAATTATATCAAAAAATTAAAAAAAAGATAGTAGGAGGAGAATTAAAAGCAGGTGATCCGCTTCCTTCCGAATTCGAATATTGTGATATATACGGTGTAAGCAGACTTACGATCAGAAAAGCACTGGAAGAGCTTTACAGGGAAGGTCTAATTGTCCGTTCAAGAGGGAAAGGTACATTTGTTTCAGAAAACAAGAGAGAGGAAAATTTAACCATTCTTAAAGGATTTACAGCCGACGCAGTGGCAAACGGTCAGGAAACGTCTTCGGTTGTAATAGAAAATAAACTGATAGATCCGCCACCAGAAACTATAAATCCTTTTGGAATTTCAGAAGACACACCTGTCATATTTCTAAAACGGCTTAGATTCGTAAATGGCTATCCTATGGCTGTTGAATCTGCTTATTTCAATACCTCCGTGAATCCGAGGCTTTTAAGAATAATTAAAATGGATATGGCGAACCAATCGGTATATAAATTCTTCAGGGAAGAATTAAAGCTTGTTTTGGAATATGCGGATGAAACCATAGAAGTATCACATCCGACAGAAGAGGACAGAGAATTCCTGAAGCTGAAACCGAATGAGTGTTCAGTTCTAAGGAGAAGGTTTACATATACGAAAGACAATAAATGTCTTGAGTATGTTATTTCGATATACAGGGGAGACAAATACAAATTTAAAGTCAGATTAGGAGCTTAACGAGGTGAAAAAATGTTAAAGAAAAGAATCAGAGAAATTACACAGGAATACATAGATGCGAAGATTTTTCCGGGATGTGCTATTAAATTCGGAAATGACAGAAATGTATTTTTTGAAGACTGCATAGGTACTGTCGATGAAAGAAAACCTATGAACAAAGATATCCTTTTTGATGTGGCGAGTCTTTCAAAAGTCATCGGAACTCTTCCTGCCATCTTGGTTTTGTTTCAGGAAGGGAAAATCGACATTGAAGACAAGGTAAAAAAATATATACCGATTCAATCCGAAAATATTCTTATAAGGCATCTGCTGACACATACTTCCGGTATGCAACCGTATTCAACATCGTATAAATATGCGGAAAATCCGGAAGAACTCATTAATGAACTTTATCAGATCGCACCTCTCAGGGAACCTGAGAAAGAAGTCGTCTATTCTTGTTTAAACTTTATATTTCTTAAAAAAGTTGTAGATGCTGTTACCGGTGATTTCAAGTCTTTTGTAAATGATTCGGTATTCAAACCTCTGGAAATGTATAACACGTGTTATGTTCCGGAGAAACTTGAGAATGTCGCTCCGACTTCTTACAGAGATGGTGCGAGAATAAAAGGCATGCCGGATGATGAACTTGCATATTATCTTGGCGGCGTAAGCGGCAACGCCGGTGTTTTTTCCAATATTGATGAAGTTTTTAAATATGGATGCGAATGGCTGAATCCCACGAATATTTTGAGCAAAGCAACCGTAAAAATGGTTTTAAGAAAATGGACCGAAGGCATAAACGGAGATAAAAAAGGTCTTGGTTGGATGTTGTATACGAATAGATGCTCCGGAGGGTCTCTGCTGTCCGATAAAGCGTTCGGGCATACCGGATTTACAGGAACAAGCTTATGGATAGATCCTGAAAATGAGCTTGTAATGACAATACTTACAAATCGATGTTTTTACCAGAGACATACTACAAAAGATGAGATATGGGAATTCAGGAGAAGAATTCATCACACTCTCGTATCCGCATACACTAAAGGTTGAGAATTATGAAAAAAATTATAGGAACGATGTCAGGCACTTCTTGCGATGGTTTGGATGTTGTTTATTGTGAAATTGAAAACAATTATGATGAAATAACAGTTAATCCCATATTTTTTGAAGCTTATCAATACGACGAAGATTTGCGATCTCATCTCCTTCATCTGACGAGCGGGAAGATAAACGTTGCCGAAGTGAGTCATGCGAATTTTTATCTTGCGGAAAGATTTTCGGATTTCATACTGGATTTCATCGAAAAATACGAATTGAAAGACAAAGTTGATTTGATAGTGAGTCATGGACAAACGATATACCATGATCCGTATGGCGACGGTAAAAAGAATGTACCTTGCACTCTTCAGATAGGAGATGGAGACATAATTTCCGTGAGAACAGGCGTTAAAGTCTTGTCTGATTTAAGGATAAAAGACATGGCTGTTGGCGGACAAGGTGCTCCTCTTGTGGTTTACTCCGACTTCGTTATTTTCAATGAAAATAATAAGTCTGTCGCATTACAGAATATAGGCGGTATCGGAAATGTGACTTTTATTCCGGAAAACAACGATATTAACTGTGTCAAAGCTTTCGATACCGGCCCGGGAAATGTTTTAATCGACATGAGCGCCAAAGAGTTATTTTCGCAAAACTTCGATTTGGAAGGCTCGTTGTCAGCGAAGGGAAAGAAAAATGAAAAATTTTTCAATTCCCTTATTTCATTAGAGGAAGATTATTTTGAAATGATTCCGCCGAAATCAACCGGAAAAGAAATGAGATACAACGGAGAATATTTTCAGGAAATTCTGAAACTCGGTGAAAAATTTGAAGTCGAAAGACACGATTTTTTAAGAACCGTCGTGGACTTTACCGCCTGGACAATATACAAATCATATGAGAAATATCTTGGAAACATCGATATCCTATATATCACCGGCGGTGGGGCTCTTAACAAAACACTTGTTTCCGAAATAAAGGAAAACATTGTCGGGGCGGAAGTAAGGTTGCTTGATACAAAGTGGACAGAAGCAAAAGAAGCAATAGCCTTCGCTGTAATGGGTAATGAGTACCTAAACAACCATTTTTGTAACGTCAAGTCATCGACTGGCGCGAGTAAATCCGTCACTCTCGGAAAGCTTTCAATTCCGGATTGAGGGGTGGTAATATGATTCTCGGTATCTCTTCACCGGCATCGCAAAATAGTTCAGAAGAATTAAAAAAAGGTTTGGAATTTTTAAAGTCAAAAGGGATCAGTTACGTCGTAGGTAAAAGTTGTTATGAGTACATTTCTCCTGAAGAAAGGGCATCGGAACTATACGAACTTGCAGATGTTGCGGATGCGATTTTATGTACAAGAGGAGGATGCGGGTCGTTCCGGCTTCTGGATTACATGGATAGACCGCTTAAAGTACCCATTATCGGATACAGTGATATAACTTCGCTTTTACTTTTTCAGCATTTGCACAATTCTCAGGCAATTCACGCACCGATGCTTCTGGATTATCAAAAACATTCATCGCTTGATAACCTGTTCAGAATTATGGAAAATGGTGTGGAATCGGGAGATATATTTCTTGGAAGAATGAAGTCTTTTTGTCTGTATCCCGGAACTGCAGAGGGTGAGTGCGTACCTGCGAATCTTTCGCTTATGATGACAGTAAAAGATAGAATAGGACATGAAAAATTGTTTAAAAATTCCATTCTTCTGCTCGAAGATGTAACGGAATCAGTCTGTTCTATCGAAAGATATCTTTGGCAGCTCAGAGGAATTCCGGAATTTGAAAAGGTTAACGGGATTATTTTCGGTGGATTTACCCGTATCGAAAAATCCTCCAATCCTTATAACCTGATGGATGTTTTAAGAGATTTTGCGAATGAGTTTAAAAAACCATGTTTTATAGGTTTCCCGATTTTTCATGGAAAATATTACAAAACGAGTATACCGATGGGTTTAAAGGTAATGATGAATTCCGAAAACGGAATGCTGATTTCAAGAGAATCTTCGAAATTTAAAATCAGGAGTTGATTGTTTTGTCAAAAATAAAAGATTTGATTTTCGAAAAGAGCACTTATGAGTATAAAAAACCTTTCCATATAACCAACAGTGTAGCGACACATGCGAACTTAATCGACGTAAAGCTGGTACTTTCAGATGGTATTACCGGTTTGGGCCAATCCGCACCATCTTTCAGAGTTAATGGGGAAGTTATAGATGTTTTAATGCATTTCAAAAATGCGTTTATTGAAGAAATAACAGGTATGGATGTGAGAAATTACAGGAGAATTTTCGAAAAAATCGACAAATTTTCAAGAAGTGCACCTAGTCTAAAGGCAGCGGTTCAATATTCCGTATTGGATGCTTTTTCACAGGAAATAAACACCCCGGTGTATGAAATACTCGGAGGGAAAAAAGGCTGCATAGAAACAGATCTCACCATAAGCATCAGCTCCGTGGAACAGACTGTAAAGGACGCAGTGGAAGCCCATGATATGGGATTTTCCATTTTAAAAATAAAAGTCGGGGAAGATCTAAAAACGGATATCGAAAGAATGCTCGGAGTATTTGAAGCCACGAAAGGAACAAGATATATAGTGGATGCAAATCTTGGGTACACACCAAAACAGGCTCTCGAATTTTCAAGAGTGATGTATTCGCACGGCGTACCTATTGACATATTCGAACAACCGGTGAAAGTTGAAGATTTTGATGGTTTGAGATATGTACGTGACAGAAGCTATTATCCTGTCGGTGCGGATGAATCGATAAAAACAAAATATCATGCAATGCGTCTGATAAAAGAGGAATGTGTGGATTACATCAACATAAAACTCATGAAATCCGGAATTTCGGATGCGCTTGCCATAACAGAAATCGCGAATTCTTCAAATATATCGCTCATGATGGGTTGTATGTGCGAATCAGGCATAGGCGTTGCGCAGAGTGTTCATTTCGCAGCCGGCACCGGTGCATTCACTCATCATGATCTCGATTCTTTTCTCTTGCTGAAAGATGCCGATCCGGTAAGATTTAAAGCGGACGGTAACAAATTGTATCCAACTATGTAGAAAATCGGGTTTATCCCGATTTTCTGCTTTTATATTGCTGTTTATTTCTTTGTACTTTACAGGACACCGAATCTGTTCAAAGGCCAAAACCTTATTACGGGTTTTCCAACTATGTTTTTACGGGGAATAAAACCGAAATACCTGCTGTCAAAACTGTTTCCGGAATTATCTCCCATCGCAAAACACATTCCCTCGGGAACCTTAACGACGACTTTTTCGTTGCCTTCTACAGTTTTTTTCCAGGCATAGGAACTTACCGGCATATTTGAGTAATACATTTCGTAAACTCTTGAAAAATTCGTCATGCCGTTGATTTTTTCAAATAATAATACCTCATGAGGTAAAGAACTTTCAGGATATGCACTTTTGAGATAAAACTCTTCGTCTTTGAATATTCCTTCCAATGTATATTTTATATGCTTAAGTTTTTCCGGTATTTCTCCATTCACATAAACGCTGTAATATTCATCACTCTCATTTTTAACGAGTTCAATTATATCACCGGGAAGACCTATCAATCTCTTGACATATTTTACATGACCGATATACTCTTCCCCGTAAAAAGAATTCATAAACAAATCGAAATTTTGCAATTTCTTCTGAGATTCATTATCAACAAAAGGAGTCCAAAACGCAATTATATCTCCTCTTTCAGGTTCTCGTACCTTATACGTGATTTTCTCCACGAACATTCTGTCTCCGGGAATTATCGCCGAAACCATGGATTCCGTAGGAACCATCATATTCTCCAGAACGAAAATGTTGATGATTATCACGGCTATAACAGCGTAAATTAATGCTTTGATCCAACCGGCAAATTCCTTTAAAAGCATTCTCTTCATAAATCACCCCATAAAAATAAATTCAAGATTTATACAGACGAGCCCACTGATTTAAAACGAAATGTGTCAAGTAGAATAAATCGTTTATTCTACGAAAAATAAATAAAAATAAGATTTCAGTAAATTAAATTCCTCAATATTTATGTAAGCAACAATTCATAGACGGATTCATTTTGAGAAATATTTCGTAAAAAATTTTTTATTCTCGTAATATATATGATTTCATAATGTGTTTTAATCCGATATTTTTTTATTTTCATAATCTGATGATTTAGAAATTATATCCAAAAAGTCAAGGCAATTAGTCATGCAAAATCTCGCGTCATAGAATTCGATATTCATAAGTCAAATTTAGTTCCAAACTGAAAACTCAGTTCAGAAAGTTTATACTTCAAACTTAAAAAGTATCTTATGAAGGAGTATAATAATCGTATACTTTAATTTCCCACATAAGAATTTCTCTTAGAATTTGCCATGGTCATATTTGTATTCTTTATTTCCACAAAAATAGAATATGCTTCTCAAATTTAGAATTACCTATATTCTGTGTTTTTATTTACGGTTTTGATGATTTTGAAATACATGTTTAAAACGGCTTGGTTCATGATTAAAACTGTCTGAAATGAGAATTCAAGGAGGAAACAAGTATGAAAAAAATCATTGGAATATTTTTCTGCTTATGTTTTTTTCTTTTCATGGCTTCCTGCGGTTATAAATCAAGTACTGACAGTGTACCGAAAGTTGCTTTACTTTCAACGACATAGCGCTAGACAGGTTTAGGCCTGAAAGTACTTTTCAAATGGTACGCCACCCCTTATATCCCCTATACTTTACAAATCCCAGCTAATTCACCAAACAAAAACAGAGACCCGGAAGATTTTGATATAGACTCTTATACGGTAATATACGCAGAAAAAAGCAAATGGGACTCCCCTGTCGATATTGTCCGCCTTGAAACAACTGTAGCTTCGGCCGAAAGCCAAGAACTTTATTATAATACCGATTATTGGTGGATGGTTTTCGCAATGCAGGAATATGGTGGAGAAATTCTCGAAGGTACAGCGGGACCCAGGCAATTCACCACCATGAAGGAACAGGGAGAAATGATAAACATTTCAGCCGGTCAATTCACAACCGGTGATATTTTCCATACGGTGAAGGGTGGAACTTCTTCGATCTTCCGACTCACGAAGTAGCTATCACCAAAAATTTCCAGCTCGGAAAATATGAAGTAACCAACCAGGAATTTGTAGAATTTCTGAACGGCATGAATGTTCCATTCTATGAAGAAGACCCAAATTACCCCACAGAAGGTTTGGGATGGCTGAACGGACACCATGTTATTAAAACAAAAAAACAAATGCTCATGATCCTTCAACAGGTATATATTACGATCTTATCGATAAAAAATGGAAAATCAAAACCGTATGGACTAATACGAACATAGAACCGAATGTAACTGTGCCTATGAATTATGCGGCTATGCCGGTCGTAAATATTTCATGGTACGGAGCTGTCTATTATTGTGATTGGCTGAGTCGTATGGAGGAAGCTTACGATTCATCGTCAGGAAGTGTCAGAAACATTTCCCGTACCGGCGGAGGATTCCGACTTCCGACAGAAGCGGAATGGGAGTATTGTGCCAGAGGTGGTGGAGGGAATACACTTTATTCGGGAACAAACCTGTTTCCCGCTAATTACGCCTGGTTTTACTGGAACAGTGACATTTCCGACGGAACCGGATCGAGAGTTCATGAAGTCGGGCAAAAACTGCCCAACATATTGGGACTCTATGACATGACGGGCAATGCTTTTGAAATGTGCTCGGATTGGTTTGAGGTTTATTGCTGTGAGTATCCCACGGGTTGTCCGGTTGTATCAACAGACATTTCCGGTCCGGTACAGCCCGATCCCCCGGTGTTTTCCTACAAAGTTATGCGTGGTGGTTCATGGGACTCAGCTGATGATGGCGGAAATACATTTTTGTCAAACGTTCATCGACATTCCATTTACCCTGAAAACACCGAGAATACGGTAGGATTCCGAATCGCACGCACAATTCCATAAAACATCGATTTAAGGATAATTTATTGCTTATAGATTGACAAAATACTTTTAAATCGTGGATTTATTTTCTAAAATCGGTGATTTTCAGAGAAAACAAAAAAATAAATGGCTCTTAAGAGCCATTTATAAATTACATTTTTTTCAAAGCCATATTCGCTATTTTCGGGTCGACCATTACCCCAGGTCCGGAAATACATCCTCCGAAGCATGCCATCCCTTCGAGTACATTCGGGCATGATTTTCCGTTTTTAATATCTTTGAGTTTAAGCTCGCACTCTTTCAATCCATTCGCGATTTCAGTGCGAATATCCGAAATTTCTTCGTTGGCTATTTTCTTCATATAATAAACAACGGCACCGGTAACTCCTCCCGAACTCGCAAAATTCCAAGCTTCGGACGTACTGTCAGCCAGTTCCATGCCTTTCATCTCACCCGGCTCTATCTTTTTAGCAGCGAATAGCGAAGCGATTTCTTCGAATGTAAGTACATAATCCGGATACGAGTTTTCTCTCGCTTCTTTTTTCTTTGATATACATGGTCCGACAAAAACAATCAAAGCATCGGAATCGGTTTCTTTTATCATTTTTACCGTTTCGATCATAGGCGATGATACCGGGGATATACGGTCACTGAGTTCACCATAAGTTTTTTTAATATGTGCAACGAAAGAAGGACAACAAGACGTAAACATCAAATCATCCTTATGCTTTAGCAGATGTTCGGCTTCGAGCTCCGCAACTTTATCCGCCCCTTTTGTAACTTCAACTGCTGAATGAAAACCAAACTGTATCAAAGATTCTTTGAATTGATTCATAGTGACCATTCTTCCAAATTGTGCAATCGCGGCAGGTGCAAATATTGCGATAACTTTCTCGCCTTTCTGGATTTTATGAAGAACCTGAATCATCTGTGATGGAGTTTCAATTGCACCAAAAGGACATTCGATGTAACAAGAACCGCACGAAACACATTTTTCCTGATTTACCGACATGGTCCCCGATTCGGTTCTATTAAGAGCGTTAATGCCACAGGCAAGTTCACAGGGAGTTCCCAATTTGGTTATGGCATGGTAAGGGCAAGCTTTTTCGCACATTCCACATTTGATACATATATTCTGATCGATTACCACTTTTCCATTTTCAAGTTTGATGGCATTTTTTGGACAGGTACTCATGCATGAACGTGCCACACAATTTCTGCATAAATCTGTTACGTAGTACCTTCCACCAGGGCATTCGTTGCAGACTTTATCTATTATATCAATTTCCTTTTCGCGATCTATCAAATCCGACGAACCTTCTAAAATGGTATCGATTTCGTCTTTGATTTCATATAATTCCATATTTTTAACTTTAAAATGATTCAAACCAAGAGCATATTTAATTTTTTCTTTCATTATCTCGCGTTCGTAAAATACTCTGATTCTGCCTTCTCCGTGCTCCTCAGGTATTAATTTTGATGGTAATTTGGGTATTTCATCTTTTAGATTTCCATCAAGATAAGATTTCGCAAGCTCAAGATATAATCTTCTTCTGCCTGTTATTACCTTATTCAGAACTAATTTTCTCATCTATATCATTCCTTTACTATCTTTTCTATGATTTCTCTGAACATATCTGGCGTAACATTTTGAACAAGTTCACCATTTACTTTAATAAGTGGTGGTTTCGCTTTTTCATGACAGTCACCGAAACAAAGAGAATATTTGCAATCAAATTTGTCTTTTATGTCTTCAGATAATTCATCGTATATTTCCGAAAGTGCGTGTGCACCCATAACATGGCAAGTAGTGCCAACACAAATCTCAATCTTAGATTTACTCATTTAAAGTTCCTCCATTCTTTGTGAAATATATCTCAAGTATATTATACAGTATAAATTGAAAGTGGATATTTTTTAAAAATTTCATATCCATTAAATCACTGTAAAAAAGAAGTGTTGTGTTTGATATTTTTCTCTTGCATATGGTGTATACTCATGAAAATCGCTATAAGGAGCCTTATATGTTTGGAAAACTTCCATTGAACTATATATTGAAAAACTCTATGAAAGATTTTAAAAAATATTTTATCAGCATGGTCATTTTCGAAATTGTATTCAAAATAATAAGTGAAATTACGATAATACCTTTAGGTATTATCGGTATAAATTTCCTGGTGCAAAAATCCGGCAATTCTATGATAAGTAATTGGGAAATTATAACTTTTTTAATAAGTCCTCTCGGAGTGATAACATGCTTCGTGTGGTTTTTTTTCTTCATATTGAGAGTTTTTATAGAAATATCGGGATTATTCTCAATCATTCACGGAGAAAATTTAAAAGGTATAAAATATATATTTAATATTATAAAATATAGTATATATACTATTCCAAAAACCATATATCACTTTTTTATAAAATATATAATATCATTATTATTATCTATTATTATATCTTATATTATCGGTTTTATAGTATTGTACTTTAAAAATCAGAATAACTCTATTTTACTTAATATATTCCAGTATATATACGAAAACAGAATATTATTCACTTTAGGAATATCGGCGGCGATTATCTCATTAGGTATATTCATAGTCAACAGGATTTTTATTTTTCATTATTTTTTTATTTATAATAAAAATCTCAATAGCAGCATAAACGAGAGCAAAAAGATGATAAAACCATTTTTCTGGGAAGTGTTTCTGTCTTTTACCATAATCGTAATTTCAGTTTCAGCGATATATTTGCTTTCATTACTGCCTTTCACTTTATTGAAAGATTTTCCGGCGAGTGCGTTTTTCAAGTCGAATGATAACAATCTGGCAGCTGCGTTGGTAATTTCTACTTTTTACTTACTTTTTACCGGAGTAACTTTAATCATAATACCCTTCATGGTCTGTTACGTAAACAATCTTTTCAACTTTCTGAAATACGGAAAAAGTGAATCAGAAACAACATATTTCAAAGCCTTTGCAAACCATCGCCGTATTGCTCCCGGCAGAAAAATAAAAGTATTTTTCTTTTTTTCCGTATTGTTAGTTTTTATTTTCATAACATCAATTCTATCCGTATACATTTCTATTCCTGTTGAAAACAAATTGCCGAAGATCACCGCACACAGAGGAAGCGCTATTGATGCACCAGGAAATTCTATTTCATCAATCATAAAGGCGGTTTCAGCTGGAACAGATTATATAGAATTTGATGTTCAAACTACCGTTGATGGTAAAATAGTTCTTTTTCACGACAAGAGCACTTTTTCTTTCGACAAAAATTCAACTCCTGTTTTTTTGCGTACATTCGAAGAGTTGATGAAAGTTAGCATTGGAAAGAATTTTTCGACCAAGTATGAGAATGAGAGAGTGCCTCTTCTTTCCGAAGTTTTTGAAAAAATAAAAATTGCACCGCAGATTGCTTTGAATATAGAGATAAAAAATTATGCAAAAGACGAGAAAATAGTTGATGCTATTTTCAGTCTGATAGAGGAATACGATGTTCAAAATGAAATTGTTATCTCTTCTACAGATTATTCAATATTGAAAAGGGTGAAGGATATATCTCCAAAAACCCGCACCGGTATCATACTCATGCTTTTTTTCGGAGATATTATAAACAGCGATGTTGATTTTTTCAGTATTTCTTCGAATCTCGTGAATCAGGATTTGGTGAATGAAATACAAGGCATGGGAAAAGAAATCCACGTTTGGACGGTGAACAAAGCAAGCGACATGAGATTATTCATCGACTTGGGAGTCGACAATATAATAACCGATAATCCATTATTATTATTAAAAGAAATATATAAAAGAAAATTCTTAAAATCTACTCAACGCAATTATTTATATTTATTGAATTTATAAGATATATAGTATTCTATATATACATATGTTTATTTAGGATATGGAGATATATATAATAATAATAATTATACAGTATAAATTAATGCGTATATACATGTTATAATATAATAAAAAGGGAGGAATTCACATGTCTAAAACAATTCAGTTAAACATTCCAGTCAGGATCGAACAGGTGGAAAAACTCGCGAAAGTCGTAGCTATTACAACTGCAAGCAGAGAAAGGGATAAAGAAAATGAGAGAATAACAAAATCCTCTATAATTCGAGCTTTGATAGATGTAGTAGACTTTGAATCGGCGGATTTTTCAGATATAAAAGATGAAGAAGAGCTTAAAAAAAGGATTACAAGTGTCAACAACAAAGAAATTGAAAAAATTGTCGAAACAAACAAGCTCGATCCAAAAGTATTGGGAGATATTTATAAAAAATTCGCAGGTGATGAGACAAAAAAACTCGTTGCGGGAGATTTTATAAATGCCCTTTATGAAAATGGCATGATAAACGCGAGTTCTTCAGAGGAACTTTGGACAAAAATACTCGAAAAATAAGTATGACGCAACAAAATGTATGATTTTGTTGCGTCAAAAATGGGTTTTAAGCGATTATTTTACTCTATTTAGTACAATTATTTATCGTTTGCAGAAATATTTTCCGCATCGTAAATTCAGGATATTTATTCAAAAATTCCATCTTTTTAAAAATTTATAATGATTAAAAGAAAAAAAGGATCATATCCATAATGGTTCTTTTTTTCTTTGTTTAAAAATCGATATTGAAATAATTTTTTTCTCTAAAATGTATTTATCACTTCCAATGAATATTCTTTAATTTTCCACTCGTAAATATAAAAATATAAAATTACTATATTTTATATTATCACTTATAATATATAAATATAGTTTAAAGTATAAATTTTATAGTAACTATTATATAATTATATATATTAATATTAATATTATAAATATCTATTACTCATACATATGGTTATAAAAATATTAGTAAAAATATAATATACTATATTATATAATATGTATTATAATCATATTGTATATTTCGATATTATCCATCATTTTATATTTCATTTCGAAAACAACAAAAGCAAGTTGAAAAAGAAGAGAAATATAATCTCTGCAAAAAGACCGTGGAGATGATTATTCCGATTGAAAGTGGAACGATTCCGGAAATTAATGAACTGTGTATCCAGAATCATTTTATTGTGAATGGATTAAAAAGAAATTCCGAATATACTTGCATACACCCTACTAAAATTGTTTTACACAAATCAATGTACATTCCTGCGGAAATTATTTCTCGCCGAAAATTCTTTGATTTTTATTGATTCTTTGAAAAACCGATTAATCGGATAACCATATCAAATACTTTTAAAATAGAAACGTAAATTCGACATTAAGATTGAAAGGAATTGATCCGCTCCCCAAAAACGAGACAAATAAAATGGTACACTAAGAAAAAGGGGAGGTAATGATATGAAAAGCAAAAAATACAGTATCGAAAAAATAATTCAAATATTGTCAGAAGCGAAAATGGATTCAATAACAGCGGTATGCAGAAAATACAACATATGTATTCATACATATGCATATGCATATGCACAACAACATTCTATCGCTGGCAAAAAACGTACTCTTCGTAAGTGCCCTTTCTTACGCTTTTTCCTCAGACCAGGCAAAAAAGCTGGCTATACTGGAACAGGAAAACGATTCTCTTAAGAAACTCGTTGCAGATAAGGAACTTGAAAACTTTGCCTTGAGAGAATTCATTAAAAAAACGATCTTTAAAGGAAATTATTGTCTATCTGAGGAGTATGAATGTTCCTGTAAGGATAATCTGCAACAGTTACAACATCTCAAGAGCAAAGCTGTACAGGCTTCTCAGCAAACACTGTAAAAAGGATGATTCATTGAAAATTGTTTTATATGCTTTAATGCAGGAATTTTTATAGAATACGCTCAAAAACCCTGCTTAAATCCTGTTATTAGATTAACATTCGAAAATAAATAAGGGGTCTTTTTTTAAGTTCCCTCGCTTAAGCTCGGAATGACAAACATTTGAGTATTTCCGCAAACTCTAATAAAAAAAGCGGGAATTTTTCCCACTTTTTCTAATTTTGAACTTCTTCTAAAGTTTCCACTTTGGTTTTTGCAAGCATTTCCACATAATGACATTCCCATTTACCAAAGGTTTTCTGTATATGTGCGCTGTAAAAAACTCTGTATCTTACACCATCTTCATCCACAGCATCCACAAATGAGTTGATTACCGAATAGCCTCTATCGGGAAGCTTTACGGGGTTCTCTGTGAACAAAGCATCGGAATAGTTCTGCAAAATAGTATCCTTCACTTTGTTCCTGATATGAACCCACACTTCTTCCTCAGCGGCTTTCGCGAAATCCTTTCCTTCGGAATTGCTGATGCCGTTAAATACTGTGATGAAAGATATAATGCCAAAAACCAGGATAAAAATCAGCATTATAATCTTGGGATTGTTCAAATAATCACCTCATATTATATTACCATGATTAAAAGTGCTAATCAACTAAAATTTACCGATAAATTGAGGGATTTTCAAAAATTATTCCGCATAGTACTTCCAATTGCGGATTAATCGAATAGATATTATTATTATACATTTTATAATATATACATATAATCAATATATAATAAGAATAGATAATTATATAATAATTATCATATTTCTTGTTTTGCTATATATCATAATATACATAATTATGAATATATAAATAATAATTATATCATCCAAAATCATTCATGACATATTTAACTTTTTCGTTATCCGCTCCATTGTTGAATATACCGAATGATTTCTCGACGAAACCTTTCAATTCAGAATCATTTTTAATTTTCATATCGGTTTTTGTTTCTCCTCCTGAAGCGTAAACCCTGCCACATTCAGGACATATATCGGTGAATATCCTCACACTCTGACTTGTAATCTGTTTTAACTCATTCGAGCTTTCTTCAGCTTTTGAATTTGCAACATGTTCGAGTTCATGAGAAGTTACCGCTGAAAATGAATTGAAAGAACTGATCTTCGTTGGAGATTTAAACGAAACATTACCTTCATCCGATTTATCGACATATCTCCTTGACTCGCATGTTTCGCATTTTATTATTCCCATCTTCTTCAACAGTCTTATTTTTTGCGAGATTTTTATATCATCATTTTTTGAAGAAGTATCCGGCTCTCTGAATTCATTATTTATGTAATTTGTATTTTGATATGCAGAGGGAGTTTTTTCCATGTCACTTTTATATACCGAAACAGGTATATTCACGTTTTTTATTCCTATTGGGTCAATCCTCATATTCACCTCCAATTTTACATATCGATGGTCTTCCTTAACTTATTATTATACGCCATTATTTTTTTATAAAATTAATTTTCTATTCTTAATGATTATATTCTCGGTATTTTAGCTTTAAGCATCAATAACAAATTCATAATCCGTAAAATAAATACAAATAATAGAAATCATTGTGGAAATCGGAGTATTTAACAAACGGAATTCAGTGATTCTTGCATAATTCTAAAATCTTAAGTGTCACTTTTATATGGAACATTAAGAAATATAGTATATCCACTCCCTAATTTTACACGGCTAATCATCATTATTTAAAAAACAAATGATAGAATCTTAGTAATTAAAAACGGAGAAATATTATGAATGCGGATGATTATTTTATAAATTTTAGTTTTTTAAAAAAATACCTGAAAAGTACGAATGATGCTTTCATTTTATTTGCCGAAAACGAAATAAAAGAAACAAGTGAAAACATATACCACTTTTTCAATATGAATTGTAAGAATATACCGGAATCAGATAAATCTTCGTTTTTAAAGACGCTTGTCTTTGATATGAGCAGGAATAAGAATTACTTGGATTATAAAGTAAACGTGAATGGTAATTTATTCGATTACTTCAGATATGATTTTATAAATGACGAAACGCTATTTATATTTAAGGAAAAGACCGAAATTTCGCAAAAGTGCGGAGATATGAGTTTTGAAGTATTTGAAAATATTTTAGAAGAGATAAATTATTCCAATAAAATAATAATAAACGAAGATTTTTCTTACTTGGATAAATTTGAAAAAAAAGCCTATGAAAAAAAGGAATCTGTTTCTTATATTTCCCAATTAAAAGATAATGAGAATTCCGTAAAAAAATGGTTTCTGACAAAAAAAATACCGTTTTTTTGTGACGGTAATATAGAAAGCATAGCATGCTACAGCATAGATATTGATGAATTTATGCTATCGAGAATTGAAATTCTGAACTCCGAAGAATACTTCAAGCTTGTTGTTGAAAAGATAAACAACGGCAATTTCACAAAAAACAACAGCGTAATTGGTATGGCTTTGGAGGCGTCGGATATCGGAGTATGGATTTGGGATTTTGAGAATGATGTGGTAGCCGGCGATAAACCCTGGCATCGATTTTTCAGGAATGTAGACCCGGAAGTTAAATCTGATCCTCATTTCATACGCAGATTCGAGAATTCCATCCATCCCGACGACATTGAAACGATAGCGGTAAACTTGGTAAAACACCTGGAAGGTAAAACAGAGTACTTTGAAAGGGATTTCAGAATTTATTTCGACAATCTTGGTGAATTCAGATGGGTTATGGACAGAGGAAAGGTTATGATTTACGATTCTCAGGGTAAACCGGCGATAATGGTGGGAACCTTTAAAGATATCTCAGAAAGAAAAGACCTGGAATACCAACTTATCAAGGCAAAAGAAAATGCTGAAAAACTAAACAAGATGAAAAGCGATTTCATTTCCAACATAAATCATGAATTGAGAACGCCTTTGACCGTTATAATGGGTATTACCGAAACTCTTATCGGAATTGAGGAAGATGATGAGAAAAAATATTTTCTTGAAAAGTTATTCTCATCTGCAAACAATCTCTTTACCGTACTGAATAATTTGATAGAAATTTCAAGAATAAATTCGGAAAACGATATGATATTTCTGTCTTTTTTTAACCCACAAAGTCTGATGAAAGAAATCACGGATAAATATGCGGCTGTTTGCAAAAGTAAAAAATTGGATTTTATAGTTCAGTATGACGATAAAATACCGGGGAAAATCAAATGGATTCCGGAACACTTTAAACTTCTTGTTAACAATTTGCTGGAAAATTCGTTGAAATTTACCGAAAGCGGATATGTCAAATTGGCTTTGAATTTAATAGGATATCGTAAAAATATGGTTGAAATCGAACTGGTATTGGAAGATACAGGTATAGGTATCGAGGAAAAGTATTACGCTACTCTTTTTGACTATTTCTTTCAGGTTGATTCTTCGAATGTCAGGAAATATTCGGGTACCGGTATGGGTCTTGCGATCTGTAAGGAAATCGTTGATTCAGTGGGAGGTGATATAAGTGTAAAAAGTGAATACGGTAGAGGAACCGTATTCACCGTTAAGTTGAAACTCGAATACTCCTGAGTCAAAGGTATTTTTTCAGGAATTTCATTAAATTCTCCCCGAAAATATTTTCAATTTCTATCTCTGAAAGCCCTTTTTTTAAAAGTACATTTTTGAATTCTTTAATTTCAGAATGTTTTGAAATTACGTTTCTGAATTTTCTGTTGTGATTGTATTCATCGGAATCTTCTAATTCAAAATTCTCACATATGTCCAGACCTAACGATATGGAATCTATTCCCGCTATTTCCTTCAACCTCAATACATGTTCAGATAGTTTTTCAATATTCGATTCTTCTTCGATATTGCCGGTAAAAATATTGGCGGAATTAATCCCGATAATTCCGTTTCTTGAAGAAATTTTTTTGATCTGTTTGTCCGTTAGATTTCTCATTGAGCTTACTATTTCTCTGCAATTGGAATGTGATGCTATAATAGGTCCCTGATAGAGTTCGAAAACATCTTCAACCCCTTCGTCGTTTAAGTGGCTGATATCGATTATCATCCCAAGTTTTTGCGCGTTATCCAGTACCTGCACTCCAAAATTCGTGATTCCACCCTTTCTTCCTTCTCTTTTTGGCATGAAAAAACTTCCGTCTGCGACATAATTCCTTCTGCTCCAGGTCAAACCCAAAAATCTGACTCCCAATTCATAAAAAATCCTCAACAGGTTTAAATCGTTCATAATTGGATCCGCACCCTCAAGTGAGAGCATCAAAGCTATTTTATCTTCTTCGATAACCTTCCGTACATCTTCATAATTTCTGCACAATGCTATTTTACCTTCGGATTCATCTATTTCAGAATATAAAGCGGATATTTGATCCAGCGCTTTCCTTAGGGCCATTTCGGGTATAAATTCCTCAGAAATGAAAATGGAACAGATTATCAAATTGAACCCTCCGCCTTCATATTCCGGAATATAATCTTTCAATATTACTTTTTTTAGTCCTTTGAGCCTTTTTTGCTCTACATATAAAAGTAAGTCGTGATGGCAATCCGCTACTACTCTTTTCATTCTATCCATTCCTCCATATTTTCTTGATTATCGCATTTGATTATACATCGTTTTTCGTGTCTAATTTATTGTCAAATGGTATAATTGATGTATGCCTTTAAGGGAGTGATAGTAATTGTATTTATATGGAAGAAATGTTTTACAGGAAATACTCGATTCAGGTAATTTTGAAAATATTAAAAGAATCATGATTTCAGACAACGCTAAAGGTAATATATCTAAACTAAAAAACGCAATGGATTTTAAGGGATTGAAATATTCAATCGCACCTGTAAAAGTTATAGAAAAACTAATAGGACAGAATGTCCCTCACCAGGGAATTTTAATCGATTTCAAAGAGTTCGAGTATTCTTCACTTGAAGAAATTATTAATAAAAGTGAGGGTGATGATTATTCCCATCTGATTATTCTCGATCAAGTCCAGGATCCACATAATTTCGGGGCCATAATTCGTTCGGCTTATGGTTCCGATGCCAGCGGAATAATAATTTTAAAGAACAATTGTGCCGAAGTTACTCCGGCTGTAATTAAGGTCTCTACCGGTTTAGCTTTTAAAATTCCGATAGCACAGGAATCGAATATGATCAACGTGTTGAACAAATTGAAAAACAACGGGTACTGGATTTACGGGGCCGATATGGGTGGAACGCCCTATCCCGAAGTTAATTTCAGTAAAAAAACAGGCCTGGTGTTGGGAAATGAAGGCAGTGGAATAAGAAAACTCGTCAGGGAGAATTGCGATGAAATCATATCTATCCCCATGAAAAAGGGCACGGACTCTTTAAATGTATCCGTAAGTGCCGGTATATTGTGTTTTTCGATTTATGAGAAAAGACTGTACCCGAAAGAAGCCAGGTGAAAAATAATGAGTATTAAAATACTTCCAAAGGAAGTATATATGAAAATAGCGGCAGGTGAAGTGGTTACAAATCCTGCGGCTGTTGTTAAAGAGCTTATAGAAAATTCTATAGATGCCAAATCGGACAGTATTTATTTAGAAATCAAATCGGGTGGAACTGAATCGATATTGATAAGGGATGACGGATTCGGGATTTCCGAAGAAGATATGTACAAAGCGATACAACCGCATTCTACCAGTAAAATAGAAAAATGGGAAGATCTTTTAGATTTGAATTCATTCGGCTTCAGGGGTGAGGCTCTGGCGTCCATTTGTGCTGTATCTCACATGTATTTCAGTTCAAGAAATTCTGAAAGTGAATTCGGAGTCAGAATGTTTTTTCAGGGTGGCCAGTTTATAGAAAAGAAAAATATTCCCATGAATATCGGTACCGAAATTGAAATAAGAAATATTTTTTACAATGTACCTGCGAGAAGAAAATTCCTTAAATCTCCTTCTGCAGAAGGCAGAAAAGTGGTCGATATTGTAGACCGTTTTTTAATATCGAATCCTAAAATCGGTTTTAGAGTTTTGAAAGATGAGAAAACACTTTACGACTTAAAACCGGAACCTTTCAGGGACAGAGTTTGCAGAATTATGCAAACTGCAAAATCTGATGAGCTCATAGAAGTTTTTCACGATGAGCAGGAAATTAAAATACACGGGTTTATATTTCCGCCAAGCATAAATAAACCGAACAGAAGCGGTATAATAACATTTGTAAATGGAAGATATGTAAAAGACATGATGCTTTATTCAGCGGTTACATCGGCTTATGCGAAAACCATTGAAAATAGCCGCTATCCTATTTCGATAATTATGATAGATATTCCTTCCGATACCGTAGATGTCAATATACATCCACAAAAACTCGAAGTTAAATTTTCAGAATCCGAATTGGTGTATTCTTCAATAGTAAAAAGTATAAAAGCAGCTCTTGGAAGCAAACCAATGAGAATGAATTTTAAAAGTATGGAAGATCTTTTCCCTTCGAAAAATAAAACTGATATTTTTTCAGATCGTATCAAGATAAATGTTCAAAATGACATTTTAAAAAAAGATTCTAGACATACTTTTTTTGAAAATAAAGCAGAAATTGATTCAAAAAGCATGACAACATCAAAAACGACAGACAATAATTTTAAACCGACAGATATGTTTTCTTATGATGCACCCGCAGACAATTCCAATGAAGTCTCGGAATATACTGAAAAACCATTTTCTTTTGTCGGGAGAGAGTGCGATCATAAATTTGAGTTTTTGTGTATAGCCGATAAAAGATATATAATCGGTGAAAAAAACGGAGAACTTTTAATAGTAGATTTTCATGCCGCACATGAAGCTGTTATTTTTAGGGAGTTGAAAATTGCGAAATCTGTCCCGATATCACAATCTTTGATGATACCGATTGATTTTAAATGCGATATGTCATTTATGGAAACCGCAAGATCAAGAAAAAAACGTATAAACCTTTTGGGTTTCGATTTCAAGGCATACGGCGATACCGTCTCTATAGATAAAATCCCTGATTTTCAAAGCATTTCCTCTGCCGAAACGACTTTCAAGGAAATAGTAGAGGAGCTGAGAATGCTTGAAATCGAAGAAGAAACTTTGGTTTTCGATAGAATATTTGCCACAATGGCATGCAGAAGCGCTTTTAAAACCGGAGATTTAATTTCAAAAAAAGATGCTGAAGATCTTTTAAAAAAAATAGAGGAATACAATATTTTTTCATGCCCGCACGGCAGGCCAGTGAGATTTTCCATTTCATTCGATGAATTGGATCGTTATTTTAAAAGAATATGATTTTAATTTTGGCAATATACATTGACAATTATTCAATCGGAGGACATTAAAACATGCTGAAGCAATTAAAAAAATTTTTTTATGAACTGTATTTTTGCATATTGTTTATCGGATATACCGTTTATGGAACAATTGTAATGAATAAAGCCCTAAAAATCAGGGAGAACGTTTCCGAAGAAGAATGCCAGGAGTTCATCCGGCCAAGAGCTGTTAACTTCTTTAAAAGATGCTTCAAATGGTTGTTTTTGAATGTTTCTATAGAAGGAAAAGAAAATATAACGGAAGATAAATATATGATCGTGGCAAACCATCAAAGTTATCTTGATGTTCCTCTCATAGCGGGTTTTGTAGATGAAAGCGTTTACTTCATCGCGAAAGAAGAGCTTAAAAAACTGCCTCTTTTCGGAAAGGGAATCACGCTTTTAGGTTTGTTCATAGATCGCGAAGATCCAAGAAAAGCCGTGGTATCGATCAGAAAAATAATAGAAATGATAAAATCAGGTAAAAGAGTACTTTTGTTTCCGGAAGGGACAAGAAGTACTGATGGCAATTTGCTTCCGTTTAAAAAGGGTACTATGCGGATACCTATGATGGCCAAGGCTAAAATTCTCCCAATAGCGATTATCGGTACAGAGCATTCATGGCCAAAGGGAAGGATTTTCCCGCAACGTTCGAATATAAAGGTGAAGATACTGCCAATAGTCGACAGTACCGAATATAAAACCGAAGAAGAATTATCGGAATTGATTATGAGTATGATTTCTGAAGCCAGGATTTCCAATTGAAAAAAGGAATGGTGATATTATGAAAAAAGCAGTGGTTAAAAACATACTTTTAGATAAAGTGCATAATTCGCCGGTAGTGGAATTGAAAATCGAAGAAATTAAAAAAAATGTGTATATCTGGATTGGCGCCTGTGAAGCTTGGGCGCTGGCTATGGCTATGGAAAACATAAATACGGACAGACCTCTTACTCATGACTTGATTCTTAAAATCTCCGGTCTTTTTAAGGCAAACCTTGTGAGAATTGTCATCACTTCTGTTATAGCGGGGACTTATTATGCTAAACTCGTATATGAAGTCGTATCCGATAACGATTCAAACACGATACTTGAATTGGATTGCAGACCTTCCGACGCCATAGTTCTGGCTGTGAAAAGTTCTGTACCGATTTACGTTACGAGTGAAATAATAAACAGTGCCTCAATTGATGATACTTCATCGGATGAAAATGAAGAGGAAGAAAGTAAATTCAAAGAGTTCATTCAAAAATTCGATGTTGAAGAGCTCAAAAAATATATGGAAGATAAAAATGAAAATCCATGACAGAGATGGAAGCGTAATTTTTCAGGGGATTTTCAACAGATTTATAAAAAAAAGAAATTTAGAAGGAGAGAAAAACACCAATAGTTCGGATGATTCCGTATTTTTCCTGAGAGTGGATGAAAAATCGGGATACAATTTATCGAAAATAGTGGATATCTTTAATGAAGTTATGGTGAAATTATGTGAAGAAAATTCTTCTTTGCTCGTATTCGTGAATTTTCAGAATATCAATTTTACGAGGAACAACGATAAAAAGAGAAGCATACTGTTCGACCTAATAAAAAAAGAGGCAAAGCTAAAGAACAAATGTTTTTTACTGAAGCCATCCAAAGATGACAGAGGTTTTTTGTTTTTTGATAATCTTGGTAAGAAGAGACAGCTCAACGGCTTTAAAAATTCCGTGATAGTACTGAAAAATACCCGAAAGACAAATCATAAAATATTCATTGGAAATGCGGATATTTTGAAGTCACCGCAGGATATATTGTTGATAAAGAGCAGTGGGATAAGTACACTTTTTTTGCTTGATGATTCGGGGAAAAAGGAATACTTTCTTTTCTGTTCCGGTAGGTCTCTTCAATTCGATTTATACATTTTTTCGTTTTCAAACGAAAAAGTCGAATTTTTTGAGCCGGAGATTTTTGGGGGAAATTCTAAATATCTTAAATCAGAATTTGATAATAACAAAATATCTGAAATAGTAAAACTCTTTTTAAGTACTGACAGTATAGAATACGGTATGTCCTCTGATTTTTTAAGGGCTTGGACCGATTTAATAGATACCGTTAACATGAAAAAGGAAGGAAATTGTTTTGAAAAAAGTAATAGATTTAACAGATAATTTTTTCGATCTTTTGAAGTATGATAAATCCTTTTGGGAAGAGCGTTGGACAAAGACATTATTTTTTATGAATCCCACAATTTACGGCAGATATTTTTCAGAAAACAAAATCGGTGCTGACAACCAGAGAAATTTTATAAATAAACTTAATCGAATAGATCTTGATAGGCTATACATGTTCTGGGAAAAGTATAAAACTGATATCAAAAAAAACTGTTTTCAAATTGCGGGAGATTTATACGAAAGGGGTTTGAAAAATTTCGGTATTTTCATTGCGGTAGGGTTCGATGTCAAAGAAATTACCGTAATATCGACGAGTAAAGGAAAAGCGTTTATAATAGATCTGTGGTTCGTAAGGAGGGCATACGATGGAGAAGAATATTCAAAGATTCGAAAGATGGATGAATTTGCAACACTACTCTCCTAATACCATTTCTGAATATAAAAGAGAGTTGGAAAGATTTTTTAAATTTCTCAACGACAATAAACTGGATTTCGAATCATTGGAAATGATAGATATCGAAGATTTCATATTCTCACTCGAAGTATCGGAATTGACAAGAAATAGGGCTTTATCCGCCATAAAATCGTTTTTCAAATATCTTAATTCGAGGGGAATTATGAGCAGTAACCCTGCCATAAGTGTAAAATCTGTCAGAATAAGGAGAAAGAACCCGGTTTTTCTCAGTGAAGAAGAATACATAATACTTATGGAAACACTCATGGGAAATGCAAAAGGATTCGTAGGACTCAGAGACAAACTTATAATAGCTTTTTTACTTACCACCGGTGTTCGTGTGAGTGAAATAGTCGGAATAGAATTCGATGATGTCACTCATGACAAGGAGAATAAAATAACAATAGAAGTTAAGAGAAAAGGTCAGGAAATGGATTATGTCTATTTGAACAACAAAGTCGGTAAGATGTTTGACGAATATCTGATTGAAAGGAAAAGAATTGAATTAGACACCGAAAGGGTTTTCATTACCTACAGAAAGCAGCCGATCGACAGGACCGCAGTTTACAGAATAGTTAAAAAGTACCTGTATATGAGTGGCATAGATAAAAAAAAGATGGGTCCTCATGTTCTCAGACATACTTTTGCAACCGCTTTGATGAGAAAAAACATTTCGATTTATAAAATAAAAGAGTTGCTGAATCATAAAAACATATCTACAACTGAAAAATACCTTCACGTGGCTGAAGATGATCTGAGAAAAGTCGTGGAAAACATCGATTTTTAAGGAGAAGAAATGGAAAATTACTCATTTGACAAGCTCGAATTTGAAAAAGTATTGAAGATAATTTCCGAATATTCTTTTTCGGATTATGGTAAAAAAGAGATATTAAGTCTGAGACCTTCGGAAAATTGTTATGAAGAACTTGAAAAGGTATCGGAAATGATATCGGTTTTCATAAGAGAAGGTGAACCTCCTGTTGGCGGAATATTCGACATAAGAAATATCGTTTCATTGATTGGCAACGGTGAAATTATCGGTGCCGAAGGTCTTTTGCTGTTCAGAAATTTTATGTACGGCATAAATTCACTTCAAAATGAATTTAAAAATTATAAAAGTGAATATAAGAAAATCGGAGAAATAGTTTTTTCGATGATATATCAGGATAAAATAGTCGATTCAATAGAAAAGACCGTAGATGACGAGGGATTGATAAAAGACAACGCCTCAGATAAATTGAAGCAAATAAGAGTAGAGATGAAACGCAATGAAAGAAACATAAGATCCACACTCGATAAGCTCATGCATGGATCGCTCAGGGGACACGTACAGGAGGACATGTACATTCAGAGAGACGGCAGGTATGTAGTACCAGTCAAAGTTTCAAGCAGATCTCAGGTCAGAGGTATTGTACATTCGGCTTCATCCAGCGGAGCCACATATTATATGGAACCCGAGAGTATGTTGCCTTTGAACGATAAATCGAGAACTTTGCGCTCTGAAGAAATTGAGGAGATAAACAGAATTCTCAGGAAGATTTCTTTGTCGATATTGAAAAATATAGATGAAATATCCGTAACAATCGACAAAGTAATATCATTCGATTCAATTTGGGCGCGTGCGAGATTTGCAATTAAAAACAACGCAATAATTCCGAGAATAAATAATTCCACCGAATTCAGACTCATTGAAGCGAAGCATCCTTTGATAGGCAGCAAATGTGTTCCAATATCCGCCGAAATACCCCATGATAAGAGAGGGATAATAATAACGGGTC
Source organism: uncultured Thermotogae bacterium (assembly GCA_963662785.2). Classification (GTDB taxonomy): domain Bacteria; phylum Thermotogota; class Thermotogae; order MWEM01; family MWEM01. The sequence goes on from CAXXJZ010000008.1 coordinate 45,657, forward strand.
CGAATACCGGCGGAAAAACCGTAACTCTGAAGACAATAGGATTATGCCATATAATGGCTCTATCGGGAATTCCCATACTTGCGGCCATAGGTTCATCAGTAGGTAATTTTGAACATGTTCTGGCAGATATCGGAGATGAACAATCTATAGAACAAAGTCTGAGCACATTTTCAGCACATCTTAAAAATGTAACTGAAATAGTTAACGTCTGCGGAGAGAATTCTCTCATTCTGCTCGATGAGTTGGGGGCTGGGACGGATCCCGTCGAGGGCGCCGCACTTGCGCTGGGATTGATAGAAACACTTATGAATAAAAATTCCACGTTAGTGGTTACATCTCATCTTTCCCCGCTTAAATTGTACTGTTTCGGTAAAAAGGAGCTCATAAGCGCTTCCGTCGAATTCGATGTGGAAACGCTGTCCCCGACTTACAAATTGATACAGGGTGTGGCAGGAAGCTCCAACGCATTTAAAATAGCAAAAAAACTCGGACTTCCGGATGAGGTTTTGGATAAAGCCGTCGAATTTATGGACAGTGAGTATTCGAATGTAGATGAAATTATAAATTCACTTCAACATGAAAAGTCTTTGTTGCAGGATGAAAATCTTAAAATACGTAATCTGAGAATTGAATTGGAAAAAAAGAAAAGCGAATTTGACAACAGATTGGAAGACATAAAGTTGAAGAAGCTTGATTCGTATTTGAGTGATATAAACGAATTTGAAGACGAACTTAGAGATATAAAAAAGCAAACTGAACAGATTGTCGGTAAACTCAGAAAAGACAGAGATTTAAAACTCGAAGAAACCAAAAAAATGAATCAAAAAATAGCAAAAATATACAGCAGCAGGATTGCGGAACTCAAAAACGGTATAGAGAAAAGAAAAAGCATAGAAGATGATTTTCACGGTGAAGATATTCCCGAAATAGAAATCAACGATTTTGTAGTCATAAAGGGTACGGATACTCCTATTAAAGTGATAGATATTCTGAAAAACAAAGTAATAGTCGAGAAAGATAGTTTAAAACTCGAAGTGGATCGAACGAAATTGATAAAAATCAAACCTCCAAAAGAGGAAAAAAAATCTGAACCGGTTTATTTTCATGATGTTTCAACCGTTGCCGTTCACGGGAATCAAATTGATCTGAGGGGAAAGACTGTTGAAGAGGCACTTGATGAGGTAAACGGATTTATAGAATATTTGGTTTTCAATCGACGGGAAACTGGTTATATCATTCATGGAAAAGGAACTGGAAGACTTGCCGAGTCCATTTGGAATTATCTCGCCAAAGATGGCAGAATTAGGAATTATAGAGTGGCGAAGCCACAAGAAGGTGGAACTGGTGCCACCGTTATCAACATTTAGGAAGTGAGATTATATGACATCCATTAAAATTAACGGAGGAAACAGCCTGAACGGAAAAGTTAAAATGTCAGGATCAAAAAATTCCGTGCTACCGATTTTGGCCGCTACCATTTTAACCGATGAAAAAATAGTCTTGAAGAATGTCCCAGACCTTGAAGACGTAAGGGTCATGGTTCAGATCATGACTAATTTAGGTATGATTTGCGAATACTCCGGTAACATATTGACTATACAAAGCGGCGGCACACTTAAAAATAATGTGCCATACGATCTGGTTAGAAAAATGAGGGCCTCCTTCAACGTGTTGGGGCCGTTGTCGGTGAGAAATGACGAAGCAAAAGTTCCCCTGCCGGGTGGATGCAATCTTGGACCCAGACCGGTTGACATACATCTGGACGGTTTGAAAGCCTTGGGATTCGAAACTAAAATGCTACATGGTGTTGTAAATACCAAGAGGGTATCAAAAATAAAAGAGGTGAAATTCAGCTTGAAATTCCCCTCTATCGGAGCTACGCAGCAACTTCTGACAACAGCCGTACTTCTTGAAGGTACCCGGACGGAGTTGAATAATGTCGCTTTGGAACCAGAAATAGACCAATTAATTGAATTTCTTTCTCTTTTAGGAGCAAAAATAACACGAAAAGAAGGGAATACTCTCATAGTTAACGGAACAAAACGATTATCCGGTACGGAATTTGATATAATACCCGATAGAATTGAGACGGGGACATTTGTAATCGCAGCTGCTGCGACAAAAGGAGATGTAGAAATAACCGGATGCGTTCCCAGGCATAACATAATGCTTCTGGATATTTTGAAAAACTCCGGTATATCGGTGAACTATGACGAGAATAACATATTGGTAAAAACAAAAAATCGCCCTTTGGGAACGAATATAACCGGGCAGGTATATCCCGGATTTCCGACGGATTTGCTTCCTCTTGCAACTACACTTTATTCTACCTGCGTCGGTGAGACAGTTGTCAAAGATGAAGTTTTCCCGGAAAGACTGTCCCATGTCTGGGAATTGCAGAGAATGAATGCAAAAATAGAATTTAAGAACAATTCACTGTTCATAGCCGGAATTGATGTGCTAAGTGCCGCTCCGGTTGTCGCAACAGATTTGCGTTGTTCTTCCGCACTCATAATTGCCGGTTTGAATGCCGAAGGTACAACAATCGTAAACAATATAGATTCGCTTTTCAGAGGATATGAAAATTTCGGTGTCAAACTCAAGTCGCTCGGTGCTTCGATTGAATTTTATGAAAATGGAGAGAGGTAAATTGAAAGTAATAATGGTATCCGGTGCACATAGCGGATGCGGTAAAACAAGAATCGTAAATATCATATCCGAGAATTTGCAAAAATCATTTTGCGTTAAAATCGGTGACGGTATGCAAAACGATGCCAAAAAAATTTTACTCATGAATAAAAACGTCTCTTATGAAGATATTGAAAAAAAGATACCTCCGGAAACGAAATATCTTATCGTTGAAAGCAACAACAGAGATTTATTCGACAGAATCGATCTTCATATATTCGTCGACGGAGAAATTGAAAAGTATAAACAGAATGCATTTCACACAAAATCCAAAGCCGACATTGTATCCGGTTCATCTGTGGATTGTTGCTATGCACTTGAAAAATCCAGGAGTCTGGAGATAAATCCCGGATTTTTTGGAAAATTGCTGAATGAATTGAACATAAAAGTCAAAAAATGTCAATTAGGTTTATTCGATAAATAAAAGAATGGAGGAAAAAAGATGTCAAAATTCCAGAAACTCGAGGAATTTGCAACCGATGGTAAAGAATCCGTGGAAATACCGGATAATCTTCCGGTAATACCAATGCGGACAAATATGCTCGTTTATCCGGGTTCAATAATGCCTTTTTACGTCGGTAGGGAAAAATCTCTTAACGCACTTGAAGAATCTATAGAAAGAAAAAACAGGCTTGTGTTTCTCGTAGCACAGATAGATCCTTCAAATGAAGACCCGGAAGAAGAGGACATATTCAAAATCGGAGTGGTGGCACAGATAATTCAGCTTATGAAATTACCTGATAATTCATTTAAAGTACTGGTTGAAGGCTTGTCAAGGGCAAAAGTCAATTCTGAATTTAAAGATGAAAACTATCTTTCACTCGATATTGATGTACAGATTTCAAGATTCAGAAAAACGAAGTCACTCGAAGTGCTTATTAAAAAGGTCAGCGAATCCACCAGAAAATACTTCAATATAACGAAGAAACTTCCGACTGAAGCACTTCAATCACTTGAAGACACTTCAGATGCTGATAGATTTGCAGATTTCGTTTCTTCAATAATGCCATTTAGCCTCGAAGAAAAACAAGAATTACTCGAAACCGTACATCCTAAAAAAAGACTCGAATTACTCCTTCAATTGCTCACGAGAGAACTTGATCTTTTAAAAATTGAGGAAGATTTGGAGAAAAAAGTGCGGGGCAAACTCGAACAAAATCAGAAAGAGTATTACCTGAGAGAAAAGATGAAGACTATAAAGGAAGAGTTGGAAGGCAACGGGGATGCCGAGATAATAGAGTACAGGGAAAAAGTCGAAAGTGGCAATTATCCCGATTACGTAAAAGAAAAAGCCTTTCACGAAATAGACAGACTTGAGAGGTCTCCGGCATATTCCGCTGAGTCAACTGTAATAAGAACATATCTTGACTGGATTTTAGATCTTCCCTGGTATGAAGAATCCGAAGACATAATAGACATAAAATCCGCAAGAAATACTTTGGATAACGATCATTACGGATTGGAAGAGGTAAAAGAACGGATACTCGAATATCTCGCAGCGAGGGCTTTTTCTAAAGGTCTTAAAGCACCGATACTTTGTCTTGTAGGTCCTCCCGGAGTCGGAAAAACATCCTTGGGCAATTCTCTCGCCAAGGCTATGAACAGGAAATTCACAAGAATGTCACTTGGTGGAATGAGAGATGAAGCCGAAATAAGAGGCCATAGAAAAACATATGTCGGAGCAATGCCGGGAAGAATAATGCAATTGATTAAAAATTCAGGCGTCAAAAATCCTTTGATATTGCTTGACGAAATAGATAAGCTCGGACAGAGCTTTCAGGGAGATCCTGCTTCGGCGCTGCTTGAAGTTCTCGATCCCGAACAGAACAATTCATTTGTGGATCATTTTCTTGAATTGAAATTCGATCTTTCAAAAGTCATTTTCGTAACAACCGCAAATGTTTTGTACACGATTCCACCCGCATTAAGGGACAGGATGGAAGTGATAGAAATACCCGGATACACGGAAATAGAAAAAATGCATATAGCAAAAGATTACATAACCCCCAAAATTCTCGAAGAACATTCAATGGAATCAAATCTTAAGATTACACAAGGTGCCGTTAAGAAAATCATACAGAATTACACCAGAGAAGCAGGGGTCAGAAATCTCCAGAGAGAAATAGCTTCGGTTGTCAGAAAAAGTGCTTTGAAACTGCTCGAAGAAAATCTAAACGAATTCAGTGTGAAAGCCGTGGACATTCCAAAAATGCTCGGACCTGAGAAATTCCAAAGTGATGTCAAGCTCGACAAACCACAGATCGGAATAACGACGGGTCTTGCCTGGACTGCCGTTGGTGGTACAACACTTCAAATCGAAACTCTATTTCACCCGGGAAAAGGTAGAATAATTCTCACCGGACAATTGGGAGATGTGATGAAAGAATCGGCACAAATCGCACTCTCGCTTTCTAAGAATATTTGTGAGGGTATTTTAGAGGAAGATTTTTTTGAAAAACATGATTTGCATATGCATGTTCCCGAAGGTGCCGTACCGAAAGACGGACCATCAGCAGGAATCACGATTACCACATCGATAATTTCTTCCATTAAGAAATTGCCGGTGAGAAACGATGTTGCTATGACAGGAGAGATAAGTCTCCGTGGAAAAGTATTTCCTATCGGTGGAGTGAGGGAAAAAGTTCTCGCCGCGTTCAGACTTGGTATAAAAGAAATAATATTACCCAAAGACAACAAAAAGGATACCATAAAAATCCCCGAAGAAGTAAGATCAAAGGTTAAATTCTATTTTGTTGAAGATATTTCAGAAGTCTTGAAAATAGCCATTGAGGATAAAAAGAATGTTTAAAATATCCAGTTCAAAGCTTGAAAGAACTTCCTATGCACTGAATCAGGTTTTAATCGATGAAATACCTCAGATTTCTTTCATAGGCAGATCAAATGTAGGCAAGTCTTCACTGATGAATTATATACTCAACAACAAACTTGCCAAAATAAGCTCCACACCCGGAAAAACGAGATCGATTAATTATTACCTCGTAAATGACAAGTACAGGTTCGTAGATTTACCTGGCTACGGATTCGCCAGGATATCTAAAAACGAAAGAGAACATTGGGATAACCTGCTCAAGTATTACTTCGACAATACGGTAAATCTTGAGATGATATTCCTGCTTATGGACAGCAGACATCCTTTGCTGGATAATGATATCAAAATGATAGAGTGGGTCCTAAACTATGGCTATCCTATGAGTATTATCCTCACAAAGTCCGACAAGCTTAACAATTCGCAGATTAACGCCACCGTATCATCCGTAAAGACAGCTATTCAACCATATGGGGATTTCATGATTTTTCCCGTTTCGTCTTCGAAAAGAAAGGGGATTCAAAATCTGCTTGATTTTCTGGAGGTGCTTTTTTGAAAAAATTCATTTTCCGGCTCCAGAGATTTCTGGAAATACTTCAAAAAAGACTGGAACAGAAAAAGATCGAATTGACTTTCGTTCAAACCCAGTTGAATAAAAAGGAAAATGAAATAGACAATCACAGACATTATATACACGGCTGTGAATCGGATTTTCAGAAAAGTATGATGAGCGGTATCATCAAAGGAGAAGAAATGTTGATATGGAGGAATTTCATCGATTTCCAATACCACAAAGATGAGATACTTGTGCAGGAGAAATTCAACATAGAAAACACATTGGAAAGAGTTAAAACCGAATATCTTGAAATAGACAGAAACATTAAAATGCTTGAAAAATTGAAAGAAAAACAAAAAAATGAATACGACGACGCGACTGCGAAAATTGAGAACGGTTACATGGATGAAGTTGCGACAAGAAGATTTTTTAAAAAAGATGAAGATATTGGAGGGGCTTAAATGGCATATCAACGATGGAATCAACTGACATTGGTGGATCACCCGCTCGTATTACACAAACTTACCATAATGAGAGATTGCAAAACAGGACCTAAAGAATTCAGGGAGTTATTGAAAGAACTCACATTACTGCTGGCATATGAGGCCACGTCTAATCTGAAAACCAATGAAGTCATAATCAATACTCCGATCGGCGAAACAAGCGGCGGATTGATAAGCGACAAGGATGTTGTTATCGCGCCTATATTAAGAGCGGGGCTGGGCATGTTTGACGGAGTGCTGACTCTGCTGCCGAATGCTTCCGTGGGGTATATAGGTCTTTACAGAGATGAAAACACACATAAGCCCGTAGAGTATTATGCAAAAATGCCAGAACTTCGTGAAAGAGATATTTTCCTGCTTGATCCGATGCTCGCAACAGGTAATTCTGCGATTAAAGGAATAGAAATGCTTCTTAAATTCGGAGCAGCAGAGGACAGAATTTATTTCCTGTCTTTGCTTGCGGCTCCTGAGGGAATAGATACACTTCTTTCAAGATTCCCGAATATAAAAGTATATACCGCCTCGGTTGATGAAAAGCTGAATGAAAATGACTATATTGTTCCGGGACTTGGAGATGCCGGAGACAGATTGTACAGAACAAAATGAAACCGAATCCTCAGGGATTCGGTTTTCTCCTCTATTCCATTCTTATAACTGTTGATTTTCTGATTCCAAAAAACCATTAAGATTATTTCATTTTGCATGATATAATCTTAAAAGTTATTTTTAAGAGGAGATAATATGAAGATAATTCAAAAAAACAAAAATGCCTACAGGAATTATGAGATACTCGAAAAGTTTGAAGCCGGGATTGAACTTACCGGTACCGAAGTGAAATCTTTAAGAGATGGCAAGATAAATTTTAAAGAGGGATTCTGCAGGTTTAAAAAGCATGAGCTCTTTTTAACGGGTATAAATATAAGCGCATATTCCTATGCGAAATATTTCAACCACGATCCCGAAAGAGACAGAAAATTATTGCTGCATAAGCGCGAACTTAGAAAGTTGAAATCAAAAGTCATGGAAAAGGGTTTTTCGATAATTCCGATTATCGTGTATTTCAACGAAAACAACCTTGTAAAAGTTGAAATAGGTCTTGGAAGAGGAAAAAATCTATATGATAAAAGAGAGGATCTTAAGAAAAAGACTATTAACCGAGAAATAGAGAAAACATTTAAGCAGCGTTGAGATTATTTTGTTGCGGCCTGTAATTTATTGGAGGGGTTAAGATGAGTCTAAAAGAACGATTGTATGAAGATCTTAGAATTTCGATGAAAGCCAAGGAAGAAATCAAGGTCAGAACTTTAAGGATGGTAATAGCATCAGTTAAAAATTTTGAAGTCGATAACAAAAACATGACCGACGATGATGTGGTTTCCATACTGAACAAAGAGCTTAAAACCAGAAAAGAGTCTATCGAACAATATGAAAATGCGAGAAGAAAAGATTTGGCAGATGAAGAAGCAAAGGAAATAGAAGTCATAAAAGAATATCTTCCTGAAGAACTCGATGAAAACGAGATAAGAAAAATCATAATGGACACTATTTCCGAGGTGGGAGCAAAAGGGCCTACTGATCTTGGGAAAGTAATGGGAAAAATAATGGGAAAAATCAAAGGCAGAGCTGACGGGAAAGTTATAAATCAAATGGTAAGAGAATTACTCTCCAACGTATGAATCAACAGGTGATAGTTTGAAAGTGGACGTAATAACAGCGGAAATAGGATCGACGACGACGGTAGTCAGCTTATTCGATAAACTGGGAACAAACGATGCTTCGATGATTGCACAGAGTGAACACTTCACAACGGTTTCTCAAGGTGACGTGACGATCGGGATACAAAAAGCCATAGATAATATAGAAATTGATTTAAACGAAAAGGTGACATGGAATAAGTTTCTGGCAACAAGCAGTGCCGCGGGCGGCTTGAAAATGGCGGTGCATGGGCTCGTTTACGATATGACTGTAAGAGCTGCCAAAGAAGCAGCCTTAGGTGCCGGTGGAATCATCAAATCCGTTACATCCGGCAAGCTGAATCACGATGATATAGAAAGGGTAAAAAAAATCAGACCGAACATAATACTCCTGGCAGGTGGAGTTGATTATGGCGAAAAAGAAACGGTTATTCACAACGCAAAAATTTATTCAGAAAGCGATGTTGATGTACCTTTCATATATGCAGGTAATTGTGCTGCAAGAGACGATGTCGAAAAGATTTTTTTAAGCAAAGGCAAAAGTATAAGGCTAACCGATAATGTATATCCCAGAGTAGATGAATTGAATATATATCCATTACGTCTATTGATACAGGATATTTTTTCAGAGCATATAACTAAGGCAAAAGGAATGGAAAAAATATCAGAAAAAGTCAGTGCGCCTATTATGCCTACTCCGGCTGCTGTTATGGATACCACAGGTATGCTAATGGATATTTTCAAAGATGTGCTCACTGTGGACATAGGCGGGGCGACGACTGATATAGACTCTTTTACAGAAGGATCACCGGAGATAATGGAAATGATGATTTCTCCCGAACCTGTTTCCAAGAGAACGGTAGAAGGTGATTTGGGAGTTTTCGTGAATGCAAGAAATGTGGTTGATTCCATGGGACAGGAAATAGAGGCTTTATTCCCGGATTATGATTTACTTTTAAATAAAATTACACCTTATCCGGAAAACGATAAATTAGAAAGATTTTCAGCAGAATTAGCTAAGTTTTGCCTTAAAGACGCATTAAGAAGACATTCTGGACGAGTAAGGACTTTGTACGGACCGACAGGAAGGTACAAAATAGCCGAAGGAAAAGATTTAACAGCGGTGAAGTACATATTTGGTACGGGTGGAATTCTTTCAAGATCCAAATATGCCAGGGATGTACTAAGAAGTTGTATCAATCTTTCTAAAATACACGTTAACGAACTGCTCCCAAGGCCAGATGTAAATTTGATGAGAGACAGGAATTATATATTCGCGCCGATAGGCATGATTTTAAAACTTGATAGAGATTCTGCCATAAGAATACTCGAAGATGACCTGGAAGAATTGACATAATTTAGGAGGAAAGATGAATCTGATATACCTTGACAATTACAGGACCACACCTGTTTCGGATTTTGTAAATGAAAGAATAAATGAGTACAACAAGGAAAATTTCTTTTTGCCCGTTTCTTTTACTTCAAAAGGTACTGAAGCTGCAGAAAATATAGAAGAAGCCAAAAACAAAATTATGAATTGTTTTGGATGCGGCGGAGGAGAAGTGGTCTTCACTATGGGGGGGACCCACGCTAACAATTTGGTGATAAGCGGCTTGTTGCGAGACGAAGACTTATCAGATACGGAAATAGTTACAAGTGTGATAGACCATCCTTCAATTGTGAATGTTTACGAATACTACAGAAAAAAAGGTGCGAAAGTACATTTTGTTAAGGTGGACGGGCAAGGTTACATAAGAGAAGATATTCTTGCTGAGAAAATTAACGAAAAAACCAGATTGTTGTCTGTTACGCTTGTAAACCACACAATTGGAACCGTGCAGAAAATAAAAAAAATCATAGAAATCGCAAGAAACAGAAATTCTAAGATAAAAATTCTTTTGGATGCATGTACCGCAGTTAATTCCATCGAAATCAACATGGATGAGCTTGGAATTGACTTTCTGACATTTTCCGGACATAAGATATATGGTCCGAGAGGGATCGGAGCCATAGTATCGCGTAAAGGAGTTACCTTCAAACCGACGATTTTCGGGACTGTTACTACATCTACTTTGATGCCGGGGGCAGATAACATACCCGGTATACTGAGTCTTGCAGACGCATTGGAAAAAGCCGTTGAAAACAGAAAATCATATGTCTCGCATACAATGGCTTTACAAAAAAAATTAATCGAATTCATAGACAACAACATTCCGGATGCAATTATCAACGGTCCGAAATATGGAGAAAGAGCGACCGACAACGTAAATTACTCATTTCGGTTCATAGAAGGCGAATCTATAATGATGTTCCTCGATTTTGAAAATATAATTGTGGCTACAGGTTCCGCCTGTGCTTCCAGTGACTTGAAAGTCAACTATATTTTAAGCGCGATCGGCAGAGATCATGAACTTTCACACGGTTCATTGAGAATGACACTTGGATGGTTGAATGACGAAAAACAAATCGAAAAATTCTGTAACGAACTGAAACCAATAGTTGAAAGATTAAGAAATCAAAGTACTATAAAATAGTTGAACTGTTTATTTTAACGGAGGTTAATCATGGCTGTAATAAAATACACGGAGAAAGTGATTGAGCATTTTAAAAATCCGAGAAATGTAGGCGAAATAGAAAATCCTGATGGAAAAGCCACAGTAGGAAGTCCTGCCTGTGGTGATCAGGTGAGTGTGTTTCTGAAAGTGGAAAGTGGAAAGATATCTGATATAAAATTCCTCTCTTATGGATGCGCTTCTAATATCGCCACCGGCTCAATAGTGACGGAACTTTCAAAGGGGAAAACCGTAGAAGAAGCGAAAAAATTGACTTGGAAAGACGCTTTGGAAGAACTCGGAGGACTTCCGCCGGTTAAGGTTCATTGCTCCATACTTGCAATAGACGGACTTAAAGCCGCAATAAACGATTATGAAGAAAACGTACTCGGCATAAAGCATGAAAAGATAGTGGATGAAACTTTCATACTTGACAATCTCAAACACGTAATTTATCCCAAAACAGGCGAAAACATAATAGATGCGAAACTCGTAAAATACCTCAAGTTTGAGGATTCTGAAATTTACCTTGAAATTTCTTTCGATGAAACTGATGTTTATAAACAGAACGTATTGGAAGAAATTCACGAACATCTCAATGAAATACCGGGTGTGGAAAAGGTTACGGTCAAGGTTGTTGAATATTGATATGATGGTCTATCTCGACAATTCGGCAACATCTCCAATTCATCCTGAAGTTCTTGATTTTATGTACGATTTTAATAAAAAACATTATGGGAATGCTTCGAGTCTTCATTTTTTAGGATTGGAAGCGAAAGATTATCTTGAAAATGCCAGAAAAAAAATAGCCGCAACTATAAATGCCGAACCGGAAGAAATCATATTCACTTCGGGAGGCACGGAAGCCGATAATCTTTGCATATTGGGCATTTTAAATGCAAGTAAAAAGAAAAGGATAATAACTTCTGTAATAGAACATGAAGCGGTTCTGGAAACTTTTAAACATCTCGAAGAGGAAGGTTATGAGGTCATTTTAAACCCTGTTGATGAAGACGGGGTAATAGATTTGAAGTATCTCGAAGATAATATAAACGGTGATACCGCGTTGATATCCGTGATGTTAGCAAACAACGAAATAGGTACTTTGCAGCCTATGGAAAAAATATGCGATTTGGCGGAAAAGCATGGGGTTATGGTTCACACTGATGCGGTACAGGCCATGGGAAAGCTGAAGATTGATGTTAAGGAAATAGGAATTGACGCACTGAGCGCATCGGCACATAAGTTTTTTGGTCCGAAAGGTGTGGGCTTCGCTTATATTAAGAATGGTACGCCGATAAAAAATATAATATTTGGCGGCGGACATGAAAGAGGTTTGCGTTCGGGTACGGAAAATGTTCCGGGTATAACGGCGATGGAAAAAGCTCTTGAGATTTGTGAAGAAAACAGAGAAGAGTACTCTGTCAAGTACGAGAAATTCGGTAAAATTATTAAAAACACTTTGGAAGAAATAGGAAATTATAAATTAAACGGACATATGAAAAAAAGAGTACCCGGAACTTTAAGTATAAGTTTTGAGAATATAAACGGGGAAGCTCTTATGGAAATGCTCAGCATGAGGGGTATAGCGGTATCAACCGCTTCGGCATGCCATTCTCATTCAAAAGAAGAAGCGGTTTCCCATGTGTTGAAGGCGATAAATATCGATGAAAAGTTTATTTACGGTACTATAAGAATAGCTATGGGTATTGAAAATACTGAAGAACAGATTAAGTATTTTTCAGATACCCTCAAAGAGTGTGTGTTATCGCTCAGGGAGATGAATGATGCCGATTGGTAAATACTCAAAATTGCTTATTGAACACTTTACAAATCCGAGAAATTTGGGTGTTTTGGAAGACTACGATTTGAAACTCGAAGGATTCAACGAATCAGACGGAGATAAGGTTTTAATGTATATAAAATTGAGTGAAGGCGTGGTTTCAGATATAAAATTCAAGATTAAAGGGTGCCCTAGAGCCATAGCATCAACAAGCTTCACTTCAGAAGTTGTTAAAGGAATGGCGGTAAAAGATATTTTAAAAATAGACGAAATTTCGATATATGAAAAACTTGAAGTGGATAGCTCTTTCGAATGCATACCCATGGCTATAAGAGTCATAAAATCCGGGTTATCTTCGCTCTAACCCGGATTTTATATAAAACTCAAAATCCGAAATCAAATTTATAAGTAACTCCAAAACTCAGCATTGTAGCACTGGTTATGGATTCGAGTTCAGTTTTTCCGGAAAAGTCGAATTCTGCAAAAAATTCAAAAAAGCTTATCACATTTTCCGCTATCATAAATGTAGACCCCACTCCAAAATTCCACTTCGCTATATCAAAATCCAACTTCCCTTTGTTGATTTCCAGGTGAGGGGAAACTGCCCCGTAAATACTCAATTCGGGAGTACCCCAACCTATGGAAGGCGCAATAATGAACCTGTAGCTGGTCATATCGAATTCCGGGCCTATTTTAGGCATTACGGCCAATTCAAGCCCTGTTATTCCGAACCTGCTTCTGGCAGTTAAGCCGATAAATGAATCGGAGCTGCCGTGTAAATTTCCGTTGTAAACTATTCCCACTTCAAGTGATAAGAAGGTAATCGAAGAGGTTACCAACAATAAAAATATCAATGCCTTTTTCAAAATATTCCCCCTAAATTTATTATTTTTCAACTTTCCATGTTGTCAATTATTTTTTCTATCTTTGCTTTAATTTCAGATAAATCTCCATGAACCGTACCGAGGACGTTTTTCTCATTTCCTCCGCCCTTGACTGTGAGCTCTTCGGAAAGTCTTGACAATATTTCTTTTGCGTTTATATTATCGTATGTAGACACTATATTCAGACCGTAAGCACCCGAACGTTCGAATAACATGACGGCAACTGTATTTTTTTCTTTCATTATCTTCCCGGAAAGATCTTTGGCACTGTATTCGGTGGGAAGTATTTCGATTATTTTTCTGTATGAACTTTCATCTTTCCTTGTCCTCAGTTTATTGTACATCTCATTTGCAAGTGATTCCGACAATTTCTTGTTTAATTTCAAATTAACCTTATTCTCGTCAATCAAATTTTTAAGTCTTAAATTAAGTTCTTCTTGGGATGTTGACAGAAAATTAGTCGTTTCATGTAAAAGACTGTCTTTTCTTTGATAATCTTTCATGGCTCTGATCCCTGACAGGAAATAAACCCTTGTCCATCCACCTTTTATCCTTTCATATTTGACTATCTTAACGGGCAATACTTTGAACAATCTATCCACATGAAATCCTCCACACAGAGAAAAATCGAGCTCACCTATTTTAACTATTCTCAACTCGTCTTTGCCTTTCAGTTTGTCACTCGGTTTTTTTCGAAGCGGATACTTATAAAGTTCCGAATACGGAATATTCAGGATTTCTATTTTAACTTTCGAATAAGCCTGTTCCAGTATCGCAATCTCGATCTCGGCTGATTTGTCCCAATCAAAAGATTCCGTATCGAAATCAACCGTGGAATATTCTTCGCCCATTTGAAATCCTACCGTGTTGTATCCGTAAAAATTGTAGGCATTTGCAGATATTATATGCTGGGCCGTGTGCTGTTGAGATATGTCGAATCTTCTTTTGCTGTTTATGGTGACATCGACAGTTTCACCGGAAAAAAATTCTCCTCTGTCAATTCTGTGTATGATATTTCCGCCCGAATCCTGACACACTTCGAGAACAACGCTCTGAGAAATTGTTCCGCGGTCTCCCAATTGACCACCTATTCCATCAGGATAGAATGGAGAATCAAATAATTCCAGGAAATACGAATTATTTTTTATAAAATAATTTTTAACAATTGATTTCATTCTGATATCTTCGTACAACTCGATTCACCTCGGATTTGATATTATATACAATATATTTTATTTTATCAAAGATAAACCTATTCTGTTTCTTTTCTTTTCAATTTTGATAACTTCAACTTCGACTATCTGTCCGACATAAAGTATTTCCAGCGGATCCACCTTATACCCCATTTTAGAAACATGTATCAGACCATCCACCTTCACGCCAATATCCACAAAGGCGCCAAAATCGATAACGTTTCTCACGGTACCTTGCAACCTCATATTTTCTTTTAAATCATCCAAAGATTTAACTTCTTTTTTCAAAATCGGTTGAGGGAAACAATCTCGCGGATCAAAACTTTTTTTTGACAGTATATCTTTTATATCAGCCACTGTTATAGGATTTATACCAAGTTTATCACTGATTTCTTCTATATTTATTCCGGCAATTTTATTTGAGAATTTCTCATCCCTATTGGCTACAGACTCAATAGGGATATCCAGATATCCGAGTATTTTCCTGCAGTATTCGTATGATTCAGGATGAATTATGGTATTGTCCAGCAATTCGTCCGATCCGGGAACTCTGCAAAATCCTGCTGCCTGTTCAAAAGCTTTTTTTCCAATTCCTTTAACTTTAACTATATCTCCTCTTGACTTGAAAGGCCCGTTTTTCTCACGGTATTCGATCAAATTCCAAGCACTTTTTTTATTCAATCCCGAAATATGCTGGAGCAGAAAAGGCGAAGCCGAGTTTATGTCCACTCCGACATAATTTACCACCGACTCCACTTCTCTGTCGAGAGACTCTTTTAGTTTCCCCGAATTCAAATCATGCTGATACATTCCGACTCCGATCGATTCTGGCGGAATTTTAACAAATTCCGCCAAAGGATCCTGAATTCTACGCGCTATCGATATTGCCCCTCTGGTCGTAAGATCAAGGTTCGGGAATTCTTCTATGGCGTTTTCAGAGGCCGAATATACCGATGCCCCCGCTTCCGAAGCTATTACGTAACTGCAGTCAGCGAATTCTTTTATCACTGTGGATATGAAGTCTTCAGTTTCTCTTGATGCGGTACCGTTGCCGATGGATACTATATCCACTTTGTGTTTTTCAATACATTCCACAATCATTTTTCGACTTTCTTCCACAGCGTTATGAGGTTGATTGGGATATATCGTGAAATGATCTTTCAAAATACCCATTTCATCTACAACAGCACACTTACAGCCCGTTCTGAATCCGGGATCTATACCCAAAACATTGACTTTTTTCAACGGAGGGGTCAGAAGCAAATTCCTCAAATTCATAGAAAACACATCAATCGACCTTATTTCAGCCTTTTCGGTAAGTCGATTTCTTATCTCTCTTTCGATTGAAGGCAGTAAGAGTTCCTCCAAACCAGTGGAAACGGCTTTGGAAATATTATCGCTGTAAAATAATTTTTCATCGATTTTGAGATTTCTTCTTACAAAATCCATGAAATTAAAATCCGACACGATTCTGACCTTTATCACACCTTCATTTTCGGCTCTGTTTATGGCCATTATCCTATGATTGGGGATGTTGTTCAAATTCGCGTTGAACGAATACAGATCACTGTAGATTTCTTTTTCATCTTCTCCGAAAGATTGCTGTGTCTCTATCCTTCCAACTGAAAGCATTTTTTTTCTTACGTAATCACGAATTTCTGTTGATAAACTCACTTCTTCTCTTAAAATATCAAGAGAAGTCTCTATCGCAGCTGTGATATCATCGAAGAATTCATTTTTTTCCAGAAACATACCTTCGAATTCAGTATCTCTTTCAAATGCTTTCATGACGTACTCCTTGAGAGGTTCAAGATTCATCTCACGAGCCTTATCTGCCCTTGTCTTCTTCCTCTTTTTGAATGGCAGATAAATATCCTCAAGCTCACTTAAAGTAATTGAATTTCTTATATTGGACTCGATTTCTTCCGTCATTTTTTCCTGGGAAACAATGGATTCTATAATTTCTTCTTTTCTTTTTTCAAGCTTTCTTAAATAATTCAACTTTTCAGAAATCAATCTGAGCTGTATTTCATTCAACGAATCGGTCATTTCCTTTCTGTACCTTGCTATGAAGGGAATAGTCTTATCGTCATCCAGAAGTTCGATTGCAGCCATCACCCGATTTTTATCTATTTCAAATTCGTTTGCTATTATCTTAACAAATTCATCGTTAACCATATTTCCTCCCCGATTATCATGTTTATCAATTATATCATGCCATGTTTTTAATAATCTTTAATACCCATGTGGTATACTTCAGATAAAAGTAATAGAAGGAGTAAAAAAGCATGGCTAAATATGATTTTTTAAAAGATATTATAAAAATAATCGCTCCTGGGACTCCTCTAAGGATGGGAATTGATAATATATTGAATGCAAAAAGTGGTGCTTTGGTTTTACTGATGAATGAAGAAGACATTATCCGCTCAAAAAATTTAATTCAGCCGGGTTTTTATGTTAACTGCGAATATACGGCGCAGCGTATTTATGAACTCGCAAAGATGGATGGTGCGGTTATAATGGACGAAGATGCGACTCGGATACTCTATGCGAATGTTCAATTGACACCGGATCCTTCTATCCCCACAAAAGAAACCGGAATGAGGCACAGAAACGCGGAGAGGATGGCAAAGCAAACAGGAAAAGCTGCAATCGCTATTTCGAGAAGAAGGTCGATAGTGAGCATTTATTGGGGAGCTTACAGTTACGTGTTGAACGATTTGAATTTTCTGATCACAAAGGTAAATCAGGGACTTAAAACCATAGAAAAATACAGTGACAGTTATGGTAAAGCGCTTGACCTGCTCGACACTCTTGAGACAGAAAACCGGGTCACTTTGTTCGATGTATGTAAAACCCTCGAAAAAGGTGTAAAAGCGAAAAAAATTGAAATAGAGATAGAACCATACATATGGGAAATGGGCTTGGATGGAAGAATGGCCAAAATTCAGATGGATGAGATGCTCAGCGAGCTCGAAGACAATCTGATAATGATAATCACCGATTACTACAATCAGGAAAATTCGATTGACATGGAGAAAGCAAAAGAAATATACGATAAAATATTCAACTTTTCTGAAAAAGATCTGATGGACTATGTTAAAATATCTCATTTTCTTGGCTATGGCAACGACAATCTGGTTACGGAGATAAATATAGTTCCGAAGGGATTCAGATTGATGGGAAACATACCAAAAATACCGCTTTCAGTTTCGTACAACCTTGTGAAGGTATTCGGCAACCTGAAAGGAATCAGTGAAGCCTCTTCAGAAGAGCTTATGAATGTCGAAGGAATAGGTGAAAAAAGATCGCAGGCAATAATAGATGGCCTTGAAAGCCTGAAGAAGAATAAATCTTCTCATATGAGGTAAAAGAGGGAGAGATGATTATCTCTCCCTCTCGACCATTCCGTTTTTCATAATATTCAAAATCGATTTAATGTATAGTTTTAAGTTGTCTGCGTTTGTCGATTCTACGTTTGCGATTGTAAATTCGAGAATGCCGTTGATTATCAGTTGAAAATAATTAAAAAGAAATTCTTTGGGGATGTCTTTTCTGAAATTTTTTTTTCCATAAAAATAGTTGAAGAAATCCTTGGTCATATCCTCTTTTAAAGAATTGAAATTGTTCATCGCTTTGTCGAATATCTCATTTCCCTTCTCTTTCAAAAAGCTAATGCTGAATCTGAAGATTACCGGATCGCTTTCAAGTAATTCCACTGATTTTAGAGTCATATAATCGAGAATATCAAAAAAATCCATTTTTTCGATATTCAGATTTTCGGATAGAACACTCTGCATTATCTCTTTTTTTCTGTCGGCGAATGATTCGAGTATGCACATGTAGAGTATTTCTTTGCTTTCAAAATAGTGATAAAAAGTTCCTTTACTCAACTTCGCTATTTTTAGAACAGAATTAACTGAAGTTTTTTCATATCCATATTTTGAAAATTCCTTCATGGCGGTTTTCATTATCAGTTCTTTGTTATTCAT
The DNA here is from genome assembly GCA_963662785.2 of uncultured Thermotogae bacterium. Classification (GTDB taxonomy): domain Bacteria; phylum Thermotogota; class Thermotogae; order MWEM01; family MWEM01. The sequence continues at coordinate 64,329 of CAXXJZ010000008.1, forward strand.
CGATACCGGTTTCACCTCATCCTCATTTTCATACTCCCTCTCATGAAGGGAATCATCGCCAAAATAATAACGAAATTATATACCAATGCGACACTAAAGATAAAATAATAATCCTTATGGATATTTAGGATTGAATTAATCAGCAACTTTAAGATCCAGTAACCGGGTAAAGGATAAAATAACCAGTCGTAGTTTTCAGGTACTATCATCGACATTACGGGAAGTAATAAAAATACGAACATCGATATTTTTGATATCGCAATGGCTTTATTTTGGTTATCCGCAATACTTCCAATAAAGAAGGCGAGAAATATTGAGAGAAGCAGGGAACAAATAAATGTCAGAAAAAAACTTGTAATATCAAATCCGGTACCGAATATTATGAACCAACATATGAGAGAGAAAAAAAGCGAATACAAAACAAGGTACGCGATTTTCGAAATGAGATACTGGTTGATGTTGACAGGACTTACCGAAATCGCTTCGTTAACCCGGCTGTCTTTATCTTCAACAATTGAGAATCCCATTATCATTCCTGCTATTCCGGTTATTAACAACAGACCGGCTGCTCCTATTATTTCACCTATAACAGATTTTTCCTTATTAAGCGATTTGACCTTTAATTCCGGTACATCATCGGTTTCTATGTAATTCAGCACAGAGGTTAACGAATCTTTGTATTCTTCCGGTTCATCACCCTGAAAAATTATTTTGAAAGAACTATCTTCATAATATATTCCGGGATTGTCTCCGTATTCGTTTATACGATCTTTCATTTTTTCTAAATCTTCTATTCTTTCAACGATATAAAACTCTTTTAGTCTCTCTTCAATACGAGAATCAATCCCCGGTCCGATATATACCTTTATTTCAGGATTTTCAATGGAAGGAATGAGTAATTTCAGTATGACGGCCATGACTATGGGCATAACTATCATCATAACCATTATCTGATCATGGACCGCATTTAGGAAATCTTTCTTTATCAAGCTTATCATCGTTTTCATAAAATCACCTATTTCTTCACGAGGAATTTTTTAAGTGTTAAATGTGTAATGGGTAATATAAAAATCATTTCAATAATAAGTATCCAGAATTTATCGTTGAAAAACCCTGTCACTCTGTTGGTAATTATGTCATCCATACCGATCATGATCGGAAATGATGGTATAAATTCCATTCCCGTGAAATGAAATGAAGGAGAAAATATCTTTAAAACGGGCAGGAAGAAAACCATAGATACCGCGAAAAATGGAACCATGAATTCCGAAATTGATGAAAAATACTGGGCTATTATCAAACCTATACAGGAAAGGATAATAGAAGAAACTAAAGTATAAAATGTTATTTTTAAGTAGTCGACATCACTGCCCATTGTAAATATAATAAAAATAAAAGAAAAAATAATAGACAAAACCATACCCACGAGTATTTTTGAGAGCATATATTGAAAAGGGGTCGCCGAAGTTACCCGATATGCGGTTATACTTCCCTCTTTCTTTTCCTGAAATACCATCACAGGTATAAACATTAATGCGATCAGGAGTATATCCGTCGCCATCATCATCGGAATGATTTTCCTGTTGAATGAAATCTTATCGCTTATTTCCGATAAATATTCAATTTGAATATCCTTATTCGCTGCGGAATTGTTCATGAACATATTCTGATATGCAAAAAGAGCAGCTTTGAGATTGTTTATCGTTTTCTGTGATTCATATCCCTGAATTATTATCTCACCGCCCTCATCTCTGAAAATTATTCCCATACTGCCCTTTTCGGAATCAACTGTATTTAAAAGTTCTTCTTCACTTTCAAGCAGCATATTCGCGTTTCCGGACAGTTTTATATAGAGGGAAGGTTTTTTTTGGCTTGATTCATCCGTAAAATATTTACCACCTCCCTGAAATTCGAGATTCTCAGGTATTAAGAAATTCACGGTAAGTACATATCCAAATGCAACGCCTATCATTATCAAAAAGAAAAAATTTCTGTTCGCGAGTATAAAATCCAGTTTGACAGTATTCATAAGTCTCTTCATATCAAATCAACTCTCTGCCTGTAAGTTTTATGAATATTTCTTCAAGTGATGCTTCACCGGAATGTATGGTAATTATTTCGGATTTGTCGATAATTTTTTTGAACCTTTCTTTTTCGTCATCTACATCTATAAAAAATATCGCTTCGAATTTCCTGCCATCTTTTTTGTATTCAATTTTAATACTTGAATTTCCAAATTTTAATTTCAATTTTTTCGGAGTATCCGAAGCAACAATTGCTCCTTCGTTTATGAAAGCCACACGGTCGCATAGCTCATCGGCCACGAACATATTGTGTGTGGTCAGGAAAATAGTCGTACCTTCTTTTTTTCTTTCGGAAATTATCTTCTTGATTTGCTTCGCGGTCGTCGGATCAAGGCCAGACAGAGGTTCATCCAGAAAAAGAATATCAGGTTTGTTGATTATTGACCGTGCGAAAACAAGTCTTTGCTTCATTCCTTTGGAATATTCCCTGACTTTCTTATTCATGGAATCAGCCAATCCGACTCTTTCAAGCAGCATTTTAGGGTCTTCTGTTTCCTTTTTGAAAAGGCCTCTGAAAAAATTCAGATTCTCATATCCCGTAAGTTTTTCATATAAATTCGGAAATTCAAAAGAAACACCTATTTTCTCGTAGAAATCCTTTCTCTGGCTTTTTATAGATTTGCCGTCAAACTTCACAATACCTTGCTGTACATCAAGCAAACCACACAGAATTTTTTGAACGGTACTTTTTCCCGCACCGCTTGGTCCAAGAAATCCGTATATCTCACCCTTTTCAATTTTAAAGTTTACGTCTTTAACGGAATACGAGTCATTCCCTTTGTATTTGTGGAACAATCCCTCGACTTCAATCATATTTTTCCTCCCGTTTAACAAATATAGACTACATAGTCTAGACCACTTGGTCTATAATAACATCAAAGCAAGATAAAGTCAACCATGATAAGATCGCCTACATGAAACGGGAAAATATAAATATACTATTCTCTGAAATTTTATACCGATTATTTATATAAGATCAAATAAATGTTTTGGGAGAAGTTTTATTTCTTTGATAGACATTGACGGCACAACCCTTTTATGAGAAGAGTATGTTCTTTGATTTTAAATCCGTACTCTTCTTCTATCTCGTTCATACCGGAAGCAGTTGAAGGACAAATATCAACACACTTTATAGCTTTGCAGTCTTCACAATATATAAAATGTCTTTTGTCTTTTGAACTGTAAAAAAAACAATCTTCGTCAAAAGATATTTTAAATATATAGCCTTCTTTTTCTAAAAAATCCAATGCTCGATAAATAGTGGAAGGACTAATTTCTTTCATGCTGTTTTTAATATCATTTACTGTCAGAGGTTTCTCTTCGGCAGTTATCTCTTTCAAAACTTTTTTTCTTATATCCGTAAAATGAGCCATAAAATCACTCTCCACAGTTATTATATCACTATAACTAAAGTATTTCAATCTATATTATGTTTGCTTCCGAGATAATTCTGTTTGTAATTTTATAGGAAACATATATTGAACTACCGGTTAATTCACAGGTTTTTATTCATATTCATACTCTTAGGAAACAGGATTTGTGAATACTGTTTTATTCTATTCTATTTCAGGAATATCAAGGATGAAATTCCCAACCATATTTTCTTCTTTAACAGTGTCTTAAAAACCAAACAAACATTTATTTTATAAAACGGATGGAAAAATATGTATAATATTTAAAAATGCGAATAAAAATCCGCGACACTTACTTATACATATTTAATTCAATAGTATTATGTGAGGTTTTTATATGGAATTATGAGGTAATTTTATTCTGTTATAATAATATGAGGAGGAAGAAGCATGAAAAGATATTTAGTTTTTATTTTATCGCTAATTTGTTTTATTTCAGGTTTTTCATCAGATGTTCTGAGCAGTGTAGTAACCAGGTCTGTCGATGAAGATATCATTTTGGTAGTTGATTACACATACAAGGAAATTGACGGCAAATTGTCAATAGCCAGGGAAATCTACAGAGATCCCTATAAAAATTGTATTATGGTTAAAAATCATTCATATAAAGGTGGGTTGCTGGCTGAAGTCATAATCAACGGAGATGATCACATAAGTTACTTCTATCTTGAAGAAGGGGTACTGCAAAAAGCCGAAAGACGTTATCTTACCGATGAAATATACGAATATTGGGTTTACGAATACGGAGAAGAAAATCGCAAATTGAAAAATATACTAAATTATGATGGATTAGGAAAATTAAAAAGCATTAAGAAATATTGTTACAATGAAAGAGGCTTTATAGACAGCATCGTAAAATTTACTTATAATTTTTCCGATCTGGAAAAATCCGAAAAAATGTCTTATGTGGATTCCGATACCACAAAATTCTCGTATATGGAATCCGGACGAATAAAGAAGGTTGAAGAAAATGAACTTGAATATCTTTTCGAATACAACGACGATGGAAAAATATCAAAAACAACTAAAATTTCAGATGGGATGCCTATAAGTTATGAAACGTATAATTATTCGGAAGCTCAGACACTCTTTGATGAAAACGGTTTCAACGCTTATGGCTTCAATTCGGAGGGATACGATGAAAACGGATTTGATAAATCTGGATTCGATAAATTCGGATATGACAAAGATGGCTTCAATTTCGCCGGTTTTAACAAAGACGGTGTAAACAAAGAGACAGGGACATTATTCGATACGAACGGATACGATCAGGAAGGCTTCGATGCATTTGGCTACGACATGAACAAACTCGACAGAAATGGTTTTGACAAATATGGATACAACAAAGATGGTTTCGACGCATATGGTTATGATAAATACGGATACGATAAAAACGGATACGATAAAAAAGGATTCAATTCCGAAGGCTTCAGTAAAAACGGTATAAACAAATACACTGGAAACATATACGATTTATACGGATATGATAGGTACGGGTTCAACGAAAAAGGATTCGACAAAAACGGAAGAAACAAATATACAGGAGACATATATGATCAAATAGGTTTTGATAAAGACGGGTTCGACAAGAACGGTTTCAGCAAAGATGGAATAAACAGATATACGGGAACCGAATATGATCCTTTTGGATTCGACAAGAATGGTTTCAGCAAAGATGGAATAAACAGGTATACGAGAACAAAATACGATTCCGAAGGTTTCGATGTAAACGGATTCGACAAAGAAGGAAATAAAAGGTAATAATTTAAAGGGGGATTTTCTTATGAAACAGTTGTTGACAGGTAACGAAGCGGCAGCCCGTGGTGCCTATGAAGCCGGTGTCAGCGTTGCTTCCGCTTATCCAGGTACACCAAGTACCGAAATACTCGAGGAATTATCGAGGTATAAAGAAGTATATTCGGAATGGGCACCCAACGAAAAAGTTGCCATGGAAGTCGCAATAGGTGCTTCGATAGGCGGAGCGCGGTCGCTGTCCGCTATGAAGCATGTCGGAATGAATGTGGCGGCGGATCCTATGTTCACATTCGCGTACCTCGGAGTGAATGGCGGATGCGTATTGATAACCGCAGATGATCCGGGACTTCATTCATCACAAAACGAACAGGACAACAGGTATTACGCACTCCATGCCAAAATTCCTTTGATCGAACCATCCGACAGTCAGGAAACCAAGGACTTTATCAAAGAAGCTTACGAAATAAGCGAAAAATATGATGTACCTATAATATTCAGAATGACGACGAGGATTTGCCACAGTAAAAGTATGGTAGAGTTTTCAGAAAGAAATGAAATCGGGATAAAACCTTATACGAGAAACATATCGAAATTCCTGGCAACTCCTGCCAGTTGTAGAAGACATCATGTAGAACTTGAGAAAAAGCTCACCGAGCTTGAAGAGTATTCAAATAACACTTTTCTCAACAGAGAGGAATTTCATTCGGATGAAATCGGAATTATAACTTCCGGAGTTTCATATAATTACGCGAAAGAAATATTCCAGGAAAACGCATCCTATCTGAAATTGGGTTTTACATACCCGATACCCAGGGAGAAAATCAGGAAGTTCGCTTCTAAGATGAAAAAACTGTATGTAATAGAGGAAAATGATCCGTATTTAGAAACTCAGATAAAGGCAATGGGAATAGAAGTAATCGGAAAAGATAAGATACCGATAACCGGTGAATTAAATCCGGATATAATAGCATATTCACTACTCGGGAAAGAAAATAACACAATAGCCATGAATAATGAAATGATAGTGGAAAGGCCGCCGACTCTATGCTCAGGTTGCCCACATCGCGGTTTTTTCTATGAAATGAGTAAACTCAAAGATGTCGTTATAACCGGAGACATAGGTTGCTATACTCTTGGTTCGGCAGAGCCTTTGAATGCAATGGATACGGTAATATGCATGGGCGCGGGAATAAGTGCCGCACATGGATTTGCTAAAGCTTTTGAAAAATCGGGCAGAAAAACGAAGATATTTGGCGTAGTCGGAGATTCCACTTTTTTCCACTCCGGAATAACGAGTCTGATAGATATCGTTTACAACGGAAGCAACGTTACGACAGTAATACTCGACAACAGGATAACCGGAATGACCGGACATCAGGAAAATCCCGGCACTGGGTACACTCTCATGGGAGAAGCGGCCCCCATACTTGATATAGTAAAGATTGTCGAAGCTATAGGTATAAAGCATGTTAAAGTTATAAATCCAAATGAACTCGATCAGGTGAAAAATTCTATTAAATGGGCGGAATCTCTTGATGAGCCCTCCGTTATAGTCACTCGTTGGCCCTGCGCATTGAAAAGGTTCAGTAGCGAAGATCGTGAAGAATTCGATTTATCTGTTAAGAAATTCTATGTAGATACTGAAATTTGCAGAAAATGTTCTTTGTGTACAAAATCAGGTTGTCCTTCGATCTCATTCAGCAAGGAAAATGGAGCTTCAATAGATAAAAACACTTGTATTGGTTGCTCCGTATGCGCCCAGATTTGTCCTTTCAAGGCCATAAAAGGATTGGAGGTAAACTGAATGAAAACAAAAAATATTCTTTTAGTAGGAGTAGGCGGTCAGGGTATAATTCTCGCATCCAAAATAATCTCGAATACGTTGATCAACGCAGGATATGATGTGAAGATGTCCGAGGTTCACGGTATGGCTCAGAGAGGCGGCGCAGTAACCACTCAGGTAAGATTCGGTGATAAAGTGCATTCGCCCATAATCGGAAAGGGTGAAGCGGATATACTCGTTGCATTTGAAAAAATGGAGGCAGAGAGGTGGCTTGAATACCTCAAACCCGATGGGTTGGCTGTCGTGAACGATTATGAAATTTATTCCGCACCAATACTTTCCGGAAAAAAGAATTATCCTGAGAATATCGCCGAGGATCTTTCTGAAAAAGTTAAATTGGTAATGTTCAACGCTTCGGAAATAGCAGAAAATCTCGGCAACATAAAAGCTCAGAACATAGTCATAACTGGGGCGATGGCGAAAAATTTACAACTCGAAAATCTCGATTGGAAAAGCTCCATAGAAGCCTTCGTAAAGCCTAAATTCGTAGAATTGAATATAGACGCATTTAATGCGGGATTGAAAAAATCCTTCGAATAAATAAAAAAAGCTTCCCTAAGGGAAGCTTTTTTTATTTTATTACATCATTCCGCCCATTCCACCATAATCAGGCATTGGAGGAGTTGCAGGTTTTTCTTCGGGCTTGTCTACAACCAACACTTCCGTAGTGAGAAGCATCGAAGCTATGGACGCCGCATTCTGCAGGGCACTCCTTGTAACCTTTGTCGGATCGATTATACCGGCATCGACGAGATTTCTGTATTGATTTCTAAGTGCATCATAACCGAATTCTTTGTCTTCATTATCGAGAATCTTTTCAATAATTATGGATCCATCCACTCCGGCATTGAGGGCAATCTGTCTGAGAGGAGCTTCAAGCGCTCTTGCTATTATAAGGGCACCTACTTTTTCTTCAGGAACTTCGAGCTTTTCGGCAGCCGCATAAACAGACTTCATGGCTCTGAGCAAAGTAACTCCGCCACCGGGAACTATTCCCTCTTCAACTGCCGCTCTTGTCGCACTTAACGCATCTTCGATTCTGTGCTTCTTCTCTTTAAGTTCGGTTTCCGTCGCTGCACCGACTTTGATAACGGCCACTCCACCAGCGAGTTTTGCCATTCTTTCCTGCAATGTTTCTTTCTCATAATCAGATGTTGTAGATTCGATCTGTTTTCTTATCTGAGCAACTCTGTCCTGAATTTCTTCGGTATTTCCTCTTCCGTCAACAACTATGGTATCGTCTTTCTTGATTCTTATCATTCCGGCCTGTCCGAGTTCGGCTAAAGTGACGTTTTCAAGTGTAAGTCCCACTTCTTCACTTATCACAGTACCTCCGGTAAGAATGGCTATATCCTGAAGCATGGCCTTTCTTCTGTCTCCGAATCCCGGAGCCTTTATAGCACAGGAATCGAGTGTACCCTTGAGTTTGTTAAGAACCAGAGTCGTAAGCCCTTCGCCTTCAACATCTTCCGCTATTATGAGAAGAGGTTTGCCAGACTGTGCGACTTTTTCAAGAAGCGGAATTATTGGTTTTATTGCTGATATTTTCTTATCGGTTATGAGTATGTAGGGATCTTTGAGTATTACTTCCATTTTCTCCGTATCGGTTACGAAATAAGGAGAGATGTATCCTCTGTCAAACTGCATTCCTTCTGCGAAATCCACATAAGTTTCCATAGTCTTGGAATCTTCAACTGTTATTACACCATCTTCTCCAACTTTATCCATAGCTTCTGCGATGTAATTTCCTACTTCTTCATCGTTGTTTGCACTTATGCTTGCAACATGTGCTATATCTTCTTTGCAGGAGAGTTTTTTGCTTGAAGATTTTATCGATGCAACTGCAGCATCCACACCTGTCTTAATTCCGCGTTTCATGATCATCGGGTTGGTTCCTGCGGCTATGTTTTTCATACCTTCTTTTATTATTGACTGTGCGAGAATCGTGGCAGTGGTAGTTCCGTCTCCCGCCACATCATTCGTCTTGGAAGCTACTTCCTTCAAAAGCTGCGCACCAAGATTCTCAAATTTATCTTCAAGTTCTATTTCTTTGGCAATCGATACACCATCATTTGTAACCGTAGGACTTCCCCAGCTTTTTTCGAGAACAACGTTTCTGCCTCTGGGTCCGAGTGTAACTTTAACAGCATCAGCCAACTGAGCCATACCTTTTTCAAGAGCTCTTCTGGCATCTTCATCAAATTTCATTATTTTAGGCATTTGGAATCTCCTCCCTTAAATTTAGTCTTCAATGATACCGAGAATATCTCCGGCATCGATAAGAATATAATCTTCACCGTCAATCTTTATCTCAGTACCGGCGTACTTGGAAAAAATAACTTTGTCGTTCACGTTTAAATCCACATCTTCCAGCTTCCCTACAGCAACAACTTCTGCTTTCTGGGGTTTTTCTTTGCTGGTATCAGGAAGAACGAGTCCACCTTCTGTTCTCTTTTCTTCTGTCAACGGTTTGATTAATACTCTATCACCTAACGGTTTAACTCTCATCATGGCACCTCCATATCATTTTGGCACTCTGTGTATTCAAGTGCTAACGATATGATACTAAAAACACCGTTATTTTTACAACCTTAAACACAGGGAACAATAAGCTATATTAAGAGAATATATGTTAATATCTCCTACTTTCTCGCAATTACTACACATTGCTCTCGAATGCTAAGTTTTTAATCTGTTTCAGATCGTCAACTGTATCAACATCCAAAGTACAAAACTCGTAATTCGTAATTATCGGGAGGAAGCTATCCCTGTTCTCTGCAATTATCTGTCTTGCCCCGTTATTTCCACTCAATTTTAAAAATTCTTTTAAAAATCTTTTGTGAAAATAAACCGGAAAACCGGGTATTTCTCCAAACACCGGTCTAATTATTTTCTCCCTGTTTTGACTGACAATCTCTATAACTTTCATGGTGAAAACATATGAAATCAAGGGCATATCGGCAAAAAAAAGCATCATACCGTCACTGAGTACCGAAATCGAATGACTCGCGGCGAGATTAAGTGAGCTCGAAATTCCATTTTCCCAATGTTTGTTCTCCAATATCGTGAATTTTTCGATCAGCTTCCCATCGGTACTTTTTATAATTGTGTCACGATACGATCCTAAGATTAGAACTTTACTGAATTCGACTTCAGGAAGTTTTTCTATCAAGAACGAAATATTTTCAAGAGACTTCTCAAGAATTGTTCGATCGTCAATTTTCTGTAGAAGTTTCGGACTACCGTATCGCTTACTGCATCCTGCGGCGAGAACTGCCAGGGTCAATTTCATAATCCACATCCATTCTTCATTTTATATTTATAAGCAAATCATCCATTATTTTTGGAGAATTCTCCGACGGACCATAAAACGACCATTTCCACGGATTAGGAGAAATCGGTCTTAAAACGGCTTCTATACCATCATAATCATAAGTCGTAACATAAACATTCCAACCATCCATAGAATCTGTTTCAAGTACTTCCATCGGTATCAGCAGTGTTATTGTATTATTCTCTTTATTTGTTTTTAATACGGGTGCAGGAGTTATAGTGATTCCGTAATTCTTTTCATTCGAATTCATTTCGGAAGACATGTTCAGGCTCCAGCCCGTGGCATATATTTCATAGTCCCAATCATATCCTTCTGGCATCACTGCGTTCTGAAAAGGCAGTATTCTGCTACCTTTTTTCCCCGGTTTATCGAGAAAGATCTGAAAAGTGACGTGGTCGAATCCATTCGACGGATTCCATTTATCGGTAACGTTTTTAGTTTTAATTATCATCCTTATGGTTCTTCCAATCTGTTGAATTTCCACGCCCTCGATATCCATCTGATTTTCATATCCGCCTTCTCCTTTCGGATACAAATAATCTCCGGATATTCCTTTATCATCTCCCGATAAATCTTCATAAACTCCGATTGACTCTACAGGTATGTCAAGGTCAAAATTATATGTCCCGGAATATACATAATCAGTAGCTTTTTTTCCGTATCCTTTTACGAAAAAAAGATGATTCCCTGATTTAAAATCGGCTATTTTGACTTCAAATTCCCATTTTCCGTACTCATCAGGTACGCTTTGAGCGTAGTATGCCTCGTTTCCATCTATGAATAATCTCACTCTTTTCGATCCGCTCGAATATCCGGAAATCACAAAATTGTCTTTTTTGCTTTCGGTTAAATTTTCAATATTTATGCCTACAGTCATATCACTTTTTTTGTATTCTCCAATTTCTCCGCTTTTTTTGAAAATACCGATGGATTTTGCCGCGAGCAGAATATTCATTTTCCCTTCATCACCAGCGACCAAATCTTTTGAACTCATTCCTTCGGTATAAACCGCAGAAAAAGCAGCACCTGATTCACCGACTGAAAAGCCAGTCGCGTATTTATTTCTCGAAGATGTGTTGAGAATTACCATGTATTCTTCATCATTATGTCTTAAAGAGTATATGAAAGGTCCGGGTCCATCAGGTGTATCACAAAGTATCTTTACTTTTCCCCTTCTTAAGGGTTCTCCGTTTTCTCTGATGCTGCTGATTTTCTTTATGAAATCGTAATATTCGCTTTCTTCGTTAAAATGATCCTTTCCACCAGACTCGAAACCATTCTCGAACATACAGGCTCTTGTTTCCGAAAAACCCTGCTCAGTGCCGTAATATATGCAAGGAATTCCGGGAATGGTAAAAATCAAAGTCAAAGCCTGTTTAAGATCTATATACGTGGAACCTTTAAGAAATCTCATCGTATCGTGATTGTCTATGAAGGTTACCAACAAATTATCACCGTAAATGTTTTCTCTTTCGGCAAGACGGTAACTCAACATCTCTGTCGGTTTCCCCTCTTTAAAAACTCTGGTTATTTCTGTCATAAGTGTGAAATCGAGCATGGAATTAAATCCGAGACTGAAATATCTGTTAATTTCCTTATCAGCACCGTTATCGAAAGGTTGTGGAGTTTTCCACGCTTCTCCGAAAACGAGAAAATCATCATCTTTCATTATTCCGCTTTTGTCGGAAAGGAATTTCTTCCAAAATTCATCTTCCACATATATAACCGTATCAATTCTGAATCCGTCGACACCCATAGATTTCCACTTATCATATGAATTTATAAGTTCTTCAAACACATTTTCGTTTTTCGTATTGAGATCATCAAGGTCGGCAAAAGAAGTGTTGAATACATTCGGATCGGCTATTTCGCTTTCCCAGTTATATACATTCATATTTTTCTGATTTGTATCGTTAAAATCATTCATGTTAAAAGGATATTGAGATGGCTTTTTCATGGGGACACTCTGCTCATTAATAGAGTATCTGTCATTTTCCCTGTCATACATGTAAAAATTCCCGACATGATTCGCAACTATATCCTGAATAACCTTCAATCCTTTACCATGTGCGGTATTTATCAATTCCGAATAGGTATCCTCTTCACCGAAATGCGGTTCTATTTTTTTGAAATTGGAAGCCCAATACCCATGATAACCTCCATAAGAAACACTTCCGTCCCACCATTGATTTTCTACCGGAGGAGTTATCCATATGGCGGTAGCGCCTAAATTTCTTATGTAATCAAGCTTTTTGATTATTCCCGCAATATCGCCTCCGTTGTACTTGGAATTTTCATTACCGCTTTCAATACCATTATCAGTCAAAATATCGTTTGAAATATCTCCATTGTTGAATCTGTCTATCATCAGAAAATATATTACCTGATCTCTCCAATCGAATTTTGATTCGGAGATAAAAATCGCAGCGAATAAGAACAGTATTACGATGAACATAATGTGTAATTTGCCCATGAAATCACCTCAGTTATGATTTTGTGTTACATTTATCCTCATTATACTATAATATTCACATACAAGCAAATATTAATATTTCCCAGCATCATTTTAAAATAGAGATTTAAAAAATTTTTTTACCAAATTCAACATAATTCTTGACATTATATTGTAAATATAGTATCATAGTTTAGCTCCCCGGTAATTTGGGAAGTGTATTTAAATTTTGGGAGGAAGAAAGAATGCAGAAAGGTACCGTAAAATGGTTTGATGCCAAGAAGGGTTATGGATTTATTACACCGAACAATGGAGAAGACATCTTCGTACATTTCTCTGCTATCCGCTCCGATGGTTTCAAGACCCTCGAAGAAGGACAGGCAGTGGAATTTGAGATTCAGGATGGTTCAAAAGGCCCTCAGGCTGCTAATGTTATTGTAGTTGAATAAGATTTTGCTTGACTGTTGATGATAAAAACGGGGGAAACTCCGTTTTTTTTTACCTGTATTATCCTGACTATTTTTCAATATACTTTTCCATAATAAAATAGATATTTTAATTCTTATAAAAAACATTGTGATCTTTATATTTAAACATACAGTAGAAGTTGTTCCTGCTGAACAATTCGGATTATGCAATATCAAAAATGATATAATAAGCACGGTTGTTTTATGTTATTTCTTTCTCGGAGGGTATTATTGTGTTGAGAGTTTTCATTAGTGATATGCACATGGGGGATGGCTATTTAAGCGACGATTTTTCGTTTGACGACGAATTGATAGATTTGATCGACTCTCTCACCGGTTCATCGCGTGAAACTGAACTGATTATTTTGGGCGATGGTTTGGAATTGCTTGAAAGCAGGGCCGTAAAAGAAATGGGATTGGTCCCCTTTGAAGATGTTGTTGATAATGTTGATCCGGGAATCATAGACGATATTTATTTATCACATGCTGATTTTTTTTCTTCGCTGAAAAGATTTACACGTGTTCATAAGCTTCGATATGTAATTGGTAATCATGATTATTACTTTCTAAGGAATTATAAGCTTCGAGATAAGTTTTTCAGTTATCTAGGGAATGATTCCAATATATCTTTTTCTCCGTATTTTTACGACAGAATGAACGGGATTTTTGCGATTCATGGAAGTAATTTCGATCCCGGTAACAGATTCGGAAAGGACAAAAAAAGTGGCGAGATAATTCCGCCAATCGGCGATTTTATGGCCAGGTATATGATGATAAATTTTCAGGAAGTATTGCTGAACGGAGATATACCGAATCATATTCCTCGCGATTTTGATGATGTAAGGCCCAACATAGATGTTTTCGACTGGTTTGAATATGTCAAGGATACGTATGAATTGAGCATCGATTTGGTGGAGTTGTGGATGACCGAACTTATAAAAATGCTGAGAACTTCAAATGCTAAAAGATGGATGAGGGGGAATTATCCCAATGCGCATAAATTATCAAACCTTTTCATCAACAAGTTCGGCGGAATAAAACTTGGAAGATATTGTGTGAAGGCTGTTTCAAAATTGCGTTCTCTTAAAAGAACCAATTATATGAAAAGGAAAGCCAGCGAAATACTGCTGAACGGTGCCGGCAAAAAAGAATCAAGATTTACGGATAGAGATTTCTGGGGATTTTGCGATCTTCCTGATATAGATTATTCTTCGTTGAAAGGCATTATTTTTGCCCACAGACATAAATTCGATTCGGCAATTATATCCACCAATGGTGAAAACAAGTTCTACTACAACACCGGAACGTGGAGAAAGGTAATCGAAAAAGGCGGGAAAAAAGATAAGGAAAAATTTGTGGAAAGAGCCGAGATGTCTTATATTTTTATCGAAGACAAAGACGGTCAAATCGAAACTAAAGCGATAACGAAGAACAAATTCGGAAACAGGAAGTATTCTGTTTCTTCTGTTGAGGTGATATGAGTTTTGAGTGATTTATACCTTATTGACGGAAGTAGTTTAATATACAAGGGATTCTACGCGATAAGAAATTTGAACAGATCGAACGGTGATCCGGTGAATGCTTTGTATGGATTATCCAGAATGCTTCTCAAGCTTATAAAAGACAGAATAAAAACAAACGATAAAGTGATATTCGTCATGGATAAAAGCAGAAAAACTTTCAGGACGCAGCTGTTTGAAAAATACAAGGCCAACAGACCGGAAATGCCTGAGGATCTGAGATTTCAGATGAAATATGTTGAACCGCTCGTAAACGGCTTTGGAATCGGCTGTTCGTCTATGAATGATTATGAGGCGGACGATATAATAGCAACTTATGCACTGAGTTGCAAGTCAAATTTTGACTCTGTTTTTATAGTATCGGGTGATAAGGATCTCCTGCAGCTTATAGGGGAGAATATCTTCGTTCTCAGAACCGATAAGGGTGTTACGGATATAGTCAAGTACGATTCTGATTCGGTTTTGGGTAAATACGAACTCAGGGCGGATCAAATTATAGATTATCTGTCTATAGTAGGTGATAAGTCCGATAATGTCCCGGGAATTTCGGGAATTGGCGAAAAAGGTGCGGTATCGCTGCTAAAAGAGTTTGAGACTTTGGAGAATATTTACGAGAACATCGAAAAAATCACCGGAAAAAACAAGGACAAACTTTTAAAGTCAAAAGATATAGTTTTCTTGAGTAAGAAATTGATAACTCTGTGCCACGATGTTCCGAAACTTCCGAGTATAGAAGAATTTGACTTTTCCGGAGTTAATTACCCTGAATTGAAAAAGTCTTTTGAAGAATTCGAATTTAAAAAGCTTTTAAGCGAGATCGGTGAATATGCTAAAAATGAAAAGAATCAGATGTCTTTTGATTTTGCCGCAGAACCCGTAATTCAGGCAATTGACGTGGTTCCTTCCACAGCTAATTATATTTTGGTATCCGATGAGAGTAAATTCGAAGAAATGATGAAAAAGGTGCGGAACACGAAAAATGTCTGTTTGGATCTTGAAACCGATTCACTCAATCCACTGGATGCGAAAATAGTGGGAGTATCGGTCTGTTTTTCCACAGATACTTCTTATTATCTTCCTTTCGGACATGTGAACTGTAAAAACCTTGACAAAAAATCACTTGAAGTTTTTTTAAAAAGTCTGGAAAATAAAACCGTAATAGGCCACAACCTTAAATACGATTTGAGTGTTCTGATTTCAAACGGATATGAATATGACTTTAAAATATACGATACCATGGTGGCGGTATATCTTTCCGATCCTGACAGACAGCGTTACAAACTCGATATTCTGGTTAAGGAAGTTTTTAATTACGATATGCTTGCATATGATTCCCTTTTCAGGGAATTCCCGTTCGCACCCAATTTTGCACATATACCGGTTGAAAAAGCCTGTTTTTATTCTTGTGAAGATGCGGATTTTACCTTCAGACTTTTCGATTATTCAATCCGGAATTTAAAAGATTTGAAACTCGAATCTGTTTTTTACGACATCGAAATGCCTTTTCTGAAAGTGATAATTGAAATGGAAAGGAACGGAGTCTTTTTCGATGTGGCTGAATTGAAGAAATTCTCTTCCGAACTTCAGAAAAAATTGCAGGTTATCGAGAAAGATGTATTTGAAATTGCCGGTGAAGAATTTAACATAAATTCTCCAATACAGGTGGGAAAGATATTCTTCGAAAAGCTTGAAATTCCATCCAAAAAAAAGACAAGCAAAAGTAAGAATTATTCGACCAATCAGTCGGTTTTAGAGGAATTATCTGCCGATTATCCGATTGCCAGACTACTTTTGGAATACAGAAAGTTAAACAAGCTGAAATCGTCATACGTTGATAGTATACCCAAACTCGTTTACTCTAAAACAGGAAGGGTGCATTCCACGTTCAAACAAACGGGAACTGCAACAGGACGCATAAGCAGTACCGAACCAAACATGCAGAATCTGCCTATAAAAACTGAAGAAGGCAGGGAGATAAGAAACAGCATAAAACCTCAGAAAAATGATTGGAAACTGATAAGCGCGGATTATTCACAGATTGAACTCAGGTTGATGGCACATCTTTCCGATGACTGTGATCTTATCGATGCTTTCCGTAAAAATCAGGACATACACACTTTTACCGCTTCAAAGATATTCGACGTACCGTTTGAAGAAGTGGATCAGGATATGCGGAGAATAGGCAAGACCATCAATTTCTCAATCATTTACGGTATATCCGCTTTTGGTCTTTCTTCAAGGTTGTCTATATCAAGAAAAGATGCGGCAGAATTCATCAGGAATTACTTCAGGGCTTATAAGAAAATCGAAGTTTATATGAAAAACACGATAGAACAGGCGGAAAAAACCGGAATGGTAAAAACTCTTTTCGGCAGAATAAGAGTTATAAAATATATAAACTCAAGGAATCGAAATTTAAAAGAAGAAGCCGGAAGAATCGCAGTCAATTCACCGGTTCAGGGTACCGCAGCCGATATCGTCAAAATAGCCATGGTGAATATTTATAAAAGGATAAAGGAAGAGGGATTAAAATCTTTAATCATAATTCAGATTCATGACGAAATCGTAATTGAAAGCCCCAATGAAGAAATTGAAAGGATAAAGATAATTTTGGAGGAAGAAATGGAAAAAGCAGCGTCTTTGAAGATACCGCTTTCTGTAGATATTGAAATTGGCAATCATTTTTAACGGGAGGTAAGACAAATGAAATGGGTAGAATCCGTTCCTAATTTTAGCGAAGGCAGAAGGAAAGAGATAGTAGAAGAAATCATCAGGGAAACAGAAAAATATGATAAAATCTGGGTTTTAAACTGGTCGATGGATAAAGACCATAACAGATCGGTGGTCACGCTTGCAGGTGAACCTTCACAAATGGTTTCGGTACTTTTTGATATGACAAAAAAAGCAAGGGAATTAATTGATCTTAGAAATCATTCCGGAGAACACCCAAGAATGGGAGCAACCGATGTAATACCGTTAGTACCTCTTAAAAATATAAATATTGAAGAATGCAAAGAATATGCAAATGAATTAGGCAATAAGATTGGAGAAGAACTTAGAATTCCTGTATACTTATATGAAAAATCTGCAAGTTCTATAGAAAGAGAAGATTTAAGTGTTATACGCAAAGGTCAGTTTGAAGGATTCGTAGATAAGATGAAATCGGATCAATGGATTCCTGATTATGGTCCAAGAGAGGTTCATCCTTCTGCAGGTGTTGTGGCAGTTGGCGTTAGAGAATTCCTTATAGCGTATAACGTGAATTTGAACACAAACAACCTGGAGATTGCCAAAAGTATTGCAAAGGCCCTGAGGTACAGGACAGGCGGCTTCAGATATGTTAAGGCTTTGGGCCTTGAATTGAAAGAAAAAGGAATCGTACAGGTATCCATGAATTTGACAAATTACAAGAAAAGCGCCATTTACAGAGTATTCGAAACGGTAAAATTTGAAGCAAAACGTTACGGCATAGGCGTACTTGGCTCGGAAATAATCGGTCTTGTTCCGCTTCAATCACTCGTAGATACCTGTGAATATTATCTCGGACTCGACGATTTTAATTCGGATAGGATAATCGAATACAAATTGATGGACATATTGGAAAAATAATGTTGTAAATATACGGGGTGGTAGTTTGCAGAACATTCAGATAGTGAAATTACTCAGAACAGGATACACCGGTGATGAGTATTTGGTTGAGTTTGAAGGATTGTATAAAAGATCCGTACAACTTAAGAATTATGCTGCCGGAATATTCAGAAACAGACTTTCCGATAGGTTTAAACTTCTGAATAAGTTTCGCGGACGTTTTATACTGCCTGATTTCATAGATTTAACCGATACCCAGCCTTCTTTCCTGTTTCCTTACCACGAAGAAGCCGACATAAGAAACGTGATACTGGATGACGAATACAGGTTTCAAATAGCTTTTCAGCTGATGGAGAGTTTTGAAACACTGCATCATATTTCTTCGATGGGATTCGGGATATGGGGATTTCATGAGATGCTGATTTCGGATAAACTCTACATACTGCCGCCCCTGTGGGTAAATTATTCTTCAGATTGCCTGAATTTTATAAAGAACAGGAAAGATGTTTTCATAGCCCCGGAAATACTGGAGGGCAAATCACCTACTTCGGCATCCGATATTTATGTCATAGGCAAGATACTCGAAATATTGCTTCCCGACACGTCGAAGGGAGATGTGAGAAAAACCCTCGATCTCATGACGGATCCGAATCCAAACAAAAGACCCACACATTTCAGCAGATTGTTTTCACAAAATGAATCGCTTCTCGGTACAAAACCGTTGGTCTCGGCCGTGAAAAAGGAATTTGTACTGCCGCATATTATCGAAAGAGACGAGGAACTCGGAGAATTCATGAACTTTTTTGAAAAGAGAAAAGACTCTGGTGTTCATTCTTTTTTTGTGAAGGGAAACACGCGTGTAGGGAAGAGTACTTTCCTGTCACTTATACAAAAAGAGCTAAGAAACAGCGGATGGAAAACGATAAGCGCTTCCACGGTTAAGCAACTCGGACAGGAATTGCTTCAATTATCGGAAAAACCGGAGTGGTCGGGAGTTGAGATGGATGATTTCAACTATCTCTGGAATCTTGGAAACACATACAACCTTGAAAGGGTTACTTCGATAGTAGGGAAATTGCTCGGCCAGATTGATGAAGTCGCCATATTCATAGACGATTTCGAGCTGATTGATAAAAAATTCCTTCATATTTTGAAGATGATAAAAAATATGATTCTGAATTCAAATATAATGGTCATAGCTTCCTCCGTGGCGGATGAAATAGAATATGTTTTCGATGATTTTATAAAATTAAACCATTTGATATAAATCAATCAAAACGTTTGCTTATATTACTTCTCGGATCTCATTTCGTGAAAAAATATTCGGGGAAAATCGATTGGATTTATAAGATTACCGGTGGTTACCCTGGTTATATATTCAACCTGCTTAAACTGCTTAACAATGCCGGGAACCTTGTTATAGAAGACGGATATTGGAAATTAGACGGTGAGACAACCTATATCGAAGGATTCGGAGATTACATAAAAAACGTTTTCAACAATCTTGATGAATCGGAAAGACAATTTGTGTTCTACCTTTCATGCATTTCAGAGAAATTTGAAAGAAGCGAATTTTACGATTTGATAGAAATTCTTGAAGCAGATAAAAAAGAATCCGAGAATATATTTCTTGAGTTGCAGAAAAAAGGTCTGATACACAGAGAGAATGATATATTCCGTTTCTCTCTCAAAGATATTTGGGAAATGTCTTATAATTTGTGCCCGGAATCCACAAAAGAATATATTCACAAATCACTGGCATCAATTACGGAAAATCTCTCGAAAAAAGCCTGGCACTATAAATGTATAGGACTTAACAGATCTGCGGCAAATGTTTATATACAGGCTTCGCGAAGGACATTCAGAAAAAACGAAAGTGTGGATCTTGCATGTAATTACCTTGAAGAGGCTTTTTCTCTTTTGGACGATAACGATATTTCAATATCCATGAAAGCATATCGGGCTTTTTTTATCCACTTTAAAGGCCAGAATTGCCCCGAAGATTACATCAGGTTGTTTAAAAAATCCGATAAGTATTATCATCTGTATCTTGAGGAAATTTATATAAAAAACGAAACGGAAAATCTAATAAAAAAATTCGAAAGAAAATTTGATCCTGAATATTCTCCCGATTTATGCAATCATTCCTGTTATTTGTGGGCAATGTATTATTACGCATTATCGTTATCTGATGTCGGGAAACTGGATTTTTCATTGAATATAACCAACAGGATTATAAACCTGTTAAATGAATTCAATTTGCATCAATTCGCGAGGTTGAGAATTAAAACCAACGATTTGATGTCGAGTATATTTCTCAGAAAAAATCAGCTTAACATGGCTTACACCATTTCCGAAAGAAATATTTCGCTAACTAAAAAATACAAAATTTTCAGCCTTTTGCCTGAAGTGTATTTTACAGCCGGAAAAATAATGAACGTTTATGGTCCGATTTACGCTCAACCACTTTTGGAGAAATCAATAGAAGCTTCAAAAAATTATTTTTCAGAGGCAAATACCTTGAATGCCATGCTCGAACTCGCGAATAATTTCCTGTATTCAGGGGAGATAAACAAGATGTTCGAGTATCTCGAAAAATCAAGAGAAATTTCGAGGATTTTTAACAACAAAAATGCATTGGCGGAAAGTTATTTAATAGAAGGATTGTATCATTCGTACAACAGACAGTTGAATGAAGCCATCGAAGATTTCGAAAAAGCGGACAATCTGCTTTCGGATGTATACCTGAAAGGCCGTACCATGAGATTTATAGCAACTGCATATTTACTTTGCGAAGATTTTGAAAATTTTTCGTCTATTCTAAGCAGACAAATACCATCTATGATGGAATTTGGTTTCGGAGATGTCGTGAAAATTTTTAACTCCGAGAATGAAGCAGATATAAGACAAGCATTCGATACATTCAGAAAAAACAACATTCTATGGAAAGAAGAAGTCGCTCTCGCATTTTCAAAAAAACTGACAGAATATGCTTCATCCGATTACGAGGCTTTTCTCGAGAGTAAGGCATTGATGAATCTTAAGACGCATCAAAAACTTTCATTGGCCATGATTTATGAAGCCATGGCTTATTTTTACAGCGATAAGGGATTTAAAAGAAAAGCCATGAAATTTGCCAGAAATGCCTATGAAATGTATAAGAAGATGAATTTGAACAACATATGCAACATACTCGATGAAAGAATATTAAAAATAGAAGAGTCTGTTGAAGACCTGCTTCAAATGATTTCCAACAATTTAAGGTCAGAAACTATAAACAGAAATTTCGTGATAAAAGTATTCGATAAAATTGAAACCGTATACATATCTCAAAAAAACGAAACCGAAGTCCTACATGAAATAATAAACTTTTCCAAGACTATAAACGCTTCAGCAGACCCTTCGGATATTTTAAACGAATTCACGAATTGGATAGCTTCGGTTGTTCCGGTGAGCAAAGTAATATTGATGGTACTTGAAAAGGAAAAGATACTTTACCATAGTCACCCTATGATAAAGCACACTGAATATGAAGATACACTTCCGAGGATTCTTGAGATGAAGCCTCAGTATATCAGAACTCCATTTGAAATAAAAATGGAATTTTTTATAGATGACACTAAAAAGGTGATACTGTATATTTTTAATCCGAAATTGATGATGAGCTCCGAAGAATTCGATAAAATTGCGCTTTTCACTGAAAATCTGGAGCCTATAATGTCGATGGCAATAAGAAATTCAATATCATACCGATCGAGTATTCTCGATCCTCTCACAAAACTTTACACACGATGGTATTACACTCAGAGACTTAATGAAGAATTTGATAAGTCTCAAAGGCTTAATACGAGTCTGTCTGTTATTATGGCTGACATAGATAATTTTAAATCCGTAAACGACAACTATGGACACAAAGAAGGCGATGAAGTCTTAAAAGTCGTTGCAACGACTATGAAACAGCAAACCAGGAATTACGATATAGTGGGAAGATACGGCGGAGAAGAATTCATAATCATACTGCCCAATACATCCGCAATGGATGCAAAAATAATAGCCGAAAGAATGCGGGAAGCCATACAGAATATATGTGAATTCAAATTTAAATTCACATGCAGCTTCGGTGTGGCAAGTACGGAAAATAATTCGTACACGGATCCTCAACTCATAATAACTGATGCCGACAAGGCTCTGTATATGTCGAAAAACAAGGGGAAAAATCTGGTCACTGCTTTCTGGACATGCAAGGATGAGTAAAATGCCACGCGTATGTTTTTTTTTATTACTCATATCAAATTGTCTCGCGGTATTGGCTTCGGATGTGAGTCTCACGGTAACAGGCGTATTGCCTGAAATCACCATAATCCATCCGAATTCCATATTTTTCAGTTCCAGCATCGAATTGGATCCTTTGGACAAGAGAGAATTAAAAATATTTCCCGATCCTCCCCTTAAAGCAACTATATCGAAAACCATTGATATAGTTACAACCATAGAAATACACAGTAAAAAGCATTATAAAATTGAGGCAAATGAAGCAAAGAAATATTTTAAAATAAAAACTGACTCTGAAATTCACATTGAAAACGATTTAAATCCCTTAATTAAGAAGAAGTTCGTTTTTCGTTATAAAGAAGTTGAATATTCCTTGAAAGAAATAGCGGAAGTTGATTTATGGAATAATTCCCGGAGAAACCTGTATTTAGGTAATACTAAAAACAGGAGATTTTCATTTTCTTACCCTTATTTAAATTTGTCGGATATTTCTTACGATGATTTCGTTTTTGAAAGGAGAAATACTGACTTGCTGTCCAAGAAAAAGTACAGAAGTAAAAACGAAATTATTTTTGGAATTAATCAGGACAGAAATTTCTCGTTTGAATTCGAAGGTGAAATGTTTTCCATAAAAAAACATTTCGATAATTATTTCTCGATGGATTTAAAACTGTCTGATGCAATTTTCAGTTATGAATTCAGTGAGAACTTTTTAAGCTCTTCCGCCAAAACTGAAGAGTACGATATAAATTTTTCTATCATGAAAGATAATTTTAAGGCTTATATAAAGCGTGATGGAATTATTTCGGACAATTTGTCACTCGGAGCTGCATTGTTCAACACGACACCGATTCCATTGATAAGATGGAATTGGTTTGATAACGGACTTTTTTCAATCGGTCTTGATACATTTTCTTACGATTCATACGGTGCAGTTTTCGACTTTTTCTTATTCCCATATTCAGTTTCATTAGACGCGGGTATGAATATCTATAAAAAAAGCCTCAACGTCACAGGGTCATTATCTGCTACGATTGATTCACTGAATACCGGTATTGAATTGAGCGGGGGATATCATGACTTTTATTTTATTGATTTATCTTTTAACAATCATTCAATTTCATTTAACGATTTCAATATGGATATATTCGGCAATATAGGTTATAATGAGGGGCTTTATCTTGGAGTGGGAACAAGGGTAGAGGCCAGCGATTTCATTTTAAAGCTTAATGTAAATTACGAATCTGGAGGAATACTTTTTAATGTCGAAGCAGGAATCGAATTCTGAAAAATCAACGGAAAAAATTCTCGAATATGATCTTTATGTCAGAATGCCGCTTGAGGATACACATTTACTCGGGTATATTTCCGAAGCCGATGATCATATAATGAATATTAGACATGCGGAAAATGAAGAGCATCTGGTAAAGATAATAGTTCCGGCTGATTTACTCGACACCGCTATGGAAATGCTGGAACTTTTAAAAACGGAAATAAACCTGGAAGTAGTGAAATATGGGCCAAATCCGGGACATCCTTAGTTTACCCTCACCCAAAGAAAAGCATTTTTCAATTCATTGTATAGATTTCGATCGCCTCTACAAATTGGGAATGCGTACCTTGCTTTTTGATTATGACAACACTCTTGCCCCCTGGAAGTCACTTGAAGTCGACGAAGATACTTTGGATTTGTTTGACAATCTCTTAAAGAAGGGGTTCAGAGTATGCGTAGTGACAAATGCCACGGCTCAGAGGGCAAGAAAAATAACCGAGAGATTTCATGGGAACATTCCGGTTTTTGGTTCTATGCGTAAGCCTGGAATAAAAAAACTGAAAAAGGTTATGGATTTTTTGGGATCAGCACCCGATTCCACTGTGTTAACCGGCGATTTATTTTTCACAGACATAATAGCCGGCAACAGGGCGAACTTATACACCATACTTGTCAATCCTTATTCGAGGTACACAGACGAGGTAGGTTCTTTCATTTCAAATTCAGCCCGTTTTGTAACGAGAGTATCGTACAGATTTTATTTTTATATAATCGGATGGTTTTTCAGAATGACGCATTTGATAAGTCCAAATGAAACGCATAAATCGGTTGCCGATATAAATTTCGATAAGTTGAGTAAATATGGTTTTAAAGCTGTCATATTCGATCTTGATAATACCTTGACAGAATGGAAGGGGACTATAATCCCCACTGATATTTTACAAAAAATACAATCTCTGTTCGATTTGGGATACAGAGTTTTCGTTCTTTCAAATACCAAACATGTGATAAGATTCAGTGAAATCAACAAACATTTCAAAAACAGTATGATAATGAAGGGAAATATGAAAAAACCATTCCCGTACAGAATAAAGAAAATTCTCAAAGAGTACAACATAAACACTTCCGAAACCATATTCGTCGGAGACCAGTATTTTACTGATATTTTCGCTGGAAATTTGCTTTTTATATACACGATAAAAGTTTCACCTCTTAACGACGAGAATGAATTTGTGGGAACAAAATTTTTAAGATTTCTCGAAAAATTGATTTCAAATCACATTAAACCCAAACCGTATATAAAGAATGATAAAATCGATAACAGAGATGAAGATGATTTTCCGACCTGAGCGTATGATTCTCGGGAAATATTAAAAACAAATATTAAAGTGAATTCATTTTATGCCGATAATAACAATATAATGGAGAGGGAGGAGAATGATATGGATGTCAGGACAGATCTCAGGTTGGACCAGAAATTAGACCGGGTTTTCACCTATCCAAAGTCAGACGTCAGATATGGCAGGGAAATTGAAAAAAGCCAGAGTACAGATAGAGAAAATAATATAATGAACGGCGATATAAAGAGTAAACTCAAGGAAGACAGAAAAATAGTAGATGAAATGCTTACCAAATTTGAAAAGGGTTTGGAAAGGTTGAAGGATATATTCAAAGGGGAATTGAAATTCGAAGTAAACGATGAAGCGGATATGGTAGTTGTGAAAGTTTTGGATACCGAAGGGGAAGTAATAAGGCAAATTCCTTCCGAGGGCGTAGTTAAGCTTGCGGAAAATCTGAACGAAATGCTCGGTGTTTTGTTCGATGAAAAAGCCTGAAATTCTTTGGTGAGGAGGCATTGAGATGGTAAATTCTGATTACAGCAACTTCTTGAGCAGTTTGTCAGGCAACAGATTTCATATAGGGGGAGCCGCAAGCGGTTTTGACTCTGCGAGTATGATAGATGCAATCATACAATCGGAAGGCAAGCCCCTTGAACGACTTCAGGAAAAGCAGGAGATGCTGAGCAATAGGCAACAGGCGTTTCAGCGTCTTGATGAAAAATTGTCTGATTTCAGAACGTACGTAAACGATTGGAGGCTTCAGGGAAACTTTATAAAGGTAGACGCCACATCTTCAGATGAAGATGCTGTTTCGGTTGATACGCGAGGTTATGCGGCGGATCTGAATTTTCAGGTTTCCGTGGACAATCTGGCACAGAACGAGGTGTTTCATTCAACTGATTTCGTTGAGGATGCGAATTATTATACGACTCTCGGAAGTCTTGGAGTTGCCTCCGGCGAGCATACTTTGATTTTGAAATCCGACGGTGAGGACGATATAGAAATCACATACAGAGATACGGATACGATTTCTGACCTGGTTTCGAAGATAAATTCCGAAGAAGATTTCACGGCATACACTGTAAAATCATCCGAAGGCCTTAAACTTTTCATATCCGGCTCGGATGCGAGCAAGGATATTTCATTCCAGGACGATGACGGAGTGCTGTCACTGTTTAATTTCGGGGCGGATCTTTCAGACGGCCAGATATCGGCTGAACAGGCTCAGGTGACTTTGTCGATAAACGGTGTGAGCTCTACAGTTACCAGCGATACCAACAAATTCACGGATATAATACCCGGAATTGACCTTACCGTTAAAAAAGAAGATCCCGCCAATCCGATTACCATAAATACACAGAAAGACGTGGATGCGACTTTCAACCATATAAAGGAATTTAAAGATAAATATAACGAAATTATGGAATACCTTTACGAAGAAATGAAAGGTACTTACGAAGAGTTGGATACGGATGGCGACGGGAAAAACGATCAGGAAACCGACCCTCTGAAAGGCGCTCTGAAAAACGATGACACACTTTCGGGAATATTCGAGAATTATAAATTGATGATATACAGCAATTTGGATTCCGATACGGAAGGTACGAAAGAACTCAAGTATTCTTTTTTGAGTGCGGTGGGAGTAGGTTCTTCAAACGGGTTGACGGGCGGCTATAAGAACATAATGAAAGGTCAGATAGACATAAACGAAGACGAGTTGAGAGATGCACTGAACAACGATATATACGCGGTCTGGCAGGCATTCGGGATAAACGAGGAAGTCGAAACTCCCGACGGAACCGAAAATCTGAAAGGATTCGCTGTTCAGCTTACGGATTATACCTATGAATTGACCAAATACGAGGGTACTATAGATACTCTCGCAGGATTTAACGGCAGTATAAAAAAAGAACTCACTTCCACAAACAAACAGATCGTGAGTTGGGCCCAAAAATTGACCAGCAGATACAACGCGCTATGGATGAAATTTGCCTCCATGGAGCAGACGATTAACAGGTTGAATCAGCAAGGCAGTATGTTGTCAGGTTTCGGTGGAAATGCACAATAACAAAGGCAAAGGTAATTTAGATAAAAAAAGACTCGATCAACTTCTCGTTGATCGATCTTTTTTTTCGTCTAAATCAAGGGCCCAGGCTGAGATAATGCTTGGAAATGTTTTGGTTAACAACATAAAAATTACCAAAAGCGGTAAACAATTCCCTGTCGATTCGGAAATCCGGATAATAGAAAAAACAATTCCATATGTCAGCAGAGGTGCTTTGAAGCTGAAAGGAGCGCTACAAGATTTCAATTTCCCTGTTTGTAACCTTATTTGCTGTGACCTCGGTGCCTCAACTGGCGGATTCACTGAAATATTGCTTTTAAACGGAGCTAAAAGAGTTTATTCTGTGGATGTCGGATACGGCCAGCTGCACTGGAAAATACGCGATGATAAAAGAGTTCTCGTTATGGAGAGAACGAATGCGAGGTTTTTAACAAAAAATAATTTCAAAGATGAAATAGATTTTGTATCCGGGGATCTGTCTTTTATATCTTTGAAACACATAATTCCTTCCGTAAAGGAATTCCTTAAAAAAGACGGATTCGGAATATTCTTGATTAAACCACAGTTTGAACTGGACGCAGCAAAAAACGTAAAAGGAATTGTCAAAGAAGTACAGTACAGAAAAGAAGCCATCGAAACAGTTATCGGCTATTTTCTTGAAAATGAATTTTCCGTGCTGCAACTTTCATTTTCCCATATCAAAGGTCCGAAAGGCAATGTCGAATTTACCATTTTGGTTAGAAATGACGGCAAGTGCAAGTATGAACTTATTGATGGTAGAATAACAGATGTTATAAATTCTCATATATGAACGATTTCTTGAAAGGGTGGTTTATTTGAAGAAGATTTGCGGAGATGATTTGCTTTTTTTTGATTCCGAAAATATTTTTGTATCCGAAGACAGAGAAGAGTACATTGATCCTTTCATAGGCCAGAAACGCGCATATGAATCGATGAAAGCGGGTTTTGATATTAAAAACCGTGACTATAATATCTTCGTAGTTGGCAGCACCGGTACCGGAAGGAGAACATTCGTCAACCGTATCGTTAAAAGTGTAGCCGAGCAGGAATCTGTACCGCCTGATTGGATATATGTTTACAATTTTGAAAATGAATGGTCTCCGATTTCAATTTCTCTCGAAAACGGTCTTGGAAGGGTATTCAAAAAAGATGTCGAATCACTCACAGGAAAAATGATAAAAACCATCGAGAATCTTTTTGAAGATGATAATTTCAACAAAAAAGCGGATGAAATAAAAGAAAAATTTAACTTAAGGAGAAAAGCATCATGGGAAGAAACATGCGATAAATCTCTTGAATTGGGCTTCATAATACAGATATCACCCACGGGCATTATTTCCATGCCTTCGAAAGAAGGAAAACCCATAAAACAGGAAGACTATGATTCACTTTCCGATGAAGATAGGAATATAATAGAAGGTAACAGAATTAAGGTAAAAATTCTTGTTGACGGCTATCTTCACCGAAATCTCCAACTCGAAAAAGAACTCTCAAAAGAAATGGAAGAACTATACAAATACAGCGCTGAATTCTCACTTAATCCTTTTTTCGGTGACATACTATCCAAATATCAATCTTATGAAAACCTTACAGAATATCTTAACAACGTAAAAACAGACATACTGGAGAATTTGAACGTACTTCTCGAAAATCCTGAAATGAGAAGCGGTATTTTCAGTAGATACAGAATCAACCTTTTTGTTGACAATTCAAAATTGAAAGGTGCACCTGTAAAATATATTATAAATCCGAATTATACTAATCTTTTCGGAAAAGTTGAGTATTTCTCCAGAAACGGTTATCTTTATACTGATTTCAACTTGATAAAACCCGGTGCCATGCATGAAGCAAACGGTGGATATATAATACTCGATGCCCTTGATATATTGAAATCTTCGTATTTATGGGATACGCTTAAAAAAATACTGTACACGGAATCAATAACGGTTGAAAATATAGAAACAAGAACCGGATACTCTTCCCTGGTAACTTTGGATCCCATGAGTATTCCACTTAGCCTAAAAGTAATACTTATAGGTGAACCGCATATTTTCGAAATACTGTATGAAATGGATCCGGATTTCGAGAAATTATTCAGAATAAAAGCCGAGTTTGATTATGAAATGGATAACACCCCGGAAAGCAGAACCGTTATGAAAAAATTTATACATGGGGTAATAACGAGAAAAAAATTGCTTGAAATTGATGAAGACGGCTTGCTTGAGATAATAAAATATTCAATAAGATACTCGGATTCAAACAAGAAAATCAGTTCCAATTACAGCAAAATATCCGATTTGATAATAGAATCTGATAGAATCGCGAGAAAAAGCAAACTTTCAAAGACGAATGCGGATTGCGTAAAATCTGCTTTGAATCAAAAAGAGTGGAGAATTTCCCTTGAGAAGGAAAAGATATACGAGATGATCGCCGATAAAAAAATAAGCATAGATATTGAAGGAGAAAAAATAGGAGAAATCAACGCACTTTCGGTAATCGATACCGGAGAATTTTCTTTCGGGATTCCCTCAAAAATAACCGTAAACACATCTATAAACAACCCCGGAATACTCGATATTCACAGGGAAGTGGGAATGAGCGGAAAAATATTTAAAAAATCCGTTTTCATACTTGAAAGCTTTCTGGAATTCATATATTCCAGAGAATTTCCCTTGTCTTTAAAAGCTTCCATTTCATTCGAGCAGACATACGGATACATAGACGGCGACAGTGCCACAGTCTCGGAGACTGCGGCCATTCTTTCACAGATAGGAGAATTTAATCTGAAGCAGGGCATAGCTGTTACGGGGTCTATGAATCAGAAAGGTTATGTGCAACCCGTGGGTGGAATTAAAGAAAAAATAGAAGGCTTTTATGACATATGCAAATTATCGGGACTTGACGGAACTCATGGTGTCATAATTCCAGAAGCAAATATCAGCTCATTGGTACTCAGGTCGGATGTAATACAGTCCCTTACAGATGGTGAATTTAATATCTGGGCGGTATCGAATATTGACGAGGTTATGGAGATACTTTCGGGTAAAAACAGCAACATGCTGCGTACCCGTGAAGATGGATTTGCGGAAGAAAATATTGAATATTACGTCTTGGAGAATCTGAAGAAGGCACACGAAATAGCCGAAGAAGAAGAGTTTGACGAAAAAAGACCTTCTGCCACTCTTGAATGAATTAAATATTTATATATGCTATAATTTAGTAAATGAATGATGGGGGGTATTGATTTGAAAAAGTTTTTTATTTTAACAGTTTTATTATCGGTGTTTTGCCTTATGAGCTTTGCAGACTGGCTTGTCGAGGTAAAAATTGAAGGTATGGAATATGAGCATAACAACCAGTTTGAAATGGCTTTGCTTCTGGATACCATTCACAATGATGTCGCCACTTATGATTCAACCGAGAATTATCTTTGGAAGACACCTGAAAATCCTCAGGGTTCTTACAACGTAGAACGTTGGGATCAATTGGGTGATCTTGTTAAGTCTCTGCTTTACAGAGAAAATTATAATTTTGTTGGAATTTACACCAAAAATTGGTCAAATGGAATAACTCTTGTTCCCTATATTTTTATAGAAAAGAGGTTTTCGGAACCCGACGGAAGCGGCTATCCGGAGAATTTCAACCAAAAAACGTTCAATCTCAATGTTGGGAAGAGTCTTTTTGTGAATACTTTCAACGAAGGGAAAGGATATTTTACCACAAACATAAGAAGTGTGATTGATGACGAATATCTCAAAGATGCGGCGAGAGATTATCAGAGAGAGGCCGGTGTACGCGGTTATTTTGCTTACCCGTTGAAAAACGGTGAAATCACCATAGGCATACTGGTAGTGGCTACAAATCAGCCTGGTCTTACGGAAGAACAGTTCTTCAGAATAGAACAATATGCGGATGCTGCGACATGGCTTGTGATACAGACTTGTGATTTACTTGCACATCCCGAGAAACTGGGAAGATAAAGATGGAATATAAGACAAAGTTGGGCAACATTTCTGCAGAGGAAAAAGATATTCTGATTTTTAAAAAAGGCTTGCCCGGTTTTCAGAAACTCAGCAAATTCGTGCTTTTGTCTATGCAAAACAACGAACCTATAAGATGGCTTGTTTCTCTCGAAGATTCCGAGGTGTCTTTACCCGTAATAGATCCTTGGCTTGTCAGGAAGGATTATTACGTGAATTTAAAAGATGATGTTTTAGAATTTCTCGGAATAGAAGACAGAGAAAAGATACTCATTATGGCAGTGTTGAGAATAACGAATGACAATCCCGACGATATAACCGTAAATTTACTGGCTCCTTTGATAATAAATCTTTCGAATAACAATTCGATGCAGTTACTTCTCGAAGAAAGTGATTATCAAATAAGGCATAATGTTAAAGAAGAATTGGAAAGATCCAGGAATCTTAATTTTGAAGAAGGGAAAATGGATAAAAATGCTGATTCTTAACCGGAAAATAGAAGAAGAAATTCATATCGAAACCCCAGAGGGTTTTATAATACTCAAAGTGGTGGATATCGAAGGAAAGACAGTTAAGATCGGCATAGACGCGCCGAAAAAATATCCCATATTCAGAAAGGAATTGTTGGATATGCTAGACATGGAGAACAAAGAATCGGTATTTAAAAAGAATTTCTCAGATATTCCGAAGATATTCGGCATTGATAAACATGAAGATTGACAAATCACTTTTTCTCAAATTGGAACTTCTATCGAGAATCAGTATTGATATTTCTTTGCAGAATAAATTAAGAGAAAAGCTCGAATCCTATATTGATTTTATGGGTTTGTTTTCCGAATTTGATTCCGATCCTTTAGCAGAAAATGATTTCAATACCGAAGAAATCGTCGGTGAAATTTATTTAAGAAAAGATTATGTGATCGATTTCAATTTCAGGTCGGCTTTTCTGAACAATGCTCCGGGGGTTCATAATGGCGAGATCCTGGTTCCTGAAGTTGTTCAAAGGACGTGAATTTGAAGAGGTAGCTATTTCGTACATGATTAAGAATAAATACAAACTCGTTTGCAGAAATTATTCGTGCAGATTTGGAGAAATAGATGCGGTTTTTTTAAAAAAAGATTGCATAGTAGTTGTCGAAATAAAAGGCGGGAAGGATTTCCCGCCTCCATATTTCAGAGTAAACAAAGATAAACTTTTAAAAATTACAAAAACCCTGGAGTTATTTCTCATTGAAAATCCAGGAGTAGAATATTCTTCGGTAAGAGTGGATGTAATTTCTGTGACATTACCAAAAATGGATATATCTCATTTCAAAAACGTACTTTCTGAATTATAGATACCTTCTGAACCATCCTATGATGTCCATCCTGAACTGTTCACCATGTTCGGGATCGAAAAAAACCTCGTGGAAAGCGCCTTCGTAGGCAAGAAACATTTTATTGTCAGCTCGTATTCCATCGTACATTTCCCTGACTTTTTCATGAATGACTATTTCATCACAAGTACCGCTTTGAATCAATACCGGTATTTTTATTTTTTCTATATTTTCCGTAGTTTTTATACCGTTTCTGTAAATACTATCGGCCAATTTAAGAGAAATTTTTGAATGAACGTTCGGATCGTTTTCATACTCCGCAACAACGGTATTATTTCTTGAAATAGACTTTGTGGAAATGCCGTTGTTGATTGTCAAAAATGGTAGAGACTTCACCAATAAATTCATCTTGTTTAATTTCTCTTTGTCTTTTTCTTTAACATAAACCGCTGGAGAAGAAATCACCGCAGAGAAATATTCTCTTTTTTTCTCCTCTAATTCTCTAAGTACGACCAGACCACCCATACTGTGTCCAAAAATTCCAATCTTGATTTTGGGGTATGTTTCCAAAATCTTTTTATACACTATACCGATTTCTTCAAGCATTTCTTCAACCGAAGTCATACCCTTTATTCCGGAACTGTTGCCATGACCGAAATGATCCATTCCGAATACGGAAAAACCGTATTCGTTCATTTCACGCGAGAGAATTTCGTATCTGTCTATATGTTCACCTAATCCATGTACGATGAGAATAGCCGCTTTTGGATTGTCCAGCGGATAGTGAACACATTTTATCTTTTTATATCCTTTTTTTAAATAAAATTCCTTTTTCACGATTTCACCCCATTTGATATCATTCTTCTTTTTCAGACTTCTTTCTTCTTCTGATATCTCTGTAAACTATGAACATTAAAAGCCCTACAGCCACAATCCCCACAACAGGACCGCCTTTAGGCAAAATGATATAGTAAATGGGTATCGCAAGAGGTGCCCAGAAAAAAACAGTGAAAATCAAATTTAGAAAAGGATGCGTTTTTCTTGCTGAAAAAACTATTGATTCCACACTTCCGACAATTGAAGAAATTGAAATAAAAAACAAAAAGAGTTCAATCGTCCCGGGTTCCCATTTACCGTTCATTCCGAGTACAAGTAATATAAGTATCATGAACAGCAAATCCAGCGCAATCAACGATTGTTTTGCTGTGTTGCTGTCCCTCAGAACTGCCAGAATACTTAAAACCGCAGCACCCACTACCAAATATGTTATATTCAAAGAATAGCTGAATACCAACAGCATCAGCAGCGAAATCACGATTCCTCCGGCAGTTACAGCCAACTTGATCAAAATAAACCACCTTCTTCATATTTTATTATCGAATAATTCCATTTTTTTGCTTGAGCCGGGAATCAAGCAAGATTTCTCGGCTGATTCTACAGCTTTTTTAAGTGCATCAAGCTTTTCTTCCCCTCTAAGCGATGAGTCAATTATAGCACAATCAAACACGTCTCCTGCTCCGATTGTGAAAGGTAACTCGAGTTCATTTCCCTTTACGAATAAGCCATCGTACGATGCACCGCTTTTACCCATTTTTATTATGTGACAATTCCTGTTCTCACATTCATTCTCATTTCCCAGTATCAAATCGGCAATTATATCAACCTTGCAGTTGGGACCTATATCAACTATTTTTCTGAACCAATTTTTTGACATTATCTTTTCTGTAGATTCTCCTGGATTTTCAGTTGCCAAGACCACACATACGCTGTTCTCATAATCTATTCCCTTCAATTCGGGCCAGTTTTGAGAATTCACACCGATTCTTACTGACACAGGTTTGTCGTTGTTTGCTATGAACAAACCTGTGTCACCACTTACGGAATTTATAAAATTCCTGTTCATTCCGTTTTTTATTATTGACTGCTCAATATTTTCGCCGAAACAATCATCACCGTAAACGCAATGCAAATAAACATCATACCCCATTTTTTTTAACCCGATGGAAATGTTGAAGGCAGAACCGCCGGGCATGGCATATAATTCGCCGGAATGCGGTTTCTCGCCATAGCAGAGTATATCGTAGAAAACACTCCCAAAAATATGTATTTTCATAAAACCACCCCTTGTTTTTTTGCTGTTCCTTTGTATGGTAATTCAGATATGATAAAATCATATACTAAACAGCGGAATATTTTATCATTTTAGACATAGGTTTTTGCCTGTGTTATAATATTGTGCTTCTTATCGGCTTTGAAACGGTTATATACGGGAGAGTGAAATGATTATGAGTGAATCCAGTGTACTTCTTGAAATGAAAAATGTCTGGAAAGTATATCCTAACGGAGTAGTCGCAAATAAAGGTATTGATTTCTCGGTGAGAAAAGGCGAAATACACGCACTTTTGGGTGAAAACGGTGCCGGAAAATCCACTTTGATGAAAATGTTGTTTGGCTTTGAAAGTCCTACGTCAGGAGAAATAATATACGATGGAATTCCCGAAAACATCACTTCACCTCATAAGGCCATCGAGCTTGGTATAGGCATGGTACATCAACATTTTATGCTCGTTCCTTCGTTGACCGTTGCGGAAAATGTTGTTCTCGGTATGGAGCCATCCAAAGGTATCACCGTGGACATTGCCAAGGCTTTCAACATAGTTGAAAAAGCTTCAAAAGATTACGGTCTCAATGTTCCTGTCGAAAAAAAGGTAAAAGATATTTCAGTTGGTATGAAACAGCGTGTTGAAATAATCAAAACTCTGATAAGGGGAGCCAATCTAATCATACTCGACGAACCAACCGCAGTACTCACACCACAGGAAACCGTCGAACTGTTTGAAGCACTCAAGAATCTCGTAAGAAGCGGAAAAACTGTCATATTTATAACTCATAAATTGAACGAAGTGAAAGAAATAGCCGACAGAATAACCGTTCTGCGGCGCGGAACCGTAATCGGTTCCGCTGATGTCAGTGAAATAAGTGAGAGAGATATGTCCAAAATGATGGTAGGAAGAGATGTCGACATGAAAATAGATAAGCAGAAAGCCTCTCCGGGACAAGCCGTTTTAAAAGTTAAAAACATCCATTTTACGAGAGCGGATGGTGTAAAAGCTGTAAACGGCGTATCTTTCAGTGTAAATCGGGGTGAAATACTCGGCGTGGCCGGTGTTGAAGGAAATGGGCAAAATGAAACTGTTCAGATAATAACAGGTATACTAGCTCCAGATCTTGGAGATGTCTATATTGAAGATGAAAAAATAGACGGGAATTCCCCCGGGCACATAAGGAAAAAGGGAATGAGTCATATTCCGTCGGACAGGATGACAAGGGGAATTGCCGAAGATGCCACTATCGCCGAAAACATAATTAGTGACAGATACAATTCACGCGAATATTCAAAAAACGGGATTATAAACGAAAAAAAAACACTTGCCCTCGCCATGAAGTTGATAGAAGACTTCGATATACGTACAGATGGTCCTAAAACTTCCGTAAGGATGCTGTCTGGCGGGAATATACAAAAGGTTGTTGTTGCGAGAGAATTCACAGCAGACGCTAAAGTGATTATAGCCGATCAGCCGACCAGAGGGATTGATGTCGCAGCTGCCGATTTCATAAGAAGAAGACTCGTACAGGAAAGGGATAAAGGTGTCGGTGTTCTTTTAATCTCGGCTGATCTTACGGAATTGCTTGAAACTTCCGACAGAATTGTGGTTATGCATAATGGAAAAATAGTGGCTAATTTCAACGATATAGGTGAAATTGATGAAAGGATACTTGGAGAATACATGCTCGGTGTAAAAGAAATGACTGTTGAAGAGATGGGTGATATTTGATGAAAGAAAAAAAGAAATTCGATCTGTACCGTACTTTAATTGCCATAGGGATAGCTCTTTTCACAGGATATGTTATTGTTTTCATATCCAACATGCCATCGGGAGATATTGATTTTGCCACCAAATTATCACAGGCCTTCGATAAATCGAACGAAGCCTTCAAATACTTTCTTCTGGGACCTATAATTAAATGGAGAAAAGACATTCCCGGATTCAACGAAAGTGGATTCATTCAGTGGATAAACGAATCAGTCCCTATAATGATAACCGGTTTGGCCATATGTATTGTCTTTTCCGCAAAGATATTCAACATCGGTGCCGAGGGTCAGCTTTTCATAGGAGCTGCCGGAGCTACTTTTGTTGCGGTGAATTTTCCCGCGATACCTTTCTTGCATCCTTTGGTTGTAATGGGTTCCGCAATGCTTTTCGGTGCGGGATGGGCTGTAATCCCTGCCATAATGAAATCGAAGCTGAAAGCATCGGAATTGGTTACCTCACTTATGATGAATTACGTCGCGTTTTTTTTGTCATTATTCCTGATAAAAACATTCATAAGGGATACTAATGCCGGTTCTCTTGTTTCTCTTCCATTCAAAGAAACTGCTTTGCTCCCGTTAATAAACGAAAGGTACAAATGGCATATAGGTATATTTATCGCGATAGGACTGGCTGTTTTTATATGGTTTTTACTTAAAAAGACAACATGGGGATACAGAGTCAGAATTCTCGGTGACAACATAAATTTTGCGCACTATTCCGGAATAAACACTTCGAAGATGCTTTTCCAGACACAGGTAGTCAGCGGAGCAGTTGCCGGTTTGGCAGGGATTACGGAACTTATGGGATATCACTACAGATTTCTGTGGCTTTTCTCTCCTGGTTACGGGTGGGACGGAATCATAATCGCAACACTTGCGAGAAACAACCCCATATTCGTACCAGTTGCCGCATTATTCCTTTCATATATAAGAGTCGGCGCAAAGATCATGGGAAGGTATACCGATATTCCACCTGAAATAGTATCTATTCTTCAGGCGGTTATAATACTGTTGGTAACCGCAGAAGCATTCCTTTCAAAATGGAAGCAAAGGGCTATAGAAAAAGAGGCTACCAAGTTCGAACTAATCAACGGGGCAGGTGAGGTAAAATGAACGATACATTAGCCGGAATACTATCCTGGGAATTCGTGGCATCTGCCATAAGAGTTACAACTCCAATTCTGCTTGCCGCACTCGCAGCTTTGGTTGCCGAACTCGCAGGGACTCCAAATATTGCGCTTGAAGGAATTATGCTTTTCTCGGCTTTCATAGGAGTAATAGTGAGTGGTTTTACCGGAAGCCTTATATTGGCGGTAATAGCCGGAATAATGATGGGTATGCTTTTGGCAGGCGTCCTGGCATATTTTTCGCTAAAATTGAAAACGAATATAATACTTGCCGCTATCGCTATAAACATATTTTCAAGCGGTGGCACCATATTCTTCCTGACCACCCTTACCGGCGATAAGGGCTCCTCGGCATCGGTAAACTCACTTGTACTGCCGAATATCGATATTCCTTTCATAAAGGATATTCCTGTTCTCGGAGATATAATAAGCGGACACCATATAATAACCTATGTCGCTATAATCGCGGTATTTATCGTTCAGTTCATGTTGTACAGAACATCGCTGGGCCTCAGAATACGTGCTGTCGGAGAAAACCCTGAAGCCGCCGAATCGGTCGGAATTTCAGTAAACAAAACGAGAATAACCGCATTGCTTATCAGTGGCTTTCTTGCAAGCCTCGGTGGGTTATTCCTCTCAATGGGATATGTTTCATGGTTTGCAAGAGATATGACTGCCGGAAGAGGTTTCATAGCACTTGCCGCACAGGCATTGGGAGGGTCATCGGCTTATGGTGTCGCGATGGGTTCCCTGCTGTTTGGATTTACCGAAGCGTCATCATATTCGCTGCAGTTTTTCGATATTCCGTATGAAATCACTCAATCCCTTCCGTTTATCATTACAGTTGCCGTTTTGGCTGTATACGCTTTCAGACGTTTGAGATTCTATAAGAAGAGTGATCTCATATGAAAGTATCTGTAATATTCCACAGTGTCTCGGCAAATACTTACTTATGTGCAAAAGAAATCTGCGGTATACTCAGTGATGAAATCGGGAAAGAAAAAGTCGGGATTTACCGTGTCAGAGACCGGAAAATTGATTTTCTGAAAACGGAATTCCCGATAGTACTTGAGTATTATGAAGAGATAATGAATATTCCGCTCGTGAATAACGATATCGTCAAAGATTCGGATGTTATAATCATGGGGTCTCCCACTTACTTCGGAAATGTATCCGCTCAGTTGAAGGATTTTCTGGACGATACGTCCGTATTCTGGGAAAATGCCGAACTATACGGAAAGAGGTTTCTTGCGTTCGCCACTGCCGGAAATTCCGCAGGTGGTGCCGATGTATGTCTTAAAACTCTCGACAATTATGCACAGCATATGGGAATGGTTGTTTTACCTGTGCCTTCAAACCTCAGTATCAAAATGCCCGCATATGGTTTGGTCCATTATTCAGGAGACTTAGGAGACAACAGACCGGGTATTAATTTTAAAAAGGCTGCTGAAGAATGTCTGAAAAGCATTTTAAATATACTCTGATTTTCGTGTTCCTTATTTTCACAAATACTCTGTTTTGTTTTTCAAATATCTTTAACGGACAGGTCCTTTACGAAACCGGGCCTTTTTTCCGCTTTGGATTGAAGTATTCTGATTTGAATGATATACAAACGGAAATCAAAAGCGGACTTAGAATCAAATACGATACTCTTTTTGACTATAAAGTAAAAGATCCTCTGATAGCGGGGCTTGTAAAAAAAGAGTCCTCTTTCGTTATCCATAGCATATCTGTTTCGAATGCCCTGGGAGTATATCAGATGAAACCTTTTTTCGCCGATGAAAACGGCATATCTAATCCTTTTTATCCTTTTGCGGAAGAGAAAATAGACAAAATACTCGATTCATACAGATCAAAGCTTGGAACTGTCGAAAACTCACTGGCTGCATACCATGTCGGATTTTATGGAGTAAAAAATGATATGAAAAACTCTTTGAATCCTCTCAGTAGAAAAGGTGTTTCCGATTATGTGAATAAAATTATGGATTTCAGACGTCAATACAATGTAGGAGACATAGAAAACCTCTATGATTATTTGTGGATTGTTGCGGGCATGGATTCTTTTGACAGCCAAAACAGGGCTTCCGTATCTTTAACGATACCGCAATTGTGGTTTGGTTCTATGAATTTGAATTTGAATTTTGATGAAAGAGTAAATGCTTCAGTTTCCAACGAATTTTTTATAAATTCTTTTTTACAACTTTTTCTCGGATTTGATAACGGTATTGTCGGGGGTGTTTGCCTGAGGTCTTCTGACTGGAATTGTTTTGCAAACATCGAATTTGATACCGTTACACTCGGACTAAAATGGTTTTTCAAACAAATTATAGATGATTTTTTTTATTCCGTCGCCTTTTCAAACTGTGATGCGGAGTTGATGCTTGGATATCGGTCAGGAATTTTCAACTTTTCATTGGGAATGAATTATAACGGACAATTAAACCCATTTTTAACCATGGGATGTAAATATTGAGGAGTATTATGATTGATGAAGAAGTTGAAGTAGTATCCATAATAGACAAAAATACCGCGGAAGTTTTAAAGTTACGTGCAGAAGCCTGTTCTTCCTGTGGTTCGGCAAGCATCTGCGGAGTGAAGAAGGAGTTGAAATTCAAAGCCGAAAATCCTAAAAAACTCGATTTAAAAGTCGGAGAAAGAGTTAAAATAGAGATACCTGAGATTTCTCTGACAAAAATCTCTTTGATTGTTTACGGTATTCCCACTTTATCGCTTATATTATCTTTGGTTGTATTTTTAGCCATTTTGAAACTCCCCGAAATAAACTCGTTGCTTTTTTCGTTAATACCTTTGCTTTTATCTATCTGTGTGGTAAGATTATACGATAAAAACTACAGGGCGAAAAAAGGCAACAAACCAAGAATCATAGAAATAATTAAATAGGGAAACCGAGAGGGGGATTTATTTTGTGTTTTAAATCTATATCGAAAAACGGGTTGCTTTTATTTTTGTTTTT
Organism: uncultured Thermotogae bacterium; assembly: GCA_963662785.2. Classification (GTDB taxonomy): domain Bacteria; phylum Thermotogota; class Thermotogae; order MWEM01; family MWEM01. The sequence goes on from CAXXJZ010000008.1 coordinate 105,026, forward strand.
TTTCTGTTCGGCAAACATATTCGGTGTTAAAATTGGTTTATTGGAGATAACTGGAAATATTTCCATTACAAGAGAGGAAATACTTGAAAACGTAACAGTTTGCCAGGAAGGCAACGATGTTACTCTTGCGGATATAGAAAACGACATTTTCATGATAAAGGATATGGGGTATTTTTCCAAGGTTGTTTATTCAATAACTGATTATATCGGAGATACCAAAATACTGACTTTCGAGATTGAAGAGTATCCTCTCGTAAAAAAAATAGAACTTAATATACTCGGTCCCGCTCTGATTAAGAAAATCGAACTAGAAAAACTCATAACGGTGGAAACTGAAAAAGCTTTGAATTTCAAAAAACTTATAAGAACTCAAAACGGCATTAAAAATATGTTCGTTTCCAACGATTATGAGATGATAGAAATAAGCAACAATCTCGAAAATAATGAATTGGGATATTACCTTCCGGAAGGAATATTGAAGATAAATGTAAAAGAATTCGCTTTATACGATTTCAAATTGGAAGGTGAGTTAGGCGATCTCACTTACGAAGAAATAAAAGAAATACTCGGTCTTCGACTATTAAAAGATTATTATTCTGAATTTTTCAAACTCTTCCTGATAAAGAAAAACTACTATCCTAAAACTTCGACTATGCAAATGGCTCTTTCGAAACTTTTTTCAACGCAATTGATAGGTCCTAATACGAAATTCGATGTTGCTCAATCAGACAGAGTACTTGACGAAGGTGAATTCGTTGTGGATCTGGTTCTAAATATAGAATTAAATCCGATAGTACCTGAAAACAAAGTTATAAACAGTATTTCGATAACCGGAAATTCAGTAGTGAATTCCGAAAGAATTATATCTTCCATAAGAAGCAGCAAAGACATAAATACAGTACTCATAAACGTTTTAAGAGATATGCAGAAAATAAAAAAAATATATGAGGAAGTCGGATATCCATATGTGATAGTGACACCAAAATACGATTCCAAAACAGGTACACTACATTTCATGATAACCGAAGCTCAGATAAAAGAAGTCAAAATTGAGGGAGTTCAAAAGACGAGGGAAGACCTGATATGGAAAAACATAAGGCTATACTACGGTGTACCTATAAAATACAGCGATGTAAAACAGACATACATAAATTTGAACAAAACAGGTTTTTTTGACGAGATAAACATAGAACCTGTGGGATTTTCTCAATATTCCACATCGACAACTTTTATAATAACACTTAAGGAAAGCAGAGAGAATATTTCTATTAAATCCGGAGCTACCTTCGACCCAAGAAATACCGGGGACAACCTGCTCCAGAAGCTTTACGGTACCTTGAATCTCGGATTGGTGAATCCTGTAGGACTCGGACAAAATATAAATCTTGATGCTACGATGGGTAAATACCCCAAAATCACTCTTAATTACAGCATACCGAGTGTTTTTGCTTCTCCTTTTGACGCAGGAGTAGGTTTTGGCTACAGTCAGGCTCAGCAATACAAGGATATAGACATCGATGACAGTTCAACGAAGGTATATTTTGTTAATGAAGATTTCAGCATTTCTCCAAACCTCACTTATCATCTGGATGATTTTCAGAAGATTCAGGCATCTTTTACTTGGGGGAAATTTAAGAGGTTCAACTTCGACACGGAAGATCAGAGCTTGTCGGATAAAATAAACAAAGAGGGAAATATCGGGGTACTCGGGTTATCCTACACTTTTGATACGAGAGACGATGAAGTTGATCCCAACGAAGGCGTGGTATTCAACCTGAAGGGTGATTATTCTCTTCCTTTTGCCAGCGAAGAGTGGGTTAACCTTTACGAGTCTTTCTCGGCCTTTTACAGTCCTATGACCGACCACATAATTGCCGGAAGGATTTACCTGGCTCAAAATCCCTGGGATAGGGATGGAACTTCTATTTTTTCGATTAAAGGACCTAACAATATGTTCGTGAGATCTCTTTCATTTGATAATCCGGGAGATACTGGAGATTATGCATTCTCTGTAAATGCAGAGTATAGGATAAGAGCTGTTCAGGAAAAGAATTTCTCGGTTACATTTTTAGGCTTTGCGGATATGGGATATGCCTTTTCGGATATTTCATCAATGAGCTGGAATAATTTTAACAGTACGATAGGGGTTGGGGCAAGATTGCAAATACCCGGTTTTGGAATGTTCAGATTGGATTTGGGATTGGATGTATCACCTGATGTATTTGAAAAATTCGGTTCACCGCAATTTGGATTCAGTTTTGGTATCGGACACAGATTCTAAAATATTTCTAAAAAATAAAATCACCGGCAATAATATTTGCCGGTTGTGTTTTGTTTTTCTGATTTTATTTTTACATGAAAATTCATTTTCAATAATCCCCTGGTTTGAAAATTCCACTTCAAACCTTTATATGAATTCTATAACAGCCTGTATAAATGGAAACGATTACGCGGAAGGTGATGAAACAGATTTCTACTTCATCAAAATAGCAGCTCAGACAAATATAGATGTGTTGCTTATAAAAAAATTCTTTAAAGCTGAAATCATGCTTTTTTGGTTTTACCCGGAAGAATTGGATATTGAAAGTTCAATTTTAGGAAATGGAATTTTAAGCATGAATATCATTTATAAAATGATAGAATCATCGCTGAAAAACGGATGTATTGCGATGAAATTTACACCTGGTATGGATATCGTGTTATCCGAATTGTTCGGAAGGGGAATATTATCGGATAAAATCGGAAATCACATATTTTTCTCAAAATCCAAAGATATAATAAGAATGATAGTTCAAAACAACTCTTTCATAGACGATCCGGACAAATCCATCAATCTGAAATACGAGACTACGGATTATATAATGGAGTTGAAGAATGCATACGATTTTTTAAATCTCGAAATAAAGAAAAAAAAGGAGCATAGTTTAAAAACATTTAAAATCAAAACGGAAGAATTTTTGCCGGATTTTCCTCAAGACACCGAATTCGTTCATTGCTTTTCCACTTCGCGAACAGATTCTGATATATGATTACATCGAAGTCAGTAACGGAGAAAAAAGTTGGCATGATTTTACAGATAGACTTTTGGAAGAATCCGAGTATGTTATTTTGTTTAAAAATGCTGAATACTCAAGCATGTATTTTAAAGGGAATTTTGATACCATATTCAGGGAATTTGCAGATAAATGGAAACTGACAGCACATGGAAACATATACAGACTTTATGAAGATTTAAATTTTTTCATAACAGTTGAGAAAGGGTATATTCTTTTTTCAAATACTGCCGGATATTACCCATCAGGTGTTTCTCCAGGAAACGAAGAAAATTCAGTTGAAAATTCGTTTAAATTCATTGAAGGTAAGGAAGTTTTTGAATTCAGTGCAGAGATATATACTTCAGGTCAACTGAAAGTCAGTTATTCTTTTTACGAGGGCAATCTTGAAAAATCGGTTTACCGATTCTATAAAAAATGAATGGAGGTAGTTTGAAATGGGATTCTTTTCAAAACTATTCGATGCTAATAAGGCAAAAATAAAAAAATATCAGAGATTCGTAAATTCTATAAACTCCAAGGAAAATGAAATTTCTTCTTTGAGCAATCTTGAGCTTGTGGAAAGAATAAAAAAATGCGAGAGTAATATTTCCAAAGGGGACAGTTTGGATTCCAATTTGGTTGAAGTTTTCTCTATTGTAAGGGAAACATCAAAAAGGGTTCTTGGAATGCGACCGTTTGATGTTCAGATAATGGGTGCGATGGCTCTAAACGAAGGTAATGTTGCAGAGATGAAAACAGGTGAGGGTAAAACGCTCGTGGCCACTCTACCGGTTGTTTTAAACGCGCTTGAAAGAAAAGGCGTACATATGGTAACCGTAAATGATTATCTATCCAAACGAGATGCAATGTGGATGGGACCTGTCTATAAATTCCTCGGACTGAGTGTCGGTGTTATAAATACTATGAACACTTCATACGAGCTGGTATGGGAAGACGAGGAGCTATTCGACAAATCGCTCAGCGGAAATTATTCCCTTTGGGGAAAAGAAACGATTCCTGCGGATAATCCTTTCAAACTAAAACTGGTAAACATTGAAAGAAAAACCGCCTATGAACTCGATGTTCTTTATGGCACAAACAACGAATTCGGCTTCGATTATCTCAGGGATAATCTTGTATACGATCTCAACGCAAAAACACAAAAGTTGCACCGGTATGCAATAGTCGACGAAGTTGACAGTATACTCATCGACGAAGCGAGAACTCCGCTCATAATATCAGGGCCGACAAAGGGTACTGCCATAGTATATTCGAAGTTCGCGAAATTCGCTCCCAAGTTTGTAAAGGACAAGGATTTCGAGATGGAAGAAAAAAGCAGAACTATTTCATTGACCGAAGAGGGTATTAAAAAAGGCGAGAAATTTCTTGGAATTGAAAACCTTTACGATCCTGAAAATATAGACGATTTGTACCACATAAACAACGCGCTAATAGCATTGCATTTTTATAAAAAAGATGTGGATTATATTGTTACGGAAGAAAATGAAGTTGTTATAGTTGATTCTTTCACCGGAAGACTTATGCCGGGCAGAAGATTCAGCGGAGGACTTCACCAGGCACTTGAAGCGAAAGAAAATGTTAAGATACAGGAAGAATCGATAAATTATGCCACAATTACATTTCAGAATTATTTCAGGATGTATGATAAATTGGCTGGTATGACAGGTACCGCGAAAACGGAAGAAGAAGAATTCAAACAGATTTACAACATGGAAGTAATAGTAATTCCGACTAACAAAGAAGTGGTAAGAGATGACAAAGATGACGAGATATACCGCTCGGAAATTGAGAAATACCAGGCAATAGTTAAAAAAATAATCGAAAAGAACAAAAACGGCCAACCGGTTTTGGTAGGTACCACTTCTATAGAAAAAAGTGAACTCATAAGCAGGGCTTTAAAAAAGCTCAATGTCGTACATCAGGTATTAAATGCCAAATATCATGAAAAAGAAGCTGAAATCATTGCCCAGGCTGGTGAAAAGTTCGCAGTCACAATAGCAACCAACATGGCAGGAAGAGGTACTGATATAAAACTCGGAGAGGGCGTCAAAGAACTCGGTGGATTATGCGTCATAGGTTCAGAAAGACATGAAGCGAGAAGGATTGACAATCAGCTCCGTGGTAGAAGCGGAAGACAGGGAGATATGGGAGAATCTCTTTTCTATCTTTCCGTGGGTGATGATCTTGTGAGAATTTTTGGTGGAGAGAAAATAGCCAAAATAATGGACATGATGAAAATGGAAGAAGGGGAACCGATTTATCATCCAATGCTTACAAAACTTATAGAACAATCTCAGAAAAAAGTCGAGGGCATGCATTTTTCGATGAGAAAATACCTGCTTGAGCTTGATACCGTTATGGATTCACAAAGACGCACTATTTACGAGCATAGAGACTGGATTTTGGGTGAAAGTGACATTTCGGAGCATTTGAAGGATATTTATCAGGATGTCGTTGACAGAAAAGTTGATATCTATTGTTCCGGAACGGAATGGGACATAAACGGATTGAAGAATGCACTTAAAATTTTCCCCGTAGATTTTTCCTATATGGAAATCGGGAAATACGATAACATCGATTCCATAAAAACCGACATATTCGAAAAACTTTTCGAAGCTTATGAAAATAAAAAAGAAGAAATCGGAAGCGATTTCGCAGGTCTTCAGAAATACTTGCTTCTAAGGATAATCGATGATAGATGGCGAAGACATCTGGAATCAATAGAAAGTCTTAAAGAAGGCATTTCCCTCAGGGCTTACGGTCAAAAAGATCCTGTAATGGAATTCAAGAGAGAATCACATAGATTGTTTGAAGAGATGACAGACAGCATTTACGAAGATATGTCTACGCTTCTTCTCAAGGTTGCGAGGGTAAATTCCGAAAATGCTTCCAAGGAAGCACAAAAAGAGGTAGATGCTCTGAACTATACTCACGACGATGTCGATACTTTCAGCAGGAAGCAGCGAAGGAAAATCGAGAGCAAACAGGGCAAACCTACCAAAAGGTTTAAAATAAAGAGGTGATTTAATGCTGAGTTATGAGATAAAATCTTCGTTCAGCGAAATATGTAAGAAGTTCAGAGAAATATCAAAAGTCTTCAACCCAGAAAAAAATCAAAAGGAACTTGAACGTCTCGAATCGTTAATGAGCGCTTCGGATTTTTGGTCGGATACGAACCAGGCTGCTGAAGTTTTGAAAGATTCGAAATTTCTTCGTTCACATATGGAAGAAATAAATAACATAGTTTCCTTAATGGAAGATGGAGACATAGCTTTGGAACTATCCGATGATGATGAATCAATGGAAAGCCACTTCGTAGAAATTCACGATTCGTTGAAAAAGAAAGTAAGGAATTTCGAACTTTCAATGTTATTGAATGATAAATTCGATGCAAATAACGTATTCCTCACGATTCATCCTGGTGCAGGCGGAACTGAATCGCAGGATTGGGCACAGATGCTTATGAGAATGTATTTAAGATGGGTAGAAAGGAAAGGATTCGAATCGGAAATAATAGATCTTCAACCCGGTGATGAAGCCGGTATTAAATCCGTTACCATTTTCATAAAAGGGGCTTATTCATACGGATATACGAAATACGAAAAGGGAATACACCGTCTTGTCAGAATTTCGCCTTTTGATTCCAATAAAAGGCGGCATACTTCATTCGCATCGGTTACAGCTTTACCCGAACTAGACGAAAACATAGATGTAGAAATAGATCCGGAAGAATTGAGGATAGATGTTTACCGTGCTTCAGGTGCAGGTGGACAGCATGTTAACAGAACGGAATCAGCCGTCAGAATAACGCATTTACCCACGAACATTGTGGTAACGTGTCAAAATCAGAGAAATCAACATCAAAACAAAGATACCGCGATGAAAATACTCGCTGCCAAATTATATGAATTGGAAGTGGAGAAAAAAAGAAAGGAAGTAAATTCAATTCAAGGTGATTTGAACGATATTTCATGGGGAAATCAGATCAGGTCTTACGTATTTCATCCTTACAGAATGGTGAAAGATTTGAGAACCGGTACGGAAACCGGTAATGCCGATGCGGTTATGGATGGTGATATAGATCAATTCATCGAATCTGAGCTTGTCCATTTTTCGAGTAAAAAATAACTAACGGATGTGATATTCTGTGGCTTTAACCGGTTTTTTCATTCTGTTGGCGATTCTTTTAGATCAGTCGAGCAAGTTGCTTGTGATGAATTACGTAAACAAATACGATTCAATAAGCATAATAGACGGTTTTCTCAGCATATCGAACATACGGAATAAAGGAATAGCTTTCGGCATGTTTCAGAGCGGTGGAATTGTTTTAATTTCGCTGATTTTATCCATGATTGTAGCGGTTTTCATTCTTTCTCTCAAATATTCGAAATATTCCCGTTGGCTTGCTTTTTCATTCGGTTCAATCATAGGCGGTGGAATTGGAAATATAATCGACAGAGCGGTATGGGGTTCGGTTATAGATTTCATATCCGTAGAAGGATTTGCGGTGTTCAACATTGGTGATTCTTTCATAGTAACAGGTGCCGTGACACTTTGCCTATATATATTATATGAAGAGAAGAAAATATCTGATTATGATAAATTATTCTTGGAATTTAAAAATACCTCAGAAAAAGCAAAAGAGAAAGAAACGTATAAAGACCTCGAAAGACTTTCTTCAAATGGAGCCGGCGGCTTTCGGGAAAGAATAAAACTCGAAGCCATAATGAAATACTATATGAGAAAATCAAGTGAAATGACTTTGCAATTAGTTCAGCTTAAAGATAATAATAGGAGTATACCGGAAATGAGTATTGATATTCGGGAGTTACAAATTTTTTCTTTCGGATACGATGCGATATCCCCGTTCGAAAAAGAAAATGAGAATTACCAAATCAAACAGATAGACGTAATAGAAATGAAATATAATAGTCCTGTTCATCCTTTACAAATATATTCATTCTCTAACAATTTGGATTTCGAAAAGTTTTCAAAGAAATGTTTTATGAATATTAAAAAAACTGGTAATTCAGATGAATTTTTTCGTATAATACTCCTTGAGAGAACTTCTCTCGAGAAAGTTGAGCAAGAAAACGATTTTAAAACCATAATCGATGAAGATGATGAAACAGGAGGATAAATTGATGAAAAAAGATTTCTGCCTTGAAATACTGACCGAAGAATTGCCCCCTTCGGAAATTCCGTCGATAATAGAACAGGTATATCAAAATATGAACGATTTTTTTAAAAATTCGTCAATAGAATTCGAAGAGATGCAGGTAATGGTTTCAGCCAGAAGGATTGCTTCTATTGTAAAAGGCGTACAGGATTTCCAGAATGATTCTTTGGAGTTAAAAAAAGGTCCAGCTAAATCTTTGGCATTTGATGGGAACTCGAAACCGACAAAGGCATTGGAAGGATTTTTACGCGGTAGCAAGGCAAGTTTGGAAGATATGATAATACGTGATTTTAACGGTGTTGAATATGTTTACATACAAAGGGAATTAAAGGGCAGGAAAACTTCCGAATTACTCGGTCAATACCTGCCTAAGATGATAGAAAAGCTTAATTTCAAAAAGCCCATGAAATGGGGAGATGCGGCGTTTAAATTCGTGAGACCCGTGCATGGTATTCTTTGTCTTTTAGGCGAAGAAGTGGTCGAATTTGAATTGTTTGGAATGAAATCAGGCAGAAAGACTTCCGGGCATCGATTTCTCGGTAAAGACATAGAAGCAAGTAACTGCAGTGATTACCTTAAAAAAATACGTGATGAACATGTCATTTTAAATTTTGAAGACAGAATAGATGAAGTGAAAAATGAAATTGCAAGGTGTGAGAAATCTTCAAATGGTAAAGCATCAGATGATATCAAGCTGATTGAAGAAGTGGCTTACCTTACGGAGTATCCTCGTGCGATAATGGGGAAATTTGATTCGAAATTCCTGGAGCTTCCGAAGGAAGTACTCATTACGACTTTAAAGCATCATCAAAGGACATTCCCGGTAACGGTTGACGGAATGATGACAAACAGATTTATTTCTTTTCAGGATAACTCTGAAATAGCTGACGATAACGTCAGAGTAGGTTATGAAAAAGTTATACATGCAAGACTCGAAGATGCTGCATTTTATTACAGAGAGGATTTAAAAAAACCGCTTTTAGAAAGAGCAGATGATTTGAAAAATATCCTTTTTCAAAACAGACTTGGAACTATGTACGAAAAAGTTGTGAGAAACAAAAATATAGGAGAGCAAATCCTGAAAATTTTGAATGTTGATGAAAAAACTATTGATGTTTTCAGAAAAAGCGTTATGCTTTCCAAATGTGATCTTGTAACTTCTATGATATATGAATTTCCGGAATTGCAGGGAGTAATGGGGAAGTATTATGCGATTAAGTCGGGGGAGAATCCGGAATCAGCTGAATATCTCATTGAGCAGTATTCGGAAACTGTACCTTATTCTTTGACAGGCGCTGTACTTTCTTTTTCAGATAAACTTGATACGGTTGTTGGAAATTACCTTCTCGGTAACATCCCTACAGGTTCAAAAGATCCTTTCGGACTTCGAAAAAAGATCACTCAAATGCTTGAGATATTGCTGGAAAAAGAGTGGATGGTTGATTTGGATTTGCTTTTTGAGTTCAATGCAAGTCTTTACAGCGATGATTTGAGGACAAACATCGCAGATACTTTCGATAAATTTAAGAATACTATCGATAACAGGCTTGAATCGATAATGACTGATAAAAATTTCGATATAGATGTAATACGTGCATGTATTCATAAATCTTCTATCCCTTTCGATTTCAAAGTTGCGGTAGAATGCTTGCAGGAAATGAAACACTCCGAAGATTTCGGAGTGACTGTAAATGTTTTTGAAAGAGTTCACAATATAACTAAAAATTATTCTGAAACTGTTTTCGATGCGAGATTGTTTGAAAGTGACACCGAAAAAAAATTGCTGATGGAATACAATGAAGTCAGAGAAAAAATGCAATATCATCTGAAACACTTCGACTACAAAACGGGACTTGAAATTATTTCCACATTGAATGAGACTATAAACGAGTATTTCGAAGAGGTATTCATTATGTGTGACAGAGAAGATTTGAAATTGACAAGACTTGGCTTTTTAAAAAACATAGACTGTCTTTTCATGAAGATTGCGGATCTTTCTTTGCTGGAGCACTCTAAAAACACGGAGTCATTTGATGAATAAAGGAAGTTATTTTCTACTCATTGAACTTAAAGAGGGAAACGTAATCGATTACGGAAAGAACTCCGAATATTTCCGTAAAGGTTTTTATATTTACATAGGTTCAGCAATGAAAAACCTTCGTCAAAGAGTTGACAGGCACATATGCTATAAAAACTCAGGGTTTAAAAAACACTGGCATATTGACAGTTTGCTTGAAAGGGGAGAAATTGTTACAACTATGGTTATTCCAAGTGACATAAGACATGAGGAAGATTTTTCAATCATGATTTCAAAAATCTGCATACCGGTGAAAAACTTTGGTGCTACCGACTGTAAAAGTGTAAACACCAATCTTTATCACGTGAAAAATCTCGACGAGTTTTTCGAAATCGCCAGAAAAGCTCTTGAGATGAATTGGAAAGAAAAAGATAAGCAAATTTCAAGAGTGAGCTGATGAAATAAAAATCCTTACAGTTTTTTGAGATAGCCAGAAAGGCGTTGGAATTGAATTGGAAAGGCAAAATAGCCCGGAAGAAAAAGGAAAGCAAGCAGGTAAGCCTAATTTTAAAGGAATAGCTTATTTACTCGCAATTATAATAGTTCTTGGTCTGATAGTCATGTACAGTGCCAGTTATATAGTCGTATACCGATGGCCCGGTTACGACTTTTCCTATTATTTCAACAAACAGTTGATCAACATAATAATCGGACTGGTGTGCATGATAGTGGTAGCCATAATCCCTTTAAAAAAACATATTGAGTTCGCACCTTTTTACATGATAGGAATTATTTTTCTGCTTATGGCGGTGTTTATATTCCCTTCGAAAGGTGGAAGCAACAGATGGATAGATCTAAAAATATACGATTTACAGCCTTCTGAACTCGCCAAACTCGTACTTATAGTTTTCTTCGCTTCGTACTTTTTCAAGAATACGGATGAAAATCAGAAAAAAAAGGGATTTCTGGAGAGATTTTTTATTCCAATGGGATGGTTACTTCTGATAACTGCTTTGATTGCGTTAGAGCCTGATTTAAGCACTTCAATAATAGTCTTTCTTCTCGGCATGATGATTCTTTTTATTTGCGGAATGAAATACTCGCATATAATCATAATAGCTGTCATGATAGGTCTTTCACTGTTTTTGGTATTGAAGTTTGAAATTCTTGAACCCTATCAACTCAACAGAATTAAGCAATTTCTTGGTTTCATAAACGACGGGGAAGCACAGGGACAGGTAAATATAGGTCTTAATGCGATTTCATCCGGAGGAATTCTCGGCGAAGGATTGGCTCTTGGTGATTATAAATATCTTTTGCCGGTACAGTTCACGGATTTTGTATTTGCCATACTTGGAGAGGAATTGGGATTCGTTGGGATGGCTTTTCTGTTGGTATTGTACTATTTATTATCACGGTCATTGATTCACGCTGCGGTAAAAGGTGTTAAAAATGATGCGGGAAAGGTTATCGTTATAGGATATGCCTATTTGATATTGTTACAAGTGGTTATAAACGTGGGCGTCGTTCTTGGGATGCTCCCGCCAACCGGAGTCACGCTGCCATTTGTAAGCTATGGCGGTAGTTCAATGCTCGCGCTTCTCGGAGGTTTCGGTTTAGTAATAAGCGCTTTGATAAATGACGAAAGCTGAATTTTGGAGGTATTAATGTCTTATAAAACAGCAAGAGAACTAATAGAGATTTTTGAACAAAAAACTTTAACAGAAATGAGTATTAAATATTTGGAATTCATAGAATCCATAAGTCCTTCAGTTAGATCACAGGGAATTCTTGGTCTGGTTAAACTCGGTTTTCATTCGGATAAGATTGAGGAAATGCTTGAAGATAATTCCCCGGCAGTGAGAAAGTCAGCGTTGAAATATTTCAAAGAAATGGGATTTGCAGGTGATTTGAAAAAAATCTCCAAATTGCTCGAAGATCCCGAAGATATGATAAGGGCCCAAGCAATAGAAACCATATACATGATTACGTCGGAAGATATAAATCTGAAAAGATTTCTTTTCGATCCATCTCCCAAAGTAAGGAGAAGCGCCATAAACACTTTATGTGAAGAAATAGACGATGATTCCCTTGATTTACTTGTGGAAGATACCGATTTGTATGTAAGAAATGCCGCAATTCATATTAAGCTTGACAGAACTGAAGATAAAGAAGTGCTGAGGGATTTCATAGAAAATTCCGAAGAATTCACAATATTGAAAAAATCGCTTTTAAAAATGCTTTTCTTCGATTCCGAATATGCAATCTCCAAAATCAATGAAATTCTTAAAGATGAAAATATTGATTTAAAAAATAAAAAATACATATCTCAACTTTTGAAAGATCTACCATTGGATGTCTCACTTTCCATAGTTAACGATGTTGTCGAAAATTTACGTGAAGATGATATTTTGAGTAAATTGATACCCGTTTATGTTAACTTGAATGAAGAATCTCCCGCAAAAGTCATATCGACATTAAATTCACATCTTGATTCCAAATCACCGGCTATAAGGCTTGCCGCAACTAAAGGATTCGGTACTCTCTGCGAACCATCTACGGCAGATATTTTGAGAGATTTACTCGCCGACAGAGATGAGAACATACGTGCTTCAGCCATAGAAGCACTTTCAAAGATGCTTGACTATTCCCTGGCCGAATCTCTGGAAGATTTTTTCCTGGACCACAGTAAATTTGTCAGAAAATCTGCTGTCAAAGCTCTCGGTAAACTCAAGCTCGAGGACATGTACGACAAATTCATAAAAATAATAAACGAGAGAAAAGAAGATGACGGAGTCAGAAAGACAGCTATAAACTATGCCGGCAAACTAAAAGTAACTGATGCGGTATTCTCTCTGCAGGAAATAATAAAAGACGATAAAGAAAGCTATTCATTGAGAAATTTAGCGGCCCGTTCTCTTCTAAAAATATCGGTAGATGCCGTTATAAACACTCTTTCATGATTACCGTCAAACTTATATATCAGAATATTGAAAAATCGAAGCTTTTTGCCTTTGGATCGACACTTACGAACTTCTCGGGAAATGCCTTAATATAGAATTTGGTCGTAATTTTATCGAGTTCGAATCCTTCGTTGCTGTTGATGAATGATACCGATGTTTCATTCATCCAGCAGTGAAGGTCTTTTACCAATCCGAGTTGAAATTTCTTGAATTCGCTGTTTTTAGTGTCGTAATCGGTCCCGAAAGTAACGTCTATTCCCTCGAATTTTCCTTTAAATTGGAGATTTAAAGTAGGTTTGGAATAGTACAGGTCAAAAGAAAGGGAGAAATTATCGGTAGTGGCATTCAATTTATTTCTGATTGTTTTCGCTTCCCAGGAATCATTTTCTTTCTCAATGGTGAATTCCGTAGTGTTTGTCAAAGTTTTAATCTGATCGATATCTTTCAGCGTAATATTGGATTTATTCACAAATTTATCTACCGGAGAATCATCTTTTGTATAATCGTAAAGAAAACTCAAAGAATAATCGAAAATATCACCGTTAAATCCGAGATCATATAGCGTATTTTTAAAATCATTGCTTTGAACAGAATAAATAGTCTTCGTTTTAAAAAAATAATCCACATCAAATAGTTCGAAAGCTGTATCGGATTTCACCACCGGATCGGTGAAATTATCTTTTTTCTTTTTGAAATCATAAGAAGTGGAGAGTGAGATATTCGTAAAAACAAAAGGAAAAGCCCAAATCGAATCGTATGAAAGGGCATTCTTTTCCCTGTTATTCGAAAATCTCGCTGAATTATCTCCTTTTACGAATAAAAAATCGTGTGTCAGATTATTTTTCCAATAATCCGTAAAATTAATTGAAAGCTTGGTTTTTACGGATTCCGCGTAACGCCATCCGAAATTCCCATTTTTATCGTTCATAAAACCTGCATTTATGGTATATCCTGTGGAAAAACTCAAAAACTTATCCAAATCAAAACCTATTCTGTGAAATGGTATGGTATTATCCATAATAAAATCTTGTTTTACTTCGTCATCAAAAATATCTGCACTGAATTTCCAGGTATTCAGCATTTTATCAACCAAAACTGTATCCAGAACCTTTAATGGGCTGAAAGTGGTGTTCAACCCGAACCTTGCCTGGTATTTCAGAGAATCGTATACTTCAAGTACAGAAGAGGCAATCGGTGTCACCGTACTTCCGACAAATGAAAAAGAAGGTGCGCTGACAGTTATTGGATAATTCTCTTCAAAAATAGTAGCCGATAATCCTGAAACCGAAAAAGAAGGAAATGTATATGAGTTACTGCCTTTTCCGTTGCTTCTCGACTCCTTTCTGTTCATTTCCAACATGAAACTACGGTTCAGAAAAGGACCCTTTATTCTCAAACCGGTTAAAGATGTTCTTGCCTTTTCATTTGAGTTTTCGATTATTCTCATAGATTCATAATAATAATATACATTGAGTGATTCGTTTATGTCTTTCGAGATGTTGAATTTCAGATCGTTTCTCCTGTTCTCAAAACCCTCCGAGGTATTCTGTTTCGCATATAAATACCCTTTAACCGAATCATCTATTTTAAATTTATTCTCTATACCTATTGTAGTACCCTTGGCACTGCCCTTTTCAGTGGTATCAAGAAAAACCGCACCGCTTTCATCCTTTTTTTGTAAATAATTAAAACGCAGATGTGTTTTAAAACCAGAATCTCCGCCATATGAAAAGGAAGATTCCACAGGTTGAACCGAACTTCCCAAAGAAGTGAAGAAAATCGGATAAGGAAGAACCGGAATATCGAATATATACATTACCAAATCGTAAGCTATCATTTCATCCGAATCTTTTATCACTATGTAGTTAGCCTGGAATCTGTAATGGGGTTTTTCGTAATCACAGGTGGTAATATATCCCGAATGTATTTCAGTTATATCGGAACCATCTATTGATTTCATTCTGCTTTTTTCAGAAGAAATTATAAGCTCTTGGGAAGAACCTTTTTTATTCTTCGAATTGTACGTACCACGTAAGTTATACATGAAATATGAATTTTTTTTTAAATAAGCCTTTAGTAACCTCGTTTGAAAATTCTCTTTTTCTTTCACAATATGAACGGTTTCCGTCGCATCCGATTCGGCTAAAAAATACTCTATATAATTATCTTCCGCGAAATAAGCCGTAACCTTCGGGGCAGTAATTACAATACTTTCATAATTCACTCTTACGTTTCCTTCGAGTACGATTTCTTTCCCGTCATTTGAGATAGAATAGTTGTCAGCGGTAATATCTATGATGACTTCATCTTCTGCAGGTGAGTAATTTCCTGCCGACTCATTCACAGTCACGGTTCCTTCACTCATTCCCGTTACGCTAAAAAAAAACAACATAACTGCAAGTACTGAAAATACAGAAGATATCGATAATAATCTGCTTATCGTTTCCTTAAATCTGTACATTATTTTAGTATCAAGGAAAATAAACAATATCAGCCCTACTGAAAAGAAAATCCCATCCGAAATCCACGCAGACAAAGTGGGATTTATTATTCCCTGTTTTCCCATTGCAGCAAGCCAGGCTCCGCTTCCCTGATAGAGCACGATGAGGCCGAAAGTGAAAATAACACTCCAGGACTTGCTTTTAATGTTAAAAGTAAGTGAAAGCGGAACTCCCACAAAAGCTATTATCAAAGGAGCAAGTGAATTGGCGAAACGCGTATGGAGCTCAACTTCAAGCGGATCTCTCGATGTTCCCATTTTATCGAATTGCTCCATCTGCGCGATGATGTCTTTTGATGTCATAAATTGTGCTTTTTTTGCAGTACTGAAAATATAATCATCTATGCCTTTGGAAATATCTATATTCGTTTCCTCAAAAGTATAATCGAGCTTCATGAGTCCGCGGTAATCAAGTGTATAAACCCTGCCGTTCTTCAGTATCCATTCCTTTGTTTCGGAATCCCTTTCAGCAGTTTTCGCATGAAAAACCCTTATATCGCTTCCGTCTATGTCATATATCAAAACGTCTTCGAATTTTTCAGATTCTCTGTCAAACTCTTTGACATAAAAATACTTGTTATTTCCGACATTAAAAAACTGGTTTGTTTTAACGGTTACTTCCGGCTGCTTCAAAATTACTTTATAAAGAGTAGATTCGGCTTTTTCGTTGAAATCCGGAACAACATAGTCACTTAACCAATACGCTATTCCACTGTACATAAGTCCAAGAAGTAAAAAAGGCAACACTATTTTTTTAAATGAAACACCGTGAACCTGCAATGCCATAAGCTCACTCTTTGAACCAAGTTGTGATAAAAACCAAAAAATAGAAAGCAAAACACCAACCGGAATTCCTTTTACCGCAAAATCCGGAAGATAATAAAAAATCATTTCAAACAGTACCGATATGGAAACCCTGTTTGCCACTATAGTTTCAGAAAGGTAATAGAGCATCTGAATGCTTGAAAATATTATAAAACCGCCAATACCCAGCAAAAAAGGAAAAACGGAAGATTTGATTACATATTTATTTAGCGTGAACAATTCATCACTCCATAATTTAAACCCGATCGTTTAAACGATCGGGTTATATGAATAACTATTTATCTGATTCTTCCAGTTCTCTTTTTCTCTCTTCGATTATCTTTTCCTGAATGTTGGATGGTACTTCCGAGTATTCGCTGAATTTCATGGTGAAATAGCCTTTACCACTTGTGATTGAACTCAGCTTACTTGAAAAATCCAGCATTTCCGCAAACGGAACTTTTGCCTTTACAACCTGGTATCCCTTTGATCCTGCCTCCATACCAAGGGGTCTGCCTCTTTTGGAAGAAATTTCGCCCATAACATCTCCGGCATTCTCTTCCGGAACAAAAACATCAACTTCCATAACAGGTTCGAGCAAAACCGGTTTGGCCATTTCCATAGCTTTCTTAAATGCCTGCCTGGATGCTATCTGGAAAGCCATATCCGATGAGTCGACATCGTGATAAGAACCGTCATAAAGTTCCAGCTTGAAGTCCACTACCGGATATCCCGCCAGCGTTCCCTTTTTCAATGCCTCTCTGGCACCTTTTTCAACTGATGGGATATAATTATTGGGTATCGATCCGCCGAATATCGTTTCTTCAAATACGAAGCCTTCTCCTCTTCCGAGAGGATATACCCTTATCTTTACATGTCCGTACTGGCCGTGTCCGCCTGATTGTTTCTTGTGTTTGTATTCCGTTTCTGCATTTGCCCTTATCGTTTCCCTGTAGGCTATTTTAGGTTTGCCCACTTCTACATCTATTTTAAACAATCTCTTGAGCCTTTCAATCATAACATCGAGATGAACCGATCCCAAACCGGAAATAACGGTATCGTTCGTTTCGGCATCATGCTCCCAGTTAAAAGTGGGATCGGATTCCGCGAGTCTCGAAAGACCGTTGGATATTTTATCGATATCCGCTTTTGATTTTGGATGTACCGACTTTGAAAGCATTGGTTCCGGGTACTCAAGAGCATCCACTATCAGTTTTCTTGAAGCATTGCAAAGTGTATCTCCAACAGAACTTTCTTTGAGCTTCGGAACACTTATTATTTCGCCGGTTGTCGCTTCTTCAACTTCTTCCTGGTCTTTTCCGACTATGTAGTAAATGTGCGAAGCTTTTTCATTCGAACCTTTATTCGCATTTACGAACGAATCTCCGCCTTTTATCTTACCGGAAAGAACCTTTACAAAAGATTGCTTTCCTATGAAAGGATCAACTGCTGCTTTGAATATGAACCCAACAAAAGGTTCCTCTTCTTTAGGCTCAAGCGAAAATTCGGAATCACCACTTGCCAGTTTAGTACTGGCTGGTCCCCTGTCGAGAGGAGAAGCGCCGGAATTTATAATCGAATCGATCAGTTTTTCAACACCAATGTTCAAAGTAGCACATCCACAGACAACGGGGATTATTTCTCCCGAAACATATGCAGACTTCATAGCTTTGGACAGAGTTTTTTCATCGATTTCTTCGCCGCCGAGATACTTTTCCATCAGTTCCTCATCGGTTTCAACTATATCTTCGATGAGCGATGTTCTGAGATTTTCCGCTTTTTCTTTGAGATCTGCAGGTATATCAATTTCCTTTCTGATTCCCTTTCCATCTTTGGAATAAGAATAAGCCTTCATTTCAAGAAGATCGACGAGTCCCGAAAAACTTTCGCCTTCACCAATAGGCAACACTATCGGCACTATATGTTTTTCGAAAACGTCTTTCAGATTCTCCAAAGAAGAATCAAAGGAGGCTCTTTCTTTGTCCATATGATTGATGAAAACAGTCATGGGTTTCCCCATATTTTCTGCAATTCTCCATGTTCTTTCAGTTTGAACTTCAACACCCGCTATTGCATTTACAACTGAAACAACATTTTCTGCTGCGAATACGGCCGTCGTAACATCACTGATGAAATCTCCGAATCCCGGAGTATCAAGTGCCACGACAAGACTGTCATTTTTCTTGAAAGTCACAGCCGAAGTGGAAAGAGTAGTTCCTTTCTCTGTTTCTAAAGGATCGTAGTTGAGAATTCCTCCTATCTTGTCTATTTTTCCCACGGAAAAAAGCATAGCCTCGGCAAGAGTACTCTTACCACTACCATTATGCCCTACAAGGGCAATAGTTCTAAGGTTATTGACATTCAAACTCAACGTTAGCACCTCCATAATATGCTATTCAATCATTTTTTCTCTTTATTATCAAACCCACCGGTATTTCCGGCTCACCACTCGAAGGATTATTAACAACTTTGGATTCGACTACCATGGTTGATGAAGATCCACCATCAAGACACATGGCATCGGAATAGCCTTTCCCTATCAAAAACTCCGCCAGCTCCTCAAAAGTCAATCCGGCACTGTCGCTTTGGTATCCGTCTATAACCATGAAAACTATTTTTTGCGGTGCAATCGCCACAACGGTTCTAGGTGTTTTAGCGGTTATTATCTTCTGTCCATACCGCACCTTTTCTGTTTCTACTTCCGGTATTAATTTTCCCCCTTCGATAATTCTCGGTCCGCCTTCGATAGCCATATCCACTTTATACGGAAAACCCGGAATTATTATTCCATAATCGGAAGAATCCCCTATTTTGACAAATTTAGAAACATCTTTCGGGCCAAGTACACATACAAATCCATTTTCCGGTGCTTTCGGAGTGTAATCTTTTGAAATCACTTTTCCATTCGACACCACAACGTAATCTCTATCTTCCCGCAGGGGTATCTGTGAATTGAACTCCGCAGTATATATTATCACATCACCGTTTTTACTGAATTTATTCACACCTTTCACAAGGTAAAGAGCAGACCCTATTTTAAGATGTACCTCGGTATCTATATTGAGTATGGAGTATTTCTCTTCAGCTGTTCTGATTAAAAAAGGCCTCGGATAATAATAAGGCTCGCTCAACAATTTCTTATCGATTATCAGGGTACCCACCGGCAAAGAAGTGACCGTATCGTAATAACTGCCGTTTACTCCTCCGTACGCATAATTTCTCCTTGTCATGGAACTCAGTTTCTCTTTTGCTCCCATGTTTCCGGATGCAATCACGGGAGTGATATCCACTTCAGCTTTCGAAAGATCTACTTCCAGATATGATACATTCAGATTAGATTTTCCGACTTTCTCTTTTTTTGAATACCACAGAATGCCCTCGGCCAGGATTTTCGTATCCACAAGATAAGGATCCACATGGTTAAAATATATGGTAACCGAGGAACCATTTTTAACCATCTTATAATCGACGGGCACATTGAAAGAAATGTTGAATGTCGAATAAAACTCATCGCTGTTTTCGAGAATCAAATCTTTAACGTACGAATCTTCTATACTTGCGGGAAACACTTTTATTTCAACGTCATTTCCCTTGGTGTCGATTTTTATAAGCGAAGTTTCATCAAAAAAAGGAGACGAAAAATCAAGCTGTACACTTCTTTGAATCATTTCCGCTTTGAGTAATTTGAGAATATTCTTTTCACGGTAAACATAATACCTTTCTTCACCATCAAAAGACATTTCCAGGAAATGAAAAACGACTTTTGCCGACAGATATGTCCGATTGGAAACCGACATAACCGGTCCATCGATTTTAGTGAGAAAATTTTTGACCATTCCCTTTATCGGATCTGCAATAAGCGTCTCACTGGTATTTTGGTTTACAATATAGTATTTATCTGAGTTCGGAAAAGTAGTCACTCCTGCACCGAATTCCCTTAAGGTATCGGCGGCAATTAAAAGTTCTCCGCTCATCTGCACTATATCCGGTTCACGAAATCTTAAAAAGTTGCCCTCGGAATTCAAGTAAAACAACTCTTGAGAAAAAACGTGGAAAACCGGGATAATTAAAACGAATAAAAATATCAATCTCTTGAAAAACAAAACATAACCCCCGCAAATTAAAAACTATTTGAATTTTATCATATCATTGGATTATATCAAATATCATAGTGGTTTTTTCCGGTTGTGAATCTCCAATAATCAAAGATTCGTTAAGGAATTCCAAACTCGCCTCCAATTTATTCGTATCGTTATAATAGACCTTTAAGATTTCTTCACCAACAGAAATCGAATCTCCTTTCTTTTTCGAAAAATCGAAACCGACTGAAAAATCTATTTCATCATCTTTTTTACTTCTGCCGGCACCGAGAATCATGGCTGCAATTCCTATCTTCTCAGTATTCATACCTTCCATATACCCATTTACATCAGATTTTAAAGAATAAATTTTAACACCATGCAACAATTTCTCGGGATCTTTTAAGAATGAAGAATCTCCGCCCTGGAATTCCACAAATTCTTCAAATTTTCCAAGTGCCTTTCCGGATTCTATTGAGTCTCTGACTTTAACGACCGCCTCTTCATTATCGATGGATAATCCGTATTCTATCATTTTTGAGGCAAGAGCTACCGTCAATTCCATCAAATCTGAAGGTCCTTTGTTTTTCAATATTTCAACCGCTTCTATTACCTCAAGCGAATTTCCTATTTTACAACCCAAAGGCTGGTCCATATCTGTAATCATGGCCGTGGCCTTCCTGCCTGCAAGTTTTGCAATCGATACCATTATCTTCGAAAGTCGCGAAGCTTCTTCTATGCTTTTCATAAAAGCTCCCGAACCAACTTTCACATCGAGTACGAATGCGTCAGATCCTCCGGCAAGTTTCTTACTCATTATGCTTGACGCTATCAAAGATATTTCATCGACAGTTGCAGTAACATCTCGCAAAGCGTATATCTTTTTATCTGCCGGGACAAGATTAGCCGTTTGTCCCGCAATAGCCACTCCGATTTTGTTAACCTGTTCAATCCACTGATCTCTTTTCATAGAAGTTTTAAATCCCGGAATTGATTCGAGTTTGTCTATGGTTCCGCCGGTATGTCCTAAACCTCTTCCGGATAATTTGGCGACTTTTACACCGCACGAAGATACCAGTGGAGCGAGTATCAAAGTCGTCTTATCACCGACTCCACCGGTGGAATGTTTATCGACTTTTACACCTTCTATCGCCGATAAATCCATTATATCTCCCGAATTCTTCATCACATTGGTCAACGTGAAGGTTTCTTCATCGTCCATATGTCTGAAAAACACAGCCATTAAAAACGCGGCCATCTGATAATCGGGTACACTTCCATTTACAAAACCATCTACAAGGAATTTAATTTCTATTTCACTTAGCTTATGTCCATCTCTCTTTTTTTGAATAATTTCATAGGCTCTCATAAACGTCCTCCTTTTTCGATTCACCGCTCTTCTTTCTTAAAATCGCCTCGAATCTCTCTTCGGATATTATTTTATTATCTCTCCAGGTGTTTAAAAATTCCGTTTCTATGATTTCCGTAACAGGTCTGAAAGTCAGCCTGTGAAAGGGTAATACCCCATTCTTTCTGATTTTCTCAATATGATCTTTCGTACCATATCCTTTATGTCTTTCGAAAGAAAACAAAGGATACAATTTTGACATTCCGATTAAAATATTGTCCCTCACATATTTGGCGACATTTGAAGCCACAGCTATACTGCAGGAAGAGGAATCTCCTCCCACTATCTGTGTGTTTTCAAAATTCAGTTTTAAATTCTTACCGTCTACCAAAGCCATTTCAAAATCAGATTTTAATTTCATAACAGCCCTTTTCATACTAAGTGAAGTTGCATTCAATATATTCATCGTATCTATTTCGCTTTCGGTAGCCATTCCTATTCCATATGAGATTCTGTTCCTGCGTACGTATTCGTAAACTATTCGATGTTTCGCATGGGATAGTTTCTTAGAATCATCCAAAAAATCCAATTCTTTAAGAATTTTCTCCGATTCATCTGCATCAAGCTTTACGGCACAGCTGACAACTGGTCCCGCCAGTGGTCCCCTTCCAGCTTCATCTATTCCAATTATATCGACATATTTTTCTCTGAATTCAACATCGATATTCATATCCATAATTTATCAATCACCAAAAATACCGTTAATATTCCAAATAAAATTATCATGTAAACAAAATCAGTTTTTTTCATCCGCATTTTTTTAAATTTAGTTCTTCCCTGATAACCGGAATAGCACCTCACGTCCATAGCAAGTGCCAAATCATCAGCTCTCCTTACGGTATTTATAAGAAGCGGGATCAGAATCGGAAAAAGGGATTTTATCCTTTCGATAAACCTTCCACTATCGAGACTTGCTCCTCTGCTTTTTTGTGAATCTATGATATTTTTGGCCTCATCGCTTATAACAGGTATAAATCTAATCGCTATGGTTAAAACAAGAGACAGTTCATGTGAAAAAGACTTCGGAACCCGGAATGAGTTCAGTATACTTTCTACGGCATCGGCTATTCGTATCGGAGATGTGGTTCCCGTGAATATAGTGGAAATTATTATTAAAAATACCAGTCTTGAAACGTTAACCAGTGCATTGTAAAGCGATGTCTCGGTAATAGTCAGAAAACCCAAATCAACGACTACCCTTCCATTTTGTCCGAATATCTGAAAAGCAAACGCCAAAAACAGTAACATCCAAATAGATTTTATGGACTTAAAAATATAGACAATTCCGAGTCTTGAAACTGCTACCAAAACCGTTAAAAACAGATACATAGCAACAAGTACTGCCGTATTTGAAATTGAAAAAAGAACAATTATCGAAGCGATAGTGAATAATATCTTTATTCTCGGATCCATTCCATGAAGCGGTGAGTCGACCGGAATATACCTTCCGATTGCGATGTTAGTGTTCAAGTTGCTCCTCCAGAAGAACAACCGCTTCGGCGGCAATGCCTTCACTTCTGCCTGTAAATCCAAGTTTTTCGGTTGTTGTAGCTTTTACATTCACCCTATCGGAATTAATTTTTAAAACTGAAGATATTTTTCTCCTCATCGAATCGATATAATCCATGAACTTTGGATTCTCAGCTATTATAACGGAGTCAACATATGAAATTTTTAAATTCAATTGTTCAAGCATAACCCTCACTTTATCTAAAAGAAGCATGCTGTCAATATTTTTAAAATTCGTATCATTCGGTGGAAATTGATGACCGATATCTTTCAGTCCGGCCGCACCAAGAATAGCATCCATTATCGAATGAACGAGGACATCCGCATCCGAATGTCCCTCGAGTCCGTACTCATATTCTATTTTCACTCCGCCTATTATCAAGTCTCTGTTTTCCGCAAACCTGTGTACATCATAGCCGATTCCAATTCTCATCTACGACATCCTGACCGGCATCACAATATGTATAAACCCCTGCACATCAAGATCGTTTATCTGAAGGGCGTTGTTGCTGTCGACAAAATTCAGTTCTATTTCTTCGTTCTGAAAATGCTGCAATCCCTCAATTAAAAATCGAGGATTGAATGCTATTATCAAATTGGCACCCTCATGTTCGACATCTATCGTATTATTCGCATCACCCTTATCCTGTGATCTCACTATCAGATGCAATTTGGAATCCTCAATCTCTATCCGTACACTGTCACCTATGCTCTTCGTAATAACACTGGCGAATTTGAGATGCTTCAAAAACTCTTCCCTTTTAATTACCACATTGGTTTTGAACTGTTCGGGGATTATCCTCTTGTAATCGGGAAAAGAAGCATCCATAATGCGTGCGACGTATTTAATACCTTTAAAATTGAATCCGATCCTTTTCCCATCATATTTTATCGTGAAAAACTCGTCATCCATTTCTTTCAGGAAACCCGATATTTCTTTCATGTTTTTAAGAGAAAGCAGAAAAACCGCTTCGTCCATATTTCCCTGCTCATTTGCCTTTATTTCCTCTTCAGCTAACGCAAGTCTGAATCCGTCGGCTGTTACCATTCTCAAATAAGTACCCGAAAATTCCCAAAAAACTCCGTTGAGATTTCTCATGTATTCGTCAGTCGAAGCACAGAAAGAAACTCGGTCTATCATGTTTACGAGGGTCTCTCTCGGGAAAACAATCTCTCTTCCTGAATCCATAAAAACAACATTCGGATAATCGGCAACATCCATTATAGGTAATTTCAAAGCTCCGCTTCCGGAAGTAACCCTCACCGAATTACCTTCCAGTTCCAGTTCGACGGTATTGTCGAGGAGATTTCTGGCGACTTCGGCCATGGTCTTCGCATCTATTACAAATTCTCCGTTTCCCTCGTATTGATTGCAGTTTAGCGCTATATTTATGGAAGATTCC
Source organism: uncultured Thermotogae bacterium (assembly GCA_963662785.2). Classification (GTDB taxonomy): domain Bacteria; phylum Thermotogota; class Thermotogae; order MWEM01; family MWEM01. Next base: position 129,944 of record CAXXJZ010000008.1, read on the forward strand.
ATGTCGGTTGCCGTAAAATTAACAACATTATCTTCAAGCTTTATCAAGACTCCGGATAATATGGGTTTAATATTTTTACTGGGAATTATATTAACTACTTTGGAAATCGCATATGTGAAATCAGATCTGTTTATATCGAACTTCATATTGACACCTCCATTTTAATAGGGATCGTTTATCGATATGTATTTCAATATCCTGTTGAAATCATCTCCGAAGAATCTATCGCATTCGTATGCTTCAAATTCTCCTGAAAATCCTTTTATGACTTCGAGCAATTTATCTCCGGTTTTTTGCGGAAACAAGAATTCCAGTCCACGGTATGAAAGCATCAATTCAATCGCAACTATTTTTCGGCAATTTTCGAGAATTTCATAAGATTTTCTGGCTCCAATAGATCCCATAGATACATGATCTTCCTGAAATGCCGATGTGGGTATGGAATCAACCGATGCCGGATGTGCAAGTGATTTGTTTTCCGAAGCAAGTGCCGCAGATGTATATTGCCATATCATGTATCCGGAGTTTATTCCTTCCGCACCTTTAGCGAGAAAAGGCGGTAACGATGAAACCAGAGGGTTTACAAGCCTGTCTATTCTCCTCTCCGTTATGCTTCCGAGTTCCGCCAAAGCAATTGAAAGAAAATCCGCTACCAGCGCAAGCGGTTCCCCATGAAAATTTCCTCCCGAAAGTGCCTCTCCATCAACTATTATCGGGTTATCGGTAACAGAATTCATCTCTCTTTCAAGCACTGTTCCAACATAATCAAGAGTGTCTTTGACGGCGCCAAAAACTTGTGGAATGGCCCTGAGAGAATAGGCATCCTGTACTTTGGAGCATTTTTTATGGGATTCTCGAATTTCGCTTCCCTCGAGGTAAGCGAGTATTTTTTCTGATATATATTTTTGTCCCGGGTGCTTTCTTATTTCATGTATTCTGAAATCAAACGGCGTGGTAGAACCTCTGAGAGCGTCGATAGTCATCGAAGAAGACACAATGGCCCATTCAAGTAACTTGTAAGCTCCGTACAAGGTATGGCTCAAAACCGCTGCCATCATCTGTGTACCGTTCAGCAGCGCAAGGCCTTCTTTCTGAATCGGTTCAAGTTTTTCTATCCCGCACTCTTCCATAGCAATTATAGAATCTGTCGTTTCCCCTTTAAAAATCACTTTACCATAACCCATCAAAGCCATCGCTATATGTGCCAGAGGAGCCAGATCCCCACTCGCTCCTACCGATCCCTGACTGGGTACAACCGGTACTATGTCGTAATTCAGGAAATCTATAATTTTATTCACCGATTCAACTCTTATTCCCGAGAAGCCTTTTACCAGAGAATTAACCCTTAAAAGCATCATTGTACGAACGATTTCTTTTTTAAACGGGGTACCCACTCCAGCGGCATGGCTTAAAATTATATTTTTCTGCAATTCTTTCACTTTTTCCGAAGGAATACTGACATTAGCCAATGCTCCGAATCCGGTTGTGACACCATACACCACTTTTTTGTCATCGATAAATCCCTGAACCGTATCGACACTGTCGTTCATGGATTTTATACAGTTTTCATCTATTTCTACTTTCTCCAGACTGCTTGAAACTGCTATTACCTGTTCCAAAGTTAATTCCTCTCCATTGAGTTTTATCAAACCAGTTCCCCCTCGATTTCCTTTTTTTCTTTTTCAAGTTCTTCAAGTCTGAAAATAATTTCTTCCTGTTTTTTATGATTTATTTCATTTTTTTTCAACAACTCCTGAATTTCACCGTAATCTTTGAGAGAGTAACTGAGTGAATCGTTCTTTTTTATTTCAGCTTCCAATTTTTCAAACTCTTCCTCGATTGCGGTAATTTCCGATTCAATACTCTTCATCCTGTTTTTCAAAGATTTTTGCTTTTGAAAATTTTCGACACCATTTTTATTTTTTGTTCTATTGTTTTTATCGATTATGCCTCTTTTTGTCTGCCCAAGATATTCTTCTATCGAAGAAATATCGTTTATTCCTGTCTCAGTGAGTAGCATTATTCGGTTCGAAACATTTTTCAGCAACCGTCTGTCATGGGTAACCATTATTAAGGCACCCTGATATTCGGTGAGTATTTTCTCAAGTTTGTTTATGGATTCGACATCCAAATGATTGGTTGGTTCATCGAGTATCAGCAAATTGGGTTTTTTCATTATTATCTTGGCAAGTGACAGTTTCAGCCTTTCGCCTCCACTTAAAAACGAAATGCTTTTAAATACATCACCACCTATGAAACCAAATCTTCCGGCAAAAGCCCTAACCTCATGTTCTTTCCAATCCGGTTGCAACTGGTGAATTTCCCTGAAAATATCGTTATCCTGATTTAAATCGGATAAATCCTGAGAAAGATAACCCACCCTGATTTTTGAACCAAGATTCACGTTGCCTGAAAAACTCAAATCCCTTCCCGAAATAATATTCAAAAGAGTTGTTTTCCCAACACCGTTTTTACCAAGTACCACTATCTTTTCATCTCTGAAAATTTTAAAACAGACATCTTTAAAAACCGTTCTTTCGCCGTATTGCTTTGAAAGATTTTCCGCATCTATTATTAAATATTCCGTCCTATCGGGTTGTGGAATGCGGCCAAGAGAACTGCTGTATTCTTCCATTATCTCAATTTCCGAGGCTTCGGCTTTTAGTTTCTCAACGACTTTCTCCCTGCTGTGCATCTGTGCGATTTTCCCCTGGCTTCCCTGATAAGCCATTTTCCTGAATTGCTCTACCAGGGCTTCCTGTCTTTCAATTTCTTTCTGCAGGTTGTTTTTCCTGCGGCTCAGAGTCTCTATCATTCTTTCCCTCTGCATGCAATAATTCGGAAAGCTACAGTTGAAAGTCCAGAATTTCCGCATATTTATCTCGACTACTCTGTTGACAACTTTGTCCACAAGTTCCCTGTCGTGGCTCACCATAAGTATGGTACCGTTATACGAAGAAAGAAAAGACTCGAGCCAATAAACGGAAGCGAGATCAAGATGGTTGGTAGGTTCATCGAGAATCAGAAGATCGTAATCCTTTATGAATATTTTCCCTAAAGATATTCTCGTTTGCTCTCCGCCGCTGAATGTTGACAGCTGTCTTTCCCAATCTTTTTCATCGAATCCGAGACCTTTAAGTATCGAACGTATTTTCTTTTCAAAAGAAACAATATCGTTATCCACACCTATTCCCGATTTTATTATCTTTTTATTTTCTTCAAATTCTCTTTCAAATTCATCCCAAAGAGTCATATCGGGTCTCTCAATTCTGAACTGAGTTTGATACCCGATAGTCAATCCCTTTTTTTTCATAATATTTCCTTCGACAGGCTCACACTCTTCGGTTATCAATTTTAAAAAACTTGTCTTGCCGCAACCGTTTGGTCCCATCAAAGATATCTTATTTCCTTCGTTTATCTGAAGGGAAACATCGTAGAAAAGCAAATCATCTCCATAGCCGTAGGCTAAATTTTCAGTTCTGAGTAACACGACCTTTACACCCGCAATCTTTTAATTTTATTAAAACGCATTCACCTCATATTATAACAGAAACAAGAGCTATCGAAATGGCGAAGATGTTTAAAATCCAAAATCTGAAAACCACTTTTGTCTCTGTCCAGCCTTTCAATTCAAAGTGATGGTGAATCGGACTCATTAAAAACACCCTTTTACCTTTCCTGAGCTTGAAAGAGGTAACCTGAATCACGACGCTGAACAATTCTATCCAATATACAAGACATAGAATGACGAAAAAAATGGCGTTTCCGCTTATTAGAGCGATAACACCAAAAACAGCTCCGAGGGAAAGCGAACCTGAATCACCCATGAATATTGAAGCCGGTTTGGTGTTAAACCACAAAAATCCAAGAAGTATTCCACCCAGTAAAAGCAGTGAATAATCCGGTATACCACTCATGCATAAAAAAATATAACCTCCGATTGATGAAAAAAACGCAAGTCCGCCTGAAAGGCCATCAAGCCCATCGGCAAGATTAGAAGCGTTTGAAAATGTCGAAAGGTACAAAACAAAGAAAATTGGGAATAAAAATGATAAATCAATACTCTTGCCGGTAGTAAACGGAATGAGTATGTCAACGGAAATCTTGTCTCTGAAGAGAAAATATATCAAAGCAGAAAACAGGAGTTGAAGCAAAAGTTTGTATTTGCCCGGAAGTCCTCTGGAATTCTTTCTGGAAAAACATAAATAATCATCTATAAAACCTATTGAACCAAAAAGAACCACTGTCAGCATTACCGGTAAATAGTATTTTGATTGCTCGAAAACGTTGAAAAGGGAAAACAAAGATAAAAAAAGTACATTAAAAATTACTCCTCCGGCCGTGGTAGTCCCTTCTTTATAATTGTGAAGCTGAGGTCCTTCTTCTCTGACATATTGAACCATATTCAAGCTTCTAAAAACCGGTATCAGTAATTTATACAGAAAAACGCTGGCGAGAAAACTAATCGGGAAAATCCACAACAATTTCGTAAACATCCTCCATTTCCACACTTCTGGAAGCCTTGAAAAGAAACGCTTGCCCTTTTCTTTCCAGTAAGTGACTTCTGATTTTTTTTGCGAGTTCGTATTTATCCGAAAATTCGTTTACATCTGCGAATCTTTTTTTTATTTCCATTATGTCACTGTTTTTTGAATATACGAAAAGTTCATCTGGTTCGTATTTTTTAATCAACTCGCACAGCCTGTTGTAAATGCTCTCTTTGTACTCGCCGGTTTCCGCTATCGATCCGACGACGAATGAAAAAGAACTGATAATTCCTTTTTCTCTGATATTATTCAGTAAATCAAGGGCTGCTTCGCAAGATTCCACGCTCGAATTGTAAAAATCACTCACAAGCCAGTTATTATATATATATTCAAACTTAAATCTTTCATTCAGAGGTTCAATTTCACCAAAATCAAAAAGAGATATTTCTTCTATTCCGGTAAAAACAGAAGCAGCGGCAATTGCCCCTGCGAGATTGGATACCTGGCCCTTGTGTGCGAAAAAATTAAGGGTAACCGGAATATGTTTACCGACGGCGGTTATTTCTATATCGGTTTTAAATCCTTTATCATCGCAATAATACGAATACCGGTTCACAGAGAAGTCGTTGTTTTCCATTTGTTTTTCTTCAAATCCGTATTTTAAAATTTTACAACGATAATCTTCCGACAGAACCTGTAATTTCGAATCGCTGCCATTCAGGATGATAATTCCATTTTTACCTATTGAATCTGTCAGCTCCCTCTTCCCTGAGAGTATTCCATCCGCGTCACCGAAATTACCGATATGTGCCGATCCGATATTGGTCAGCATGCCATAATCCGGTTTAAACAAAGAACAGAGTAACTTAAGGTCTCCTATTTCGGACATTCCCATCTCTAAAACAGCTAAATCATGAGCTGGAAAAAAACCATTTATTATGGAAACCGGTAAGCCGATCTCCGTGTTCATATTCCCACTATTTACAAACAGCTTTCTTTTGTCTTTTAAAACAGTCTTTAATATTGTTTTTATCCATTCCTTGGTGGTTGTCTTGCCATTCGATCCTGAAATTGCCAGAGTTTCAGGTTTGTATTCGAGAAAATACGAGGATGATATTTTCTGAACAAACTCCACGGTATCATCCACAAACAAACATGAACCATCATAATTCCCAAATTTGGAGACTATGCAAAAACTCGCGCCCATTTTAAAAGCTTCGTTGACAAATTCATGCGCGTCGCTTTTCTCTCCCTCAATCGCGAGAAAAACATCTCCCTTTTTTATCTTCCTGGAATCAGTTTTGATTATCACGGAATCTTCTTCGATATCCTTCAGAAAAACGTCTATTATTTCCTGATTCCAGTCCCCCGCAGCATTTATATGTTTCCTGAATTCCTTCTTGTTCAAAATATATTACTCCTTAAGAAGCATGTTTCTTTAACTTTCTGATATGATTGAACGCCGCTAATCTGTCATTATGTTGAATTGGACCACTTTGATATATCTGAGTGGTTTCGTGTCCTTTGCCGGCCAGTATTAACATGTCTCCCTTACTTGACAGATTTATCGCTATCTCAATTGCCAGATCGCGATCTTCTATCAGCAGATACGGTGTATCTCCCTTGAATCCGCTTTCAATCTGTTTGATTATCTCCATCGGATTTTCTTTCTTCGGATTGTCTGCGGTTATTATGGCCACATCCGCTATTTCAGATACTACTTTACCCATCATAGGTCTTTTCGACATATCGGCTTCTCCGCCTGCCCCAAATACCACGACTAATCTGCCACGCTTCAATTTTTTAGCGGTTTTCAGTGTTTTTTCCAACGCATCGGGAGTGTGTGCGAAGTCAATGACCAAATCAATATCCTGACCGATTCTCGGATACAATTCGAATCTGCCTTCAACCCCACTGAAAGATTTAATGCCTTCGCAAATTGATTTAATAGAATATCCTTCTTTACAAAGAAGGGCAATTACCGCAAGTATGTTGGAAACGTTGAAATCACCTATAAGTTGAGAATTTACCTTAACGGATTTTTCGCCTTTTATAAAAAGGTCAAACTCAAGTCCGTCAAGTGACATCTTTATGTTTGAAGCACTGTAATCAGGCATTCTCGACTCATTGTACATGCCGTATGTGATTATGTTTATGGAAATTGGAATGTTATCCATATTTTCCGAAATAACTGCGTCATCTATATTCACAATGGCAGTTCCGTTTTCTTTCATCAAATCAAATATATGATATTTGGCTGATTTATACTGTTCCATATCTTTATGGAAATCCAGATGATCGTGAGTTATATTCGTCAATATGGAATAATCAAATCTAAGAGATTCGACTCTTTTCATTGCAAGAGCGTGTGAAGATACTTCCATACTGACGAATTCTCCACCTTTATTTAGAGTTTCTTTGGCGTTGCGCAATATCTCCATGGCCGTCGGTGTTGTGTTAATCGCTTCGTAAGATCTGTCCACCACTACATTTTTAACAGTTCCGAACAATGATCCTTTTTTCCCTATTCTCGAAAGAACATGATGAATCATCGAGGTTATAGTGGTTTTGCCATTTGTACCTGTAACTCCGTACATCCTGATCTTCTCATCAGGAAATTCAAAAAAGTACGAAGATATCACGGCTTCAGCCATTCTGACATCGTTAACCATCAAAATCGGAGTTTTTGAAGCCAGTTCCACCGTTTTTTCAACTATCAAAGCCTTTGCTCCCTGATTAACCGCTTCACAGGCAAGCGCATGGGAATCGTACTCTTTTCCCTTTCTGCAAATAAAAAGACTGCCGCTTTTCAGGTTTCTGGTATTCACACAAATATCGACGATACTTACATCTTCGTTTCCCGCGATATTGGCACAGCATACAAGCAGATCATGCTTTTTAAGAATTTCCTTCAGCTCAAGTATCGAAATGTGTCCGCTTGACTTTTTTAAACCGCTTCCGGAAAATATACTTCCGTCACATTCCATAAAATAATTCCTGTCAACTTCGTTCATCAACATAATTATACCCCCCTTTGATACCCCATCAAAGTTTTTAATGATTAAAAGAAAATGCCATATTGGCAACAAGATAATTTTGTTTTACATCATGAACCCTGAAAACATTTACCCCTTTTGCAACGCCAATCGCCGTTGTGGCAAGCGTTCCCTCAAGTCTGTCTTCCGGATCGGTCTGATTCAAAACCTCTCCGATGAAAGATTTTCTCGAAGCTCCGAGCAACAAAGGCAATCCGTACTTTTTAAAAGCATCGATGTTTGAAATAATATCGATGTTGTCGATAAGCCTCTTACCGAAACCTATTCCTGGATCCAATATCATCTGATGTTTGGGTAAACCTTTACAACATGCGTACTCGATTTTCCGGTTAAAGAATTCTGATATTTCGGAAACTACGTCTTCATAATACGGATTTTTCTGCATATATTTAGGTCTGCCTTTCATATGCATTAAAATAATCGGTATATTTTCCGATGCGATGAATTTTATCATATCGGGATCCCCGTCAAGAGCGGAAATGTCGTTGACAATTGAAGCCCCCGCTTCTATTGCAAGCCTCGCTACCTTTGCACGATAAGTATCGACAGAAATCGGAACATCGATTTCTGTCCTCAATACCCTTATTGCCGGAATAACCCTGTCAATTTCTTCTTCAACGCCTATAGCCTCCGACCCCGGTCTTGTGGATTCGCCACCGATATCGAGTATATCGGCACCTTCTTCAACCATCCTTTTAGCCTTCTCTATAAGGATTTCTGAATTTCGTATTCTGCTTTTACCGTAAAAACTGTCGGGAGTTACGTTGAGAATCCCCATTATCAATGGTTTTTCAAAAGAAATTATCTTTGAATCCGGAAGAGCAACGGGATCAGGTTTTTGCGAAGAATTAAAATATTCATCCAACAAATGTTTTAACGATAAAAATACGGTACTGTCCTTTTTGCCAATAAAATCAGAATATCTGACGAATTGCTCGTGATTTCCATACAACAACAAACCGCCATCAGTTTGGGAAATGGACACTTCGTATCTGTTGGCCAAAACAATTTCTTCTTCACAACTTGAAAGATCTTTCAAGATAAAATATTCAATTTTACCGGAAACGGTCGGGAATAATGTATAACCAGAAAGAGAGAACAAATCCATATGTTCTATACGCATATTCAGTTTACCCCCACAAAAATAAACAAATAATAACAATAAATAAAAAAAGTAATACCCCGATATAAGTATACACCAATAATTCAGAAATTTCAAGATCAAAAGCCTTGTTCATAGAATATTTATTTTAAATTTTTAATTAAAAAAAGAAGGAATATGCTATTATATTCACTGCTTACAGAACGAACACAGGAGGAAACGGATGGAGTATTTATTGTTGGTTATAAGCGGCTTATCGCTGTTTTTAATCGTTATGAGCAATTTTAAAGTTTCGAGAGTGGAAGAAATCCAGAAAAGACATGAAGACACTCAAAAATCTATAAACGAAACCATGAATTCTATAATTTCTTTGCAGAAAAGAATATTTGAAACGTTGAATGAAAACAGTCCGGAAGAATCGGCAGAGCACGCATATGGTGGCGACACCAACTTATCTGTAAAAAACGAACTGTTAAATATGGACAGAAAAATATCGAATATTCAAAGCATTCTTAAAAAAATGGAAATTAATAGAAACGAAAGGAGTTTTAACGATTCGAATGTTATGAACGCTTCAAAAAAAACATTCTCTATCGAAAACAAATTGAACTCCACCAGTGAAAATTCTCAGGTGAAAGTCATTCAGGAAATTCAAAACGATATTGTCGAAATCGAAGCTAAAGAAGATAGAAATATGGAAATAAAGTTCAACAAATTCATAATAAAATACAACAACGTTACCGAAGATGAAAAGTTCATTTTAAACAGAATACTTAAAAACTCTCCGGGAAATTGGGAGAAAATAGAACCGGAATTCATGAAAGATACCACTCTCAGGTTTATTTTACCAATGCTGTGCAGAAAATTCATAATAGATGGAGTTCCACTTTTAAAGATGAAAGAAATTGCCGGTTCATTCAAAGTTATCTGGGGAGAATCTTACCCCGACGCTTTGGTACAGAGGATTGTTGAATATTTTAAGGATGTGGTTAAGTAATGGCTGTCTTTGAAGAAGAAGTGATCCGTTCACTCAGAAACGGATCGGACCTGACTTTTGGTGCTGCAGGTAAAATACTCGTCGGAAGAGATGCCGAAAAGAACATAATAGAAAAAGATATCTCTTTCATATGTGACGGTGGCAGTGCAATAAGAGTTTTTCTGGGGGATTACGGTACCGGCAAAACAATACTGGGCAGAGTAGCCCTTGAATTGGGACTCGAAAACGGTCTTTTACCCATATACGTTTCTGAACCGCCGCTCCATAAACCTGTTGAAACTTATCAGGCAATTATCAACGGTTTGATCACCCCCGAATTTTCAGGTGATTCTTTATATTACCTTCTTTCACAGTGGTCGGAAAAAATGATCATTCAGATTGAATCAAAGGGAATTCAGAGAGGCCAGGACGACGTATTCATGGAAAGGATCAGGGAGAAAATTCTCGAGTTCGAGTTTACGAACGATTTTTATATGGCAATATCCGCTTTCATAGAGTATCATGTTGTCGGAAGCGAATCCGAGAAGAAAAAGATAGTGGATTGGATGTCCGGAAGAAAAGTCAGTTACAACGATTTGAAAAATATTAAAATATCAAGGAGGGTTGACAATAAAGAAGAGAGTTACTTATTTTTAAAAGATATTTTAAAACTTTCCAAGGCTATTGATTATCGGGGAATTGTCCTGGTATTCGACGAATTGGAGCTCATGCAAAACCTCAGGTCAAATGTCGGTATAAAAGGGTATGAAGCTCTGAGGGTCATACTCGATATGATTTCCTCAAAGGAATTGCAAAATCTTTACTCAGTATGGCTTGGTACACCAACCTGGTATGAAAATCCCGAAAAAGGTGTTAAAAGCTACCTCGCACTTTTTGACAGATTGAAAACCGAAGTTTCGACTACATCGGAATCCACGGTAAGATATCTGGATCCGGTATCTCCGGATGTTTTTAAAGTAATTTTGAACAACCTTTCCAGTATTTACGAAACAGCCTATGATTTCAAACTGACCAAAAGTATTACCTCCGAACTGGAAAACGCTTTGAAAGAAAGACTTATATCGCCTTTTCACGGGAATAATTTCGTTGAAATGAGACAAGTGGTAAAAAGTCTTATAGAATTTTTTGATTTGCTGAAAGACGGTCTTTCCGCAAAGGAAGCGTTGAAAATAATATCTAGACAAAGTGAAAAAGATAACAGCGACCAGACTGTTGAATTTTGGACTTAATCTTTACGGAGGTAAAAATGCCGCGAATTGTAAGGCAACCAAAAAAAAGAATACAGGTAACAAATATAGAAGGTGTCATTTTTTTAGCCATATTTCTTCTGATATTCATACCACTCTTATCCACTATGGGGATTGCGAATTTTTTCCAAACAGTTATGTTTACGGCACATGATTTGCTTATAAATACTGTGTTTTTCCTGATGGCAATCGCGGTATTAACCGGAGCCATAGGAGCTCTGATTTCGGAATTCGGGGTAATACAGATACTCGATTCTCTTTTAAAATATCTGATGAAACCGCTTTATAAATTACCCGGTATAGCCGTTGTCGGAGTTATCACGACGTATCTTTCGGATAATCCTGCGATAATATCACTTACGAAAGATAAGAATTTTCTGTCTTACTTCAAGAAAAATCAAATCCCTCTTTTATGCAATCTGGGAACATCATTCGGAATGGGTTTGATTATAAGCACTTTCATGATAGCGCAGGGTACAAAAATGAACACTGCTCTTTTTTTGCCGGTTTTCATAGGAAATATCGGTGCTCTCATCGGCAGTATAGTGAGTGTTCGTCTGATGGCTTTTTTCACAAGAAAAGATTTTCAGGATGACAAAAACGAAGATATTACCCTTGAAATAAACAAAAAAAGGGAAATCAGGCAAGGTACCGTTTTTCACAGAATCCTGTCTTCTCTTCTTGATGGCGGACAAACAGGTGTCGATATCGGTCTGGGCATAATTCCGGGTGTACTCATAGTCAGTACTTTTGTGATGTTACTAACATATGGCCCCAGTAGTCCGGAAATCGGATATCAGGGATTGGCTTATGAAGGAGTCGGTTTTTTACCCTGGATAGGGGAAAAGATATTCCCGGTTCTGAATTTCTTTTTCGGCTTTCAATCTCCGCAATCCATTGCCTTCCCTCTGACCAGCCTCGGATCTTCCGGAGCAGCTTTGGCACTCATACCGAAATTCATCGAATCCGGGACAATAGGTGTGAACGACATCGCAGTTTTCACAGCAATGGGAATGTGTTGGAGCGGATATTTGAGTACACATATAGCCATGATGGATTCACTCGGATACAGATCGCTCACGAATAAGGCTTTGCTCAGTCATACCATCGCCGGACTCGCAGCCGGGTCATCGGCACATTTTATAATGCTGTTATTCTTATGATTTGCTGAAAAGAATCGGATTAACCCGATTCTTTTAAACGGTTTTTGAATAATTCATATCGGAGGTAATGGTCACAATGGACAGAGGATATATTCATGTTTATACTGGAAACGGCAAAGGTAAAACAACTGCGGCTTTGGGTCTTTCTCTCAGAGCGGTATGTGCGGGAAAAAAGGTTTTTTTCGGACAATTTGTCAAAGGCATGAAATACAGTGAAATGGAATCGGAGAAACTATTGCCGAATTTTACCATCGAACAATTCGGAAGAAACTGCTTCATATTCAACGAACCCACCAATGAAGACAGGGAACTTGCAAAAAACGGTTTGAAAAAAATGGCGGAGATAATGCGCGATGGTAAACACGATGTAGTTGTAATGGACGAACTCAACATAGCTTTGTATTACAGGTTGTTCGAAATAGAAGACGTTTTCAAAGCCCTTGACGAAAGAAAGGAATCCGTCGAAGTCATAATAACGGGACGATATGCTCCCGAATCCATTATAGAAAAAGCCGATTTGGTAACGGAGATGAAAGAGATTAAGCATTATTATACCCAAGGTGTGGAAGCGAGAACGGGAATAGAAAAATAAAAGACAATGTGGCCCGATCTTGTTGAAACGCATGTTTTAAAGCAAAATGGTATATATGCTATAATCGATTAAGTGTATACAAATTTATGGGGGTGCAAAGTTGTCGGTAAAAAAGATAGATCATATCGGAATAGCCGTAAAGGATATTGAAGAATCGCTTAGATTTTACAGTTCTTCTCTGGGTTTGGAATTGCAGTGCATCGAAGAGATGCCTGACCGTGGAATCAGAGTTGCTTTTATTAAAGTTGGCGAATCAAGGATTGAACTTCTTGAATCTATTTCGGAAAGCAGCACAATAGCGAAATATATAGAAAAAAAGGGTGAAGGGATACATCATCTCGCACTCAATGTCGAAAGCATCGAAGAATCGATGAAAATAATGAAGGATCAGGGATTCAGACTTTTGTCGGAACAACCTGAAATCGGTGCTGGCGGAACAAGAATCGTATTCGTCCATCCCAAAAGTTCAAATGGTGTGCTTACGGAACTGGTGGAAGGAAATCATTAAATTTCGAAAGGAGAAGAGAATAGATGTCTGATAAGAAAGAACCCATCCAAAATTTCATAGACAAAGACAGGACAATTGAGATGGGTGGTGGAGAAAAAGCCATAGAAAAGCAACACAACAGCGGTAAACTAACCGCAAGAGAGAGAATCGATCTTTTGCTGGACGAAAACACGTTTTTCGAAATTGATAAATTCGTCGAACATAGATGCACGAATTTTGAAATGGGAGGCAAGAAAATCCCGGCAGATGGCATAGTAACCGGAATTGGCGAAATAGAAGGCAGAAAAGTAGCCGTTTTTTCTCAGGATTTCACAGTTTTGGGTGGTTCGCTGGGTGAAATGCATGCCAAAAAGATAATGAAAATCCAGGATTTGTCCATGAAAATGGGAATACCGGTAATCGGGATCAACGATTCTGGGGGAGCGAGGATTCAAGAGGCCGTGGATGCGCTTTACGGATATGGCGGCATATTTTTCAGGAATACCCGTGCGTCCGGAGTGATACCCCAGATATCCATAATAATGGGGCCTTGTGCAGGTGGAGCGGTTTATTCACCCGCAATAACGGATTTCATAATAATGGTTGACCAGAATGCCAAAATGTTTATAACCGGACCACAAGTTATACAGGCGGTAACCGGAGAAAAGGTCTCACAGGAAGATTTAGGCGGAGCCGGCGTACACAACACCAAAAGCGGAAATGCCCACTTCAAAGCAAAAGATGACGAAGATGCCTTGAAAATATGCCGAAAACTTCTGAGCTATATACCTTCAAACAATATCGATCCTACTCCGTTTTTTGAAAATTATGACACGGTTGATAATTCCATAAACGTTGAGACGATAATACCTCAGGATATGAGAAAAGGATACGATGTCAGGGAAATAATAGATTCGGTTGTAGACAAAGACTCTTTTTTTGAAGTACAGGAATTGTACTCACCAAATATCGTGATAGGCTTTGCAAGCGTGAACGGAAAATCCGTGGGAATAGTGGCAAATCAACCAAAAGTATGGGCCGGAAGTCTTGATATAAATTCCTCGGATAAGGCCGCTCGTTTCATAAGATTTCTTGATTCTTTCAGCATACCGATAATAACCTTTGTGGATACTCCCGGTTTTTTACCCGGAACCAATCAGGAATATAACGGAATTATAAGGCATGGAGCCAAGTTGCTCTATGCTTACAGCGAAGCCACTTCACCTAAAATAACTTTCATATTGAGAAAAGCATACGGCGGAGCATACATTGCCATGGGGAGTCAGCATCTGGGTGCGGATTTTGTGTTTGCCCTTCCCACCGCACAGATTGCCGTGATGGGTCCCGAAGGAGCAGCAAATGTAATTTTCAGAAAAGAAATAGAGTCCTCTGAAAATCCTGAAGAGACAAGAACACAAAAAATAGACGAGTATAAGGATAATTTTGCAAATCCTTACCAGGCGGCTGCACGGGGCTATGTCGACAGAATATTGTTACCGTCCGATATGAGAAAGGTTCTTATCGAATCGATAGCGATTGCTGAAACGAAAGCCGAGAGTTATCCGGATAAAAAACACGGAAATATTCCTCTTTAAGAAAGGTGTAATATAATGGATGTAATCAGTGTAACCGTGGTTGGAATTTCAATAGTATTTTTAAGCTTCGTAATGCTTTTTATACTTTTTAAAGTATTGGCATTTATTTTTTCGGACAGAAAAAAAGAAGCCGTATCGGTCGGAACAGCTGTTGAAATTAGAAGTGGGGATAAACCGATTATTATGAAATCGGAGAAAGAAACGATAAACCAGGATGAAGAATCTGAATTGATCGCGGTAATTTCCGCTTCCATAAGTTGCTACGGATCCGGAAATTTCAGTATAAGAGAAATAAGAGAAGTGGGGAATTCTTCTTCTGACTGGAAAAGGCATACTGATAAAACATGGAGAAAGAAATCGAAAGGAGAAACAAAAAGATGGTGAAAAATTACCGCGTGCATGTAAACGGCAAAGCATATGATGTGACTGTTGAGGAAACAGGGAGCAGCTCCCAGACAATGGGGACGGTTGCAGTCCAGCCGCAGCAAAGAACTCAGACTCCTGCAGAAACTGTAAGTACTCCAGTAATAGCCCCTCAACAGAAAAAGGAAACAGTCAAAGAAAAAACTCCCGATTCCGGCAGCACAGGAAAAGTTTCAATAGACGCTCCGATGGCGGGACTCGTCATCGATGTTTTTGCGAAAACCGGCCAGCGAGTGGGAGTCGGAGAAAAATTACTTATTCTTGAAGCCATGAAGATGGAAAATGACATAGTAAGTGATGTATCCGGTATCGTGGATACTGTGGAAGTAAAAAAAGGCGACAATGTAGAAACCGGCCAGATAATGGTGACTATAATCAAGTCTTAAGAAAATGAGGAGGTGTAGGAATGGTTGAAATCAAAGTGGTGACATTTAAAGTCGGAGATGAAGAGTATGCAATCGATATAATGAAAATCGACAGTGTAAGCGAAATGATGAAAATCATGCATCTTCCGGGAATACCTTCCTTTATACTCGGAGTATCCAATCTCAGGGGAGAAGTAATTCCAATAATCGATACCAGAACTAAATTCTCTCTTCCTGAAAAAGAAAGCAACTCCAACGACAGAGTAGTGGTGGTATACATCAGTGACAAAAAAGTCGGAATAGTGGTAGACGAAGTCAGAGAGGTGCTTACCTTAACGCCCGAACAGATAAGCGAACCTCCTACAACCGTTGGCGGACTTAAGGCCAAATTCATCAGTGCCATTGCCAAGCTGGAAGACAGGATGTTGATAATTCTCGATATAGATAAAATTATCAATGAAGATGAAATAACAAAATTAGATGAGATGATGAGTAAATTATAACTTCTTTAAGGGGGAAGGTCACATGTGGGAATATCTGAAACAAGCGGATTCCGATGTTTACAACATTCTTCAGAAAGAGTTGGAAAGACAGGAATTCGGTCTTGAGCTTATAGCATCGGAAAATTTCGTTTCAAAGGCAGTTATGGAAGCCATGGGCAGTGTACTGACGAATAAGTATGCGGAAGGATATCCTAAAAAAAGGTATTACGGCGGATGTGTTTACGTAGATATGGTAGAGCAGCTGGCAAGGGACAGGGCAAAGGAACTTTTCGATGTGAAATATGCGAATGTTCAGCCTCACTCAGGTTCGCAGGCTAACATGGGAGTGTATTTCTCCTTATGTGAACCTGGCGATACCATAATGGGAATGTCTTTAAGCCATGGCGGACATCTCACACACGGAGCATCTGTCAATTTTTCAGGCAAGATATACAATTCGGTGCAATATGGAGTAAACCTCGAAACGGAAACAATAGATTATGATGAAGTGGAAAAAATCGCACTCGAAAATAAACCAAAGATCATAATCGCAGGTGGCAGTGCTTATTCGAGGACAATAGACTTCAAGAGGTTCAGAGAAATTTCGGATAAAATCGGAGCGTATCTTATTGTGGACATGTCTCATTTTGCCGGGTTGGTTGCCGCAGGTTTATACCCGAATCCCTGTGAATACGCCCATGTAACGACAACCACTACTCACAAGACTCTCAGGGGTCCCAGAGGTGGTATGATCCTGACAAACGACACCGAAATATACAAAGCTCTCAATAAGACTATTTTCCCCGGAATACAAGGCGGTCCTTTAATGCATGTCATAGCTGCAAAAGCTGTAAGCTTTAAAGAGGCATTGAGTCAGGATTTCAAGGATTACCAGAAGCAAGTGAAAGAAAACGCGGCCTATCTTGCAAGCTGCCTTGAAAATAAGGGATTGAGAATAGTTTCCGGCGGAACGGATACGCATGTATTTTTAGTGGATCTTACACCGAAAAATGTGACGGGAAAAGCCGCGGAAAACGCATTGGAAAAAGTGCATGTTACGGTCAACAAAAATACCATTCCGAATGAACAGCTTTCACCTTTTGTGACAAGCGGAATAAGAATAGGTACTCCTGCGGTTACCACGAGGGGAATGAAACTCGGACAAATGGAAGCTATTGCCGAAATAATATCGAATACGGTATCTTCCATGGACGAAGAGGGGAATGTTCCTGAAAATAAACAGGGAGAAATAATAAACGAAGTGAAGAATCTCTGCACTTCCTTTCCGTTGTATTCGGATTTATTATAAAAATTAAAATGAAGTGATTCTTTAAAGAATCACTTCATTTTATTAGAAATAATTAATATTTTTTTTCGTCATTTGAAAGTAAGGAAAGGTACTGAAAATTCTAAATTTCTATGGAGGTGTTTTATGATTCTTAAAGATTACCTTGATGTGGCATTAAAAATCGAATCCAAAGGATATGAAGTATATTCTAAACTCGCAGAAGAATTTGATGGTGAAATTTCCGAACTTTTCAGAACTCTTGCATTGCAGGAAAGAGAACACGGAATAATATTCAAAAAAATGTTTGAAAAATATGAAGAAAAGGAAATCGGAAAAGACAGGGATGACGAAGAAAGATTAGGTTATCTTTCTTCATTTGCCGAATTGTCCATTTTCCCTAAACTCAGTACGGACAAAAAGCCCGCTAATCTGCGCGAAGCTTTGGACATGGCTATCGCAGTTGAGAAAGACAGCATACTTTTTTACGGAGACCTTCTGAAATTCTTCCCGGAAGATGATGATGCACTCGAAAGAATAATAGATGAAGAAAAAAAGCATATGATCGAATTAATAAAATCGTACAAATAGGCTCGGTACAGTATCGATGAATAAATACAACTACGTGATAATAGGAAATGGAATAGCAGGTCTTTCTGCCGCGGAAGAGATAAGGAAGAACGACGAGAAATCTTCTGTTTTGATTATTTCGAGAGAGGGATACCTAACCTACATGCGTCCTAAGTTATCTCATTTGCTGTCAAAAGAGGTAAACACAGAATCCCTTTTGGTTAAGAATATTGAATGGTATGACAGCAATTCCATCACCAGAATGTTGAATAAAGAAGTAAAAAATGTGAATTTCAAAGAAAAGAAAATATACACGGAAACGGAAGATGATGTTTTTTGTTACGATAAACTTTTAATAACATCCGGAAGCAGGCCTTTTTTGCCCTCTATAGAAGGTATGAATTCAGATAATTCTGCTTCTCTCAGAAATATCGAAGATTTACTGAAAATCAACGAAATAATGAGGGGTAAAGAACATGTAACAGTTATAGGTGGCGGAGTTCTCGGCATAGAAGCCGCAGTTTCTTTTTCGGATTCGGGAAAAAAAGTCAGTATTGTGGAATTCGCACCTCACTTGCTTTCGAGGCAACTGGACAGAGATTCATCCTATATAATTGAAGATTTGCTCAAAAAGAGAGGCATATCCATTCACAAAGGTGTTGCCGTTAATAAAATTGAAGAAAATAATCAAAAACTTTTACTGACTCTTTCTGATGGAACATTTTCGGAAACCGGATTTGTCCTCGTTTCAGCAGGTATAATTCCGGAAATTGATTTCGTACGCAATTCCGAATTGAAAATCAACCGTGGAATATTGGTTGATTCTAATATGAAAACCAGCGTGGATTCCGTATTTGCCGCCGGAGATTCAGCGGAATTTGAAGGAAGGGTGATTGGCCTGTGGAAACCCTCTTCCGATATGGGGAAATGTGCCGGCAAAAACATGGTTGTCCCAGGTTCTGCAGAGTTTCTGACTGAAGCTCCACCAACCATGATGAATATTGATGGAACCAAAGTATTTTCAATAGGAAAATTTGATTTAGACAACCAGATTATCTCATCTACAGAAGACACTTCGAGTTTTTTCAAAATATTTACGGAAAACAACATGATAAACGGAGTAATATTAATAGGTGATACTTCGAAGATGTCCATATTTAAAAATTTAGTAGAAAAAAAAGTTAAGATCGACAAAGAATTGCTTTTAGGAAATCCGAAAGAAATTTTCGAAAATCTTTCCTTCAAAAAGTGAATTATATTCTTTTTTTTGCGTCTAAATTGTGTACACAAAACTTTATTCAAGGAGGTAAACTATGATAAAAGAAAAACTTTTAAAAGAACTTAACAATCAGATAAACGAAGAACTGTTTTCAGCGTATCTCTATTCCTCGATGGCGGCTTATTTTGAAAGCTTAAATTTGAGGGGACTCGCAGCTTGGATGACAAATCAGGCAAAAGAGGAACAGATTCATGCGCAGAAATTCTATAACTACATAGTGGAGAGAGGTGGAAGAGTAGAGCTTCAGGCAATATCAAAACCCAAGTCCGAGTGGAATTCCGTTCTTGAAGTGTTTGAAGAATCCCTTGCACATGAAATTCATATAACGGAAAGGATAAACTTCCTTTCAAAGTTGGCTTTTGAAGAATCCGACAGAGCAAGCGTATTGGTCCTCGACTGGTTTATAAACGAACAGGTTGAGGAAGAAGCTTCAGTTGAAGAAGTTATAAACAAGATAAAAATGATAGGAGATAGCAAACAAGGCCTTTATTTACTGGATAAGGAACTTGGTACGAGACCTGAGCCGTCTGCTTCTCAGAGTACGGAAGAGTAAGCTACTCTTTTAAAACTTTAAATCGCTTAAAACAGGAGGTCATCATGGATAAATATGTCTGTACATTATGTGGTTATGTGTATGATCCGGTCAACGGAGATCCTGACAACGGAGTAACACCCGGTACACCTTGGGAAGAAGTTCCGGAAGATTGGGTATGCCCACTTTGCGGTGCTGGAAAGGATGACTTTGAAAAAGAATAGTATTGAAGGAGATTAAAATGGCTGTACGTAAAATTACGGAAACAGTTTTCAACATAGGTACCATAGATTGGGATAGACAAACTTTCGACGAATTGATTCCACTGCCTGACGGAACTTCGTACAATTCATATTTCGTAAGGGGCAGTGAAAAAAATGCTTTAATAGACGGGGTGGATCCTGACACTATTGAAGAATACATTTCCAACCTAAAAAGCTTAAATGTCGACAAAGTTGATTATATAATATCCAATCACACAGAACAGGATCATTCAGGAACCATAGTGAATTTGCTGAAACTGTTTCCGGATGCAAAGGTTGTTACGAACAAAAAGTGCAAGGAATTTCTGATGGAGCATCTGCTTATAGAAGAGGACTTCTTCATAACAATTGAAGATAACGAAACCATAAGCCTCGGAGATAAAACGCTTCAATTTATATTAGCTCCCTGGGTTCATTGGCCTGAAACTATGTTCACATATCTCGTTGAAGAAAAAATAGTTTTCAGTTGTGATTTTTTAGGTTCACATCTTGCCACCAACGAGACCTTTTCTTCTGATGATGCAAAGGTATACGATGCAGCAAAAAGATATTATGCTGAAATCATGATGCCTTTCAGGCCACATGTTAAAAAGCATCTTTTAAAACTTAAAGAAATGGAAATTGATTTCGTATGCCCGAGCCACGGTCCATCATTTTCAAACCCTTCTTTCATACTCAATGCTTATGAAGATTGGTCAGGCGATAATGTCAAAAACAAAGTTCTGATACCCTATGTTTCAATGCATGGAAGCGTTAAAGCAATGGTAAATTACCTTGTAGACCGTTTGACGCAAAAAGGCATACGGGTAGAATTGCTTAATATGACAAAAAAAGGACTTGGAGAACTTGCGATAGATGCAGTAGATTCGGCGACTATAGTGTTCGGTGTTTCGACAATGCTCATAGGTCCTCATCCTACGATGCTTTATACAGGTACGATAATAAATGCTTTAAAACCTAAAACCAGATTCGTGTCACTTGTGGGATCTTATGGATGGGGATCCAAAGCATTTGAAACGATGGAAGGAATTTTAAACAACTTAAAATCCCAAATGCTGACTAAGGTTCTGGCTAAGGGGTATCCCAAAGAAGAAGATTTTGAAAAACTTGACGTTTTGGCCGATGAGATAGAAGCGAGGCACATTGAAATCGGAATTCTATAACTTATAACGGAGGTGTTCTGATGACTGAGCTGAAACAAATTTATAAATGCGAGATATGCGGTAATATAGTAGAAGTTCTGCACACCGGAGCAGGTAGTCTGGTTTGCTGCGGTGAAGATATGAAACTTTTCCCCGAGCAAACTGCCGAGCAATCGCTTGAAAAACACGTACCCGTTCTTGAAAAGAATGGAAATGGATACATTGTTAAAGTTGGTTCAACCGAACATCCCATGCTTGAAAATCATTTCATAGAATGGATAGAGATTGAAACGGATACCGGTGTATTCAGAGAATTTCTCGAACCCGGTAAGAAGCCGGTTGCCGAATTTACCGACGTAGGTAATGTAAAGAAAGTCAGAGAATTTTGTAATATACACGGTTTGTGGGTATACAGCGTTTAGAAAAATTAAAGTAAAGGGGTGTTTCCATTGAGAGAAATGACGAAGAGATTTCTGCTGGATGCTTTTGCAGGAGAATCACAGGCACATATGAAATACTTCATTTTTGCCGAAGAAGCGGAAAAGAAGGGCCTGGTCAATCTTGCGAACCTTTTTAAAGCAATATCTCATGCTGAATATGTTCACGCAAAAAATCATTTTAAAGCACTTGGCATGCTGGGAGATACGGCACATAATATAAAATCCGCTTATGACGGAGAAGAATTCGAAGTCAACGAGATGTATCCGGTTTACAATGAAACCTCTAAACTTCAGGGAGAGGATGCTGCGGCAAGGTCCACACATTATGCGCTTGAAGCCGAAAAACTTCATATGGACATGTATAAAAAAGCCCTTACCTTGGCAGAGACTGATAAAGATTACGACGAAAGTAAAATTTTCATATGTCCTGTATGTGGATATACGTCCGAAGGTGACGCTCCCGAAAAATGTCCTGTATGCGGTGTTCCGCACGATAAATTCAAGAAATTCGAAGCATAAAAAAACCCGGGAATCCCGGGTTTTTTTATGCTTCGATATTCAGAATATCAATTTTGTGAAATACCATACGGAGCGTTCCTGGCAAAGATATTCAGCTCAGTTCATATTGCAATTTATAAAGCTGTTTATAGATCACGGAATTCCTGATGAGTTCTTCATGCTTACCTGATTCAACTATCCTGCCTTTGTGCATGACCAATATTCTGTCAGCATTTTTTATAGTCGATATCCTATGAGCTATGGTTATCACAGTTCTGTTCATGGAAACTTTTTCCATAGCATCCTGAATGTAACCTTCGGTTACAGGATCAATGTTGCTCGTAGCTTCATCGAGTATGAGTATCTTTGGATCTCTGACGACAGCTCTCGCAAGTGCTATAAGCTGCCTTTCACCGGCAGAAAGGGTTGATGCCCTTTCGTTGAGCATCGTGTTGAATCCATCTTCGAAACGCCTTATCATATTATCTACATGTACAAACTGAGCGGCATTTACAGTTTCTTCATCACTGATGTTTTCATCAAAAAGTCTTATGTTATCGAGAACCGAACCGGAAAATATGAATACATCCTGCAATACTATAGCAATTTTCTTTCTTAGTTCATATTTATTGTAATCATATATGGACACACCATCTATCAATATTTCACCTTCCCTGATTCTGTATAGCGAAGTCAAAATACTCATCAGTGTTGTTTTTCCCGCACCGGTTTCTCCGACAATGGCTATTTTCTCACCCTTATCGGCCTTGAAAGAAATTCCTTTAAGGATATCTTTTGATCCGTCATAAGTGAATTTAACATTTTTGAATTCTACATCTCCCATCACGATATCTTTTTTACCTTCCAGATTTTCCGGAATAATTCCCTCATCTTCATCAAACAGTTTGAAAATTTTTTCAGCCGATGCGAAGGCATTCTGAACTATATCGTACTTTTCGGAAATATCCTTCAGAGGTGTGAAGAACATATCTATGTAACTTATAAAAGCATAAAGCATCCCAAAAGTAATGGAGCCTGCTATCAAGTCCTTGGCGCCAAACCATATTATCACGCTGAGAGCCAGATAGTAAAGCAGATCCATGGTCGGCCGGAATATGGCGAATACAAATAACTGCTGTATTGTGGCTTTGTAGTAGCTTTCGTTTATCTCTCTGAATTCTTCCTTTTTGCTGTTTTCTCTGTTGAAAAGTTGTATTACGGACATACCCGACAGATGTTCGGCCAAAAAAGCATTAATTCTCGCCAATCTTGTTCTGACCCTTCTATATGCTTTTCTTGCGAACATTCTGAACAGAATGGTCGACAATATTATGAAAGGTATGATAATCATCGAATACAAAGTCAACTGCGAACTCAGGTATACCATAAATGCTATGATTCCTATGAGCATTATGACATCTTTTATTATACTTGTCACTGCGGCGGTAAAAAATTCATTCAAATTCTGGGCATCGTTGCTTACTCTCGTAACTATTCTCCCTGTCGGATTTTTATCGTAAAAAGACAAAGGCAGCTTCAGCAAATGGCTGAAAAGTGATTTTCTGATATCCAGAATCACACGTTGTCCCATAACATTTGATGTCATAACCTGACCGTAAGTGCATATGAAATTTACGAAAAGCAGCGACACCAAGATTAGAACAAGCGTTTTTAAGTTGTTCAAATCATCATGCCTGAGTTTTCTCATAATCTCATAATCTATCGTATGCTTTTCTCCGTTCAGCTCGAATTCATAGCCATTATCGGTGAATACAGGTTTTATATCTCCTTTATCATCCAGTTTAAGATAAATATCATCGTTTAATTTATAATATCCTTCTTCCTGTACAACTGACACATCCAGAGATATTGAATCGTTCATATAACTGTCAATGGCTATTCTTGTGAAATTCGGAATAAGTAACTGCAGTCCGGTGGCTACTATAAGAAGTACAAGACTTATTATGAAAAATTTTTTATGAGGTTTGATGAAAGCCCATAACCTCTTGAAAATAGACCAGTCCAGGGATTTACCGGCATTTTCATCTTCAATTCTGAAATCTTTATCCTGAGCCATCAATAATCCGTCCCTTCAAGTTCTTCCTCTATCATCTGTTTCTGATAAAGTTTGAAATACAATCCTTTGTTTTTCAGTAAAGAATCATGATCACCACTTTCTATAACATGCCCGTTGTCAAACACGAATATGTTATCCGCCTTTGAAACGGCTTTTAATCTATGTGAAATCAAAATCGTCGTCCTGTCTTTAATTTCGCTGTTCAGTGAATCGAGAATCTGTTTTTCGGTTTCCACATCGACTGCGGAAAGACAGTCATCCAATATCACAACCGGTGTTTTTTTCATCAATGCCCTTGCTATAGCCACTCGTTGCTTCTGTCCCCCGGATAGCGTTATGCCCCTCTCGCCTATTATGGTTTCGTATCCCTCTGGAAAATCGACGATATTTGAATGGATGGCCGCCACCTGTGCGTAATTTTCAACTTCTTCACGGGAGTATTTCTCTGTACTGAAAGCGATATTCTCTTCGATTGAAGTCGAAAACAAAAATGTCTCCTGCGGTACATAAGCTACCTGTTCTCTTATGTTTTTCATGGACAGATCGTTTATATCGTTATCACCGATGAAGACTTTTCCTTTTTCGACAGCGTACATTTTTACTATCAGTTTCGCCAGAGTGGATTTCCCACTACCTGTTTTTCCGACAAATGCAACCGTCTGTCCCGGGAGTATTTCCATTTCTATATTTTTTAAAATTCTTTTATCGGAATTCGGATAAGAATAACTGAGGTTATTAATATTTATTCTTTCCTTCAAATCGGCTTTTTTGGGGTTTTGCGGATCTTCAACATCGGATTTTTGTTCCTCAACCCACATAAGCCTTTCGTACGAAGCTCTACCGCGTTGAATTATATTTACCACCCATCCGATTGCTATCATAGGCCAGACAAGCATCGAAAGATATTGCAAAAAGGCAACGAACTGGCCGAGGGAAATAGAACCGTCGATTACCATCCCACCGCCGTAGAGTATTGAAATCGCTATGCTTAAAGAAGCCATCAGTTCTATCAGTGGAAAGAATACTCCCCATATCTTTATAAGCACTATGTTCTTTTTATAATAATCCTGACATTTACTTTCAAACCTGTCATTTCTTTCCGGTTCTATTGCATAGCTCTTTACGACTCTCATTCCGTCCAATGATTCCTGTACGGTGTCGGTCAGTTCGGAAAAAGAATCCTGCACATCCATGAACTTCCTGTGTATTTTCCCTCCGAAAGTTATCGCCACGATAGCGAGTATGGGGAGAGGAATCACACCGATCATTGTAAGTTTGGCATCTACTGTGGTAACCATCATATAAATACAGAAGAATCCCATTATCACCGAATCCGTCATCATTATTATTCCTTGTGAAAGCATCATTCTCGTGGCATTTATATCATTCGTCATCCTCGCCATTATATCTCCGACTTTTACCCTGTCAAAAAATGATGACGAAAGAGTAAGCAATTTCTCAAACATGCTGTTGCGGGCGAATTTTTCGAATACTCTTGAAGAACCTATTATGAATATTCTCCAGAAAAAACGCGATACGAATATGCCCAGGGATATCAGGAGAATCGTACCCACTACTTTCGATACTATCTCTATTCCTCCGTTACTGTACTCTATTCCGTCAACAAGTTCCCGAAGATATTTCGGAATGATAATTTGCAATAAGTCCACAACCAGCAATACAAGCAGTCCGGCTATGTAATGCCAGTATCTGCGCTTAATAAAAGACCTTATATACCCTTTAACTTTTTTCAATTTGTCCCTCCGAATTTTTTTCTATTATAGCACTATTTTATTTTCCTAACTACTTTTTTTTGATATACTATGGCTTAGAGAATTCATATATGAGGTGAGTATTTTGATGATTAGAAAGATATGTGCTGATGATGCAGAAGGCTTTCACAGGCTCAGACTTCATCTTGACTGCGAAGCTGAATTTCTTCTGATTGAAAAGGGCGAGAGAAAAAGCACCGTAGAAGATACGAGAATGAGTATTGAAAAAACCAGAATTTCGGAAAATGAGGAAATCTTCGTAGCGGAGTTCGAAGGAGAGATAGTGGGCTATCTCAGTATAAAGGCCGGTGATTACAGGCGAAACAGGCATTCCGGGTACATAGTGATAGCGATAATGGAGAAATGCACCGGAATGGGCATAGGTAAATTACTCTTCGAAGAAATGGAATCATGGGCTTTTGAAAAAGGGCTTCACAGACTTGAACTGGGTGTTATGGCACCGAATATCCGTGGTAAAACACTGTATGAGAAGAAAGGTTTTCAGGTTGAAGGTGTGAAAAAAGACATGTTTTTGGTTAATGGAAAATATGTAGACGAAATCATCATGGCGAAATTGATATGATATATAATAAGGAGTAAATGATGAAAAAAGAATTATTACCGGTGATATCGGGAATAACAGTTTCTATGATTTTTGGCTTTTCTTTTTTATTTACAAAAAAGGGTCTGGAATTTTTCACTCCATTTCATCTTCTGTCCTTGAGATTTGCTTTTGCAAGTATATGTCTGCTTTTGCTTCATCTGACAAAAATAATCAGGGTCGATTTCAGGGGAAAAAAAGTTAGTTCGTTAATTCTGCTTTCATGCGTGCAGCCTGTGCTGTATTTTATTTTCGAAACCTACGGCCTTAAACATTCAACTTCTCTTGAGGCGGGAATAATGATAGCACTCATACCCATAGTCGTGGCAATAATGGCCTATTTTTTTCTCAGAGAGAAAGTCAATATTAAACAACTGTTGTTCATAGCCATTTCTTTTCTGGGAGTTATGCTCATAGTTATATTCAAAAGCACTTCAAGTTTCGGTGGAAGTATAACCGGTATTCTATTCCTTCTTGGGGCGGTGATTTCCGGTGGTTTTTACAACATCCTATCCAGAAAATCTTCATCAAATTTTACACCTATCGAAATTACATTCGTCATGATGAATGTCGGTGCTGTCGTCTTCACATGCATATCTTTGACAGAATTCATATCCGGAAACAATTTATATGGCTACGTGGAACCTCTGCTAAAACCCGAAGCCATATTGTCGGTGACTTATCTGGGCGTTTTATCATCAATCGTGGCGTTCTTTCTCGTAAATTTCATGTTGTCGAAACTCGAAGCCACCAAATCATCTATATTCGGATACCTTACGACTGTTATTTCGGTAATAGCCGGAGTATCCATAAATGGTGAAAGACTCGAATGGTATCACATTTTCGGATGCGTATTCATAATAATGGGAATATGGGGAACCAATTATTTCGGTAGAAAACTCAAAAATCCTATAGACCTTGAAAAGAGGAATTTTTAGTAGAAAGTCCATTTGTGATATAATTAACAAGAATTCTAACACAGGAGGTATAAAGATGATTAAATTGGTTTTACTCAGACATGGAGAAAGCGAATGGAATAAGTTAAACCTTTTCACCGGCTGGACCGACGTAGATCTTTCGGAAAAAGGAGTTCTCGAGGCTATCAATTCGGGAAAGGTATTAAAAGAAGAAGGATTTGAATTCGATATAGCATATACATCGGTTCTTAAAAGGGCCATAAAGACTCTGAACTACGCACTCGAAGGAATTGATCAGCTTTGGATTCCCGTGGTTAAAACCTGGAGGCTCAACGAAAGACATTATGGTGCGCTTCAGGGATTAAACAAGGCTGAAACTGCAGAAAAATACGGAGATGAAAAGGTTCATATCTGGAGAAGAAGTTATGATGTTCCACCACCTGCTCTTGAAGAGGATGATGACAGATATCCGGGTAAAGATCCAAGATATGCAGATCTGGATACTGCGGATGTACCGAAGACGGAATGTTTGAAAGACACTCTGGAGAGATTCATGCCGTTTTGGAATGACATCGTGGTACCAGATCTGAAAAAAGGCAGAAAAATAATAATTGCCGCTCATGGCAACAGTCTGAGATCTCTGGTAAAACACCTGGATAACATGTCCGAAGAAGAAATTATAAAACTGAATATACCCACAGGTGTACCTTTGGTATATGAACTAAACGATGACCTTACTCCGATCAGACATTATTATCTCGGTGACCAGGAAGCTATAAAGAAAGCAACGGAAGCAGTGGCGAATCAGACTAAGAAAAAATAATTTTCCTGAAATATTTTGAGCACAGGGGATTTCATAAATGAAATCCCTTTTTTTATCATAAATGTTATAATTTATCTGCATTTATCCACAACGGAGGTAATATGTATGAGACTGGACTTGTATCTGAAAAAAACAAGACTTATAAAGAGAAGGACAATTGCCTGTGAAATGGCTAAAAATGAAAGGATTTTTAAAAATGGATTGCCGCTTAAACCTTCATATGAAGTGAAAATCGGTGATGAAATAGAGATACGGTTCGGAAATAGAATAATGAAGATTTCCGTTAAAGATAATTCTGATAGAAAACCGGAATTTGAAGTAATCTCCGAACTATCTTTGGGGATGTAGAAATATGAAGTACGCCGCATATATTGCACTGGGTTCGAATGTCGGAAACAAATTTCAAAACCTGAAAAATGCCGTTTGTATGCTATCAGAAAAAGGATTGGATATCGTTTTAAAATCAGATGTTTACAGGACGGCCCCATATGGGCATGTGCAGCAGGATGATTTTCTAAATGCGGTTATCGGAGTTGTTACCGATATGTCTCCGTTGCTTCTTCTCAATCTATTAAAAGAATGTGAAACAGAGCTTGGCAGGGAAAAGGGCGAGAGATGGGGACCGAGAACCATAGACCTTGACATAATACTTTTTGGTGAAGAAGTGGTGATATCCGAAAAACTTAAAATTCCGCATGAAGATTTCAGAAACAGAGATTTCGTACTCAAACCTCTTTATGATATAGGAAAAATGATGACGGATCCAATTACCGGAAAAACAGTACGTGAGCTTTATGAAGAACTTGAAAAAGACAGCTGTGTTAAAATAAACGGTAAATTATAAACTATGATTTTGAAAGGAATAATATTATGACAAGAGTTCGTTTTGCACCAAGCCCTACAGGACATCTGCATGTGGGTGGGATAAGGACAGCACTTTTCAACTGGCTTTATGCACGGAAGGAAAATGGAAGTTTCATATTGAGAATTGAAGATACGGATACTGCGAGATCGACACTTGAATCGGAAGAACAGATAATCGAATCCATGAAGTGGTGCGGTCTTAATTGGGACGAGGGCCCCGACGTCGGCGGTGAATTCGGGCCTTATAAGCAAATGCAGCGATTCGAACAAAACATTTATGAAAAATACGCCGCCCGGCTTGTTAAAAACGGGAACGCTTATTACACCATCTATGACATTGACGATGAAAAAAAAGAAATTGGCAGCTTTGATTCATTGCCGGAAGAAATCGTGAAGCAAGGTAACAAATTCACGGTTAAATTCAGAGTTCCTTCGGGAATAACACGTTTTGAAGACATTTTGAAGAAGAATATGGAATTTGAAAACGAACTGATCGATGACTTTATAATAATAAAATCCAACGGTGTTCCGGTTTACAATTTTGCGGTAGTGGTGGATGACCATCTGATGAAAATCACACACGTATTCCGTGGCGAAGACCATATTTCGAATACTCCCAGACAGGTAATGCTTTACGAATCACTCGGATTTGAAGTCCCCATGTTTATGCACATACCCTTGATTCTCGGTGAAGACAGAAGTCCTTTAAGCAAAAGACATGGAGGTACGTCTGCTGAATTTTTCAGAAAAGAGGGTTATCTCAGCAAAGGACTCATGAATTACCTCGCACTTCTCGGATGGTCCGTTGATGACGAATTTTTCGATCCGATAACGGAAATTGACAAGTTTACTCTTGACAGAATTTCCAACAAATCCGTGATATTCGATTACAGAAAACTCGAATGGCTTAATGCCAAACATATACGGGCCACCACACCCGAACAGCTGAGAATATTGTTGCTCGAATGGCTTCGTTTTTGTTCGGAAGAATATCATTTGAAAATGCTTTCCGTACTTGAAAAATACGGCAAAGATTTTACTGAAGAGGCGCTTTTCATATGCATAGAAAAGGTGACTACTTTAAAACAACTTGCATATTATCTCGAACCACTTATTTATGATGATTACGATTATGAAGAACAATTTGTCGATAAATTTCTGAAAAAAGAAAATGCAAAAGCGATATTAAATGCGTCACTCGATAAATTCTCACTGCTCGATGAATATTCAATAGAAAAAATCGGTAACCTTTTCATAGAATTATCCGGTGAACTCGGAATCGGTAAAAGCAAAATACTCCAAACGGTAAGAGGTGCATTGATAGGAAGACTCGTAACTCCCGGACTTTTTGAAACTATAAAATTACTGGGAAGGGAAACTACGATTTCGAGACTGAAAAGAACTATCGAAGAGGTGGAACGAATTGTTTGAAGAATATAAATATGTGGTAAATGCTCATGATTTTGAAGGTTATCCGATAAAATGGAATGAGATTTTCAAAAACGACAACCCGATTGTAGTTGAAATAGGCTTCGGACACGGAGAATTCACCCAGGAAATGGCCAGGAAATATCCGGAAAAGAATTTCATAGGGTTTGAGATGTCAATAACATCTGTGGCTAAAATCCAAAGAAGATTAAAAAAAGAAAACATGGAAAATGTGCGTATATTGATGACAGACGGAAGGTTCGGAATCAGAAATCTTTTCGAGAATAATTCTATCGAAAAAGTCATAGTCAATTTCCCATGTCCCTGGAGTAAAGAAAAACATTTTCATAGAAGAATCACCGTACCTGAATTTTACGATTCTCTGAAAATGGTTTTAACAGATTCCGGTGAGTTTGAACTCGCAACAGATGTCGGGCCTTACGCCGATGATGCATATGAACTCGCACTTGAAATGGGATTTTCGGTTTCGAAAATCAAAGTAAACGAAGACAGGCCGGTAAAAACACGATTCGAGAAAAAATGGATAAAATACGGCCGCGACATATACACATTCAGAATGAGAAAAAACGAATATCAAAAAGCAGAAAGATTACTCGGGGAGGAAGAACCTATGCCACATGCCTCAATAAAAAAAGAAAAAGCCGATTTATCGAATATATTTACAAATCTGAACACTCCGTTTAAGTCCGTATCCGGAAAACAGGTCTGTATTTTCAAAGGTGCTTTTAGCGATGATAAATCCAGTCATTATCTGGTTAAAACCATTGCCGTGGATGGAGAATTCGAGCAACATTTTTTCATAAACATATTCGAAAGGGATAATGATTGGGTGGTGAAACTGGACAGTGTTTCAAATCCATACAGAACACCGGCCGTAAAATTCTCGGTTTCCGAAATTGCGCGGTTAATTTCAATACGGGGGTAATAGCATGAATTTCACGGATTTCAGAAGCGATACCGTTACGGTTCCTACTGAGGAAATGAGGAAAGCCATGGTCGAAGCAGTCGTAGGCGATGATGTATACGGAGATGATCCAACCGTACGTGATCTGGAAATACTCGCAGCGGATATGCTCGGAAAACAGGCAGCTCTTTTTGTACCGTCGGGAACGTTCGGAAACCAATTGAGTATATTAACGCATACGTTCAGAGGAGATGAAGTTATTGTTGCCCGAAACTGCCATATAGTAGCCCACGAAACGGGAGCATCCGCAGTTATCGCAGGAGTTCAACTTGCTTACTACGAAGATGAAAATGGCTGCGTAAAACCTGAAAAAATAGAAAAACTTATCAGACCGGAAGATTTGCATTATCCGAGAACAGGATTGATATGTTTTGAAAACGCTCACATGAATGGGGCCGTCATTCCGCTTGAATTGATGAAAGAAAACTATGAAATGGCAAAAAAACACGGGGTGCCGGTTCATCTTGACGGAGCGAGGATATTCAACGCAGCGGTTTCGTTAAGATCAGATCCCTCACAAATCGCTCAGTACGCTGATTCTGTGATGTTCTGCCTTTCCAAAGGATTATGCTCTCCCATCGGTTCCATGCTTGTCGGCAGTACCGAATTCATAAAAAAGGCGAGAAAAAACAGAAAAATAATGGGTGGCGCTCTCAGACAGGCCGGTATACTTGCAGCATCCGGACTCGTGTCTTTGAAGCATATGGTAAAAAGACTCGGAGATGATCATGAGAATGCCAAATATCTGGCTGAAAAACTTGATTCATCGCACCTTGTAACTGTATTAAAAGACAGGCTCGATATAAATATGGTGTTCTGCAAAATAGATATACCCATGGAAAAAGAGGAAAAAATAGTCAAATCATTGTTCGTCTAAATACATATAGTTTTATATATATAATCAGGAGGGATTAATATGAGTGGAGTTTTGAATATTGGAGATAAATTAGACGGCTTCGAACTCAAAGATCATAAAGGAAACACAGTGAAACTCGAAAATTTAAAGGGAAAAAAAGTACTTCTTTCATTCCATCCGCTTGCATGGACATCTGTTTGCAGAGATCAGATGAAATCACTTGAAGATAATTTTGAAAAATTTAACTCAGTTAACACCGTTCCGCTCGGTTTGAGTATAGATACTACATTTACGAAGAATGCCTGGGCCAAAGACATAGGTATAGAAAAAATACAATTACTTTCAGATTTTTGGCCTACAGGAGATCTTTCAAAAAAGCTGGGAATATTTCGGGAAAATGACGGCTTTTCTGAAAGGGCGAATATATTGTTGGATGAGGAAGGAAAAATCATCTGGAAAAAAATATATCCAATCAAAGAACTTCCGGATCTGGAAGAGATATTCGAGATTATTTCAAAATAATACTCTTTGCCTAATAAATAACCCATATAAAAAGGTGAGATTTAAAATCTCACCTTTTTATATGGGTACACTCTAAACCAGACTTTGATGAATAATTCTATAATCCTTTATAAAAGATTGATTGAGTCATTTCACTTGCCTTATTGAAGGCAAGGTATTTGGGGCTGCTGAAAAACTCAAATTTTGTCATTCTTCGTATCGAGGGTTGTATTTTACACTCTCGATACGAAGAATCCCGGGTTTAGATTCCTCTATTTGATAAGGGTAGAGAAATTAATCTGTTTTTTGATTTCAATCACTTTATTTCCTTGACCTTAGCCAATAAATGAATTTAAGTGCAAGGTTTTTCTATGGATTTCCCAAAAAACACTGCACTTTTAAAAGAAAATATTCTCTGTATACCTTTATTTATAACAGTTGCAGAGTTATTCAGCAAGCCCCAATTATCAACATATTTATTCGACTGAGTATGTCCGGAACGGTAAAATAAATTCGTAAAAACAGCTCAGTAAAAACGCTTCCCACGAACAAACATATAATTCACCATGATATTTTGTGTGAATTGTCACGATGGATGGGTTCAGTGCATAAGTTGATTGAACATTTTTGTAAAAAGGTTAGTTGCGTTCAGAACGCAATAGTGGTGCGTTTGAAAGCATTTTTGTGTTAATCAGTGTAAATATAGGTTAAGAATTTATTCTTAACAATTTTTATCATCAAGTCGGTATTTCCGAAAATAACCTGATAATCGATTCAGAATGGTTATAAACAGACTTTTTAATTTTCTTTTTTGATGATATCATTTAGTTGCATTCTGCACACAATTAAAAACAAGGAGATAAAATGCCTTTTACATTCAAAAATGAAACTCAGCACAGAATTCTTAAAGAAATCTGGATGAAAAGTGAATTTACGCGCCAGCAAATCGGTGATGCTCTTAACATAAACAGATCCACGGTATCCAGAAATATAGACGGATTGTTGCGGGATGAAACCGTCAAGATAGTTGGTGAGCTGCTTCCCGGGAAAAAGGGAGGAAGGAAAACCAATATACTCAAGCTCAATCCCGAAAGCATATTCACCATTGGAATTTCTGTTGAACAGAATGAACTTATCGCCAATGTCCTCAATCTCGAAGGGATAACCATCGATGAATACAAAATCCATGGTGAGATAAAGGGACAAACTTTTTT
This sequence comes from uncultured Thermotogae bacterium, assembly GCA_963662785.2. GTDB lineage: Bacteria > Thermotogota > Thermotogae > MWEM01 > MWEM01. The sequence goes on from CAXXJZ010000008.1 coordinate 163,987, forward strand.
TCAGGCAATAATGGAAGCAGTTAACCATTTTTCATGTTATTTTGACAATATTCTTGCGGTAAGCATAGCGATGCCCGGACTTGTAGATTCGCTTAATGGAATAGTAAAACTATCAGATGCTCTTGATCTGGTAGAAGTTCCGGTGGTTGATTATTTTGAAAATAGAATTCCACTCAAATTTTATGTTGAAAATGATGCCAATGCCGGTGCTGCTGCATGGCATGTGATGTCGAACCTTGAGTATTCGAGTATTCTGTATTTTTATTTTTCTTTTCCATTTTTAATGTCTGAACCCGTGGGATTCGGTGCAGGATTGATAATAGATGGAAAATTGCAGCGTGGTTCACATCACGCAGCGGGAGAAATACTGCATCCTTCTCTGTGTCTTCACGATAAATCTTCGAGGATGACTTTTTCGGATTTTATGAAATTCGGACATGATGATATCATGATTTCAAATGAAGAAAAAATACACGACTTTATAACCCACGACATAGCGCTGCTGATTTCATTTATCGATCCCGATATGGCGGTGTTGGGTGGAAATATTTCATTACTCCCCAAAGGTATTCAGCACAGTATAATCAGCGAATTGAAGAAGAAATTGCCGTATGTGAAAAACGATGAAGCGGTTACCATAGACCAATCGGGTGATTCTATAATAGCAAGAGGTGCTTCCTGCGCCTTTTTAAACAGGTTCATGAATGATTATGAATATGCCGCAAGAATTCTTGAAATGAAAGGTGAAAACAATGATTGATAAAAAAGAGCTTGGGAAATTATTTTTCTGTGGATTCAGGTATTTTGAAAATGACACTTACGATCTCATAAGAAAATACTGCCCCGCAGGTCTTCTGATATACCCGGGAGATATGAGAAGTTCATATGAACTGATAAATGTTTTTGAGAAGATATCCCTGCTGCAAAATGAAGGAATGAGATTTATGATTTCTTCCGATCATGAAGGTGGTCAGTTGGAGACCATTCCTCTCGTGCCAACCGCACCGGGAAATTTCGTTTTCGGAAACAATGGAAATCCGAATATTGCAGGGAAATATGCGGCCATCGCCGCTAAATATATGAAACTTGCAGGTTTCAACATGGTATTTTCTCCTGTGCTTGATATGTATCACGAAGGCACCAGTCCGGCAGTGGGATTCAGAACTTTTGGAAGAAATCCCGAAAAAATATCGGAAAATGCTCTGGCTATGGTGAATGGCTATGAAAGCAACGGAGTCGCAGCCTGTGTAAAACATTTCCCTGGTCATGGAAGAGCAAAACAGGATTCACACGAAAGTCTCCCAAGTATAGAAGTATCGCTTGAAGAATTGCTGAGAACAGATCTGATACCTTTCAGGACATGTGTTGAAAATGGTGTGGAATCTCTTATGACAGCACACCTGATATTCCCGGATATCGACAGTTACCCTGCAACCATATCGAAAATTTTCATAAACGATATTCTCAGAGAGGGATTCGGCTTCGACGGTGTAGTCATAACCGATGCACTTGAGATGAAAGCGATGGCGGATAATTACTCAAAAGAAGAGATAATCAAGAGGTTTTTTAATGCCGGCGGAGATATGCTGCTGGTAGGCTGGGGCAACATCATGTTCGAAGAATACCTGAACACTCTGTACGCTCTTGTCGAAAAAGGAGAAGTAGATCTCTCAAACATAGAAAAATCTCTGGCAAGGGTGAACAAGCTTCTTGATAAATATTCTTCCAACGAGAATCTGGGTTTTATAAAGAGTTTTTCTTTCGATTCATTCGACTACAAAATCAAGAATCTCAATTCTCAGGCCTCGAAAGTATATCTTGTCACACCAAAACCTGTGAATTTGAGCCCAGCGGATATAACAGCACGCGATTATTCTATGATAGAGGAAAATGTGAGCAAGTATTTCAAACTGCAAAAAACTATAAACTACGACTTGCGATCGGGAAATTTCTTAGACGATATCGATGGGATATCTCAGGGAGATCTGGTAATAGACATGGTTATCGATTCTTTCAGAAACCCTCGGCTTACTGAAAAACACAAAGAATTGAGCGAAAAAACTTCGAATATAGTTTACCTTATTTTGCGCGATCCTGAGGATATAGAGAATTTCAAGAATTACAATTACGTGGCTACGTTCTCAAGCAACGCATTGGCCTTATCAAAAGCTATGGAATTAATAAAACCTTAATCCTGCTTTGTTTTTACAAAACAGGAAATTATAAATGGAGGGAATTATTATGTGGAAAAAGGTACTCGTGGTTTTTCTTGTAGTTGCTTTATTGGCAACGGCAGGCATGGCGAAAACTAAACTCAATTTCTGGTCATTCATGCTGACGGAAGATGCAGCAAACAACATCATCGCCGATTTTGAGGCTGCAAATCCTGATATCGAAGTCGAATATGTGCAGCTTTCCTGGGCTAACGGTTTCGACAAAATCGTCACGGCAATAGCCGCCAATGCAGCTCCGGACGTAGTGGAACTTGGAAACACCTGGGTTGCGAACTTCGCTTCCGAAGGCGCAATCATGAACATGAATTACCTCAAGGAAAAAGCAGGAGAAACAATAGTGGGATGGCCTTCCACGGAATACATGGGAGATTATTACGCATACCCCTGGCTTCTCGGAACAAGAGCCATGTTCTACAACATTGACCTCATGGAACAGGTAGGTCTTGATCCTGAGAATCCACCAACTACATGGGCAGAATTGATGGATGCGGTACAGAAAATAGACGCTCTCGGAAACGGAATTTACGGAATAGGACTTTGCAGCGGAGAACCCTACAGTCCGTGGCAGCAGTGGTTCCTCCCTGCAGCTTGGGGCAATTACGGAAAAACCCTTTCCGCGGATATGAAAACCGCCACTTTCAATTCTCCTCAGATGAAAGATACCGGAAAGTTCTATCAGGAATTGTCAAATCACGCTCTCATGACCAAAGAAGCGGATATGGCAGCCGTATTCGGAGAAGGCAAACTCGGATTCTTCATAGGCGGAGTTTACCAGGTTGCAACTTTCTCGGCTAATTATCCTGATTTAAACTACTTCTCCGCATTCGTTCCGAAACCATCCGAATTCACGGGAACGCATGCTTCTTTTGCCGGCGGGGAAGTTCTCGCAATCCCGACACAGTGTAAAAACGTAGAAGCAGCGGAAAAACTCATCAACTACCTTGTAATGCCTGATGTTGCCATGTCCATAACAAAACAGGTTCCTTCCATATTCCCGTCAAATACACTCGCATCACAGGATCCCTGGTTTGAAGATCATATAATTCACCAGATATTCTTCGAACAGAACGCATTCGCGGTACCGACACCTCCGCATCCGAAATGGACAGACATACAGGTGGAAATTTCCAAAGCCGTAGAGAAAATCATTCTCGAGAAAGCAGATGTTGACACTGTATTCGACAGCGCCAACGAAGCAATACAGAAGATAATCGACTGATAATATTTATTTTTTACAATTCTGAAGATGCTCTTTTGAGCATCTTCAGTTTGGAGGATGATTTTTTTTGACTTATAAAAACAAACAAAAATGGGTTATTTTCCTTTTCCTATCACCCTGGTTGATAATATTCGCAATTTTCGGAGCATATCCGATAATCTATTCTTTCATAACGAGCCTTACGGATTATTCCGGATTGAATCCATCCATGAATTTCGTAGGGTTGGATAATTACATCAGGGCATTTCAAGACGAAGTCTTTTTAAAAGCCCTTACAAACACTATAATATTTGTTATCGGAACCATCCCATTCACACTTGGTATAGCACTTTTTCTGGCGATTTTGCTCAACAATAAAATTCCACTTCAAAATCTTTTCAAATCCGGGTTTTTCCTACCATCCGTTATTTCAATGGTTGTTATCTCTACCATGTGGATATATATTTACAGTTCAAGCGGCCTGGTAAACACTATTTTGAAATCAATAGGAGTTACTGTGCAGGATAGAAGCTGGCTTGCAAGGCCGGAAAGCGCTTTGATATCGATAATGATAATGGATGTCTGGGCCGCTTTCGGATACTACCTTTTGCTTTTCTTCGCCGGATTGCAGAATATTCCGGCGCAACTTTACGAAGCCGCACGCATAGATGGCGCATCTAAGACACAGATAGCTTTTAAAATAACTATTCCGATGCTGAAACCCACTTTATTTTTCGTAATCGCATTGAACACGATTCGTTCATTTCAGATATTCAGTGAAATCTATACTATGACAGGCGGGGGTCCCAGCAATTCCACACAGACAATAGTCCATTATCTCTACCAGACTTCTTTCAGAAAATTTCAAATGGGCTATGGATCGGCGATGGCATATATTTTGCTGGCGATAATACTCCTCATAACTTTGGTTCAGAAAAGAATGCTAAGGAGCGATTTCGTATGAGAGAAAGAAAAACTAACAAAGTACTTTTTGTGATTTTATTAGTTCTGCTTTTTTTCTCTCTGATTCCTTTATTTCTAACTTTTCTGACCTCCGTGATACCTGACGGAGATCTGTTTCATATAACACAGGGAAAGACTTTTCTCGATTTTGAAAAAGGTCTGATGTTCCAGAAAGCGAAAATGAAAGTAACCGGAACCAAAGATTACAAACAATCCGATATATCGAATGGAAATGGAAAAAGCCTTTACTTCAATCCCAAGTCGAGTGAAAGAGATATTGAATTGGTGGTATTCATGCTCGGAAAGGATATAAACCTCATAAACTATATCGAATTCGATATAGACATCAATCCGGGAGCGAAATTGAGGATAGGTGTCAAAGACATGAATGACAACACACAGTACTCGGAAAAAGCCGTGTCTTTTGAAAAAGAAGGCTGGCATAAATTCAGATTTAACATCGATACTTCAGAATTCGACAAAGTAGATCCTAAAAACACTTCTCAGATAATACTGAAATTCGAATTTCCGGAAGATGTGCCGAATTCTTTTTATATCGATGAAGTGTTCGCAAAATATCATTTTCCGACATTTATAAACTTTAAAACCGTATGGGAAGAAAATGATTTTGCGAGATATATATTCAACAGTTCTTTAGTCTCGATAACCGTTGTGCTGGGTAACTTGATTTTCTGTTCCATGGTTGCTTATGCATTTGCGCGAAAACAATTCAGAGGAAAAGAAGTGTTATTTTCTATTATACTTTCAACGATGATGATACCCCCGCAGGTGATTGTGATACCCATATTCATACTCATGAAAAACATAGGCTGGATTGACACCTATCAGGCCCTCATAGTTCCATCGCTCGTGACACCTTTCGGAATATTTTTTATGAGACAGTATATAGAACAATTGCCTCTGGAACTTGATAAAGCCGCCTTCGTCGACGGAGCGACGGATTGGCAGATATTCACAAAGATAATATTGCCGCTCAGCAAGCCGGCAATGGCGGTACTTGGCATAAATTCATTCATTGGCGTGTGGAATGATCTTTTCATGCCTTTGATTCTGGTTTCAAAACATGAAATGTGGACAGTTCAAGTCGGTCTTGCAAATTTCAGCCAGCTTAACCAGGTTCAATGGCCAAGTATGATGGCAGCGTCTACTATAGCGGGATTACCCATCATAATAGTGTTCCTGATATTCCAGAAACAGATTATTTCGGGTGTAGTGGACGGCGCCGTGAAATATTGAAGATAATAATCAAATTACTCGTTCAAGCGCTTTCAAATATGAAAGCGCTTTTTATGCTATTATCCTGTTCAAAAAAGATTTAATTCTCTCATTTTTCGGATAGTTGAAAAACGAATCCGGAACGCTCTCTTCGATTATTCTGCCATCCTCAATGAAAACAATCCTATCAGCTACTTCTTTAGCGAAGCCCATCTCATGCGTTACGACTATCATAGTCATCCCTTCGCTTGCGAGTTCCTTTATCACAGCGAGAACTTCACCGACAAGTTCCGGATCCAATGCTGAAGTAGGTTCGTCGAAAAGCATCAGGTGCGGATCCATCATAAGCGAACGTGCGATGGCAACACGCTGTTGCTGACCCCCGGAAAGATTGCCGGGATAAGCGTCGGCCTTATCTCCAAGACCGATTCTGTTAAGTATTGACATCGCCTTTTCACTTGCCTGGTTTTTACAGATTTTTTTAACTTTCATCGGAGCGATAATCAGATTTTCCAATACGGTTTTATGTGGAAACAAATTGAATTGCTGAAAAACCATCGATGTTTTCATATAGTATTTTTTAATATCTTCTTTATTTTTCAAATTGAGAGGATTTTCTTCAAAGAATATCTGACCATCATGAAAATCCTCAAGCAAGTCTATACACCTGAGAAAAGTACTTTTCCCACCGCCGCTGGGGCCCACTATGACTATAACTTCACCTTTTGAAACAGACAAACTTATATCTTTGATGACATCATTTGAACCGAACTTCTTCCTTAGATTTTTAACTTCAAGTATGTTATTCATGGAACAATCACCTTCTTTTCTATGATTCTGAAAATTCTTGAAATCGTAAAAGTCATAGCGAAGTAAATCAAAGCTACTCCCGCATAAATCTCAAAAGACATGAAAGTTCTGCTAATTATGAACTGCCCCTGTCTTGTCAATTCCGCTATGCCAATTACGGAGATCAAAGAACTTTCTTTTATAAGGGCGATAAATTCATTTCCTATTGCCGGAAGCGTATTCCTGAATGCCTGCGGAAGGATTATCTCAGTCATTGTTTGGAAAGCGTTTAATCCAAGCGATTTCGATGCCGTGAATTGACCTTTGCCTATTGACTGAATTCCGGCTCTCACTATTTCGGCGACATAAGCTGCCGAATTTATAGTCAGCGCGAGTATTGCGGCAATATCCGCCGGTATATCAAACCCGAGTGTAGGCAATCCGAAATATATTAAAAATATCTGTACTAAAAGCGGCGTACCTCTTATGAACTCAACATAACAGCCAGCTGGTATAGAAAGATATTTTCTTCGTGACACTCGCATAATCCCTACGGCCGTACCTGCAGCAAGGCCAAAAAGCATGGAGAACCCCGAAATGTAAAGGGTTACTCCAGCTCCTTTCAGTAAAAGTGAAAAAGAGTTCAGAAAATCCATATTAATGCCTTTCCGCTGCTATTTTCATTCGAACCATTTTTGGTTAAGTTCGTCGTATCCGTTATCCTTGAACTCTTTCAGGAATTCGTTCACGGCTTTCAGCAGATCGGTATTGTCTTTTTTTATGGCTATTCCATAAGATTCTTCGGAGAGTATGGGACTTGCCACACTCAATTTTTTATTGGTTTTAAGATAGGATTCCGCTGTTGAATAGTCGATTACAACAGCCTCCACCCTTTTCAGGGAAAGCTCAAGAAAAGCTTCCGTATATTTTGAAAATCTGATTACATCTGTTCCTTCTACTTCGGATATCATCAAATCACCGGTGGTACCTGCCTGTACGGCGACTTTTTTGCCACTCAGTTCCTGCAGCGAATTGTATTTTTTATCATTACCGTTTACAACAACCGCCTGACCCGCTTCGAAGTATTTATCACTGAAAGAGACTACTTTTTTCCTGTCATCGGTAATAGTCATTCCAGCTATTATTATGTCGAATTTCCCGACATTTAAGGCCGGCAGCAATCCATCAAACGCCATATCTTTTACTTCAAGTTTTACTCCGAGTTTCTCCGCGAGTGCTTTGCCTATTTCCACATCAAAACCGGTAATTTCATTTTTCTCGTTAACGAACTCAAAAGGTGGGAATGTAGCTTCTGTACCCATTACTAAAACACCTTTCTCCAGTATTTCGCTCAAACTTGCACCAAAAATACTTGCTGCAACCCAAAAAAACACACTGATTAAAATCGTGACCTTTTTCATATTCACTTTCCTCCTGTTTTTTATGGTCAAGCGCTACCGGTAGGCGTTTGATTCTCAAAAAAAAAACGGAAAACTCATTTTTCAACAAGCTTCCCGTTTTAGCCGAACATCTCTTTTTCCATCACTCTATCTCCAACAAAAGAGGTCCTCCACCTAAAACGGGGAAGATTCTACGTCTTAAAGAGATTCTTATCATATTATTCAGTTTATCCATAACGTTATATGTTCTCTTCATACGTCCCTCCAAATTTCCTGTATTGTAGCAGAATAGAGTTTACAGAACAAATAACTATCTTTTACGTATTTGTTAAGACACGTTTTCAGTTTACAATTTAAGAATTGGCGCTTCGCAGTATAATGTAAAACAATCTAAATATATCCGCAATTGAACTGTATTGCCGTTTATGCTAATATGCACGAGGAAATTTTAATATCGGAGGGGATAGACTTGAACTGGAAGAAACTTCTTTTAGGTTTACAGCATGTGTTTACGATGTTTGGGGCGACTGTATTGGTTCCGTATTTAACGGGTATACCGGTATCAGTCGCCCTTTTTACTTCTGGGGTGGGTACTCTTGTTTTCCATTTTTTAACGAAATTCAAAGTTCCGGTGTATCTGGGTTCTTCCTTTGCCTATATTTCGCCGATTATAAGCGTTACCTCTTATTACGCGGCAAACGGAAACCCGACTGATGCTCTTGCCTATGCGACCGGAGGAATAGTAGTCGCGGGACTTGTAAAAATTATTTTCGGACTTATAATAGGCTGGGTAGGGGTCAAGAAAGTGGAAAAGCTTTTCCCGCCGGTAATAACCGGAACCATGATCACACTTATAGGATTGTCGCTTGCCAAAACAGTCGTGGATATGGCATCTTCAAACTGGGCTCTGGCAATTCTCGTAATAGCGACTATTGTAGTTGTGAAGCTTTATACAAAGGGTTTTTTAAATCTCCTTCCGATTCTGATCGGAATCTCTGCAGGATATGCAATTTCATTGCTTACGGGTATGGTTGATTTTTCATCGCTGGCAGGTGGAAAAGGACTCACGGGGGTTGGGTGGATTGGACTGCCCGCATTCTTCCTTCCAAAATTCTCCTGGTATTCAATAAGCGTTATAGTGCCTGCCGCTTTGGTAGCCGCGGTGGAACATATCGGGGATATATACGCCGTGTCCATGGTTACCGGTAAGCCATTTTACGACAATCCGGGTATGAACAGAAGCATGATGGGCGACGGATTTGCCACTTCAATAGCAGGAATTTTTGGCGGTCCGGCAAACACGACTTATTCGGAAAATACCGGTGTACTTGCTCTTACGGGAGTTTATGACCCTTCGATAATGAGAATTGCGGCGGTCATTGCGATTATACTTTCATTCGTACCGAAAGTTGAGGCGATAATAAGGACTATTCCATCTGCGGTAATGGGAGGAGCTTCGATAATACTTTTCGGTATGATAGCCACTACCGGTGTCAGGACTCTCGTAGAAAACCAGGTTAAAATGAACAACAAGAACATATTGATAGTATCACTGATGCTCATACCAGCTTTAGGAGGAGCCGTACTTCAATTCGGTAATTTCTCGCTGCAAGGACTGGGCCTTTCTGCAATAATAGGTATTTTAGGAAATCTGCTCCTCAGAAACAAGGATGTTTCCGAGATAAAATAAAATTCATATAAACCTAAAAGAGTTGCTTTCTTCAGAAAGCAACTCTTTTAGGTTTATATGACATTAACTTTTTTATTTGATATTTTTTTTATGATCTTCCGCCATCTCCACATAATGTTTGGCATGGTTCTCGAGATTACGGATAATCTCTTCTCCGAATTCCTTTTTTATCGTTGCGGGTACTCCTGCGGCAAGTTGCCTCGGTCCGATTTCGGTTTTTTCCTTAATGAGAGACCCCGCGGCAATCATCGATCCTTTTCTAATAAACGCATCGTTGAGTACGGTGGCGGAGATACCCACAAGGCAGTTGTCTTCTATCGTACAGCCGTGAATCACGGCATTGTGACCTATCGTAACGTTGCTGCCGATTACGGAAGGTTTTCCCGTGTCCGTATGAACCGTGCAATTATCCTGAACATTAGAATTGACTCCGACTTTTATCGGGGCCATATCTCCGCGTAAAACCGCCCCGTACCAAATACTCGCACCATCACATATTTCCACATCACCTATTATAGTAGCATTCGGTGCGATAAAAGCACTTTCGGAGATTTTCGGGTACTTTCCTTTATAAGCTAATATCATAACTTTTTACCTCCGTTAAATATATTCGAAACTGACCGCGTGATAAGTTCTCACCTTATTATTCGGGGTCTCCGACCATTCAATTTCAGGTGGTATAGCAAATTCTGCGGCGAATTTTCCCTTTTCAAGCCATTTTCTTGATTCCTCGACTCTGTATATGCTCGGATTCGCCTTTATCTGTAATTTAATCGGTTTGTTGACTATAAATACATCGGATATGGTTTTTTCTCTTTTTATCCTTTCCACTATAACTTTTTCCAATTTTTCATCCAGAAAAGGTTTTACGTTTACGAGCGCAATGTTATTCTTCAGAGGTCCTATTATCTTAACATTCGCAAGCTGGGCTTTAAAACCGGACTGCGAGATAATATCAAGAAGTATTTCATTGGCCATAACCGCCGCTCTTCCATGATATGCGGGAACCGAAAGCATTTTCATAAGATGCTTCAGCTTACACCCCTCTCTGTGAATCGATTCTCCTGCCCTGACTTCGTCCATTTTAAAACCATAATGATAGAGTAACTCTTCAATTTCCGTTTTTCCAAGATCGAGAAGCGGGGAATAAGTTCCGTTCATTATTTTGAATCCGTATGAGCCCCAACTGTCACTTTGATTTGATCCTGTTGCCACCAGGCATTCATCATCTTTCAGACATTCTTTCACACCACCGAGTTTGACTTTTTTAGTGCACAGGTTGCACGAAGGACCGAATTTTAGTATTTTTTCCATATTCTTTTGATGATCGATCAATTTCAGCTCTAATCTGAGTTTTACGGATATTCTCAGCACATTTTCAAGAGTTCTGAAATACGTATAAGGCCCGTAAACCACATGAACAAGTTTCACTTTATCCCGACCAAGAGCTTCTTTGGCAATACAGGCAAGCACGGTGGAATCCATACCACCTGAAAACGCTATGTAAAGAGGGTTTTTTCCGACATTTCCAATTATTTCGTTTTTAATTTTCCCGATTATTTCCTGCAACATCATATGATTCAAAATATGCCCCTTTTGATGGCTTTACCCTGTAAATGTCAAACTCAACCCCGAAACGGTTTTTATATTCCTCTTCAAACTCTTTTATCCGGTCTAAAAAATCATAGCCGGTGCACAATATTATTGCGCTGCCGCCAAATCCGCCACCCATTATTCTGCCGCCGAGAACCTGCGGAAAACCTTTGAATCTTTCAACTATATAATCAATCTCCTCGCAGCTGACTTCGTAAAAATCACGAAGGCTTTCATGCGTCAGATTGAGAAGCATACCTACTTTTACAACATCCGCTTTTTCCAATGCAACTCGACAGTCCAGTACTCTTCGATTCTCTTCAACTACGTGTCGGGCACGTTTATACTGTTCATATGTAAGTAAGTTACGAGATTCTTCAAGTTCTTCCGGAAACAATTCTCTGAAGCTTTTCTTACCGAGCGCTTCCAATGCCTCTTCACATTCTTCCCTTCTCTTGTTGTATTCGCTGTCACCCAAAGAGTGCTTTACATTGGAATTTACTATTATGAATTTGAATTTATCTTCATCAACCGGAACATACTCGTATTTCATACTCATAATATCAAGGAATACCGCGTTGTTCTCCCTTCCCGTAACTGATATGAATTGATCCATTATCCCGCATTTCATACCCACAAACTCATTTTCTGCTTTTTGCGCGAATGTGTAAATTTCACTTTCACTCATATTCAGCCGGTAAAAGCCATTTAGGGCTTCAACAGTAGCAACTTCAACGGCAGCACTGCTCGAAAGTCCGGCTCCTATGGGTATGTTCGATATGACACGGTAAGTAAGTGCTTCGATTTTCATTCCCGTATTTTCTGACAAAACACAAATAACCCCTTTTATGTAATCAGTCCATTTATCAGTCTTTTTTAGTTCTTCCGGAGCGAAGCATTCTTCACCATAGCCTTCGGAAATTATATGAATAAGGCCGTCGGACGAATTCTCAACGTTCACTTCCGTTACTTTGTCTATCGCAAACGGAAGTATGTATCCGTCGTTGTAGTCCACATGCTCACCTATTATGTTTGCCCTTCCTGGAGCTATTCCTTTCATTGGTACACCTCCGAAATATTCTTATTAAGTTTACCAGATATGTGATGCTTTTTCAACACCAAATTTATATTGTAATGTGAATATTCCACTTGATAACTTCATCTCATAATATATGTACTGTTCACAGGCCAAATGGAATTCAGATTCTTTAAATTGCCGAATATTGGAATAAAAATATCGCTTTTTCGTTTATACTCTTGTATGGGACGAAAGAATCAAGCCTTTTTTTGTGGTATACTATAATGAGAAATTTTTATCAATCAAAATTCTATGGAGGTGCAAAATGTATCTTGAAATTTATGACATTATCGCGAGAGAAGTCCTTGATTCCCGTGGTAATCCCACAGTAGAAGTAGAAGTTCATCTTGAAGACGGAAGTATGGGCACCGCGATTGTGCCATCCGGTGCATCCACAGGCAAGTTCGAAGCGGTGGAACTCAGAGATGGAGACGAACGCTATATGGGCAAAGGCGTTATGAAAGCAGTTAAAAACGTAAACGAAATAATAGCCCCTAAACTCATCGGACTGAACGTTTTTGATCAGGTATTCATAGATAAGCTCATGATCGAACTTGACGGTACGGATAACAAAGGAAAACTCGGTGCAAATGCGATTCTCGGTATTTCCATGGCATGTGCCAGAGCGGCAGCGGACGCCCTCGATATACCACTTTACAGATACATTGGCGGTTCCAACGCAAAGACGATTCCGGTTCCGATGATGAACATAGTCAACGGCGGACAGCATGCTGACAACAGTCTCGATATACAGGAATTCATGATTATGCCTGCAGGATTCTGCTGTTTCAAGGAAGCACTCAGGGCTGGCACGGAAATATTCCACAATCTCAAGAAGATATTGAAAGATGGTGGACATGTGACAGCAGTTGGAGACGAAGGAGGATTCGCCCCGAGTTTCAACAGTAACGAAGATGCGATTATCAACATAATAAAAGCAATAGAAAAAGCTGGTTATAAACCAGGAGAACAGGTTTTCATAGCTCTTGACTGTGCCGCAAGCGAATTCTACTGTGAGGAAAGCAAGAAATACCACGTAGATGGAAAAGATATGACATCTGACGAATTACTCGATTATTACGCGGATCTGACGGAGAAGTACCCCATAATCTCAATAGAAGACCCATTCGAAGAAGAAGATTGGGAAGCTTTCGCAAATATGAAGGCAAGACTCGGAAAGAATGTTCAGATTGTTGGAGACGATCTTTATGTTACGAATATCAAGAGACTCATTAAAGGTGTTGCCGAAAACGCATCCAATTCCATACTCATAAAACTTAATCAAATCGGGTCACTCACAGAAACTCTCGATACAATCGAATACGCAAAACAGAACAACATCACGAACGTAATTTCCCACAGATCCGGTGAAACTGAAGATACATTCATCGCAGACCTTGCGGTTGCCACAAACGCAGGACAGATTAAAACTGGTTCACTTTCAAGAACGGACAGAATCGCCAAATACAACAGACTTCTCAGAATTGAGGAAGAACTCGGAGAAACCGCTGTTTTCAAGGGAATTAAGAGTTTTTATTCAATAAAAAGATAAATTTAAACCGCTGCCCGGATTATTCCGGGCAGCTTTTCAGTAGGGGAAAATGAAAAAATTTGCCAGAGAATTAAAAACCGATTTCAAGATAAGATTCAGCATAAGAGCAAGATTTAATTTATTTTTATTCTTCTTCATACTTCCGGTAACAATCCTCACTATTTTTATGAGTTATACAAACGGATTGATGACTATAAAGGATAGATTGGAAAATACTCTTAGTGATCAAAGGACTTCTTTTTTGAATTTAAAATCCGACATTAACCAAGATATAAATGATGTTCTGTCATCTGTAAAGAGTGATTTGATCAATGGATATTCTCCGAATATAGACGAAATAAAGAAGAGTTACCCGGGTATAAATCAAATTGTAGTTGAAGATATAAATTTAAATCAAGAATACGAGCAATCTGAATTGCAGGAACAGCAGACGATAAAGGGAAGCAGCATATTGACTTATCTTGGCGTCTTTGCCGAATCCGCCGCAGGTTTCTTTGGAGAAATTCTGCAATCCAGGAAATTGCCGGAACTTATACATGACATATCTGATCCGACCAGGACATTCGATTTGTTTTCAAAAAATGGATTTAAGGACGAGTTTTGGAGAAATATGGATTTAACAGGTACGGATGAGATGTATATCACCGTAAACGACATAGTGCCAACCATTCAGGGTGTCAAGTTTATCAGCGTTAAGGTTAACCTCGATTTTTTTGACACATTACTGAAAGGGAATAACATGAATACGCTCATAATAAAAAATGAAAAAATAATATACCCAAAAATACTTAAGGATTCCGAAATCGAGAAAGATGTACTGAACGATAAGATGAAACTTCTCAAAACCCTCCCGACATTCAACAAGGCATTCGATTTGGATTCACCGACATTGGAAACGAATATCACAGACTCTTTCGTGAAGATAAACGACAATTACTATTTCATATCCGGAAAGGAACCGCTTTCGATTTTGAATTCCGATTCAGATGAGGCTTATATATTATTCGCCATCGATTTCATGCAATATGTGGATAATTTCATATCCGGTTTTGTCTTCTCGCTTGCACTTTCAGCCATACCCATAATAGCTATTTTTATATTTTCCATACTGTACAGAAAGAGCATTCTCGACCCGATACTTGCTCTCGCGAAAAACCTCGAAAACATGGACAACCGTTCCCTTCAGCCAATCCCACATATAAACAAACACGATGAGATTGGCTTGATATACCATGTTTTCAACGAAAATCTAGAGGAAATACAGGCCTATTCGGAAGAGCTTCAAGCATCAAATGAAGAATTGAAAATAAGCAACGAGGAACTTACGGATATGAACAAATTACTGACATCTATGAATAGCAGTCTTGTAAGCCTCGTGAGCTATCAGAAGAAATCGAGATTCCTCGACAAAATGTACGAAGAGATAAAATCTTTCCTTCCAATTGGCAAAATGGTTATGCTTACCCAAAAGAAAGGAGAAGAAGAATTCATAACTTACCCCATACCCTTCGACTTTGACAGGGTAAAAGCGGATGAAGTTCTGAATCGTATAAATTCAGACCGATCCCGGAATATCGTAAGTGTGCATGATGACAAAACTATCATATTCGCTTACAGAAGTCAGAATTTGGATGATACGGTATATCTCATAAAACTGTACCTTTCGGATTCTCTCCCGGAAGAAAATGGCTTGTTTGTGGTTGAAATGTATTTGAAAACCATAATGAGCATGCTCGAAAATCGTGATCTCAGTTGGGAGATAAAACAATCATACATATACCTTTCAAGCAAATTAACCGAAATAAGTGAAATATACGATGATGAAACGGGAGAGCACATAAAGAGAGTTTCGCTGTATTCACGTTTTGTATCCGAAAAGCTCGGACTCGCAAAAGAATTGATACAGGAAATAGAAGTGTTTTCTCAGTTGCATGATATAGGCAAGTTGAAGGTCCCATATGGCATACTCACTAAAAACGCTAAACTAACCGAGGAAGAATATGAGATAATAAAGAAACACAGTGAATATGGCGCCGATTTCATAGGTGATATGTCATGGCTTACGACTGCGCGGAATATAGCATTGAATCACCATGAAAAATACGATGGCTCAGGATATCCGGGTGGATTAAAAGGGGAATCGATTCCTGTAGAAGCGAGAATAGTGGCGATCGCCGATGTTTATGACGCCTTGAGATCTCCGCGAAGATATAAACCTGCGTTCCCGCATGAAAAAACCATGGATATAATTCTCAATGGAGACGGCAGGACTATGCCCGAACATTTTGACCCTGAAATACTCAGGATATTCAGAGAGAATAACGAAGCCTTTAAAAACATATACGAAGAAAACCGATGAATTTGTTGACAATAAAAGTTCAATGCTGTAAAATGTTTGGTATTTCATGCTATTATTACTGACAAAGTCCGGGAGTTGAAATGTTTAATTTTTTAAGCCATCTGAAAACTGAAATTAAATACATTATCAGGAATCCTGTTTTTTTCGGTATTTTGATCATAACACCTATATTACTGCTCACCGTATCCCTCATGTTTATTCCCACAGAGCGTGTCATGGATAGTGTTAAAATAGGAGTTCTCGGAGAAGACAAAACATTTCTGGGCAACTATCTCGCTAATTTCATACTCGGATTTCTTAAACAGGAAAACGTTTATAAAATCAACAATTATGATGAGGCGCAGGAAGCGCTCGACAACGGTGAAATGGATGGGCTAATAATAATCCCTTTCGGTTTCACCGCTAAAATGCTCCAATCCGAACAGACCTATATATCCTATGTACCAAGCAGCGCTTCGCTTTTGGAAAGCGTGACTATTTACAAATTACTGAAAATGGGATTAGGCGAGATAAAATACGGTGCGATGATAGACATGGGATTGGATGAGAAAATTTCACCGGGAGCGGATGTCCCTATTCCTCAACTTGTAATAGAAGGTATCGAGCATAATTCACTCGATTATCCGGATGTGATGGCTCCGGGTATACTCGCTTTTGTGATACTGTCCACAATGCTCATCGGCATAACGGGGTCTGTCAGCAGAGAAAAGGATTTGGGTATACTCGACGGATTCAGAATCACAAATGCAAGTAGAACGGCTTTTGTGATGGGTAAATTCGTAGCGTACTCGCTTTTGGGTATCATTCAGACCATAGTTTTACTTTTGGGTTCTGTTTACATAATGAATATACATTTCGAAGGTTCAATATGGATTGTGGGGTTATTCCTGGGAATGGGCATGCTCACTTATCTTTCGCTCGGACTTTTGGTTTCGGTGCTTTCACCCACACGTGAGATATCCATGGGCATTTCGGTTGGCATAGTATTCTTAATGTTCCTCGGCGGAGGAGTTTTCTTCCCGTTGTCGCAAATGCCGTCCGTCATGCAGAGTATTTCGAATTTCCTGCCGATAACTTCTTTGGTGGATTCACTCAGAAAACTGGTGATTGCGGGAAAAGATATCGGATTTCTGATTAATGAAATGTTGTATTCTGTCATTTATCTTGCTGCCATGCTGACCGCATCGCTTGCGGCATTTAAAATATCTACAAAATAGAATGGTGGAATGTGTTGTGAATATAAAAGATGAATTTATTTTCGATGCGATAGTCGTAGGTGCAGGACATGCAGGCTGCGAAGCGGCTCTTGTATGCGCGAGAAATGGGTTGAGGACTATGCTTTTCAACCTTAATCTTGACAGTGTAGCATGGACACCATGTAATCCTTCAATCGGCGGCCCCGCGAAAGGTATAGTTGTCAGAGAGATAGACGCACTTGGCGGTCAGATGGCGAAAAATGCGGACAAATCCATGATAAACATAAGAATGCTCAACACGAGTAAAGGTCCCGCCGTAAGGGCGCTAAGAGCTCAACTTGACAAAAACGAGTACAGTCTTCACATGACAGAGACACTTCTGGAAACACCCGGATTGTTTTTAAGATATGGTTTGGTTGAAAAAATACTGGTGTCAAATGGAAAAGTATTCGGAATTGAGACTCATTTCGGAGAAAGATATCATGCGCATTCGGTAATTGTAACTGCGGGAACGTTCATGAAAGGTAGAATATTCGTCGGTCCCAAAGAACTGCCTGCCGGAAGGCTTGGTGAATTCTCCGCGGAAACGATTTCGGATTCGATAAAAGCACTCGGAATAGAGATGGGAAGGTTCAAAACAGGTACACCAGCCAGAATAAGTAAGTATTCCATAGACTTTTCCGTTATGGAACCGCAGCGAACGAGTGAAGAACCACTCGCTTTTTCTCATTTTACCAAGCCTAAGGTTCTTGAAGACAAGTGGAGAGTGTACATAACACGAACTAATCAAGAGACTCACAATGTAATAACCGATAATTTAAAGTATTCACCACTTTACGGCGAAGAAAAAATCATATCCGGAACAGGACCTCGTTATTGTCCTTCTATCGAAGATAAGGTTGTCAAATTTGGAAACAGGGATTCGCATCAGCTTTTCATAGAACCGGAAGGATCACAAAACCCCGAATACTATATCGGAGGCATGAGTTCAAGTCTGCCTCTTGAGGCTCAAATTAAGATGGTTAGATCGGTTAAAGGCCTTGAAAATGCCGAAATAATACGACCCGCATATGCCGTCGAATACGATTATGTCTATCCACAGCAACTGTCTCCGACACTTGAACTTAAAGATATAGAAAATCTCTATTTTGCAGGACAGGTAAACGGGACCAGCGGATACGAGGAAGCTGGGGCACAGGGATTTGTAGCCGGATTGAATGCTTCGCTGAAATTTCTCAAAAAAGAATCCTGGGTACCGAAAAGATATGAATCGTACATCGGAGTTCTAATCGACGATCTCGTAACAAAGGGCACCGACGAACCGTACCGTTTACTCACGTCCAGAGCGGAATACCGCCTTATAATCAGGAATGACAACGCCCATTTAAGGCTTGCCGGATATGGGTACGGATTCGGACTGATTCCGGAAAAGTTCTACGAAGATGTCGAAAAATTGAGAATCGACATAGATAAAAACATCGAGAGAATGAATGCGATAGCGGTGAAACCGAATGATGAACTTAACGAAATACTTGAAAAATATGGCACTTCACCTCTGAAAGAAACTTGCAGATTTCTTGACTTGTTAAAAAGGCCTCAGATAAGCTATGAATATATAGGTAAATTCGATAATTGTCCGATTATGGATAAAAATCTGATCGAACAGATAGAAATAGAGATAAAATATGCCGGTTATATAGAAAGGGCACTTGCGGAAGTTGAGAAATTCAAGGATATGGAAAATGTGATAATACCAACGAATATTGATTATTCATCCGTTTCCAATCTCGCCACAGAAGCGATGCAGAAACTCGACAGGATCAGACCTTTATCCGTGGGTCAGGCGATGAGAATTCCAGGTATAAATCCGGCGGACATATCCAATTTGGTATATCATCTGAGAACAAGAAAAAATGATAAAACGGAGAAATATAGTTGAAAGACATTCAGGGATTATTCATAAACAGTTTCAATTCAATACTTCCGGTTTTTTTGATATTCGTAACAGGTTTCGTGTTTGGAAAGATATTTAAAAAACCGGCTGAAATGCTTGGTAAACTCGCATTCTGGCTTTTCGGAAGCGTAATGGTTTTTACGTATATAAACGACAATGTTCCCGATATAAAAACCATGGGACTGTATTTCCTCGGAGTATTGATGGTAACGATGCTTATTATCCTGATATACTATCTTCTGGGGAAACTTCTGGGAAAAAAACTCATAATATGGGCTTATACGAATAGCTTTTCCAATACGGGATACATCGGCTATCCGGTGCTTGAATATTCTATAGGACCGCATGCAATCCCCAACGCCGTTCTTATGGCAATAACCAACATGATTTTCTTGCCTTCAATTGGCCTTTCGATGATAGGTGATTCGGAGGAAAAATCTTTTAAAAAATCGCTTATCAAAATAATGAAGATGCCCTGGATATACTTTGTGGCGATAGGCTGGATCTCAGGTCTGCTGGACTTCAGCTGGAGAGAAGACTTACCCGGAGTACTCACCACTTTCATAGAAATGCTTAAAAACAGTTCAATACCGGTTATATTGCTCGTAGTCGGTGTGAATCTTTCAAAAATAAAACTCGGCGGCAAAGTATCTTTATCCGCAATACCCGCAGCTTTGATGAAGTTGTTTCTACCCCCTCTGCTCGGAGTTTTAATAGGAAGATTGCTTAATATGGATGATTTTTCTTTTAAAATATTCGTTATGGAACTCGCGATGCCAGGTGCCGTCAACACGGTACTAATAGCTGAGGAAATGGGCCATGACACGGAATTTGCCAGTGCTGTCGTGGTCTATTCCACTTTCATGTTTCTTTTCACCTTCCCGGTCTGGTATACTTTGCTAATATGATTTCACAGATGGTGATGTAGCTTGAAGGAAATAAACGACGTTCTATACGATGCAAGGTACCTTAAAAACTTAAAAGATATGAAAGCACTTTCAAAGTTCGTTTGTGAAAGTCTTGGCAGGGAAAATCTAAAAAAAATAGACAGAAATGGTTTGAGATACGTACTTTCAAAATGTGATAAAAATTTAGGTGATCTTTTCAAAAAAAACGATTTTCTGAATATAGTGTTTTCGATTGACAATCTGCTTTTCGGAAAAGATAAATTTTCACAGAGGTTGAAGGATTCCACGAAAATGCTCGGTATTTCGGATTGGGATATCGCACCGATTCTGTTCTATACCGCTCCTAAAAACTTTTTTTTACCTGTTGAGGAACTTGAGAAATATGCATCGAATAAATGGCAGGTAAATAACAGAAGCAAGACATTTTCAGAATACAATCAAAACATACTGAAAGCTTTTTTGAAGTCAGATGAAAAACAGCTTTTTCAAACCCCGCTTGAATTTGTAGCTGCGCTGAAAACACTGCATATGGGGTTATCCGAAAAAAGCAGAAATCCCCTTGTTGACGATCAGGATTTACAGATGTTCGATGATATCGTAGCCGCATTGAAGAATATGAACATATACAAAATCCAGTATGAAGAGATTAACTGGATAAACGAATTGTTCTTCAGCATGACATCCCCGCAGAAGAAAACACTAATAGACGAAATAGAAAACAGCAAAATCCATCCATATCTCAAAAGACTCGCAACTCAGAAATTTGACAGAGGGGTAGTGGTTGACGGAAGCAATATAATAAGAGCCGGTCTGCTGCAACCAGATCCTTTGAGAATAAAAGACCTCATGAACGCACTCGCTTTCTATCCGGATCTCCTGTTCCCGGTTTTATTCGTTTTCGATGCCAATATCAATTATGTTATTAAATCCTCGTACAGATTCTGGGATGATAATTTCAGAGACAACTCGAACGTAAAGCTTTTTTCTCCGGCGGATGACTACATTCTGAAAAAAGCCTTTGAAAAAAAGTATGCCGTAATCTCAAACGACAAGTTCAGAGATTTCGGTGCCTTGAATGTAAAGCTGATCAGATTTCAACCAGAAAAAGGACATTTCTACCTCGAATAGAAAACGGACCGAAGTCCGTTTATATTTCCTTAAATCTGAAACACGCCACACTGTGCCTGCGCCCCGTGTCTTCAAGCTCGGGCTGAATTCCTGGGATCATACATTTTTCTTCAGCATACGGGCAGCGTGGATGGAATCTGCAGCCTGACGGAATTCGCATGGCCGAAGGCACTTCTCCCTTTATCGGTACTTCTTTTATTCTGTTTACTTTTCCCGCGACAGGCTCACATACCGCGGTTATCAGTGCTTTTGTATACGGATGAAGCGGATTATCTATCACTTCATCCGGATCACCCATTTCGACTATTCTTCCAAGATACATAACCGCAATCGTGTCGGTGAAATACCTCGCCGTGGATAAATCGTGCGTTATATACAGGTAAGTCAACCCGAGATCACGCTGCACCGACTTCATCATGTGCAGTATTTCGGCACGGGTTGAAAGATCTATCATGGAAACAGGTTCATCGGCCACTATCATGTCGGGATTCAAAATCAGACTTCTTGCCGTGGCAGCTCTTTGCCGCTGTCCGCCGGAAAGCATATGCGGAAATCTTTCCATAAATTCCTCCGGCGGTTGCAGCCTCACTTCGGCGAGTGCTTTTTTTATTCTCTCTGTTCTTTTTATTCTCTCTTCATTCTTCATATGTATGAGAAGCGGCTCTTCAAGAACGTCCCGTATCTTGAATCTCGGATTCATCGAAGCGTAGGGATCCTGGAATATCATCTGCACTTTCGTCCTGTAATCTTCGAGTGATGAATGGTTCAGATGCGTAACTTCCTTCCCGTTGAATACCAATTCCCCGCCGGTAGGCTCAAGCAGTTTCATAAGGAGTTTTCCGGTTGTGGTTTTCCCGCATCCGGATTCACCGACTAATCCGAATATTTCCCCTCTTTTGATATTGAAAGTTATGCCATCCACCGCTTTAATATACCGCTGTTCCTTGTTGAGATATTCTTTCATAGTACGCCTTACGGGAAACCATTTCTGCAAATTCTTTATTTCGTAAATGTTTTCTTTTTTTCCGTTTTCATAATTCATCTGGAACACCTCCAGCAGGAAATATAGTGATCCGGTTCGATTTCGACAAGTGGTGGCTCTTCAAGACGGCATTGCGGCATGCTGACATCACATCTGAGATGAAATCTGCATCCCGTAGGCGGTTCGAGAAGATCCGGCGGTGTTCCCGGAATGAATGCGAGTTCTTCGACTTTTTCATGAAGTTTCGGTGTTGCGGAAAGCAGTCTGCGTGTATAAGGATGCGCAGGACCCTGTGGTCCGTACACCTGCAGATTCGTACCGATTTCAGCTATCTTCCCGGCGTACATCACCTGTATTCTGTCGGAGACTTCGGCTTCAGTTGCGAGATCATGGGTAATAAATATGAAGGATAGATCCAGTTTTTCTTTCAAATCTTTCAAAAGATTTATAATCTGTGCCTGCACTACGACATCAAGAGCTGTGGTTGGTTCGTCACATACGATCACTTTCGGTTCGAGAAACAAACCGGTGGCAATTACCACTCTCTGCTTCATACCACCCGAAAGTTCGTGCGGATATTTTTTCAGAATGTGCTCAGGTAAACCGACTAAATTGAGATATTTCACCATTCTGTCATAAGCCTCATCTTTGGTCATATCACGATGTTCACGCAATGTTTCCATCATTATTTTCTCTATCGTATAGACCGGTGTCAGGCAATTCATGGCTCCCTGAAATATCATCGATATTTTCTCCCAGCGTATCCTCTTTCTGATTTCTTTTTCCGGAATCGGAACGATATCTTCTCCATCTATTATTATCTGCCCACCCGCAATGTAGCCCGGAGGTGTGGGCATATTAAGCAGTGCGGTTCCAGTTGTGGTTTTCCCGCACCCCGACTCCCCAACCAAACCCAAGGTTTCCCCTTTGCGCAGGAAAAAGCTTATGTCATCCACTGCCTTAACCTGACCCATGGAAGTGTTGTAATACAATTTCAGATTTTTGACTTCAAGTACGTTTTTTTCATCCATTTTTATTTTATCCATGTCATCTACCTCGTTCTCAACTTGGGATGGAGAATTTTATCCATGGCAAAACCTATGAAGGCGAAAGCCATTCCCATGAGTGCTATACTGAGTCCCGGAGGAACGACCCACCACCATATTCCGTTGAGAACCGCACCGGAATTTAAGGCATCACTCAGTATCTGACCCCATGTCACAATGTTCGCATCCCCGAGTCCCAGAAGACTCACCGTGGCCTCGTAAACTATGGCACCGGGAATGTATATGGCCATCGATGCGAAGGAATACGGTATCAGAAGCGGTATCATGTGTTTAAAAATTATTCTCGCATGTGAAGCACCCAATGCACGGGAAGCTTCAATATATGTTTCTTCCCTTATCTGCATCGCCATACTCCTGACAGTTCTCACCGGTCCCACCCAGAAGAATATGCACATCATCAATATCAACGTCCATATACTTGGCTTGAACACGGCACTCATAACTATCAGTACGGGCAGCAGGGGCACACTTACGAATATTTCGAATATTCTCATCATGACTGTGTCCCAGAAACCTCCGAGATAAGCGCTGATAACGCCATATACGACACCCAGAGATACCGATATGATCGCAGTGAGTATACCTATCAGAAGCGCCCACTTGATTCCGGCCAGGACTCCAGTCCATAAATCACGTTTGTAGCTATCTGTACCGAGTACGCCGAATACTCTCCCGGTTATTATCAGTTTTCCATTTTTTACGATGTCGTTTTCGTTTTGCATTATCACCGTGGCTTTCAGAATATATTCGCCCTTTAAAGGTATTTTTGACTTTATCATACCTTTTTCCGCTTTTGAAAAAAGAATTTCATTGGGGTTCACAAGAGAAGGATCCAATTTATCTGTCACGGAGTATTCTTCATAACCAGATGCGAAATCAATCGCCTCGAGCTTGGAATCTTTTTCTGTAGATATCCTAAGCCTGCCGGCATCACCTAGTGTATAATTTTTCTGTATAAGATCTATGCTTTCGCCATCGGGCCTCGTGAAGGAAAGCAATACCATCGGATCTCCGTTCCCTTCTGCCATGAATATGATATCCTGCGGCGGAAGATCGAAGTCATAATTATAAATGAATGTATATTCTTTCATCCTCAGACCGCCCATGTTGCTGTCTTTTTCTTCGGGAGATTCCAGAACTGAAGAAGTGCTTGATTTCTTAGAACTGAAGAAATTTGTCCACTCAGGCGGAGCACTTTTGGGATTGTTTTCCCAGTAGCTTATATCCCTCCATCTGTTATTCGCTTCCGGAAATTGAAGCAATGCCGGTTCGAATATGATGAGTATTAAAAACAAGGCGAATAAAAACAAACCGAAAATTCCCGATTTGACCTTGCGAAATTCTTTCCAGAAATCTGAAAGGGCATTTTTTAAGTCTATAATCTTCATGCTTTTCCACCAACCTTTATTCTCGGATCTAAGAATCCGTATATCAAATCGAGAATTACCAATCCGGAAATGAACAGCCCCGTCGTGAAGGAAAGATTTCCCAATAAAACGGGCACATCATTCTGCTGCACCGATACCCAATATAAATTCCCCATGCCTGTCCAGCTGAAAATAGTCTCAAATACTATATTTCCGCTTACCGAGGTCAGCAGAGCAAGAAGGGACATGGTTACAATTGGCGGTGCCGCCGTCCTCATGGCGTGACCGTAAAGGACTTTTCTTTCCGGTATTCCTCTGGCTCGAGCAGACATTATAAAGTCTTCCTGCAGCACTCCAAGCACTATATTTCTGGTAAGGAATGCCCTGCCCCAGAAGCCGAGAATTACGAGTGTAATAACCGGCAAGGTGAGATGATATAGACTATCCAGGAAATACGCAAATCCTTCAGGTGCCGGAGTCGAGTGAAGTCCTCCTGAGGGGAATATCTTAACGATATAGGCGAAAAACATTATCATAAGCATACCGAGCCACCAGGAAGGCATTCCAAAAACAATCATAGTTACTACCGATGTAGATTTATCCAGGGTCTTTCCGGGCTTTTGAGCTTTCTTGATGCCAAGCCAGAGTCCGATTATTATATCTATAATCATCGCGGTCGAAAAAAGAATCAACGTTTTCGGAACAGCTTCGAGAACTATGTCCATGACTCCGTTGCTTCCACTCGAAGATTTGATTATTGTTGAATTTCCGTATTGAAATGTCAGTGTGTTCAATGCTCTGAAAAGAATTCTCTCTCCCACGGGCTTGTCCAATTTATATTGTGTATACAATTCCAATTTTCTTCTCTCCCCGTATCTGGTTATTTCTGCGGGAGTAATAGTGGAGTTGCTCATGGACATGACTTCTGCTCTGACCACCTCTTCTATCTGTGATCTTACGGTAGCCTCCATAGTAACGTTGAACAGAATTGAATATATGAAAATCAGAATCACATATATGGCTATTCCGTTTATAGCCCTTTTTAAGACATACTTGCCGTACATATTTATTCCCCCTATTCTGGCTGAATGCTCTGCTGTATCTATACGGGGCCGTCGAAAGACAACCCCGTCATTATTGATGCAAAATTACCAGATAACTATTGATTTTGACATGGAAGCGGGGACTCCACCTTCCATGCTCGCTATTATTAGTATGTTGTATGTTCCGGGAACAAGATTTATAGTTTCAGAACCCGGTATCACGACTTTAAATTCTCCGGTGTTTGTTACCTGTGCTTTTGCAGATATCTCTTCTTTGGCGAGTATTTTAACTTCGACTTCTCCGTTGTCGGCAGGAAGTGTTGTTGTTTCCGGGAAGATAATCTGGGATGCCTTCACGGTAACTTCAAAGTCTTTTCCCCTGGGGAGAAGTGCCGGCATATTTACCTTCCTGATAGTAAGTCTTGGTACCGCAAACTTTTCCATCCAGTGATCGGCAGTAAACGGATATGTGGGATCTCTGAATGCTGCGAGTTCTATGTAAGAATTTTCAGGCACGTATTTGTTTATGTAGAAAGGACCATTTGAAATGAAAGCGTGTCCGTGTTCGTCGATGAAGTCTATTGCCGCTGCATAACCTGCCGCAGCCTGTTCGACTGTCATGAGATTTTTCACGGATTCAGGGACGTGCCCTCTTTCTTTCATCTCTACCAATTTCGCCCTTATGTCTGCGACAATTTCAGGGACAAGCACGTCGACTTCATTATCCGATGCTGCCGAGAAACTATAAGGTGTTCCGGAAGCATTTTCTTCCAATACTATTAGTTTTAATGCTTCAATTATTTCCCATACGACTCCGACATTCTTGGAAGCTCCTATTACCGTGAATCCCGGTGCCCCTCTTGCTGCAACCCGTGGAAGATCCGGCGGGAAATTGTAATTGAAATATACAGTAATGGTTTCCGCATCCATATCAACTTCCCAGCCGACAATGGTATCGAGAGTATCAAGCCAGAATGCTGAGTATCCGGCATCAAATTCCGGATCAGTTTCCCCGTCATTATGTGCCCACTCTTCTATAAATCCCTGTATATAAAGAAGATCGACAATTCCCTGTCTCATTCCGTGATGCGCATTTGAGAAATTGAAGGTATAAGTGCATTTTGTCGTACATGTCAATCCATCTCCGACTTCAACCCATTTGTTGTTTACAGAATCATATTTCATAGCGGATGAAGGAACGTCAACTTCTCCGATAATGTCTTCCCCTTCTCTTCTTGCCTTGATTATGAGATCTTCGTCATTCCAGTTAGCCTTGTACGGGATAGTATCGGCGGAAACCGGACTTTCAAAGGATGCGGCATCAAAACAAGGCGCTGCAAGCACTATGGAATAAGTGTCGTTGAATCCCTGTGTGCCGACGGGATTCCAACTAGACATGAAAAGCGCCCCTCTTGCTGAGTATTCTGTTACCCTTAACTCCTTATCCGGAGTATTCGCCGTGATCATTGACCATCTGTTCAGACCGTCTCCCAATCCATAAGCAAATCTCTTTTCAAACCTGTCTTTGTTCGCCGCATAAAACTGATCCTGTGAACAGGCATAAATTCTCACTGCTTCTTCCAAACCCATTCTGGATGCAGGAAGCACGAGATCCCAATATTCTTCTGTGGAAAGAAATTGCCCATTCCATGCCGCCAAAGTAAGTTCATCGATTGCATCGTTGGTATAATTCCAGAAATTCGTATCCTGATATCCGGGCATATTAGAGAAGAACGGTGCATACATCTGTGCAACGGAAACTGTCCACCATTTTCTGGTAGCTCCTGCTCCCCAGCCTTCAGTATACATATGCCATGCATAATCAGCGGGATCACCAAAATAAACAACATCGCTGCAGCGTGCCCTATCCCAAAGAAGCCTCTCTACCATGAATCCGGCTTTTTCAAGCTGATCTGCGACATAATGGCCTTCTCTGAGTCTTCCATTGGGATCGTCAACTCTGATACAGAATTTGATCGTAACTGGTTCACCGTTGAATTCCCAATATTTCTCCCCTTTTTTGAGTTTTCCGATATTTTCCGGTAGTTTGGAAGCCGCCACCATTGCCTCTTCAATATCCTTAAGTGCTTTTGTTTCATTACCTTCGGGAGAAAAACCGAATTCATTCGCAAGAAGATTGTATTTGTAAACTCCGGGCTGCCCCGGTGTGAAGGCATCGAACATTGGCTGTCCGGCCCCATTCAGGATTTCATCCACGAGGTATTTTCTGTCAATAAGGAAATTGATTGCAAAACGTACTTCTCTTATTGCAAAAGGATTGAAATAAGTGACTCCGTCTTTTTCCCATTGATATGGTGCTACATTTGGAATAGGATTAAGAAGAAGTGACCAAGAACCGGAAGGTATGTTGTATACTTCCAGCTTACTTACCGTTTCATCATCAAGACCAAAAAATGTTGAGCCATCCACACCCCAGAAGAATATATCCGTCAGGCCCTCTGCAGCATCTTTAAGACCGATTTCTTCCTGAGTCCTGATATTTACGTACACCTTATCGACATACGGACCCTTTACAACTTCTTCGCCAAAAGCAAACGACGCCAGGATTAAAAAGGTTACCAACAAAACTGATAATACTTTTTGTCGCATCAGAATTCCCCCTTTAAAATCAGGTATATGAAAAATACACCTGTAGGTTTCAGAAAGATTATAGATTTTGAACACCCGAAATTTAAGTGTTGAATGTCATGGTGAGTAATTAATATTCATTACCTTTAAAATGTATTCAAAGGTGAAAACTTTTTTATACATGACTTTATTCACTGTGAGATATTTTTAGGAATATTCATTTTTCAAAAAACGATAATCGAAGGGTATAAAAATCAATTGTATTTCATCAGTAAAAAGCTTTTCCTGGCCATTATTAATTGTAATTTCTTTTCAATTGAAATCACGATAATTACCGGATGAGCTTTTAATTAAGAATAATAGAAGCAGAAGGTATACCGGACATAATAAAAATAAAAAAAGCCTCCAGAAGGGGAGGCTGAAATATATTTGAAAGAGTCGCGTTGTTGAAATTATTATATACATATTTTAACAAAGATAATAGTAACAAAAGTAATGTGCAAAAGTTATGACCGATTTATAAGAAAAAAAATGGTAAAATCATAATGAGGCTATTATACTAATACAGAACAAGTACGAATAAATGGAAAGGTCGGGGATAAATATGGGAAAAACGAGAATACTGATAGTTGATGATCAAACCCTGATGAGAGACGGATTGAAAACGATATTGGAACTCGAAAAAGATTTTGAGATAGTTGGATGCGCTACTGACGGCCTCGATGCTTTTGAGAAAGTGGCAGTTCTTAAACCGGATGTTGTGCTGATGGATATAAGAATGCCAAAAGTAGACGGAGTACTCAGTACCAAAATGATAAAAGATAAATATAAAAGGGTTAAAGTTATAATTCTGACGACTTTTGATGATGACGAATATATAATAGATGCACTGAGTTTCGGAGCCAGCGGTTATCTATTAAAAGATCTCCCGGCCGATAAACTGATACAATCGGTTCGTGATGCGGCGAACGATAACATGATAATACCTGCAAGCATAGCGAGCAAATTGGTGGCGAGAATTTCAAAAGACAAAGAAAAATACGAGTTTTCCAGAAAAACAGAGCGAGAAATTGAAAATGAAGAAAGCTATCTCACCGACGAACTTAGCGAAAGGGAGAAAGAAATCGCTGAGCTTCTTGTCAAAGGCCTTACAAATAAAGAAATCGCCACAAATCTATTTCTTTCGGAAGGAACCGTCAAGAATTACGTCAGCAATATATACAGCAAAATAGGCACACATACGCGCGCGCAGGCTGCCGTTTATCTGAAAGACGTGATCTATCCGAGGAAAATATTCTGAAATTACGTCTTATATTACAGGAGTGAGTTGAAAATTCTTTTAAAAAGTGTTATGATATAAACTCTGTTCCTATCGGGGGCGACATGGCTTCGACGGGGGTGGATGAATATTGGGAAGCGTGTCGGGGTCTCCGCATGCCTCGTTAACAAGGCGGAAAAGACGATAAACGTCGAACCAGAATTTGCATTAGCAGCTTAATAAATAAGTTGCCGTTCCTAGATCTGTTTAGCTCGAGACAGAACTAAAGAACGTCAGAAATTCGGGCTTACTCTTATCAGGGTCACTTTGGTAAAGAGGACAATTTAAGGTGACTTGGTTTGGGCGAGCTTGTACGCGTGCTCTACCCATTCGACATTGAACGCGGACTACACACGTAGATGCTTGGTAGTCACCATTTTCGGACGCGGGTTCGATTCCCGCCGCCTCCACCATACGTAAAGTCACTGTACGGAATTAAAATCTCGAAGAAATTCGGGATTTTTTTATTGGTGTTTTGGACTTGAGGCAAATCAAAAGAATATTTCACCCAAAATAAAAAGCATATCTTATTTTTCAGATATGCTTTTTTTGTCAATCCCTTATAGGTACGATAAAAACTTGGTTCTTTTGAAAGAAAATATCGGGCCAAAAAGGCAAGTTTCAATCCCTCATAGGTACGATATAAACAAAAGAAAACGTGAAAATAGTATTCGGGGTAACCCTGTTTCAATCCCTTATAGGTACGATATAAACCTATCTTTGTGCAACTCATAAAGGATCGATTACCTTCGTTTCAATCCCTTATAGGTACGATATAAACCCGTATACTTATACATGTTTTACACACACACAAACCTGTTTCAATCCCTTATAGGTACGATATAAACATATATCATCGATATGTACCCAACAAAGAGGATTTGTTTCAATCCCTTATAGGTACGATATAAACATTTCAATTAAAAAGAGAATTAGAATATGAAAATTTAGTTTCAATCCCTTATAGGTACGATATAAACTCATTAAATTGCCGATTAAAAGTACAGTTAACCATTTTGTAATCTGAAACGTTTTCCGTCAGTTATACAACGTTAAAATATACTATCACTCTTTTCATCAGTTGTCAAGTACTTTTCTCATTCCCGTCGATCCCCCGGGATTTTCCGCTCACCGGAGGTCGACGGAAATTAAATCGCATATTCAAAATAAAAAAAACCCTCCCACCGAAGTGAGAGGGCCATCTCGCAATTTCTTTTGTTCTGTTTACCAGAATCTTATCGTGATTTCAAAATCACCTCCGATCGTTATGAATTGCGGGGACAAGAATCGCAGCAAGAAATATTCGAATATCTGTTTCAGGTAATAATCAAACATCAGTATCCTTTCTTGACAAGCCATTGAATGGCTTTATCCACAGCCTTGACCTTCCCGAAGGTACAAATCTGTACCAACGCGGAAGCAAGGACTATGAAAATACTGAAAGGTATATAGCTGTATTTCTTAATAAGTGAAGTCACTTCCATTATTCGAAGTAGTATTTTTTTCATATATCCTCCTAAAATCTCGCGGAAACACCGATACCGATCTTCGGTTTAAATTGCCCGGAGAAAGCATCTTCCCAGGAATTGAAAACTCCCCCGTGTACTTCGAAAGATTTGTATAAAACCGGAGGAGTATATCCGATTGAGCCGCCTATGTATTTGTGGTTCCCACCAACGTTGAAAGAAAAGTCTTTTATTTTGGCAATTTCCTTCAAAACCATCAACTGGAATTCGGGATCTTTGTCAAGGAGTACGAAAGACGCCGTCTTTATCCCCAGCGTTCTGACCGTTTGAAAGAGGGATAAAAGTGATATCAGGTTGTTCTTTTTTTTTATCTATCAGGTCAAGCGTGAGGTTTATCGCCATATCCCGAACGGTTCCCGTGAAGTTATCCGGTTTCTGAATTCCGAATGCTTCGCAGGTTTCGTCGGTTATTTTCAAAGCATGTTCTTTCGCTGCCGCATGTCTCTTCTGCGGATCTGTCCTCTCATCTTCCGTCATATTCGCATAAATGTCTTTTTTTGCGCGGTTTGTGGAGATTACCGCATTGCCTATAGCGTTGAAATATCCGAGGCTCTTTTCCCTGTCTTCTTTCTTTTTCAGGTAATCGTTCAGGGTATCGGCTTTTTCCTCTTCCGTCATCCCGGATGTATCCGGCAAAGCAGGTGCCGGCATCATCATGTCCAGAAGAATTCTTCCGACCGGTACTGCGGTTTCTGCAATTTCAAGTCCCTTGTCGATTCCTTCAGCTATCTTTGCCTCCGTTTCGCCCATGTTTTTTCTCGGTTTGACCAGAAGGTTTATCACGATTGCGAAAGCTACGGATATTCCCACAACAAGCAAAAGCATTCCTATTCCTTCCATTTACACCACTCCCTTAGATTTTTTAGAGATAACAAGCGAATTTATCTCTTTCTGCTGTTCGTAAATTCTTTTATCCATGTCTTCCAACGCCTGAAATACCGACTGAATAATTTCCGCGAGATCACCTTCGATCTCACCGTTTTCAATGAGTTTTTGAAGTCTCGATTTTTCCAGAGTCCGCATATCCGCACCTCTCATATTTTGTTCGCCAGTAATGTGAGAACCCCCACGATTCCACCTGTGAGGGAGCCGACTATAAGAATTATTTTCCACTGCATTTTTAAAAGCATGTCTATAAGGTCTTTTCTCCAGCCGTTATCCAGATGAATCTGCAATCTGTCTATCCTCCCGAGGATAATTGCTATCTGCTCGTTCTGTGAATCGTCCACGCTTTTCAGCCTTCTGTTCTCTTCCTGAAGCTTTTCGATTTCAGTTTTCAATTCGTTTATTTCTATTTCCGTCAAATCAATCCCTCCAATAAAAAAGCCCTCCTTCGGAGGGCCGTAGTCTGATCGGTTCGTCATTTCTTGTCCGGTACCACTATGATCATCTGCCTTTCGGCATATTTCCTCAAATCTTTCGAATAATAAAGAACCACGTAATAACCATTTCCGCAGTAAACTTCTGAAGAAGTATCCGGAGAGGCATAAAAATCGACAAGAAATCTGTTGTTATTCACGACTTCTACCGGAAGATCCGCCAATTCTCTCGGGATATTCTCTACGGATTCGAGTTTTGCGGAATATGAATCCGGAATTACATCTACCACATCTCCGGAGGCGATATCATATGCCTTGGTAATAAATTCAACGGTTATAGTACTCTTGTATTCGACCTTGTTATCATTGTTCATACGGATCACCTTTTAAATAAATACTCAACGGTAAAATATCTTCCAAAGACTATATTCTCCGATCTCAGCATTTGAATAAAATCATTTTCAGTAAATAACTTTTCATAACAGAAATTATTCGAAGAGAGTCTGAAAATAATACTGATTGTTGCAAATACGAATAGCAGATATTCTCTTTGAGAACCATACATTGTTTTCCCGAATCTTACTTTGCTGCCATACCTCATGGAATCGCCTACGCCTTAATTATTTTTAGTATTGTCGCATATGGCGGCATGTTGTTATGCGGTTGATCGTTTCCGGAATAGCCGGTATACATATTCGCGTCCGGTCTTCCCGAGTATTTTGGTGCTCCTGTAAGACCTCCGACACCAGAATACATGACCACAGGAGCGTAATGGTTGTGTGATGGCATTTCATCGGTGGTCAGAGTATGATTTTCTTCTCCCGCTCCCTGGCCGATATTGTCTGCCTGCGATGAGGTAACCCTGTTTGCGGAAGTCCCTCCCATATTATCCGCACCTAATGAGAATCTTCCTCTGAAATCCGGTAAATTGAAAGTCGTACTTCCGTTCCCTGCTCCCCATCTCGTGCCTATTGCTGAAAAAAGTGCTGAATATGCGGATCTCGAAACCGCCTGACCGGCACATAATAACCATCCGGAAGGAGCTGTAGTACCGGCGAAATCCCATATTGTTCCGGGAGGTATTGAAAGAGAATCCAGTAAATCCTTCAATATCTTTCCCTGTGCTGCGGAAAGCGGCTTGTTTGTCAATGTCGATGTCAAAGTGTTGATAATTTCCGATTCTTTTAAAATAGTGGCATCTGCCGGTTCATAATTATGCGAATGACTTGTTATGGTGCCGGTAAGTTTGGCTTCGATTTCGGCTTTCGTTATATCGGAATTTTTTTGTGCGTTACTCGGGGCATGAGCGGATTGACTATGATCATATGCGGTTTTTCCCTTATCACCCCTGTAAGCGGTGTTGTAAGTTTCTCCTAATGCTAAATTGCTTTTAGCATTCCATGTTGTTTTTTCCGTATCCGATACAAATCTGTGTGCTGTATCCTGAACGATTACGGATGCCGGATGTGTTCCCGGGTGAGTATAATTATTGGCTCCATCCGCTACATTCAGCAAGCTTCTTACTTGTACGGCGGTCAAATCCTGCGGATCTCCGTTGCTGCTTACCCTTCCCTTCATAGTATTGGACGGCATATCCGCAAGTTTTGAATTGGTCACCGCATTAGCTACTATGGTAGTGGCTCCGCTGCCTGTCACATCCCCCGTATGTGTTACGTTGCTTACTTTCGAAGTGTTCAGCAAAACGGCACTGTTATTCGCAACCGAAGAATTAAAATCGGTAATTTCGGAACAGCTGAGTTCCTTTTCGGCTACATCGCCACCTTCGTTTACAAGGACCCTCATAAATTACACCCCGGTTCATCCTAATTTTATTTTCAATCCGTTTTTTTCAAAAGCTATTTCGGTATCCGAGATGGCTTTTCCCACGAACTGCGATATGTAGCCGGATGCGGTGGGTGCGGGAGTGGAAACGTTACCGGGAGCAGTTCCGCTTAAAAAATACCTGGCATCTTTGGTTAATCCCGTAAGGCCTGTTATAATTCCGTCGAAATATACGAAAACACTTTCATCCGAAGCAACTCCGGCCAACACAAAACCGTCTGCGTATTTCCCCGGATCCGAAGCATCCGCTTTTCTTACTTTCATGTTACCTGCGTCATTCCATAAATTCACCAGATTCCCCGCAGCTACGGTTTCCGATGCCTGAAATATCTTTCCTTCTGGTCCTATTCCGGAAGGAAAGATACTGAGATGCAAATGTCCGGTATTGTCCAATCCGACTCCATCACCCGCATTTGACACACCTGCGCTTTCAACGGTAAACCCTTTTTCTTCCAATTCACCGTTGTTATGTTGTATGTATTTTTTTGCCATATTAAACCTCCGTAAGTCTTATGGATTTAGAATTAATTATCATTAAAGCATTGCTGTCCACCGGTACCGCGATAATCTTTAAAAAACCGGATGCCGGTGTGTTTTGAACGAGTGCGCCATTTTCACCTATGAATATATTCTTATCCGGATTCCAGTTCCAGGAAGAATCGAAAATAAAACCGTTAATCGCTATTTTTACGGATTCACCGGTTTCCGCTGATTGCAAGCTAATACCGATTATCCTCGAGGGAATGGTATTATCCGTATTAGATGCCTGAAATACCTTGCCATTGTTCAAATAGACCGCTCTATGGCAATGAATTGTTTCACCGGCGGAAAAAAACATAAATGCGTATGCCCTCGAATTGATATCTTCCGCTTCGATGTTATCTCCTTTTGATTTGTAATCAGCGTATACTGTTTCATTCAAATGTGGCAGATAGCCGGTGAAACTTATGAAATTGTATGCATTAAGTTCCGAATCGAAGCCGCCCTGGGAGTAATCGAGACCGTCCGTTAGTTGTATTGTCTTATTTAAATCTGAATATATTTTCAAATCGAAGAAATTATCGTGTCCGAGATTTATAAAACCATCTTTTACGATGACAGCTTCCGTTTGAATAATATGACCGGTATCCGAAGCATTCAACTTATCTGCCGGAAGTATCATAAAATCACCCCTGATTAAAAACTCGCATATTCTTTGACCATCAACGCCCGCGTATAAACTTGCGGGAAACCCTGCGAATCCTGCCCGGAGAAAATCATGTAGTATGTTCCGGCGGGAAGATCCAGGGCTTCAGGACCGATCGTGTTCGAATTAATCTTGACAAGGTAAACACCTGCTTCAACCTGTATGAAGGTATCGGGATTTTCCGCGACTGTCCAATCGGCTTTCAAAATACCTTGCTGATTTTTTATCTGGAATTTCTCGTTTACGAGATACGCGGCTATTCCGTCTATTTTCGTGAAGAATTTTATATATTGGGTATCCCCTTTTTGCATGGTGATTGTTCCGGCCGCCATTTACGCCACCTCGCAGTCAATACTGACATTTCCGGATATCGCGGACGCAGATATGAGAGTATCCGCTGCGGTTCTGCTTTCAATACCCACTATGGAATATATCCTGTTCGATGAAGAAAAAAGCAGTATGAGTTTTCTGGAATCCACATCAATCACCAACCCCGATTTTAGTGACCGACATTGTCATGGTGCCGGCGGGGGAAGATTCAAACAGCATGAGATGCAGGTATTTGATGTTCGTGACATCGTATTCAACGACATCATTGGAATAATCATTGCGCAAATCCATGATTTCAGCGTAAAAAGGTCCGAATCCTTTGGGCGCACCGGCGGTTGCTCCGTCTTCCGAAGAAAACACACGCATCGTGTATTCTACCGATTGATCGCTGGTCAAGAAAACTCTCACGGCTATCAAACCGGAACAATCGATTGCGAAATGTCTGGGATTATCGACAAGTTCGTTGTTTATAAGTATTTCAACGGTTTTATTGAACGGCATTTCCACCACTCCAATCGCATTGGGCAACGGATACTACATGACCCACTGATGCATCTTCGTTCGTAATGGTTATCTTGCATTTAGAGAGCCCCTCAACATCCAGCGGGAAATATTTTCCGACCACTGTCAACGTTTCTACGGCAGGAAAAGTATGTTCTGCCAATGGAGCTGTGAAGGTTGACTCGTAATTGGTAATAATGCCATTGACCTGCACCTTAACACTGCCCGTTCCTGTAGCCATTGCTGCTTTGACGATAATTCCTATTTTTGATACGCCTAAATGAAACGTAATTTCTTTCTGTAAATCACTGGATGCTGCCAGAGTCTCATCTTCGTATAAAACTTTAGCAATCTTCATTATTCAACCTCCTAAATCATTCCTGTGTTATAAGCGTTTTCAGACGCACCTACGCGGCGAAAGTTAAACTCCCGCTGTGAAAAGCCCTCTTCCACCGCTATTTGTTTTCCGCCTGACGATAAATAATAAGTATTGCCAAACGACATGTGCAGTTGCGTGCGTTTATCGTAGATAGATGTAAAGTCCGTTTCACTCATTATTATTTGGCTACCATTTTTGATTCCCAGCCGTAAAAGCACCGGAGAATCTTGCGTGTCGATGTTGTAATAAGGAGCGCTGTCATCAAGTGTTTGAGAGGATATTATCGAGTGGTTGGAATTACGTAACTGGACAATGTGGTTATTTTCTTGGTTTACGCACAAATAAACACTATTCCCGTTATTAATCGCGCGCACGAATTTATATCCATCGTACGAGTCTTCACGATTTATTACATACCAGCCCCAACTACTGTAGGCGTACAAAATAGTCGAAGTGGTCGAACCTATGTAAGTACCATTGACAAAATCTTTTACTTCATAAATAACAGATAAATAAAGCGCCCAACTTTCATATTCCGTTCCTTCGTTGTGGCATGTTTCGCCAAACATTCCGTTGACTTTTTCTATTTTGGTGTTATCAATGCCCGGACACACCAGATATTCTGTCAAAGACTCTATTTCAAATGAATTCCCGTCTTGCTGTTGTGTAATTGAGGTTTCTTTTTTAAAAAAACCGGAAAGAGAAAACATCGCAGACCAATGATTTGCCATGTCAAAAGTATAGGAGCCGCTCACGTGTTCCAAATCACTGGAAAATGTTATTTGAGTGTAATTTGTTATTCCGCGTGCGAATAACGGGAAATCAGCTCGGGCGGTAAGTGGCATATTGTACGAATCTCGATTGTTCCGTTCATCCAATCTCAACCGAATAAGTCCCGCGCCTTGCAAGGTCGCTACTGAGATGGAGAACATATCGCTTGTAAGGCCGATGTAAACATCTGCGTCAAACTTCATCGATACTTTGTCTTTTTCTTTTAAGTTTGCAAAAATATCACGCCACATTTGGAGTATTTCTTCATCGGTTAGTTCGGGATAGTACGGATTATTCCTGACAAGCGCGATGCACAGCTCTTTTGTCAGTTTAGTTTTGAAGCTCTGCTGCGAGTGAAAATCTGCCGTTGTGCTGGCAAACTTTCCGTTTCTTGCGAGTATTTGAGTTCCCCCTGAATTAGAAGGGAATAGCACTCCCTCAAATCCAGCAGCGAAATTCCCGTTGTAAAGAGGGATGCTTCCGGTTGTCGCAAACAAAATACTCACCTCCAGGTGACAAGTCCGTTTTCACCTATGATAGCGTTGTCGGCACTTATCTCCGTTTCCGTTCCGTCCTCCTGGACAAAGACATATACGCCGTTTTTGATGTAACAATAACGGGCTTTTTTTGTCTGGTCTATTTGAGTTTTCAATTTTTTCTTGAAATACTGTGGTATGAAAGATTTCGAAATCCTTTGGAAATATGCGCTGCCTTGAGATTCCAGGGCGAATAAAGATGTGATGTTGACAGGCTCGCCTTCGGACCACGATATATTCGTTGTGCGGAGAAAATATCCCCTGCCTTCCAAAGTGTCGATGAATGTATTGCCGTCCGATATTTTTTCCGGAAGGGCTATGCTCCTGGTCATATCGAAATCGTACTGCAAAGCGAGCTCGTCCGTGGATCTTCTTTCAGCCAGTTCACAAGCTGCGAAATCAATCGCACTGGCCTTGCGAATCAAAACATCTATCTCCATTTTCGGATCGCCGCCTGTTTCATATTCCCCCTCTTCCCAGAGATTCGTGGAAGAAAAAGACAGGGTAATGACTTGAGGAGTCTCTTTCAAAAATCTTGAAAGAAGGTTGGGGCCTATACTTGTATTTTCAGGCATTTCAGTGTATTCATATGTTTTGTGAATGAACATGGCAGTTTCCGTTTTTTGGTCTGCCGGCTGTACCAGAGTGACTTCGTTCAGTGAGGTGTAATCATAGTTTTCCGTCATTTCCGCTTCTCCGATAACGGAGAACTCTTTAGCCTCCGACCCGAAAAACAGAGATTGGTAAACTTCGGAATCATTGGAGCTTATGGGTACCGAAGGGTGAGACAGGTAAGTGAGATATACCACATGCAATTTATATGTTTCCGATTCCTCGTCTTCCCACGCCGCGGGTATCCACCATTGACGGTTCTTGGTTAAATACACCACGCTTACGCTCCCTTCTATCGAAGTCCAGACGGGGGAATTGTTCGTCCATTTGATTTTGATACCGTTGACCTCCGGAATCGTACGCGTATCTTTGACTATCGACACGTTTTCCCGGTTCCGTATAAGATCGGTTCCGGTAAAACGCCCCTTACCTCCGTATGTTGTGAAACCCGTTTGAGTCAATTCGGCTTTGATCCCTTCTATTCCGTTTCCTGAGAACTGGCATTTCCGGATTTGAAACGAGTATCCCGTACCGGAATAACGCGGCAATTGACGCAAAGGCGCAAATACTGTTTCAGTGGATATTCCCTCGTCTTTTTGGACATCGATGTTTATTTCGGCCCCTTCCCAGCAGGAAACGACATCCTCGAAGCTTATTTCCCACACTCTGTGGGTCAATGACGATGCCTCGATATTTTTCGTCTGGGACACGATCAATCCGCCGTATATTTCCTCCGCAGTTTCTGTTTCACCGTATTCGTCAGCCTCAACGGCATACGCGTATATTTTGATTCCCTTCCCGACGTAATTGGGTTCTTCCGAGAGGGATTCCTTGAACACGACATTGCCGACATCCGGTGTTATTTCTCTGGTCAGGCTCATATTCACTGATTGGATATTGACCAGGTCTTCAAGATATTCAGCTTCGTCATCCCATGCCGGGCGATCGTATATTTTCACTATCGGATAGCTTCTTATTTTTTTCATGATTATCACGCATTCGCTATTGATCTTAGAAATTGAGGTTTGTTTTTTTCCGTATATACGACATCGACATTCAGAGTAGCGGTAGTGCCGTCAACTTCCCTGACTTTTTGTTGGATTTTATCCAGATTTTCGATGGCTTTTTCTTCATCTACCACGGCTATAGTCCCGCTGTCCTCGGTTTCGGATTGCAATTCGCCCAGTTTCTTCAACACCTGGTTGTACAACTCCGGATTTATTTTCGCAAGACCGAGCTTAACAAGTTGCTTTCTGATATCCTCAACACTCAGGCCGGCCTGTGTGAAAGTGTCGATTATTTTTTGCCCGGAATCTTCCAGAGAGGGGAGAAAAATGTCTGTGTCCATCCGGCCGATAGATTCCCGTATCTTATCCAAAGGTGTTCCTAAATCCGTAAGGATTGTGGCAAGTGATTTCGATACGTTCCTGATACTGTCGTCTACCGATGATATATCCAATCTTTCAAAAGGCACGAGTTTTTCAGCCAGTTCTTCCCCGAGACGGTTGAATGATTCCGTTATGGATTTTCTGGTATACTCCGCTTCTTTTACCGCGGTGTCGAACCCGAGACCCTTGGCCAGGGAAATAGCCTGCAATTCGGTATTCCCAAGTGATTGAAACAACCTGATAATTTCATCCAGGGTTTTGTCCGCCTGCCGCTCGAGAACTGGGAAATCCATCGCCTTTTTAACGGCTTTGAAGGCTTTGTCCGCATCTATACCCAATTCCAGAAGTGACTGATAGACATTTGCTATCTCGTCTTCAAATCCCGTTCCTTCGAAATCGATCAGAAAGGCTCTCAATTGTTCCAGTTGTTCTAATATTTCATCCGCATTCGTATCTATGTTCAATTCCTTTCCGGATAGTTGAAAGTCTTTTATGTTTTCAAGAATTTGCTCTATTTTACCGTTCATTTGACCTCCTCATTCAGGACAACCGTGGCAACAACCCTCCGGCCATCCAATCTATCCAGTTTTTCAATTATGGAATCGAGTTTTCGTATGGGAATATCCAAAGATCCGCCGAGATCATTGAAAAAATCGGTAAGATTTTTTATCGCACTTGCATATATTTTGATATCTTCCCTCGCCAGATTTCCTGAAAATGATTCTATCTGTTTGGTCGCTTCGGTAAAATTAGTGGTCAACCCGACTATGTTTTCGCTCAATTCTTTCAGGTATTTTGTTTCGTATAACCCTTCACCATCCAAGGCGGAAGATAATTGATCGAACGCACTTACGCTGTCGAATACATAGCGTATGAACTTTTTCATCTGCTCTTCGGAAACATCAGAAAAAGAGTTGACGGCCAGGGAA
Organism: uncultured Thermotogae bacterium; assembly: GCA_963662785.2. GTDB lineage: Bacteria > Thermotogota > Thermotogae > MWEM01 > MWEM01. Next base: position 204,950 of record CAXXJZ010000008.1, read on the forward strand.
GCTTTTTGAAAATTGTCGGCAAAAGCGAATAAATTCTCGGATAATTCTTTGAAGTTCTTACCTATTTTGCTTGAACTGTTATCGACTTTCCCGGCAAGTGTTGCGAACGAAGAAAGCATGAATTCGACTTGCTCGCCGAAGTTTTCGATTTCATCCCCGGAAATGTTATTAAAGTCCTTTATTGCCTTTGCAACATCGGAAAAATTCTTCAAAGCGCTTCCAATTTCATCCGCGAATTCTTTAAATTCGCTGACGCTATCCGAAGCTTTGAAGGCTGTTTCATCAAGCATGGAAATCAGTTTGTCAAAAAAAGTCGCATACTCTTTTATGTCTTGTTCCGACAATACTTCCTTCGCAGAAATCATACCTTCGGAAAATTTGTTTGTCGCATCGACTACATCCCTGAACTTGCTTTCCAATTCGGTCAATCTCGCTGACAAATCGGATATGTGCTCGTTTAATTCGGAATTTCCCGAAGTACTTTCCAACTCTTGAAGACTTACTTTGGTTTCCCTGACCTTATCGGATACATCCGTAATTTGGTTTGCATTATCTTTTAATTGTAAGATAGAATGTTCCAAACGCTTTATGGAATCTCCCGTAATGTCGGCACTTTCACCCATACCGGAAAACGCTTCGGATACATCTGAAGATTCTTTTTCAACGTTTTTCATTTCGTTTGAAAGCTCATATAAATATTTAACTGCTTCTTTGTAAGTATCAGGTGAGAGTTCCGGGAGTTCCAACGTGTTGAGTTGTTTTATTATTTCTTTAGCGTTATACCCGGCGTCGACAAAAGCGGATACCAATTTCTTCGCTGACTTTTCTGCGGAGTTAATAGGTGAAAAGTCTATCTGTGCCATTTTTTCATAGGTAGTTGTTATGTCTTGGCCGAGATCTGCCATTACACCTTTTATGTTGTCATATAGGCTTTGAACTTTATCATCCAATATGCCGAAATCAACGTTATTAATGCCATATTTTGTTTCAGCGATAAACTTCCCAAAATCAGCAGCAGTTCCAGAAAAAGTTTTCTCAAAATTTTGCGCTAAGTCTTCGGAAACATCAAACCCCAATTGTTTTACTTTGCTTAGCGCCTGATATGTTGTGTATCCGGCATCTTCGAATATTTTAACCATTTTCTGTTTTGCGGTTTCCGCTTTTTCGGGAAGTTCAGAGAAATCCACTTTTGATAACTTTTCCTTTATCAATCCTACGGCATCGCCTGTTTGATACAACTCTTCGGCTACTTTTCGCTCGATTGAAGACAATCCGGATAAGAAAACACCGAGGTCCTTCAGTCGGCCGAGAGATTCCATACTGTTTTTAAGCCCCGTGAAATCGATTGTCTCGAACTTCCGAAGCTTTTCACTCGCTTCATCTATCTTCAAACCGATTTCTCCCAACGAATTGGCGACAGCCTGGTTTAGAAATGTGCTATCCAAAGAATCCAAAGTTGCCTGAAACCCTTCGAGTTTCTCAACGAGTTCGTCTATGTTGCTTGTGATTTCGACAGTAACCTTTTGGTTTTCGAAATCTTTCAATTTTTTAAGAGTGCTGTCTAAAATGCTGCTCATTATTTTATCACCTCAACGTATTCGAACTTGGGTCTCACAGTGGTATTACCTATTTCATCAAGCAGCCCCAGAATTTTTTGCAGTTTTTCTATCATTTCCGTAGTTGCTTCACCGACGTTTTGTCTCATTTTTTCCAGGTTTATGGAATCCGCTTTACTCTGGAATTCCATCAATCGAAAGTTATTTATTCTTTCCAATTCGCTGACGGCTCCATCGACCTTTTCTTTGAATTCGTCTTTAACTGTTTTAGCCGCTTTTTTAGATTTTTCCACCATTTTTTCAAAACCCATGTCGTTTACCTTTTTCTCAGCTTCCTCTTTTGTGTAACCGATTTTTACAAGCAAATCTATAAACTCATCTTTGGCTTCTTGAACAGTTTTCTTTACCCCGGAAAAATCCAAGTCATTTATCGCTTCTAAGGCAAGTTTCGAATCTATTCCCACGTCCGTCAATATCGTGAAAGCATCGGTGGCAAATTTCTTTATTTTGTCATCAGCCGTAGAAAATTCAAGATCATTTATAATTCCGAGTGAACGGGCCGCATCTTTTGCCATAACGTCAAAATAAGAGTTTAAGGCACTTGTCATTTCGTTAGAAGAAGCTTCTATCATGTCGAAGTTTTGATTAGCCATATTTCTCACTTCGTCAAGCGCATCACCTGCGCTTCCATAGATACGTTTGAAATCGTCAATCAATTTGTCTCTGAGAATTGCTGAATTTTCTTTTATTCCAGAAAAATCAAGATACTTCATAGTTTCTGCTGTTTCTTCAAAAGTTTTTCCCGCTTCTGCAAAATGTGTTGCGATAGTTTCACTGAAGCTCTCATATTTGCTTTGAACTTTTCCAAAATCTACTTTGGAAAGTCCTATAGAGAAACCTTCTGCCGCTTCTTTTCCTTTTTCCCCCATTTTGTCGAAGGTTTCCGACATCTCCTCTGTTGCCTGCTGCGTCAATTTCATGCGGTCGTATGCGTCTTTAAAGGCGTTTTCAAAATCTCCTTTGTCAAACTTACCGAAAGCATCTTGGATTTTGTTTTTAAATTCATCTACTGGTACGCCTAAATCTTCGAAAGCTCCCACCACCACCGCCAGCTGCCCGGCTATTTCTTTTGGACGCAGGGCTAATCCTTTTAATCCCAGATCGGTAGTGCTGATCACTTTGAGTACTTTGTTAAACTCTGCGGTTAGTTCGGATAGATCGGCATTTTCGGCTTTCCTGAGGCCTTTGTATATGTCTTCAAGATGGATAAACAAACTGTTTGCGGATTCGTTAATGGATTTCATTTCGCTCTGCGTATCTAACTGCTTTATGAAATCTCCGATTATAGGTATGTAGTAAAGCCATTTATCCATTATTTCTATTGTTTTAGCCATTCCTTCTTGCATTTTTTCATTGACTTTTTTTATTTCCCCGGTCGCTTTTACGACTGCGGCCCCGATGACAGCGAAACCCGCCGCCACTGCTGTTAAAGTTATTCCCTTCATTATTTTCAGAGCGTTGATGTTGTTGTTTATATTAAAATTAAGATCTTTCGCTTTCATAATAATATCTGATATCATATTCGGTACAGCCTTAAAAGCATTGAGCATGGTCATTCCGAAAGATTTGAAAACACCTCCGAGACCGGTGATTATCGACGGTATTTTTTTGAATCCGTCAAAGATATACATAGGTGCGCTTTTTATGATCGACCATGCGGAAGAAATAACGGAAGGAATTTTTTTGAATCCGGTTACAATCAAATCAATACCTTTCAAAAAGGGAACTTTTATAAACTTATCATAACCGTCGGAGATTCCCGAAAACACTTTTGCGCTGGCACTGCCGAAAGTCCGGAACGCAGCCGCGCCCTTCGAAAGAAGTGCCGGGATACCGGTAACCATACTTTTAATCGCATCCCCGATTTTTTTGAAATCGGTTTTAAATGCGTTCGCAATGGTTTTATAATCCTTCAAATGCGCAATCGTTGTTTTCAGTATTGAACCGAATTCTTTCCATGTACCGACGGCTTTCATAACCCCGCCGATTATGAGCGTAAGGGCTGCGAATACAGCCGTGCCGATTCCGGCAAACAATCCGAATTGAGTTAATACGTTTTTAATTGCAGGGTCCAAGTTCTTCCAACCTTCGATGAATTTTTGTATTTGTTCTATAGCACCTTCAACAAACGGTTGAATACTCTTCCCCATTTCTATAAACATATCATCGATTGAAGATTTCAGTCTGGCAACGGCTCCGAGCAGCGTATCCTGCTGTTCCGCAGCCATTTTAGCAGCTCTCCCCACATCGTTATCCAGGACGTTCGCAAATTTCTTAAGGCCGTCGGCTCCGATATTCAAAAGCGACAGCATCCCGGGTCCCGCGGTATCTCCAAATATTTTCATCGCATCGGCAGCGTCAAGTCCCACGTTTTCAAATTTCTGAACGATATCAAGAAAATCGTTTGTTTTCGGGTTGACTTCTTCGAGTTTCAGACCATACCGTTCGATTATGTCTGCCGCTTCATTTGTGGGATTCATCAGACCTTCCAGCATTCCTCTCAATGCCGTTCCCGCCTGTTCGCCAAGCATACCGGCATCATACATTCCCATGAGTGCTGCCGTGGTAGTTGTCAGGTTCTGATTCAAAGTTCCGGCCAGAGGACCTACATATCTGAAAGAATTGGTTAATTTGTCTACATTCGCGGAACTGCCTGAAATAGCAGAAGCGAATTTATCGGCGACTTGGGAAGATTGCTCAAACGGTAGCCGAAACTGTTTTATCACCGATACCATAAATTCCGAAGTATTCGCCAAATCACTGTTTGTCGCCGCGGCCAGATTGGTTACATTTTCCAGGGTGGATATCTGGTCGGCAGCTTTCAATCCAGCAGATCCGAGAGAATAAAAGCCTTTTGCCGCGTCGGTAGCCGTAAATTTAGTCGTGGCTCCTATTCTTCTCGCTTCATCGGTAAGTTTTTTAAATTCTTCTTCCGTGGCATTTGCGACTGTTCCTACGTTTTTCATGGCCTGTTCGAATTCCATGAACACGGTCGTTCCTTTGACATAGGGGGCTAACATAACCGCAGCAGCGCCGGCTGCCTGTATTCCGACACTTTGGAAAACGCTTCCAACATCTTTGAATTTTTGAAACTGGTCCCTGATTCCCTGCAATGGGCCGGATGCGTCGTCTACCGCTTTTATGAATATTTCGACAACCGCGCTATTGGCCATGTTCTGCCCTCCTTTTCATTGAATTTTTGTGTCCTATGTATAAATAAGCCGGGGTATCCCATCCTTCGGGATACCCCAGGTCTTTAAATGCCTCTATTTCAATATCAGTCGCTTTCAGACTGAAAGGAGGCCGCATCTGCATTGACCACCTCCATAATCTTCGTGAAAAGTTTCATAATGGCAGTGGGTTTTATTTCTTCAAATTGTTCTTTTGTGGGTTTTTCTCCGTTGACACTTATGACCAATTCGTGCAGCACAGGGAGAAGGTCGACGATTTTTTCCATGACAACCATCGGGTTTTTCTCTATATCCCCGGCACATCTCTGCACAGTAACGAATTGTCTTATGTTCATTTCCTTAACTTCTATCTTGTCACCTTCAATTTCGATCGTGTTTGTCTTTGCAAATATACTCATCCTTTATTCCCTCCAATAAAAAAGAGGGCTTTTTGCCCTCTCGTAAGATTTGTTATAAATTACGCTTCACTGCCCGTGACAGTGAGTGCACCAATAGATATGTCAAACGGTATTTCAAGGTCACCTTCGGGATCCGTGCCGGCACTTGCCGCAGTTTTTCTGCATCCTGTTCCCATGAGAAGTATATAATTCGTCACATCGGCGGGGTCGATAAACTTCAACATGATATCGAAATCCGGTATTGCGGGATCGTCCTCCGCTTCAAGAATTCTGGCTACCGTCGAAGATTTCACGGTTATCTTGCCGCTGTTTGCGGTCGTACCTATGTCAATACTCTGGGGAGTTCTACTGGTACCATACTGAGGGGTAAGAGACCTTTCGGATGATATGTCAAAAGAAGGTATGACATCCTGCTCCGCATACCAATGATATGATACGATAACACTCGTGGACGGGATCGAGTCCAGCAATATCTTACCCGTCTGATATTCAACTTTCCCGACACCCGAAATCGTCCCGTATCCGTCATCCGTAACCGCTCCGCCACTATCTACGTTTACGGAAACGGTGCCGGGTTTCAGAGCTTTCTTTCCCGCTATGAATTCCCTCTTCACGGCCGTTATTTGTGAGGAAAGATCCTCGTCCGCGACTTCCGCGGTTGCTCCCACACCTACGAATCCGTCCGAATAAATGAACATCTGCCCCTGTTCCGGAGCACTGCCTGGGGTAACAGTCTCAGCGTTAATGAACTGCCCGCTAAAACTCGCGGTAAGCGCACCACCCTGAGAACCGCTGAGACTGAAAGATGCCACTCTCGCACCTTTTGCAAGAAGATCGTTGAAATAAATTTCAAGTTCGGGTGGCAATTTCGAAACGTTATCCGCAAGACCCGCTTTTATCTGCAGGTAGGAAGTTATACCATTGAGATCCAGGGACCAGTCTCTTTTTACATTCGTGGTCCTTTTTTTCGAAAGTCCTCCGAGGCCCTTGACTTCTACCAAATCGTTTCCTATGGCTGGGCCAATACTGCCCCAGTAACCTATCGGTATTTCTTTGTTATTCGAAACATCGCGCCATTTCGGCACGAACGCGCTGCCTGACAAACCCATATATTTTCACCTCTTTTTTTATTTTATAAAATCGACTTCAAGATCCACGGCACATCCGACAGCGTAAAAACCTTTCCCTTCTTCGGCTGCCAAACGTGTTCTGGAAGTATCAAAAGACTTGATATTGTAAGTGACATTCCTGTTGTCTACCGATACGGTTCCCTTTGAAAATGTTTCCATTAAAGTTGCCAAATTGGTGAGGTTTTTTATTTCCATTTCCTCACTTTTCATTTCAAGGTCTTTGGTCGCTATGATTATTGATATTCCCCAGTTTTGTTTGCATGCCGATCCTAAGCCGTATGCTTCTCTTACCCCAATTCCCGGTAATATTTCTACGATGGGCTTTCCTAATTTCATAATGTTTTCCCAGTTTTGTTCACCTATGAATACGAGTTTTTCATCATACCCGAGCCCGAGGATTTTATCCCTGATATGTTCCACTATTTTTCCATACATACATTTTCACCCCAACAAATGACCGAGTAGTATCTCCCTGAACTTGTTTATGCAATCAACGTTAAATGGCGGCATATCCGGGTGTTTATCATCTGGCATGAATGGCCTGGCAGGCAATCTGCCGGTTCCCGTCTGATGGAAAACCCCGTACTTTTCACCTGTGAACACCGCCGCCATGGTTCCGTCGCTTCTGCTGTTTATGGATTGCTTCAACCGCCCGTGAAATTCGAGAATTCTATTTCTGTTTGTGCTTTTCTTTCTGAGCTTGTATTTAAGATAATTCCTCGAAAGTTTTTTCCATTTTTCCGGACGTCCCTGACTCGTGAAATTCTTGAGGACTTCCCTCTTCATTATTGTTGAAATGCTCCTCATGGGTTTATTCAGGTCTTTCGTTTTTAAAGCAAACTTTTTCATCAAGGTATCGAATTCACCGTCGTTGATACGGACATAAGTTTCCACAATCACCACTCCCCGTAATTGTGATCCGGCAACGGTAAGGACGACACCGCAGGTGCGGATAACCCGCCTGATTCCCTTTTAATCTCGGGCATTTTTATTATGGATACCATTTTCTTGAAATGGAATTCGGATCTTTCAATCATTCCGCGTCTTTCGTACAGGTCCGCCATAACATATTCCGCAACCGCTTTTTTCTTTACTTCCTCGTCCGTTATCGCGATCGCGGCATTTACCGTTGAATATCCGTCTTCTACGAGCTTGTTTATGAGTTCTTCGTTGGGAATTTCCATATCCATGTCATCGGATAAAGCCACGAGCAAATCTTCCGGAAAATACTTTTTTATGTCACTGAAAGTAAGCATTTTCTATTCCTCCAATAAAAAAGAGGCTCGTTTGAGCCTCTTATGACAATGTTACGTTCCAGATTTTTATACCGAATTTGTTTCTGAGCCACCACAACGGCCTGGAAAGAATATACTGGTAAAGATCGTCCCCATTTTCATCCGGTCTTTCCCACGTGACTTTTTCACCTCTCACGTAAATATCCGGTTTGAATTTCCGAATGGCTCCGTATCCTTTCATTATTGTCCTGTCGCAAAGCATAATCAGTTTCCCGTGGGTCGCATCGGCCTGAGGTATGTATCTTCCCCCCTGATACCCGCCGTAATACGTCCATATGTCGGGTATTTCGGAGTTGTTCCAAGTAAGGGAAACCCTTATGTTCTTATTTCTGAGATCTGTCAAAGCCAGTTTTTCCATGTTTATGGTCTTATCCATGTACGTTTTCAGCTTGGCATTGACTTTAAGAAAATTCGCCACATTCTGTGTTGCGAAAAGGTAATTTGGTGCATAACCTTCGTCCATCATGCTGTCTATAGCGTCTATGAATATCTTGTAGAAATCGGTTGAAGAATCCGCAGTCAATTCCTCCGCAACGGCTCCGGAAGAGTATTCGTACTTACTTTCCACGACTCCGGTATCCGGATTGGTTATGGTGCTTTCGATCTTTCCGGTGGTTATCAGATCGCACAGCATCTTTTCTTCGGCACGTACTCTCCGGTTTTCAAGCTCAATGGCATTCTTGGCTCTTATATAATCTTCGTTCGCTTTGAACGCATCCGCTCCCTGTATGTTTCCGCGAATCACTATTTTTTCGGCCTGCTGGTTGGTAAACATATCATCCGCCGAAACGGCGGTGTACTCGTAAATCTGTGCGGGATCTATAATTGCGTCTTCGAGTTGGGAAATTCGCTTCACAGCCCTGGGACCGTCTCCGATTTTTCCGATTTTCGCCACTTCGGCGCCGCCGGTTTCAATCCGTACTTTAATCTCTTTATTCGGTGAATAATCGGTTCTGTCTTCCGATCCCAGCATATTTCTCATTGCCGTTACGTCGGTGGTTCTGGTGTCTTTCAATAATCTATTCAAAAAATCAAAATTCGTATCCGGTGTCAAACCTTCCACTGGATTGGGCATATTTCATTCCTCCTTTATACGGTCTGCAGGAATTCCGTTCTCGGTTCGAGATAGATTCCCTGTTTCCTGAGTCTTGCCACGACATCGATATTCACAAACTCGGTTTCATTAAGCTGGTCGGAATAGACGACCCCCGCAAAGACCATAAGTGCCGCCTCTTCCTGATCCTGTACCACATCCTGAACCAATATCGCACCGGGTTCCGTGTTGAACTTTTTATATTCGAAGACTATGGCCGCGTCGTTTGCGGGAGCCGAAGCGAATTCCGCTTCACCCGTCGAATGGTCGAAAGTTATTTCCGTAGCCACACCCGCTACTTTGGCTGTAAGCGTACCGAAAACCAAATTCGTTTCATCAATCGTGAATTTCTTCGTGGTACCGTTGCCTGTTTCCGATTGGCTTCCCGGGGATATGGCTTTCACATACTTACCGGCATTCTTATCCCATCCCATGATATGGAAACCGTTGTTCAGCGCCGCGGATACGTCCACGGCATCCTTATACTCCACTCTTTCGTTGGTGGTCATTATTTTTCACCCCTCTTCATCCCGACAAAACCAAGTGCCGCATTCACCCTTTCTTCAAGCAGCTTTTCGCCGTCCGGTTTTCCACCCGTGTCCTCTTCGTCAAGTCCTATTTTTCTTCCCGTCTTAAGTCCCGGGATGTTCTTCAGGGTTTCCTCAGCGAATTTGATCTCTTTGTCCACGTCTTCCGCTTCTTCCAGTTTCTTTTCCCAGATTTCCACAAGAGATTTCGGCAGATTTTTTTCGCCGAGCATTTTCTTTTTCCAGGAATCGATCTTTATCTTTTTGTTCGCGGTATCGTATTGGGAAATCTTTTCGGTGAGCTCTTTTACGCTTTTTTCGGACTCACCCAGTTTCTTTTCCAGTTCATTCGCTTTCTTTTCCGATTCTCCGAGCTTTTCTTCGAGTTTCTTTTTTTCGTTTTTAACGTTTGCGAGTTCTTCCTCATAAAGCTTAATGACCTTATCGTTTCCATCGGGCATTTCATCTTCCTCCTCTTCAAGTTTTATAGTCAGTGTTTTGATTTCGTGTTCTTCGAATCTGAAAGTCTCATCGGTATCCGGCTGAGCAGGCTGGTTCGTGAGTGCAAGTCCGACAATGGCGGGTCCGCAGCTCTTTCCCGTTCTCTTGTCCACGTAATCGTCCAGATATTCGGGTGAAAAGTAACGGTACTTCTCTTCCCTGACCAGCTTCAGTCCTTCGGGAGTGTATTCGATATCTGCATACAACCCGTCCGATTTTACTTCGAGACCGGTTATGTCTCCGTACCTTTCCTTGTTGTGCCGGAGATTTATATGCGGCACGTAATGGGGGATCTTGTTTTTGAAATTCTCGGCCATCTTCTCCGCCATGTCCCGGGTTATGTTTATCCAGCCGTAACGGCTGTCGTAAAACCGCTGGAACGGCATTATCTTTTTCTTCATCTCTTCAATCACCTTCTTTTTCCATAAAAAAAAGAACCCGAAGGCTCTTTTGAATTTAAGCTGCCAGTATTTTCCTCAAAACTTCCCTGTCCATGTCCCTTATCCTGGCCGTATGTTCTTCGGCGACATGCCTCAACAATTTCATCTTCTTTTTATCGTATTTGGTAACTACCTCCAGCCTCGACCTGCAATTCACATGCAACGGCGGAGTGTTGTTGAGAAGCGTTTGTATATCGTCTTTCGGTATGAACTTTCCGTTCCGTTCTCTGCACGTTACCGTGGTCAATCCGTCAAGTACTGAGTTGAACTCATAACCCGTGACGATATCGTCTGTGAAGCTTTCCTCAAGTGTTCCTATGTTGAACGCACGTGTCGCCTCACTTCTCGCTATCGCCCTCGTACGGATCATTGAAAAATTCTTCAGGTTTTCCTTCAGAAATTTGGATGCCTGCATATGGCTCATACCTTCTTCGATGGTTTTCCTCGTCAAGCTTGTCGCTTTATCGAGAAAGTCTTTCGATTCGATTCCGGCCAGTTCGAGTGAATAACCATCCAGAAATTCGAGCGCCTTCTGCGAAGGCCTGAAGTATGCTTCCATCGCTCCTTTTCTGTCGGTCATCGCATTATACAGGTATTTCCCCGCGAGATAGGGAAGCATTTCCCTGTCGTATTTCATGATAATCTCGAACACGACGGAGTGACTGAGCCAATCTGTGAACTCCCTGTTAGTCACCAGGATTCCGGTTCTTTTGGAAATATCGCCAGCCGCACCCACTCTCCCGTAAATATATGAGGTCGACAATCCGGAGATTATTGCCTGTTTTATATCGGAATTTACCGTGGAAAATGGAACATAACCGTTTTCAATATATTTGGTCCTCAGTTTGGCGAACACCTGTGAAAGGTAATAAACAATCCGGTTCTCGGCATACTTATAGGCAAGTGCCACCGCGTAATTCGAAGGCATTATTTACCACCTTCTTTATTCTCCTTATCGATGTCGCTTTGGATGGATCCGGCAACATTAACTCCCTTCGGAAATCCCAGACGTGGACGTATCCATTCTTCCGTGGGATCTATGATTGCGGATTCGACAGCATTTTTAACCACTGTGGTGAGTTTTCCCAGATCTTCTATACTGAGCTTGGTGCTTATGTCATATGTGCCGTAATCCTCCTGCGGACCGAAATTGTAGTCTATAAGGGTGGTTATTATTTGTTCGAGCAACATCTCGGCCATTATGAGAGCGGCATCGCTTACGATTGATTCGAATACCTCAACCTGCTTGCTCCCCAGCGAGTAAGCGCCGGTGGATGAATTTTCATACAACAGCGTCGGGATCCCGAGTATGTCATGTATTTTTGTTCCGGCAAACCGGATATTTTCCCTCAATCCGCCCGAAGCATCCGGGATGGTTATGAATTCGGCTTTTTCATCCTCCCTGAGGTAAATAATCTTTCCACCTCCGCGAATGTTGCCTTTCTCGAATTGCTCCTTTGTTTCCGCAGGATCATTGGTATACGTCGTAATAGGCGGCGTAGAAAATTCATTTTGTGTTCTCGACATACATATGACCGCATCACGCCGTATGTCGTACCAGCGCTCCATGGCTTTGGATATTTCCTGTGTTCCGTATATCCCGTTCCCGAATCTGAGAATAAGCAATTTCTCTTTTTCAACTACTATGTTCCTGCCTTTGACGGAAACATATTCGATACCGGTAATATCGTCGTGATCGACCAGGAAAGTACAGCGTGAGGGCTCGAGCTTGGTAATGTCGGATACGACGTATTTACCATCGGTATAATCGTACACGATCTCGGCGGTCGAGAATCCGCCGGCTCTCGCTTCTTTCAGCATTGCTCTCAGTACTTTTGATATGCTCGTTTTGGAAACCTGGAAGTTTTTCTCTATGAATTCGGAAATATCCTTATCCTTGTGCGTGTATCCCCGTATCATGTTCAACACGAAAGAGGAGTATATTGAATACGCGTTTATGACCGCATCGTCCCTTTCGAGCATTTGTTTTATCTTCGTACGCGGAACCAGCGGTGTTTCGTATATTTTCCTGTCGAAAGAGTAATATCTGTCGGATATCGTTATTTTTCTTCCTTTAGGTATTTTACTCATCGTATCTGTCTCCTATTATGGCCGAAGATTTACGCCAGGTGTTGAAGTAATATCTGATGGCATCCATGCAATGGTCGTTTTCCTTCAACGGTTCATCAAGTCCCCGCTGTTGCGCTTTCGGATTCCAGCTGTATGTCTGGAACTCTTTGATCGTGTTTTTACAGGAGGAATGCACGAATAACTCTTCCTTGCATAGACTCGACCCGACATTCCGAATCCCGTTCAGCAAATCGTTGTTCGCCTTGACCACCTTGAATTTCCTTCTCTGTAATTCCGTAATGAAGCTTTTGGCCGAAGGGTCCACAATAATTCGTGTCAATTTGTCCATACGGTTCTCTTTGTAGAAGAATTCAAGGTCATCCGCATACATGCCGTCGGTTTTTGAAATCCCCTTATCCCGGCCGGAGTAATAGTATTCCCTGTCAATATATGTCCTATTTCCATATTTTCCGATTTTTAAAAATGTCGTGGGGTTTGCGGTACCGTAATCGCAGGTAACGGCTATATCCGAAAACAGCGGCGAGAAGTCCACAATGTGTTCTTTCTCCCTGAACATGTCGTATATGATTCCTTCGGCCATTACCCACATTCCAAGTATGTATCTTTTGTAGAAGACGCCCGAGAACATTTTTTCGTACCTGTTTATTATTTCGTCGGATAATGTATGGTTGTCCCGGAGGTTGAAATGGAGATACAGTATGTTCTTTTCTTTTGCGCGGTCGATGTAATCCGTTTTTATAAAATGGAACGGACTCCCCGGGTTGCAGTTCATGAATATCTTGGATTTATCGACGCTGCACCGGCCTATCATCTGATCCACGAAGCTCTGTGGAAAAAGTGCCACTTCATCCGCGAATGCCCCTGCTGCGGTTAACCCCTGAAGCACATCCTGAGAAGCTTCGTTGTTCGCCCCGAACATGTAATACACATTGCTTCCGAGCTCGATGTAGTTCTCAGAACGGTTATAGTTATAAGGCCATCCCCACGTTTCAAGTATTTGAAGCATCAGGTTAATAACATTTCTTTTAAGTGCACCGACTGATTTTCCTGCGATGATGAAATCTTTGTATTTAAAATTATAGTTTGACCATCTGAGAAAGGAGGGAATCATTGCGATCGTTTTACCGGAGCGAATAGATCCGTCGGCAATCAGAATATCCTTTTTATGTGTCGGATAACATTCTTCCCAAAACTTCAGAATTTGTCGCTGTTTTCTCGAAAATGGTTGGAACATAAATTTACCGGTTTTATTCTGTTTCATCTTCATCTTCACGCTCCTCAAACAAATCTTTTTCTTTTTCACCATTTGAGGCTTCTATCCAATTTCTGATCCTTTCATTGGGATCGTCTATATTGGTATCAATCTGTTTGTCTCTCCATGAAGAAGGTTTTCTGTTTTTGAGCCAGAAGATTTGGGCAATGGTATCCGGTATAACCATTTTAGTTACAACTTTTTTCAACTTCTTTTCGCCTTCGGAGTTTGTTTCATAGGTTTTCTCTTCGTAGGAAAATCCAAGAGCTCTTTTGAGGAGGGCATTTTCCACTTGGATATCTACGATATCTTTCCCTCTTTTTAAGGTGTCCGAAATGTCCGAAAATTTATTCTTCCAGGCAGACAATGTGGAGCGTGTTATTCCTATATTTTTCGCGATCTGTTCATCTGTCAAGCCATCCCTTGCCCAAGCTTCAAGCTTCAGCAGACCTTCATCGGACAGCCATTCTTTGTATTTGGCCATTTATTTATCACCTCAAAACGATCACCTCTCAGGATTTTTGCAATAAAAAAACCGCCCTTTCGGACGGTATGTATTTAATTCGTTGATTTTAAAAAGGATTAAGAAGCATGCCTCGAGTCATTTGACAATTTGTATAAAATGTACTGGTTAAGACTTACACCTTCAAGCTTTGCGTTAGCAATGAGATTGGCATGAAGCGATTTGGGTATCCTGATGAGAATCTTACCGGAATAAGTATCATCCACTTTGAGTGGCATCGGAATCATCATTCCTTCATCTATCGCCGATTCAAAATAAAGCTCCATAGCTTCCTTCAGATTTTCTCTCGCTTCTTCTTCGGTTTCTCCGTCGCTGTGGCATCCGGTCAATTCCAGTACGGATGCATAATAATACGTTCCGGATTCGTCATTAATTTTCTCTATGTTTATGTTGTACGGAAGTTCCATATATTCCTTTACCGTCATTTTTATCACTCCGAATCGTTCGACATTTTGATTATTTGCTTTATATAGACTGCTTTTAAAGGATTTTTACGGGGTAATATAAAAATACAGCCTTCATCATTTTTAAACCTATGGTGTGAGCCCTTCACTCCGGCAACCTTAAAACCATAATATTCGAGGACTCTTATGGCATCGTCAAAACTTATGTTATTTGGTTGTCTGTTCATCTTATCTATAATCTTTTTTATATCGCCCATGATAATCTCCTATATATAAATGATATCATATCTGATATTACGTGTCAAATCCTCAATAAAAAACCGCCAATTATGGCGGTTTATACTGATGTCTTAGACTTATCCATGTGTATTATACACCCGTTTTCGTGGGGGTTGTATATGTAAATTTTTTGTTAACATTATCCCATCCGCTGCAAATGTACTCTCTGACAGTTGTTTTATCCGCTTTCATCCTCTTGCCGATTGCCGTATACATTGGGATAACCTCCCACCCGGTGCCTTCTTCGAACATTCCCTGGACATATGCGTAGAAAAAAGCCTCTTTCTGTCTTGGTGAAAGGCAATCGAGTATTTTCTCGGCCTGGATAATTCCGTTGTTCGCTTCGAGATCAACGTCTCCTATGTATTTAGTCCCGTGTACTTCTATTCCTCTCTCATCTATCGGGACCACTCCCGTAGTATCGATTTTTATGTTCGATTTTTTCGAGTCCCATGACAAGCAAACAGACCCGCCACGAACGCGGGTCCAGTTTCTCCGGTAATTTATTAAGCAATACATGATTTCCTTTTCACCTCTCACAGAATCACCTCATCAATTCTGTTGTATACTATCCATATCAATCAATTTCCTATCGCCGGTTTATCCGGCTTTTTTTATAATTTGGAAATAGTTATTTCCGTTCTCGGATCCGGAGATCCTACAATGACTCTCGATCCATCCAAACTTTTAATAATCTCGTAGTTATCATCTTCTATGACTCCACATTCGACAAGAACATCCTGAATTGCCTCTATAAGATTGGACAGATCCACTTTGTGCCTGGTTTTTCTGTAGAAAACACATTTCAAATTTACCGGGAAATTTATCGGGGATTTTAAGGGCCGAAGGAAATATCCGGCTTGTTCCGAATACTGCTTGTACTTTTTCGAAGGCATGATAAACGGCCTTCCGTTCTTTCCTTTGAATATCTGTTGTTGATTCTTCTTTGTTACCGGATTGATCGGTATTACCTTCTGATAGACAATCTCGTTCAATATCCATCAATCCTTTGAAGAGATTCTTCAGTTTTACGGTCTATATCCTCATCCAGCTCGCGGAAAAATCTGTCGGACCGTCTGAAAATCTTCTTTATCCTGTGGTCGAGATGCTTGAAGTCAGCTATCATTTTTCCTCCTTATCCGGCAAATAAATTCATTTGGTCTTTCCTATAACTCATGTAAATAAGCTCTTTTACCAATCCTTTTTCTTCTCCGATTTTAGTTTTTCTTGAATATAAAACAGAGTCAAGTTCAATTCTTTCCCAACCATGGTAATATTCTTCTATCATGGGATTCGGATAATAAGTTATCATTGCCTTGCCCTTTATGTATTTCAGAATATATGCAAGTTCTTCATGATCTTTTTCCGAAAAACGCATTTGATAATTATGTTCTTTTCCTTTATAAGGCGGATCACAATAGAAAAAAGCACCTTCATGATCGTAAAATTCAAAAATCTTTCTGAAATCAAGATTTTCAATTTGCACTACTCTCATTCTTTCTGCGAATTCCTTTAAAGCGGAGCAGCTTAATACGTACTTATAAGCGTTGTTCGTAATTGTCGATCGTGACCAGGACCGAGTTAATCCGAGGAAAGAAGACTTGTTCAAATAAAAGAAGTTCACAGCCTTATCAAATTCGCATTTAGGTTTCTGAGGTTTTCTTTCATTGAATTCCATTCTCGAGTACGGGATCTTTTTTACTTCCGCAATCAGCCTTTCGGGATATTTCTGCAGAATCCTCAGAAAAGAAACGAGTTCGTTATTTAGGTCATTATAGATCTCAACTGGAGACAAAGGCTTTTGTGATAGTACATGAGCTCCTCCTCCGAATGGTTCAATGTACGTATGATGCTCCGGAAATAACGGAATCAGTTTCCGGGCAGAAAAATGTTTCCCTCCGATCCAGCTTATTACGGATTTCATTTTCCCCTCCCTTAAAACGGACATTCGTCATTATCTGAAATCGGGGAATACAAATCATCCGGTTCTTTTTTGTCTTTTCCCGGGAGACTCGAATAGCCAATTTTGTCAGTATGTTTGACATCACCGGACGTTTTTTTGGTCTCCATGAAATTAACCTTATCGGCTATGATATCCGTCGAATACCGGTTAACACCGTCAGAATCCTGCCATTTTGATATTTGTATTCTTCCCTCAACAAGAACCAACCTGCCTTTGGCCATGTAGTTCGCTACGAAGTCGGCGGTCTTTCCGAAAGTCACCACTCTCAGGAAATCAGTATTGTTTTCGAGCGGCCCGCTGAGGTAAGAAGGCCTGTCAACGGCCAAAGTGAATTTGGAAATATGTGTGCCGGTTGAACTGTAACTGCTTTCCGGATCCTTGGTAAGCCTTCCCACAAGAATCGCTCTGTTATATGAAATTCCCATTTAACCACCACCTTTACGTCTCTAAGAGGTAATCAAGATATTCTTGTCCTTCTTTGGTCGTAAGTATCCATCTCAGTTTTGCTTTTTCTTCAGGTTTCCAATCGGTTGATTCCGTTATTTCCCATTTTTTTCTCGTTTTCATTTTTCCTAAATTCTCCGATTTTCCGTTGATATAAAAAACCCGATACCTTCCGTTTTCAGACAAAACAACTCCGGATTCTTTCTTACCTGACTTCCTTACACAATCTCGTTTTCGTATCTCAATTCCATGTATGTCTTTAACCCGGTAGGATACTTCTCAGGTTCTCTATACATAGAAATCATCCTTTTCAGGAAATTCGGCCCATTTCCGGCCATCGAGTTCGGGGGTTGAAACCTTCTTTCCATCTATATATGCCTGCTTGAAGAAAAAAGGAATTTTCTGTTCGTTGCACTGGTCTCTCATTTTCCTCACCCACTCGATTTTCATTTCACGGCAACCGGGCCCGCTTTCACCACCAACAATGACCCAGTCTATTCCCGACAGATCGAGTCTGGGAAAATCTGAAAGCATAGGTTCGACAGAAAGGAATTTGATTTTTGCCGGAGTGTTTTTCAAAAGATCGATTCTGTATATCTGATCTTCATCTTCTACCGTCACACCGTTCCATATGTTATTAGTCCAGAAAAATTTTTCGGATAATTTCTGCATTCTTTCTGCCCGTTTGGTTAATACCTGGAATGTATGATGACTTGCTTTATTCATGGTGATAAAAGCTTTCTCGATAAACTCGGCGGGAACTTTCTCATGAAACAGATCGCTCATGCTGCACGTGAAAATCATTTTTGGTTTTTTCCAGGTCAGCGGAAGATCGAGTAAGTCATCATGAAGAGTTACTTCAAAACCATTTTTATAGCGGGGATTTCTCATAGTCTTTAATCTCAAAGCAAGCCTCTCGGCATAACAATGCTCACAGCCGTGGCTGACTTTGTTGCACCCGGTGACCGGATTCCAGGTTTCGTCTGTCCATTCTATTTTTGTACTCAAGATACATCACCTCTTCTCATTCACACTCAGCAAAGCGAGTATGAGTAATACGAAGAAAATGAATATCCCGCCTATGACAAAGGAAATAACATCGAATGCCCACATTCAGACCACCTTTGCCTTTCTAAGCTTTTGGCCGTTGATGTTTTTCCGGGTTCCGGCTTTCTTTATCTCCCTAAGTTTTCTCATGACGGATGCGATTAATACCAGATCTTTTCTGTACGTTTCCAGTGATTCTTTTCCGTATTTGAAAGACAGTTTCGCATATTCGGCAGCCAGTGAATCCCCCTGCAACAAATAAAGCTTATATTTTCTCCGTATATCCTCAAATTTTTTGGAACCATGATAGTTCAGAACCCTCTCCTTCAGAGACTTTATCTTATCTCCGAAAGCCACCAGCTCCGATACCGGTACCACATTCCGATTCATTTTCATCCCTCCATTCTCCGTTGGTGTTATACCCGTTGATTTTCTCAACCACCTCGTCGCAGCTGAGCAATTTATCTTCGGGCACTATTTTCCTCGCTTTTTCCAGTTCATATTCCACATAAAACCGGTCGGAATTATTGATCGAATTGCCACCCATGACGGTTATCCGGATTTCCTTCACCTGATCCGGACTGAGCCTGTTCCCGTCGAAAAACCACAGCCTTTCATTCAAACCGAACTTGGTATCAAAGGTTATTTTCAACGGGTACCGCCTCCCCATCCACTTCTATTTGTCCGAGATGGCAGAAATGGGGATTGTCCCTGTAAACCCACACCTCCACACATCCGTGCGTTGTCGATTCTGTTATCCTGTATGTGAAATTCCAAAATTCGAGAGCATGTTTTAATTTGCCCGTATCGAATTTGATCTTTTCATCGTTGAGTTCCTTTTTCATGTCTTTCAGGATTTCCAAATAGAAATCTTTCTCACTTTGCTTCATCATTTGAATTACCTCCTAAAACCTCTCTTTGTGGGTAAAACGGTAGTCTTCCCCTTCCACAGGCAGCATGAAATTTTTCCCCTGAAGACGTGACATGATTCTCGGGCCGAACCAATCCGCGAGCTGCTGAAGGGTCAGGTTCGTTGTTGCCACGATGCTTTTCCCGTCGTTGTAGCGCTTGTCTATTAGCTGGAAAAGTATGTCTATGATGAAATCCTTTCGCAGCTCGGTGCCGAGGTCGTCGTAAATGAGTACCTGCGGTTCCTGTAAAGTCTGGTAATACGACTCTATCGCCGGATAACCCCCGCAGGTTTTCGGGCGTGCGAATACGGCCGGGATATTTCTCGCTAACAGTTCCCGGTACACCGAAGCGGCTATATGTGTCTTACCCACTCCGTTCGGTCCGAACAGAAAAAAACCTTTCCCGTCCAGATATGCTTGTTTTTCCAGGAATCTTTCCGCGACGTTTTTAGCCTCCTGCTGAGATTCGTTTACGGGGGAGAACGTTTCAAGTTTTGCGTTGTAAAGCGATATGGGAACATTCCGGGAGATAATGCTCTGGATTCTGGATATCCTCCGGAATTGCTCGTAAATATCGCATTTGAAAAAAGTGTTTTCCGCGAAAATATAGCCGTTTTTTCGGCATTTATCCGGACCGGGGCAGGTGTTCCTGCACTTTTCGATTTCTTCTTTCGCAGTCGGAGCGGATATCTCGATGAGCTTCCCGGTATCGTATTCTTTCAGGTATTCTTTAACGTGCATATTCCACCTCTCATCCCGGTACGGCGTAGTCGGTTCCGGTTTTACCGCCGCGTACCAGCTCGAATTCTTCTTCCTTTCGAGATTTTTTCTCCCCTTCATCCGTTCTACTTCCCCATTTCCCGCTTTTCACTTCCTGCAGAACGAAATCGAACCCGTATTCGACAAGCTCGCCGTAGTTGTTTTCTATGCAGTGGACAAGCGCGTTTTTAGCCTGGGCCGCCGGGCATATGCGAAGCATTTCCTTTGCCGAGGCAATCCAGAAAGTATCGAAAAGCCCTATGTGCTTCTCCCATATATCCACGAGTTCCCGTACGTACGGAGTCAGATTCGAATACAATGCCGGATTCATTTCCCCCATAAATCGATTTTCTTTTTCTTCTTCTTTTTGTATAAATATATCTTCTCTTTTCTTTATCTTTTCTTTTCTTATATAAGGGTCAGTGTTTGGGTCAGGAGTTGGGTCAGTTGTTAGGTCAGTAGTAAGGTCAGGAGTTAGGTCAATTATTGACCCAACATTTGGTTTTAATAAAATGTACTTGCCTGAATATTTGTTCCGGTTACCTTTAACGTATTTAACAAGTTCATATTGCACCAGTCTATTTCTCGCAGAAACGAGAGTGTTTTTAGAGCACCCTGTTATCGCAAGTAATCGATTATTTGGGATAGACAATTCGGTTTTGCTCCAGTGTAATTTGTTCGCAATGTCCAACAGAGCAAAATACAGTTTGCTTTCCGTTCCGGAGAAGTTCACTTCGATATCTATCTGCCAGAATCGATTCAAATAGTCTATGTATGTCATGCGTGTCACCTCGGCAAAAAGCTTATTCAGGCATAATCAACGAATATTCTGTTCCATATTTATTTACAGGGATAAAGGTTATGAGATTATGCTTTTGAAGGATTTCCCTTGATTCCTGGAGTTCTTCAGCCGTACATTTAACCATTTTTTGCAGCGCCCCGTCATAAACGAAAAATCTGTGTATCGAATCATTTGCTGAATTCTGTAGAGTTAACGACCCTACGATTGCAAAATAAGTGCATGCTTCTCTGGATTTCAAATTTATTTCTGCTTGCTTATCCCAAAAATATTCAAGTATTTTAGCTATCTCTTCATTCGTAATCAATCAAATCGCTCTCCTTTCCGAAACACGAGCCCCCCGGATCCGGAGGGCCGTTTCTGGATATTTATTTGCCTTTAAACGCTTTGTTTATTATGGGGATGTTTTCCGGTTCGTCGACTTTTTCCACTTCTCTGATTTCTTCTATTTCCGTTTCGTTTGAACCGTCTTCCTTCTCCGCCGTTTCGTCGTTGATTTCTTCGGCGAATATGTCGAATACCCCTTCGTCTTCCACTTCACCCATATCATCTGATATTCGTGATTTCGTGCTCTCGTCGCTCGATACGGCTTTTGTGAGTTCCGAGGATAGCGGAAGGTATTTAAGCAGGTGTTTTATGGCGGTTTTCTTGGCCATGGCATCGTAATCGGTAACCCAGGGTCCGTCGTTCGGTGATTGTGACCGTTTGCGGTACTTCTCGACATCGTCCCGGCTCAGTATGTTTGCCGTGGAGGTTCCGTTTTTCATGAACGCCACAGCGTAATAGGCTATGACTTTCCCCCTGTTCTCGAGCACGGGTTTGTGCACCAGCTTTCTCGCATATCCGTATTCGTATTCGAAATAGTCGTTTTCATGGACTTCGTGTGCCTCTACGGCCACGGATGATTCGGAGTTGTAGAAAAGGCGGAGGTATCCTTTGTACCCCATCTGGAACTGGCATTCCATTCTCTTGCGTTTTTTGGAATAGTAGGGAATGAGATAGCATTCACCGAGCGGGCCGGGTTCCAGTCCGAGCTGCGTGGCTGTCATGAGTGCGCCGAGGAATGATTCGGGGGTGCACTGCGCGAGCTTCGGGGTGATTCTCACCAGTGTCGTGGCTATCCTCGCCATTCTTTCGGCGGACATGTGTTTGGGTATCGCCTTCTGAATCGCCGGTGTCATTTGCTGTATGAGTTTTATGATTGTGGGCTGGTCTTTTTCTTCGGCTTTCTGTGGAAGTCTGTTCTTCGCTTCGAGCATGTCTTTCATTTCCGACGGTTTTGGCATCATGCCACCTCCTGTTTGTCCCTCGGAGTCTTTATCCTTTTGAAGCGCATCTCTTTGTAAGTGGTTGTCGACACGTATTTGTTGTAGAGATCAGGATATGCCGATTTGAAAGTTTCCGTGTTGAAGCTTCTGCGCGTTCTGAGTTTCCAGAATACGTCGTAGTTGAGCGTGATTCCCTTCTCCGTGTTTTTGAGTTCTTCGGCTATTTCCTGTTTTATGAGTTCCTGCTCCGATTTCAGCCTTTTGATCTCCGCATCCAGTTCCTCTTTTCTAAAACATTTCGCGTCGTAGGTATCCGGGAGTGCTATCTGCCCGGGTTCGGAATCGGGATACTTTTGTTTGAGTATTTCGGTGTCCGCATCCAATCCGGAGAAAGGCGGAGGCGTCTTTTTCAGCACGTATTCGTTCCAGAATCTTATCTCACCTTCGAGCATCATCCTTATGGTTTCCTCATCCCGGGGAACCTCTTTCCAGACGAAACGCTGACCGCCTATGAGGCACGCTATGTATGCTTTTTCCGTGTTGGTTACCATCATGTAGTGGAGAACCTGAAGTATGTATTCCTTGGGTATTTCATCCCCTTCCCATTTATCCTTGTTGAAGGCGTTAGTGGTTTTGCATTCGAGTATGGCGTTTTCCCCGGTTACTTTCCTGTCTATGTTTGCAAGCAGAAAGTCGTATTCGTCGTGCATTAGTATCTGGTTTACCCGGTGTACCTTCTTGCCGGTTTCTTCCGCGAATTTCATGGCCACGAGGTCCTCGAGCAGGTTTCCCCATTCTGCCGCTTCGCTGCTTATCTCATTGTCCAGTTCGCCTATTTTATCCATATACACACCCAGAGGCGAATTCCAGTCGCTCATTCCCAGAACCGCAGCACAGTCGGATCCTCCGATTCCCTTTCTTCTGAGCTTCAGCCACTCCGAGTGGGGTATGTTTTTCGTATTTGCAAGTATTCTCATGTTAAAGTTCCCTCCTTAATTCGTTATCCACCGTTTCGGGAAATGGAGCAACACTTTCGTTTCCTACGCATCTCCCGAATTCATATAGCAGTTTAGATTCAAATGAGTTCAAAATGAGCTTGTCTTGCTTGCTATGTTCAGGGAGTCTTTTCTGTTTTTTCATTTTCGCTCCCCCGTTGTGCTATAATCATTTGTGTGTGTATTTATATCAATTGATATGGGCTCTTCGGAGCCTTTTTCTTTTGACATTTTTTCAAGTTCGCATTCCATGAAAGATATGTTCTTCGCATGGTTGGATACTCCATGTTTTCTCAGTCTTGCCATTGCTTCGTAGTAAAGGGCATATCCGTATTTTCTGCGTAGTCTGTCATAATCATTTTCTTCCCTCACGTTTCTCATGCTCCGCCTCCTATGTCCATCTCCCTTTTGGCCGGGCCGAAATAAACCTTTCCCATATGGAGAAAAATCTGTTTCTTCTGTGTCCTGATCTTTCTTTTCAACTGTTTTTCCATATCTATATGCCTGAGTGTGTCGTACTTCTTCAGCCTTCCGTTCGATGCCTGATTCTCGATCAGGACTATTTTGATATTCTCCCGTATGGAATCCATGAGCAAGTCCTGTGATATGTCTATAGCCTCAATCTCCTTGCGTATCCTGAGCAGAATGTTGAAAAACCTGTCGTTCGTGCAAAACCGGATCTCGTTGTCGATATATTTCTTGAGCTCGTCTTCCCGTCTTTCGAGTTCCTCGTATTCGTACATCTTCTGAATGCTTTCCTTCGACAGCCCGATACTCGCGATGTTCTCTCCGAGCTGCAGGAAAAAATCTCTCGCATTGATTGGAATTTTCTTCTCATTCACTGTTTCACCTCCTTTCTCTTACAGGTAGGCCTGTATTTCGGGAATTCCGTTGCGGATGCAGAGGGTGTGAATCATATGGCCGAGAGAGCCGGCTCTTTTCGCATCTTCCGTGTTTCTGATGACAAAATCGTTATCATCCACGAATTTCCTTATTTCACCCAGCCGCATTTCAATTCCTCCTTTTTTAAGGGGATGGGGTCGATCACACCTGTTCCGATATAATGGCCGACGATATCGAGCAATCTCCCCCAGTTTGCGGATACTCCCCGTTTCTCAAATTCTTTGTACAGTTTTTTCGCGAAACAGGCGCTTTTCAGATCGGAATCGAAGTCCGTAAGTTCCCTGACAAAATCACGTATCATCTGTGCTCCGTATCCCTCGTCTTTGAGGAAACTCTCGAACCCGTTCAGGTCGTATTCGTCGCCGTATTCCTCTTCCCGTTTGTAATCCAGAAAATCCTCGTATCTTCTCCGTGAAAGCCTGAAAGCGTTCGAATCCGCATCCTGCCTCTTGAGTCCGTTCACGTAACGTGTGACAGTTGATTTCTTGTAATGCCTGCGAAGGTATTTTTCAAAGCCGGTAAAGTCGTAGTCATCCATATGTTTACCTTCCTTCATCCCGGTTACTTTCCGAAAGTAATGGCGGTGTACTCTTCGATAGAGATACCCAGCCTGTCGGCGTTTCTCCTGTCCTGATGTGCGAGAACCTTTCCGTACACTTCTAAAACTCCCTTTCTGACCATTTACTCATCTCCTTTCTTTGTTCCGGATTGAAAAATACCCCGCCGCCGGGGGAAATGACGGCGGAGCAAAAGGGGAAATTTCTATTTGAAGGAGGTATTAAATCCAAAGCCCTGCTGCCAGGGGTTAATTTTGGGGACCAACAGCAGGGTGCGTGGAAAATATCCTTATTTTCAATGACCGGAACGAAATTGATTATTCGGTTTATACTGCTTTAGATATTCCCTTTTCTTCCATATCCGGGAAGAGAATATCTACCGTCGTATCGAGCGCTTTGGCTAATTTCCTGGCTGTTGGTATGGTAGGGGTACGAAAACCGTTTTCAAGTTGGTTGATATGTGGTTGCGATACTTTCGACAAATTCGCCAAACCCCTTTGAGAGAGATTGTATTTGTTTCTGAAGAACTTGAGTTTATTGTTCATAGAATCAACTCCGGTATATATTTGATTCGCATTAGAATTATATATCAAATTCGTATACGAATCAATTAATTTAAAATAAAAATTCGATTAAGAATCGAACTGATCTTTCCAAAAAAATATGATATGATTTCGTGGGTGATTACTATGAGATTCAGCGATAGATTAAAGGAACTGAGAATAAATAGGGGATATTCACAGCATCAGCTGGCAAAAGAGTCAGGAGTACCTCAGACGAGTATTAATTTCTACGAATCAGACAAAAGGCAGCCGACTGTCGATGTTCTGATAAAATTTGCCCGTTTTTTCAATGTTTCCTCCGATTATCTCATCGGACTCGTAGATGAACCTCTCGGAGACATACCTTCCGAGCTTAAACAACGCCTTGCACAACTCGAAGCCTTAGAATCCGAAAATTACACCCTAAAAGAGAAAATAAAGAAAGCGAAAGAGAGTTTATCATAATATTGGGGAGTGAGTTTTGTGCTTATAAAAATTAAAGATGATGAAATCGACAATGTCGTTTTGCAATTATTGTTTAAAAATCCTCTTTTTTTTGATAATAAAGGCAAATTTCTTAAAAAAGCAAATAAATTAATATCAAACCATCATTTTGAATTTGATAAAGTAGAATTTAATACCAAAGAAGCAAATTATGTGTGTTCTTACAATGATAGCTACTTTTCTATGTTGTTTGATTCCGCTTATTCAACTAAAACTACAGAAAAACAATTTTGTATGGTCTTGAAAGATATTCTTAAAATTTTCTCTGAGAATTTTGAACAGCCAGAGATTAATAGAATTGGATTAAGAATGATAAATATTAATAAAGAAGACCAGAGTAAAGCCGCAAATATTTCTAATAATTTATGCAATGAAGGAATTAAAACAACACTATTAAAATCCCTTAACGGTAAACCTTTAGAAAGCAGTATAAAAACTACTATAGCCCTTTCCGAAAAAGAAATGGTCACTTTAAACATATATGGTGGAAAAAAAAATATTACTTCACTTAATTCATCAAAAGAAGAAATAGGAATAATATATGACTTTGACCATTATATTTTAAAAGATAACATACCTATGACTACCAAAGAAATTGATAATATAGTATCTTTCGTTCATAATACTTATAAAATTAGAAGTGACTCATATGATTCTTTTGTAGATTGGGTTAATCATGGAAATAAATAATAATCGAATCAATAAAAGTCAAAGCGATAAAAATTACCGTAAACAGTTTGAGAAGTATAGAGAAAATTCGCTTAACGACAATAATCGTGTACAGGCATTTGTGGGAAGCTCATACGAACCAAATTATTCTCAAACAACTCCGATATCAACTCCAGACGAAAATGCGAAGCATATTAGAGATATTAACAATAAACTTCTTGATAAGATAGATACAATTCAAGAACAAACTATGAATAAATTAGATGATGTACATAGAACCATTAAAGAATACAAAGATCAAAATAAAAAATTTAGAATAACAATATTGTTGTCTGTTCTACCAATAATAATATCAATTATTGCTTTGGGTTGGAATATTTATATTGCTTATAACCCACCTGACAAAAAAACGTATCTTCCTGCCAATAAAATACAAAAATCCATTTTCTTCCTAACTATAAGTGAAGAATATCATAGTCAGTTGGAGAACTACCAAAGAAATATTGATAACAGTTTAAAAAAATCATAGCTAAATAATAATCCATAAAATCACTTACATATTTAGGAGTAAAAGCACGAAAAATCGTGCTTTTGTTTTAATTTTATTTCCGTATCTCGTTTCTGAAACATAATATATGTTTATAAACTTTTCATATAATGTTATAATAAGTATTTGGAAGGGTGATTAATTGACTGGAGGAATAATATCATGAAATATGTAAAAACCAAAAATTCTGATACATGGCATTGGTGTAAAAATTGTTCTAATTATCCCAAAGTAATTGATAAAACGAGTGACACTAAGCCTACTTACGGAGAGCTTTGTGACGAATGCAAAAGTAAAGAAAAAAAAGGTGAATGTTCGAAATAAATTAAGTCATTAAAAATCTCACCCTTCCATTTATTTTAAAATAATCAATAAACTTCTATAATCAAATTATTTTCGCTATCTTTTTTTTGTATATAACACTAAAGCCAGACTTTTGACATAATGTTTTTATGAAATCCGGATGAAAGTCCTCTTCTGTAGTAGCAATAAACGGTATTTTGAGCTTAAATGAAAGTTCGGGTTCTTTTGATGAGTCAAAGCAACTTAATTGATAAAAGCTTTCAATCATTCTGTGGATGATATCTAAGAAATCTTTTTCCGAATTTCTTATTTTAGGAATCTGCAAATACATAAAACACCTCCTATTACAACACTTTTGCTTATTATTTATTTTTCAATGACCGGAACGAAAAATCGATAGAGGGTTATACTGCTTGTTGGGAATCTGTAAAAAGATCATCTGTGGAAATTCCGAATGCTTTGGATAGTTTTTGGGCTACCGGGACGGTAGGCTGAAGAATGCCTCTCTCTATTCTGGATATTGTGGCTGCGGATATCCCGGTGAGTCTGGACAGTTCTCTCAAAGAATAAGCGTTTGATATCCTTAGTTTTTTTACACTATTGTTTATAAACATATTTCTCTCCTTATCTGTTGCATATAAGTATATTATCACATAATATGCGTATATGCAAATTTATAAAATTAATTTATGTTTAAAAGTCTGTTGCGGATTGGAAAAATGGGTGATAGAATAATTGCATATGGGAAAATTTGGTGAACGGCTTAAAGAAATTAGAAAAAAAGAAAACTATACTCAAAAAGAAGTTGCGGCTGCTATGGGAATAAACACAGCTACGGTTTCGCGCTATGAAAAAGGTGAAATCATTCCCACTGAAGAATCGATTTACAATGCGGCTAAATTTCTGAATGTTTCTTCAGATTACCTGCTCGGGCTTTCTGACACTTTGAATACTCCGGACAACACTCCCCGCGATTATCAGGAACTAAAAGAAAAAGCTGAAGAATTTGAAGTGTTCAAAAAGAAATTCCTTCAACTTGCTAAAGAGATACAAGAATGAACTGATTGAGTAATAAGCAATTCTATCCGATAAAATAAAGAGGATAAATGATATTCTGATTTGATATCATCAACTATATACAGATAATTTCCGTCAAAATATACACTTTTCGATTTATAATATAAAGAAAGGGGGTGTGATTGTGCCAAAAGTTGAGGTTGAAATAAACCCGAAAGTTATTGAATGGGCTATTTATAATTCTGATTATGACATGGACTATTTACTGCAGACAATCGAACATTTAGATAAATGGATTAAGGGAGAACAAAAACCGACTTTGGTTCAGCTGGGAAAATTCAGCAATAAAATTCACATTCCTTTTGGATACCTTTTGTCCAAAACTCCCCCCGAAGGAGCTTTGTTCAGTGCCGATTGCCGGACTATAAAAGATCAATTGATAAGAAAACCGAGCAGAGCTTTGGCGGAAACCATAAACGATATGGAAGCTAAGAAACTATGGATGAGGGATTACAGGATTTTCCAGGGCTCTGAAAAAATAGATTTCATAGGTACATTTAAGAACAGAAAAGATAAAACTGACCTGATAATTGAAAAAATAAGAAAACTGCTCAATCTGGAAACCGATTGGGCTTTGCATGAAGATTCTTTAGACAAAGCATATAACCTTTTAAAAGAACGAATCGAAAATGTCGGTGTACTCGTGATGAAAGATGCGCTTGTACTGGGAAATACAAGCCGTAAATTAGATATCAAAGAATTCAGGGCTTTCGTACTTTACGATGATTACGCACCGTTGATATTTTTAAATGGTCAAGACAGCAAAGCCGCCAGGATTTTTTCTCTTTTACATGAATTCTGCCATCTTTTGATCAGTGATGATGACGATATATTGATTGATTCCAAAGAAACAGCGGAAAATTGCTGTAATAAGGTTGCCGCTGAGTTTCTCATGCCCGAAAAACTCGTACTCGAATTGTGGAAAGGAAAAGATGACGTAATTACCGAAATAAATACTCTTGCAAACAAGCTCAAAGTAAGTTCTCTTGCACTCGCAAGGCTTCTGAAATCCCTGTGGAAAATTGGTGATGAAACGTATGAGGAAATATATGAAACATCTATCAGCAACTTTGAAAAAAGTAAAAATAAAACAATAAGCGGAAATCCTTATGCCACAAAAAGAAGCAATTTAAGCACGGAATTCGTTAAGGCTGTTCTGGTTTCCACCGGCGAAGGCAGGACTTTATTTGGAGATGCGTACAAGCTATTAAATGTCAGTAATTCCAAAACATTTAATAAATTAACCGAAGGATACTAATCATGAGCGGTCATTATCTTTTAGACACCAACATATTTATCCAGGCGAAGAATTTATATTACGCTTTCGATATTGCCCCGACTTTTTGGAGGAAATTGAACCAGCTTGCACAAAACAACCGTTTTTCAATAATAGACCACGTTAAAAGAGAATTGACCAAAAGCAGAGAAAATCCGGACGACATACATATATGGATTATGGATACATATTCCGGAGAAATACTATCTACAAATGATCTGTCGGTGTTGGAAAAATACCGGGAAATAACCGAAAGAATTGTAGAAGATAACAACAAAGGGTTCAACAAGTATAACCAAGATGCAATTGATACTTTTTTGTATTATTACAATGCAGATGCCTAGTTGCTGGCTTATGCCCTGGCATATAACTGCAAAATAGTCACTTTTGAAAAGTACGCTCCAAATGCTGCCAATTCTGTTAAAATCCCCAATGTTTGTGAGATTTTCAATATCGAATATTTAAATCTCTTTGAATTTATGAGACGAATGAATTTGACTTTGTGATCTGAAATTGAGAAAGCTTCCGACGGAAAATGAGTTATCAAATCTACGCGATATTATAAAACCTTGAATGAAATCAAGCCTTTTTTACGTAAATCCTACTAATACCGAATATAATAAATCATATTATCCACTCTTTAGTACTGAAATTCTGCCGATTCAGCAAAAGGTAAAACTTTAGTTAACGTCCGTAAAGGTGTGTTGCGTATGCGTGATATAATTTGGGTTAGTTAATATAAATCTATTCAAGGGTGTATAAAATTGAATAAGCTAAAAGAATCATTGTTAAAATTTATCAGAAGTGATTTTATTCAGATTCTGTTATTGGTAGTTATATCTATAATAGCTGTTCAGTTTTTTATTGAAATACAAAAAAGCGGAACTTCTGGTTTGGATGTGTTTAATAAAAATGAAGGTTTCTGGTCAATGGTATTATCAATAACTTCTATTTCAATTGCCCTTATAACTTTCTCTGCTTTAAAAACATCTAATAAACTCGTTGAAGAACAAATACAAAAAAGTGCGGACGAATATGAAAATACGATTAAACCTAAGCTTGTTCTTGTTACTTATAAAAGAGAAATTATATCTTTGAATTATTTATGGTTTGAAATGGATACAATTATCAGTAAAATAATTAGCTTGACAGAAAAAATAAGAGATAAAAATTTATTCAAAAATATAAACGAAAATTATTTTATTGCGGTAATTAACAAAGGTCATAGAGAATGTGAAAATTTGAGTATTAGATGGGAAATTGATTATCCAGATGAAATAGAATATAAGTATTTTAAAAATGGAGTATTTGAAAATTCAAATTATATAAATATTGGAATAGTTAATAATAATGATAAATACTTCAAGGATTATTTATTTCCAGGAAATAGGATGAACGTTCCACTTCCTTTATATGAATTGATTTATATTTCTTCTTTAGTGGATGAGTTGTCAGAATTTATTAGGGTGTTAGATTCCTATGATGGTCAATATTCAGAAAATATGCCGGTTGATACTTCTAAAATTCTTGATTCAATAGTTCTTAAATTGATAATAAAATACAGTAGTATTTCGAAGAGAGAATATGAAGTCAACTATCAATTTAAAATAATTTATTCTTTGGTTGAAAGAAATATAGGTTCATTTAAATTGGAACTTAAATCTTTAAATATAGATAACAAATTATAAGCAGGTGCCGAATGAAAAAATTACTAACCATCACAATTTTAATAACGATGATTTTCTCAATTTCCTTCCCGCAGACAGCGACGGAGACGATTGCTGAGCTTGATACTTTGAAAGCTTCGATTACTGATTTAAATAATGTTATAAAACAGAAAGATTCTCAAATAAATCAACTACAACTTAGACTTGGAAAAGAAGAAACGAATTCTAGCAGTTTAACTATCCAATTGAATAAACTAAATAATGATTTAAAAACTATTATATATAGTACTAATGATAGGGAAGAACGAATATTTAAGTCTACTGATAGCGCAATATCAAAAATTTCCGTCACAATAGTATTATTTTCCGTCGTAGTTGGTATTGTTATTCCTTTGTTTGCTTTTTTTAATATAAAAAATCTCAAAGATGATTTCGAAAAAAATTTTAGCGAGGTAAAAAATGATCTAACTAAAAATATTATTATTTCAAATGATGCAAAAAAAACTTCTGAAGAATCAAGAAATGCATTAAAGAATATAAAACTTGAGCAAAATTTAATTAAATCTGAAAATAAAATTTTATCTATTTCTAATAAATCTTTAAAAGAAAGACAGAATGGAATTGAGAGTGAATTAGAAATATTAAAAAAAGTTCAAGAAGAAATAACAAAATCTGCTAATGAGGCAAAAGAAACTGTAAATAAAGCTGAAGAAAGAGCTAAAAGTAATGCAGAATTACTAGATTTATTTAGCAGAGCTTTAAATGCTAAAACATCTGATGATGAAATAAGATTATACACGGAGTTAATTGATTGTTCTGAGGATAAAAATATTTATAAGGTATATGCATATAATAACCGAGGAATTATATACGCTGAAAAAGGAGACTATGACAAGGCTATAGATGATTACACCACGGCTATAAGTCTGGATGAGAAATATGTTAATGCATATAATGGCCGAGGAATCGCATATGCTGAAAAAGGAGACTATGACAAGGCTATAGATGATTACACCACGGCTATAAGTCTGGATGAGAAATATACCAAAGCATATTATAACCGAGGAATCGCATATAAAGCCAAGGGAGACTATAACAAGGCTATAGATGATTACACCACGGCTATAAAGCTGGATGATAAATATGTTTATGCATATAATAACCGAGGAATCGCATATGTTCATAAAGGAGAGTATGACAAAGCTATAAAAGATTTTACAAAGGCTATAGAGTTGGACGGCAAAAATTCAGATGCATATAATAACCGAGGAAACGCATATAAAGCCAAAGGAGACTATGACGAGGCAATAGATGATTACAACAAGGCCATAGAGCTGGATGATAAATATGTTAATGCATATAATAACCGGGGAAACGCATATGATGATAAAGGAAACTTTAACGAGGCTATAAAGAATTACGACAAGGCTATAGAACTGGATCATAAATATACACTTGCATATAATTCTTTATCATGTGCATATTTGAAACTTTCTAAGAAAAAAAACATAGAAGAATTCAAAATAGAAAATGTAAAAACGGTAGAAGATGCACTTAAGTTGGCTCTTGAAAATATAGATAAGGCGATAGAATTGGATAATAAAGACATAATTTATCATTTAAATAGGGCTGAAATATGTTCAGCAATGTATCAAAATACTCCGGGTGAACAATGCTTAGAAAATTTCTTTGAATCAATTGATAATGCTTTGAATATCGATAAAAATAAATTCATAGATAATTTCAAAAAAGATAAGGACTTCAAAGATAGCTGTGATTATATGTATAAAATTGAAAAAGATAGATTCGATGAATTATTAAATGGATATGGCTTAAAATATCCGGAACAAAAATAAACTATAATCCGGGTTCCCACCCACGGGAACGCTCCGTGTTTTTCAGAGATCGGTTGGTGGAATCGAAGAATGACCTGGGAACGAAAATCTGATGTTGTTGTAGAATATTTCTGTGGTTCTAAAATCCTGTGCTTTTCAAGGAATCAATCCCGGTAAATATTTCATCGAGTTTTTCGGAATCGTAGCCATAACTATTTCCAAGCTTTTGGATTGGCTCTAAACCAAAATAGCGAATAGTCTCTCGAACGTAATTTATAGGTCTTTTGGTTTGTTTTGCGTATCTGGGTATTGTTATCATTTTCTCACCACTTATATTTGCTTATTCTGTTTACATTTTATACGAAAATATAAGCGGTATCAATGTTGATATTCAAGGAATATATACGAATAGATATGATTATACCTAAATATACGCGATATACTATCGATTTCAGATGTATACTCTTATTTATATACGTATAAATAAGCAAGAGGTAGGTAAAATTATATACATGAGTATGAGTTTTATTGGCGAAAGACTAAAAGAATTAAGATTTAAAAAGAATATAAAACAAAAAGAGTTGGCCGATTTGCTGGGAGTTTCTCAAGCTCAAGTATCACGTTACGAGAATTACCAGGATCAGCCTTCATACGAAGTCATTGAGAAGATGGCTGAAATATTAGATGTTTCTCCTGAGTACTTATTGGGAAAAGAAAGCAAATCTGAATTAAAAGCTGATTTCAAAGAAAGAATTAAAGAACTGATCGGAGAAAAGTCATTAAGGCAAATCGCAAAAGAGTCGGGAATTTCTGCTTCTTCCTTATCTTTGTATATGACCGATAAGAGAAAACCAACACTTGAAGCGATAGAGTTGTTATCCCGGTATTTCTCGGTTTCTGTGGATTATTTACTTGGAAAAACGGATACACCTGATTCTTTGAATAAAAACGAAGAAGCATATAGAAAAATTCTGGAGATGAACAAAGATTTGAAGTTGCTTCCGGTTTTTGAATCTGCAAGCGCCGGAAACGGGAGTGTTCCGCTTTCTATTCCTATATCTTATATCCCGGTCCCTCCTGGTTATGATGGGACAATGTGGGTCAAAATTCATGGGGAAAGTATGGAACCGGTAATTCCTGATGGAAGTCTTGTTCTTGTGGATGAAAACACCATTCCTAAAGAAAACGATATAGTTGTTGCAATTGTTGATGGAGAAATATTTTGTAAATACTTACATTACCATAGAGATGAACCGGTTTTATTCAGTCATACTTCTGCATATACTCCGATATTTATCAACGAACATACCAATTTTAAAATCATAGGCAAGGTTGTGGTTTATATTGGGGAAGTTCGAAGAAAATAGTTTATATGTTCCGGATTACATAAAAGAAAAGAAAAAACAAGGAAGAACTGTTCCTTTATATCATTGCTCTGAATTTGAAAAAGAGTATGGTAGACCTAAGAGAATTGATGATATTCCTTTGCCTTCTTCATGGATTGGAGATTTTGCCATAGTAATGCCTGATGAGGGAATGGAACCTTTATTCTGCATGGGTGAAGTACTCGTGGTGAAAAAGGATTACTGGAATCATTTCATTCCGGAATTCATATCTATCTTTGAACCTGAGATGCCAAAAATACTTTGCACAGTAAGAAGAACCGATAAGTGTTATAACTGCAGGCATATTGATGTTATTCCCCAAAATCCGAATTTTGAGATTTTAAGGGTAGATGATTGTTATATAAGACTTATTGGCAAAGTAGTGGGGAAACTGAACTACAAAATACACTAATTCTTATTCTAAATAATTTTCTTGAAAATTTACGATGAATTGATTTCTTAAAACACACACCATAATTAAAATATCATGTTTCATATCATCATATGCCGCATGGATTTACAGAAGAATAAGCACTCCTGAGAGTCATTGCTATTTATTTTGTTTTATCTGCTTTAGATGAAAAGGAGAATGTTTATGAACAAAAACAAGCTTATGAAAGAAATTATGGAAATGAAATC
The DNA here is from genome assembly GCA_963662785.2 of uncultured Thermotogae bacterium. Classification (GTDB taxonomy): domain Bacteria; phylum Thermotogota; class Thermotogae; order MWEM01; family MWEM01. Next base: position 239,780 of record CAXXJZ010000008.1, read on the forward strand.
AAAAGGATATGACAGAGATAAAATTCTGGGTATCTTGTTTGGTGAGTATGGAGCTTCTGCTCTCGAAACGATAAATAAAAAACTTGACGAAGCTTTCCCGGTAACAAACAAAGAATCTTTCAACACTGACGACAGAGAGAATAGAAGTACAAATATAAATTACGAATCCCCGATGGAAAAAGTAAAATCGGCAGCTGAAGAATCAAATTATTTTTCAAAGAAGACAGCGGGCGAAGAAGTAAATAAAATAGCTATTAATGAAAAGCATACCGATATATGGCCCGAACGAGAAAGCAGTTATTCAGAAGATACGGTCAATAAAACTGACGAAGAAAGAATAATTATTAGAGACGAGCCTGGAAATGACTCCCCGGAAATATCGGATGATAGAGACAATGAATTTCAGGACATCCGTATAAACGAGAAAACGGAAGAATTATGGGGGAAGAAGAAAGAAAGCATACCCTCGGATATGTCCGAATTATCTCAACCTGAAAAACCAAATAAAACTACTGTTCCCGAATATAAAAAGCCTAAATCAAATAAAAGAAAGATTCTATCTTTAAGCATTATAGGTTTATTCGTTGTTTTTATAATCGTGTTAGTCACTAATTCCCTGGCTGCCCAGGAAAAGGAAAAAGCGAGATATTCATTGATGGCCTTGGATATGCAAAGTTTAAAGTCAGCTGTTATTATGTATGCCGTTATGAATGAAGATGAAACGAATGTCTCTGTTTATGATTTATATAAAGAGAATTTAATAAGCGTAGACCTTTCGTTGGAATATTCTTTCAGATATTATATGGACAAGGCATATATAACCAGAATCTGGAAAGAAAAATGGAATGAAAATCTTGCTAAAGAAAAGGGCCTTGAACTTGATAATGGCAACCTCTGTTTGGCATTCGAGAATCCGTTTAAATACAATATTGAGAAAAACAGGAAATACTTGGGCGTATCTTATTCTCAAGCAATTAATAAACTTACCATGTTTAAAATGGAAAAAGATTTTCTTAATGATGGAACAGAAAGATATTTTGGAAGATATAATAATGCTCTTTTAGAATTTGTAGGAAGTAAAAATAATCTTCAAATGGCTAGTGTACAGCTAGTAATGCTTGGTGATGATTCAAGTATAGAAGAAAACCTGCTTATTTCTTATGCTTTTTTTAAGAATTTCATTTCTGATGATAGTAAAAATACCATATTAACTGAATTTGTAAATAATCTAACTAAGACAGCGACTGATGGAAAAGATATAAGTTATACGATTCAAGGTAAAAAAATCGAAATTTCTTTTCTTAAGGAAATCGGTTCTTTATTTATATCTATAAGTCCAGCATAATGAAAATGGTGTACCGGAGGAATGAGAGATGAAAAAAGCACTCGTATTATCGTTCTTTATATCACTGCTTTGTATGTCCGTTTTCGCTGACCAGTATATTTATAACGGCTATTCTTTCGAATATGAAACGGATTTGATGCCTGAATATCCTGTAGAAGCCACCATAAAAGAAGTGATATCCGGAGATTTATTCCTGCTTGATTATTATGGAACCGAAGAGAAATTGTCTTTGAAAGGGATAAAAATCGACCCAGATAATGGGACAGCTGCGAAAGGGCTGGCCGAGTTACTGCTTCCAGGACAGAAAGTGATGATATCCTATTCGGATCAAGTAAGAAACGAATCTGGTAATCTATGCGGATATATGTGGCTTCAAGGAACCAATAGATATCCGATTTTCTATAATCATTTACTTACTATGTATGGCTTTTCTTCACCTTCTGAGAGCGAAAGTAAATATACTGAGACATTTAAAAGGGCCCATAGAACTAAAGAATTGGAAAATGGTTCGGTTCAAAAGTGTTTTAAAGAATATAAGTGTAAGGTATACTCTCTGGAAAATATCAAAGAAATTTACCCTGATTTAGAGAATTGTTATATAAATAGGATTGGAAGAAACCTGGGGAGTGTTCCCTCTATATCTATAAAAATGAATCCTATAACTATTGGTGAATCCTTATTAGACAAGTCAACTTCTACAATTACCACGGGAAGAAAAAGAGTAGGAGCAATATGCAACGACGGGACAAGATCAGAAGCCACTGGATCAGGTGCATGTTCTCACCACGGCGGAGTTCGTGAGTGGATTTACGAATAAGGAGAGATAATTGATAAACATCTTTAAGGATTTCCGGGATTTTTTCAGGAAACAATGGCAAAAATCTTCTGATTTTGAAAAAGGGCTGGTAATAATTCTCGTTTCTTTTGCTATAGCCGGAGCAATAGGCGGGATTATCTGGCTGATTGATTTCAACAGATTGGCAGATGAAATGATTGAGAGGTATGGGGTAGAAAATATTGTCGACGATATAAAATAAACTGAATAATGGAGGTATAGTTATGGAATTCTTGTCAGCAGCTATTCTTGGAGGAATGATTTATGATGGTGTTAAATATTTTGGCAAAGTCACATATGATTTCTTAAAGGATAAACTTAGAAAATGGAAAATGAGAGATGAGGATCTCCGGATACTTGAAATAGAAATAAATAATGCCCCTGAATCTGCAATGGAGAATGAGGAGAAATTTGAGGAATATCTTAAGCAGAATAAAAACATCGAAAGAGTACTCGAACAAATAAAGAATAATGGTGATTACATTGTTGCCAATGATAACTCCACAGTTATCACAAATCCGACAATGAACGGAAATTCGAAAATTATAATGGGGAATAATATAGAAGTAAAGGAAGATGATAAATCAAAAAAAGATTAACCTCTCTACCTCCAAAACCATCGAATTTCATAGGTAGAGAGGAAGAATACAAAGCAATAGAAGAATTGGTAAGGAATAATAAAAATGTCATATTGGTGAACGGAATCGGGGGAGTCGGCAAGACTGAACTCAGTAGATATTTCTTTCACAAACAAATAGAAGAGAATTCAGAATATAAGCATTTTCTATGGATAAATTATACCAATGGTATAAAAGAATCCCTTATCAATGATGTGTTACTCACTAATCCATATTATTTAAGCATAGAAAAAATGGAAGATAAATGGGCTTATTTGCTGCATTTCCTTAATAATTTGAGCGAACCGGTTTTGATGGTCGTGGATAATATTGATAACCAAAAGGATGAAGAGCTAAAACTGCTTTCTTCCCTTAAGTTTAAAGTACTTGCGAATTCAAGGATGAATTTTGATAGATTTGAACCGTATTACCTTGGTTTCCTGAGCATCGAAGAATGTAAAAAACTTTTTTACTCGAAATACACCAGAGAAAAAGATGATGAAGCTCTAGAAGAAATTATCAAATTAGCAGGATATCATACTTTTACAGTAGAGCTCTTGTCACGAACAGCGCAAAGCGCAAGGTTATCAATAAAAAATATTCATCAAAAGTTACTTGATAAAGGGTTTGACCTTTCTGATATTCTGGAAAAAGTTCGCTCTCCAAAAATTAACGATAATAAAAAGGACCACTTTTTCAACCATCTGATAAAACTTTTTGATTTTGGAGATAATCTTGAAAAAGAAGAGAAAAAAATCCTTACGAATTTATCTGTACTTCCTTCAATATCAAATATAGAAATTATAAAAGAATTATTGAAACTTAATTCTAATGATGAATTAAACATCCTTGAAGAAAAAGGATGGATAAAGTTATACGACAATGATGATCTTTTTATCCATAACATCGTTCAGGAAGTCGTAAGAAAGAAATCTGATGATCTTTATAACGATATCGAGAATTTAGTCAATATTATGAATATAAAACTAAAAAAAGACGATAAAAATCCTTTCAGAGAAAAGAAGTATTTGGAATATGGCACTGAGTTATACAAACATATAAGAAATAAAAAAAGTGATAAAGTTGCAATTTTGACCAATAATTTGGGAATGATATTTTTAAATATAGGTGATAATGAAAAATCACTGGAATATTTCTATAAATCGCTTGAAATAAGGAAAGAGATATACGGAGAAAAACATCCGGATACGGCTACCAGTTACAACAACATAGGCAGTGTATACCAAGGGCAGGGAAAAAACGAAGAGGCTCTTGAATATCTTTTCAAAGCCCTGGAAATATCGAAAGAGATATACGGAGAAAAACATCCGGATACGGCTACCAGTTACAACAACATAGGCAGTGTATACCAAGGGCAGGGAAAAAATGAAGAAGCCCTTAAATATTATTTAAAAGCCCTGGAAATTAGGAAAGAGGTGTACGTAGAAAAACATCCGTATACGGCTACCAGTTACAACAACATAGGCATGGTATATCAAGGGCAGGGAAAAAACGAAGAAGCCCTTAAATATTATTTAAAAGCCCTGGAAATTAGGAAAGAGATGTACGGAGAAAAACATCCGGATATGGCTACCAGTTACAACAACATAGGCGGCGTATATCAAGGGCAGGGAAAAAATGAAGAAGCTCTTGAATACCATTTCAAAGCCCTGGAAATTAGGAAAGAGATATACGGAGAAAAACATCCGGATACTGCTGCCAGTTACAACAACATAGGCGGCGTATATAAAGGGCAGGGAAAAAATGAAGAAGCTCTTGAATATCTTTTCAAAGCCCTGGAAATTAGGAAAGAGATGTACGGAGAAAGACATCCGGATACGGCTACCAGTTACAACAACATAGGCGGCGTATATAAAGGGCAGGGAAAAAACGAAGAAGCTCTTGAATATCTTTTCAAATCACTTGAAATAAGGAAAGAGATATACGGAGAAAAACATCCGTATACGGCTACCAGTTACAACGACATAGGCATGGTATATGAAGAGAAGGGAAAAAACGAAGAAGCTCTTGAATACCATTTCAAAGCCCTGGAAATATGGAAATGGATATATGGAGAAAAACATCCGGATACAGCTGCCAGTTACAACAACATAGGCATGGTATATGATAATCAGGGAAAAAACGAAGAAGCTCTTGAATATCTTTTCAAATCGCTTGAAATAAGGAAAGAAACATACGGAGAAAAATATCCGGATACGGCTACCAGTTACAACAACATAGGCAGTGTATATCAAGGGCAGGGAAAAAACGAAGAAGCTCTTGAATATCTTTTCAAAGCCCTGGAAATATCGAAAGAGATATACGGAGAAAAACATCCGTATACTGCTGCCAGTTACAACAACATAGGCATGGTATATGATAATCAGGGAAAAAACGAAGAGGCTCTTGAATATCTTTTCAAAGCCCTAGAAATATCGAAAGAGATATACGGAGAAAAACATCCGTATACTGCTGCCAGTTACAACAACATAGGCAGTGTATATCAAGGGCAGGGAAAAAACGAAGAGGCTCTTGAATATCTTTTCAAAGCCCTGGAAATATCGAAAGAGATATACGGAGAAAAACATCCGTATACTGCTGCCAGTTACAACAACATAGGCAGTGTATATCAAGGGCAGGGAAAAAACGAAGAAGCTCTTGAATACTATTTAAAAGCCCTGGAAATATGGAAAGGGATATACGGGGAAAAACATCCGCAAGTTGGGAATATATATATTACAATTGCTTCAATATTAAAAAAAGAGAAGAAATTCGATGAATCTCTTGAATATGTCACTAAAGCAGGGGTGATATACGAGGCAATATATAGAAATGGTCATAAAATGATTACTAATCTTCGTATTTTTATCGTGATTTTATTTTTATATCTAGAAAGAGAAAAAGATGCTGAAGAATTTGCTTATAAAGTTGGTTTTGATTTTGTACGTATAAAAAAAGATTGGGAGGATGGAAAGTTTGATGAATGGTGATAATATGAAAAAATTTCTGGCATTAACAGTTATCTTAATAATTTCAATAACAGCATTCTCAAAGACCTACACCAGAAATAATACGGATTTTGAATGGAATTACAGTTTTAATCCTTCAAATCTTGAGAAAGTGAAAGTGACGGGAAATGTTGACGGGGATACCATCAAAGTCAACTACCAGGGGAAAACTGAATCAATCAGGATGATTGGTGTGGATACCCCGGAAACCGTGCACCCCTCAAAACCAGTGGAGTATTTTGGGAAAGAAGCTTCAAATTTCACCAAGTCAATGTGTCCGGTGGGTTCAGAGGTCTATCTTACATTTGACTGGGATAAGAGAGATAAATACGATAGGATTCTTGCATATGTCTGGTATCAGCAGGATGGGAAGTGGGTTCTTCACAATTTAAATCTGATAGCTAATGGATATGGGCATGCATATACTGTATACGCATTTGACTCTAATTATATGAAAATATTCAGTAATGCGGAAAGAGTAGCGCGAGAGAATAGTGTCGGGTTATGGGGAGATTCCACACTTGCACCGCCCCAAACCACTCAAACAAGCTCAAAAACAGTATATATAACGAAGACTGGCAAGAAGTATCACCGGGATGGGTGTAGGTATTTGAGTAAAAGCAAAATTCCCATATTGTTGAATGATGCTATTGCGAGGGGATATACTCCTTGTTCTGTGTGTAATCCGTGATTTTAAATAAAAATTGTGGGGTGACAAGATGGATGCGAATACAAAAGATTTGATAAACTTATTTCTTCCGATTATAACGCTGGTTATTGGTGGAATTATGACTTTAATTACAAGTATTTCTGTAAATAAATTAAATTTCTCCAACAATTCAAAAAAAGAGGAAATAAATAAACTTAAAAGTACATTATGTGAAGTGAAAGTGTTAAAAAATAAATTTGTTACATATGTAGAACAAATAAACAAAATTCTGATTCTAAGCTCTAATGAAAAAAATAAAGAAGATTTTTTATCCTATAGTTATCAAAAAATAGTAGATCTTGTTACTGTAAGTAAATTTGATAGTGTAATTGAAAATTTAATAAAAACACGATTTTATGATGAAGCAGAAAAGTTATCGAAATTGAAACCAATTTACCAAACACTACAATTTATTAAAATAGAATTTTATGATAATTTTGATATAGAAAAAAACTTATTTAAACCAATGAAAGAAAATATGGAAGAAATAAAAAAAGAGGCTGATAATATCTCTGATAAAATAACTAAAAAGATAAAACCTTTTCCTAAAAAATGGAAAGATGCATCTAAAATAGAAAAAATACTATTCGGGATAATTATCGGAGAAATAGCATTGATATCAGGTCTTCTTATTTTTGTTCTGAGTAATCAAATAGAACTTAAAAACATAATTGAAGGGATCAAAGAAACAGCCAATACAGTTTATTGGATAAAGTAAAAAAAGAACCAAAGGGGAGTATTAAAAGAAAGTAATTATTGGGGGGGGTTATGTCGAAGAGAAAATCTAATTATCAAGAAATATATAGTGAAATATTTGTAAGAGCTATTGCAGCTGTATGTGAATTTTCGATATCGAAAATGGATCCTGATTCTGGAATAGATTTTACTATTAGTGCGGTTGATATAAAAAGACAACCTAAAATAGATATTCAAGTTAAAAGTAGTTCTGTATATGAAGATCGTAATGATTACATTAAATATGCATTGAAAGGGAAAAATTTTAATGATTTGCGTATAAGTAAAGAAGAAATTATCGCTCCAAGGTTTTTAGTTCTTGTAACAGTTCCTAAAGAACCAGAAAATTGGATTAATTTATCACATGATGGAACACAAATAAATTATTGTAGTTATTGGTATAATTTGATGGGGAGAAAAGAGGAAATAAAAGATACATCAACAAAAACTATTGAGATTCCCAAAAAACAAATTTTTACTCCGGAAGTACTAAATAAAATGATGGTGAATCTTGGTAATGGAGTTGATTTTGATGAGTTATGAGAATAAGTGGATATATGAAGGAATTAAAAAGATAAGCCTTGATTTATTTACTCTTTATCTGGCTAAAAATGACTGGAAAAAAGTAGAAGATTTAAAAAAATGTCAACTGTGGTCATTTGAAGACCATGAGTTCTATATCCCAAATAGTGATAAATATGCTGATTTTCATTTGAGAATTTCCGAAATGATAAAGAAATTGCAAGATATTGAAAATAGGGATTTGATTTATATTATTGACGATATAAATGATTCTCGTTCTGATATTTTGAGGGTTAGAGTTGATGATTTATTTACCCAAGAAGGAACAATGCTTATTGAAAAAGCAGGTAAATTTATTAATGAGACCCTTAATCTTATAAGATATTCTGCGTCAGCAGCCGAACAGAAGAGAAAATATTATAAATCGCAACCTCCAAAAATAGTAAAAGATTATCTTGATAACAATGTAAGGATGGGCCAAACAGAAAGAGGTAGCTTTGTAATAAAGATAATTTCTAATATTCCTGTGGTAGAACTTGAAAATACTCAAGAAGAATTTAAGGGGATGAAAAAGCCTCCATTTCAGAGAGAGGTTATCAAGACTTTAGCTATAGCGCTTGAATCTACAAAAAAGTTAATTGATCAAACTAAAGATACTCGAAGTGAGGAATATATACTCCGGACAGTAGAAAAAGGTGTGAGTGCAAATCTTTGTGATGCTCTTGATTCTCTAACTAATGTTGTATCTAACCAAGATGTAGAATTTAGTTTTGCTTGGTCTCCAATAGTTGAAGAACTCGAATTATTACCAAGAAAATTAACTTTCAATAACAGTAATTCTGAATATTTAAGAACTGTGAGCGAAGTATTAAAAAAAGAAGATTCTGAAACAACAAAACGGATATCAGGACAAGTTGTTTCACTGCACAGAGAACCTGGAGAAGAATCAGGAGAAATAACTATTAAAGATAACGAGACAGGCCATAAATATAGAATAGAATTGTCGGATGACGTTTATTCTAAAGCTGTTGAAGCGCATAAAAAGAAAAGTTTGACAAGTTGTAACGGAGAAATAGAGAGAAGAGGTAACACTTATAGTTTAAAAAATGTCGAGGATATAGAAATCCAAACACAATCTGATTTAGGGTTTAATTAAGGTATTAAACTTAAAAAATCGGAACAACTTTCTAAAGTACCGCTATAATCATAATGGGAATTTAGGGGAGAAAGACAAAGGAGGCCATTATGAAAAGAGTGGTGACTTGTGTGCATAGTTAAGTATCAATAGCAGCTTGATATGTCCACAGAAACGAGACAGATAAAAAAGACAGTGGTGTGTTTTTCAAGAAAGAAAGTTCAAGGAAAAGAAAAATAAAACTATCATCCATCATCAAATTTCTGCTATAATAAACCGGGGACCTCCGCAGGGGAAATGCCGGAGGTAAAAGTTAATGAAAAGAGCTGCGGCTTATGCCCGTTATTCTTCTACTAATCAGAAGGATACTTCTATAGAAACTCAACTGGATGAGATAAAAGAATACTGTAAGAAAAAAGAATATGCTTTAATCGAAACTTATATAGATAGAGCAAAAAGTGCCAGGACATCGGACAGACCGGAATTTGAAAGAATGATTATCGAAGCGAAGAAAGAAAAGTTCGATGTGGTTATCATCCACAAATATGACAGGTTTGCAAGGAATCTCTTTGATTCGGTTTTCTTTGAGAACGAGCTTGAGAAACATAATGTGAAAATAGAATCCGTACTTGAACCGTATCTTTCCGGAGGGAAAGAGGATCCGACAAAAAAACTGCTGAAGTCGTTCATCGTATCCATTGATGAGTATTACTCCGGCAATCTTTCCAGAGAAAACACGATTAAAATGACCTATCTGGCTAAAGAAGCCAAATATCTCGGGGGACCTCCGCCATTCGGCTTTAAGCTAATTGAGAATGAAGAAAAAGAGAAAATCTATGCCGTTGACGAGAGTGAAGCCCCGCAGGTAAGAGAAGTGTTTCAATTGTTTTCTGAAGGTAAATCATACGGATATATATGTGAGTTGTTCAATAAAAGTGAAAGATTTACGAGAACCGGTAAACAATGGACGAAAAGTACTTTATACTCAATATTGCATAACGAGAAATACATCGGGAATTACACATGGAAAAACTATCAAAAACCTTATCTCCCGGGGAGGGACGACGACGAAATAATAAGAGTCGAAAATGCATTGCCTGCGATAATAGACAGAGAAACCTGGGGCAAATGTGTTAAGAGATATTCGAAGAGGAACAATACGAGATACAGGTACTCTTCGGAAGAATTGCTGACCGGTATTCTGTACTGTGATTGCGGATCCAAAATGATGAAAGACGGCTCAAGCAAAAGATATATCTGCGCGAGATACAAAAATAAAAGAGATGTCGAGTACAATGCCATGTCGGTAACGAAAGCGGATAATTTCGTGTTGAAATGGATCTCACATGAAATTCTTTCGGAAACGTTGACGGAAGAACAATTCGTGGAAATGGCAAAATCATATAATATGGCCCAGGCAGAGAAGGATGCCAAACTTTCTGATAGCATTGAAAAACTTGAAAGAGAAAAGGAAGAAATCGTTGAAAAAATAGCCAATGCAAAAAAAGCCATACTCGAGGGATTGTTTACAAATGATATGATGAAATTGAGTAAGGAAATGCAGGCTGAGTTACTCAACGTGGAAGACAAAATAAACAAATTGAAATCCACCGGGCAAATATATATTACCGCTCACGATATAATGAAGCAATGGAACAAGAGAAGAATGCTGCTGGAATCCGACGATGAGGCACAGAGAGAGCTTATAAAAGAGCTTATAGAGAAAGTAACAATACATAGAGACGGATACATTCAGATAATTAAAAAGAGTGTCATTTAATATCGCATAGTACATTCACTTTAGACCGCCGCCTCCACCAGCGGTTTACCCCCTATTTCGGGGGTTCGGAGTTAAGACCGGAAAGTATAAAATCTCGAAGAAATTCGGGATTTTTTTATTGGTGTTTTGGACTTGAGGCAAATCAAAAGAATATTTCACCCAAAATAAAAAGCATATCTAAAAAAGATATGCTTTTTTTGTCAATCCCTTATAGGTACGATATAAACACGATCAAGAAATAAATAATGCACCTATATTAACTGTTTCAATCCCTCATAGGTACGATATAAACACGATCGATATGATTCAACCTCTTACTTTCGATCTCTTGAGTTTCAATCCCTTATAGGTACGATAAAAACCTATTGAATCACCGATTAAAAGTACAGTTAACCATTTCACAATCTGAAACGTTTTCCGTCAGTTATACAACGTTAAAATATACTATCACTCTTTTCATCGGCTGTCAAGTGCTTTTCTCATTCCTGTCGATCCCCCGGGTTTTTACGCTCATCAGAGTTCAACGTAAATTTAGTCACAGATTCAAAATAAAAAACAGAAAATAACATATCCCAGCGCAAAATGGCCGAAATTCTCGGTATCACAGCCGCCACGGTTTCGAGATACGAGAATCTCAAAATCTCTCCTCCGGAAGAAGCTATATATGCAGCTGCTTCATATTTCAATGTATCGTCTGATTATTTACTCGGACTTACGGATAATATTCATGGGGATATCTCAGAAGATTGGAAAGATAAAATCCATGAATATCAAAAATTGTCCGAAGAACTAAAGATACTTAAAGAAAAAATTGACTCAATACGCGATATTATAAAATCTTGAATAAAATCAAGCCCTTTATACGTAAATACCACTAATAACTAGTATAATAAATCACATTATCCACTCTTCAGTACTGAAATCTTCCCGATTCAGCAAAAAGAGCTATCTTGTAAAAGATTCTTCCTTCAAATATTTTTCCAAAGCCTCTCTTAAAACCTTAGAAAAGTTAACTCCGGCTTTTTCAGCTTTATTTGCAATGCTCGCCGGAAGAGTTAATGTTTTCTTTACGAATACATCTTTTATTTTTGCCCTGATTTCAGGCATAAACACTTCTACAAGAAAAGGTACATCGTTTTTCCCGAGTTTTATATCTTTCAACACGGATGGTTTGGGTATTTCTTCGTCGTCATCTTCAAGTACTGATATATAAAGCCCCATTGCGTCTTTTGCTTTATAGATAGCTTCTTCATCTGTATCTGCGCAGGAAAGACAGCCCGGAAGGTCGGGGAAAGAAATATTTATGCCGTCATCTTCATGATTAAAAATTGCTATATAAGAATACCAGTTTCTTTTTTTCATATCTTAAACCTCCTTTTTTAGGGAGAGACACGATTGCTCATTTAAGAGTAATCTGTACCTGTTTGAGAATGCTTTTCGCTGTTCCTTTTTTAAGGTCTTTCGTCGGGTGGGGAACAGTTATTATTCCTTTCTTCGTAAGATGTTTGAATATATGGTGGTCTCCTGTACATCTTACTAATTTCCAGCCATCCTGCTCAAGAAGCTTGATTATTTCTCTCGATGAATAGCTTTTCATTCTCATTCCCTTCCTTTACATATATATTATAACACGTATTATAACACGTGTAAAATGAGAGGTTTTTTATTTTTAAATAAGTAATAAAAAGTTTATAATCCGGGTTCCCACCCGTGGGAACGCTCCGTGTTTTTCAGAGAGCTGGGCACAAATATTTACAACTGGGTTATACTGCTTGTTGGGAATCTGTAAAAAGATCATCTGTGGAAATTCCGAATGCTTTGGATAGTTTTTGAGCTACCGGGACGGTAGGCTGAAGAATGCCTCTCTCTATTCTGGATATTGTGGCTGCGGATATCCCGGTGAGTCTGGACAGTTCTCTCAAAGAATAAGCGTTTGATATCCTTAGTTTTTTTACGCTATTGTTTATAAACATATTTATCTCCTTATCTGTTGCATATAAGTATATTATCACATAATATGCGTATATGCAAATTTGTATAATTAATTTATGTTTAAAAGTCTGTTGCGAATTGGAAAAATGGGTGATAGAATAATTGCATATGGGAAAATTTGGAGAACGACTTAAGCAAATCAGAAAAAAAGAAAACTATACTCAAAAAGAAGTTGCGGCTGCCATGGGAATAAACACAGCTACGGTTTCGCGCTATGAAAAAGGTGAAATCATTCCCACTGAAGAATCGATTTACAATGCGGCTAAATTTCTGAATGTTTCTTCAGATTACCTACTCGGACTTTCTGATACTTTGAATACTCCGGACAACACTCCCCGCGATTACAAGGAACTAAAAGAAAAAGCGGAAGAATTTGAAGTGTTCAAAAAGAAATTCCTTCAACTTGCTAAAGAGATACAAGAATGAGCTGATTGCATATGAGAAACTTTGGGAATCGATTGAAGAGATTACGAACAGAAAATAACATATCCCAGCGCAAAATGGCCGAAATTCTCGGTATCACAGCCGCCACGGTTTCGAGATACGTGAATCTCAAAATCTCTCCTCCGGAAGAAGCTATATATGCAGCTGCTTCATATTTCAATGTATCGTCTGATTATTTACTCGGGCTTACGGATAATATTCATGGGGATATCTCAGAAGATTAGAAAGATAAAATCCATGAATACCAAAAATTGTCCGAAGAACTAAAGATACTTAAAGAAAAAATTGACTCAATACGCGATATTATAAATTCTTGAATGAAATCAAGATTTTTTTACGTAAATCCTACTAATACCGAATATATTAAATCACATTATCCACTGTTCAGTACTGAAATCCTTCCGATTCAGCAAAAGGTAAAACTTTAGTTAACGTCCGTAAAGGTGCGTTGCGTATGTGTGATATAATTTGAATCATTTAACTCCGAAATTATGAAAATCAAAAGGTAAAGGCATGTCCCATGAAAAGAGAACAAATTGTTTTGCGAAACCTCTATTAATAATCATCATTTTTATATTCTCAATAAGTCTTTACGGAGAAATAAAACTCCCGGATATAAACATTGTCCTTAATTTTCCTACGCCAACTAATTATGCACCAATTATTGAGGTGTCACCTGCGACAAACAACAACATTGTCATTCCGGGGAAAAGCAATTCTCTGACCGAAGAACAGAGCTGGAATTTCTCGTGGCAAGTATTTGCTTATACCGCAATTATTATTGTTCTACTTCTTGTATCATACTGTGCACTTCGAAAAAAAGGAGATACAGGAAACAATATCAAAGGAACTTTAAAAAAGTGTGGCAAATCTATAAATGAGTTTATAGAAAAAAATAAGTTCAAAGTCTCTATAATCTCCGTAGCAGTCGCTGCATTTATTATAATTATTTATTTCTCATCAAGTTTAGTCACAAAAGAAAACTCAAAAGAATTCTTCGATAGTATAAGTTCTTTCTGGACAGTCGTTCTTTCGGTTGCTTCTTTGTTTATTGCAACGATTACTGCTTATTTTTTATACAAGCAATTTAAAGCATGGTATGAACCAAATGTTTTTATTAAGGGGATAAAAATCAAATTAGAATATAAACAAGCGGATCCCTGTTTAGATTATGAACTATGCGACCTCAACACAGAAAAAATAATATCTGAATATGTAGAAACATTCATATATATTCCTAATAAAAATACATATGGGAAAATTGAAAATAAAATACATATTCCATTTATAAATTATGGAAGTGGTAGTTCCTTCAATACATCTCTAAGCATAGACAAAATTGAAAATTATAAATTTGGCAATATCTTGCCTAAAGAAACTAATTACATCATTTGGGAGAAATTAAATGATTTTATTTATAAAGAATTGCTTGAAAAAACTGTAGAAATATATGAAAAAACTAATCCTATATATAATCGTATAATTAGTTTTAAAGGAATTATTGATACCTTAAAAATAGTAAAAAATGATGGTAATAATTCTGTGTGGTATATATATGAAAATATAGAAAAAATGCTTAAAACCTATAAAGATATACGAAATATCAGTGATTTAGTAAAGTATATTCCTAATATGAACATATTATCAAGTGTTGAGAAACAACTCGCTTATATAGAAGGTGAAATCGAATCTATAAAATATAAAAATAAAAATGAATATGAAAAAGTAAAAGAATTTTATGAGCTTATTGAAAAAAATTTTTTGCTTTTACAATTCAATAACTTGAAAATTGTCATGAAAAATGAAATAAATGAATTTTTAAAGAAAAAAGAATTTGAAATTCAAATATCATATGAAGGAGTATTAGACCCTTATAAAACAAATTATTATTTATTATCATTAAACCTTAATTTAATAGAATATGAAAAATACGATAAATATAATGATTGTTATAATGAATCTCATGATCTAAATAAGTATATTTTTTATATAGATATATTTTCAAAACTATTTCCTTGTTAAGAAGGTGCCCAATGAAAAAACTACTAATCTTCACAATTTTAATAACGATGATTTTCTCAATTTCCTTAGCACAAACAGCGACGGAGACGATTGCTGAGCTTCAGAAAAAGATTGAGGCTCAGGGGGTGTTGATTGAGAATCTGAATGTACAGCTTCAAAATATAAATAATTCATCTATAGAAAGGGAAAATAGAGTAGTACAGCGCGCTGAAGAATCGTTGAATATAATCGATACAAACATTGGGATAGTTGCTATTGTTGTTGCAATAGCTGCCGTATTTATAGGTATAGGAATCCCTTTAATATCAGCAAAAGACCTGGAAAAAGTAGATTCAAAAATAAAAAAAACTAAGGATGAATTTAATCAAAATATAGAAGAAATAAAAAAAGTGCTTGAAAGATCATTAGAAAATGAAGAAAAGATTGAGAAAAAAATTATTGAATTGAAATATATGCAAGATGTTATGAGATTTGTTGATTTAAGTAATACACCAAAAGAGAAGATAAATGAATTGAAAAAAATTATTGATAAATACCCTAATGAAACTTATGTCAAAAGTAATGCTTATCATAGTATAGCTGTCAACTATATTATAATGAACAATCAACAAATTGCACAAGAATACATGATGCTTGCAGCACTTGAAGAATATCCTGATAGTACTTTATATTTTAATTATGGACTTAATTCTTTTAATATAGGATCCTTTTTATTATCTGCTAAATATTTTGAAATGTACCTAAATAAAATAAACGATAAGGAACCTGAGCCACATACTAAGGCAATGCTATCGTTAGCATATGCAGCCATTGATGATAAGGAAAAAGCAATTTCAAGTATGAAAAAAGCTAAAGCCGAACATCCATATATTTTTATGTATAGTACTGATTATATAAGATTACATGTAGAAAAAAGACCTTTGTCCGCAAAGAAAATGTATGATCTGGCAATTAAAATTTTCCCAGAAGAAAAAGAGTTTTTTTCCTATGTAAAAACATTAATTGATAAGAAATTAGAAGAATTAAAAACACAAAATTCAGATACTCCTGATTATTCCGATTAGAAAGAGCAACGATTCCGGAAACTGTTGAGCAGTGAATCCGGAATCGTTTAACCATCGGTTCCGATAGATTGACCAGTGACTTACTTTATTTCCTTATACCATAGACCTCTCTCATAGAATGATCTTGCCCGGATTTACATTTAATCTCAATGTCATAAGAGTCATGAATGATTCTGTCAAGAATGGCATCTGCAAGTGTTCCTTCACCAATCCTGGAATGCCAGCCAGCCGGAGAAAATTGAGAACAGAAGATTGTAGAAGCCTTCTTATGTCTTGAATGAATTATTTCGAGTAAATCTTTTAGCTTCCGATTCGGATAGGGAAACAAGCATCCATTCGTCTATTATGAGTAATTGGGGTTTGCGAAACTGATTGAACACCCGATTGTAATTACCCTCATCTCTGGCAATGGCGAGGTCCGTCAATAACTGAGGAAGTCTTATATATCTGACGGTATAAAACATCTGGCATGCCTGAATACCCAAAGCACATGCGAGGTAGGTTTTTCCCGAGCCTGTTGCACCTATGATTATGACATTATGTTTGTCAACGATAAAATCACAAGATGCCAACCTGTTGATAAGTGATTTGTTCAAAATCCTTCCTGAGGAATAATTTTATATCTGCTATACAGGCTTGAGCATTGTCGAATTTCGCATTTTTAATCAGACGATTCAATCGGTTACTCTTTCTGCTGCTGTATTCAACGTCAACCAGTTAAACCCAGTCGCTCTTCAAATGACATGCCTTGAAATGAATTGTCGTTTAATTGAACACGAAGCCCGTCTGCCATGGAAGGTCAACCGCATTTCTATTAACTTGTTTATCGTAGTATGATTCATTATTTTAACTGGCCTCCATAATAGTCTGCGCCACGTGTGAAAGCGTATTCGGATGAGTTGTCGGCATCGTTTTTATTGTCTTTTTCAGATTTATCCAAAGAAGATGCCAGAATGCTTCTTCAACGCTTTTTAAACTTGGGTGAGGTGTGTAAGAAAGTGCTTTTTCACAAGCCGATTCCAACCTTTTTTCCGAGTATTTTTCCGCAAGCTTCAACAATCCCATGCAGCTTCTATATGATTGCTGTTCAACCTTATATGAGTTTAGTATTGATTTGACGGTAATAAGTGCACTTGGTCCTATGTTTTCCGCTTTTTCAATAATTTTATTAGAATCCCAGTTGAGATATCTTTTATGCGATTCAGGCATGTGTTCTTCGTAGGTGGAATACTGTCCCCGAATGCCAGTGAGTTTCTTGTGAGAACAAATTCTGTTGTTTTTGTGGAAAACTTCTATTGTATGTATTGTGATTCTTACATCCACTTTGTGCCTGATATATGAATTAGGAACGGAATAATACATTTTATCCACTTGTATGTGATAATTGGATTAGATACTGATTGCGATTGCCTAGTTCCAAGTTGAAATCTCATAGGGAGTTGACGGTAATTCTAACAATAGGTCTTTCTTCTTCTGCGAGAAAAACACTTTGTCGGCTCCCTTCTCTTTTTTGAAATGGTCTGGAGTTTGAACCTTTCGAGTTTTTCTCGTATAACCGAATTCAACTGGTGCCAATGAGAAAGAATTTCTCATTTCTTATGGCTGCAATTATCCAGGTGGAAATGGTTCCAACTGTGCTTTCAACGGATGGTTTATCTTTTGGACTCTTAATCCTGGCAGGGAGTGATTGCCGTACGATAATGTTCAGAAAGCTCTCTGTAACTCTTGTTGATTTGAGGGTCATACAAATCCGGTTTTATTATTCCCGTTTTCAGGTTGTTCGGGGACGATAATCTTTGTTGCACCGCCAAAATATTTGTACATGTTTATATGCGCGTTTATCCAGCTTTCTTGTCCCATGTTAAAAAAGGCTTCAACGTAAGCATATTGGCTGTAAGGCAAAGCTGCTACAAACACATATGCGTTGATTTTCTCACCTGTTTTCTGCATCGAATATCTTTGCAGTTTTACCCGCCCAGTCAACTTCAAACTAACTCACCAGGTTTTCTTGGAATGTGCATTGTTGACCTTTGTGATTGTTCATACCTTCGGTAGATTTCGCAAATTGTGAATACATTAGCGGGATTTCATTACTCTGTCTGCATTCCCCACAGTATTCACTCCAAAGGAGTTTCAGGTTTACACCGGTCTTTCAACAACTCCTTACGGATGTATTCGAAATCCGGGTATTTTCGCACTTGTTTTGGCCCTGATTTTCCCGAAAACTTATCCCTAAGCTTTTCATCCGTGATTTCCGGTGAAAGTGGCCATTTAGGTCAAGCTCCTCTGCGTGTTTCAAAATACTTCGAACCGTGTTTCTCGAGCATCCGACACTTTCTGCGATTTTTGTCTTGCTAATTCCCAGGCTGAACAATCTCAGAATTCTCACGATATTGGGTCATTTTTAACCTCCAAGAAGAATTTACGCATATTTATACGTATGAGGTTAATATACCCACTCTCTTTCTTATTTTATCTACTCAATAGGTTTCCACTTTCACCGCTCAATTAATTCCGGATCGACTGATCATTTTACCGGACTCACTGGTAATTTTACTCCGGAATATTCAACTCCAAATAACCCAGAACAAAAATAACCTATAATCCGGGTTCCCACCCGCGGGAACGTTCGTGTTTTTAAGGAATCAATTCCGGTGAATATTTTAAAGTGTTTTTAGGAACCATATCCGAAGTATAAGAAGTTGATATCCTGGTTATTTCATACTCCGGGAATCCACGGGTCGATGAGCTGAGTGTTTTATATGAGGAAAATATTTGTACCGTGAGGAAAGTTTTCTGATATGCCCCCGGAAGTGAAACAGATAAAAAGGACAGTGTAGCATAAAGAGTATCTCAATCCCATGAATTGTGGCAAGTCATGGGCAACCAGTAAGCGGATAAATGAAAATGAACAGGTGAAAAGCTTGAATCCCGAGTTAAGGCGGGTTAACAACAACAAGGAAGTTTTCACATCTGAAGATGCAGCAAACTGAAAAACAAGTTCGTAGAAAAAATCCTGTACCTGAAAATCAGTAAAATCCTTGAAAAACGGGAAAGAATGCCTGTTAAAGACTGGTCGAACATCCTTTCCCAACTCATGATTTATTTTGAAGATAAAATTTCTGATTGGAAGTATTTGATTTCATGTTTCAGAGATTTTACACAATCTTCTTGACAAACCCCAGACTTATGGCATGTGTAGATTATAATGTACCCGTTATCGTGGTAAGATCATTCTATGTAGAGATGTCCATGGTATTAAGGGAATGAAATAAGTCAGCTGGCCAATTTACCGGGAATCGTTGCTCTTTCTAATCGGAATAATCAGATAAAGGTTTAAAGTTATCTTTGCCTCCTAAAAGTCGAGATCTACAACAACTCCATAATGATCACTCGGAGTTATGCCGTCATGCAATTCTTTCCCCATGAGCTTGTAATGGTTAAATTTCGGATTTGCCGCCGGATAAGGATCTTGCAGAAGAATCCAATCCATCCTGCATGGTGTATACAACACGTATTCGTCAAACCATCTGGGATTGTTCAGGAAATCGAGAGTAGCTTCCAACGGTATTTGATTGCGTACACAATAAGATTCAGCAAGGTCTATCCATTCGGCATTGTTTCCGTTTAAAGATTCCTGACCGTTTAAGAATCTGTACACTTTTGATTTCGGGCTGGTGTTAAAATCTCCAGTAATATTTTATATTCGGCAGTCTGAATGTCCATATAATTCATGCCTTTTATTATTTCCGTTTCCCTGTTTGTGGATGATCCGCAATCCAGATGTACGTTCATAAAAGACAATTCCTTTCCGTTTACCTCTATATTCACTAACATAATTCCGCTGTTGTCGTATATCCGTGTTCTCATCCAGTTAGTCCATTTGCTTTTAAACCCGTAATTTGAGAGTATTTGCCAGGCCTTCCTGGCAGTCGTGATACTGTTTCCAGAAGTGATGTTTAAATCCGCATTCTTCTTTGATTCTTTCAACTGTTTTTTCATCTCTGACTTCCTGCAGGGCAAGAAAATCAAATTTCTCTTCTTTTATCACCTTGGGCAGCAAATCCATTGTCTCGCATCGTAATTTCTGCTGTCGTTCCATATGTTGTAGGTTCCGATCTTCATGATAAAGTCTCCTTTGAAAAATAGTTTTATATTTTTGCCTATAATTCTAATTCCATTAAATCATTTTGAGTGGGAAAAGCCTGCCCTTTCATAGAAATTAATCGCTTTTTTCCGAAGGCCAGAGAAACAGTAACTCTATTTTTTCCCGGGTTGCCCATTCCTTGATTTTTTCAATAAGCCGTGTACCGATACTCTTGTTTCTGTAATTTGCCTTCAAATATACATTTGTGACATATCCTATTTCAGAAAAGATTTTTTTCGGTTTCGGTACTTTTCTAATTCTGTGTACGTAGATATTGCCGACTATCTTCCCTGAATCTTCCGCTACCCAGTAATGCCATGTGTTATTTTCCATTCCCCGTTTTAAGAAATAAATGAATTCTTTGATGAAACTTTCCTTTAATTCCGAGAGATCCGTCTCATCGTCTTTAATCTTATATTCCCACCTCATATCCGCAAGGGATTGAAAATCCTTTTCGTCGGCTAATCTGTAAATCATGACTCCTCCTGTTTTTATACCGATGTGGTTTGATTTTTGGTGAAAGTTCTTTCAGCAGATTTAGTAATGAAGAGCTTTTCCAAAGCTACGTGAATGGAAAGGAAAACTGGCAATTCAATAGCTTACTTGATTTTACAAATATCTAAAAAAGTCTCATTATTCATTTTTTAATTCAGCTTCCTGTTATATTTATTCAACCGCTACGATTCGTTTTTTACTTACACACCATCCACTGGAAAGTTTATGATGAGTTTTTTGACTTAACGGGAATTTTGAGTTATTAGGAAACGGAAATATATTTCCGAACTCATATTCTACGCTTTTTAGTCGGTTTATATGATCTGAATGAATTTTGATTTTGCCGCCTGATTTGATAATGCCTGTAAATGTTGCTTAATTACTGTTTTGTGAGAGCAAATCTGAATCCGACATACGGCAAAAATGATTCGGGATCGTACATAAGCCTGTAAAATACAATTGCAGTAGCTGCCAGCATATTCCAGCTTCCTCCCCGTGCAGATCTTTCTGTACCGGTGTTATTGCCAATCGGGTTTGAAGCAGGGGAGCTTGAATAATAATTTTCCAGATACCAGTCATGACACCATTCGGCTATGTTTCCGGACATATCGTATAAACCTATTTCATTCGGATCCTTCTGATTGCATATCTGTGTTCCCTTGCCGCCTGCGATTGGCAATGTTGCGTTAAATGAATTATCCAGATACCAACCGACTTCGTCCAACGTGTCACTCCCTGCAAAGAGATAATCTGTTGTTGTTAAATAATCATTTTCCGCGCCTCTTGCTGCATATTCCCATTCAGCCTCAGTTGGCAGTCTGTACCCTTCTACCAGGGTAATATTCTTCGTCGGCAGTCCTCCGGGAGTTAAAAACTGTCCGTCCGTAACATCATATGCCACACTCAATCCGGCTTTCCGGCTTAACCAATTACAGAATTCCACCGCTCCCCACCACGAGATACTGTGTACCGGATATCCCAGCTTCAAATGGCTAATCGCTCTGAATTCTGTTCCGGTGTATTCTATTTCACAATAAAGTCCGCCAATATCTATAAGTTTATGGACCGTTCATAAACCCGGAAGGACTGACTGGTGAATCGTTCAGAAATTCAAGAAAATCCCTGTTCGTAAACTTCCCCTTTTTTTATATAAAAACTGTATGTGAAAGCTACGCTGTGAACAGGTCTGAGAGGACTTACTTCGGGTGAAAGCGCTTTCGTATCTCCCATCATAAAATTGCCAGGTTGAATTAAAGACATGAACAATAATAAAGGATCAAAGGTAACAACTCCGATTCCACCTGCTGAAGTGCATGAAACCAAAGAGACAAGAAGTAGCAAAGACAAAAGAAAAATCAGGATTATTTTCACGAATATTCCTCCCCGAAATCATTTTTTGAGAAACAATCGTTTTAATGCCGTTCTAATTGTGAATCATTTTTATTATAACATTTTAATGGTAATTCGCTAAAATTTTAACACGATAAGACATCTTCGATTATTTCTTTTATCTCTGTAATTTGTCCTTCGTTATATAAAATATCTACAGTCCTGTTCTTACTATGCGTATAAACTATATATCCTTATTTTATTAGCAGGATGAAATTTTCCTGTACTAATAATGCATGGCATAAGGTTTACATCAGTGGCTGCTGAAAAACTCAAATTTTGTCATTCTTCATATCGAGAGGGTTGTATTTCGCCAATCTTACCCTGTAGCGAATTTTTTTGAATATAGCTCTTGTTCAGATTCTTTTTTACGACATTTAATTTTTCCTAGAAGATAATCTTTTTATGTCAATGACAGGTATTTACGCATTTCTCTCCCTTCGCTCAATTTAAATCTTGCATTTTCATTTCAACGGTATTGACTTTCAATCAAATTACATGGTTTTCTGAAAACCATGTTTTTATTCCAGGAGATTCCCCGGAAGAGAAGTTCCGCTTAAAGCTCCGGAATCATAAATATATGCAGTTTCAGCAAGTTTTACAATTCGTTATTTGGAAGCCAGCCCGACCCCCATCTCATACGCTTTGATTAAAATGTTGTCAAGATCTGCTTCTCCCTGATTCGTAAGAATAATCACACCTATTCCGGTTCCCCTGTTGAATGCCATTATTGTTGATACTCCCTCTTCTCCGCCATCATGCCCCCACAGGTTATACTTTTCGTTCATTTTGAAAAAATGAAGGCCTGCCGTAGAATCTATTTGTTTGATTTGCGGAGTCAACATCATATCTACAGTCTTTTTTGCCAGCAGCTTGTATCCGTTGTAAATTCCTCCGTTGGCAAATGCCGAAAGTAAATTGAAAAGATCCCGGACGTTTGTCCTAAGTCCACCATTGGGATAATCCGTGAAGGTATAATGTTCCAAAGGTCTCAAAAATTCATCGTAGGGCCTGACAACTTTTTTAATATTCGTTTCCGACAACTTCCAATAAGAATTTGTCATTTTCAACGGCTTAAAAATATTATTTTTACAATAGGTATTGAAATCCTGGCCGGAAATTTCCTCCACCAATACCGCTATCAACGCGCTTCCTATATTTGAATATTCAAATTCACTGCCAGGTTTGAAATCGCAGAAGTTTTCATATCTATTGTAATACTTACCGCCACGGCTGAAATAATTCTTCATAAAATACCCCAAATCCACCGGGCTGTCTTTACCGTAATAATATTGGTCATCCATTGCGGGTCCATCCGCAATTGACGAAGTATGTGTGAGCAGCATTTTGAAAGTTATGCTCCCCTTATAATCCGGATTCTCTACTTTAAAATCCAGATATTCGTTAATTGAATCATCCAGCCCAAACAGACCTTTATCGTATAACTGCATCAAAGCCGTGGCTGTAATGACCTTTGAAACTGATGCGATTAAAAAAACATGCTCTTCCGACAGAGCGATATTTTTTTCAACATCCGCCTTTCCAAGATATTTTTGATACAGAATATCTGAATTTTTGAATACGAGTATAGACAAGGCGGGAATATCCTGTTTCCTCATTTGCTCACCGAGATAAGTATCAAATGAGGAAACACCTGAAAAAAGCGAAAAAGAAACTACTGAAACCAATAAAATGAAAAGAATTATTTTTTTCATAACCGCATCCTCCTTTAATTTTCGATATTTCGAAGTAAACCGTCAAAATATTTTATCAGGCAACTAAAACTATTACCGCGAAATATGAATAAGTATAAAATGACATGATTTGAAAAGTTATCAAAATCAAACAAATACGCTTATATATGAGGCTGTATAATCGCAAAAAAAGATATGAAAAAAATAATACTATTGCTAATATTTTATCATCAACAGTAAATAATTAAAAAGATGTTTTGAAAAATACCGGATTTTCAAGTCACATTCTTTTCACTATGAGATTTCCACTCTCGTATTTTTTCAAACCTTTCTTGAAAGCTAAAATTCCCAGACCCATAAAAATCGCCGCGGCAACCGCAAGATAAATGAAGTTTAGCAGATTGAATTCTTTTATTATGGAAATGGGTATAAATGAAAAATACATGCTCGGTATAACCGTGAAAAGTATTATACGCACTATTCCAGTAAAAATCGAGTGGGGATTCAATGAAAAAGTAAGTATTGAATCCGGTATTACGCTTGCGACTGATGTCGAGTTCCCGATATAAAAAGTTAATGACTGAAATATTATATTGAACCCGGTAAACACGAAGGATGCAAGAATCGACACTATTATGAGTATCAAAAAACCCGGAAAAGAAGCATACTCCGTGAAGAAAAACAATACCAATCCGAAGATAAGGTCTCCGAGGGCTCCGAGAGAAATTCTTGAAACCAGAATATGTGATAACTCTTCCTGCGGAAGAAGCAGATAAGAATCGAGTTCTCCATTCATTATGATCTGTGACATGTTGAAGAGGTTCCCGAAAAACACCTGGGATATTCCGAATGAAATTGTCACTACCGAATAAACCAGTATCATATCGTTCATACCGTAATCGTTTATCATGCCCACTTTACCAAATAGTATCCACCAGAAGAACAGTAAAAAAATATCGTTTAGGACCATACCGAATGTCTGTATTAAGAAATTGGCCCTGTATTCCATCTGAGCCGATAAATTGAATTTAAAATATCTCCATGTTAATTTCAACAGTTTTCTCATATGACTTCCCCTTTTTTATCCGCCGTTTATATTTAGCCTTTTAGTTCCGGCTTTGAACAGCATCATGATTAATCCGCCCCATATAAAAACATTCAGAATCTGAACCGGAAATACTTTTAAAAATTCCTCCAAACCGTTTATGTATACTTTTGCAGGTGCGTTTAAAACATATTTGAATGGAAGAATATCGGAAATTTTTTTCAACCATTCCGGGAAAAACTCTATCGGTATGAACAAACCGCCAATCGTGAAAAGGAATTTCGAGTAAATGAACTGAAAAGCTGTGTTTTCCTCAAACCAAAGCGCTGATAAACCGATTAAAAAAAAGAAAACGAAATTTATCGTCAACCCCATTATAGAAGATATAATTCCAAGAACAGTATTTAAAGGATTCAGCGGTGTATTCTGCAATGCCAGAAACAGTATAAGCGAACCGAATAAAAGATTCATAACCATTTTCATCAGACTTGAAGAAAGATATTTAGAATACATAAACAACATGTAGGAGTATGGTTTGTTTAAATGATATGCGATATCTCCGGTTTTTATGTCCTGAGACATCTCCCTGTGGAAACTATATTTAGCAAGCATAATCGATTCGGTGAACATGAAATACCACATCATTTTCACAAAATCGAATCCTTCTATCTCCCCTTCTTTAAAAACCGTTCTCCATAAAAAGGAATAGACAAATAAGAACAGTCCGAAAAATAAAAATTGACCGATAAAATTCCTTGAATACATCATATCGTTCACGAAACTTATCTTAAATACCGTCATGTATTTTTTTATTTTTTTCATAAGCATCAGCTTCCCGTATATATCGTTTTTATTATTTCTTCCATGGGAGTATCCGAAATGGTCATGTCTACTATGGTTGTGTTTTTTATGATATCGTCTATTATCTTTTGCATCGAACACTTCGTCATATCGACTTCGATTTTCAGACCGGTTCCCTTTTTCTTAAGAATCTCAACACCCTCCAAATTCGGTGTGTATTCTTCTTCGAGTTTCAAAGATAAAATCTTGGTTTTTAAATATTCATGCTTCAATTCATTTATCGTACTGTGAAGTATCAGTCTCCCTCTGTCTATAACTATCACCCTTCTGCAGAGTTTTTCAATATCACCGACATCGTGAGAGGTTAAAAACACCGTTAAATCGTTTTTTTTATTCAGGTCTTTTATCAGATCCCGGATTTGATTTTTCACGACAACATCCAATCCTATTGTCGGTTCATCCAAAAACAGAATTTCCGGATTATGAATTAAACTGACGGCGATTTCGCATCTTATTCTCTGACCCAGAGACAACTTTCTAACAGGCTGATGCATAATTTCTTCTAGCTGAAATCTTTTGACGAGTTCTTTCAATCTTTTTTTATAATCAGTTTTATCAAGCTCGTAAATATCCGCCATCAGTTCGAAGGAATCTTCAGGTGGTAAATGAAACCACATCTGTGATTTCTGGCCAAACACAGATCCGATTTTATAAGATAATTTTTTTCTCGACTGCCAGGGAGTCATGCCAAGCACACTAACTTCACCTTCACTGGGGTAAAGTATACCTGTCATCATTTTAATCGTAGTTGACTTTCCGGCACCGTTAGGGCCTATGAATGCCAGTACTTCACCTTTTTCAACAGAGAAATTTATATCCTGAACGGCTTTTATCTCTTTGTAAACAGGGTGAAACAACGACTTAAAGCTCTCTTTTAGTCCTGATTTTTTCACTTTTGTTTTGAAACTCTTACTCAAATGCCTCACTTCAACTGCCTTCAACATAAAAATCACCCCTTATAAAAAAAACCGGTACTGAAATATTCAGTACCGGCAATCGCTGTATAACAAAACATACACCATCACCGGCGCCGCTTGACTGAGACGATAATTATAAAAATTAAACTGCTTATCCTGTTCGGCATATATACCACTCCAAATAATCTTTGAACTTAATTTTCGACCTTATGGCAAAAAACCGCCAAATGCCATTTTTATAAATTTTAAATACATGTTGCTCTGGAAATTTATTTCACCAAAGATAACATAATTAATTTATAATGTCAAGAAGACTGAAAAGATATACTGTGAATCTTTTTTCACTTTCCAAACGCCTTATCAAATTCAGCAGCAGCTCTTACATGTTTTTTTTCATCATAAATCGGTGCTTCAACGAACCTGCCTTCAACGGCACTTAAAAACCCTTCCTTCAGTTCCATGGCCATAAAAGCCGGGAAATTCTCCCCCTCACTGGTTTTTATTCCGAATTTCACGGCTTCCTTCTTTATTTCTCAGCGAATTGACCATATAATGTTCAGTACAGCCGACTCCAAGCCTTTCAACACGTTCTTCCCTGTAGAACGCCTTCCTTGTTATTTCCTCGACTTTTCTATAATCTTCAGGTTTTTCTTCGCGAATAATTATGTCCAAAAAATCTACCCCTTTTACTTCCAAAATTTAAAGTTCTATATGAGTTTTATAAACAATGACAGCTTCTCCCGCAACTTTTACCAATACGGGAAGTTTATCTTCAATCGCCACTTCCACTTCGATAATTCCTTCTCTTTTGATAGTAATTCCCTGTCTGGCTTGGAAATGCAAACGTTTACCATCATGACCGACTAAATCATACTTTACAAGATAAGCGCCCAGGGGACCGTTCGCATTACCGGTGACTGGGTCTTCGTTTATACCTATTGCGGGAGCAAACATCCTTCCGTTAATCAATATATCTTTTTCAGCCGTATCGAATGTGAATACGTAATAGCCGTTACAGCCAATTCTGTCACTTAAATCTGAAAGCATCTGGAAATTCGGTTTCATATTATGTATGACATCATATTTCTTCAGACCTATCATTACCTTTGAATGACCGGTTGACACTATCTGAACCGGAATGTTTTCTGTCAAATCGGTCGAGTTAATGTTCAGTGCTTTCTTCAATATATCAAGATTTTCACCTTCTATAACATCTCCGAACTCAACTTTCCCCTGCGTCATGGTTATTCTGTAGGAATTTTCCGTAATGTTTATTTCAACAGGAAGAATACCGGCTCCGGTCTTTTGATAAATTCTTTCGTCGTTTTGATAATTCTTTTCGACTGCACGAACAAAATGCGCCGCTATTGTGGCATGTCCACATATCGGAACTTCTTTCACCGGTGTGAAAAACCTGACATGTACGTCGTAATCATCTGTGTCCGAAGAAAAAATAAATGCTGTTTCGGAGTTGTTCAACTCCCTCGCTATCTGCTGCATCTGTTCTTCGGACAAACCATCCGCATTCGATACAACCCCTGCGGGATTTCCGGTGAAAATCTTTTTCGTAAAGGAATCAACCTGATATAGATTTATAATCATTTTACCTCCCGTTTTAAAATCCGGCTTCACCACAACTTCGTAATGACCGCCCGGTATTATTTTGTTTGTCAGTTCTTTTACACCAATTCATAATCAATCGACATAGGCGTTTTTCCGGATACGGATCTTTCAATCACAAGTCCCGGTATCATTTCATATTTTGTAAGTGGCCTGTACATCCGTTTATAATCTATGTATGAAAGCACCCGTCTAAATTCAAACTATATACAGCCGATATATCTTTCATCTCCCTATCAGCCACATTTTAGCATCTTCCGGATCTTTGAAAAAACGAATGGTTTCATATAATTCCGCATCCGAAGATTTGACTTTTCTCATGAATTTCACTTTCTGTGCTTGCGGAAAACCGACAAAGCAAATTCTGTTTATTTTCGGTTTTATATTGATAAGATGCGAAACAAGAATTTCCGTTACCATTCCGTCGATTTCAGTCTCATAAATATCAATCCATATTCTCCTGTTTTTCTCTCCGGGAGATTTCAGTATGAATTCTTCTTCTGCCCTGATGATTTCAAAGAGTTTAGATTTATTCCCGAAAAAGCTTCCATATTTCAAAGGATGAAGCTCTCCGCCCATATAATAATATGGACAGAGGCTGCCGCTTGGTGATTTGTTTGTCAAAATATCCCTCCGGATATCCGCAGAGTATGGAATGCATGTGGTCATTCTGCAGTATTCTGGATTTATTATAAATCATTTTTAATTATTAAAGAAGACTTTCGCGTATAAACAGACAAATTTCATACATGGCTTTTTTGGCTTCGGGAAAAAGGGGTGCCATTATCGGAAACGCATGTACCATATCTTCCCAAATGCTCAGGGTTACCTCCGTTCCGTATTTCTCGGCTTTTTTGGCGAAATTGACAACATCATCAAAATGGATTTCATGAGTACCGACACATAGAAATATATGCGGCAAACCTCTTAAATCACCAAATTGCGGAGATAAAACCGGATTGGTGACATCATTGTTTCCTATATAACACTTAGTCCATACATTCCATGAATTGTAAGGTGCAATATCCTTCTTCGCATTTTTTTCAAACGAAGCCGCTTTGCAGCTCAGATCAGTAACCGGAGAAATAGCCACAGCCGCTGATGGCATCACATCACCCCTTTCTTTCAGAAATTTTAACAGGGACAATGTCAATGTACCTCCCGCAGATTCACCGCACACTAAAATATTGTCAGGGGAATAGCCTTTTTCAATCAGATAGTCGTACGCTTTCGCACAATCCTCCAATGGTTCGGGAAACGCATGTTCCGGTGCCAATCTGTAATCAAAAAGCAAGGCGTTGATGCCTGTACCCTGAACGAATTTCGCGACATGCATTCTGTGTGTATGACATGAACCGGATATGAAACCACCACCGTGTATGTACAATATTATTTTATCTTTCGGAGCATTATCCGTAACTATCCATTCGGCATGCATACCGTTTACAGGTTCGGATATGGTTTTCACAGCTTCCGGTAATTTACGGGTTCTGTCAGATGCCCTGTCAACCTGCTCCCTGAACTTCATGATAGAAAAATTATCGTCTACCGTTTCCCTTTTCAGTTTAAATTTGAAGAGGTGTCTGTTCCTTATCATTCCGATTATCAGCTTGCTTTTTATACTTGACATATCATTCCTCCTGTTTTTAAATTATTTATCAGAATGGGATACCGAAGATTTCAACTTGTAGGTTTTAATGAAGTATTTCGCATTTATGCAATATCGAAAAATATGGCGAATTCTGATACGGCAGAACAACACCCGCAGAAAATATTCGGGTGAAGTAAAATCAGCAACAAAAAAATTCGCAGTTATTCGGGCAAAAAAATTCTGAGAAGAATTCCTGAATCCGGTAATTTGGAGTTTTTACCCCTTGAAGACCTATAAACAGCCAACCCATTTATTAAAGTCCAAAAAGTAATCGCCATTTCGTAAGGATTTCCCTCATTGACTGTTCCCAGCTGTTGTCCTTCATCTACTATCGCTGCAATTGTTTCGTAGGATATTCCTCTTTTCTCGGCAAGTAAATTCTGCACACTGTCCGGGATCGCGGTTGAATTCATAGCATTTATTATTATCCTGACGGTCTGGTTGAATTCATCACTTTTTTCTATAGTCAGGAGCAGTTGCTCCATGGCCTTTTTTATTTTCTCATGAGGAGGTAAATCCAGTTTCAAAAGTGACGTTACAGCTTCATTCATTTTTTCGAGCGCGTTATTTATGACATCGTAAAAGATTTCATCCTTCGAATTATAATAATGGTAAACAAGTCCCTGTGCCATATCCACTTCCTGAGCTATGTCCTTGATTTTCGAAGCAAAGAATCCTTTTGATGAGAATATCTTCAACGCCCCCTCTAATATTTGACTTTTCTGTCTTCTTTCATCTTTTCGTTTTGTTCCCTGTTTCTCGCCATTTTTTCTCCCGATAAATAATAGATTGAACGTTCATTCAATATGATATCAAAAAACGATTAATTTGTCAACTTTGCGACATACGTGTTTTTTATCACAATTGCAATTTTGACTGAAAATAATCAAATGATCGGGAATATCATATCACCAGCAGGTGTGCAAAGACAAATTGATTTTATTCACAGTTAAACATTAAATATAATAATGGGGAGTATAATCAAGTAAAGACGATTTTTTTAATATCTGTATGCAATTATTCGAGATTAGTTTTAATTAAACCGGAGGTGTTCGTGAAAATGTTTTATCAAAAAATATTCTCTTTAAGTCTTGCATTCATGTTGATAATATTCAGTACCGTTTTCTCATTTGACCAGCCAATATTGTTCGTAACCGAAAATGACGATAATTCAGGAACCTGCTTACAGATTTACTTTCCTTCGACAAGTGAAATGATTAAGATAACCGATACTGAAGATGAAAATTTTTACAGAATTTCATTCCCGGTAGTATGTGAAAAAACAGGAATGATAGGTTTTACAAATCATTCCCGGACCATGGAAGCATCCGTTTATATAATTGAATCCGATGAATACGCACCAAAAAAAATAGTAGACAAGGCCATTCTTGAGGATATCTCACCTGACGGCAAATATCTGCTGGTATCAAACGCCTCTTCATCTCCGTCGCTATATACTGTGGATATAGATAAAAGAGAAGTTAAAAGAATCACTGAAGGATACACGGTTAACTCCGCGAGGTATTCTCCCGATGGCTCTGAAATAATCTTCGCCGCTATGGACCAGTCGGGCATGATGGACTTATATATGCTGAATTCGGCAGATCACGAAATAAAACGTATAACCAATTCAGCAGAATGGACAGAATATTATCCTTCATTCACCCATGATGGTAAATATCTGCTGTTCATGACCAACAGAACGGGGAAATGGGGAGTAGATTACATAAATATCGATACCGAAGAGAGGTATCAGACTAATCTTTGGGGCATGTATCCTGTGCTTTCCGGGGATGACGCATGGGCAGCATGTGAAAAAGACGGGAAAATACTCGTTAGCAGGGCAAACGGCAAAGAACTGATTACGCTTTTTGAGGGAATGACACCCCAATGGATATCACAGGAAAACGCAATAAAATTCTTTGGAGACAAGGAAGTTAAAACCACGATCAATCGTGATGGAAACGGAAATGAACTCCTCATTTCAAAAAAAAATAAATTCCACTGGTGGAATTTTAGAAGCCACCGGGGAAATAAAAGTAGAAATACAACCCGATACTGTTGACAAAAACAGCGGCGGTGATTTGAAAATATACAGATCTTTCATCGACAATTTCGACGGGAAAATATTCGAATTAGAATGGGAAAACACACCGGATCTTTTTTCAAAACCGGTCGAAATCACGATAAATCTCGATGGGAATGTGAGTGTGAATCAAATAATCGCGGTCGACGAAATAGGAGAAAACACGTGGGTGGTAATACCTTTCGAATACGATTCAAAAAACAATTCTGTTAAAATCAAAACCGCTCATTTTTCGAAGAAAGGCATTATCAGTGAAGTAAGTCCTAGCCAGATAAGAAAGATATTCAGCGGGGCAACCGGGGCATTTATAACTTGCGGAACCATAATATTCATAACAGGCTCTACCGCAATCACTTTACCGGTAACCGGAGCAGTAGCGGCAGGTGCTTTGATTTTTGGTTCCACAGAAATTGCAAATCCACTGCTTGATAAAGCTTACGAAGTTTACCACGGTTTGAACAGAACAATTGCGATAGATGATGGAATATACGTGTCATGGGTGGATGATCCTAAAAGTCCGTCTAATTTGCCGGGAGAAAAGTACCTTATATGTGTGGAGAAAAGCACTAAAAAAATACTGCTTTTTATGGATGACCCGAAATTGGATCCCAATAAAAGGGCTGCTGCGATGACTTCGCTTTTTCCGTTTTCAAAATACGAACTTCTAAACGTACCAAAAGCTGTTATAGAACTAGCTTCCGAGATAAAGTGGATTAAAAATTATTATAAAGAGAACGGGTACTCTTTGCCCCCGACAACCGATATATGGATTTATAAAATGGATACTGCCGGAGGCTGGAACGGTTCAAAGCTTGAGCTGGATATCGAGTATTTCAGCAGCCCGGATGAATCAACCAAAGCCAGCAGGATGGTAACGCTGGCACATGAATATTGGCACAGCGTTTATCAGTACAACGGTTACTCCCCCGAATTCAAATGGCTGGATGAATGCCTCGCAACTACTTTTGAAAGCCAGGCGCTTTATCAGGCAAAAAACTGGTATGAAAACGTAATTTTACCCAAATACGAACATTTCTACGACATGTATCCTGCCGATGAAATCGCCGAGAGCTTGCGAACCGGATTCGTATTCGACGGTAAAAATGGAACAGACGCCGATAGGATAAAAAGAGGGTATAGGTTGTGGCCATGGGGTAAATTCCTGTTGGCGAACCAGGGACATACCGAAATTCAATCTTTATTGAAAAAAGAGATGAATTCCAAATTACTTTCTTCGTATTTTGAACAGTTTTGCAAAAGCCTGTTGATAGAAGATTTTGAAATCGGTGATTACATAGAAGAAAATGGGACTTTTGAAGGAAAACCATTTGTCTATGATACGGTTACCGGTTGGAACTTCCTCAACGTCAAATCATTCTGCGACAATTCGGTTATTGTGCCCGGCAATTCCGGAAGCAACATATCACAGGGCATTTTCACAAAACCTGTCCCGCTATCTATGAGTATTATGAAATTTAAGTCTGCGCTTACTTCCGAACAATCGCCTTTGATATTGCGCAGGAGCATTCCGGATTACAGGGAAGACTATTTAGCTTTAAATCCATACCAATCCGGAAATGCAAACGGAAGGCAAAACTTTAACAATACAGAATCCGGAGAAGGAATATTGAACATAAACAGAAAATGGTTTAAATCTGATGCAAAATCGGTCGAATTTCCCATCGCGATAATAAATTCATCGGTAGAAGAGAACTGGTCAGAATATTTTGGATATGGTGAAAATCCTTTATATGCTTATTTTTTGAAAAAACCCATCGATCTTAAAATTTTACAAAGCGGAAATATAATTATTTTAAACTGGAAAGCGCCTGATTTTGGAAACGGTTTAACCGCAAACCATTGCCTGTCTTCATACAACTTATACGCTACCGACGAGAATCAAAAAAGCATAAGTTTTCTGAATTCCATTTCTCCCGAAACTTTAAAGTTCGAAATGAATATTTCGCTGATATCTTCTTTCAAAAAAATCGGCATAGCATGTGTCGATAAATATGCGAAAGATGATTCGGGCAACCCATTGATATCGGAAATCGCATGGATTCCGATTCAACTTGGAAAAGGCAATTGGATCAAAACTGACGAATCATATTCATATAACTTTGGTGAAGGGTTTATCGATAATCTTTCCGGAAGCGGTGCATCCGTAAATTATGAAGACGGTTGTTATAAGTATGAGCTGAATATGGGGAACACCTCGGCAAAAACCGTAAACACCATAACAGCCAAAGCCTGGAATTGTCCTGGTTGGGCAAGGAAAGGCGAAAGTGCCAATTTCATACACTCCTGGAGCGCATTGCCCGCATCATTAATTCCCGGACAAAAAATTAACCAGACAATATCGGTAAGCGATAATGGAAGCACAGGCAAAAATGCGCTTACACTCGAAGGTTGCACGATATTTGAAATGAATGGTGTAAATTATTCGGCTGAGGCCGGCGGATTTTTAAACAGGAATCTCGGTACCTGGGAAAATTCCAAATCCAGGACTTTCGAATGGACTGTACCTGAGCCTGATATGCTTACTCTATCCAATCCCGGGAATTATCCGTTGAGAATAACAATCACCGTGAAGTCAAAAGGAGACGGGCAGACTGTGGGCTATTATTCTGCAATTTATGTTTTTAAACCCTGATCTGTCATTTGAAGATTAAAACTTATCTGAAAGTCAGTGAGTCATATGAAAAGAATCTTTTTTATACCAAAAAGCAATTTCGGATTGTTATCGGTAGCGGCGATATTTTTATTCGGAATATTTCTGGCCATATTTTATATATTCGTGTATTTAGGTGAAAGAGGCGGTGAGGCTTTTTTCAGCAACTTGAAACTTGCCGTTCCGATAACCGCAGCGGGGCTATCCGGTACACTGTCTTTTCTGTTTGGTATGGTTGCTATTTTTCAAAAAAAAGACAGAGCTGTTTCCGTGCTCTTTTCAACATCAATTGGTGTTTTGGTTTTTCTGTATATCATGGCCGAGATATTCGGGAGTCATTGAAATTCATACCACATAGTCATTCCGGATATAAGTAATTTCTTTTATTTGTCATTCCGAGCATCAGCGAGGAATCACGGGCTTAAGTTCCTTTATTTAAAAAGTGTTGAGAAATTAATCTATTTTTTGATTTCAATCACTTTATTTCCTTGACCTTAGCCAATAAATGAATTTAAGTGCAAGGTTTTTCTAAGGATTCCCCAAAAAACCCTGCACTTTTAAAAGAAAATATTCTCTGTATACCTTTATTTATAACAGTCGCAGAGTTATTCGGCAAACCCTGATAAAAAATGGTAACAACTATTATATTTAACAATTTCAATATAGTCCGTCCAAAAAAAGCATATTATAGAAGTTGCAGATTGTTATCCAGAGAACATACCTCTGTTTTACATTATTTTTGAATGATCTCGTACTTTTTAATAAATTCTTAGTATTGATTAAAAACCAGATTCTGAATAAAAACGAAAAAACGTTTTTATTTCAGGAGCTTTCCCTTCGAGAAACTCGACATGTGTTGGAAAAATACCAAATTATATTTTCAACGTAATTTACATTGAACTTTTCAATTCATTGGGTCCTTTATAATTTATAAAAATTGGATCTTTAAAGAACCGTATGAATATAATAAAATATATCAAGATTGAGAGGAGATAAAAATGTTCGTTTTAATTGACAGGAATAGTCCCAAATCCATAAAAAAGCAATTATACGATTCAATAACCAAAAAAATTTTGAACGGTGAATTAAAAGCCGGTGTGAAAATACCTTCATCAAGGCATCTTTCAATACATCTCAATATCGCAAGAAACACTGTGAGGGAAATATATGATCAACTTGTAGCAGAATCATATTTAGAAACTGTTCAAGGAAAAGGAACTTATGTTGCTTGTCTGGAAAAACACCTAATTAAAGAAAAGAAAGAAAAATCAGAAATGTATACATTAAACGCTGCCACTGATAATTTAATAAGTTTTATCGCTGGTACTCCCGATTTAAGCGAATTCCCCCGAATGAAATGGATGAGTTGCCTTAAAAAATCCGTTGCCGATATCGAATCAGTCATATTGGATTATAATGGGTTCGATGGTTATAAACCGCTGAGAAAGACTTTAAGCGAATATCTGTTGCGGCATAAAGGTATAAATTGTTCATATGAGAATATAATTATAACTAATGGAACAAGAGCGGCTTTGTCACTAATAGCCCTTTATTATAAAAAAAAGGTTGAAAATATAATAATCGAATCTCCTGCGGTGAATTTTGCTTTAGATATTTTTAATATACATGGGTACTTAATAAAACCGGTTAAAGTCGATGAACAAGGTATTTTAACCAATCAGTTGCCAAGATCTAAAAATTGCCTGATATATGTTACTCCTTCTCACCAATTTCCTTTTGGCGGAACACTTTCGATAAACAGGAGATTAACGCTTATAAAATATGCTCAAGAAAACGGGCATCTAATATTAGAAGATGATTATGACAGTGAATTCCGGTATAAAGGCGCTCCTGTAAATTCTCTTTACCAACTATCTCCTGAAAAAGTCATACATATTGGTACATTCAGCAAAACTTTGGCACCTTCCCTTAGGCTCGGTTATATGGCTGTTCCACCGGCAATTTATATAGAAATAAAAAAGTTTTACGAGTCAATATTCGAAACTCCAAATATGATTGTACAGATGGTTATGAATGAAATAATCACTTCCGGAGAATACGAAAAACATATTTATAAAATGCGCCGTATTTACAAAAAGAAATTAAACACTCTCATAAGAATATTGACTGAAGAATTCAATGACCAAATAAAAATCAATGGAGAAAACTCAGGACTCCATATTTCAGTAGAATTTAATAATATCTTTTTTAATAAAGATGACAAAGAGATTTTTACAAAATATGGCCTAATAGTCGATTATGACTCAGATTATATGCTCCAATGCTCTGTAAAAAGTAATATCATTATACTTGGCTTCGGACATTTGACAGAAGAAAAAATAATAGCAGGAGTAAAAAAACTAAAAAAAGCCGTGGAAGAAATTATTAAAAAGCAATCATAAGCTACAATAATAACATATCTCGCTTATCATCATTATTTTTTATACAAACTAAATCTTATACGTTCTAAAAGCTTTGATTTACCTCATAGAATAATATAAAATCCCTATTCTATGCGCTTATTGTGGTTTCGAAAATCTGAGTATTAAACACTAAAAGGAGGAGTTATGAAGAAAAAAAGATTTAAAAACGGGAATGAAATCCCCTCATTGGGGTTCGGAACATGGCAGATTGAAAGGGAAATAACTCAGAAAACTGTTGAGGCAGCACTTGAAATCGGATATAGACATATTGACACGGCGGAAGGTTATGGAAATCTTGATTTGATTCAACGAGCCATTGAAGCGAGTAATATTAAGAGAAGCGAATTGTTTCTAACCACAAAGGTCTGGGTGGAAGATTTTAAGAGCAAAGAAAAAATAATTGAAGCGGGAAAAAGATTTTTAGATATTTTGAAAACAGAGTATCAGGATTTGATATTAATTCATTGGCCATTGATGGAAGACTTCAATGTATCATTAATATTAGAAGCCTTACAAGAGTTGAAGGAATGTGGTTTGACCAAGAACATTGGTGTGTCCAATTTTTCAATAAAGCATATGAAGGATGCTCTTTCGACAGGAGTCGAAATTGTAAATAATCAAATAGAATTACATCCGAGCCTGTATCCGGAAAAACTCACTGAATTTTGTGAAAGAAATGGTATTGCGGTTACCGGATACACACCCCTTGCCTGGGGAAAAGACTTAAAAATTCCTCTAATAGAGAACCTTGCAGAACAATACAGAGTATCACCTGCACAAATTTGTATTGCATGGCAAATAAACAAAGGTTATATTGTGATTCCCCGTTCCAGGAACATATCTCATATCGCCGATAACTTAAAAGCATGCGATTTGGTATTGGATGATAATCACATTGCCCAAATAGATAAAATAAAAGCGAATTTCAGAATACTCAATAAAGAGTTTCTTGAAAGAGAAGTTCCACAACATAAACTTGATTGGAGATTCGAATTGGAAGATTGATTAAATTTCCACTTGAACAAAATCCAAAATACCTTGTATTAAAATGGTATTTTGGATTTTGTTGTATATCTAATTTCGTTTCATTTACCTCATTGTACGGTGAGCATTTTGAGCCTGTGAACGGCGAAAAAGAAGCATACAGTACCGAGTAATGATAAAAGCAATATGACACCGAATACACCGGTCAGATTCACATCTTGATTGAAAATAAGTTCTCTCAGCA
Source organism: uncultured Thermotogae bacterium (assembly GCA_963662785.2). Taxonomy (GTDB): domain Bacteria; phylum Thermotogota; class Thermotogae; order MWEM01; family MWEM01. The sequence continues at coordinate 278,215 of CAXXJZ010000008.1, forward strand.
TATTTATCACATGGGTAAAAGGATTTAGCAAAATTACGGTTTTCAAAACTCCTGATAAATTATCAACGGGAAAAAGTGCCGAACTCAGAAAAAATACAGGCAGCACCACCGCATTCATAATTGTTTCATATATCATCATGTTTGGCAGCAACAAGCTTAGCGCATATGATAATCCAGACATCGAAAATGCCGTAAGAAATATCAACGGAATCATCAGTAATATTCCTGCAAAGCCTGATGCCACGGTAACTGAAAAGAATATCCCGATTAAAAAAAGAATAGATGCTTCGATCATTGAAAGAATAACCGATTCGAGAATTTGTCCGAATACTATCGAATACCTGCTTAACGGTGCTATCAGAATCCTGTAAAAACTGCCGTTCGATTTCATTATGAAATTTATGAAACCGCCGCTGCCACATGCGGAAAAAGTGACGAGAATCATTATTCCCGGAAGAACGAAGGCCATGTAATTTCCGTACCCCATCCCATTCAATGCCTGTCCCGCAACTGTACTGTAAAGCAGCAGCCAAATCAGCGGTTGCAATATTGTGAATATCACGGTGAGTGGATTTTGATAACGCCATTTCATGTTCCGCCACAAAATATTCAGCATATGGACTTCCCCTTCATATCTTTACCGCAATTCATATGTGACATAAAGATATCTTCCAGTGATGGATTTACGATTTCCAGAGAATCGAATTCGGCGTTGCCTGTTAATAGATGACGGTTTATGGATTTGAAATCTCTTCCGGCATCATTTGTGGTTATGGTCACCGTATTTCTGTTTCTGTCGCAGAAATTAACGAAATTCATTTTTTCAAATTCGGCGGCATATTTTTTTGCCTCATCGGGTTTTGAAAAAATCACACGTATCAAATTCTGTCGAGTGAACTTTCTCAGTTCTTCCGCAGTTCCCTGAACCAATACCCTTCCTTTTTTCATGATACATACCGTATCACTCAATTGATCGGCCTCTTCGATGTAATGTGTCGTCAGCAAGATTGTCGTACCATATTCTTTTTTTATTTTAAAAAGCATATTCCACATGGATTTTCGTGATTCAACATCCATGCCGACTGTCGGTTCATCCAAAAACAGAATATCGGGATGAGAAACCATATTCATCGCTATATCCAATCTTCTCTTAATCCCTCCTGAGTAGGAGGCAACCGGATATTTCATATACTGCTCCAGTTCGAAACTCTCTATCAGTGACTTTATCCTTTGACTTGCTGTTTGCGTATCCACTTTGTATAATCTGCTTTGAAATATCATATTCTCGATGAGTGAAAGATGATTGTCTATGGAAACATTTTGAGCCACACATGCAATATGCGAACGCACGAAACCGGGTTCTGCACATAAATCCCTCCCGAGTATAGATACCCTTCCCGAAGTAGGTTTGTAAAATGTGGTTAAAATGTTAATCAACGAGGATTTTCCGGCACCATTCGGTCCGAGAAGAGAAAATATTTCTCCTCGTTTCACCTCAAGATCCAGTCCATCAAGCGCAATGACTCCGTTAGAATATTTCTTCACTACTTTTTTTGCGTCTACCGCCAACATGTCATACTTCTCTCAACGGAAACACAATTTCAGTTACGTATTTATCGGGATTGCCTTTCATGAACATACCTGGGCCTTTTATGTATATTTCTCTCCAGGGCAGCTGAACTTCAAGTTCGTTTTCTTCGGCAAATTGTCTGATGGCCGCATACGCATTTTCTAATTTTTCATAAGGGCCGATATGTGTCGTGCATATTGCTTTTGCATATGGCAATTCTTTTACATTTACTCCCTGGCCTGTGGGTGTTTCTCCAGTTGGTACGCATAATTCCATTTCACCTTCCCCGGTTTGTTTATCAAAAGAATAATAGAGAAAAAATGGCGCACCCGATGTCTTTCCCATTATGGATTTAAAAACAGCCGGGAAATGCTTTGACGCTCCGGGAATAGTTCCCCTGTAGCTCATAAAAGCAATTCTGGTACTTTCCATATCTTTAATCTGCACTTCGTAACTCATTTTTACCTCCTTGATAAATTAAACGTTGTTTTCTTTTTTTATTGAAATCCATATCTCCGAATATCCGGTTTTATTTTCATATTTGTTTTGCGGATATAACTCTATATCCGGCAAGTGTGCATATTCGAATCCCGAAAATGGCAGCCATTCCGTAAAGAATCTTTTGAAAATATCCTGTATTGAATCGGGGAATTTGCCATCACACTCAAATACGACCCAGGTGGCAGTGGGGATTTCGTATTCATAAAAATCATCAGGAGTATCTTTATTTGAAGAAGCCGCTATAAAGTAATAAATATCTTTCGGATTTTCGTATATTGAAACTCCTAAAACTCCATCAGGATTTTTATTGGAAATACCAATTATTTTTTCCAGAGTGTTATCGTCTATAATTTTTTCCCAGAAATTTGGAATAATGTTAAAATTTTCTTCGATATCATCTTTTAAATTGACTCTCTTACCGACTATCCTGAAAGATTCCTTACTTTCAATTCTGTACTTCATACATTCATTACCGGTCACCTGAACCGAAAATCTTATCCTTGGATATGCGTTTAATTGAGTGTTCTCCGAGCGCACAACCGATGGGGCGATATTGTGAACCTTCTGAAAAGCTCTGTTGAAAGAAGTCGGAGAATCGTATCCATACTTAGCACCTATTTCAGATATCTTTAAGTCGGTTGTCTGCAAATCAAAAGCTGCCTTCGTCATTTTTCTTCTTCTTATGTATTCCGATAGTGTAATTCCCGCGACATACGAAAACATTCTCTGAAAATAAAATTTCGAGCAGCAGGCGATTTCTGCAGCCTTATCAAATGAAATTTCATTTTCCAGATTATTCTCAATATAATCGATAGCATCACTCAACTGTTTTAGCCATTGCATAAATTCACCTCCGATATACAAAGTCTAACAGAATAAAAATTATAAGTCTTCTCCTTTTTTGTCCTGTTTTGTAAACTAATAGATAGTTCTTGACAAATTATTACGTATTACGTATAATACGAACATCGTAATATTATAAAAGTGAGGTATTAAAATGAACAAATATAATGACAACGATATAAGAATAATAAATCAATCCATGCACAATTTACTAAAAAAAATACATGATTATATTAACTATAATTCTGAAGAATTAGCAAAATTAAATCCTATCGATTTACAGATTTTAGAAATTATAGGTAATGGAAGAGTTAGAACCATTAAAGAAATTAAAAAAACGCTACTTGTATCCGGAAGTACATTAACCAGTGCAATAAATCGACTGGAAAAAAAGGGATTTTTAAAAAGACTAATTAATGATGAAGATAAAAGATCTTATGGACTTCAAGTTACTGAAAAAGGCGTATCAATAAATGAAAATCATGAAAAAGTGGATAGAAATATAGCTATAAAAATTCTTAATTGCTTTGAAAATGAAGACATGAAAGTTGAAATGATTTCGATTTTAAAAAAAATAAGTGATGAGTTTTAGAATGAGAAAACAGATACCATTTATAATTATAAATTAACTGAATTAGTGCATATTTTCTATTTTAAGTATACAAATATAAAAAAGGAGATTTAATATGAATAAGTTGAAAATCGTACAACGCGAAAAGATGAAAGTTGTGGGAATGTGTTTGCATACATCGTTTTTAAACGGTCAAAGTAAAAAAGACATACCGGAATTTTTTCATAATGTTTTAGAACAAAAGAAATTCGAGAAAATTCCGGGAAGAAAAAATAATAATCAACTCTGCATATTCCGTTTTAAAAAAAATACCCCCGAATTTGATTATATAATGGGTACGGAAATAATTGAGAGCGATAATATCCCTGGGAATATGGAGTTTATTTATTTTCCTGAAAGTGAATACGTTTCTCTCAAAATAATAAAACGTGGACATGAAGATGTGGGAAGAGCTTTTAAATATATAATTGAAGAATGGCTGCCAAAGTCAGAATATGAAGCGGCTAATATTCCTGGATTTATATATTATGATCAGGATTTCTTTTCAGTATTTTATAGAGATGGATATGCAGGTAACCCATCAGCAACCGTATATGTTCCGATTATTTCCAAAAAATAGAAATCATTTAATTAGGGCTTGCTGATAAACTTAAAAGTTTGTCATTCCGAGCTACACCGAGATTACTCGGTGTAGCTCGGAATCTTACTATTCAGTTCCTTTATTTAAAAGGAACTGAAAAAAGAAACCACTTCTGTTTTCTACAGATTATCCGACATGAGAATTTTATACGAAAGAGATCTGGGTATAATACACAAAATCCTTGCATTAAGAGCGAATAAAACAACACTGTCAATCTTTATTATAAAGGGTTACAGAATTATTCAGCAAGCCCTATTTATAAGATTTATTAATGAGTCCATTTAGAGTATCAGTTAAAAATTTCTTCAACTCTCCGTATTTATCTTCACAAAACTGGTATTCTGTCAGACTCCAGTTTTCAGAAGGATATTTAAAAACTGGGCCTTTTCTTATTGATTCTTCTTCCCATTCATAGCGTGGGAAAATATGTGCATGAAGGAAATTATCCAGATTTCCAAGTATTTCATAATTAATACGTAAGGGATTGCAGGTTTTCGTAATTGCATCCCCAATTAAAGTCATATCGGTTAAAAAGGCTTGGCGGTCAGCGATGCTTAAATCATTTAAACAGTTGACTTTTGGATAAGAAAGCAGAACACAATATCCTGGAAGGAATTGTGTATCTCCAATAACCGCAAACCCACTTTTCATTTTTGTAATAACAGTTGGATTTTCTCCTCTGACAGCAGAGCCAATTCGATCTTTTTTCCAGTTTTCCATTTTTATTCGTCTCCTGTTTTGTAAAGACTATTCGAGTAACCATTGTGTGATTCGTGAATCACCTTTACATAAATTCTGCCCTTACGATTTACTTGAATATTTATTGTTTTTAATTCAACTTATATATTTATATTTCCTTTTGCGATTATACCTATGTTTTTGAACACCATTCGTACTCCTTTACTATGATACCTGAATTGATTTAAAGTACCGATACAATATGTGTCATAGTGGGGATTGTAGAACATAAAAGCTCCGGTTGAGCCCGCGTTACCCCAGATACTGTATTTTTCAGGTAAAAACAATGGAATTGCCTTAAACTTCATAAGCCCGTATCCATAATCAATTCCCATGAATTGAAAATTGAAGAAACCCGCCCAATCCTGCATATTTTTGAAAGTGGATTCAGATATTATATTCCCCTTGACGATGGACTGTAAAAATAATAGCATATCTTCTGAAGAGGATACTATTCCACCACCGGCATAATCAACACTCAGGCTTTTATAACTGATAACATTTTTTTCTCCCATGTAGACTCCGGCAACTGGATATTCTGATTTTTCCATAGGTTCTGAGTGATGAAGTAAAAAAGAGTCATTCATATTAAGCGGTTTGAATATGTATTCTCTCAAAGCTTCATGAAATGCTATTCCACATACTTTCTCAATAATTAATCCTAAAAGCTGATATCCCGTATCGGAATAATGAAATCCTTTTCCAGGAGGGAAATGAGGTTTTAAATTATTCTTAGACCATGTTATAACTTCAACAGGAGACCACATTCTATCTTTTTCTTCTAAAATAATGTCTATAAAAGGTTTAGTGTTTTTCGGTTTATCGTCAAAATAATCATGCAATCCTGAAGTGTGATTTAAAAGATGTTTTATCCTTATATCATTTGAGTAATCAATACCCTTATAAACATGCAGATCTTTTATAATATCTGGTGAAACAAATTTATTTATTTTATCATTATAGCCGAGTTTTCTTTTTTCATAAAGTATGCCAAGCAGAACAGAAGTGAACAGCTTTCCTACGCTGGCCATGAAATATGGCTGCTCTGAGTGTATCGTTTCATCTTTTGCATTTCCACTTGCCAAATTAAGATGAATTCCCAGTTTATCCGAATGAACTAATAGATGCGCGTTTTTTATTTTACTGTCTTTGGAAACATAGTTTTCAAAATGAGTTTCTATCAAATTCATAATAACTCCTACGCATTATTATTTTTGATTAAATGAAAATTTATATATGCATTTTTGCCTTTCACCTTCTTTATACATATCGTTGTCCGGTGGCAAATCTGCTATTTCTTCGAGAATTCCGCCTGCAAATTCGCAGGTCTTTCTCGAAGCCATATTATCCGGATTACAGGTTATGTACAGGTAATTCATTCCATGATTCTTCGCAAGCTCAAAAAGCAGCATGCACGCTTTTCCGGCGAAATGGTTTCCCCTGAATTCGGGGTATATTTCATATCCGATATTCCCGCCGTAATAAGTTCCTTCGTTGTATCCTATACGAAGATCACAATCACCCAATTCAAAATCATCTGAAATTCTGCGAATCTTAAAATGATATGCCGGAACATAATTCAATTCCGGATTTGCCTCAGATTTTTCATGTACTTTAAGATAAATCTCTTCATTTCTCAAATTATCGGTCTTTAAAAATCGAAAAATATTTATCCCCTCCGTTTGACAAGGTGATTATACCTCATTATTCAGGGAAGATATCTAATGAAAACTCATATTTCTATTTCAAAAGCATCCGCATTTTATTTATCATGCAGAAAAACGGCTTCATCTGGATTTCTTTGAAGAAAACCTCCAAAATAGATTATTGACATTCTATTTACGGCAAATGAATCACATCTTTAGCTGCACGCTTGACAACGAAGAAGTATGATGTTAAAATATGAATGAATATAAAATTATTCATTCAATACGCTTTTTACGGAGGTAAAAATGATGAAAAGGATAACCGCTTTTATAGCCAGCGGACAGAAACGGGCCACATTTGAAGCGATGACGGAGTTTGAGAATGAACTTAAAAAATACGGGGATTTTGAATTTAAATTTGAATACGTCTTCCTGAAAGACTACAGACTCGAAAATTGCAAAGGCTGCAATTTATGCTTCAACAAAGGTGAAGAGTTCTGCCCGCTGAAAGACGACAGAGATTTGCTGATACGGAAAATGGAAGAATCGGACGGAATTATTTTCGCGACACCTAATTATGCCTTCCATACTCCTGCCGTCATGAAGTGCATGATAGACAGAATGGCATTTATGCTTCACCGGCCGAGGTATTTCGGAAAAACTTTCACTGCTGTGGTTTCCCAGGGTATACTGGGTGGCGAGGATATAGTAAAATACTTATGCAACAGTATTGGAAAAAATCTTGGTTTCAGTGTTTCCAAAGGCTGTGTGGTGAGGTCTCTCGAGCCCAGGACGGAAAAACAGCAAAAACAGGCTGTCAGGAGGATAGATAAGTGCGCCGCGAGGTTTCATGCGGCACTGTCACGTGAAAAAAAGCGTTCGCCGGGTTTTTTCAGGCTGATGCTTTTCAGAATTTCGAGAACGAATATAAAAACTATTTTGAATGCGGGCTTCAGAGATTACAGTTATTACTCTGAGCAAGGCTGGTTTGAAAACGATTATTACTATCCGGTGAAACTGGGTTTCTTTAAAAAGCTGGCAGGCAGGTTTTTCGACAACATAGGGCTGAGGATTGCGAAGAACAGATGAAATCGGTCGATTCAGTCAGAATACGGAGGTTGCAGGATGGAAGACAAAAAAGAAATATTATTCAGGTGTGCAAAGGAATTATTCGCCCAAAAGGGATTTAAAAGCACCAACATCGCTGATATCACCAGAATGGCGGGGGTAAGCGTGGGGACTTTTTACAATTATTACCCGTCAAAAGAAAAAATATTCATGGATATTTACATCGAAGAAAACTACAAATTGAAAAAGAGGATGATGGAATCTTTGAATATCGATGATGATCCTATAAAACTCACCAGGGAGATGTTCGAACTGAACATTTCCGGGATGAAAGAAAATCCGATACTGTGCCAATGGTTCAACAGGGACGTGTTTGACAAGATAGAAAGGATTTTCAGGGAAGAAAAAGGAATTGAAGCGGTGGATTTTCTGTACGGTGATTTCATAAAAATAGTGAAAAAATGGCAGGAAGACGGGAAGATGAGAAAAGACATAAGCCCCGAGATGATAATGGCGATTTTCGCATCAATAGTGAACATAGATACGCACAAGGAAGAAATCGGATTGCAGTATTTCCCGCAGGTCCAGGAATACATATCCGAATTCGTTATGGATGCACTTACTGATAAGTCAAAGGGAGGCTGAGATGAAAATAAAAGTGATATCGTATTCTTTGACGGGTAATAATGAAGCACTGGCAAAATGCGTCGCTGAAAAACTCGGTGCGGATCACACCGTGGTCAGAGAAAATAAAAAAAGAAATATGGGTACTATCGTATTTGACTTGCTCTTTAACAGAACTCCAAAAGTATTACCGAAAGTAGAAGAAATGAAGGAAAATGACATGCTGCTTCTTTTTGGCCCTATCTGGATGGGATGTGTGGCAACTCCCCTCAGGGTTTATTTAAAACAAATAAAGAAAACCGGAATCAAGTATGCCTTTATATCCATAAGCGGTGGTGCCGACGGACCGAACACGAAATTATCGGACGAGCTTATCAAAATCACCGGTAAAAAACCGATTGACGTTATCGATTTGCATATCGCAGACCTGCTCCCTAAAAATCCCAAACCGACGAGAGACGATACCTCAAAGTATAGAATTAACAGAAATGACATAGACAAACTTACCGAAACCGTGGTTCAGAAATTAAAGCATTTGATTTGAGACTTTAAAAATTATCTGAACCTCAGTTTGGATTCATAATAAAGCTTATACAGCATCGATAATTAAGACTCGTTGAAAAACCTTTAAACATGGAACTTCAGCGAGTCTTTTATTTACAGGTAATCGTGGCATACTCTTTTCTTCAGATAAATTTCTGTTTGGAATATCCTGAGATTTTCGGTATTTTTGTTGCGGCTATTTTTCCAGCTTTTGATGCAGTTTTCCAAATCGATGTATACTATACTTGACATGATGTAAAATATATGATATATTATGTCCGTTGAAAAATACATTTTAATGGAGGTAAAATATGACTTATCAAATCTCAAGAACGATAACAAGAATCCTTACCGGCGCGGTACTTTTGACTGTCTATCTGTTTCAGGTCTACAACAGGTATCAGGCGGGTATTTTATCAATGGATAAGATACAATCCCTGGCCCAATTGATGCTTTTATTTCTCGGAATCGGAATTGTCGTAACCATTGCCGTGGAAATCGTTTTTCACATACTGTTCTCGATTGGAGTGGCGATGAAAGAAACCATAAAAAAAGAAGGCGATTGTGATGATAAAGAGATAGGAAGAACCATTAAGCAGGAAATGGTGGAGGATGAAATGGCCAAACTGATTGATCTTAAATCGCTTAAAATCGGTTATGCTATTTCATCAATCGGCTTTGTTTCTTCCCTGATTTCTTTGGCTCTTGGTCATCCTGTTTTCATAACGGTTAACATATTATTTGTTTCCTTGTTTATCGCCGGAATTCTGGAAGGATTTGCCCGAATCTATTATTATAAAAGAGGTATATGAAAATGGGCGAGACTATTGAAATCACCAATTGCATTCGCAAGTTGAGGTTTTTTGCCGATGAAATGACACAGCAGCAGCTTGCCGAAAAAGCAGGGATCTCACGGCAGACTATCGTCGCTATCGAAGGTGGAAAGTACAATCCTTCGCTGGAACTGGCTTTTCGCATTGCACATGCTTTCAATGTACCGATCGGTGAGGTGTTTCAATACCGCATGATTGAAAAAAAGAAGAATGGCAGCAAAAAAGGAGAGACGCCATGAGGGTGTTGGTGCTCGGCGCGAGCGGGGCGACGGGCTCCCTGGTTGTCAGGCAATTAATAAGCAGAAACATACAAACACGTGTTCTCATAAGAAAAAGCGCTTTTCTCCCTCGTGAAATAACAGAAAGCCGTTTAGTCGAAACTGTGATGGGAAATGTCAATGAATTGACTAATTCCGAGATGAATCAACTGGTGCAAAATTGTGATGCGGTAATTTCCTGCCTGGGCCATAATATTTCTTTTCGTGGATTGTTTGGCCGACCACGTTATTTGGTGTTTGATGCCTTACACAGCATATGTGAGTCGGCAAAACAAAACACCGGGAAAAAGGTAAAACTCATCCTTATGAGTACGACAGCCTATACAAATAAACTGTCGGGGGAAAAGAATTCATGGAGAGAATCTTTTATTTTTTCGTTGCTCGGATTTTTGCTTCCACCTCATCGAGACAATATCAAAGCGGCCGATTTTTTGGTCCGAAAGACAGGAAAGCAAGATGGTAAAATCGAATGGATCGGAGTACGTCCGGATACATTAATTGATGAGGATAAGGAAACACCGTATGCAATTTATGAGCATCGGATAAAAAGTCCGATTTTTAACGCCGGAAAAACCAGCAGGATAAATGTCAGCCATTTTATAGCCGATCTTGTAACGGACGAAGGGTTATGGAGAAAGTGGTCTTACAAAACCCCGGTTGTTTACAATGAAATGGAGTAATTCTGCCTTTTTAGGGCAAACACGGATGTTCGAAGATAGGGGAGGAACGATTATGAAAGCAGTCATTTGCACTAAATACGGACCGCCGGAAGTACTTCAATTGAAAGAAATTCCAAAACCGGAACCAAAAAGAGATGAGATTTGTATTAAAATAAAAGCCACTGCAGTTAACTCAGCTGACATCAGAGTTCGCAAATTCGATGTTCCCGTTTCTTTTTGGATACCCGCACGCTTCGCATTGGGGTTGTTCAGACCAAAACATCAGATTCTGGGTATCGTATCGTCCGGGGTTGTCGAGTCCGTAGGTACCGATGTCAGACGGTTCAAACCGGGAGACAAGGTTTTTGCTGCCAGTGATTTTGAACACTGGGGAGCCTATGCCGAGTATTTATGTCTGAAAGAAACCGGGGCCGTTGCCGTTAAACCCGAAAACATGAATGAAGAAGAATCCGTTTCCATAATTTTTGGCGGTTTGACTGCTATTGAATTTCTTGGCAGAGCCGGGTTGAAAAAAGGGCAAAATATCCTTATCTATGGTGCTTCCGGAAGTGTAGGGACATCTACTGTTCAGCTCGCCAGGTACTTCGGCGCAAGAGTGACCGGTGTCTGCAGTGGTGCGAATGTCGATCTGGTACGCTCCCTCGGTGCCGATCATGTGATCGATTATCAAAAAGAAGATTTTTCAAAAACGAACAGACGTTTTGATGTGGTTTTCGATGCCGTCGGAAAAGGATCCTTATCTGCTTGCTTGCGTGTGTTGAAAAAAGGGGGCGTCTACTTAAATGCTGTGGATACTCCCGGAACGATGATACGTATGCGCCTCGCATCCTGGACAAAAGGGATTAGATTATGGGAAAAAGGTTATAAGAAAAGTGAACACAAAAATATACGGGCGGAAGATTTCAAACTTATAAAAGATTATGCTGAAAAGGGTGCATTGAAACCTGTTATCGACCGTTCATACCCTTTGGAAAAGATAGCGGAAGCCCATCGTTATGTTGAAAAAGGTCATAAAAAGGGAAATGTAACGATTTCCGTCGGTTGATAATCGACATTTTCCAAAAGGGATACATCAGGAAAACAGAAAATGATTTAAGTTCTTGATTTTTGTTAAAGATATCTGTCGAGTGTGCTGCGTACTTTCAACATCAATTTGTTTTCCCTGCCGTTAACATCATCAAAAAATCCTCTCAAAAGAGAGGATTTTGATTATTTGTGAGATTTATATCTCATTTACTGATGCTTTCTATCCATTCGACCAACTCACCTTCGTAATCGGCATCACCGTGTCCCTGATCCCAGCATATTTCATAATCAACAACCGAACCGGTATATGTTTCAAACATCAGTGCCAGTGTCATGGAAATCGAGAAAGATGTGTCCGAATCCTGTGATCCCACTCTTATTCTGATATTGCCTGGTATATCGGTTCCTCCGCCGGAAATATAATTAAAGGGATTTAGCAGAAATTTTCTCAATGTGAGTTCTTCATCATCATAAACTGCGGCATAAGATTCATAATATTTCGCGTATTCTTCCGGATACTCATCTTTCAGCGATTCTATTGCGGGGGCAATGTATGTGTCGAAGTGCGAGAGATCCGTGTTTTCGTCTCCGAATTCCTGATTTTCGGCCTGTGCAAGGTTGAAATCGTCAAATGAAAGGCAGGGTTTTTTTCTTGAAATATAATTGTCAAGCATATCCTGGAAACTCGTTATCGATGCTTTTTCTCCGTCCCAGGACAGCCATGATGTCTTGTCAATGGCATTTGAATTTGAACTGCCCTGCATCATGTTGCCGAATCCCGGATGGAAATTTCCCATTCCTTCCGGTTTTTCGCCATTGGCGAAATCGGGTTTCTCTCCTATCGGACGCATTTCTCCAATTCCCTCGGGACTGCCGGAATTATTCGAAACGGCAGGTATTCCTTCGGAATCACCATTTATGTAATCTTCCACGGTGAATTCCGCTTCAGATGATACTTTTTCCCAATTCGCAAAATATTCAAAGTACTTCGTTGCGGAATTTTCAATTACGTTCATAAGATAATCGTACATCGTTCCGCTTCTACCGTCTTTCCCCATCAATAATAGCTCTCCGTTATCCGGGTTTTTCAGGCCAAGAGAATTCAAATATTCTATGTATTTCGGAGCAATTTCATCTGATATCGCTTTCCCATATTCGCTGAGTTTTGCACCATTTTCGTTGGAAGTACCGTTGAACATCCATTCGTAAGCTATGTCGGCGTGATCCAGATCAGTAATGGGACAATATATCTGGGAAGCGAATACATCGTCGGATGCAGGCATCACCGCTCCGATTTCCTCAAGGTATGCATCGTAGTCCTTACTGTTGCCTGTCGCGGCCAGCAATGAACTCAAGGCACCACCCGCACTCGTACCTATGGATATGATCTTTTCACTCGATCCGGCCAGATATTCGTCGTTGGCTTTGAGAAAACGCACTCCGGCTTTCAGGTCCACCAGGGCTGCGGGAGATTTGCCTATATACTTTGTTCCGTCTTCACTGACAGTTTGGCGTCCTCTTGCACCGGGAGATGCTATTACATATCCGTTTTCGAGATATGATGAAATTTTCGGGGAAACAAAAGTGGGATTGGCTTCGGAATATCCTCCTACCCCTATAATGTATATTATGGGGGCATTGGTAGAAGTGTATCCGTTTACTGTTCCGGTGTTGTTTATGCTTCCGTCCCGGTTCATATACGTTGAGGGCACGTAGATATTCATCAATTGCTTTTCGCTGTCAACCGGATTTTCAACATAAACGAGATTTTCAAGTGCGTAACAGTCATAATTTTCAATATAGACCCATCTTTCACTTTGAAGTGAAATGTTAAGAGCGTCGGCCAGCTCAGCTTTCGCCTCCGTTTCGGAATCTGAAAAAGAATGTCCGATAAAAGAGAATAACAAGATAAGAAAAGTCAATGAAATTTTCTGCTTTTTTTTCACGATATCGACTCCCTGAATAATATTCCATCTTTTTTTGATGTGCTTTCAGTATAAAGCTTTTTGATAAAATTGAAAATATCATAATCACTCTTCATTGCTGCCGAAATTGCGCCTGATTTTACTTCTGTACTCTCCCGGAGTTGTGTTGTATTTTGCTTTGAATTTATTGTAAAAAAAGTTCAAATTGCTGTATCCGCTTTCAACGGCTATATCTCCTATGGATAAATCCGAATTAAGCAATAAGATAAGCGCTTTATTCAGCCTGTATTCTTCCTGAAGGGATTTGAAGGATTTGCCGGTTTCGTTTTTTATCAATCTGCTTATATGTTTAGTACTGAAATTGAATCTTTCCGATACGTCTTTTAAAGATGTGCTCAATGCATTTTCATCGATGTATTTAAGCATGTCAAGCACACCGATGGCGTTTTTCTGTCGGGATACTATTTTGCTTTCGATATGGTAATGCCTTATCATCTCTATCAAAATCAGCTCGATTTGTGCTGTTATGAATTCATCACTGCATAATCCGGGATTCATAGCCTCGATAAAAAGATCTTCAAAGTAGTTTCGTAAACGCAAATTGTTTTTTGTGTGTATAAGATACAACTGTTCTGATTCTTTTCTTTTCTTTATGGCATTGATTACAAATTCAGTTACCGCCTCTCCGTTTGCAATCCTCAGTAAAATGCTGTCGGAAAAAAAGCTGGGGTCGATAAGAATGTTAAAAATTATATCCGATTCCCCCAGATATTTGATTGTATGTGCCACACCGCTATCCATAAGGCATGTGTCACCCTCTGAAACTGCATACTTTTTACCGTTTACTATAAGGCATGCATTTCCGGAATATATGAAATTTATTCCGATGTATTCGTGCCTGTGCATAGGTATGTCTAAAAATCTTATCTGTTTGTTTATGATTAATTTCCCATCTAGCAACGTGAAGTTGAATTCTTCTGCGTCATCTACAAATTTGCGGTTTTTATCTTGCTTCATCGCCGGAAACAAAAAGACTCCGTCTTCATCTTTTTGTGGATGATAATCGATATTTAAAGGCTTCCGGCGGTTGTTCATCAAGGATTTTTCGGTTTCACTGAGTTTTATAAGTTTGTTTCTGAATTCTCTTCTTTTCATATGCATCTCTTTTCAAAATCCAGGATTTTGTTATATACAACGGAAAAAGAACAGGTTTACGCACATTCATATATTATAAGTTTTGTTGATTAAACAATGCTTCTTATACATTGACATAATACGGGACGAAAAAAAACGCTGCGTGATAACGGGATTTTAGCGCTATAAATATAAAAAGTCATGAAATCCAGAATACAAAGGCTGATTATCAAAATGTATGAACACGGATTGATAAAAAAAGATGGGTGCAAGGATATTCGCCGAGCAGTACAACTATGTCTCCATAACCTTGACAAAAGAGTATTTCGTGGCAAATAACGGACTTACCGATATGAATAACGTGATCAGGTATATGATCAGGATCATAGATTTTTTTAGCGGGCAGATGAGAAAATAGTAATAAGCTCAGAGAATTCTCATGGAAATATTATCAAACGTATTATGAATAACTTCTAGCATATTCATCATCTTTTCCGGTTCGAAAATTGAAAATTAATGCGATCGAGTTCTAAATTCATATTTTTGCTTTTTTTAGAAGCATTTCCAATGCAGCTATAAAAGCATACGGATGATCATAGTGTATGTCATGACCGGATTTTATGTTAATTCTTTCGCAATCATCAATCAAATCTTGAAGTCTATCAGCATCTTCATCGCTATTTGCCGCATACAAAATACCATCTTTTCCGTACAGTGTTTTGGCTTTAAGATAAACAACGGGACACTTGATGTCTTTTAGCATTCTTTCCTGATCTATATCCTTCATCCAGATACCTTCATAAAAAGCATTCCCGAATCTCGGATCATAGTTGTCCATATAAAGAAGCGGACGAATCCAGGCATGCGGAAACCAGTATATTCCGATCGGTTTGTCGGGACAAGTCCGCCTGTATTTTTCTGCCGATGCGACAATTTTTTTCTGCAAACCTCCAAAAAGGGAAAGAAAATAGCTGTGTTTAAGATAATAAATCGGAAAATCATTTTCGTCATCCCGATTCACAAAATCATGGGTAACCGTATAAGTTTCAAACCAGGTAAAGGCCCCTTTATTTTTTTGCACCTCGTACGGTGTTACACTGAAAAACGGAGGGTCTTCCAACAATAAGCCGTAGACTTTATCCGGTGTATTCGCGGCAACCCAGGCGGCGAGAATACCACCGGATGAATGCCCCGATATATAGAAATTCTCTTTTATAACATTGTCCGCAAACCATAAAATCGCCTCTCCGTTAGCACGGCATGAGTACAAATCGGCTTCATGACTCGATTTACCATGACCGTAACAATCCACCGCAAAAACATGAAAAGATTTCGATAATTGAGGCAGTACGGTGTCATAATCTTCCCAGGATACCGTCTGTCCGTGTATTAACAGTAAAGCCGGACCGTTGTCCGGTCCCTCACCATAACCGATTATGGATCCGTCCGGAAGTTTGACGCTTTTAACCTTATACCCTGTCTGTTTCACTTTTAGCATCAGCGCTTCGTCGTAGTGCATATTTGCATAAAAATATCTTCCAATCAAAACCGCCAGACAAATTACTATGAAAAATACGAAATATAGAATAACGGGCATCTTATTTCTCCTTTTTTATCGCTGATCTTCACTTATCCAAATCAGATTTTACCTTTGGGTGTACCGTATCCATCAATAATTCCAGATTTAGCATGAAGGTTTCCGATTTCATTATGGCGATACCTCCCTGAGCTTCATCGCCAAGTATTACCATGCTGTCTCCGGGTTTAATTCCAAATAGGTCTCGGGCTTTTTTAGGAATCACTATTTGCCCTCTTTCACCCATAGTTGCCGTTCCGAAAATATGCTTGCCTTTCGGAGGAAATATCGGTATGTTGTAGTCCTCCGTTTCTTTTACCAAATTGTCTATTGTTATACCGTATAGTTCAGCCAATGACATACAGTTATTTATGTCGGGCAGACTGTCTCCTTTTTCCCATTTTGCAACCGCCTGACGGGAAACGTTTATTTTCTCCGCGACTTCTTCCTGCGTAAATTTATTAGCCTTTCTGAGTATTCGCAAATTCACACTTATCATACTTACCCCGCCTTGTGCAATTTGTATTTTAAATGATCTCAAGCTGTTTATCAAGCAACCGGTACTGACAATATTATACGAGTCTTGTCAGTATCGGTTGCAATAAAATGAAATAAGTCCCTGTTTTTGGACTTCTGCCTTTACGATAATCTTATCAGAGTTAAATTAAACGTAATTCGACCGATTTTTTCAAATTGATATATTATAAATTATTTCACAACGGCAAGTATATAGTTGATATGTTCGAAAGCATGAAGATAATCGTTTCTGTTTTTAAAGAATCTGTTCTCTATTTCTTCATGGGTTAAATGTTCGTATATTAAAAAACCTGTGTTCTCAAGAAGTTTTTCAAGTTCGCGGAAGCCGAAACAAGACTGCATAGGTTCACCCGCAGCGCTCGCCATATCGACCATATTCCGAACCCTTTTTACTTTTGAATCGAAAAGGTTTTCATCCGCATAATCGAACACTATCGCACTACCTTTCGGAGCTGATTCCGAGATTTTTTTGAATAATTTCGAAATATTCTCTTTTGAAAGGTAGTATGATACTCCCAGCCAGCTGAACAGGCTTTTTAAATTTCTGTCGAAACCGTTTGAAAGAAGCTTTTCCGAAAAATCATCTTTTTCAAAATCCACAGGTATGCATTGCAGCTCTTTAGGTATTTCAAGGCCGGCCTTTTTTATTCTTGCCAGTTTAAATTCCTGAGTTGCCGGATGATCGAGTTCGAAAACCTTTATCTTTTCGAGTGAATCCTTTTTCCGGAATGCATATGTATCCATTCCCGAACCGAGAATCACATATTGTCTGCATCCGATTCTCATCTCGTTTTCAAGCATATCCTCGCAATATCTCGCTCTTGCAAGCGGAGTCGGTGCAAGCTGTGTCTGTACCACCCATTTCAAATCTTCTTCTTTTGAAATGCCGACATCGTAATTCTCATCCGCAAAGAATTGAATTCCTTGAGTCATATAACCTGCAATTTGGTCGTACTCCTGAGAACTCATAAGTTTTTTTGCGATAAAGTCGTCAAAGATTACGGGTTTGTCGTTTTCAGAATGGTACGCACGTGCAAATGATGAAATCAGCGAAGTCATGCTTAACTTTCCGTTTTCCATTTTATTCTTACCTCCAGTATGGAATTTATTATCTGTGTGAATCCGTATTTTAAAAAATCTTCCTTAGTTGTGCCAAATTCAGCCGTAATAAAATCACCTTTATTTTCTGTCATATCGACAAGAGAGTTGATCGCCGACCAAATCACAAAAACAGTTTTTTTGGAATCGATACTGCCTATAACTGCCCTTTGTTTTTTCCCGTATTCCAGAAAATCCACAAGTATGGAATTTATTTCATCACCTGTTTTGAGAATATTCTTCACGGTTTGAGAAACATTCGCAAAATCAAATCCTTCCGGTTTGAAATTATTCACTGAGTCCGATGAATGCGGGTTTTTATTTTTGTATTCCAACATAGCCCCGCAGATTGAAAAATACGTTTGTATAAAATCCTCGTGCTCATCAACAGATTTTTTTATATCGGTTTTTAGATTTATCAGTCCCTTAAGAACTATTTGCCGCATTATTTCTTCTTTACTTTTGAAGTATGAGTAAATGGTTCTCCTGCTGTATTCGGATTTTTTCGATATATCATCGATAGTGGTATTAAGAAACCCTTTTTCGGTGAATAATTCTCCAGCTGCTGTTAAAATGTTTTTTCTGTGCAAAGTAGCTATTTCCTCTTTTTTATTTTGCCTGTTCATTTTCTCACCTCCTACGTATATCTATGATATACTAAGTATACTGATAGTATATCACCAGGAAAATTCTTTGTCAAACTCATTGAATTAAATTTGCTGATAAAACCGGTACAAAGGTATAATATTGCCACATTATTTTTCATATTTAAAAGGGAGGCAATTTTGGACTTCATCCAGAATACAGATATTAAATTTCTCGAATTTCTACGGGACAATTTTAACAACACGGTCTTGGATAATGTTTTCTTTTTCATAACCAAACTTGGAGATGTGGGGGTAATTTGGATCATAGTTTCGATCGTTCTCATTATGACGAAAAAATACCGGAGAGCGGGATTTTTAACAGCTTTTGCCCTGCTGTTGGCTACGCTTTTGGGGGAAGGCATGCTTAAACATATTTTTCAGAGGACGCGTCCATTTTTAGAGTACGGAAATTTGCCGACCATGCTTTCACATCAGACAGGCTACTCTTTCCCTTCCGGCCATACTGCCTCGGCCTTTGCCTGTACGGGAATTCTTATGTCAAAATTAGAAAGACTAAAATACATATTCCTCTTACTGGCTTTTTCAATATCATTTTCAAGACTTTATTTTTTTGTTCATTATCCCTCCGATGTTATAGCAGGAGCCTTTCTGGGATTATTCAGCGCCTGGTTCGTTTTGAAACTTGATCATCTTGCCCCAATCTGACCTATATCACATTCGAGTATTATTTTTATTTGACAAAAAGGATATAACAGAGTATACTGTGCATATACAATATACACAGTATAAAAGGAGAATGTGATTATGTCTGTTTTGAATATCCAAAAAATTAGTAAAACATATGCGAATTTCAAGCTCAAAGATGTTTCATTTAATCTGGAAAAAGGCTATATAATGGGATTTATAGGTGTTAACGGGGCCGGAAAAACCACTACACTCAAATCAATTTTAAATATGATTCATATCGAAAGCGGTAATATAAGTGTTTTTAATATGGATTCGGAAAAAGACGAATTACAAATAAAACAGAATATTGGCTGCATGTTCGGTGGAATCGACTTTTATCCCAAGCAAAAAATCAAGTGTATAAAGGATGTTGTAAAAAGATTCTATGATAATTGGGATGAAGAAGTATACAGAAAATATCTGAAATATTTCAACCTTGACGAGGAAAAAAAGGTTTGCGAGCTTTCAAACGGGATGAAGGTAAAATTCAATCTTGTTCTTGCTCTGTCACACGGTGCGAAACTGTTTATATTTGATGAGCCTACCACGGGACTTGATCCGGCAGCACGTGATGATGTTCTCGAAATATTCCAGGAGATAATTGAGGATGGTGAAAAAAGCATTATTTTTTCAACACATATTGTAAGTGATCTCGAAAAATGCGCCGATTATATAACATATATTGATAATGGGGAAATAATAGCCAGTACATTGAAGGACGAGTTTATCGATTCGTACAGAATAGTCAAAGGAAGTAAAAAAGTACTGGAACGAGTAAAAAATGATCTTATATCGCATAAGGAAAATTCTTTCGGTTTCATGGGACTGATAAAATTTGAGAATATAAACAAAAATGAAGAATACGAGATCTTTGAAGCGGATCTTGAAGATATAATGATTTATTATGCAAAAAGGGGTGCGTCAGATGAAAGAATTATTGTATAAAGAATTTAAATTAGCTGTAAATCCGGCTTTTTACATTTTATTGCTGCTTCCAGTTTTGATATTGATACCCAGCTGGATTTATTTTATAGCTATGTCTTATCTTTTTTTTATTGTAATACCTAATGTTTTTCTTATGGCAAATTCTAATAATGACACTTTTTTTTCAGTTTTAATGCCGGTCAAAAAAAGCGACCTTGTTAAATCAAAACTTATGTCGGTGATAATATTGGAGATTCTGAACATAGCTATCGCCGTACCTTTCGCGATAATCAACTTCATATTATATAAAAACAACTTTTTCATGGATCCCAACATCGCGTTTTTTGGTTTTGTTTTAATTATGTATGCCATATTTAACCTGACATTTATTCCAGGTTATTACAAAACGGGATATAAGATTGCTTTTCCGATAATAAAGGCTATAATATTTGCGGTCTTATTCGCATTTTTAATTGAAACAACGAGATTTGTTTTTCCGGATATGAGAACGCTGTTCGATACCCGCAACGGTAGTATAATATGGCAGCTTTTAATACTGGTGGCCGGAATAATCATATTTGTTCTGTCCAATATTGCCGCTTTTAAAATATCGGCGAAAAGATTTGAAAAGTTGGACTTGTAGTGAAAATAAGCATATCAAATTCATCAGACAAACCAATATACAGACAATTATTCGATCAGATAAGTATGCAGATTCTGAAAGGTGAACTTGAATCAGGTTTCGCTTTACCTTCAATAAGGGTTGCAGCCAAAGAGTTGCGTGTCAGTGTCATAACGGTAAAAAAAGCATGGGAAGAACTTGAAACTCAGGGTTTTATAAATACGGTGGCAGGCAAAGGATGTTTTGTTGCAAGCCTTTCGGAAGAAGAACTACTTGAAAAGAAGACAAAAATGGTCGAAAACAAACTTCTAAAAGACCTGGAATATTATAAATCCATGAATATGAAAGCATGCGATTTTATTGATTTAGTTAAAAAGATGTATTGAAGTGTTTTAAATAAAATATTCGGTTCGAATTATTTTATATCACTTACAACAAAAGACTCATCGCTGCAACTCTGAATAGTCATTTTGAGATGTTTGAGTTTCTTCAAAATGACAAAATCAAGTTTCAGAAGATTTTAGTTTTTTTGTATCTATTGGAAGGTCATATCATATAAAGAGGTGAACGGGATTGGTAAAAACATCTATAGAATGGGATATGGATATAAAAATCCTTTCCAATAAAGTCATAATGAGACAGCTTTATATGGCCTTTGGAATTCCCTGTATAATTTTAATAGTTTTCGCTTCGATACTCTCTGTTTCAGATGGTGTTGATAATTTGCAGGAGTATTTCGACAGCATTTTACCGGTTCTTTACATTTCACTGGGATTTTTAGCCGCACCGGTTCCAATCATCCTGATCTTTTTCGGAAACAGATATCCTTTCACCTTCACTTTAAACGATAGCACAGCATGTATGAAAACAAGAAAAAAGCAACGTAAGAAAAACAGGATAATTTCAAATCTGCTTATTTTTTTAGGGCTGTTATCCGGCAAACCCGGACCTGCTGGTATAGGTCTCATGAACAGAAATAACAACGATGTCATGATAAAGCTGCCTCGAGTTTCAGTTGTGAAATTTTTAAAAAGAGAAAAAACCATTTACCTTAAAATCAGTATTTTCGAAAAAATATACCTGTTCTGCAAGGAAGAAAATTACGAAGAAATAGTAAAATTCATCGAGGAGAAATTGCACAAGAAAGCCACACTAATATACAAATGACATGTATTAAATTAAATAATCCGATTTAATAAGCTAATATTTCATTGCCGTTTTCGGTTATGAGTACCATTACTTCGCACTGTGCTGACAGGCTTCCGTCTTCCGTATAAACGGTCCAGCCGTTTTCTTCATCAATATATATTTCTTTTCTCCCTAAATTCACCATGGGTTCTATGGTGAATATGAACCCGGGAACCATAACCATTCCCGTCCCGGCTTTCGAAACAAAGCTCACCCAGGGATCTTCATGAAATTCGAGACCGACTCCGTGTCCGCCTATTTCCCTTACAACAGAGCAGCCATTCTTTTTAGCGTGGTCATTTACTGCTTGTCCTATATCGCCCAGAAATCCCCATGGTTTCGCTTGCCTTATTCCCAACTCCACGCATTCTCTTACAACTTTCACTATTTTTTTTGCATCTTTATTTATGTTGCCGATACAAAACATCCTTGAAGAATCTGAGAAATAACCGTTATATATGGTTGAAACATCTACGTTTATTATATCTCCGTCTTTCAAAACACAATCTTTCGACGGAATTCCGTGACAAACCTGATCATTTACCGAAGTACATACACTCTTGGGAAACCCTTCATACCCAAGCTGAGCCGGTATTCCTCCCAACTCTCGCGTTCTGCGGTAAACGAGTTCGTCGATTTCTTCAGTGGATACGCCTTTTTCTATATATTCCGATACTGAATCGAGAACGGCTATGTTGATTTTTCCGCTTTCTCGTATCGCATTTATTTGTTCGGCATTCTTAATCAACTTCATAGATGGAACGACAAAACCTTTCGATTTGTAAAATTTCATCTTTCTTTCAAGTTCGGACCCGGTATGAAAGTTTTTTATACTTTTTTCACTTTCCCTGTAAGCTTTAAATTTACCCATATGAAAAATATATGCCTTCTCTCTTTTCTAATTTTATTCATTAAAAGCTGAAACGTCAATTTAAAACGCGCGGTTAGAACTGCTATAATTCTTAGTTGCCGCAAACTTCCTCCTGTACTGATTTGGTGTGCAACCGAAATTGTCGATAAAAGCCCTTGTAAACGCCTCATATGATGAGTACCCGTATTTTAAAGCAATCTCGAGCAAGCCAATGCCTGTATTGATTATTTCGATAGCCGCCAGGCTTACTCTGCGCTTCGCAACATATTTTTTGAATGTAATTCCAAAATTCTCCTTAAATTTGGAAGAACAATAAAAAGAAGAATATCCCACGTATTCGGACATTTCTGAAAGTTTAGGGTTATCCATAATATTATCTTCTATCCAATTGATCATGCTTTCAAATGTTTTCATCGACATCCGTCATTATTCCTTTCTCCAGAAATATTTTTGCAGGATGAAAATAAAACATGGCATGCAGATAATTCGTCCGGCAAAATAATACACCACCTGTAAAATACCTTATATTTTATAAGCAGATGAATGTATTATATCATCTGAAAAAATTAAAAACTTGATATGTTTTGTTGTAATTTCTCCTTACAAACTGTTCTCAGTTGCTGCTTAAAATCTTAAAAGAATATTTCCCGAGTTCATATCCGCAGAACATACTGCCGAGATTCCCGGGTCTTTGACTATTCGTTTAGATTGTTTTGTCCTCTTGATTATTATAAAATGAAATAACCCCCTTTATTTAAGGAGATTCCCCTGACGGGGAATCTCCGGTTGTAATTTTTTTATAAATTGAATTGACAAAATGTGAAATGAATTTTTCGGAATAATCAAATCCGATAATATCCGCTCAATATGCCCGAGCCTTTTTCAGTGCGTTTTCCAGGGCCTTCAAATGTGTCTTCGAGGTAAGTGTAGCTCCCGATATGATGTCAACCTTGAGGGATTTTGATTTCAAAACACTTTTATACAGATCTTCCACACTCTTCCCGTGTGTCAATTCAGAAGGTTTCCCGCTTTTGTCCACAGCACCTTTTATTATCCTGATACCCGTTACTTCGCCGTTTTTCACGGTAACCTCGACAGTGGTATCCCTTAAATGGTCTCTTTCCCCAATATATTCGCCGGTGAATGTTCCATCACGTAAATTTCCGAAATCAATTGAATTGATTACAAGATCACTGACTTCACGCCTTCCGGGAGCCGTAAAATAGAACCCTCCAAGCAACACGGCCACAACGCCGACGACGATTACCGACAATACTATCCACATTTTTATTTTCCCCTTTCTTTTTTCAGATTTATGCATTTAAAATACCTCTCAGATTATATTTACGCTTTTACCGTCAATAAGATTAAAACTATCCTTAATACCCTTGGTAACATGAATTCCAAGGTTTTCATCCACCAACACCGCTTCGCTTCCCGGGAAACGAGCAATAAGGTCCGTACATTTACCCATTCCCATTGCGAATATCGAAGTGGCGAGCGCATCCGCGGCAATACCGTTATCCGAAATAACCGTAACGCTTATCAATCCGGATTCGCTTGGACAACCCGTTATGGGATTCATAATATGATGCCTTCTGATTCCATCCCTGTCGTCAAAATACCTTTCATAATCTCCGGAAGTCACAACATGCCTGTCCATAACCTCGATAAAACCTATGAGCTCATTTTCATGTCTTGGATGCCTTATTCCCACACGCCAAAGTGATCCATCCGGTTTTCTTCCGTAAACACAGACATTTCCACCCAGATTTATGACTGCCGATTTTATCTTGCTTCTCTTCAGTATTTCCATGCACCTGTCACCCGCATATCCTTTTCCTATACCCCCGAGATCTATTGATTGGCCTTCTTTTCTGAGCCATACGGTTTGTACAACCGGATTTAAAACCAGATCGTCACAGCACGCCAAATTCAAAGCCCGTTCGATTTCCGATTCTTCGGGAATATCGCGGGAGTTTTTAATATCCCAGGTATCCGTGACCGTTCCCAAAAGAATATTGAATGATCCATGTGTTATTTTATTAAATTTCCTGGAAACTGAAAGTATTTCGAAGGTTTCACGGCTTACTTTCACCGGAAATTTTCCAGATGCCTTGTTGATCCTGTCTATTTCACTGCCGGTTATGAACCTGCTTAATTTCTCCTCCAAACCGTTAATAAGACTTATTAAGCTTTTCAAGGTCTTTCCCGATTTATCTCCGTATATTCCGAATGTGATTTCGGTATTCATTGCGAAACAACAGTATTCGACCGCATCATTTTTCGATAAAACCATAATCCTCCTTTCATTTTACAATTCACTCGAATGAACAATTTTATATTCATTCATCAATTTTCAAAAAAAATTCCATCAGATTTGAAAGCGGATACAAAATCAAAATGGAATTACACAATCATCAACGATTTATTTACAAATTACGTATGAATGAATAAATATATATTCATTCATATTTTAGCACACGGAATAAATTTTGTCAACACCTCAGGCAATTATTAGAAAAACAAATGATAATGGAGGAATGAAGCCAGTTTCAAGAGTTTTAATAATCATGCATATATAATGCGCTATACAAATGCACAAATTAATATATAATCGACTCATGGAAATTAATCGTACTGATTTATTTAAAATGCTATTTTAAACTGATCGGAATAATTTTACGGGCAAGGTACAACAAAAGGAGGAGTTATGCTGAACGGAAAAACTGCAATTATAACCGGTGCATCCGGTAGCGGTATGGGACGCAGTATAGCATTGACAATGGCAAGGGAGGGGTTTGCCATTGTGGTGAATTACCTTAAAAATATCAAAAGCGCAGACGAAATAGCCACGTATATCGAAGATCGCGGAGGCAAAGCGATGACTGTACAAAGCAACATATTTATCAAAGAAGAATGTGAAAAGCTGGTTGGTGATACCATTGATTTTTTTGGAAGGATAGATGTATGCATAATCGGTCCGGGAGCAAATTGGAATCCGGAAAGTTTATCCGATCTGAATTCGATAAAAGCTATTCAGGATATAAATCAGGAAACAACCCCGGTATACAATTTACTACCCTTGTTGCTTAAAAACATGGAGAAAAGAAGTTGGGGAAGAATTATCGGCATAGCATCAAATATGGACATTCCCTCGCCTTCATATTCGTATAATGCAGCGAAAATAGCAAGGATAGAAACTTTGAAGTTAGCCGTAAGCGAAGCGTGGAAAAAAGGAGTTACCATAAATATAATAGCACCAGGGCCAGTGGATGAAATTCCCAGTTTTAAAACTGCTTGCGATTATTGTGATCATATCGAGGAATGGAACGGAAGAAAAAAAGTAACACCGCAGGACATTGCCGAAGGTGTTGCTTTCCTGTGCTCCGATTCAGGCAAATATATAACCGGATGCATACTGCCGTACCAATTTTAACAGCATATATTATGCATACAAACACCTTCGGCAGCTTTAAAAAAGGAATTTTACTTTATTTACTCACAGAAGCATACTCCAAAAACGAATATATAGTTCAGAAGTACAAAAAAGAAAGTCAAACTCTTTTCGTTTCCCATTTCCCCTGCTTAAAGCCAATCATCATTACGGTTGCGGCTACCGCATCGGTAAGCACCATAACAGCCCAAACCGCCTCAATAGGAGATTTAAAAACCTGTGTCAGAAGCAGGAGAACCGGCACCAGAAAGCACCAACGGCTTATTACGCTTGAAGTGATAAACGGTTTCATATAACCCGCGCCCCCGAAAGCCGAGGAAAAACCATAAAATGCGGCCAGAAAAACGGTCCCTGGGCCTATTACCCTGATCATATTCCTGCCCAGGTCTATTACCGCCCGGTCGCCTATAAACATTCCCATAATCAGATCTGGAAACAGTATCGCGAATACTCCCGCAGCGGCCATGATTAAAACACCGACTATGGTAGTGGCCTTAACCGTTTCACGAGCCCTTTCTATTTGATTGGTACCGAGATTTTGCCCTACAATTGTGTTACTGCCAATGTGCAGCCCGATAAGCGGCATTATCAACAAACCTGTAAAACGGCTGCCTATACCGATGGTCGCAACAGCCGCGGTACCGAACATAGCGATGATTTTCATGGTGATATACCATGAGATATTTCTGGTCAGCAGCTCAAAACCAGTCGGGAGACCGATGGTCATCAGCTTGTAATCGATTGACCAATCAAGCTTCAGTAAGCCCTTCAAAGTAATTTTTATACCTCTTTTCCCTGAAAAAAGGAGATAGAAACCCACTGCGAATGCCACTGAGGTGGAAACGGCTGTCGCCAGTGCCGCACCGAATACACCGAGATTCAATCCCGGAATTACGGTACCCGGTATTTTCTCGAATATAAAAACCGGATCGAGGAAAATGTTCAGAAGTGCTGCGAAAAGCATGATAAACATCGGACTCTTCGCATCACCTACACATCTCAAAGCCGTGTTGACGGTATACGAGGAAAACATGATCGGAAGGAAGAATATCCGGATGAATCCGTAGTCCAGCGCATCTTTCAGCACCTGAGCATCTTGAGTAAGAAAGCTCAGCAAGGGGTTCAGAAAAATCAAAAGAAAAGCCATTGCGACGAGAGCGATGAGAGCCTTGAAAGTCAGAGTCTGCTCTATAACCCTGTTTGTGCGAACGGTATTTTTTGCCCCGTAGCTTTGAGATATGAGCGAAACCGAACTGATCCCTATGATTTCATTCAACACTTCCACAGACCAAAAAACCGTGGCGAAAACCGTTACACCCGCCACGGCATTACTGGATATCCGGCCCAACCATATCATATCGACAACATCATATACGGTCTGCCCCAAAAAACCCAAAGCGGTAGGTATTGACATCGCAAAAAGATTTTTGTATACGCTTCCGGATGTCAGATCCCTTGCTTTGAACAATCCTCTCTCGATTTTCAAAATAATCCGTTCCCCTTTTCAGCGAATTATATAATTATCATGACTTTTTAGCGACGAAAATCACGCGTTTCGCCTCATCGCCGAATTCGTTAAGGCATTCGTCGTAGACGGATAGCAATTCGAATCCCGAAAGCCTGAGCAAAAGGCGGTACTGGGCAATCGAATACATTCGTGTGCCGATGACCACATGCGTTTTCCGGCCATCCTGATCGACCTCGACCGGTGCATATAGGCGTTCGGTCAGTTCATCCCAACGGCGTATGAGTTCATGGCCGTCATTCTGGACTATATTTCGCGTGTTGGCTATGATGTTGCTGCGGTTGGGAGCTTCTATAAGAATAAGTCCACCGGGACGGAGACTTTTCCGGAAGAGTCTGAGAACGTAATAATCCGTCTCTATATCAAAATATCCAAAGCTGTTGAACCAGTTTATAATGGCATCGAAACGGTTTTCATAATTCAGGTCGCGCATATCACCCACCATGAATTCTCCCGGTAATCCTTCATCGGCGTAACGTTGCCTGGCTTTTTGTATGAAGCGCGGATTTACGTCTATCCCGAAGATATTAGCACCGCGTTTTGCCAGATGGATACCCACGCGGGAGTCGCCGCACGGACAATCGAGTATATCCATGCCTTCGTGCAGCCCCAGAGCATTCCAAATCGTGTCGGCATCGGCCTTACCGGCCTCTTCCGGTTTAAGCCACAAATCATCCGGCAGCTCCAGAAACCATTCGGGATTTCGATTGAATTCTTTTTCGGGAGACATTTCGAACAAAAGATTCTGGGCTTCTTTTTCGAGTTCACGTATAAGATTGAAATCCTCATACAGCGTGTTTATATCTTCATGGCACAGATAAAGTTTAGCCGGTGATGTCTGTAAATCCACGGTTCGCTCTACTTCACCGCTTTCAAGACATTCAAGAAAATCCCCGCCCTTCACCGAAGGCAGCCCTGCCAGCAGAGTCACGCCCGGCACGGCATCAAGAGCACCCTTCCTTATGGAAGAAAGAAATTTAAAAAGAGCATAACGGCTCAAAGAATAGGGATAATCCCATTTCTCCCTGAAAGTATCCGGGTATAAATAGGCGTCAAGACTCATTTCAAGCTGCGTATATCCGAGGCAGCTGCGTATGATATCCTGGGAAAAGCTTCCGCCCATCGGGCGCGCTCCGCACTCTATAAGCACGGGGCCCTCCGAAGTAACCATTATCTCTGTATGTGCTGCGCCGAGCGTAATTTTAAGCGCGTCCAAAACTGATTTGGTATATTGAATTACAGAATCGGTATCATCTCCGAAGTCCGATACAAGTTCCACTCCGTCGTACACCGAACGCCCGTCGAATGTCTCGGTTTTGCTATAGCGCCAAAGATCGCTGATACGGTGCCAGCCTTTGCATGAAACGGTGTTTACCACTATTTCATAGCCGCAGGCATATTCCTGAGCTATAACCGTGATGTTGCGGTCTCCAAACATGTTTATCGAATCCACCACACTGGAAAAAGCCTGAGCTGTCTCTTCCATATTATGGCAGATATAAAGGCCGTCGGCTCCTGCGCTTCTCACAGGCTTTATCACGACGGGAAACTTGTTCCTGTTTTTTACCCATTCCTGTAGTTCCGGCAAATTATCGAAAAGCCCATAATCCAGCACGCGCACACCGGCTTCGGAAACTGCCTCGTACATTCTGTACTTATCCCTTCGGGCATGACTGTACGATATTTCGTTACCCGGAAGACTCAGACTGAAAGCGATATTGTCCGCCAATTCCACACCGGTTTCGCACCCCGGAATAACCGCCACGGGATTGAACGGCTTCAACTGTTCGCATATTCGTTCTATCGGTTGAGTTCCGTCAATAAAGGCGGAATAAAAAGCCGAATTTCTTTTAATCGATTCATCCGCCACTTCCGTTATAAATGCATCCAGAGAATCTGATGTCGAACGGACATGTATAACCGGGAACTTCATTTTTTCAAGCAAAGGCATGTAGAACATACCGGTTGAATAACCGTCGACAATTACCACACTTTTCCGTAAATGATCCATTTTTGCCTCCTTCTCCTTCGGAACAGTTACATGTTAGCGACACCGATAGCAACTTCTGGTGCGAACAATATCAAATTATATTAAGTACGAGAAAAATAATCGAAGAAAATTATAGCATATAAAAGTCTTTCCGGTATCACTGCTAAAGCATATACATCTTTTACAACATTAACAATTGTTGTATTCACTGATTGACTGCATTTTTACAAATGAAGTTGTTTTATTGTCCCCGTTTTCCCAGATATTTTCCGGCAAAGCAATTAACGTATATTCATAAATGTTATAGCATTTCTTTTATTATAAAAAAGCAATAAAAAGAAATTGTTATTTTTACGAATTGACAATATGAGAGAGAATGTGGTATGCTTATCATTGTGAATGATATTAAATTTAAAGAGAGATTGAAAGAATTAAGAGAAAAATTAAATATTTCACAGCGTAAACTTTCGAGTGATTTGGAATTAGGTACTACCTCCGTATATTTTTATGAATCCGGAAAAAAAGTGCCGTCTATTGAGGTATTGTATAAGCTTTCGGTTTATTTTGAAGTTTCTTCGGACTATCTTTTGGGACTTACGGATGTACCCAACATCAAAGGAGAAGTACCGATTGATTATAATACGTTAAAAGAAAAAGCCGGACTATTAGACGAGTTTCGTAAAGAGATTGACGTTCTGTGTAATTTGAATAAAAAGTATACGTAAAACGATTATGTGTTTTACACTATCTGCATTTTGATTCTTTTATGCTTTCTGTAGATTAAATCTTTAAAATGAAGTATTTCTTTCTGGTATTCCGGACTGTACAAATATTATATAAACGTTTTTTCTTCAAATAGTATGTTTTTCCCTTTTTTAGTAACTTTAATTTCATTTTTCTTACTGCTTTATCCATGATATCACAAGAATCAAAGCCGATAAGAAACCTTCAATTTTATTTTCAAATACCACACGATCATGCTAAAGTGTAATTCAGCCAGACGAAAGAATCGCGGGTATTCTTTTCTGTGCAATGTTTGATGTATGGGTAATATTATTTATATTTATATTTTTATTAACAAGGGTATAATATAATAATGAAGATTCATGATTTGACAGTCGGTAGTACATGTGTTATAATGTACTATAACAATGTTTTTCCTTTATGCTTTTTGTACAAAGGAAAATGAAAAAAGGAGGAAATTATGAAGAAAATGTTTTTATCGTTATTCATCCTGGCTTGTTTTATCGGTATGGGTTTTGCCCAGACTGAACAGCCAATGACAATCGTCAATGCCGGTCAGCTTTCCATGGCCATGATAGAAGAATTCACATCATCGATGACCGCAGACAGTGCTATGGGTACTCCAATAGTTGCCGGAAACAAGACAATAATTCCGCTTTTCGAAATTCAGGCAGGATTCGGCGGTGGCGGTGGCGGACCCGGAATGATGATGGGTGCAGGTACCGGCGGCGGAGTGGATATTCTTCCGTATTCCGTGATAATCATTTCCGATGAAGGTGTGCAGGTAGTGCCCGTAACCAACAGGGTAACATTTTTTGAGCAGCTTTTAAATGCATTGCCAAAGCTTGTCCCTATGGTTATGGAGTATGTAATGCCTATGATAAGTCAGTGAGGTGTTTATTATGAAAAAAATATTATTCACACTCATTGTCCTGATGGTAATTTGTTTCCCGGCCTTCGCCGAAACAAAAGTTGTTCCGAATACAGTTGGAAATGTAACTTCCGAAGTGATGAAGCAAGCTTTTGATTCTCTGAACTCGGGAAAAGCCATGTCGACCTCCGTTCAGGTAGGAGATAAAACCATAATAACTTTTTTCGAAGTGAAATCATTCTTTTTAAACGGCACTTTCGGTACTCCTGTACAGGGTTCAGGGGTATTCGGAAAGCTTGACTTCACGCCATATGCGGTTATGATAGTGAGTCCCGAAGAAGTTAAAATGATTCCCGTAATGAAGGAAAAACCGATTTTCAGCCAGATAATAGATGCAATTCCTTCAATTGTGGAAACAGTGATGAAGTATTTCATGGTCGATCAGTCTTCCGGTATTATCTCGGAAAAACAACCCATTATCGAAAATTCCGAGTCGAAAACATATAGCGGCGAAGATACCGAAGAAGCGAGCAAAATTTACGATACCTCAGATTTGACAGATAGACTTATGTCAGCTACCACAAAAGAAGAATTTACAAGTATATCGAAAGAATGTGAAGAATTACTTACAGGCAATCCGAATAATTCTACAATTAATGCAGTTGCCGGTTATGCACTCATGAGAACCATAGATGAAAAGACTCCTCCGTTGCAGCAGATGACTCTTGCGATGAAATCCCAGAATCTTCTTGAAAAAGCTGCTAAACTCGATCCTGAAAATGTGGTCGCCAACCTGGGTCTCGGATGGATGAATCTTTATAGTCCTATGGGCAGTGTGGATAAATCCATATCACTCTTCGAAAAAGTTATAGCGAGTGAACCTGGGAATATGGATGCTATGGTGGGGCTAATACAGGGATTTGAGAAAAAAGGACAGACTGACAAAGCTAAAGAAATAGCAAAAAAAGGCCTTGAAATCAATCCTGATATGGAATATTTTAAGAATATTTTGAAATAATTACCCAATACTATATAATTAACGAATATGAACGGGCGCTTTTTTAGTGCCCGTTATTTCAGGTGATCTGTTTTGCTTTTACTAATTTTGATTTCTTTTATAATCGGTTTGTTGTTGGGCATGACGAAAAAATTTGAATTTATTAAAAAGTACAAACTCGTTACGATAATAACTGTTTTTTTACTGTTTATCATGGGTTTTGAAATAGGTTCGGATGGTGAACTATTCGACAAATTACCTGAAATAGGAATTTCCGCTCTCGTAATAGCAGTTTCGGGAATATTAGGCAGTATGTTTCTGACAACAGTTTTTGAAAAGATAAAAAATCGTTTTTTTCTCAAAAATAATTCTTCTGATAAAATTTAACTGAAATATGGTGATATGATGGTTTTATTGCTCTCTTCCGTGGCCTTCGGAATATTATGCGGAAGGTTTTTGTCTTTTGAGATATCAGACACTGCGATAACCGTAATTTTGATGCTTCTTGTGTTTGTAGTGGGCATAGAAATAGGCAGTGAAGAAGGTATTCTCAAGAGAATGAAAATCAATATTCCGGTTATATTAGTCCAGTCTGTGCTTGTAATCTGCGGAACTCTTTTGTTTTCGGGGATCACGTCTTTTTTTACAGGTTTCTCGTTTAAAGAAGCTATGGGTGCTTCGGCCGGCATGGGATGGTATTCTCTGTCGGGTATAATGATTTCCGAGCTATATTCCCCCTTTTTGGGTGCGGTATCATTTACCTCAAACATAATAAGGGAAGTCGCATCTATTTTGATAATACCGATTTTTGCCAGGTTTTCACAACTGGGTGCCATTTCTTCGGCAGGTGCCACTTCTATGGATACCCTGCTCGGTCTGATTTCGAAAAATACAGATAAAGACAGTACTTTAATCGCATTCGGACAGGGAGTAATACTTTCTTTGAGTGTTCCACTGATAATATCGGTTATTTTCGGTCAGAGGTGATTGCATATGGATTTTGGCATAACTATATTGATTATTTTTTCGGCAGCTCTGATAATAAGTTTTTTGAAAGGGAACTCCAAGGACAGATGCCTCAAAGAATTCCGGAAAGATTTTATAATAATATCTTTTGCAGACGGTACAGCCGTATGGGGTACTCAATCTCTTGCCGCGACCGGGATTTTTCTGGCTTACAGCCAGCCATATAAAAATGAAAATCACGTGGAAACAGGATTTTTCCTCTATAAAACCGAATATCCCACTGTTCAGGGAATTTTCAGACCCGTTGAATATATGTCGGAATCCAGGATAAAAAGCAGAAACACGAAAGTCAATGTGATCGGCAAAAAACCGATAGTGTGGTTTTTTGATAAGGTTCGTATGTTTTTTTCTTCCGTGAGAGATGCAATCGTACAGAGTATGATGATGTTTACCGCAAAAATGATACCTCAGACTTCCGTCTTTTCAAAAAATCAGAAATATCTAAACGATGTCAATTCCTCAGTGGTTGATTATATAGGTTTTTCATACGATCCATTACTCGAAAAAAATATAGGCAGCAAAGTGGTTTATGAACTTAAAAAGGATGGTGCTTGGAAAGAATATACCGGTATCCTGGTTAAATACACCAAAGACTTCTTACTTTTCTACAGTACTCAGACAGAAATTGCCCTCACTGTCAAAATTCATGGTTTAAGATCATCGGTTTCCAATCTTATGGTTGAAATAACAAGAAATATCACGGAACTGAAATTCAGAAATTTAAGAAAACGCCCCATTAAAATCCAAAACGGAATTACAATAAATCCTGGTGAAACAAGTATCATAGAGGTTGAGAACTCCGAGGTTATAAAAATATCGTTGATCTTAATTGAAGAAGTGGATGCAGTATTTCCACAGAATATTTGCTCGGTAAGACATACTACAAATTGAGGTGAAAGAATGCTTGTTTTTCAAAAGATCGTCTCATCGTTCATAGAATTCCCCGGTATTTTAATAATAATTCTTTTGCTATTGCTGTTCTTTGGACGAAAAAAAATTGGAAAATGGGTTAAAATATCTTTATGTATAATGTGTTTTGGTATTTATTTCTTTTCAACGGAATTTTTCGTAAGGCTTTTCGTGTACCCACTCGAATATTCTTTCAAAATTCCATCCGTTACTTTCGATTCGAGAGATCTTGTAGTGGTTCTTGGAGGCGGTGTGATCCGCAACGTTCCGATAACAGAAAATGAAAATGGTGAAGAACCAGGTATCCACACTCTGAAAAGACTCTTAAAAGGTTTTGAATTAGCTTCAAAAAATTCTCTTGATATTGCGGTTACAGGCGGAGTACTTACAGATGGTACGGGCAGAAGCGAAGCTGAGGTAATGAGAGAAATTCTTATGATATGGGGTATTCCGGATAATTCGATTCATGTTGAGTCTTTGGCTAAGACCACCGAAGAGAACGCGAAATATATAGTCGATAATATTGAAGGCAAATATGAAAGAATAATCCTGGTTACATCCGCCATACATCTCAGGAGATCTTTCGATACATTTATCAAGCAGATCGATAAAAGCAACATAAAAACGGAGTTAATCCCCTATCCTTGTGACTATACTATAGATGGTCCGGGAAACGAAGAGTGGTATCATTTTCTTCCGTCATCAGGTGCTTTTAAAGCACTTGCCCAGGCGTTCCACGAATATCTGGGCATGGTGTTATATGCCTTTAGAAGCTGAGACATTTTTAATTCCGAAGAGAATTTTATCTAAAAAGTATCGACAATTTATTGTAAATTGAGCAAAGCATACTGAAAAACTCAAACTTTTATCATTTCCGAGTATAAGTAATGGATTTCGTGCTTAAATCTCTTTATTATAAAAGTATACAAAATTATCAAGGACATTATGAAATTTAAAAGGTGGGCATCGCCCACCTTTTAAATTGAGAAATTCACGTTTGTATTCTTTGAAAAGCTGTTGTCAGAATCTTCTCTTTTAGATTCCCTAAGCTTTTCGAGTCTTGCCTGATCTAATTCTATCCGGGTGTTACATACAGCGCATATACAAAAATCCGAACTGAGGTTCATATATATCTTTTCCGAGCATATGGGGCAAATGATCTCTATAGTATCGTCGTTATCCATATTCATAACATTAGCCTCCCGATAAAAAGATAGCTTTACATCAGATTCTATTTGGTTCTCGTTGCGTTCCAGGTATAATGATATAGTTCGGTTGCCTGCATGGTCTGATCTCTGTAATTGCAGAATCCCGCAATTTTATTATCCGCAGCACTTATATTTCCACTGAAAGCGAACGTAGGTGTTGGATTCGTCGTAATGGTTACCGAGAAATCTATCGCTCTGTCCTGGTTCGCAGTTCCGGAAAAAGAAATATTTGTGGCATTCTCTGATAAAAAGTCTATCTTTCCTTTTATACCGAGGAAATCGGTTCTTTTATCGACCGTGAAAGTTCCCGATGCTATTTCTGTAGAACCGTCGGCTATTACAAAAACCCAACCGGTTTCACCTATTTTAGGAAATACTTTCACTGAAAAAAAGCAGGCTGTGGAAATAAAAATTATCATAAAAGCAAGTATCAATACCGGTAACAGGTGTATATTCCTTTTCATCCTCACGCCTCCTTTATTTCGCAGCTATTCTCTGTGCAGACCAAATTTCATTGTTTCCCATCAATTTTCCATCTGCATAAATACCCTCGAGTTTCACCTTTTCATTTCCCAAAACAAATTCGATAGAAACCATACCTTGTTTGTTGACGCTGCCCGTAAATTCATACTCGTTGCCATTTAAAGACATGATTCCGTTTAAGCAGCTTTCTTTCTGCTCCATGTTCATGGTGAAATTCTCGGAAGATGCCCTGGTGGAATTGGTGTATCCTGTAAATCCGAAGTCGATAATTCCTCCCCAACCTCCTGCGAGCCAAGGGAATCCCATCGATACGGAACATCCCGCAAAAAGTAAAATCATGCTCAAAGCCGCAAGAATAAGATACTTGGAAACTTTTTTCATAATATCACCTCTCTTTATTTTTGATGTATCAGATGTCTTTCTCATAAATCACACCATCTTTACACAACACATAAAGTCTGCTTCCAATCCAGTCCAAATCGACTATTTCAGAACTTACAACAAGGTTTTCAATATTGTTGTCTACGGGTGAATAAATTACCACTGTATTTCCGGTAAATCCGATAAGCTTTATAGCTTCCGAATTGTAATAAGCCTTATTCATGGACTTTGCGAGTTCAATCGTTATTCCGATTTTGTTTTCGAGTATGTTGTAATAGTATACCATACCTTTAGAATCAACGAAACCGAGCTTATTGTTGTAAACGAACGCAGATATCAGTTTGTCGTTTTTCAGTTCGGATATGTCAACTACTACTGCCTCCCCCGGGTTGAAGGGATTTACTATGGCAAAAGAGTTGTTGAAGAAGAAGAATAGCCTTTCATTTTGCATTGTCGCATAATTCACCACATTTCCTTCTCCGAACTTGAAAGTCCTTAATGTTTTCTCTTCTTTCATATCGTATATTTGCAGTATATCGTTTTTCCAGAACATCATATATTTTCCTGAAACACTTACATTTCCCTCTTCATAAATTTTCAACGCTTTCTCAACAAGCTTGCCTTCGAGAAACGGGAAATACCTCAGCCCATCAATGTTGAAAACAACTGGTTTTTTTATCAAACCGGCTATATCCATCTGTTTGTTGAAAATCTTGTTTGCGAAAACACTTTCGCTTTCTATATCGTATTTGTAGAAATCACCATTTTTCTGAAGTACGTACATTATTCCATTATCAGAAAAAAGCCAGGTGTTTTCATTGAATTTAGGTTTTTTGCCTATTACCGCGCCCGCATTCAAATTCCAACTTTTTATATTTGAAAAAGAATCAACTGAAAGCATGTTTTCTTTGTACCCTCTAAGGTTTTTAACCGCTTTATCGCCTATTGAAGCTTCTCCGATTTTCTTCAATGAAGAGTTCACTATGATCATATTTCCCGTATCCGTACCGAGCATTATCCATTCTTTCTCAATATCTGAAGCATAAACGGCTGTTATCCCCTTTTCGGAAATTTTAACCGTACTGCCTCCCATTTCCCCTATATTCCCGACGGAATCTGCCCAGAATACACGGTCTTTAAGCCAGAAAACCGAAGTTATTGGGGAGGATGAAACTTTTTCCTTGACAACAGTTTTACCATCTTCGATGAAGCCAATCTGTCCCGAAGAATCTCCAAAAATAAATCTTTCCGCTTCACTGAGATCGGCCGCAATGGATGAGATTTCATGTTCATGTATGTAATTCCTGCTCTGTGACAGATTCGAATCTATAACGGTAAATTGGCCTCCGCTCTGATTGAGTAATATTTTTTCACCATTTCTCGAGAATCTGGCAAGTGTGGCGTTTGTAACAGGATATTTTATACCTTTTTTCCAGAGCGAGGGGGCATTACGGAGCATCGGTTCGAAATCCCAGATTTCCACACCTCTTTCACAAAGGATTACCAGAAGTCCGTATTTCGATATATCCATATCTATTATATTTCCGGAAGTAATATCGAAATCAAATCTCTTCTCCAAAAGAGAGTTGGTCATGACAACCCTGTCTTTACCAGCCAGAAGATATCCGAAATCTTTGTAAGGAATTCCGATGGTCCAGTCACCGTATACTGGAACAAATCCGGTTTTCTCTTCCTGAGAATATAACTCCTGCATGATCATATCGGCATCTTTACTGGTATTCGACTCCGGTGGCGGTTCATTTCCCATAACTACCACTATTTCTTCTTCTTTCTCCTCTTCTTTTTTTACTTCCGGTACGGCGTTAACAAATTTAACCGACTCGGCACCTTCCACATCGAATTCGGGTTCTTTTACGGAATCAGTTTTAGTCTCTTCTTCACCGTTAATTTGATCTTTTGAACCGATTTCAGATTCTGTGGTATCAGGAACATCAGCGTTTGTTTTTTGCTCATCGGTTTCTGCCGTTTCTTTTTTTACTTCCGGAATTCCGGAAACCGCAAGGAATTCTACCGTGGAAGGGAATTCACTATCTTCGGCCAGAAGATGTAAAATTCCATCGGCAGTTTTTACGGCAACTACGTTGGATGAAGATGAAACATCGAAATTTACGATATTGGATTCCGGTGTTATGCTGAACATCTCTTCAAGGTCATAGAGCCTGTAAGCTCTCATTTTTTTATCCCAATGAACCGCGAAAAGTAAATTGCTGTCTTCCGATACTTCCGAAAGCAATACTATACCCCTGTTCAGATTCCTTGAAGTGGGCTTAAGGTTTGAAAACCTTTGATAATGAACTATTCCGCTCGCATCTATGACCAAAAACCGGCTTTTATCAACGTTGAAAGGAAATAAACTGATTATAGGTTTGGTGTATTTGATCTCGGTGGGGGAATCTTTGGTATTCAGATCAACCCAGCCCACGGCGTTGGAAGATGTACTGTATATGAGCCTGTTTTGATCATCGAAACACATTTTATTTATCTTTCCGGTCAATGTTTTAAATTCATGAATTTTCTCTCCGGTGAAAGAGTATATTTCTGCATTTCCATCGGCAAATCCAACACTTATAAACATGTACTCAAGTATAGCCGCTGAAGAAACAGGGCTTTTAACCGGTAATTCGCATTCGATGCGTACTTCTTTTTCCGTTATCTGAAAAATTCTTAAAACTTGTTCGTCATAACCCACTACAAAAGGATATTCCATAAAAAGAACAGAGTTCCCGGAATTCATTCCGGTATCAAAACCGACTATCTTTTCTTTTTCGATTTCCCATATGTAGGCATATCCATTTTCATTCCACAGGAAATTGCCTTTCTTATCGACATCAAATACCTGCGTATTTTCAGTTCTGTATATCTCTTCGAAACTCTCGGGGTATTCCATATCTTTTGGAAAATAAGAAATTGTATCTTGTTTTTCCGGATTTTTTGAGTTATCTTCATTTGAAGTCAAATTATCCGTTTCACCGCGATTATCGGTATCCGGAACTTCGGGTTCCGAAACCTGACTATCGGAAGCCTTGTCGTTTGATTCCACGGTTTTATCATCGGCTTCCGTGTCGTCAGCTTCATCTATAGAATTCTTATTTTCAGTTTTCGTATCTGTTAAAGAATCTTCTTTTCCCATATCGGTTGATGGTTTTTTATCCGGCGGAGTTACCTCATCGATTGGATTCGAAACCGAACCGATTAAAGCTACATCATCGGAAATCTTATCTTGCTCTGCCGTTTTTTCGTCTTTAATGCCTTCATCTTTTTTATCCGGGACGCTCATGGAGGATTCGGAAGTCTTATCCGATGATAAATCCGATTTATCTTCCGGTGTTTCTTTGTCCTCAAAAAACTCTTTCTCCGGTAAAACGGTACCAATATCCGTTGTTTCACCGTTTACCGTTTCGCTCTCCCTGGCTTCATCATCCGTACTTTCCGTATCGGTATTAAGTTGCTCCAAATTTGAAACATCTGAATAGATCCCCTTATCAGTGTCATTGATTTCAGGAATTTCTTCGATATCTGTTTCAAAAGAATTCAAGATTTTGCTTTCATCCGAATTTGCAGATGAGTTATCAATCAGTTCAGTTTTTTTTTCTGCGACTATGTTTTCTTCATATTCCGCTGCAGTTTCACTTTTATCGGTAAGGAAATCTCTCATATTCTCCGAGAGATGGTACTCTTTACCGTTTATTTTCAGTACCATTCCGGAATTTGCTTCCAGTTCCGCGAAATAAGTAGTAAAGATAAGATTTTTAACCAAACTTTTCGCTATTGTGTCATTGTCATCTTTGAATGAGTTGAAATACTGAGTGTTGAACTGCTCGGCCAATTCTTTCAGGAAATTATCGAAATTTTTATTCGCTATACCCAAAGGATATAAAATTATTCCACTGTCTTTCATGAAATTCACTGCTTCGTCTTCCGTCTTTACGCTACCGAAACCTGTATCGTAATAATCGGCATCAATTCCGTCGGAAAGCAATATTGCCACCTTAACCCCTTTCCTCCTGGAAAGAAGATTCGCTGCATTGTAGAATCCATCGTAAAGCCTTGTCATGCCGCTTGCATATATTCTCGATTTCGAAAATTCCCATTTACCGAAATCAGATGTGAAATTCTGTATCAGTTCTATCTTGTCATCAAATCCCATCAATCCCCATTCCGCATTATCGGGAAGTGATAATATGATTTTTTCTATCTGGTCTTTTATGTTTTCGAGAAGATCCACGTTACTTCCGCTTCTGTCAATTAGAAACAGTATATTTATCGGATACCCTGCTATTTCCGTAGTCTTCACATCGACTGCAGATCCGTCTTCGGAGATGTATTCGATATTTTCGACGGAATCGTTGATTTTGAGTGTCATAACCTTGCTTTTTTCGTCATAGCTTATGAGTTTTGGAGTTTCTATTTTTTTGCCCCTCATTTGAATCATGTAATTTCCTATATAATCCAGGAAGTTTTGAGAAATTTTTTCGACTATTTCCAAAACCGCTATGCTATCCCCCATTACACCTATACTTTCGGTCACATCCTGGAAATTACTGAGTGTAATCGATGTTTTCGTATCGTATATTTTTGTACTGGTGTTAAGCCGCGTGAGTTTCTTCTGGTTGTATGAAGAATAACTCCATGAGGAATCTATAAACATTATCAGCTTGGACTCCGGATATTTTTCAGAAAGAGTATAGAATATGCTGTCGGAATCCATTACCAGATCGAATTCATCCCTCGGCTTTTCAATGTTTACGGTGAATCCCATATTTTTAAACCTGGATTCGAGTGTGGAGATTAATTTCTCTTCGTTTTCTCTGAACAGAATTCTTCGGTCTCCCGATTCCTGATAATTCACAAGATACATTACGATCGGAAATTCTTTCGAAATGCTCTTAACCGGAAAAAGATTGTATTCAAGCACATACGGAAGAACCGCATCGAGTTCCTGTTGTTGAGTCAGATACCCGTTCTTTTCAAGTTTTATCACATGTTTACCAGGAGAAACGTTAACTGAAAGCGGAGTAACACCCCTCCAAACATTGTCGATGAAAATATCACTGCCTGAAGGATGCGAAAGAACTTCCAGTTTTAATACTGCCCCCTGAGATACTACGACTAAAACGAAAAATATCAAAACAAACAGCTTAAATCTTTTCGAATTCGTCATGATTTTCCCCCTTTCATAATTCTGATCAATTTTACCATAGAATAAACGTTGAATTCCTTTTTTTATACTATTCGAATGAACCCGTTTGAAGTTTTCGAACAAAGGTATATGGAAGTTAAGACGAAAATCGGAAGCAGAATAATGATATAATTGATAACATTCGAGAAAGGAATGATAACATGAAAATTACATTCTTGGGTACATCTTGTGCAATTCCAAGTAAAAAGAGAGGAAACACTTCACTTCTGGTACAGTCAGATGAAACTTTGCTTGTCGATTGTCCACCCTGTGCTTTTGAAAAAATCATAAATTTCGTTGGAAAAGAGGGGTTACCGGACAAAATAATAATCACTCATTCTCATATCGATCATATAATTGGTTTACCTTCTTTGATCGAAATAATGAGACTTATTGGGTGCGAAAAAAAACTCGATATTTATATTTCCGGCGGAGCGCTCGATACGGTGCATTCGATGCTTAAGCTGCATGATGTACTTTCAAAAGAAAACGGATTTCCCATTTATATTCACACCGTGCCTATGAGAAAGGACCAACTTGTATTCGCCACCGATCAACTGAAAGTATTTTCATCGCCGGTTATACACTCGATACCTAATATAGCCCTGAAATTCGTCGAAGACGATGTGAAAGCCTGTTATTCGAGTGATACTGAAAGATGTGAAGATTTGGATACATTTGCCGAAGGATGCGAAGTGCTGATACATGAAGCGGCATATTTCATAAAAAATCACAAGGAAATACCTTTCCATTCCAGCGCTTTCGATGCCGGAGAAACCGCTATGTACAGCGGTGTGAAAAGCCTTTATCTTGTCCACGTTACTTCGGACATATGCGCCAACGGTGAAGGTGCGATCAACGAAACATATGATGCCGGATTCAAGGGAGAAACATTCATTCCGGAAGATGGAGACTATATAGAAATTTGATCATTTTAAAAACCAGGGGGAGGTTTATCAATGAACATAAAAGAAGTAATGCAGAAAATCCGGGAAGAACAGGTGGTTTTCATCGATCTCAAGGTTGTTGACCTGGTAGGTGTGTGGAAACACGTGACACTTCCCGTAGGAGCCTTTAACGAAAGCATTTTCGAATTCGGCATAGGTTTTGATGCGTCTAACTTCGGTTATGCCACGGTGGAAAAAAGCGATATGGTTATGATACCGGATCCCACAACCGCTTTTATAGATCCGTTTGCCGAATACGTAACACTTTCAATGATTTGCGATGTCTACGATGTTCATTCGGGAGAAAGATTCAACCAGGATGCGAGGGGAATTCTGTCCAGGGTTGTGGAATTTGTAGAGAAAGAAGGAATCGCCGATGAAATTATGTTCGGCCCGGAATACGAATTTCACGTATTCGATGACGTTTCATACGAAATTTCTTCGAATTCGATTTCGCTGAATCTTGACAGCTGTGAAGGATTCTGGAACAGTGGCGAAACCGGAGAGTACTACGTGGGAAAGAAGAGAGGGTATCACAGAACACCTCCTTTTGACAAGCTTTTCAATTTCAGAAATGAGGTTGTGGAGAGACTCGAAAGTATGGATATTCCGGTGAAATACCATCACCACGAGGTTGGTACGGCGCAACTGGAAATAGAAACGAGATTCATGAATGCGCTGAAAGCTGCCGATGCAACCCTTCTCACCAAATACGTGATAAGAAATGTAGGGCTGGAATACGGATTTGTCGTTTCATTCATGCCAAAACCGATGTACGATGAAGCCGGAAACGGTATGCATGTTCATCAGTTCATGAATAAAAACGGGCAGAATATATTTGCCGGAAACGTACTGTACGGTTTAAGCCAGACAGCCCTTAACTATACGGGAGGAATTCTTAAACCATTCTTCTTCACTTCTCGGATTAACCAACCCGACGACAAATTCTTACAGAAGACTCGTACCAGGTTTTGAAGCTCCCGTAAATGCAGTATTTGCGATGGGAAACAGAACTTCCGCAATAAGAATACCGGGCTATGTTAAGGATGAAGCCAAGAAACGTATAGAGTTCAGAACAATAGATGCAAGCTGTAATCCTTATCTTGCGTTCGCCGCTATGATACTTGCCGGCGTGGACGGAATAATCAACGAAATTGATCCGAGAAAGGAAGGTTACGGCCCAATGGAGGGAGATATAAGTAAATCAGGTGTGAACCCTCTGCCTAAAAACCTTGAAGAAGCTGTGCTCAATCTGAAAAAAGATAACGAATATCTCAAAAGATGGAATGCGTTCCCACAGGAATTGATAGACAAATGGGTTGACAAAAAACTTGAAGAACATATAAAAGTTACTTCGATAACGCATCCTGTAGAATACCAGTTGTATTTCGATATTTGACCGAATTTTGCTTAAAAATGCCGGATAGAATTCTATCCGGCATTTTATTTTTATAATTTTCGGAGTTTTTTTAAATTTATTTTTGTTATTTTTTCCATGGAAA
Organism: uncultured Thermotogae bacterium; assembly: GCA_963662785.2. Lineage (GTDB taxonomy): Bacteria > Thermotogota > Thermotogae > MWEM01 > MWEM01. Next base: position 322,225 of record CAXXJZ010000008.1, read on the forward strand.
TTGAAAAGGTTTATAATTCCTTATTTTTCTTTGATTTTCAAATTCCTTACTAAATATTGTATAATCAAAACTCAAAAAATAATACAAACATTCCAAAACAAAAAGGAGACCCCATGCTGAAAAAAACACTTTTCAACAGCGTCATTTTATTGTTGGTGGTTATTTCTCTCACCTCGTGTTTCAGGACGAACATACCGGAGAAGGTAAAGACGCCTGGTATAGTGAGTCCGACGAACGGGGAACTGGTGGAAGAGAACAACATATACCTGAGATGGACAACATCGTTCGAAGAGGGAAAAGAGGGTGAATACCGTGTGTATTACTCACAGGAAGCGGGAAAAATGGAAGACTACTTCACTGTGGACACTAACCACTTTCCGACGCTGAACCTTAAAGCGGGAGTATGGTATTGGAAAGTGGAAGCGGTTGGAAACGGCGGAGTGAAAGTGGCGTCACCGGTATGGAGCTTCACGGTGGACGGGGCAAACCTGCCGCAGATAGCGCCTGACGAGATACCGCCAGTGGATCCGTCACTCATAGTGAGTGAAATAGAAGACACGAGTTTCCTTTTGGCATGGACGAAATACGAAGACGTGCAGAATCCGGATAAGGAAATAAACTACACGGTATACCTGTACAAACAGAACGGGAGTGCACCGCGGAGCGCGGAAGAGATGATGAGAGGCAACCCCGACTACACCGTCAACACGACGGACACGTCACACAGATTCGAAAACATGGGAAGCCGAACGAGGTACAACTTCACTATAATAGCGCAGAACAGCGTGGGTAACACGGCTGAAGTGGGAACATCCGACGTGGTTACGGGAAACAGGGCACCGGGGGCATTTGACATAATAACACCGGAAGAAGGGGCGCAGGACGTGGTAACTACTGCCGAACTGGAATGGGAAGCAAGCGTGGACCCTGACGGAGACGCGGTTAGATACTACGTATACCTGGACACGGTGAAAGACATGAACAGGATGGTAGGACCCACGGAGGGAATAAGCGCGACACAATACGCGCCGGCGATACTGGAAAAGGGAAAGACGTATTACTGGACGATAGTGGCCAAAGACAGCAACGGAGCTGCGACGCAGACGTACCAGCACACGTTCAGAACCGTGAGCGAGGGAGTGAGCTACCCGGCGATACCGACACCTGCTGACGGCATGCAGAACGCGGACATGGAAAACGGACTGACGCTGAGCTGGGAATGCGCGGAAGAAGACGCGGTATACGACGTGTACCTGGGAAGCAAGAGAAACGAAATGGTCAAAATAGCGGGTAACACGCTGCAGAAAGAGTACACGGTAAACAGCGGACTGGTTGCGGCTAAAACGTATTACTGGAAAGTGGTTGCGAAGAAAAACGGAGAAAGTGCGGAAAGCGAAACCTGGAGCTTCAAAACGGCGGAACTGACGAAAGCGAACATAACATCCGCGAAGACGAACACGGACGGAACGGAAATAGAGATGGGATTCGACAAACTCATGGCTGACCCGACGGGGAAACACGGACTGTTCAGAGTGAAGAGACAGGACACTCAGAACAGCGAAGTGAGAAGCCTTGAAATAGAAACGACTGCGATAGGAATGAAACCGGGAGACGGAAAGTCGTACATACTGACGCTGGGAAGCGAAATAGCCAATGGGGAGAACGTATTCGTGACATACGCCTCCGACGAAATAAAAGGAGCCAACGGAGGAAAACTGAACGGATTCGAAGACTACCCGGTGGTGAACAGGGTACCGGGGGAAAAACCGGTATGCGTAGCGGCGACAACTACGGAAGACATGAAACACATAGAGATAAGATTCGACAAAGAGATGGAAAATCCTGCGGGAAAGAAAGAACAGTTCGGAGTGTTGGTGAACGGATACGTGAACGAAGTGGAAAGCGTGGAGATGAAAACGGGATCGGCATCGAAGACATACGTATTAACATTGAAAGAACCAATGGGAAAGAACAACCTGGTACACGTTAGCTACACGAGGGGAGACGTAAAGGCGGTAAACGGGGCGGAACTCGAGACATTCGTGAACAGGCCCGTCGTTAACACGGCAACCGTGCTTGTGGTGAACAAAAACGTATCGTGGAATTACGGCACCATAAGTTCTGCGATAAAAGCGGCGGTAAACGGCGATACCATAATAGTGTACCCGGGAACGTACAAGGAGTCGATATCATACGACGGAAAGTCAGTAATTGTAAGAAGCACGATGCCATCCAGTAAAATCGTAGTGGAAAGCACGATAATAGATGCGGAAACGGTGGGGCCGGCCGTACGATTCATGAACGGGGAAAACAGAGACAGCAGACTGATTGGACTCACTATAAGAAACGGGAATGCGGTACCGGAATACACGTCAACGGAGAGAAGAGCGTATGAGCTCGGCGGGGGAATAACAATACAAAATGCCAGTCCGACCATAATAAATAACATAATAGAGAACAACACATCCATTAACGGCGGAGGAATATTGGTAATTGGAGGAAGTCCTCTCATAGTCGGAAACCTTATAAAAGGAAACAAAGCTACCGAACCCGATTATTCCGGAAGCAGACTCGCGACAAGTGCATACGGCGGGGGAATATGTTTCTTTGAATACTCGTATGGCAGCGGTGCCAGAAAGGCAAATCCGTTCAATCCTATCGTATATTCCAACGAGTTAAGTGAAAATGAAGCTGTGTACGGAGCGGGAATATACGTAGGTGAAGGATACGCTCTATTGAATTCAGATATGGGACAATGGAAGCACTTCAACTCACCGTGTTCCGAAGTGAGTTTCGTGGAAAACACAGACGAATACAACAACAAGTACACGGACAACGTACTGACTAATGTGAGAAGAATTGCCTTGAACACTGACGGCAGGGACATAGCGTATTATGCCAAAACGACACCGGCCGGAATACTGGACCTGAGACCGGCGAGCGGGACGGAAAAAGACGACATAATAATGAACATTGACTATATAGCAGGATGCGATTTCGACAACGCGAGCGTTACATTTGTGATACCATCGGGATTCACGGTATCCACGGACGCGAAAGTTAAAATAGGCACACAGGAACAGAGAAACCTGACCGCAACGGAAATATCCGGACAGAGCGTGACGGTGAAAGACATAGACCTCACTGAAGATTCCACGGTTACGCTGACGCTTGAAGAACAGAAAACACCGACCGGGTTGGAAGAATCTGATACCAGAGACCTGGGATACATGTTCAAAGCCAAAGGTGACGCTGACGGAAACGGCATGGCATGGGAAAAATCGGAAGAGATAAATGACGATTTCACATCAAAGAACCTGTCGATATGCACTGATTTCAGGATAAAGACGGGTAGCGAAACATATCTGAAACTGGTAACGGAAAGTGCCACGAGCGTGAAAGTCGCGTCCGAGACGACGGTGGAAAAGGTAATAAAAGCACTTGAATCGACGGACGGATCGACACAGACATACGAGATAAAAGACGTAAGCGGAAAACTGAACGACAGCCACGAACTGACGGGACCGGCGACACTCACGGTAACTGCGGCGCACGGCAACAGCAAAGAATACGCGATGAGCATAAACCCGACACTTTTCGTGAGACTGGAAAAGAACATGATACCGACCTCGGGTTCGAGAAACGGAATTACTAACAGCGTGAGCTGGCACGACAGCATACAGGAAGCAATAGACAATTCGACAGACGGATCGACGGTAACGGCATGGCCATCCACATACGGGGAAAACATAACATTCGGCGGAAAGGCGATAACGTTAACGAGCACAGACCCTGCGAGTGAAACGGTTGTGGCAAGTACGGTGATAGACGGAGGGAACACGGTTTCCGTAGTCACATTCAACAACGGGGAAGGCAGAGACTCCGTAATCAACGGATTCACAATAACCAACGGAAATGGAACTCCTGCATACGCGTCCGGAGCAAGACCGGTGGCCCGTACATACGGCGGAGGAATCACGATAAACAGCGCGAGTCCGACGATACTGAACAACGTTATAAAAAACAACACATCCGTCAACGGTGGTGGCATACTGGTAGCGGGAGGAAGCCCTCTCATAGCCTACAACGAGATAAGAGACAACACGGCTGAGGAGCCTGAATACGATGCCTCAGCGAGAATAGACTGGGGAGGACGCGGAGGCGGAATATACCTCGAAAACGGAGGTAGGAAGAGTTCGGAAAAGAAGCTCACCGCCAACTCCTGCAGCCATACAGTACGCAGTCATATACTCCAACGTGATAGAAGAAAACACTGCCAATTACGGCGCGGGAATATACATAGGGGACGGATATGTGGTACTGAACGCCGATGAAACCGGATGGAAACACTTCAACTCACCGGAATGCGACGTGGAATTCGTTGAGAACACGGCAAACTCCAACAACGAATACTACGGAAACATAGAAATCGAATTAAGCGGCGCCCGGACGAGAGAAGCACCGGCCAGTACCGACGGCAGGGACATAGGCTGGTACAGGGCAGAGACACCGGAGGGTACGCTCACACTCAGACCGGCAACCGGCACCGAAAGAGAAAACGTGATAATGAACATGGATTACGAAATAGGCGGCGATTACCATAACGGAAAAGTACTGTTCTGCGTGCCTGACGCATTCACGCTCAGCACTGGTGCGAAGGTAAAAATAGGTGACGCGGTAGCGAGAAACATAACGCAGGACGAAATAGACGAAACGGTGGATAAGACGGTAGTCATAGGTGGAATAACGGAGGCAACGGGAACCACGGTCACACTGACGCTGGAAGATCAGGCAATACCCACGGGACTCACTGAAGTGTCGTCACCCAGAGGTGCCTCTTCCAGAAACCTGGACTACACGTTCAAAACATACGGGGATGCCGACTGGGAAGGAGATGCCTGGTACAACTCCAACGAAAACGAGGCAACATTCACATCCGTGAATCTGTCGATATGCACGGATTTCAGTATAAAAACCGGATTTGACTACCTGAGTCTGATTACCGGTTCCGCAACGGGAGTCCAGCTTGACTATGTTACCGCCGGACAGACGACCGCCGCTTCTATAACCAATGCGATCGAATCAACCGATGGAAGCGTTCAGGGATATGAAATATACAAAGCAGAGGGATTCGCAACTGTGACAGTAAATGGAAATGAAATCATGCCTGAAGAAGCGACTCTTACTGTTGTTTCAGTTAGAGGAGTTAAAAAAGATTTCAGCATTTTTAAGGCGGGGGGATTCTTACTCATGAAATCCTCAGGTGAGAAAACGCGTTATTATACCTTCAGCGATGCGATAGCTGCGCTCAGTACCGGAGAAAATGGTGTAATCGAATGTGATAAATCGGAAATAACAGAATCTGAAATAATAATCGATTCAAATAAGGAAATTACGATCAGGCCTTCCGGAAACCTGACAACATTTACGATGAATGGTGGAGAGACACACAGGGTTCTCACCATTTCAGCTAACGCCAGTGTTACTTTAAAATCTGTTGTCATAAAGAAAGGAGCGACACTATCAGATGGTGGTGGCATATATTTCACCGGGAAAAATCTGTATCTTGAAAACTGTTCAGTTGAAAACAACTATAGTGGTTTGAATGGTGGCGGTATCTATTTTGGTGGCGGGAAGCTCACCCTTTTAAATACAGATATAAAATATAATCGTTGCGGAAGGAATGGCGGGGGGATTTATATGACCTGTTTAACCGGAATGGCGGATCTTCACTTTGACAGTGGAGGTGTTTTTGATAATAACGCGTTTATGGGTAAAGGCGGTGGTATATTCAGATACGCTGGGTATATTTACACCGGTTACGGTTGTTGGAATGGTCCTCCAAACGAAATGTGGGGGGAATATAATATATTTTTTTCGGTTGGTATAGATGGTAGGTATCATGAATATGAATTAACCTATCCGGCGAAGCTATACAATAATTATGCAAATGAAGGGTCTCAGTTGTACATTTAGGAAGAATTATGAGGTTTGTCAAGAAGATTGTGTAAAATCTCTGAATCATGAAATCAAATGCTTCAGGTCAGAAATTTTATCTTCAAAATAAATCGTTAGTTGTGAAAGAATTTTCGATCAATCTTTGACCGATGTTCTTTCGCTTTTTTGTAGAAAAATGGTTTCTTATATGTCATCATATTTTGAGGGTATAACCATTTTTTTTCAGCCATTCTCTTCTGTTTTTATAATCCACCATGTATTTCCCGAGAAAATCCCAGAATTTCCTGGAATGATCGAGATATTTAAGATGGCATATCTCGTGAAGTATCACATAATCTGCTATTTCGACAGGTGCCAGTATCAAATTCACGTTTAGATTTATGTTGCCTTTTCCGGAGCAACTGCCCCAACGCGTCTTCTGAAATTTATAGGAAATTTTTTCAGGTTTAAGACCTGTTATTTGCGAAAAATATTCTATTCTACTGTTAAATAAATTTTTCGCCTCTTGTACGTACCATTTTCTAAAACAATCAACTAGAATATTATTTCTGATATTTAGTGGCGTATTCGGATTAAACAGTACTTTAATCGATTCATTTTCCATCACTATTTTTGCGTTTAAAACGAATTCATCTTCAGATATGGTTAAGAGATATTCTTTGCCCTTAAATAAAACTTTTTTACCTTCGGTGTATTTCAGAGATTCTTCGTTCATAATTTCCACACTTTTGCTAAGTGCCTGAGATATCCATTCTTTTTTAGAGTTCAATATCTCTTCAAGTTGAGTGTCACCTACCCAGGATGGTGCAAAAACCCTGAGTTTTTCAGGATTTTCAACAGATATCTTCACTGTTTTTCTATTTCGTTTTTCTATCTTAATTTCTATATTTTTACCGTTTATTTTAAGTAACATTTACGCTGTCACCTCAAATGTTCTTTTATTATCCATTTTCTAAGTGGTATCAGAGAAATTACTATTATCAGCGATGAAATGAGGCTACCTGCGGCAAAGGCCCCCCACTGAGTATATTGCAGTGATTTTCTTCCCGCATAGTCGAAGAGTCTCAGTGATACCGGAAATTTACCCGGATCCGTAAGGAATATAAGTGGTGCGAGAAAACTCGACCAACCGTTTATAAACGTTTGGAAAACGCTTACGAGTATAGTAGGAATTATCAAAGGCAATATTATGCTGAAATAGATTTTCAGTTTATTTCCGCCCTCAAGTCTTGCCGCTTCTGTCATACTGCGGTTAAGTGAACCTATTGAACTGCTCAGCAGCAAAAAGGACAATGGCAATGTTTTATTCGCAGCGGTGAGAATTATGCTCGCATAGCTGTCTATTATTTTCATGCCTTCGAACATCATGAACAAGGGTATTATGGTGTTGATTCCGGTCAGTAATATCGCAAGACTGATAAACTTTTTCGAGAACGAATGAATTCTTCTTGATTCAAAAGCGGAATATGCGGCCGGAGCTGCAAAAACCAATATTATCACAGCACTTCCGATTCCTATTATTGCGCTGTTAAGAATGTTGTTCAAAAAACCATCGTCGAAAAGTTTTATAAAGTTCTTTACGGATAAATGTCCGATGTCACTGATTTCCGGCAGATAGAAAGTATCAATGAATGCCACAAAAAACATATATGCTGTTAAAAGCACACTCCAGAAAATCCAAATTATAAGCAGAAAATTATCCAAGGCAAAATTCTTGGCCATTTTCTTGAAAACAAACAGAGAATCTACCATAAAAATAAATACAAACAATATCAGTGACGGACTGATTTTACCAAGTGTGGCGCATAAAATAACTGATATCGTTAAATATGCCAGTTTTATTATATTTTTATCAAACAGTATAAACAATAACATTGCCATAAAAGGGAGAAAACCCAGTGGAAAACCGAACCAGAGTATTTCTGACAATCCAATTATCAAAAGGTGTATTTTTCGCTTTCCGATTCCTCTGTTCAACACGAAATAAACCGTAATCACTGTTAAGGTAACTATTATCGAATTCAGTATTATTGAGGATTCGCTTTCTATTCCAGTTATTGAGTTTTTAAGAAGAAAACCCAAAGTAGTCGTATAACCTGAAATTCCCATGGAAGTGAATCCGGATGCCATAAAAGGTCTTCCTTCGGTTATCATTAACGGTATGGATACATCTCTCAATGCATCTATGAATAGTATTATAGAATAAGTAAGTGCCACCGGAAGGGATTTACGCATGTATATCTCGTTGTATATTTCTCTTTTTTTCCCGCCGTCAATTAAAACACTTTCCCTGAGACTTTTAGATATGCCTTTGTAAGAGGCAAGGCAAAGTAACACCATCATCGGAATATCAGACCAGACTCTCGCCACAGTTATAGTTGCAAAAGCAGAAAATGCCGAACTTACGGGGTCCTGTGTTATCCAGGATGAGCAGATTCTGAAAAACGGAATGGATACGAAGTTCGGAATAGCCCATATGAATATCAAAAGAGAATATATGATTTTTTTTATACAATCATTTTTAGTTTCAATCACATATGCCAATCTCAAACCGAGTATAAGCGTAAGCAGAGTGGAAAGGAATGCGTAAATAAACGATACGTCAACGCTTATTCTCGTAGAGCTGTCGTAGAAAATTGAAAACAGTCTTTCAGGAGAAAAGTATTCAGTATAACTTAAAAATTCAAAAACAGCCGGAAAAAACGAGATTCCGGCTATTATCAGAAAAAATGGAATAAATAGAATCAGATTCATTTATTTGCTATGAATTCCTGTGCTTTTTCAAGGGCTTGTTCCGCGTTAAGCTCACCTTTGAAGAATAAATCGAGAGCAGTTCTTATTGCGGGCCAATATCCGAGTGCGAAAGATGCATCCGAAGGCTGCATGAATCCATTTTCAAACGATTCCTGCAACACATCGAAATAAGATATTTCATCATAATCTCCAATTAGCGAAGGATATTTTATATATTGCGCACACAAGGCTTCTATATCTTCGAGAATATATGCGGTAAATTCCCTTGCGGTTTTATCTTCACTGAAAAAACAAATTCCTTTGGGGTCTATGACGGTTTTCCAGGGATATGGGAGTGGCAAAACCATTACAGGGAAATCCATTTCTTCAAATTTCTGTATCAGAAAACTTCCCTGAGGAACGAAGACTACATTGTTTTTCAAAAATGCTTTCATCATGTCCGGCCTCTGAACGTAATCATGTACGTATCCGCTTTTATACCAATTGTCTAAAGTTCTGAACAGTTTGGCATTATCCTCTGTCATAACGTTTATATTACCTTCGGAATCGTATATTGCAGTCCCCATTCCCTCTTGCATGCCCATGAAAATATACGCGGAATTCAATGCCCAGCCGCTTGGAATAACTCCCTTGCTTCTTATTTGCTTCATCAGTTCCAAGAAATATTCAAGATCCCATCTGGTTTCGTCAATTTTTATATTCAATTTTTCCAACAGGTTTCTTGAGGCATACATGAGCTGTATGTCTGCGTAAAGAGGTACCGAATATGCTTTTCCTCCATCGGAAAATGCTTTTATGAGTCTGTCATTGAATTGAAAACTTTTCAGCTCGTCCGGAAAGAGTTTTACCATTTCAGAATTGAGTATCAAAGGCAACTGATCGTTTTTTATCATACAAATATCAGGAAGGTTATCCGAACCTCTTACCGTAACTCCAAGTTTTTCTTCCATAGATGAAACGTATACTATTTCCACTTTTTCGCCCGTAGCGGTTTCAAAATCCCTGGCTTTTTGCTTAAACCATTCTTCACCTTCCCATGATATCCAGAATGTAGTTGAAAAAACGGAAATCGAAATAATTAAAAACAGCATCAATACAAAAACAAAATTCTTCATTTTTAAATCTCCTCCATACTAAGTTTGAGTTTCGTTTTTTACCCGGAAATAGTTTATCTTCGATATTATAGAACAATATTCGAGTACATTCAAAAAAATATAGTATATTCTTTGTAGTTTCAAATATACTGAAGTAAACCGATATAAAAAAAGGGAGCAGAAAATCCCACTCCCTTTTTAAAGGTTAAAATTACTTTGCGTAAGCAACCGCGCGTTTTTCTCTTATAACGGTAACTTTTAGCTGTCCGGGATATTCCACTTTTTCTTCAATCTCCCTGGCAATATCATAGGCAAGTTTATCGGCAAGCACATCGTCGACATTTTCCGGAAGCACTATTATCCTCAATTCTCTCCCAGCCTGTATAGCGTACGCTTTTTCGACACTTTCATACGAATTCGCTATCTCTTCAAGTTTTTCCAGCCGTTTCATGTAAAGATCAACTGTTTCCCTTCTGGCTCCGGGACGAGCAGCAGAAATCGCATCAGCAGCTCCTACAAGACAGGCTTCAGGTGTTTCGGGTTCCGCTTCTCCGTGGTGGTACTGAATCATGTTCACGATATCGGATTTCTCACCGTATCTTTTCGCCAATTCGGCACCTATTATTGCGTGCGAACCGTCTACTTCATGATCGACCGCTTTTCCTATGTCATGCAGCAATGCCCCGCGTCTGGCCCTGTCGGCATTCAACCCAAGTTCCTGTGCGAGAAGGCCGGCAAATTTGGCAACCTCTATGGAGTGTTCGAGCTGATTCTGGCCGAAACTGGTTCTGAACCTCAATCTTCCGAGAAGTTTTATAAGTTCGTTATTCAAGCCTCTTACGCCTGTTTCGAAAGTGGCCCGCTGCCCTTCTTCTTTTATGAGTTTTATTATTTCGGTTTTTGATTTATTGTACATTTCTTCAATATTTGCCGGATGTATTCTGCCGTCCGCGACAAGTTTTTCCAGCGTCGATCTCGCTATTTCTCTTCTCACCGGGTTAAAGCAGGAAACCACAACTACTTCAGGAGTATCGTCTATTATCAGATCTGCACCGGTAATCTTTTCAAACGCGCGTATATTCCTTCCCTCACGGCCTATGATTCTTCCTTTCATATCATCACTCGGCAACGCTACAGTGTTAACAGTACCTTCGTTCACATAATCAGCCGCATATCTCTGAACTGCAGTGGAAATGACGCTCTTGGCATGTTTCTCCGCATCCTCTTCGCATTCGTCTTTGATTTCTTTAAACATCTGAGACAAATCGTAAGAATACTGTCTTCTCGCTTCACTGAAAACTATTTCTTTTGCTTCTTCCGTCGAATATCCGGAAATCTCGATCAGTTTTGTCCTCTGGTTATCAATTAACTGATCTATTTCTTCTTCTTTCACAAGCAGATCATCTTCTTTATCCCTTACTTTATCTTCTCTAACAGAAAACTGTTCCTCTCTTTTTGTAAGATTCTCTTCTCTTTTTTCAAGCCTTGCTTCAAATTTTTTGAGTTCATCACGTTGTTTTTTTATCTCTCTTTCCGCATCTTCCTTTATTCTGTGAGAGTTTTCCTTCGCATCGAGTCTCGCATTTTTTGTGATATCTTTCGCATCTCTCTTCGCCTGCTCAATTATTTCTTTGGCATTTCCCTGAGCGAGTGCTACCTCTTTTTCCACTTCATCCCTTATATTTTTATATAAATTCTTCTTGAGAATCGCTATACCGAGAAAAAAACTTAAAACACCTGTACAAAGCAAAGCTAATATCCATAAGACTATATCCATAAAACACCTCCATATATGTTAACCGAGCATTTGGTATCAATCTACTCCGTATTCTTCCAGAACTCTTTTAATGTTGTAATAATCAAACCCTCTTCTAGTCATCCTTTGCGACCATCTCAAAGGATTTTTAATACCGTTTCTTTGGAAATCATTTTTCAAAATATCCGAAATGTCATATTCTCCGTCCGCTTTTTCAAAAGCTTTATCGATGGTTTCAGCAGAAACACCAAGTTGCTTCAATTCCGCAACAAGTAATCTTTTTCCTTTCAATTTCAACCTGTACCCGTCTTCGATGTACATGAAGGCAAATCTCTCGTCGTTGATAAGTTCCAAGTTTTTAAGTTTCAAAACCGTCTCTTCGATTATCTCCTCGGAAAAGCCTTTTTCCAGAGACCTACTTCTTATTTCAAATTCAGTGCGAGGACGATTTCTGAAAAGGATGGATACATATCTTTCCAAAGAAGTCTTTTCATCATTCATCAGATACTGTCTGATCGTCCTTTACGGCTTCATAATCTCCAGTTGAAGCCGTTGCGTCAGCTATTCCGTGTTTATCTCTGATCCTCTTTTCCAATTCTTCTTTGATTTCCGGATTATCTTTCAAAAACTGAACAGCCGAGTTTTTCCCCTGTCCCATACTCAATTCTTCATCTTTGGTGTTGAGGTAGCTGAACCATGATCCTTTTTTCAAAATGTATTCTTCGGTAACACCAAGATTTATCAATTCATTTTCCCTTACCACACCTTTTCCGTACATGATATCAAAAGTTGCCTCTCTGAATGGGGGTGCGACTTTATTCTTTACCACTTTGACCCTTGTTTCAGAACCGATAAACTCCGACGAATCTTTGAGAGAACCTATTTTCCTGACATCCATTCTTATAGTTGAGTAGAATTTTAAGGCCATACCACCGGTCGTTGTTTCGGGGTTTCCGAAACTGACACCTATTTTCATACGAAGCTGGTTTGTGAATATCACACATGTTTTTGATTTGTTTACTACGGCCGACAGTTTTCTGAGAGCCTGCGACATAAGCCTTGCCTGAAGACCCATCTGTGCATCCCCCATATTACCGTCAATTTCGGCCTTGGGAACCAAAGCGGCAACCGAGTCAATTACGATGAGGTCAATTGCGGAACTTCTTACAAGTGTTTCGACTATCTCAAGAGCCTCTTCTCCACTATCCGGCTGGGAGATTAAAAGGGATTCAAGACTGATACCGAGATTCTTCGCATAAATCGGATCGAGTGCATGTTCCGCATCTATAAATGCCGCAACACCACCTGTTTTTTGTGTTTCCGCAATGGCATGAAGAGTCAGCGTTGTCTTACCGCTTGATTCGGGACCGTATATTTCTACTATTCTTCCTCTGGGATATCCACCCACACCTAAAGCGACATCAAGAGATATAGATCCTGAAGGTATCACTTCGATGTTCTGAAGATGATCCTCACCCATAACCATTATACTGCCCTTGCCAAAATCTTTTTCTATTTGCTTTATGGCAGCTTCAATAGCTTTTTCTTTGTTCAAAGAATCGTTGCTATTTTTATTTTTCCCGATACTCATTATTGTTCTTCCTCCTCGACAATTCAAATCTTTTAATACAATTTTCTCAACGGGGTATAAACTGGTCCTTCACTTGTTAATTCAGACTGATAAAGAGTTATACCCGCTATTTTATACTCTTTTTGTTGGTTGGAAATCGAATTCATCACATTTCTGAAATCCATCGGAACTCTTTTAAGACGACCAAGGGTCAAATGTGGAATGAATTTACCCTTAAATTCATACCCATATGGTGAATAAAATTTTTTACCGCTTTCAAAAATATGCTCTACCTTTCTTTCGCGCTCAAAGCCAAGCCAGATAACCGAAGGAGAACCATTTTTAAAAAACATGCCTAATTCTTTGCTTTTTAAAGTGATTGCTTCGGTCGGAAGCTCTGAAAAAAAAGCATCGGTCGCTTTCACAATCTCATTTTTTTGTTGTTCACCTAAAAAAAACAGAGTCAAATGAAAATTTCCCCGTTTTGTCCAATTTCCGATAAATCCCGATCGTTTGATTCTGTCTATTATTTCCAAAGAATCCTTTTCAATACTTTCCTCAAAATCAAAAGCCAGAAATATCCTCAACTGAGATACTCACCCGAACCTTTAAAATAAGTGGCACCGGATATTACCGTGATTATCCCAGTAATCCACGCCAGCGTATCCAGTAATAACGAAGGGAATGTCCCGAAAATCGGAGACGCAAATACGAAAATAACGTATACCATTTGTATCACTGTTTTAATTTTTCCCCAGTAATTCGCCGGCACGACTTTTCCGCCTGAAGCCGCAAGCATTCTTATTCCGCTTACCGCAGTATCACGAAGAATTATTATCGCCAAAAGCCAAAAACTCATTTGATGAGTCCAGACAAAAACCGTCATCACGCCGGTGATGAATGCCTTATCCGCAAGTTGATCCACGAACTTTCCAAGTTTACTTATCTGGTTGTATTTTCTCGCAACGAAACCATCGAGCCAGTCGGTAAGGGCACCGGCTATGAAAAGAATCAGGGCAAGAACAGAAAAAACATCCTTTCCGTTTCCAATCACCGCAAACCACATTATAAATGGCAATAAAGCTATCCTTATAAAAGTGATTTTCGTCGCAGTTGTGATTTTCAAATTATTTCACCTTCCAAATCATACTCAAGCGATTCCGTAATTTTACAATTTACGAAATCACCCGTGGAAATTCCATCAACCTGGTTGACATAGATTACCCCGTCTATTTCCGGAGCATCCACATATCCCCGGGCTATAAAACATCCGTTTTCGATTTCCTCTATGAGTACGCGCATTTCATTACCTATGAACCTGCACATATTTTCCTCACAAATCTTTTCCTGCAATTCCATCACCCGTTCATACCTGTCTTTTGATATTTCTTCAGGAACGGAAGGCAATGAAAGCTTTTCCGAGGGAGTACCTTCTTCCGGTGAAAAGATGAATGCGCCGAGCCTGTCAAATTTCACTCTTTCGATAAAATCCATCAGAGAATCGAAATCTTCCTCAGTCTCTCCTGGAAATCCTACCATAACGGTAGTTCTTAAAACAGCCAAAGGATTTTCTTTTCTGATGTATTTTAAAATTTCTTCCACCTGTTCGCCTTTTCTTATTCTGTTCATGCCGTATAATACGGAATTGGAAAAATGCTGTACGGGTATGTCAAAATAATTCGACACTTTATCGAGTTTCAACATGACATCGATTGTTTGCCTGTCAATATGATCGGGATGAATGTACATAACCCTTATCATAAAATTACCGGGTATCGAATTTATCATAACGAGAAGGTCTTTGAGTTCTTTACCGCCATAAGAATATTGAGTGGTGTCTTGATCAACAAGTATTATCTCTTTTATTCCGTGATTTACGAGATAGTCTATTTCCTCCAGAATGTCTTCATATTTTCTGCTTATATGTTTTCCTTTAAAGCCGGGTATGGCACAAAAAGCGCAACTCCTGTCACAGCCGTCACCTATTTTCACATAGGCATAATACTTATTCCCGGAAACTTTTCTGTAAGTTCTTCCGTAAATCGGATTGGGTATCATCAGACCATGAATCAGCTTTTCACCTTTATCAATGCTTTCATCTATAACTTTGAACACATTTTCGATACTATCCAGTCCTATCCAACCATCCACTTCAGGTATTTCTTCCGTCAATTCCTCAAAATACCTCTGCACAAGGCATCCCCAGACATATACTTTCAAATCTTTATTTTGGCTTTTTAAACCCAATGAATAATCCATTATCGCATCAATAGATTCCTGTTTGGCATCGAGTATGAATCCGCAAGTATTTACTATTATTATCTGCGCCTCAGTTGCTTCTTCAACAATCTGATAATCGTTCTCAGCAAACAAATTCTCTAATACATCACTGTCTGCCTCGTTTTTTGGGCAACCCAAAGTATCTATATAAACTTTCATCTTTATTACCTTCCATTCACTTGTTCAGTTTTTTTCTTTTGGATAAAAACAGCTTTCTTATTTTCATCAATTCTTCTACACATTCTTTTGCCCTGTAGCTTGGATAAGTATATTCAAACGGCCTAAAAAGGCCTTTTACGAAAATGAGGGTAACTTCCGCTTTAATTCCGTGTCCAATATATATTCTATTGCCACCCGATTTTGTGGAAGCTAAAACGAATTGTGTATGGTGAACATACCCCGGATCAAGATTTACTGTTCTCTTTCCCTCAAAAGAACAATTTTTCTCAATTTGATTCGTCCTAACCTTAATATTCGCCAGTTCCGCCGGATGTATCAAATCTTCGAAACTCACAAGTATTCCCTGTATCGGCCCGTTGCCCATCTCTTTGTTGTAATAGAAGGTATATTTCCCGAAATCCAACAACGGAGATACATAATCTATTTCCCCGAATTCTGCAATTAAAATCTCTTTTAAATCTTTAAACCTATATTCTATAAAGCCACCAAACAGAAAAATAGTTAAATTAACAAGTTCGGCATTTCCGGATTTACCCATCTGACACGCACACCTCAAATTCTTTAAGCGACACATTCCACAACTTATTGTTATATTTTACCACAATTTGGTTCTCGTAAGGGTTGATTACCCTCAATTGCATATCTTCGGAAAACATGAAACTCTCACCGTTTTCAAGAGTTTTTTTAATACCGGAATATTCTATTTCTACCGCACTACTGCCCGCATTTATAATCTCGGGAGTATTTAACTTAGCTATGTCGGCGATTCTTATAAATTGAAGTATCATTATTGTAAAAAGAACAGGTAACAATAAAAAATTTAAAAATGTCAATGGTTTAAAATTCAAATTTCGCCTTTTTTTACTTTTCCATGAAACCGATTCATATGAATTATCGGTTAATCCCGCATTGTAAAGTGAAATAATTTCTTTAGGATTTATGGATAACACTCTTGAATACCTGTTAAGAAAATCCGTCATATAAACCTGAGGTATGGAGTTTAAATCGCCGTCTTCTATCAGTTTGATATTTTCGGAAGATATATGCGTAAGTTCGAAAATATTCTCGCGAGTGTAAGACAATTCTATTCTTCTTTCATTAAATATTTTACCTATCCTTATCCACTCGCCGCTTTCCATGTATTCATCTCCGAAACCTTTTCTCATTTATATGCGTTATTTTTTCATAACCGCTTTTTTTATCCTGTTCATTATGGTCAAACCAAGTCCGGTTTCTTCAAACCCTTCGATAACAGCCTTTTCGTAGCCCATCTCGTCTATGGCTCTCAAAGAATGAAAAAGATTTTTGGCAACATCGTACAGATTCATCCTGCTACCCATAGACAGAAATTCATACCCATGTGAAGAGTAATATGACTTTGTTTCATCCGTACATAAAATCAAAACGGCTTCATCACTTTCAAGAGTATCTGCAAGCATGGATACTTTGTATACAATGGAATTCAAATCGGTTTCCCATTCCACTAACCTTAAATCCGCTTCAGGAGCATAATGTCTGTATTTCATCCCAGGAGCCAGAATCTCTTTGAAATCTGTGTTGAATTTTAATTCCGGTATAATATCTCTGAGCTTTTCCAGAGTTATAGGACCGGGCCTTAACAACACCGGCGGAAAAGAAGCGAGAGAAATTATAGTTGACTCCAATCCCAGAGGTATTGTTCCGGAATCTATTATCCAATTCACTCTGCCCTCCATTTCAACCAAATGCGAAGATCTTGTAGGACTCGGTTTGCCGGATAAGTTCGCGCTCGGTGCGGCAACAGGCACACCTGCGAGCTTTATCAGCGCCTGGGAAACCGGGTGGCTTGGAAATCTTATGCCGACAGTGTCTTTTCCTCCGGTTACTATATCGGGTATGTTTTTAGATTTAGGTACGACAAAAGTAACCGGGCCAGGCCAAAAAATATCTATCAATTCCAAAAAAATATCGGGAACATCATTCGATATTATGTTGTCGAGCTGGTTTATATCTGCAATATGCACTATTAACGGGTTATCTGACGGTCTGCCTTTAGCCCGGTAAATATTTTTTATACTGTCTTCCATCAAAGCATTGGCTCCAAGACCGTAAACAGTCTCTGTCGGAAAAATCACCAATTCACCGTTTTTTAACGATTCGGCACAAGGTATGAGTTCTTCGGTAAGTTTTAAAGTGTTGGTTTCATCCTTTACATATATCCATTTTGTTTCCATTACTTTGGTGAATCTCCCAACAGTTTAATCCATATTTCACGATTTCTGGGACCATCGTACTCACAAAAAAATATTCCCTGCCATCTGCCAAGACACAAATTCCCGTTTTCCACAGGAACAAGACAATTGACTCCGGTCAGCAAAGTTTTTATATGGGCATCAGAATTGCCTTCCATATGTTTATATCCTGCTTCGCAGGGTATCAGACCTTTCAAGGCATTCAAAACATCATAACGGACTGTTTGATCCGCACATTCATTTATGGTGACGCCGGCAGTAGTATGAGGAATGAAAATCTGCATCATTCCATCTCTAAAATTCTGCAATTTTATAAACTCATCGAGTTTTTGAGTTATATCAATAAATTGTTCTCTCTCAGTCGTTTTCTGAATTAATTTCAACATTTACTTACTCCCGTGTGAATATCACATTTATGATCTGAACATGCTTCTAAACAACTTCCAGAAAGAAGGTTTGGCCATTCTGTAATCTTCATTTATAGATACTTTATGACCCATGAGTCTCTTCGCTATGTTTGTAAAAAGCTTGTTCATATCCGTATTGCCTTCAAAAGCAACCGGCACACCACGATTCGATCCCACCACTATGTCTTCCGAATCCGGAATTATTCCCGACAGCTGAACCGCGAGCGTTTTAACAACATCATCTATGCTGAGCATGCCTCTTTTGCTCGACATATTGTCTCTGTATTTGTTCAGTATGAGTCTTATATCATCGAGCTTAATATGTGTCTTTTCAAGCAACCCCATTACCCTGTCCGCATCACTTACCGCCGTATATTCAGGATTCGTAACGACGATTGCAGAATCCGCGGCAGCTACTGAATTCCTAAAACCGCTTTCAATTCCGGCAGGCGAATCGATCAATATGACATCGAATTCCTTTCTCAGCTGGCCCACAACATTTTTCATGTCATCAGAAGTCATCATTTCCTTCGTGGCAATTTGTGAAGCAGGCATCAGAAAAAGATTTCTGCTCGTCTTATGCCTTACAAGAGCATCAACAGCCCCTACCCTTCCGGATACGACATCCATAATAGTGTAGACTATTCGATTTTCGAGTCCGAGAACAACATCGAGGTTCTTCAAACCGATATCGGCATCAAGTAAACATACTTTCTTTCCGATATTAGAAAATGCTGCTCCTAAATTTGCTGTCACAGTGGTTTTACCTACTCCACCTTTACCTGAAGTAACGACAAAAACTACAGACATATTCTCTCCTTAAATTATTGTCCAAAGAGCTTTTTTATATCGGCATTCATCATATCCGGTGTCCATGGCGGATCAAAAGTAAGATTTATTTTCGCTTCCCTGACACCCTCAACCGAAGCTGCAGCAGCTCTCGCCTGTTCAGTCATCATTCCGGCCAATGGACAAGTCGGAACCGTCAGCGTCATATCGACTATCACCTGATCATCTTCCGTGATCTCAATTCCGTATATCAATCCGAGACTTACAATATCAAGACCGATCTCAATATCTATTACACCTTTCAATGCTTCCAATACACTTTCTTTACTCACTTGTGACATTTATTCCTCCTGATTATCCAATATTTTTTTCATTTCTTCTTCGGTAAAATTTATAATTTCTTCCATAACATCGCCTAAATTACCCTTTTTTCCGCATCCGGAAGCCCTGACATGTCCGCCGCCTCCAAAATTAAAAGCGACTTTTGATACATCAAACCATTTTTTAGATCTGAAACTCACCTTAATAAGTTCTTTCGGACTCTCTATAAAAAGGATGGCAGTTTCCACACCCTTTATGGATCTCAAGTAACCGATTAACCCGTGAGCCGAATCTTCAGTACAGCCACATTCTTCGAGCATTTTCATGGTTACTTTGGAACATGCGAGTTTCCCCCCCAGTAAAAGGGTTATATTTTCAAACATCTTCCCCATTAGTAGAAATTCAGATATATCGTTGTTCTCAAGTATCATGCTCGCATTCTCATAAAGATTGGCTCCTTTTCCCACCAGATCGGCGGCATTTCTGAGCAATCTTTCGTCCGTGTTGCTGTATTTGAAAAATCCTGTATCGGTCTGTATCCCTAAAAGGTTAACCGTCGCAAGCACCGGATCATAATCAATTCTAAGATGGTTTGAAAGTAATTCATATACCATCTGTGCGGCCGCACCGTACGTTTCGTCAACCCAGTTGTTGTCTCCGAAAAAAGTGTTGGTAGCGTGATGATCTATCACAAGGCTCGGTTTCTTTCCAATAAACGATTCGTATTTCCCCATCCTGTCGGGAGATGAGGAGTCAACTACTATCAAAGTATCAAAATCGGATAATTCTATGTTTTCAGATTCTTTTATTTCCATTACGAGCGGAATACTTTTATACAAATCCGTAATATTACTGTCCACAGCCATAATTGCTTTTTTCCCAATTCTTCTAAGCCCCAAACTCATTGTCAGCATCGAACTGATGCAATCTCCGTCCGGATCTATGTGGCCGATTATGAGAAAATCATCATGACCTGTTAAGAATTCTGCCGCATCTTTTATATTGTAATTCATCTATCTCCTTTCTCAAACACGTATTTATTCGATATTTATGTTCGCATCAAGCGATTATATCATATACCATCTGGCTATCAGAAAAGCGGTGGATATCCCTAAACCGATCAGTGTTATTATTAAACCATCACGGAAAAATTCCATGAAACTGACCTTTTTCAGCAATGTCTTCTCCACGAGCCCCACAGCTACCATGTTTGCCGCGGCACCGCTTATGGTAAGGTTTCCGCCTATACATGCGCCCAAAGCCAAAGCCCACCACATTTCGCCCCCGTTAGTAATCATAGGCAGCAACCTGTGTATTATCGGTATGAAAACCGTAACTACCGGTACCGCACCTATAAATCCCCCTAGAGCCGCCGACAGCCAAAGTACCATCAACACAAGAAAAAGTGGATTGCTGTTCATTGAATAAAGCCACTCCGCAACCTGATGTATTATTCCGACTTCTTCCAAAGCTTTCGAAAGCATAAAAAGACCGATGAAGAAGAAAAGCGTGTCCCATTCTATTTCCGAAGCTATATGCTCGAAAGAAGTTTTTGAGAGCAACATCAGCACTACCGCTCCGCTGAATGCGATTAAAGATGCCTCATAATGCAAAGCTTCATGAAGTATGAAGCCAACAATCACGAAACCGAATACTATTATTCCCTTTATGAATAATGGCCTGTTTTCTATGGCTTTAGACGGATCTATGCCTATGAGTCTTTCAAGCTTTTTTGCCGGTACTTTTTTTATTTCCGGATATCTTATTCGAAGATATATTACGCTCGCCACGAGCATCAATATCGAAGGAATAATCATTATACTTGAAAATTCCACGAAACTCGAACCCGAAGCACTGCCGACAAGAATATTGGGTGGGTCACCGACTATAGTCGCCATACCTCCAATATTGGCCGCAAATATCATCGAGAAAATCATCGGCGTCGGATTGATACCGGCGGTATCGGTTATCAAAAATACAATAGGGGCAAAAAGCAGTATTGTTGTAACGTTATCGAGTATACTTGAAAAAAAAGCCACTGCTATCAGCAAAGTGATATAAATTATGTACATTCGCCCTTTTGAATTTTTTACTATCAAAGCAGCTATATACTGAAACAATCCGGTAGTTTTCAGGATTCCGACGAGAATCATCATGCCTATTAAAATCCCTATGGTATTGAAATCCACATAACTGCCAATTTCAGAAATGGTAAGACCGTGAGCTACCTTCGTGAACATTACAAGCAAGCCCATGGCTACTGCAATCAAGGAGCGGTTTACTTTGCCGGAAATAATGAAGAAATATGTAACAAAAAAAATCGAAAGAACTACGATTTGCTCCAAAGCGGTTCCCTTCCTTTCGACCCGATTTCTTGGAAAACAAACGATTATAGCATTAATCATCCTAAAAATAAAACCAAAAAAGTGCGATAAAAAGGTTTGTACGATATGCTATACTACACCTGATGTTTCTTAAAAAATCTTAACGAAGGTGATGGTTTTGAAATTCATTGAAAAACTTTTCCCCAAAGAGTCTCCCATGAAATTGATGAAAAAGCATGCAAGTATAGCACTTGAAAGTGTTTCCTATCTTGAAAACGCATTCCAGCTTTATTTTGAAGGAAAGAATATTTCACAGATATCGGAAAAAGTTGATAAACTCGAACAGGATGCGGATGATCTGAAAGTTGAAATCAGAAAATCATATTCAACGTTGAAATTCGTATATTTTGATAAAGTCGATACGCTTTTCGTACTGCATGAGCAGGATAATATAATCGATGCCGTTGACGATGTTCTGAAAATGCTCATGATGAACGATGTCGAAGATCTCGACAAATCGGTTATTGAGAATTTCATATCACTTATCAGAATAGTCAACGAATCTGTGAAGATAATGGTCAAAACCGTTGATAATCTGCTTAAAATTGCAGAATCATCTTTTTCTGAAATAGAGATAAGTAAAGAACTGAAAGAGATATTTGAAGTCGAGAAAGAAGAGAGCAAATCAGACATGATGAATGTAGCACTTGGCAAGAAACTTTACTCGCTGAAATACGATATGAATGCCGTCGATTTGTTCTTCCTGCAGAAAATAGCCCTGAAGCTCGGTAAAATCGCAGATAAAGCCGAAAGAATCGTAGAAAAAGTACGATTGATAATCAAAGCATGATTGTACTTATAAAATTTAATAAACCATTTAGGAGGATCTGATGCTTATAATAGGAATTGTTTTGGGATTCGCCATGGCATTTGCCATAGGAGCCAACGATGTGGCGAATTCAATGGCAACGGCGGTTGGTGCAAAAGCCATTACTCCGAAACAAGCGGTACTGATCGCTGCGGTTCTTGAGTTTCTCGGAGCTCTGCTTTTTGGATCGCATGTGACTTCGACGATTATGAAAGGTATTGTGAAATGGGATGCGGTAAACAATCCACAGATACTTCTTTACGGGGCAATCGCCACTTTAATAGCGACAACGGTATGGGTTCTCGTAGCCACTATATGGTCTATGCCCATCTCGACAACGCATTCCGTTGTCGGTGGTATGATGGGATTCGGAATAGTCGCTGCCGGATGGAGTGCCGTCAACTGGATTTCGATGCTACAAATTGCCGCAACATGGATAATCTCACCTTTTCTTGGAGGATTGCTCTCCTATATAGTTTTTAAAATAATAACCAAAACGATTCTACATTCGGACACTCCATTGAAATCCACACAGAAATACGGTCCGGTATTCGTTGCCGCAACTTTCATGATAATCATATCGCTTTTTTTAATCAAGACGCTTAATATGAATCTTATAACATCTTTGCTGATTTCATTTTTACTGTCAGCAGGAGTCGGTTTTGTTTCATCAATATGGATAGGAAGAAAACTCAGGAACTATGAAGAAGATGAATATGATAAGGTTGAGAAAGTGTTCAGAAAAATGCAGGTAGTGACTTCGTGTTACGTTTCGTTTTCTCACGGTGCCAACGATGTGGCGAACGCTATAGGTCCGGTAGCACTCATAATAGCGGTTATTACAACAGGAGTCGCTTCTCAGTCTATAGAGGTACCCACCTGGGTTCTACTGCTTGGTGGTATGGGTATCGCCACAGGAGTCGCGGTTTTAGGAAAAAGAGTCATGAAAACGATAGGTGAAGATATAACCGAACTCAACAATACCAGAGGATTCTCAATAGATTTTGGAGCCGCCACTACAGTTTTGATAGCTTCTGTAATGGGTTTTCCGGTCTCCACAACGCACACGGTGGTCGGATCGGTAACCGGCATAGGTATGGCGAGGGGATTGGAAATGGTGAATATAGGAATACTGAAAAACATAGTATATTCCTGGCTTCTTACGGTTCCCGTTGCCGCCGGTTTTTCCGCACTCATTTTCACTATACTGAAATCGGTTTTCGGAGGCTAAAACGTAGTAATAGCTGAATTTGCGATGATAAATATGTACGCAGGACAGGGAGTTCACTCCCTGTCTTTGTTTTGTGCCGATGTTTTATCATAAAAAAATAGGAAATTCGAAGTGCGCCCCATGTGTTTTTAATTGTTTACAAAAAAACGACCGTAATGGGTGTTGACAAAGAGCAAAGGCCTTGTAATAGAATATGTTTGAGACACTTAAAGATAATAAGTTGAAAGGAAGGTGATTTTAAATGAAGTTTAAAAACAAAGAATACATTTTCAACAAAAGAGATATTATTGCAGAATACAGAATCAGCCTGTACATGGATGTGTTGAACAGATACTGATTTTCATTATATTTTGTAAAATCAATTCCGAAGTATCATAAAAAAACTTACTCAGAGTTATTTTTGATTTTAAAAGTTTAAAATGACTCTTTCTACAAATAAAATACTCCAAAGTTGCGCCTATATGGGCGCTTTTTTTTATTGGGCGCATATTCGCCTATATGGAATTGCACAACGATAAAATTATGGAGCATCTTTAAATAATTTGTCGACAGACTATTGCAGGAAAGCAGAAGGCAAAGAATTTCAACAAATGTCATTGTCTGGAGTTAACCCCCTGTTTTATGTTTTCGTAAGATATATAACCTGTTTAATCAGGGTATAGGCACTCAAGACCATTGTTTTAAAAAAATTAACAATTATCACCCATAAAAAACTATTGACAATCTGTCGACACCACAGAATATAATCACATCACGCTGATATAAGAGCAGGTGATTTTAATTGAAGCCGAACGGATGGAAATACATGAAATACAGGAGAAATGAATTGGAAGAAATTGAAGCGGATCTCAGAATAGAGAAACTGAAAAATGAAATCTTGAAAAATATGTATATAGGTTACTGAAAATAATTGTTTTCTTTCCCATATAACCCCATTCATTTTCTACTTTCCTTATAATTTGCACGAGCCGGGTACCCGTCCCGGCTTTTCTATTGCCCGCTATTATCAGTGGTGATTTTTTCTTAAATTTTTACGCGCTCGATTACTTTATTTATCATTTGTCGCATAACAGTATATGCAGCCGTTTTTGCATGTATTGTATTTGCCTATATCCACACTTTTGATGCAGTTGCATAATTTTCTCTGTCCTTTATCTTTACTATTTTCGTTTTCAATGTCAAATAATTCTTTTATATAATATTTATCTATACAGGCTCCCGGATATATAGAAGCCTTACTCAGTTCTTCGCCATGTTTTTCCGAACAGGAGGATATCGGCAGTCGATATTTATCAGAAATCAATTTTATTTTCCGAAGAAATTCATGAATGCGAATTCTCTCAATCGAATTTTCATACGGATAATCAAGTACGTTAAACTTCCCGCGACTTTTTTTATCAATTCTTTTTTTCACTTTCGGGTATTCGTCGTAAAAAGATATTTTGATTCCGCCTACAAATTTGTGTATGTTTTCCGCTATCAGATTAAAATTATAAAGATGAAATTCGAGATCAGTTTTATCCGTTACGAATATGGGATCATATCGCCATACGATCTTTTTTCTGCCGATTCTTTCACTTAATATTCTCAAATTTCTTATTGTCATGTTGAGTTCAGGTATTCCAGGCTCGACGAATTCAGGGTAATTGTTAACTGTATAGTGGAAAAAAAAGGGATATCCCAAATCTTCAACAGCACTTAAAAAAGGAAGTAAAGGAAAAACGTTTTTTGTCCAGAATACTATGAGATTTACGCTTTCTCTTCTGAGATCCACTTTGATTATTTTACGGTTATACGGATTCATAACATTCGTATAGCCGCATTTTAATTCATTATAAAATTCTTCCGCGAAAAAAGCCGGAATGTCTGTCCTCCTGCTGGCACTAATTATCATTTCCCACCACGTTTAAAATATAATATCATCAGAGTAGATTATATATTAAAACCGTAAATATTTAAATCGCATAGCGAAAAGTTGCCACCAAGATTTCGATTCAATTTGAAAATACATAGCTTTATTTTGTAGTATAATCTATTATTCTAACATACAGGGGGATTTTATGAACAGAGAGAAATTGCAGGCTTACGCAGAACTTGTCCTGAAATTGGGAATAAACATTCAGGAAGGGCAGATTTTAGTTGTCAGTGCATTCACACAGGCGAAAGATTTCGTCGAATTAATAGTCGAAAACGCGTACAAACTCGGAGCAAAATACGTAATCGTCGACTATGCCGATGTTTCTACGGAAAGAATCAGGCTTAAAAATTCTAAAGAAGAATATCTCGATAACTATCCTCAGCTTTTGGCGGATTACCGTTTGAAATTACTCGAAGCAGGTGCTTCTTTCATGAGGATTGCAGGCGATGATCCCGATGCTTTGAAGGATATTGATCCAAAAATGATCTCCAGATCCAACCTTGCGAAAATGAAGGCTTCCAGGGAATATATGGAAAAAATGTCCAGAAACGAGAACCGTTGGACTGTAATAGCCTATCCTTCTCAAAAATGGGCGAACAAGGTTTTCCCCGAATTGCCTGCCGAAAAAAGATGCGAGAAACTCACGGATGTGATTACCGATATACTCAGGATTAATGCAGAAAATGGTGCTATTGATGCCTGGCAAGAATTCTCCTCAAATATAGAAAAAAGGATGAGTTTCCTGAATGAAAAGCAGTTCAGTCAGATTTTGTTCAAATCAGACAAAACCGATCTGAAAGTCGATTTACCCAAGAATCATATCTGGTGCGGTGGAGGAGATGTATCCAAAGATGGTGTGAAATACATGCCAAATATTCCCACAGAAGAGGTTTTCACGCTTCCGCAAAAAACGGGTGTCAACGGATACGTTTCAAGTACCAAGCCGCTTATTTACAGTGGAAACGAAATCACAGACTTCAAACTCTTCTTCGAAAACGGAAAAATTGTCAGAGTAGAGGCAAAAAAAGGAAAGGATTTACTCGAACAGCTTGTAGATACCGATGAAGGTTCTCATTATCTCGGGGAAGTCGCTCTCGTATCACACAGTTCTCCAATATCTAAAAGCGGAATCCTTTTTTATAACACACTTTTCGATGAAAATGCTTCTTGCCACCTTGCAATTGGCAGAGCTTACAGTACCAATATCGTAAACGGTGAAAATATGTCACCGGAAGAATTCGCCGACGCAGGTGGCAATACGAGTTTAGTACATGTCGATTTCATGATAGGTTCGGATAGCATGGACGTCTATGGGGTAGGACAAAATGGAGAAATTGAAGAATTACTCGCCTCAGGTGAATGGAAAATATAAAAGGGCGAAAGCCCTTTTATATTTTCCATCTTATTCGCTTATATATATTTCAGGATGAACTCGAGTATTTTTTTATTGGCCTCTATTTGATTCCTGACTTTTCTGAATCCATGACCCTCATCCTCAAATACCACATATTCAACCGGAATTCCTTTGTTTCTTACTTTTTCTACGATTTCATCCGATTCAATCTTGAGAACTCTCGGATCGTTGCTCCCCTGCAATACCATCAGTGGTACCTTAATCCGTTCGGCATGAAAAAGAGGTGATATGCTTTTCAGGTAATCTGCTTCCGTTTCCGGATTTCCGATCTTTTCAAATAAAACTTCTCTCGCATTGCCCCACCATGGCGGTATTTCACTCAGGGTTCTAAGCCAGTTGGAGATTCCGTATATGTCTATTCCGATTTTGAAAGTTTCGGGGGCAAACGCAAGTGCCGCAAGTGTCATATATCCGCCGTAACTTGAGCCAAATATTCCTATTTTCGAATTATCTATAAAATCAAGCGTTTTTAGAAAATCCATCGCATCCACACAGTCGTTCAGATCCGCTTCGCCGTGTTTGTGAAAGGCAGCCTTGAAGAAGTCTTTGCCGTAGCCGCTGCTTCCACGGTTGTTAACCGCCAAAATTGCGATACCGTTGTTCAGCATGTATTGGAATTGCGAATCGTATTCGTCGACACATTGTCCTCCCGGTCCTCCGTGAACGAAAATCATAGCCGCAACCTTATGTTCTCCGGTGATGTGCGGCTTGTAAAGCAACGCGGGAATTCGGACACCATCACGTGATTTGAAACATACTTTTTCGCATTTCACAAGATCTTCCTGGTTTATTTCGGGGTTAATGGAATCCGTTATTCTGACACATTCGAGTTTATCAATATCGAACACGTATATGTCCGAAGGTGACGCCGAATCGGAAGATATGAATGCGAACCTGTTCGCATCATCAGAAACCGCTATGCCCGTATAGAACTTAAGAGGTGGGATTTTTACGAATTCGAGCAAATTGCCTTTTTCATTATCCAGTATTCTTATCTTCATGGAGGCATTTTCATTCACCGGGAAAATTAAATACTTTCCATCATGGGTTTCAAATACCGACTGCAGTGAAAACTGATACCCCACGTCCCATTCGGAAGAGTATATTTCTTTTATTTCACGTGTATTGACATCGTATTCAAACAGTCCGAGAAATTCTCCTTTCGCATCTGTCTGAAAATAGAGCTTATCGCAGGTTTTAGAGAAACCGGATATGAAAGAAACGATTTCTTCCTCTCTGTCACTAAAAATTTCGTTTATCTCTCCGGAAAATCTGTCGAGAACGAATAAGTTTTTATCGCTGTCGCTAATCGATTTGGTCATCGCTATATATTTTTCATCATCGCTAACCATAACGGAATCATATTCGTCATTTACATAAACTATTCTTTTTTCTCCGCTTCGAATATCATGATGAACGATATCAAAATATCTCTTGTTTCGGTAATTGGAGTAGTAATAGAAACCATTTCCCGAAGAATCACATTTATAGAATGTCATCTTTGAATTTTCAACCGGTGTAAGATCTTCAAACGTACCGTCCGTGTTTCTGATATAAATATGCGATAATTCGTTTCCGCCTTCATCCATTGAAAAAAGGAACGATTCTCCGTTTTGATCCACAAACGAGTTTATATAAACTGTCTCGTTAAACTGCGTCATCTTTCTTTTTTCTGAAGTTGCGAGGTTGAGAAGATAAACATTCTGACTTCCATCCTCATCACTTGTGAATAAAACTCTTTCTCCGTTTTTCGATATGGATACGGAATCAAATTCGATGTTTTTCATAAATTGCTCTATCGTGTATTTTTTCATAAATACCTCCATTCTGAAATTAAAAATACAGTTCCGAAATCAATGTTGACAGCGAATCGATTTTATACCAGGGGGTAAACCCCCTGACAAACTGTAATGAATTGCTTTTTATATTCATTCATTCTTTATCACGTTGTCTACCCCTTTTTTTAAAATTTGTTTACAAAAAAACAGAATAATAGACTGTTGACAAAGAGTAAACCCCAAGTACTAAAATATATTTGTAAGATGAATGAGGAGGTGAGCCATATGAAAGATAGAAAAAGAAAGAAGTTTGATGACAGAAGCAAGGAATTTAATGAAATTCATGATTTTTATTTTGAAGTTTTCAGCAGAAGAGTTTAATTAAAAAAAGGAGGTGAAAAAATGATTAAAAGAAAAAACAGATTTAACGAATTAGAGGAACTTGAGAGGAGATACGAGAAAATCAAAGCCGAAGCATCTCTGGGTATTTATATCGGATGAGAAGCATGGTGTATTTCAAATTAAACGTAAATTTAAAATAAAAAAAGATAGGAATATATATTACCCTATCTTTTTTTATTTTAAATCATATTCCGTTTGAGGGGTGAATTTATGTTGATCAGAAGCATCAATGACGAAGAAATTAACGATTTTGTGGAAATTCAGATCAATTCGTATCCCAGAGAAAATGTAGGAAAAGATGAGTTTGATAAAATCAGAAATTCGTATTCGAAATTCAGAGAAAATTCTGTCGGTTTCACTGATTTTATAGGACTTTTTGAAGATGGCATCCTGAAGGGATGCATGATATTGTACAAATACGATATGACGCTCAGAAATTCAACTATAAAAGCCGGCGGAATAGGTTCCGTTGCCGTTCACATGCTATACAGAAAGCAAAAAGTCTGCAAAAGGCTTGTGGAATATGCACATGACTATTTTTCGGATAACGGCATATATTTGAGTATGCTTTATCCTTTCAGTACAGAATTTTACCTGAAAATGGGTTACGGTTTCGGACCGAAAAAGGAAAAATATGAACTTCGCCCGTCATCATTTCCAAATATCGGTGATTATGAAAATGTCAGGTTTCTCGATGAAAAAGACGCAGATGAAGTCATGAACTGTTACCAGGATTATTATTCAAAAAACAGTGGCTTATGCAGGAAACACATTAAAGAATTCAATCAAAAGCTCTCAAATAAAGCCATAAAATCTATCGGATACTTAAAGGATGGAAAGTTAACCGGATATTGTTTTTTTAAATACAACAAAGCTTCTATAAACAATTTTATAAAAAATGACATAGAGATAATTCAACTTGTTTATAACGATCAGAATTCTCTGAATGGAATATTAAAATTCTTCGCCAATCTCCGGGATCAGATTAACAGAATTATTTTATGTACTCAGGATGACATGTTTTACCATATTTTTTCGGATCCAAGAGATGGTTCCGACGAATTAATTCCGTCAGTTTACCATAAATCAGGTTCCATTGGAGTCGGAATAATGTACAGAATAATTGATTTTGAAAATTTTATCAATGTTTTAAGCGAAAATTCCTTTGGAGAAGGTGATTTTAAATTGAAGATATCTCTTAAAGATTCTTTTAGAGAAAAAAACAATGGAGAATTCTATATAGATTTCTCAAAAGGAAATGCCCGGTTAATCGAGAAGGACGATTCAGACTTAAATGGAATTGTTTATACGGATATGGCTATTTTGTCATCAATGCTTACGGGTTCGATTGATTTTAAATCTGCATACCGTCTTTCAAAGATCAGTATAGGGAATGGGACGAATATCGAAAATCTCAGAAAAATCATCGATACTGATAAACCTATATGTCTTGAAGATTTTTAGGTAAAAAGATTTTTAAATATTTTAATAGAATATCGTATAAAAGACGGGAATATTTCCGTCTTTTATTATAGTCATTATATGTTATAATATTTTTAAATTTTAATTGTCATATTCGAGAACAGTATACATATATAACTCGCTTTAGCTAATTGAATACCGGATTGGAGAGGGTGTATGGACAACTGTAAAATACTCATAATAGATGATACGCCGGAAAATATAGATATATTGGGAAAATTGCTTTACGAATATAAAAGGTACTTTGCTCTTGACGGAGATCAGGGGATTAAAATAGCCAAAAATATAAGTCCCGATCTCATACTTCTAGATATAAAAATGCCAGGTATAGATGGATATGAAGTATGCCGCAGATTAAAAGAAGATGAGGATACTAAGAAAATACCGATTATATTCATTACCGCGATGACGGAAGACAGCAGCGAAGAAAAAGGCCTGATGCTGGGAGCCGTAGATTACATAACAAAACCTTTCAATCCATCGCTCGTGAGAGTGAGGGTAAAAAACAATCTCGAACTAAAAAAATACAGAGATGATTTGGAAATTCTTGTAGAGCAAAGGACGAAACAGCTTGAGTTGACTCAGGAAGTCACGATTAGAACTCTCGCATCACTTGCCGAAACGCGGGATAGCGAGACTGGTGCGCACCTGATAAGAACTCAGAATTATGTCAGAATTTTAGCCATGAAACTTTTAAACCTCGGAAAATACGTTGATAAGCTCAATCAACGAACTATTAACGATATGTATAAGTCCGCGCCGCTACACGATATCGGAAAAGTCGGCGTACCCGATAACATATTGCTGAAACCGGGAAAACTCACGGAAGATGAATTCGAAGAGATGAAAAAGCATACGATTTACGGGAAAGAGGCGATTTCGAAAGCCGAAAGTACTCTTGGGGAAAACTCTTTTTTGAGTTTTGCAGGTGAAATAGCATATACCCATCATGAAAAATGGGACGGTTCGGGATATCCCCGAGGTCTTAAAGGAGAAGAAATACCTCTTTGCGGTCGTATTATGGCAATTGCGGATGTATACGACGCATTAATAAGTAAAAGGATTTACAAACCGGCCTGGTCGCACGACAGAACTGTAGAAACCATAAGAGAAGGACTGGGTACTCATTTCGACCCGATTATTGCGGAAATATTTCTAAAAGATCATCAGGAATTTCAAAAAATCGCATCGAAATATAAAGATGAAACGGAGTAAATCATGAGAAAAATAATTTTTATGATAATCATGATTTCCACGGGTTTGATAATGTTTTCAGAAACTTTAAAAGTGGGGCTGTATGAAAAAGATCCTCTGGTATATGTCGACGAAAATGGCAGACCAGCCGGTATTTTCATAGATATTCTGAACGATATTTCTTTAAAAAGTGATTATGATTTTGATTTTTTAATTTCAAATTATGATTACCTGTCGGAAGAGCTTGTAAGGGGAAATTTAGATATGATAGTCGCAATGCCGGTTTCTGATACCAATAAAAGAATTTTTGAATTCAATCGTGAAACCATTTTCACGGATTGGGGACAGTTTTATTCAAAAAACATCGATGAAATATCGACTTACCTTGATTTGGATGGAAAATCAATTTCTTTTCTGAGGGGGGACGTATATTTTCAGGATTTTTTTAAAATAGCAGAAAGTATGAATCTCCTGATAACTTACAAACCCGAAGAAAGCTATGAGAAGGTTTTTGAGAGCATATACAGCGGAAAAAGCGATCTTGGAATTGTATCCTGGCTGTACGGTCTGCTACATTCCGAAGAATACGAATTGAAGGAAATTAACATAATCGAAGGAGTAGTTGATATCCGGTTCGGATTTTCAAAAAGATACGGAGGAGGATTTCGCGATTTTCTTGATTCTCAGATTCTGCTCATGAAAAGAGATCCCGATTCGATTATGAGTAATTATTTCAGAAAATTACTGCTTGAAAACAACGTATCCGAAAATATTGCACTTTCAAAAGATTTCAGTGCAGTTTATCTGTCTATAATTTTTTGTATGTGTATTATTGTATTCGCCTTAACATTTCTGCTCCAGAAAAAAGCCGGCAAAAACGTTTATAAAAACGTAATCGAGCAAGATAATCCAGCTTCAGCCGAAGATGAGTTTAGCGGTATATATGAAATACTGGAAAGGTCACGCACCTCGATCCTGAAGCTCTCTGTAAATAAAGGCTATTACCCGGTATTCATGACAAGAAACTTATGCGAACTTTTGGGCCATGGCATTGAAGAATTTTTAGATAAAAAAGTTTTATTTTGGAATTTGATACATGATGAAGATAAGACTAAATTGCTAAATCACTTGAGAAAGGCAAGGGCAACTCTCGGAGATTTCAGTGAAGAAATTTCATTATCTACATCGAATTCTGACCTCACGAATATTCGTGTTTATGCCCGATTTATTAATGAGAACGGTGAAACATATCTTTACTGTTTACTGGAAAAACCGAATAATATTATGGACTTGAAAGAAATGACAGAAAAAGCGGATTTTTCGCAGCAAGTGATAACAGAAGAAAACTACGTGCCGGAAAGCAGTGTTAAGATCGATGAAAAGCAAATATTGAAAAATATAGTAAACTCTATACCGGAATCTCTTCTGATAAAAGATAATGATGGAAAGCCAATTGTTTCCAATAACAGCTATGAAAAACTCATGAAGGAATTGAAGAATGAATTCGCAAACGAAAAAGAATTTGCAAATTTCTGCAGGGATGAAGAAAAAAAAGAATATATAAGTGATATTCATGTTATTTCCACCGGAAACGAAATCAGCTATGAGAGAATATATACTTTCAAAAAAGGCAGGAGGAGGGTTTTACAATTTTCCAAAAGTCCTTATTCAGATGAATATGGAAACGTAATCGGAGTGGTGATTCTCCAAAAAGACATAACAGACAAAAAAAGCAGTGAAGAAAAATTGTTTTACAACGAAAAAAGGCTTAGAGAAACTCAAAAAATCGCCAAACTCGGTACATGGGAATATAATTTCGTGAGCAATAAATTTTTCTCTTCGGAAGAAACATTCAGAATTTTTGGCCTGGATGAAAAAAGTGACATGGATTTCGATTCTTTCTTATCTCTCTTCAACACTTCCGACAGAAAAAAAGTGCTTAATTATGTAAAAAGACTTGAATACAGCCCCACATCCGATAGTTTTGAATTGTCGATAGAAAATATTTCGGGCCAGACAGGAACTGTCATCATGAAGGCCGAGCCAGTGCTTGAGAACGGTATACTTACAAAAGTGCTCGGATCAATTATGGATGTGACTGAGATAAAAGAAATAGAAATGAATTTGAAAAGGGCAAAAGCGGAAGCCGAAAGCGCAAACAGAATAAAAGGAGAATTTCTGGCCAATATGAGTCATGAAATACGTACTCCTATGAATGCGATAGTGGGAATGGGTCATCTGTTGCTTAAAACTGAGATGACGGAAAAACAGAAAGATTATGTGAATAAGATCAAAATAGCCGCTAACAACCTGCTGGGTATAATAAATGACATACTCGATTTTTCGAAAATCGAAGCCGGAAAACTCGATTTTGAGTACATAGATTTTTCTCTGACCGAAGTACTTGACAACATTATTAATGTGACTTCATACAAAGCAAGTCAGAAGGGTCTTGAAATGATAATGAGGAAATCGAATAACGTACCCGAATATCTCGTGGGAGATCCGTTGAGACTTGGACAGGTGTTGCTAAATCTCGTGAACAATGCGATTAAATTCACTTTGAAAGGTGAAATAATGATAAGGATATCGGTTGTTTCGAGGCAAACAGATGAAGTAATGCTTAGATTCGACGTGAAAGACACGGGGATCGGGCTTAACAAAAACCAGATGTCAAAACTGTTCAAACCATTCGCCCAGGCAGATGCCTCGGATACCCGCAAATATGGCGGCACCGGTCTGGGTTTGGCAATATGTAAAAAACTCGTGAATATAATGGAAGGAGATATAACAGTTTCCAGTGAAGTTAATGCCGGAAGTGTTTTCTCTTTTACCGCTAAATTCGCATTGCAAAGTGACAACGAGCAATTCAGAAAATACGATTTTTTTGATATAAAAGAACTCAAAATACTTGCCGTCGATGACAATGAAGATTCGAGAATTACCATAAATGAGTACTTAACGGGAATTAACATTGATTGTGTTTGCATTTCGAACGGATTTGAAGCGATAGAACTTCTGAAAAAGGAAAATTACGACTTCGATTTGATACTGATGGACTATAAAATGCCGGTTATGGATGGAATCGATACAACTCTCAAAATAAAAAGTGATGCAAACATCAAACGGGTACCTCTTATCATTATGATAACGGCATATGCAAACGATGTAGAAAAAAACCGTATTGCACAATGCGGATTTGACGGAATGCTTAGTAAACCTTTCAGTCCTTCCACTCTGATGGATAAGATAATGGAGGTATTCGGGAAAAAAGCCAAAATCGTAGAAAAAAACGAAATCGAAAACGGGATTATAAAGAGCAACCTGAACTATTTCAAAAATTATAAAATAATGGTTGTCGAAGATAACGATATAAACCGTCAGATTACGGAAGAAATATTGGGTTCCGAGGGTTTGAGAGTCGCATCTTTTGAAGATGGGGCAAAAGCAGTGGAGGAGTATTACTCGAACAGGAGTTATGACATAATACTGATGGATTTGCAGATGCCAATTATGGACGGATATCAGGCGACGGCCAAGATCAGGGAAATCGATACCGATATTCCCATAATAGCGATGACTGCCGATGCCATAAAAGGAGTCTCAGACAGATGCTATCAGGTTGGAATGAACGATTACATATCAAAACCCATAGATCCGGTTAAAATGGTTGAGGTACTTTCAAAATGGCTCAGAAATTTCAGTAAAAAAGAGGAAAAGAATTATACGGATTCATGTGAAATAATGGAGTTTCCAGAATCAGAGCATCTGGATTTTAAAAAAGGGTTAAGCGTAGTTTTAGGTGATATAGAAGTTTATAAGAAAATATTGAAGAGTTTCAGGGACGAATACGCAGGGGGTATTGCAGGAAAATTCAGACCGGATAACCCTGAAAAGGAAAATAAAAGGCTGCTCCACACTCTCAAAGGAGTAAGCGGAAATATCGGGGCGAAGAAGCTGTTTGAAATGCTTAAAAATATTGAAATTGAATACTCAAAAGGAAATCCCATTGACGTGGAGAATATAAACGCCGAACTCATGGGAGTGCTGGAAGATTCGGAATTGCTCATCAAAACTCCAATCGGCAATAAATATGATAAAAATCCAAAAATTCCGCTAAGTGAAAACGAAATAAATGAGAAACTGCTTCAACTGGAAAAACACTTGAAAGATAACGATATGGAAGCGAAAGAAACAGCTGAGATACTTCGCGCAAGTCTATCGGAATTCAAGGACTATATGGAGCTGATGCGAAATATAAATTCATTCAAATTCGAAGAAGCTTTGGAAAATCTGAAAACTCTTTCGGAGATATTAAAAACCGGTTATGAGAATTCTCCAAAAGAGTTTGATTAATACTTTAAAACATATATTTTTCGAACCCGTGCTCCATGAAATCATCGTATTTTGGCATGGTGGATATTTCGACGGTTTCATCGAAAAATTCACCATAAACCTGAAGCAAAGTCGAGATTATTTCAAAGTTTATTCCAATCCTGTGTTTAAGCGGGTATTTTTCATCGTAAAGTGTATCGGGATTGATTCTCCACGTATCCTGAGCGGGATTAGGCGTTTCGGATAAAAAAGCAAGACAATTGGTTTCTTCGCCGATTTCCCAGTGACTGAGACCAGAATATTCAAACTTGGATTCCTCAAGCGAGAGTCTTATTCCATTATCTTCAAGGTATATTACGGTAAAAACACCCATCTCCATGGCATCGGGGTGGCAAACTATGGTGTTCGCCAGTTTGCTTCCTTCCCTTTTAATTCCTTTTGAATCCGTATAAGGATCCGGAGTTCTGCTTTCGTGCATATCGAGCTCGAAGTCTACCTCTTCGGTTTTTATGAGATTTATTATCGCATAAGCGATTCTTTCCGTTAAATTTCCATCCTTTACACCTGGATAATTTCTGTTGAGATTCCGGGCTTCCGTCGGATCTTTATTTATTATTCCCGATTTTTCATGCAGAAAGTATAATGGATCGGGTTCACCCTGATCGTCCGGCGAAGTTCGTCTGTCACCGAAAATAAGCTTTCTTGTTTCACCGGCATAAGTTATTTCAAGTTCATGAGGAACATTCGAACTCAAATCACGGGTAGATGCAGCACTTAAATTTGCGAATGGTATTATTATAACGTTTCCGGTATCTACGACGAGTTTTTCGATGAATATTATGGCAGCTGTGGTTCCGGCTATTTCCCGGGGATGAGTCCCACCGATAAGGAGAAAAGTGGGACCATCCTTTTCACCGTTTAGATAGTAAACGGGAGTATCTCCGGCAGTGCCGTATAAATACTCGTTGTATTCCGAAAGTTTTTTTATCTGTGTAACTCCGTTTCCGGGATGTATTTCAGGTTCAAAATACTCCGAAAGAGAAACGGAGACAAAAAAAAATCAAAAATACGGAAAATATAAAGTGTCTTTTCATTGAATTTACCTCTTATTTTTTAATATTCAGGAGCAGCCGAACTTCCGTTTCTTCTGATGGATCCCATTGAATGCATAATTCCGGCATCATCTATTTCGAT
Source organism: uncultured Thermotogae bacterium (assembly GCA_963662785.2). GTDB lineage: Bacteria > Thermotogota > Thermotogae > MWEM01 > MWEM01. The sequence continues at coordinate 359,705 of CAXXJZ010000008.1, forward strand.
TATGTTAGGTCCTCCGAAATAAAGATCGGGATAATCATGCATCTGTATTCTGTAATTCAAAATCTTTTCAAGATATGAAACTGTATCCGGAGGAAATCCGGTCTCCATATGCATGACATCATAACCTATGAAAGCGGAGAATTTCGGCGATCTGACAGTTTGTTCCACATCTTTTCCAAGATCTATCATATCAACAATCATCTGAACTACGGTCGGCACTATCCTTTCTCCGCCGGGAGTACCCAAAACAAACCTGACATTACCGTCTTTTTTTATTATTATGGGTGCGATTGTCGTGGCAGGCCTTTTCCCGGGTTCTATCATCCATGTGTTTGGTGAATTCTCATCTATGGTGAAATTCCAGATTTCGTTGTTTAAAAAGAAACCGTCGACATAAACTCCGCATCCGAAAAAACTCGAAAGAGTCTGTGTCCATGATACGGCATTACCATATCTGTCAACTATGCTGAAATGTGTGGTGGAACCGTGAGATTCATTTATTTTTCCGTTACCGTTTTGATTTGGATTCAGAATTACCTCGACATATTTTTCATTCGAATCGTAATTCCAGGGGTTCCCCATCATATTCAGATATTCTTCAGTCGGAACAAAAGAATCGAAGTTTATGAATCCGAGTCTGGATTTTGCATATTCTTTACTTATCCAGCCATTTGTGGGCAATTCCGAAAAATACGGATCTCCAAGATAATGATGGCTGTCAATGCTTTCAAGCATTATTGACTGATACATAAGATGTATCAGAAGTGGATCGTATTCATCAAAATCCGATAAATTGAAGTTCTCCAATATATTCATTATGCTAATGATTTCAGCACCCGATACCGGCTGCTGCGGAGCGATTATCTGATAATCTCTGTACGTACCGATCAGAGGACTGCCGTACTTCACATCATAATCCGCTAAATCTTCTTTCCGTATAAATCCGTCAAATTCTTCCATGGATTCGATAATTGATTCCGCGATTTCACCCGAATAAAAACTCATTATTCCATTTTCCGATATTTCTTCGTAAGTTTCAGCCAGTTCTTCGTTTGTGAATATCTCGCCGGTTTCCCATACGAGGTATTCATTCAGAAAATCTGAAGCGGTTTCCAAAAGCAATTCGTACTTATCGCCTACGGTTTTTGAAAAAGTATCGTTAACTATGAAGCCATCTCTTGCGAGGTCTATAGATGGTTTTATGAGTTCGGAAAGCGGCATTGATCCCCCGATTTTCAATGCCGCATCTATTCCCGCAGCCACTCCGGGAACCATTGCAGCTTTCGGAGTGTATCTCAACTCCTCGAGTGAATTCACTCCAAGTTTCTTTATATTATCTAAAGTAGCAAGTAAAGGAGCTTCGCTTTTAAAATCAAGAAAGTAGTTCCGGCCATCGGCCAGTGTTATTATGGCATAACCTTCACCACCAATGCCGGAAGCATATGGTTCCGCAACTCCAAGCGCGAGACTTACGGCAACAGCCGCATCAATTGCATTTCCGCCTTTCTCAAGTATGTAAGCACCTATTTCGGAAGCATACTCATTCGCGGAAGCCACAATTCCTTTATCCGAATAAAGGCTCACCGAAGATACCACACAAAAAAAAGTCATAGATAACGTTATAAATGAAAAAATAAAAAACAACGTTTTTTTCATACATTACCTCCCGGTCGAAAATTAAAGTATAAAAAGCAAAACAGAGTCCTGTAACTCAAAAAAAACGGGCCCCTCAATGAAGCCCATTATTTTATTAAGAATATTCTCAGTATGAGGGGAATTATTATCATGGCAATCATAACCAAATCCCATTTTTTTGCCTCTTTGTAAGCCATATACAGAAAAGTAATTACGAGAAAAACGCAAATAATAATGTATAAGATCATCATGATACAACCCTCCTGAACCTGAACCTGTCAATCACCAGCATTAAAGCACCAAACAGAACCAATACTCCGAAAAACACGGGCAGAAACAAATGCGAATTGACGGTATAGCCTATCTGTTTAGAGAAATAGAGAGTAAGTGAGGCATAAATCATGGTTATGAAAAAAGATGGCAACGCCCTGAACCAAACTTTAAAATAATTCTTCTCACCCACGACATGTGCAGCGAATATGCCCGCAAGCGCAGTGGGTGGCACCATATCCCCCAATCCCGCAAGTAAGGAAAGCGAGGCACATACCACGATATCGTTGTTTCCGAGAAATGCGAGTAAAAAGGGCACTCCGAGAACAGAAGCCGCACCATACGAAGAAACGGCCCCAAAAAGAGGTACTCCGATCGCGATTCCTATCATAAGCACATTAGAAGGCAGAGAATTCAAAAAATCCACTATGAATCCTCTTGTGCCGTTGAGGGTCATTATCTGTATGAACATTCCGACACCGATAAGAATTGACAGGATGTTCACTGATTCCTTAAGAGCTTTGTAGGATGATTTGAAGAAATTCGGTTTTTTACCGGTAAAACACGCTATCAATGCGCATATCATGAATATCATCGGCAATCCGAGTGATAAGGAAAAACTCGTGTTCTCTATCGCCATGAGTATTACGAGTATCAGCAAAGGAGAATAAAGAACGAAAGTACCTGCAGGCGTATTTTTTATGACGGTATTTTTTTCCTCAAGAAATTCTATCGGTTTAACATCTTTGGCACCTAAAATAAGTGCAGTCACTATGGCAAGGGGGAATGTCAGCAATAGCAGAGGATTGTTGAAACCTATGTAAGGCATATCAACACCCTGACCAATTATCATGGCGGGAATATTCACCGGAGGTGCTATCATTCCGAATATCGAAGCCATGGCTATCAACGCACCGGATTTCTTCTTATTCAATCCGAGTTTCTCTAAAACCGGAAAAGCTATCGCACCAGTCGTAAGGACCGCAGCTGATGAAGAACCCGTTATCATTCCGGCACTCATTATGAAAAAAGTCATCACCATGAGAAGAAAAACAGGTCTTTTTTTCAGCGATTTCGCGAGCCTGTGTGCGAGATCTTCGAGCAGACCGGACATCTTTATGGTTTCCATGAAAATCATGGCTGTAGCGATTACGAGAATCGCATCTATATATCCGAAACCGCCTTCAACCAAATGCCTTATGGCAAGGAAATTGCCGGAAAACAATGAACCGAGAAGTGCCGATAACATCAAAGATACGGAGATGGGAAATTTCAAAGCCGCAAAAAGTATAAAAGAACCCACCATTAAAAAGAAATATAAGACTTCGGGTGTATAGATGGCAATCGCCCCCTGTGTTTATTTTAATTTAAAAATTCTTCCACACCAAATAGTTCTAATTCATTGGCGGAAGGCAATCCGTTAATTATTAACTCTCCATTTTCAGAAAAAAGATTGTAGTATTCCACGAGATACTTTATGAGATCAAGATGCATACCTACTCTGTGTGTTAAGGGATATAGATCATCGTTTATCACGTCGGGGTTTTCCCGCCATCTGTCCTGGGCCGGATTGGGAGATTCCGAAAGGAATGAAATGCAATCGGTATAGTCACCGATCTCCCTGTGGCTAAGTCCTCTGAATTTATAACTTGATTCCTCAAGTTTCATAGGGAATCCCTCGTCTTCAAGATCCATTATCGTCAGCGCTCCGATTTCGAGACCTCTGGGATGACAAACCAGCATATAAGAAAGCCTGCCGCCCTCTTGCACCATTCCGTTTTCATCGGTATAGTTTTCGGGAGTATCGCTTTCGTGCATATCGAGATTGAAATTCACGTTTTCCTGTTTAATCAGTTCGATAATCGCGTATGCGAGCTGCATCGTGGGAGTGCCGTCCGCTTTTCCCGGATAGCATCTGTTGAGATTTCTCGACTCCGCTCCGTCTTCCAGCTCATAGCCCGTAGGATAATGGATGAAAGTTTCGGGATCCGCTATACCCTGATCTTCTATGTCCGTTCTTCTGTCCGCATATACGAGATATCTCGTCCCGCTTTTCGTCTGAACGGGGATGAAATGCGGTATTTCCGGTCTGTATCCTTCATCGGGGATGGATGCGGCACTTTTGTTTGCAAAAGGTATGACTATTACCCTGCCGCTTTCAACCATGCCCTTTTCTATGAAAATAGTCGCCGCTGTCGTCCCCGCAACTTCCCGGGGGTGAGTGCCGCCAAGCAGTAAAAAAGTCGGTCCTTCAACACCGCTATCCATAAAATAAACAGGAGTGTCCATGTTAGTTCCCTTTATCGCGTCAAAATAATCGGATAGCCAGCACATACCTGTGACTCCGTAGCCAGGCCTTATATCTGGCTGAAATGCATCCGAAAATGCCCATACGGATGATAAACATATGATTAATACCGTTAAAATTTTTTTCATGTCTTGTACTCCCTTAAAAACAAGTCGTGCATATGCACGACTTGTGATATTTATAAAATCAGTTTGAGAAATTGCTCGTCAAAATACCCTTTACATCGGATGTTTTTTCGAAAGACTCGAAGAATACCGGATAATCTGATTCAAGCTGTGTGAATTTACCGTCCTCATTTCCGTCAGCCTTGAAAAACACGGCATCGGCATAAGGTGCCAGAACATCTATGATCAGATCGGTGGAAGTTCCCCTTCTCGCAGCACCTTCCAATTGAAACAGAGCAACTTTTATGCCGTTTTCTTTTGCAAACGCAGCCAAGCCCTCAACTCTCGCCACTTCAGCATCGATGTCTATTCCGGCGGCACCAAGTCCTTTACCGCTTGCGCCTATGACAATGATCAGTGTTTTAAAGTTTCCGGCGCCGAACTCATCAGCAGAAATGGTTTTTTCAAATGCATAATCAAGCTTCGCGGATTTTGCGAGAACTTTCATTTGAAGAGCACCCGGAGACTGTCCTCCGGAAGTTATCATTATCGGCTGCTCAAAATTAACCTTTTCTGCGGCAAAAGCAGAAAATACCAAAATTACCATTAAAAATAACACGAAAACTTTTTTCATAAAAATTTCACCTCAAATAATATTTTACATTTCCGGCGCAGATGCCGCTCCGTTTCTTCTTATGGAACCCGCACCAATCATCATTCCATCGTCTTCAACGGATATTATATTTGGGCCGCCGAAGAACAGGTCCGGATATGCGTATTCGTTAATCTTGTGACCAAGAACTTCGGAGAGGAAATCTATGGTCTCGGCAGGATAACCCGATTCGATTCTTACATCCTTGTAGCTGGAGTAACCTACGAATTTCGGTGTCTTTACCGCCTGGTCTATAGGCATGTTGAAATCAATCACGTCAACTATTAGCTGAACTATCGTGGATATTATTCTTCCACCTCCGGGAGTGCCTATCACATATTTTACCTTTCCGTCTTTTTCTATGATTGTCGGACATATAGTCGTTCTTACCCTTATTCCGGGTGTCAGGTTTATGATGTCGCCCTCTCTGTAGGAGGAGGCAAAATTACCGATTTCGTTGTTGAAGAAGAAACCGTCCAGGTAACTGCTCGTTCCCCAGAAACTGGAAATAGTCTGAGTCCATGAAACCGCGTTGCCGTATTTGTCAACGATAGAAAAATGGGTAGTTGAAGGATGCTCATAGACATCTTCGGCAGCAAGTGCTTCTTTGCTCGCTTCTTCAAGCATAACCCGTTCGTATATCTCTCCGTTTTCGTAAGGATAAGCATTTCCGATGTGGTCGAAGTAAGTATCGGGATCGATAGCTTTTGCGAGGTCTATTTCCATGAATCTCATCTTGGCGAATTCCTTGCTTGTGAATCCGTTTATCGGGAGATCGAAGAAATCGGGATCAGAGATGTAGTATTTTCTGTCAACATCTTCAAGTGTCAGAACTTGCTGTATTATATGCACTGCAAGCGGGTCATCCCAGGAAAGTGCGGAAAGGTTGAAATTCTCAAGTATGTTCATAACTGCTATGAGCTGGGGACCGGAAACCGGAGGATGTGGAACATAGAGGTCATATCCCCTGTAAGTTCCGTGAATAGGCTCTTTAACATAAGCTACGTAATTCCCGAGATCTTCAGCGGTTATGAAACCGTCATTTTCAGCCATGAAAGCGGCTATTTTCTCAGCAACTGTTCCTGTGTAGAAAGAATCCACACCTTCCTGAGCTATTATCTCAAGAGTTTCTGCAAGATCTTCATTTGTGAAGAGGTCTCCTACTTCCCATGCGAGACCATCGTTCAGAAAATCCGGTGCGCTTTCAATCAGTTTTTCATATCCGTCGCTGACAGTCTGTGCAAAAGTCTCGTTGACTATTATTCCATTCTTCGCCAGATCGATAGCGGGCTGTATGAGTTCTGCCATGGGCATCGTGGCACCCAGTTCCCAGACTTTCTGTGTTCCGGCGGGAATACCGGGAACCAAAGCACCTTTTGGCGTGTAATTGACTGTGGAAATTTTAAGTCCCAATTCCTTAAGTTTTTCATAAGTTGCCGCTGCCGGAGTCATTGCTTTGAAATCCACCGCATACTTTTCTCCGGAAGCAAGGGATATTATCGCATAACCTTCTCCACCCAAACCTGAAGCGTAAGGTTCCACAACTCCAAGAGCGTAGCTGACTGCTATAGCTGCATCAAGCGCATTTCCACCCTCTTCAAGAATTTTAGCACCAACTTCCGCGGCATATGGATTCACGGCTGCCACCATTCCGAGGCTTGAAGCTACAGTCTGTGCGGTTACGGTTGCCAAACCAACACAAACTACCAGAAAAGAAAGCAGAATTACTAAAAATACTTTTCTCATAAATTTACCTCCTTAAGGAAATTTAAAGTCCCTGACGGGTTACATTACTTAAGATAATATGCCAATCCGTTTTCAAGTATTTCAGAGTAATATGGGAGGTTCTCGAGTATGATCTCCTGCCCTTCGTTCAGAATATTCCAGGATTCGATAAGAGCATTTATAGTCGCAATATGTCTGGCTGCCCTCAGGTCGATAGAATATCCAGATTCGTCGTAGGGTGCGAAAAGCTGTTTTCTTTCGGCTGCTCTGACATAGAATTTATCTTTTCCCGTAATTATAAGTTCTTCGTCAGTCTTTCCCCTCATACGCCCCTGCGAAGGGTTCGCAACTTCCAGCAAGACCACAAGCGCATCCGTCGAATCTCCGAGTTCTCTGTGGCTTAAGCCCCTTAAATTCAACGGCGATTCTTCCAGTCTTATCGCTATGTCTTCCATTTCCATCATCATCTGTGCGGTTATTGCAAATTCTCCGGCATTCTGATGAAACACTATGGCATTGTTTACAGGATATTCCGGGGAAGATTCATGCATATCGCATACTATATCAACACCTTCACTTTTTATCAGTTCGACTATCGCATAAGCAAGCTTTTCGGTCAGATTTCCATCAATTCTCCCGGGATAGCTTCTGTTGAGATTGAGTGTTTCGCTTCCACCAAGCTGTCCCCCTTTAGGATGGTTGTATATAGTTGGATCAGGCCATTGATGGATTGAATTGGTTTTTCTCGAACCAAATCTGAAGGTTCTCACACTTCCGTCAGATAATTCCATATTGTAAAACTGCGGAGTGCCTTCCATCGGATCGGTATGGGTTATCGCACTGTGATTGGCCCAGGGAATTATATACATCGTTCCTTTCAGAGAAACAGTGTTTTCGATTATAGCTATCGCCGAAACAGCTCCAGCCGGTTCGTTTGAATGAGTGCCGCCAAGGAGCAGAAATTTCCCGCCTTCTTCTTTCCCCTTGATTACATACACCGGAGTATCCATGGCGGTACCCTTTATGCCTTCGAACCAATCGCTGAGCATTTTCACCTGTGTAACTCCTTCGCCATTCCTTATTTCGGGATCTTTCCACATCTGTGCAAACTCAAACCCCGAAAAAAGACATATGGAAACCACGCTAACCAGGAAAATCGAAAATCTCAGTAAATTTTTTTTCATCATAACCTCCGGTTGTTTTCAGCATTTATTAATTTATACAATCGCAAATGATATATCTATAATACTATCACATTTTGCTTTACATATTTATAAATGTTTATATAAGGTCTGTATTTATTGTGTGTACTTAAAGAAAGTAAGGCTGAACACTGCGGTTAAGCTTACATAAAATATGATTTCGATTGTAAGGTAATCATTTTAATACAATTTGAATTAAATTCAAAACGGACGATTTTTATAGAGAGTGGTATTAAACGGAGAATCCGTTGTATTTAAGCTTCATCATAAATTTCTATCGTATATGAAGAACTTTCCGAGAAAGAAGAACGTTATCAGCAAAATCGACGGAATAAATGCCATCAACGAAATTTCCACTTTGAAAAAATACAATGCTATTATCTGAAAGGCGATACAAAAAGATGGAAACAATATTATATCCATGTCGAATATCGAGAAAAATACCAGCAAGAGATACAGAATCACGAACAAAACAGGACAAACCGGCATCGGTTGTATTCTGATTATAGGAACGAGTAAAGCGGTTATAAATGAAAATATCAACGAATAAGTTTTGTTTCTCCTGAAATAAAATATGACTGATATTACTATACCCGGCGATATCATCAGAATATCATCGAAGTATTTATCCCAAATGAGTGAATAAATGGTCATAATCGGACATATTATGAATAAAATTACCTGCTTTACCGATGTTTTTTTAACGGCATCGTATTTCGTGTTTTTAAAGAAATCATATTTTTTCAAGTTAATTTTTTCTCCAATCGCTTATAAGTATTATTAAAGCACTTGACGGAGCAACAACACCATTTTTTAAACCGAAATCGATTTCCCATAGCTTAATTAAAAGTTCTTCGGCCATTTCCAAATCCATTTCACGAAGAATACACGGTTTTCTTTCCGATTGCTTGAAGGCGAATCCTGTGAATTTGGATATTGTGGGTATGTTATATCCGGTGATCTTTGAATAATTCTTCATTTCGTCAAAAGAATATCTTTCTTTTGCAGGTATTTTTTTCATAAGCTCGTACAGAATAACTGAATTTTTATACAGTTGATACATTATCTGTTGCGCAGCCATATTTTCAAGCAGAATCGAATAGGTTGAAATTGCTTTCGGATAATTTCCGGAAAGAAAATCATATACAAATTCGTCGGTATTCTCAATGGCATTGGAAAACAGCAGTGAATTAAATAATTCGTCATCCACGACATAATTTTCGGCAATAACAGACATTTTTTCTATTTCATTCTTTATAAACATCAAATCGTTATCAGAAATATCGAGAAGCTTTTCTATCTGATGTTTTTTCAATCTCAACCCATACAATCCGGAAACCTGGCGAACTTTTAATTCCCACTCTTCACGCTTCCAGGGTTTGGGCAATTCAAACATTTCCTGTTTTAGAGAGTCGTCTTTGAATTTCTCTTCGACATCCAGAAAAATCTTGTGACAATGAACTTCCCTGAATATGTCAAGTTTTGCAAGGTAAGTTTTTTTGACTGCTTTACTGAGAGAATCAAATTTCTTGAAATAAACAACATAGCTTTCACCAAACATGTTATTCGTGAAAAGCAGCGGAAACTGCTCTTCGAGTTCTTTCTTTTTATCCGAATTTATCGGCAGAAATCTTTGATTGCCTTCTTTCAGTTCTTTTTTTACCCTTAATTCCTTAAAAAGTAAATCGTCACCATAAAGTGCAATTAACATCTATACCCCTGTTTTTTTTATCTCATATTTTTTTTCGAAGAAAAACCTTATAAATCTTTCATAGAATATTCTTATAAAAATCCCGACCGGAACCGCTATCAAAGATCCGATGAAACCGAAAACCTGGCTGAAGAAAAGAATTAAGAAAATTATGGCTACGGGGTTAATTTTCATATAACCCCTCATGAGATTCAAAAACATTATGAATGCGAATGTGTGGATCGCGAGAATCGCAAGTAGCAGCATTATACTTCCGTTTATACCGAGCGAAGTACTCAGAAGAAGTAGCGGTATGAATTCGAGTATCACTCCCACAATTGGTATTAAATTCGTAAAAGCTGCCCAGAATCCGAGCAATATAGAGTAATTCGAGCCCAGAAAACTGAGAACGGTTCCCATCATAAGACCGACAATTACGGCCACCACAAATATTGAAAAAAGGTACCTTTTAAGCTGATGGTAAAGTTCCCTCATGAAATCATTTGCTTCACATCTTATTACTTCAGGAAACATGTACCTCATCTTGTTTTTAAATCCAGGGAAATAATATACCAGGTACAAAGTACCTAGAAAAAGATAAAAGACAAAAGATAAAACCTGTGGAGTCGATTTGCTCAGATTTGTCAGCATTCCTTCGATATACAATGCTATCTTCGGTTGTATGTTCACCAGTAAATCGTTTATGTTCGTCGATAAATCCGGATTTTCTTTGAAAACAGACAATTGTTCCCATTCTTTTTTGGCAAAAAAGTTCTCAAAAAATGAAAGGAAAGATCCCGCTTCTTTTACGATCGACGGTATGAGAAAAATCAGCAACACCAGTATAGATGCGAAGAATATAAAAATAGCCAATGCGTTGGCTATCATAACACTTGTCTTTTTTGAACTTTTTGAATCACAAAACCCGAATAGTTTGGTAAAAAAAGCTATCAAAGGCTGCAAGACAATGACTATGGCAATCACAGAAATAATAACCGAAAAAACAAGCGGACAGAGAAACGCCGTCAATATCGCGATTATGGAATACAGAAGTATGTAATACATCAGCATTTTATTTATATTTCCACTGAACTCAAGCGGATTTTTCACTAAAGTTCACCCCGCATGACATCGAATATATATTTTATTTTGAAGGATTCGATCACGAAACTGAAATATCCGTTTTCGGCAACGTTTATTCTCCTGTTCAGTTCGTCGATTTGCGAAGATTCGATATTTCCCTGAACGAAATCTTTCGTAAGGGTATTTTTAAGTTTTTTGAGTTCGCGAATTTCTTCTATTAAAAGCGGAATATTCTGGCATATCACATCATGTCTGAGTTTCATCCTTCTTATATTAATTTCCTGCAATTTGTCGTCGGTCGTTTCATCTTCCTTAATGTCGAATTTAAAAGTTCCTCCCAATCCTCCCGATATGACGTTTTTTCAATTTCTCGTTATCCGATCTCATGAACGCGTATATACCGTCAGTATCGATTTCCCTGTCCTTATTGGTTTCCAGGTAATTTAAAACAGCCAGATCAACTGTATCAGTTTCCATATTCGCCGGTACGTATCCGAATTCAAAACCGAACTCCGGATTCAGATTGTCTATCGAAGAATAAGCTTCGATTTGAGTGAGAAGATACGCTATTTCCACTTCGTTAAGACTTTTATTCATGAAAGAAATGGAATCGTTTGAGCTGTTGTTCGAATTCAATTCGGATTTAAGATTGAAGTAATCGAAAAAGATTTCTATCACTTTGATTTTCCTGTTCATCGACTCTTTCTTAGCTTCAAGGAAACGCAAAGTTCCGCTGTTTTCGGAAGAAAATTTGTAGTTCATACCCAGACCGAATTTGTAATCGGTCTGGGTAGAAAAATCGGTATCCACAGATGCGGAAACAGATACTTTTAAATTATCAAAAACACGCAGCCCCATGCTTCCCTGAAAATTGACTTTTTTCCCCGTAACATCATATCCGGCAGATCCTTCGGCATCCATCTGATTTATCCAGACTATGTCCGGTACACCAAATTCGGCGTATACTGTGGCTTCAACCCCGGACAGAATCTCCTTCAAATCAGTTGAAAGAAGAACAGAAAACATCGTAGAAAAAATTAATATGGATAGAAACACTTTTTTCATCAGTTTACCTCCGGATTATGGTCTGCCGCGATTTTAAACAAAAAAATCAATTCATCTTGAAATATTCGCGTATTCTTTCGAAAGAATCGGTCATTCCCATTAAAACCATGAGTTTGATTCTTGATTTGGCGGAAGTCTGCTCATGCCCCAATATTACCCCGAGATTTTTCAGATGGGCACCGCCGCCTTCATATGCGTAAATGTCGAGTACTCTGCCCTTATAGCATCTTGAAACCAGAATCACCGGGATTTTTTCATCAATACATCTTTTAATTGCCGGGACTATTTCCGGAGGCACGTTTCCCCTGCCGAAACCTTCGAGTACTATGCCTTTGAACCCGTCTTTCCTTACAAAGTCGATTATATCACCGTTATCCCCTGTAAATGTTTTTACGAGTGCTATTTTGGGTTCAATCTTATCCGTCTTTATATAAGTTCTTATGAGAGATTTCCGAAAAAAGAAAACACCATCCTCATCGACTATGCCCAAAGGTCCGAATCCTGGGGATTCGAAGGTGGCAACATTGCTTGTATATGTCTTCGTAACTTCACGTGCGGCATGAATCTCATCATTCAGACATACTACGGCACCCGATGATTTGGCACTATCGCTTACGGCAACTTTCAGTGATGAAAAGACATTTCGCGGGCCGTCGGTACCAAGTTCGTTTATGTTTCTCATCGCTGCGGTAAGTACTATAGGCTTATCGGTTTTTACTGTTATATCGAGGAAATACGCAGTTTCCTCAAGCGTATCGGTTCCATGTGTTACGACCACTCCGGTAATTTCCGGATCATCCACTATTTTCTGCACCTCTCTGGATAGCTGCCACATCTTTTCAGGTGTCATGTAGGGACTGGGAATGTTGAAAAACTCTCTGGTATCAACGTCGGCTATCTGGTCTATTCCTATAAGATCGGCTATTTTTTTGTTTCCCGTTTCAGATGTCACCACACCTTCAATTTCTTTTCTCATGGCAATGGTACCGCCTGTTGTTAAAATAACGACTTTTTTTTTTCGACACTTAAATTCCCCCTGGTATTTCTTTTGTTTTTTTATACAGAAAGTCAGCACTGCACTTTCTGTTCGAATAATCTATCTCATGAATGCAATATGCATATTTTTTTGTCAGAAATCCGGTGAATTCATAATCCCCCTTCCTTATTACTATTATTGAAAAAATGGATTCTTCGATTTTTTCAACCAAAATTTTTTTATAATTTTCAAAATTTTCTTCAAGAAATCCAATTTCGTCCATCAAAAATATCCGGCCTCGGCAATCGGCTTTTTTTAAAAATACGGCAGCTTTTTCGAATCCGGTTTCAATAGCCCTTATGCTTCTGCAACCTTTTTTTTGAGTTCTGACCGCTATTTCCGTTTCTTCGTTAACTTCGCCTACTTTAGGTAAATATTCTGAAAAAAACAAATGCGATTCGTCACCGGAAACATCGTTTTTGAAATACGTTCTGAAGCCGCATATTTCATGCTGTCTTTCTTCGATAATCCTGTTTACAACTGCAAAAAGGGATGTGGACTTTCCCACACCCCTCTCACCAGTTATGAAAATAACTTTCTTCATTCGATATCCTGAAAATCTTCATGATTTTAATATTTCTTCTATATTCTCTACCAGCGAAGGAATTTTTTCCGTGTCCTTTCCACCCGCCTGAGCAAAATCGGGTCTTCCGCCTCCGCTTCCGCCAAGATACCGGGCGATTTTTTTGGCGATATTGCCCGCGTTGGCATTTTTTCCGGCCATATCTTTCGAAACCCTTACCACAATTCCCACATTGCTGTCTGTTTGGTTCAGGATTATAACCACTCCGGATCCGACTTTTTCAATAGCTGTATCTGAAAGATTCCGCAAAACTTCATTTTGAAGATTTTTATTCAGTATTATGGCGATTTTAAGACCGTCGACAATCTTTATATCTATGTTTTCCAATTTTGAATTCGCAAGTTTCTCTTCGAGAGATTTTAATTTTTTGCTCATGTCTTTGGTTTCTTCCACAATTTTTTCGGCAGATTTAACCAATTGGGCCGTATCGGATCCGAGTATTCCGGAAACAGTTTTTCAAAATCTCTTCGTTCATTTCATAATACTTCAGAGCATTCCAGCCGGTCAAGGCTTCAATTCTTCTAATTCCCGACGATATTCCACTTTCCGAAAGAATTTTAAAAGCGCCTATCTGTCCTGTATTCCGCACATGAGTTCCGCCGCATAACTCGCTGCTGAAACTTCCCATACTCACAACTCTGACTTCATCGGAATACTTTTCTTCGAAGAGCGCGGTCGCACCGTCTTTTCTCGCTTCTTCGAGCGATTTGACAACAGTAAGTACCGGAAGAGAATTCATTATATTTTCATTCACGATTTTCTCAACTTCCGATATCTGTGAATGACTCATGGCCTCATAATGGGAGAAATCGAAACGCAGACGGTTCGGTGTCACCAAAGATCCGGATTGTTTCACATGATTTCCAAGTACGGTTTTCAGCGCAGCATGGAGAAGATGCGTGGCGGAATGGTTTCTAGCCGTACCGAGCCTGAGGTCACAATCGACAACAAGTCTCGCCGTCTGGTTCTGAATTATCCTGCCCTCAAGAACTTTTACACGGTGGGATATTATCTTGTTGAATGGATTGAAAACATCCGTTATCTCTGCTTTACCCGTATCCGTAACCAATAAGCCGCGGTCCGAAACCTGTCCGCCTTTTTCATCGTAAAACGGAGTGGATTCGAATATCATTTCAGCTTCACTGCCTTTTGATACTTCATTAAGCATTGTGTCTTCGTTCAAAATGTAAAGAATTTCAGAATCCAGTGTCAGACATTCGTATCCTTCAAAAATAGTGGGATTCAAATCGGCCCCAATCAGTTCGTATATCTCATGCTTTTTGAGGAATTCTCTGTCACCTCTTGCCTCTCTGGCTTTGCTGCGTTGTTCTTCCATCAATTTCTCATACCCGGAAATATCGACTGATACTCCTTTTTCGGCTGCAATTTCGATCGTCACTTCAATCGGAAATCCGAAAGTGTCGTATAATTTGAAAACATCTTCACCTGAAATCTGCTGCTTTTCTCCTATCATATCGTCGAGTAGACTCAATCCCTGTTCCATGGTGTTCAGGAATTTCACTTCTTCATTTTTGACTATTTTTTCTATAAAAGATTCTTTTTCCCTTATCTCAGGATAATGATCTCCCATAATTCCGACCACGGTTGGAATTATTCTGTACATGAAAGGTTCTTTCATGTTATGCAGCCATCCGAATCTCAAAGCCCTTCTTATTATCCTTTTTAGAACATATCCGCGGCCTTCGTTGGAAGGGAGCACTCCGTCGCTTATCATGAAAACCGCAGAACGTACATGATCCGCGATAACACGCAGAGCGACATTCTGTTCTTCCGAATTTCCGTATTTTAAGCCGGTGATCTTTTCAACATGACCGATTATCGGCATGAAAAGGTCCGTTTCGTAGTTTGAAGAAACACCCTGCATAATAGCAGTCAGCCTTTCCAGGCCTAGTCCGGTATCTATGTTTTTTCTTGCGAGTGGCGTGAAATTCCCCTCTTCATCCTGGTTGAATTCGGTAAACACAAGATTGTAGAACTCGAGAAATCTTCCACATTCACAGGCCGGGTTGCAATTTTCAGGATCGGGACAATTCGGCTGTGTTCCCCTGTCAAAAAATATCTCGGAATCCGGACCGCATGGTCCCGTAGGTCCGGCAGGTCCCCAGAAATTGTCTTCTTTACCCAATTTCACTATCTTTTTAGCCGGAAATCCGATTTCCTCAGTCCATATTCTGAAAGCTTCGTCATCTTCGTGATAAACCGAAACCCATATTTTTTCTTCGGGCATCTCAATCACTTTTGTTATGAATTCCCAGGCCCATTCAATGGCCTCTCTTTTGAAATAATCTCCGAACGAGAAATTACCAAGCATTTCAAAAAATGTGTGATGCCTCGGAGTTCTGCCGACCTGTTCTATGTCATTTGTTCTGACACATTTCTGGCAAGTCGTGACTCTCCTGTATGTCGGTTCTACCTTGCCCCAGAATATCGGTTTGAAAGGTACCATTCCGGCAACCGTAAATAAAAGCTGAGTATCGTTCGGAATCAGTGAAGCACTTGGAAGCTGCTTGTGCATTTTTTCTTCGTAAAATTTCAGAAATTTATTCCTTATTTCATGACCGCTTAATGGCTTCATACGCACACCTCAAAATTTTTCTGTTTTATCTTTATCATTTGAACAAATACAGTAAAGCAAGTATACATGGAACTATGAAAAGCAGTGAATCTATTCTGTCGAGCAGACCTCCATGACCGGGCAAAAGATATCCGCTGTCTTTCTGGGAATGATATCTTTTCAAAGCGGATTCGAATAAATCTCCGTAAGTCGCGGCCCACGAAACAACAAAAGCCATTACTGCCACCTGCCAGAATTCAAGAAGATTTCTCCCACCTATCGATGAAAGCAATCTTTCGAGGAGCCATAAACCGAATATTGAAATTAAAAACCCACCTATAACACCTTCAACAGATTTTTTAGGACTTATAGAAGGCATCAGTTTATGTTTACCAAATCTAATTCCGACGAAAAAAGCGAAACTGTCGAATATCCACGGTGAAGTAACTGTCACGGCCGCAAATTCCCATCCGAAACGGTGATATATGAAAACACAAAGTGACAGCGAGAAGGATATGTAGAATATTCCGAAAATCGCATCGATTATCTTCTCTTTTATTATTGTCGGATCTTTGTAAAGGATTAAGCCCAGACTGCCTAAAACCGGTATGAGAAGGCAATATGACAGCGCGAATAAATCAATTCTGTTAAAACCGATCAATATGCCGCTTAAAAGCGACATAAAAGGCATCAAAGCGTACATCAAATATTTCTCGGATTTTCTGTTATCACCTATGAATATCATATTGGTATATTCAATACCGCAGAACAAAGTGGCGAGCACCGACAAGAGCACGAAAAGATAATAATTCAAAAACAGCGCAACCGTACCCACTCCGAACAATATTCCGTACTTCCATCTGTTTTTCATGTTGAAATTATCATTTGCCAATCGTATCAACTCCACCGAATCTTCTCTTCCTGACGGAAAAAACGTTCAATGCCCTGACAAATTCTGTTTCGTCGAAATCCGGCCACAGCACTTCCGGAAAATACAATTCAGAATAAGCCAGCTGCCACAGAAGAAAATTGCTCAGTCTTTCTTCTCCGGAAGTCCTCACGACAAAATCGGGATCCGGAACATCCGGCAGGTAAAGCAGACTTTTAAATGCGTCTTCACCGCTTTTCAGGATAGATTCATACCTTTCTCGATCACTTTGGGCAATCCGGGAGAGTTTTACGGCTCCTTCCCAGATCTCTCTTCTTCCGCCGTAATTAACTGCGAGAATCATGTGTATTTTATCGCAGTGTATCGAATCTTTTTCGATTTTTTCAGCGAGCGCACGGGTTTCCTGATCCAATGAAGATATATCGCCATTAAATCTTATTCTGACACCTTTTGATATCATTTCGCCCGATCTGCTTTCGAGATAATAAACAAGCGTTTTAAAAAGAAACTTAACTTCATCCGTAGGCCTGCTCCAGTTTTCGGTTGAAAAAGCAAAAAGAGTAACGTATTTTATTCCATAATCCGCACAAATTCTGACGACGGATTCGGCGACTTCCGCTCCGCGTGCGTGGCCTTCAGTCCTTTCCATTCCCCTTTTTTTTGCCCATCTACCGTTTCCATCCATTATAAACGCTATATGTTCGGGTATTCTAACGGGATTATCGTATTCTGATTTCATCCTTTATTCTTATACCTCTAATATTTCCGATTCTTTTTCTTTGTAAAGAACATCCATATTCTTTACAAATTCATCCGTCAATTTTTGAATTTCATCCTCAAGTTTTTTAGCATCATCCTCGGGGATATCCCCGGCTTTTTGTTCTTCCTTGATCTTTTTCAACACATCTCTTCTGATGTTACGTACCGCTATTTTCCCGTGCTCTGAAACGTCTTTCGCAACTTTGGCCAGTTCTCTCTTCTGTTCGCCTGTCGGAGGCGGAAAATTCAATCTTATAGACATTCCGTCATTCATCGGGGTCAGTCCGAGAGGTGACGCAAGTATCGCTTTTTCAATCGCTTTTATTATGCTTCTGTCCCATGGCTTTATAACGAGCGATCTCTCCGCAACCTCGATTGAGGCACATTGCGATAAAGGCGTAGGATTTCCGTAATACTCAATGCTTATCTCATCGAGTATGGCAGGACTCGGCCTTCCGGTTCTTATGTGGTTTAGCTCTTCATGTATCGATTCTGCCGTTTTCTGCATTTTTTCTTTAGTTTCTTTTACATGCGAATTCACGTAAATACCCCCTTAATTTACATTGTATGATTGTCAAAGCATATTATAGCATAATAAGAAAAACGCTTTTTATTGTAAATTTCTTCGAAGTATTTTGCTGAACGTATGATTTTCTTAATTTTCCTTATGCTATAATCAATCGTTGTTAACGCCTTTTAAAGAAAAACATTTAGGAGGGAAAAAAATGAAAAGAAGATTCTTACTGATTTTGCTGGTATTGCTGACCGTTTTGGTTGCCTTTTCGGAAGATGTTACCCTGAGGGTAATACAGGTTTTCACGAGCCCCGAAAGAACCAAGATACTGGAGAACATCGCCGATAAGTTTGAAAAAGAAAACCCCGGCGTGAATGTGGAAATAATATCACCGCCTTATGAGACAGCTTACAACAAAATCTATCTCATGGTGAGTTCCGAACAGCCTCTGGATGTAGTGGAGGTTGGTGATTGGTCATTATCAGGTATGGCATCTATGGGAAAACTCGAATCTCTCGAACCGTACATAGCCAAATCTGAAAATGCGAAATATCTTCTCGACGGCGTTCTCACATCTGCGAGAATTTACGAAAACACAGCCTATATAATGCCGAATGCCCTTTATGTCAAGGCGTTGTACTACAGACCCGATTTGTTTAAAGACTTCAACTTAAAAAATCCTCCCGCCACTATGGGAGAAATGATGGCTTTTGCGCAGTATATTACCGATACCGAGAAAAAACAGTACGGATTTGATTTCAGAGGCATAGATCCGGTAAATTTCATGGATCTCGTCGTATGTTCTTTCTTCGATGATATTTCTGAAGAATGCATGTACAAAACAAATGACGGCAGGATAATATTCGAAGACGAAAGAGCTCTGGCCGGTTTGAAGTTCTATATGGATCTTTATTTCAAAACAGCTCCCAAAGATTCCATAAATTGGGGATTCAACGATCAGATCAACGCTTTCGTATCCGGAATAACTCCGCTGCTTTTCCAGGATCCGGATACCGTTCCAGCTGTTGTAAACATGCTCGGCGAGGGAAAATATGCAACTGCACCGATTCCTTACGGTCCCGGTGGCAAAGCGTACCCGACTATGGGATTTGGCGGATGGGGAATACCCAATTACTCTCCGAACAAAGATCTGGCATGGAAATTCATAGAATTCTTCAACAATCCTGAA
This sequence comes from uncultured Thermotogae bacterium, assembly GCA_963662785.2. Taxonomy (GTDB): domain Bacteria; phylum Thermotogota; class Thermotogae; order MWEM01; family MWEM01. Next base: position 378,984 of record CAXXJZ010000008.1, read on the forward strand.
AACGGCGCTTATTTCTCTAAAAATTACGGAACACTTCCCGTAGACAAAAGAGTATACGATTTGGATCCTTATTTCAGCAGCGAAACATTCAACGGCTGGCAGAAGATGTTCAACGATCCCGAACATTATCAGTTTACCGCATATCCTCTTGCAAATGAAATGTGGTTTGACTGGTACCAATTGCAGGGTGAAATGCAGCAGGAATTACTTCTTGGCAAAATCACACCGGAATATGCCCTCGAAGAATGGGCAAATTTCTGGAAAGAAGCCAATCTATAATATAAAAAGCACAGATACCCTTAAGGGTATCTGTGCTTTTTCTGCCATTACAAACGACAACGGTTGAAACATAATAAAAAAGAAATTCACAAAGCTAAAATCCGGAGATATTTTATGATAAAAAGAAAAAAAACACCATTTAGGCTAAATAAAAAAATATTGTTCATTTTCCTGATGCTGCTTCCGACTTTCGCAATCATATCCTTTCTTACAGTATATCCGACAATAAAAGGATTCGAGTTTTCCTTCCAGAATATAACTGTCAGAAATCTTGCCAACCCTTCGAGAGTTAAAAATGTGGGGTTTGAGAATTTTGAAAAAATCTTCGAGGATCCCGATTTTCTCAAAATACTCTGGAACACTTTCGTATGGATTGCAGGCTCGGTGTTCTTCCAGCTCATATTCGGCCTTGGTCTTGCACTTTTGATGAGAAAACCGTTCAAAGGCAGGGGAATTTATGCGGGCATGGTCTTTTATCCCTGGGCTTTGTCGGGATTTGCGATAGGTTTGCTCTGGTCATGGCTGCTCAACGGTCAGTATGGCGTTATAAACGATATACTCATAAGAACCGGATTGGTAAAACAGGGAATAGATTTTCTCTCCACAGAATCAACAGCTATGTTTTCGGTGACAATGGTAAATATATGGTACGGAATACCTTTTTTCGCCATAATGTCGCTCGCGGCACTGCAATCCATACCGAACAGCGTATATGAAGCGGCGGAAATAGACGGTGCCGGCGGATTCACGAAACTATTCAGAATAACTATACCGTACATACGTCCGACATTGATTAACACAATCCTTTTGAGAGTCATATGGGTCATGAATTTCCCGGATGTCATATATGGAATGACCAGAGGCGGTCCCGCCAAGAGTACGGAAATTCTATCCGTTTACATGATAAACAAGGTTTATTACGGTCAAAAGTACAGTGAGGCATCCGCGATCGGAGTTATAATAGTACTGCTGTTATTTGTATACACATTGATATACTTAACTGTCACGAAAAGCAAGGAGATAGAATTATGACGGGAAAAAAACTCACTCTGAAAACTCTTAAAATCGCGGCCATGCTTTTCTATCTTATAATAGCGGTTTTTCCTTTGGTCTGGATATTTCTCACATCTATAAAACCCCCTCAGGAGGTTTACACTTTTCCTGTCCGGTATTTGCCGGAAGCGCCGACATGGGACGCCTATAATTATCTCTTTGGTTTTGCCGATTTTGCCAAGTACTTTAAAAACAGTCTGTTAGTTTCGATTTTCGCATCGGCAGCTTCGACACTCGTCGCATTACTCAGCGGTTATGTACTCGCAAGATCAAAATTCCGCGGAAAATATATTTTTACTCTGATATTGTTTTTCGTACAGATGATTCCCTCTTTCCTGCTGATGATACCTCAATACACGATGTTCTCGACTTTAAAACTGATAGACAAACTCCCCGGTATAGTATTAGTATATATAGGACTGGGAGCAAGTTTCAGCACGATAATGTCGAGAGGTTTCTTCGTAAGGATTCCCCGATCTCTTGAAGAGGCAGCGCTGATTGACGGATGTACCGCACTTTCGGCTCTTTTCAGAATTACCCTGCCTCTTATGATGCCCGGAGTCGCTGCCGTATTCAGTTTTTCTTTCGTCAACAACTGGAATGAGCTGTTTACAGCTGCCTTGTTTTTAAACAGCGACAGCAAGATGACAGTACCGGTGGCTTTGTATTCATTCGTATCAAAATCCGGTATTCAGTGGAATGTAATGGCTGCTGGAATAGTAGTGGCTTTGATACCCACGATAATCGTATTTTCATTCGCGCAGAAATACATAGTCGCAGGGTTGACTCAGGGATCCGTAAAAGAATAAAAAAGGCGGCAATTAAATTGCCGCCCAAAGGGATCAAAAAAGTTACAACTACGAGCATTTATTTGATCGGGTCAAATGCCTAAAATTCAAATTTATTAATCTCTTTAATCAGATTTTCCGCAAGATTGCTTAGATCATCTGCCGTAACATTTACCTGAATCGCCGATTCTGTGAGCTGTTCAACTCCTTCGGCTATATCATCTATTTGTTGAGATACATCGTTCATCGAATGTGAAGAGGAGTCCATAGCTGAAGCTATTTCCTCGGAAGAAGCACTTTGTTCCTCTGCGGAAGCCGCAAGGTTTTCCACCATGGAGAATATTTTATCCACACGTTTCAGAATTTCTCTGAAACTTTCCATTGCTTTTGTCGCTCCTTCATTGGCTTCAGTAACTATATCGGCAGTTTTCTCCGTGGCCTTGTTGGCATGCTGTACTCCTTCCTGCACATGTCCGAGAATCTCGGATATGCTTTTTGCGGACTTCTTGCTTTCTTCTGCCAGTTTTCTGATTTCATCTGCGACTACCGCAAATCCCTTTCCGGCTTCTCCTGCTCGTGCAGCTTCTATTGCCGCATTAAGCGCAAGTAAGTTGGTCTGTTCCGCGATCGAGGATATAGTTACCAGAATTTCTCCGACATCTTTTGCCCTTTCCGACAGTTTGCTGACTATTTCCGAAGTCTCTTCAGTCTGTATCTTCGCCTCTTTAATACCGCTTACAACTGTTTCTATTTCTTTTCCGCCTACCTTGGCGGTATTCGATGTATCTTCCGCATCTTTTGAAAGATCCTGGGACACTTTGGAAACGTTTTGGGCAGAACTCGCAACTTCCTCTATTCCGGCATTTACCTCTTCTATTGAAGCGGATGTGTTTTGTACATTCTTTACAATACTGTTTGTCTGTGCCGAAATTTCCTCGTTTGAAGCACTTTGCTCCTGTGCAAGCGAAGCGAGTTGATTTGAAGACTGCACTACCATCTCCGAAGCTTTCTGAATACCCAGCATGGAACCTCTTAAAGTGACTGCCATTTCGTTAAGAGAATCGGCCATATTCCCAAGTTCATCGTTGCCTGTCTTTTCAAATTCCACATTAAGCTTGCCTTTTCCGAATTCAAGTATTTTTTCAGACAGTTTTTTTATTGGTCTTGATATGTTGTTTCCCAAAATAAAAGAGACCAGGACAAAAATTCCGGTTACAGCAGCGATGAGTATGAAAACCAGAATGGACAGGTTATTGGACGATTCGAACATCTTTTCAACGAAAATCGCTATCGCAAAACTCCAGTTTGGAGTACCGTTTATAGGATGGTATATTATCAACTCATCAATGCCGTCCGGGGTTTTAACATCTTCAATGCCCGATCTGCCTGCCATCATGTTCCTGCCGACTTTATCTATGCCTATGAATCCCGAACCTTCAGAATTCACAAGGTTAAAATCAAGTATGAATTCCTCATTTGGATGTGCTATTATATTTCCGCTGCCGTCTACCACAAAACCGTAACCTGAATTGCCTATGTCTATTTCCTTAGCTATATCAGTAATTGCCGAGAGATTTATAACACCTCCAAGAACTCCTATGGTTTTTTTGTCCGTATCTTTAACCGCAACTGCGATTACCACTATCGGATTGCCGGAAGCTAATGACAACAACCCGTTGCTTATTGACAAATCCTTGCCACCTGTTATATCTTTAAAATAATCCCTCGAAGACACGTTGGCTCCAGAACCAGTAGTTACCCAGCTATCCCCATTAAAATCAGCTATAAAAACATCTTCGAATTCCGGATTGTCTTTTCTGTGTTCCATTAGAAGAGGTCCTATTTTATCAAAATCCATGGTCTTCAATACATCGTTTTTCGATAACGTCTGAAGGCCGGATTTTTCCTTTTCCAACCACATTGCTATTTCGTTGGATCTTCCGATTATCACCTCCTCACTGTACGATTTTATAAGCGGTACAATGGTGTTCTGAAGCTGAAAAAACAAAATCATTCCGAGAATGAAAAGCAACGCCGCACTCGTAGTTACGAAGAAAAAAAGAATCTTCGCTCTGATGGTTCTGAATTTGAATATTTTCATATTGATCCCTCCCTTTCATCTTTTTTTGCTCTGATTGTGTACTTTTCTGATATATTAACAGGTGACGTAAAATAAATAAGTTAATTACATTTCCCATAAACCGGAATATGATCGATAACCTTTTATCAATGAGTGTTTATAATGATAATATAAAACGTGATACATGTATATGCGCATGTTATAAATATAAGTTATGTGTAAAATAATGATATAATATATAGAAAATTATATAAAAATATTCATAATTACTATTCATAATAATATAATGTTACATAAATATCATATATTGTAATTATTATTATATATATGTGAAATTCCACATTATTATATAATTGAATAAAATGAAAGGTATTCGGAGGGCGGTAACATGAAAAAAAGTTATTCCATAAAGGAATTGAGTCTGGAAACCGGATGTCCCGAAAACAAGATCGAGAAAATTATATTCGCCTATTCCGGTTTTTTTAAGAAGGCAGATGAAACTGTAAATACTCCGTCAGAAAATCAAAACGAAAAAAAATATTCCAACGACTCCTTAAATAAACTAAAACAGATATTCGAACTGGCGGAATCCGGTAAATCCGCAGTCGAAATCCGAGAAATACTGGAAACGGGTATTAAGGAAGATACCGGAACCACTTCCGACGATTTCGCAAAATCCGACGATTACAGAATGTTATCCGAAAAGATTCATGAAAACCGTACCGATAATAAAAATATCGAATACAGTTCCGTTGCCGGGTTGCTGCGGATAATTGCAAATCAGAAATTAGCTCTGGATTCGTTGAACGAAAGGATCAGCGTTCTTGAAAATAAGTTGAAAGAAGTCGAAAAACAAACTCCGAATTACGATGATATGGAAAACAGAATTCTGTTGAAGGTCAACGATGTTTTAAGTGAATTGTTCTATAAAAAAACTTAGTCTCTCCTGATTGATTTGATGGCCGATTTTTTGATACGGAAGCTTTTTCATATGATATAATTTAAAACAAGTTATAATGGAGGCAGCATATGATATATTTCCCCGAATCCGAACACGAGATATTCGAATACCTCGATTCAGACAGCATCATATTAAGCGGCGGAACGGATATAATGGTCAGGAAAAGGTTGGGCAGACTCAAATCGAAACATCTTGTTTCTCTGGACAGGATAAAGAGTCTTGACGGGATAACGGAAGAAAAAGACGGTATCAGAATATTATGCAAAACCACGCATTCGGATATTCTGAAATCGAAGATAATATACGATAGAATCCCCATCCTTTATCAATCAGTTTCCGAAATCGGATCAACACAGATAAGAAACAGAGGCACTCTTGCAGGAAATGTGGTGAACGCTTCTCCCGCAGGGGACGGTATTTTAGCACTTTACCTTCTGGATGCCGTTTTGGAAATAGTAAAGAAAGATAATTCACACAAGAATATCAGGATAATCGATTTTATAAAAGGACCGGGAAGAACATCCCTAACCGTGGGTGAGTTTGTCAGATCTATAAAAATACCGTATACGGGCAGAAATTACAGGAGTGTGTTCAGGAAAATCGGCCAGAGAAAAGCCATGGCTATTTCAATAGCAAGCATGGGATTATTGATGGAGAAAAAAGGTAAAACGATTTCCGATGTCAAAATCGCGTTTGGTTCGGTAGCACCGACTGTCTTGCGAATTACCGAAATGGAACAGGAAGCGTTCGGCCGCGAATTAAACACGGAGACGGCAGAAATGTTTTCTGAAATAGTTTACAGAAGCGTGAACCCCATAGACGATGTAAGAGCTTCAGCCGATTATAGAAGGAAAGTATGCAGAAATTTGGTCAAAGAACTAATATTGTTTAGTTAATATACGCATGTTATAAATACCCTTTTGACATTTGTCCACTTTTCGTTTATAATGAAAAGTGGCTTTCTTTTTTATCCTGGTTAAAACAACATTCGAATATACCTGAAAATAAAACTATTTCTCATATTACAAGTATACAAGTTTATGGAGGTGAACTATTTTGTGTAGCGTACAAAATACAAGAGGGGATGATAGACGAGAAATTTCTTTGCAAAGAGCAGAAGAATTAAAGGCAAGAATATCCGATTTTCTAACTGCTAAAAAGGAAATTCCAACGGGATTCAAACTTAAAAATAAGATCAATTCGAGACGCAAAAGAATACTCGAATTTTTCGATGGGAATGAAGATGACTGGAACAACTATCCCTGGCAATTAAAAAATCGAATCACAGACGCGGATACACTCGGTAATTTCCTGAATTTGAGCGAAGAAGACATGTTTAACATCAAGGAAGTGGAGAAGAAATACAGATGGGCTGTTTCTCCGTATTATCTCAGCCTGATGGATGAAAATGACAAAAGCTGTCCGGTAAGGTTGCAGGGAATTCCGAGTAAATACGAAATAAAAATAAACTCGGGTGTACTCGATCCCATGAAAGAGGAGTATACGAACCCGGCAGGAGCCATTACGCGGCGCTATCCGGACAGGCTTATAATAAACGTCACCAATGAATGTGCCATGTATTGCAGGCATTGTCAGAGAAGAAGAAACATAGGCGAAGAGGATCTTCCGGCGGATAAAAATATTATCATGCAGTCAATAGACTACATTCGAGAAAATGAGGAGATTAGGGATGTTCTCATAACAGGCGGAGATCCGTTTACGCTTGAAACGGAATTTATCGAATGGATACTCATGGAACTCAGAAAGATAGACCATCTGGAGATAATAAGAATAGGAACCAGAACTCCTGTAACCATGCCTCAGAGAATAGACGACAAGCTCGTATCCATGCTCAGAAAGTATCATCCGATTTTTATAAATACCCATTTCAACTCTCCGAAAGAGATAACCGAAGAATCCGCAGCTGCCTGTGCAAAACTAGCCAACGCCGGGATTCCGTTGGGAAATCAGTCGGTACTTCTCAACGGAATAAACAACGATAAATTCATTATGAGACTTTTAAACCAGGAATTACTGAGGATAAGAGTTAGGCCATATTACATATTTCATGCGAAACATGTTAAGGGCACAAGGCATTTCAACACTTCTATAGACGACGGAATGGAGATCATGGAATATTTAAGGGGCTATACTTCGGGCCTGGCCATTCCCACTTACATAGTGAACGCTCCGGGAGGACTCGGCAAAACTCCAATATTGCCACAATACCTTATTTCAAGCGGAAAGGGATATGTAAAGCTCAGAACCTGGGAAGGCAACGTCATAAACTATGAAAATCACGACACTGTGAAATACGAATTTTAAGAAAAAGAAATATCCGGAGCCTGAACTCCGGATATATTTTGATTTATACATTCCTGCCTATTTTTATCAAATTACGAGGTATCTAAAGAGTATATATCCGGAAGAAACAACTCCCGAAACCATTACAAGAGGCATTGCATATTTCATATAGTTCGAGAATGTTATTCTGCCCCTTGGAAGTTTATCCGTCATTCCTGCAACCACTATGTTGGCTGCCGCACCTACTACTGTCAGATTTCCGCCGAAACAGGTTCCGAGAACGAGCGCCCACCATATATCGGCATCAAGAGTTATGTTTATGGCCGCACTCTTAAGTATAAGCGTCTGAACTATAGGCACCATTATCATCGCCATTGGTACAGCGCTCATTATACCGGTTGCAAACAGTGGCAGCCAAATTACCATCATCATGAAAATAACGTTAACAAGAACCGGGGATATTCCGGGAACGTCGGTTATGCTAAGTAAACCGTTTCCTATGAGATCTATTATACCTATTTTCTGCAGTGCGAATACCAGTGTGAACATTCCTATGAAGAAAAATATGGTTCCCCATTCTATTTTCCTGAATATCTCTTCCATAGTCGCGTTGTTCGTCTTTAAAAGTATGAGCATCGCAGAGCCTGCAAGCAGCGACACCAACGCGGGATCCACGCCCAGGTCGGGCGGCAGTGTAAATCCGACTATCGCACAAAGAAAAACCGAAAGTGATTTGATTAAAAGTTTTTTGTCTTTTATCTGAGATTTCGGGTCTGTTTTCCTAAATTGATCGAGCAGGTTTTTTTCCTCATCGCTCAATTTGAACATGTTTTTCTCTTTCCTGATTAGAAGAAGAAGCACTATCACTATTGTTATCAAAACCGCGGGAGAAACGTTTACGAGAAAATCGGTAAACGATTTTTCGGCAGCAAAACCTATTATCATATTCGGAGGATCGCCTATAAGGGTTGCTGTTCCACCTAAATTGGCCGACAGAATTATCATCATGAGGAATGGGAACGGGTTTTTACCTATTGTATCCATTATTGCGAGTATTACAGGCACGAAAACCATTACCGTGCTGACATTGTTCAGAAAAGCGGAACTCACCGCAACCGTGATACTCGTTATCAAATAGAGCATCAGAAGATTTCCTTTACTGGCCCTCACGACGTTTATGGCAAGAAACTGAAAAAAACCCGATTTTTCGATGAAAGGCATTATGATCATCATTCCAAGAAGCAGAGAAATGGTTTTAAAATCGATGAATTTGCTTAAGTTTTCCAGATCGAGTCCCGGAATAAAATTGAAGATGCTGTTTACTGATAAGACTATTGCTCCCGCAGCGAAAGAAGAGGCGGCCTTATTCATCTTTCCCGTAATCAGATTGTAATACACCCATATTAACAATCCGATAACCGCCGCTTTGAATATCACTTCCATAAAATTCCTCCCTTGTCTAATCGATTTGACGTCATATGATGATATATTCACATTACCTTTGGATTTTACACCTTTTTTTTTAAAAAAAATAATTTCGAATATGAATAATTGTTTTTGATCGCTGCATTGTTTTGCATGCATTTTTTTGCACGATGCAATATATTTCATTTATATTTCTCTAACTATTATATATTGGTATATAATAGTTTCGCAAATAATCGTGAATACTTGTTTCAATAGCGGATATTGCTGCCATATCTGTTAGAATGAATATGTGAATGAAAAGAAAATTGGAGGTCATATATATGATGAGAGAAGAATATGTTAATTCAAAATTATCTCAGGTTGCCAAAAGAACCACGGCGAGTATCATAAGGGAATTGCTGAAATCAACTTCCATACCCGGAATGATATCATTTGGCGGCGGTGTTCCCGACCCGGAGACTTTTCCGAGAAAGAAAATGGGGGAAATCGCAAAAGAGGTAGTTGAAAACGAATACAAAATCACCCTTCAGTACGGAACAACCGAAGGTGATCCGATATTGAGAAAAGAATACATAAAATTCCTCGATAAATACTACGACATAAAAAATCTCGAACTTGAGAACGTTTTAGTGACATCCGGTTCACAGCAGGCTTTGGATCTCATAGGCAGGGTTTTCCTCGATTCGGACAGTATTTGTGCGATAGTCAACCCGGTTTATCTGGGTGCCGCAAGTGCTTTCAAAGTAAGAGGTCCGAAGTTCATAACGATGGATATGCAAGAGGACGGACCAAATATAGATCAACTCGAAACGGTACTGAAAGATATGTCCGCTGAGGAAAAAAGCAAATTCAAATTCATTTACATAGTGAGCAATTTTGACAATCCCACGGGATTAACACTTTCGATGGAAAAACGTCAGAGAATACTCGATCTGGCTTACAGCAATGACCTGATAATAATCGAAGACGACCCGTATGGTGCACTGAAATATGAAGGTGAAAAAATACCGACTATTTATCAGCTTGCGGAAAACAAGGAGAAATACGAAATAAATCCGGTTATTTTACTCAACACTTTCAGTAAAATTCTTTCACCCGGTTTGAGAATGGGACTTGTAATAGGAGACAAAACTGTTATAAGAAGACTCGTTATGGGAAAACAGGCCGCAGATCTCTGTACTTCTCCGCTCACCCAGAGACTTACTGCAAGATATCTTGAGAGAAATGATCCCATGGTAGAAATCGAAGATACTCTGAAATTGTACGCCAAAAAAAGGGATGCGATGATGGAATCTTTCGAAAGACATTTGAGCGAGATAGACGGAATTTCCTGGACATTCCCCCACGGAGGATTGTTTTCATGGGTAACGCTTCCCGAAGATGTCGACACTATGGAAATGCTTGATATGGCAAAAGAGAACAAGATTGTATACATTCCGGGAATAGCATTTTCCGTGAATGAAGCAACCGCAAAAACCACTTCAAGATGTATGAGAGTTTCTTTCTGTCTTCCTTCTTGTGAAGAGATAGAAGAAGGTACGATAAGGCTCGTGAAGACGATAAAAGAATACCGCAAAAACAAGAAAGGGTGATTGGTCTTGTTTAAAATACTGTCGATTAATCCCGGTTCGACAAGCACCAAAATAGGCATATTCCACGATGAAAACCTCATAATTTCAGAAAAGGTGAATCATTCTGCGGAAGATTTGGAGAAGTACGACAGAGTCGTTGAACAGGAAGAGATGAGAAAAAAGGATATAATTAACTTCCTGCACAGGAATGGTTATTCTTTGAGTGATTTTGATGCCTTTTCCGCAAGAGGTGGAATCCTCCCCCCCCATGAAAAGCGGTACTTATCTTGTAAATAATGAGATGACAGATTACCTGAAAAAAATCACAAAAGTCGATCACGCTTCCAACCTTGCGGCTATAATTGCCGGTGACTTCGCATCGGAAACCGGTAAAAACGCATATATTACCGATCCCGTTTCAGTAGACGAATTCGAAGAAATTTCAAGGTATTCGGGTTTGATGGAAATAGAGCGTAAAAGCTTGTTTCACGCACTCAACATGAAATCGGTGGCGAGAAAAATTGCCGATGAAATCGGAAAAAAGTACGAAGAATGCAATTTCGTCATTGCCCATATGGGTGGTGGAATTTCCATAGGAGCACAAAAATCCGGCAAAATGATAGATGTTAACAACGCCAACGATGAGGGACCTTTCAGTCCCGAAAGAAGTGGTGGCCTACCTGCCGGAGATGTTGTGAAGATGGCTTTTTCCGGCGAGTATTCCAAAAAAGAATTGAAAAACATGCTCACCAAAAGAGCGGGTTTGACCGCATACCTCAACACAAATGATCTGCTTGAAGCTTTCGCAAGAGCGGAAAACGATCAAAAAGCTCTTGAGGTAATAGAAGCGATGGCATATCAGATAAGTAAAGAAATCGGTGCGATGTGCGTTGTTTTGAAGGGTAAAATTGACGGAATAATACTTACAGGCGGGATGGCCAATAATATAAGATTCGTTGAAATGATCAAGGGTTATGTTTCGAGCTTCGGCCTGGTAGCCGTTGTTCCAGGTGAAAACGAGCTTGAAGCCCTTGCTACGGGGACTTTAAGGGTCCTGAGAGGAATAGAATCTTCCAGGACCTTTTCTTTTAACGAGGGTGAATTGATATGATTTTAAAATCTCTTGATGAATTGATAGAAATAGCAAAGGGAAATAAAAAAACGATTGCCGTCGCAGTATCGGATGACGAATCCGTACTCAGCGCAGTGGTGCGTGCCAGGAAACACGGAATAGCCGATTTTATTCTTTGCGGTAAAACCGAAGAGACTTCATCCATACTTGAATCCGTTGGAGGAAATACTGGCGATTTTGAGTTTGTGAACTGCGAAACGGACAACGAAGCCGCTGAAAAAGCCGCTGAAATTGTCACGCACAAAAAAGCTGATACTGTTATGAAAGGCAGGATAAAGACCGGTTCCCTGCTGAAAATATTGCTGAAAAATGAGTATTCTTTTAAAACGGGAAGGACTATGTGCCTTGTTGCGGTTTTTCAGATACCGGGATTTGACAGATTTTTAATAATCAGCGACCCCGGAATGGTTCTTTCTCCGGATATAAATCAGAAAGTGGAAATAATAAACAATTGTATTCCGGTTGCAAGGGCATTGGGCATAGAGACTCCCAAAGTAGGAATAGTCGGAGCGGTTGAAGTGGTGAATCCGAAAATGCAAGCGACTGTCGACGCAGCTATCATATCGAAGATGGCCGAAAGAGGTCAGATAAAAGGGGCGATTGTAGACGGACCTTTTGCATTGGACAACGTGGTTTCCATAGAAGCGGCCAGGCACAAAGGAATAGTAAGCCCGGTTGCGGGAAATGCGGACGTGATAATCGTACCGAATATAGAATCCGGCAACATATTGTACAAGGCCCTCGTGTTTTTGGCTAAAGCGCAGGTCGCCACGTCTATTATGGGCGGGTCAGTTCCGATAATACTCACTTCAAGGGCCGATAGTGAAGAGACCAAGCTGAAATCGATAGCTTTGAACGTGGTACTTTCAGAGGTGATGAAATGAACGATTTGATACTCGTTATAAATCCGGGTTCGACTTCCACAAAACTCGCAATATACAAAGACGGAGAAGAGGATCTTTCAAAAACTTTGCGCCACAGTCCGCAGGAACTTGAAGATTTCAGTAAAATAACGGATCAGAATGTTTTCAGAAAAGGTATAATAGTACAATTTCTCAAAGAGGCGGGATATTCGATTTCGGATTTTTCCGCAGTTATCGGAAGAGGCGGATTGACGAGTCCGATACCAGGAGGTATATATAAAGTCGATGAAAAGATGCTTTCGGATCTGAGAACCGCTTTATATGGAGAACATGCATCGAATCTCGGTGCGATACTCGCTTCCGAACTCGTCGCGGACTACGATATTCCAGCATTCATAGCCGATCCTGTAGTAGTCGATGAAATGAGTGATTTGGCACGTTATTCCGGACACCCGCTTATAAAAAGAAAATCTATTTTTCACGCCCTTAATCAAAAAGCAGTGGCAAGAATTGCTGCCGAAGAACTTGGCAGAGAGTACGATCAATGCAATATGATAGTTGTGCATATGGGAGGCGGAATTTCCATAGGTGCCCACGAAAAAGGCCGAGTGGTGGATGTAAACAACGCGCTTGACGGAGAGGGGCCTTTTACTCCGGAGAGATCCGGGACGTTGCCCCTGACACAGTTGATAGATATGTGCTACTGCGAACAAATGACTTTCGCGGATATGAAGAAAAAACTCAAAGGAAAAGGCGGAATGGTGTCTTATTTGGGTACCAATGATGCAATGGAAGTACAGAAAATGATAGATAACGGAGATGAAAAAGCATATTCGGTTTATAAAGCGCTTTCATACCAGGTTTCTAAAGACATAGGAAGGGCAGCTGCCGTGCTGAAAGGCAAAGTAGATTGTATTATACTCACCGGCGGTCTCGCATACGACTCGAAGAGAACAGTGAAATGGATAAGCGAAATGGTTTCATTCATCGCACCTATAAAAGTTTACCCCGGCGGAGACGAGGAAAAAGCTCTCGCATTTGCCGCCAGAAGGGTTTTGAATGGAGACGAAGAAGCAAAGGTATATTCCGGTTATAACAAATAGATGGAGGATAATTTGAGTATTTTTGACGAGCTGGGCAAGCATAAGGTGATAATTATTTTCGGGATGTTCGGATGCGGGAAAACCGAATTGGCTATAAACATGGCATTGGAACTTTCAAAAAAACACAAAGTGGCTCTTGCGGATATAGACACCATAAGTCCGTATTACAGGTCAAGAGATGAGAAAAGCCGCATCGAATCGCAGGGTGTAACCGTGATTACTCCTCCGGAGCGTCTTATGCATGCAGATCTGCCGATGATAGTACCCCAAGTGGGTGGCTTCATTCAAAACAACGAATACAAAGTCATATTGGATGTCGGCGGTAACGAGGATGGGGCTACGGTTCTCGGTTCCCTCAATAATTTCATAAATCCTCAGGATTATCTCGGCTTATTCGTCATAAACGAAAGAAGACCATTTTCCGCGACGGTTGAGGAAGTTTCTAAAAACATACAAGCACTTTCTGTTCTTGGCAGAATCAAGATACACTACATTGTCAACAACACAAACCTTTCTTCCGAAACAACTCCGGACATAATAAGAAATGGTGAATTACTCGCCGAAGAACTTGCGTTAAATACGGGAATTCCCATATTGTGTACCGTGGTTCCGGACAGCATGACAGGAAATGATGAAATTACCACTGTTTTTTCAAAATTGATTTTGAAGAGACATTTAAAAAATATTTGGGAATAAAGCTTTATTCAGGAGGGATAAACATGGCAAAAAAGGCTTTCATTGAAATAGACTCGGAACGCTGTAAAGGATGCGGATTATGCATTCAGGCATGTCCGCAGAAAATAATAGAGTTTTCAGCTGAATTCAACACTAAGGGATATCATCCCGCCACTCCCAATGATCCAAACGAAAAGTGCCCCGGATGCGGATTTTGCTATAACAACTGTCCTGATACATGTATCAAAGTGTACAGAATGGTAAATGAATAAACAATGCGAGGTGAAATAGAATGGCTGAAAAAACAATGATGAAAGGTACCGAAGCGATGGGAGAAGCCGCAATAAGATGTGGTGCAAGACTCTATTTTGGATATCCGATTACTCCGCAAAGTGAATTGCCTGAATATATGTCAAGAAGGCTGCCGCAGGTTGACGGGAATTTCCTGCAGGCAGAAAGTGAAGTCGCCGCCGTAAATATGATTTACGGAGCCGCCTGTACAGGAACGAGAGTGTTCACCTCAACTTCTTCCCCGGGTTTTTCTCTGATGATGGAAGGGGTATCTTATATTGCGGGAGCCGAATTGCCGGCAGTTTTTATAAATGTCGTCAGAGGCGGTCCCGGTTTAGGTGACATACAACCTGCACAATCCGATTACTTTCAAGCCACCAAAGGCGGGGGTCACGGGGATTATCATCTCATAGTGCTCAGCCCATCCACTCTGCAGGAAGCAGTTGAGCATATAGAACTTGCGTTTGATTTATCCGACAAATACAGAACTCCCGCTTTAATACTTGCCGACGGTATGCTCGGGCAGATGATGGAACCGGTGGAATTGCCCGAATTCAAAGATCTTGAATCGTTACCCAAACATGATTCATGGTCGCTGACAGGAATGGGCAACAGAGAAAAACATATTGTCACATCCTTTGACATAAACGCAGATGTGCTCGAACAGATGAATATCAGGTTTCAGAAAACATATCGCGAAATAGAAAGAAATGAGACAAGATGTGAGGAATTCATGATGGATGACGCACAGTACGCGGTTGTGGCATACGGAACAATGGGAAGAATCATGAAAACCGTTGTCAAAATGGCGAGAGATGAAGGTATTAAGCTTGGCTTGATTAGGCCGATAACCGTATGGCCTTTCCCGTACGATACCATTTCCGATGCTGCTGAAAAAGTTGAATTCATGATGACTGTAGAAATGAGCGTCGGTCAGATGTGGGAAGATGTCCGACTCGCAGTCGGTAAGAAGATACCCACACCTTTCTACGGTAGAACCGGCGGAGTAGTACCCACACCCGTTGAAATTTTCGAAGCGCTTAAGAAACAAATGGAGGTGAAATAATGCAGGCCAAAGTCATCTTAAAAAGACCTGAATCTCTTACTGATAAGGAATTTACATATTGCCCCGGTTGTCTCCACGGAGTAGCCCACAGGCTTGTTGCAGAAGTTCTTGATGAGTTGAATTTAAGGCGGAAAACCATCATGGTAGCTCCGGTCGGTTGTTCCGTATTCGCATACGAATTTTTCAACGTCGATGGGACTGTCGCACCACACGGAAGGGCGACGGCTGTCGCCACCGGAATAAAGAGGGCTATGGGACCTGAAAAGACGGTTTTCACCTATCAGGGCGATGGCGATCTAGCGGCAATCGGTACGGCGGAAACGATTCATACGGCGAACAGAGGAGAAAAAGTAACCACTATTTTCATAAATAACGCTATTTACGGTATGACCGGGGGTCAGATGGCTCCTACCACCCTTGAAGGTATGAAAACAACTACCTCTCCTTACGGGAGAAACGTAGACGACGCAGGATATCCGATTCATGTATGTGAACTGCTTCAAAATCTCAAAGGTGTCGCTTATCTGGAAAGAGTAAGTCTGCTCGATCCCAGAGGAATAGTGAATGCTAAAAAAGCATTGAAAAAAGCATTTACGGCACAGGAAAAAGGACTGGGCTACTCGCTGGTGGAGATGATATCGACATGTCCCACAAATTGGGGATTATCTCCGGTTGAATCTTTAAAATGGGCAAAAGATAAGATGTTGCCTGAATTTCCCCTCGGAGTATTCGTCGACAGGGTTGGTGATGTTAAATGAGTTATCACGGCACAGTTATTTCTGGTTTCGGAGGGCAGGGAGTGATGCTCATCGGGCAGCTTCTCAGTTATTCCGCTATGATTGAAGATAAAAACGTAACTTGGATGCCTTCCTATGGTCCGGAAATGAGAGGCGGTACGGCGAATTGTTCCGTGGTAATAGACGATATCCCGATCGGTTCTCCTGTGGTGGACAAGCCTACGGAAGTCATAGCAATGAATATCCCGTCCCTTCTTAAATTCGAAAATGACATAATTCCGAACGGAATTCTTGTATTGAATACTTCAGTTATAGACAGAGAACCCGTTCGAAAAGACCTCAAAATAATCAAAGTGGATGCGAATAAAATAGCCGACGAGCTCGGAAATCTCAAGACAGCCAACATGGTTGTCATGGGTGCTTATATTGAGGCATCTGGGGCAGTATCGCTCGAAAATGTAAAAAAAGCACTTGAGAAAAAACTCACAGGCAGTAAAGCCGACTTGATAGATATCAATATTCAGGCCCTGAAAAAGGGTATGGAAGCAGCTCGGGAACAGTTGGCCTGAGACGAAAGGGGTCCGGATTTTTATTTACGGACCCCTTTTTTTATGCTTTTAATATTATAAATGTATAATACAGATATATTTTTTTACCATTTATTAACACTCTAGGTACAGATAGCTGCATGAATATTCGTCATAATGGTATAAACTACTACATATAGTAGGAGGTGCAGTTATGATTCGAAGAATTAAAACGTTGCCGTTTTTTATGCTTATCCTTATTTTTTTTCTCGCCTCGTGTGGTGGAACCGTTTCAACAACACCTGATGGAGTTCCGACAATTCCGGTGGCAATAAGCCCTGCCGATTCAAGTGTATCGGTAGCCGTTCCGGTACTGTTGCAATGGCTTTCAAACGGAGCTTTGCTTTACGATGTTTATTTCGGCAATTCTCAAAATCCTCAGCTGATTTCAGAAAATTCCAACACTTCTTTTTTTCAAATTCCGCAAGCGCTTGTGAACGCAGGCGGACTTTATTATTGGAAAATAGTGGCAAAAGGTTTGTCGGGGAGTTCAGAAAGTGCTGTTTGGAAATTCACAACAGCCTATGAAGAACCTGCTCCGGGCCAATCGGAAATTGAGATCTCTGATGTCAGCGCATTCAAATCGAGTATAGTGCAGCAAAATATAAACGGTTATTCGCTGACACAAGTAAGGGGACTTGATTTGACACTGTCTTTCGATGAAACTTATCTGGGTCTTCCCCAAAATCTTGAAAATGCAGTAGATCTTGCCGGCTCCTTTTTGGGCGGGCTGAAAATAGTTACAAAACCTCAGTCAGGAAAGATAAATATTTCCGTGTCGTTTACCACACCCGTTAATATTAATTCGGAACAGATTCTGAACATAAACTTTCAGGCAAAGGGAATTTCCGGGATTTCTCATGTCAGTATAGACCAAAACTCAAAAATAATCGATCTCAATTTCAACGAGATAGTATTCGGCTCTAATGATACAGGAATAGTCATACTTCACGACTGAGTACGATCACTTAAGGGAGGCATAATCATGAAAAAGAATTTTATGGCAATATTCATGGCTTTATCGTTGGCATTTTTCATATCAGGATGTTTTGACAGCGGTAGTTTGAAAACAGAATCGAATGAACTTAAAATAGTTGAGTCGGGTGAATTTATATACGTATACTCAAATTTCAATTCGAAAGCGGCAGAGTTTTTTATAGAAGGTGAAACAAGTGCTTCAGAAATGGAAATTTCCGATTCCGTTTTTTTAATATCCCAACAGGTAGAAGATTACACTAAAATATCTTTGGTGGGTTTGCAGAGAGATATTGAAAAAGACAAACTGCTTTTCAGTGTGAAAAAAACGGATAGATTTAACTTGATAAATTATACCGGATTCAAGAAATATGATTTAAAAGTTCCCGAAAAATCTGTGGCACCGTTCCAGAACGGTATATCAATTGTTGATGAATCGGTTTTAAAATCATCCGCAGTGGAAATACTGGTACATGCCAAAAACATCAGTGGTGTCAAAGCTTATGAGCTTGATATAGACTACGACAGCACTCTGATTTCAACGGACACTTCAAAAGGCTCGGCTTTTGTGGAACTGCTTGGGCACAGTGCGGGTTCTCTCAACATAGTTAAAGAAACTTCAAACAGCATAAATATAAGCGTGGTATTGGATAGCGTGACGAATTTCTCAGAAGAAGATTTACTGAAAATCTATTTTTTGGCAGGTAATACGGCCGGTAACGCATCCATAGAATTTACAGGTGTCTCAAAAGTTCTCGACACTAATACCAATCCTGTAAGCGTGAATTTTTATGACGGACAATTGTCGATAACCGAGCAGCAACCGTTACTTCTCGGAGATTTCAACGGTGATGATGAGGTGGGACTCGCCGATTTCATCCTTTTCGTAAATCACTACGGTCTGTCGGATCAGGCTCAGGAATATTCGGCTATATACGATATTTATCCGGCTGAAAACAGGTATGACGGAGATTGGGCCGATATTTACGATTATGCCCAGCCTGACGGGAAAATAGATATTTATGATTTCATAATATTCGCGATTAACTACGGTAAGGTCAAACCCGGAACACAGCCAACTCCGACGGCTCCGACTCAGCCTTCCAATCCATCACCTGCAAATCTTGCCACTCAGGTACCTACACAGACCGTTTTATCCTGGACTGCGAGTATTGATTCAAATGGCGAAAGTATAACATACGACGTTTATGCCGATAAAAACTCCAATCCCACCACGCTCGTCGGAAACGATATAAGCACCAATCAGATAACAGTGATTGGTCTGGACACCGACAGTACATACTATTGGAAAGTAATCGCCAGAAATCAATCCGATTACACTTCACAAGGCGGACCATGGAGTTTTTCCACGGTAGCGCAATCAGGCGGTGCTAAAACATACAGGGCATTAACGCTCGGAGTTACTGACTACGGCGGATACGGAGATCTCGATTACACCGATGACGATTCGACTGATATTGAAACTATGCTCGGCCATCTGGATGAAAATTATACTGTTGAGAAAAAAACAGGTTATGTCAGTAAGACCTGGCTGCTGAACAGACTGGACGAGTATGCTCAGATGCAGATTGAACCGCAGGATGTTTTCTTCTTCCATTATGCCGGTCACGGATTTTATGATAATTCTTCCAGCCAATCAGGGCTGTCCCTGTCACAGGGAGATGTAATGGTAAGCGAATTAAGGCAGAAATTGGATGCTTTGCCCGGTACTAAAATTGTAATAATAGATTCTTGTGAATCGGGAGATTTCACAGACCTGACTCCGGGAACGGAAGAATACGTTTCAACAGCGGTCGAACGCATGCGTAACTTCAACAAAGGCGTTGTAGACACGTTTATGAGTTCAAACGCTGCCAACAGGGGACAGTTCACATCGGAATACGAGTATTACGTGATGACCGGTGCTGCCATAGACGAATACAGCTACGAAAGTTCTTCAATAAGAAATGGGTACTTCACATTTTTCTTTGTCGATGGACTTGGAGATGTCGGTATCAACAACCCGTTGGCCTCATTCGATTTCACATACGGAGCAGATGCGAATTCAAACGGTGAAATAACATTCGATGAAGGGTATGAATATTCTTATTCAAGAGTACTGTCTGAAAATTCCGACCAGCATATTCAGGTTTATCCGAACAACTCGGATTTTGTCCTCGGTACTTTTCAGGGAGGCTCTCAATCAAATCCTCCCTCAACTCCTTCAAACCCGTCTCCGGCCAGCGGCAGCACAGGCATATCGAACACAGCCTCATTAAGCTGGTCTTCAACCGGAGCTACAAGTTATGATATTTATTTCGGTACTTCAAGCAATCCTCCACTTGTAAAATCAAATCACACATCAAGCACATACCAGCCCTCAGCGATGAATCACAGCACCAAATACTATTGGAAAATAACGGCTAAAAACAGTTATGGAAATACTCCGGGTACCGTATGGAATTTTACCACTTCAGCCTCCGCACCATCCGGGCCGGATTTTGATGGTCCGGTTTACTCTGGCAACGTATTGCTTGCCAGCAACGAGTCGAATAACGAATATTCAAGCGAATTCAGCGGGTCGCTGTCGCTTGAAGATATAACCGAAGGAACAGATACTCCGCGTGGTCTTGAATTGAAAGCATACAAAATGAATCCGGTAATTCCTTTGCCCGATGTGGATATATCGGATGCAGTAAACACTGAAACTGTTGAATCGGTAAGATATGCCGTAGGAGATACCAAAAATTTCTATACTTACAATTTCGAAACGGAACAGGACGAGTTGATTACGGCGACACTCAGAGCCCAGGGCACATATGCGCAGGTATGGGTGAAAAATACCACGGAAATTTCACAGCAGAATGCGCAGCTTCTGGTTTCCGAGTTTGATTCCGTTATATATTCTTCGGTAGTCCAGAATTTTTACAGTCCTTCTGACGTCAATTCAGATGGCAGGATTGCTATTCTTTGTTTCGATATAAAAGACGGATTCGACGGTGGGGGATATATAGGCGGTTATTTCTGGGGAGGAGATCTGTACAGCAAATCTTCGGTACCTTCGTCTAATGAGATGGAGATTTTCTACATAGATACTTATCCCGGAATGCATTATCCTTCTTACAATCCCATAGATGTTTCCGACCAGTACAGCACGCTGGCACATGAATTCCAGCACATGGTAAGCTTCAACAGAAACAGGTTTGTTGAAAACAGCAGTGATATGGATACCTGGATAGACGAGGCTTTTTCGATGGCAGCCGAACATATGATATACGGTGCTTCCGAAATGACAGGAAGGATAAGCTATTACAATAGTTCAAGCAGCATTAAAAACGGTCATTCGCTGCTTTATTGGGATGATACGCTTTCAAATTATTCTTTATCATATTTATTCGGCCAGTATCTCAGGCTTCAAACAGGCCAGGGAAACTCGATATTCAAAGAAATACTCCAGGATAATTACAACGATTACAGAGCCGTTGAAAAAGCGATTAAAAAATACATCGATTCAAGTATGGATTTCGGTAATTTCATGACATATTTCAGAATCGCGCTATATCTTAAAGAGAGTACTGGTTTATACGGTTTCAAAGGAGATAGTTCTTTCAATTCCGTTTCTCCTCAGATGTACACAGGAACGGGCAAGTATCTGAGAGGGGGAGGGGCGGTCATGAAATCGATACCGGGTTCGTTCACTTCTTCGGGAAACGAAGGCAGCGATATTCAATATGTAGGAATTCCATGATTTTTTGTTGACAAGGGTTAATTTATTGTATAATTACTTATATGTTTCAAATAGGGGGGCTTTTTTTGATACCATCGGGTATTGGGTTTTTGTCGAGGGAGAGTTTCAGGTTTTCTTTATACATGATACCTATAATTTTAGTATTGTTCGCGTTTTCTTCTTGTGCGCCTGTTGATGGCAAGATTGCTCCTCCGGAAACTAGCATCGAACGTTTGTCCGATAAGTACGGAAAAAATGGTATTTCGGTGAAAGTTTCCGGAAAAGATGATAAAACTCTTCCGGAAAAGTTGATATATTCTTACAAGCTTTTTTCAACAGCAGATTTGAGCACCCCTTTGCTGGAAGCTACTACTACTTCTGCCGATATAAAAATAGAAAGTGATAAAGTTAAAAAAGAAGGATCATACAAAATAAAGGTATCCGCCGTTAACGAATACGGGTTATCGGATGAAACCCCTGCTGAAGGTATTTTTACTGTGGATTATACTCCACCCGGGGTTCCTTTTGCCGAAGTCGATATTGAAGCCGGTGAGCTAATCGTGAGGCTTGATTTTTCTGAAAGACAGAAAGATTTGGCAGGATTTAAATTTTGCCTGATTTTCCCGGATGGCAAAAAACAATATTTTGAAAGCATTTCCCGTGAATTTGTACATGAAGTGAAAAAGGGAGAAAGATTCGATTTCGAAGCCATAGCAATAGACGATGTATACAATGAATCCATACCCGTTTTAATCAAAATAGATGCTTCTGCAAATACTCCCCCATCTCTTGTAAAGAAGTTTTCTTTTCCAAAACACATCGGTTTGAATGATGAAGAGATAGCTATAGATTATTTCGACGATTGGGACGATTTAAACGGTATAACTGTGGAAGCAACTCTATGCGGCGATAAGATAATTTTTAAAAATAAGGTTGCTTCCATAGACCCTTCTACTTTGGTTGAAGGAGAAGGTGTTTTTGAATTACGTCTCACCGATAAGGACAAAGCCAGCAGAGTATACAGCGAAAAGTTGAATGTGGATCTCACTCCACCTGTAAGTCCTTCAAAGCCGGAACTTGGAAATATGGACGGTCTTTGGGTTATCACTTGGTCTGGAGTGGATGGTGTGCAGAAATATGAAATATATGCCAGTAATGACGGTGAGCAATGGTTAAAAATAGGTGAATCGATATATGAGAGCTTTAATTTCAGTGACAGGTTCCTCCAATACGCCGTTAAAAGTATAGATTCTGCGGGCAACGAAAGTAAACTGTCTTTTCCGGTAAGATCTTACGATGAAAAGTATAAACCTCAGATTGAAAACGAGTTGCTTTATGTTGGAGAAAATATCATACTGACGAAAATTTATTCTCCTTATATTGTAAAAGGCGAAATAGTAATTCCCAAAGATAAGATTCTTGCGGTAGAAAACGGAGTTGAAATTCTTTTCGAAGAAACAGGGAAACTCATAGTAAATGGGCAATTCATAATCATGCCTTCAACAGATAAAAACAATGTAACTTCTGTCAGATGTTTCGATTGTAGTACCGACGATCCGGTATTTCTTATTACGGGCGGTACCGCATGGATTGAAGATACGAAAATTCTGATGGATGATTGTAAACGTCCGTTTCTTAAGGCTGTCAACGATTCCGTGCTCAACATGAGAAGAGTGGATGCGATCGTCAAAGGTGATTTTCTCCAGCTTCAAAATTCAGAATGTGTATCCATATCTCATTCATCCATAAATTCAAAAAAAGTGGTAAAAGGCGGTAACGTCAACAAGTTAAAGATCGATACGACCGAGATAGACTGTGAAAACGGAATCGATATCACACAAGGCAGAGAAATATACATTTCCGACTTGAAAATGGTTTGCAGTGACGATGCTTTTGTAATCGGGGAACTGACAAATTTACAGATAATAAATTCCCGTATCGATGCTGCCAATGTATTGTCCGCGTATAAATTTTCCACGGCAGAAATATACAATTCCACCATTCATGCAAGCGATACTGCTATTAAAGCAAAAGAAGCTTCTACCGTCAACATAAGAAAATCTGATATTTTTTCAAATTTGAACGGAATATCTGTTTACAAAAACAGCTATGTATCATTCATCGAAGGCAGCATATCAAACTGTTCCAAAGCCATCGGGCTGGAACAAAGCGACATTTTTCTTTCCAATGTTCGAGTAAAGAATAATGAAATAGGTTTATACATTGGGAAAAATTCCAATATTGAGAAAGAAGAAGTAATTTTTGAAGGAAATGGAGAAGACATAACTGAGAATCTGTGAAGACTTTTTTGAATTCGAAAAATCTCTGCGTGAAGAAAACATAATACACACTTTCGATTACGACCATACATCGCGTACGACACATGCGACCACTTTGCTTCTATGGTTTTGTGATGTTTCTAAAAAAGCATCGAGTTTTGTCGAACTGGGATGTGCGACTGGTTTTATATCTTTTGGCATCTCTAAATTTTACTCTTTGCACGGAACTGGCGTGGATATAAAATCGGAACTCGCAACACCTTTTTTAAAAGGAGCAAAAGAGAACGGGGTAGATCATATGGTAAATTTCATTGGCTGTGATATAAACTGCCTGAAAGAACATATCCCCCATTCCTCACAGGATCTGGTGATTTTTAACCCTCCGCATTATGAGGGAAATCGCGGTAAAAACTATTCAAATGACCAAAGAAAAATCGCAAGAGCTTACGGTGAGAATCTGTATGAGAACTATGCGGCTGCGGTAAAATATCTTTTAAAAAACCGCGGACATTTTTACACGGTCATTGCTCCCGTCAATTTTACCGAATGGCTTATGGAATTTAAAAAATACAACCTGATAGTTAAGAATGTCAAAGCGGTTTACGGAAAATCCGAAAATGCGCGGCTACTTTTAATTCATGGAATAAAGAATGCCAATACCGGTTTTTTAAGGTTTGAGAAGCCCCTATTTTTAAATCACCAGTCGAGATAGACTTCGTCGCTGTCAAATATCGGACCATCTTTACATATCATCTGTATACCGCTAACGGTTTTAACCGGGCATCCTTTGCACATGCCTATTCCGCATCCCATTCTCTCATCGAGCGAGACGTAGATTTTCATATTTTTCTCCGATTTGAAAGTGGAGATGACAGCTTTATGCATCGGAATGGTTCCGCAAGATATTATACCAGTGTTGTTATCCACGACATTTCCGTAATATGCATAAGCAGCTTCGACAGAAGTTTTACCGCACAAATCCTCTATCACCAGACTCTCGTTTTCAAATACGTTCGCTATATCCGGTGTCTTAAACCCGTAAAATGAACCGGCAACTAATTGCGGAAATTTTTCCTCGAAATGTATAAGTGGCGCAGAACCACATCCCCCACCTATCAGAATGTATTTTCTGTCGCATAATATCTTATCCGTGAATGCAATTCCATTGGGTCCTCTGATGTAAAATTCTTCTCCTAAAACTGCTTCGCTGATATATTTGGTAAATCTTCCGATAATTCTTATAAGAATTTTCAGTATCCTTCCATTCTGGAATACCACCGAAAACGGTTTGGCCAGCACCGGTTCGGTTTTATTCCTTATCATTATAAATTGTCCCGGTTTTATGCTTATTTCCTTCTCACATTCAAGCGTGGCAAGACAATAATCTTTTGTCTTTATTGATTCGACCAGTATACATTTCAGCAACTTTCTCACCTCAAAAATATGGTATTATCTCACGGAAATTTTACAGGAAAAAAAGCATTTTTCATTTCCATAATAATAAATAAAAATAAATTGTGTATTAAAACCGATAATCGGAAATCCTGGAGGTGTTTTATGATCGAAAGATATTCACTCTCTCCCTTAAAAGAAATCTGGAGTGAGGAAAGCAAATACGAAAGGTGGCTTGAAGTTGAAATCGCTGCTATAAAAGCCATGGAAGATTTCGGAGAAGCCCCAGAAGGAACAAGCGAACTGATAAGGAAAAACGCCGTGATCAACGTTAAAAGAATACTCGAGATAGAATCCGTAGTCGATCACGATGTGATAGCATTTATAAAATGTGCAACCGAAAGTATGGGGGATGAAGCGAGATTTTTTCACAAAGGGCTCACATCATCAGATATAGTTGATACCGCGCTTTCTTTGGCACTTAAAAGATGCTGCGAAGTAATACTCATTAAAATGTACGAACTTGAAGCGGTGTTGAAAAACAAAGCGATTGAATACAAGTACACTCCCACAATAGGAAGAACACACGGCGTACATGCCGAACCGACATCTTTCGGCCTGAAAATCCTGTCATATCTCTCTGAAACTCAGAGAAACATACGCAGAATGAAAGAAATCATAAAGGAAGTGTCCTACGCAAAAATAAGCGGAGCTGTGGGCAATTATGCAAACATATCTCCGGAAATAGAAAAAGTCGCACTGGATCATCTTGGACTTAAACCCTGTGAAGTATCGACTCAGATAGTACCAAGAGATATACATGCCAACATGCTTAATGCTTTTGCCCTTACCGGGGCGGGAATAGAAAGAATAGCACTTGAAATACGCCATCTTCAGAAACCTGAGACGATGGAAGCACAGGAACCTTTCAAAAAGGGACAGCGCGGATCTTCGGCAATGCCGCACAAAAAAAATCCGATTCTGTGTGAGAGGCTCTGCGGAATGGCAAGAATGCTCAGAAGCTACACTGTTTCGGGATTTGAAAACATAGCGCTATGGCATGAGCGTGATATTTCGCATTCTTCGGTAGAGAGGGTTTTCCTTCCCGATGCATCACTGACGATTTATTATATGCTTACCAAGACAACCACGATGATTGACGGCCTCATCGTCAATGAAAACAGAATGCTCGAGAATTTCAACGCCTCTTTCAATCTCGTATTCTCTCAAAGAGTACTTTTAAAACTCATAGATTCAGGTATTTCAAGGGAAAATGCCTATAAAAAAGTTCAGGAACTGGCTATGAAATCCTGGAATGAACGAGTCGACTTTAAAGGTATAATCAAAGATGATACAGAGATAAGCAAGAAACTTTCGGAAGAAGAAATTGACGAGTTGTTCGATCCATCGTATTTCATGAGAAACGTCGATAAAATATACTCAAGATTCGGAATGTAGTGGTGTCGAGCATGGATAATTTAATTTACAGGATTTTTGTGGAGAAAAAAAGTGGTTTTGACGTTGAAAGCGATAAACTGCTTAACGACTTAAAGATAAATCTTGGAATATCGAATTTGGAAAGAATTAGAATTCTGATTTGCTACGACTTATCCGATTTGAGTGCCGATACTTTTGATAAGGCAGTTAAGAGAGTATTCTCAGATTCTACAGGCGATAAAGTTTTTTATGACGAATTCGATATTTCACAGGATGAAAGGATTTTCGGAATGTCGTATTTACCAGGACAGTATGATCAGAGAGCCGATTCTGCCGAACAGTGTATAAAAATCCTGTCACCATCCGAAAATCCGATAGTTCGTTCTTCAAAATTCTTCATATTTACCGGCAATATAAACGAAACAGAATTTAAAAAAATAAAAAAATATATCATAAATCCCGTTGATTCACATGAAATTCCTCTTAAAAAACATATTTCTCTGACAATGGAAATAGCGATTCCCGATGAAGTAGAAATTCTCGAAGGCTTCATCGATGCAGATGTAAAATCACTTAAGGGTTTTTCTGAGAAATATTCTCTTGCCATGAACTCAGACGATTTGTGTTTTTGCAGAGACTACTTCAAAAATCAGGAAAAAAGAAACCCTACAATAACGGAAATCAAAGTTATAGATACGTATTGGTCTGATCACTGCAGACATACAACGTTTTCCACGAAAATAAATAAAGTGAAATTCCCTGAAAATGGCCCGTTTTCAAAAAAACTTAAACGAGTCTGGGAGGATTACCTTGAATCCAGAAAAATGGTCTACGGTGATAAAGAAAAAGACATAACCCTTATGGATCTTGCGACAATTTGCGTTAAAGAGTTGAAAAAAAACGGATTGCTTGATATGCTCGACGAATCCGAAGAGATAAATGCGTGCAGCATAAGAACGGATATCGAAATAAACGGAAAAAAAGAAAAATACTTAATAATGTTTAAAAATGAAACTCACAATCATCCCACGGAGATAGAACCGTTCGGAGGAGCCGCCACATGTCTGGGCGGAGCGATAAGGGATCCTCTCTCGGGAAGAGCTTATGTATACCAGGCGATGAGGGTAACCGGCAGCGGCGATCCTCGCGTACCGGTAAGCAGAACATTATCCGGAAAACTGCCGCAGAAGAAAATAACCTTGGAAGCGGCTCACGGCTACAGTTCATACGGGAATCAGATCGGAATAGCAACCGGACAGGTTCACGAAATATACGACGAAGGCTATGTCGCCAAAAGAATGGAAGTCGGCGCAGTAATAGCGGCGGTTCCCGCGGAAAACGTCGTACGTGAAATCCCTCTTAAAGGCGACAAGGTAATTCTCGTCGGCGGAAAAACCGGACGTGACGGATGCGGCGGAGCTACGGGATCTTCAAAAAAGCACGACGATAATTCTCTTGAAAGATCCGGTGCCGAAGTACAAAAGGGGAATGCACCCGAAGAGAGAAAATTACAACGTCTTTTCAGAAATTCGAAAGCCAGCCGTATGATAAAAAGATGCAACGATTTCGGAGCGGGCGGAGTAAGTGTCGCGATAGGAGAACTTACCGATGGTATAACGATATTTCTCGACAAAATACCGAAAAAGTACGAAGGACTTGACGGAACAGAGCTTGCGATATCGGAATCACAGGAAAGAATGGCCGTAGTAGTTTCAAAAGAAAACGAAACCGCCTTTAAGAAATATGCCGACGAAGAAAATCTGCTGGCGACAACTGTTGCCGAAGTTACGGATGAAAACCGCCTTGTAATGGTTTGGAGAGGAAATACGATAGTTGATTTGTCGAGAAATTTTCTAAACACCAACGGAATGACACGCGAAATCAGTGCGCAACTGTCAGAACCGTCCGAAGACGGATTCTTTAACGATAAAACGGAAATATCCGACATGGATTATTTGAAAAAAGCGCTCGGCGAACTTCGATATTGCTCGCAAAAAGGTCTTGGAAACAGATTTGACGGATCAATCGGTGCCTCGACTGTTTTATCCCCTTTTGGCGGCAAGAATCAACTGACCCCATCGGAATCTATGGTTTCGAAAATTCCAATTACAGACGGAGAATGCGGTTCCGCGACTATGATGTCTTTCGGATTCAATCCGGAAATATCCAGATGGAGCCCGTTTCATGGAGCGGTGTATTCGATAATCGAATCCGTATCGAAAATTATCGCCTGTGGCGGAAGATACAATTCTTTGCATCTCTCACTTCAGGAGTATTTTGAAAGGTTGGATGAAGATGAAATAAAATGGGGTAACCCTGTTGCAGCACTGCTCGGAGCTTATCATGCGCAGAAAAAACTCGGAATTGCTGCGATAGGAGGTAAGGATAGCATGTCGGGTACTTTCAACGACATAAGCGTACCTCCGACTTTGATTTCTTTCGCAGTCGGACTCGGAGATGCAGAAAAAACAGTTTCGGCGGAGTTGAAAAACACCGGCAGCACACTCGTTTTACTTAATCAGCAAAGAGATGAAAACAATTTGCCGGATTTTGAACAGTTCAGAAAAAATGCGAACAGAATCACTGAACTGATTTACGACGGGAAAATTCTCGCATCCTCTTCCGTTAAGGCCGGCGGAGCTTTGATTTCACTTTTCAAAATGTGCGCGGGTAATTCCATTGGATTCGATGTAAATTGCCGGACAAATGTTCTATCCTCTCCGGATTACGGGAGCTATATTTTTGAAATCAGCTCCGGAGAAAATCCCGAAGAATTGTTCAAAGGCCTCAATTTTACCGTTTTAGGTAAAACCACTGAAGATGACAAAATCACTATAAACGGAATTTCCGAAAGCATAGAAAATTTGATTGAAATATGGCGTATGCCTTTGAATGACGTATTCTGCGATTCTATGGATGAAGTAAAAGAAAATTGTGAAGTAAGTGTTTGCAATTTTACATCCGAGTTAAAAACCAGAAAATCGACAGTCAAACCGAGAGTTTTCATACCGGTATTTCCGGGAACCAATTGCGAGTACGACAGTGAGAAGGCTTTCTTAAGAGCCGGTGCCGAAGTAAACAGTTACCTTTTCAGAAATCTAAGCGAGAAACATATAAAAGATTCAATAGAATCTATGGTAAGACTTATCGACTCTTCACAGATAATAATGATACCCGGCGGGTTCAGTGCCGGTGACGAACCGGACGGTTCCGGCAAATTCATAGCAAATGTATTCAGAAATAACGAAGTCCACGATTCGGTAATGAGATTGCTTAACGAAAGAGATGGACTCATTCTCGGTATTTGCAACGGATTCCAGGCACTGATAAAGCTCGGTCTTGTTCCATACGGATACATAAAAACGATAGAAGAAAAAGATCCTACACTTACTTACAATAAAATCGGCAGGCATTTTTCCGGAGTGGCCTATACGAGAGTAGTATCTTCACTTTCTCCCTGGCTTAGCGGTTCCGAAGCAGGAGAAATATATTCCATACCTGTATCGCATGGCGAAGGCAGATTTGTTTGCGATGAATCACTTTTTAATGAATTGTACAAAAAAGGACAAATAGCCACACAATATGTCGACCTTAAAGGAATTCCGACTATGGAATATCCGTACAATCCAAACGGATCATTCATGGCTGTTGAAGGTATAACCAGCCCTGACGGCAGGATATTCGGTAAAATGGGGCATTCGGAAAGAATAGGCAGAAATGTGTTCAAGAATATACCTGGGAAAAAAGATCAAATGATATTCGAATCCGGGGTAAAATATTTCAAAATCTGATTTTAGGAATAAAGACTTATTTTATAGAACAATTTATTGAGCGGGAGGTGTTTTATGGCAGGTATTTACAATTCAAGTTTTGATTTTCTCGGAAAAGCAATGGACAGTACTGTTCTCAGACACAAGGTAATATCTCAGAATATAGCCAATGTGGATACTCCGGGGTACAAGAGAAGAGAGGTGCTTTTCGAGGATTTTCTTGCAAGTGCCATGGGTAATCCTGAGAAACTTCCTCTGAAGATTACCGATTCAAAACACATTTCCAATATTCCGACTGAATTAAATCAGGTCGATCCGAAAGTGGTACAGATAGAAGATACGAGTATCACAAACGACGGCAACAACGTGGATGTTGACAGAGAAAACGCCATAATGTCGGAAAACGGAATTCGGTACCTAACGTTGACAAGGCTCATGGAAATCAACGTATCGAATTACAATACCGTTCTTAGGGGGTTTAAATGAGTTTAGATTTCTTTAAATCTATGAACATCAGTGCTTCGGGTTTAACGGCACAAAGAGCCAGGATAGACGTAATCGCTTCCAATATAGCGAATGCGGAATCGACAAGATCTCCCGAAGGGGGGCCTTACAGGAGAAAAACGGTCGTTTTCAGCGAGATGCTCGAAAATATCATGAATCCTTCGCAGGCCGGTTTGGAGAACCTGAGTGGCGTCAGAATAGACTCCATAGAAGGTGATCAGAGGCCTTTCAGAATGGAATACGATCCATCTCATGCAGATGCCGATGAAGAGGGATATGTGAAATATCCCAACGTATATGTGTTGAGAGAAATGGTGGATTTAATAGATGCTCAAAGGGCATATGAGGCAAACGTATCGGCTATGAACATAACAAAATCTTTTGCCGATGCTGCTTTGAGAATAGGGAGGTCGTGATTTTAATGGTAAACGGAATCAACCCTATCAGCGGAATATCTTCTCTTAATTCGCTTAACAGAATAGAGAAGATAGCTTCCGAATCTGCAAGCAAGGTTAAAGGTACATCGGATACGGATTTTGCAAGTGTTTTAAAGCAGGCGTTGGAAGAAGTAAATTCTCAGCAGAAACAGTCTGAAAATATCATAAATGAGTTTGCCGCCGGAAAAATCAGCAACATTCACGATGTGATCGTAACCGCCGAAAAAGCGTCCATGTCCCTTAAGCTGACCATGGAAGTGAGAAATTCCATAGTCGATGCGTACAGGGAAATTATGAGAATGCAGTTGTAGAGTGGCTATGCGCAGATATTTTTTAACGCTGCTGTTTTTCACAACAGTGGCGTTTTTCTATTTCGGCGGAGAAAAGCCGCAGATGAAAACACATGTGTACATCGCAGCTTCAAATTCAAAGATATACCTTTCAGATTTCTTCAGCATCGAACAGTTGAGTGAAACGGATTATAAACGCTTGTCATCGTATGTATTCGGGTTCGCCCCGCTTGTCGGAAAAACTATAGAATTCGATACGGACTATGTTGTCGGAAAGTTGAATTATAATTTTCCCGACTTCGTTTATTCGGAAGCTGAAACTGAAAACATACTCGTTACCAAAGGTGTGAATTCCGAAAACCCTGTTGAAATTTGCATAAATACAGGAACAGAAAAATCAGAATTTGATCTTGAAATTGCAAAAAATATGATAACGGAATATTTTCTCTGTGAGTACATGAAATTCGAAGGAGAAGAATTGGCAGATTCTCAGGAATTTACCGAATTTGATTTCGAAGAAGCGGAACAGTTTAAAATATCCGGTGATTCTTCCAGGATAAATATAAGCAAGTATGGAAACAACGAATATATAGCCACCTTTTCGATATATTCTGAAAACAGATTCATAAGCAGCGTAAGGATTAAATTTGAAGCACGATGGTTAAGGAATTTGGCAGTTGCCGATAGAAACATAAATTACGGGGAAGTTCTTGGACAAGACTTGATTTCTTTTCAGAAAGAAGATTTTATTTCGAATAAAGAATCGATTCCGGAATCCGATTTCAGCTTCGGGTACATCGCGAAGAATTACATCCGGGAGGGGCAGCTCGTCCGGAAAGCGTCTGTCAAACCTCCTCCGTATGTACTCAGAGGCCAGGTGATACAGGCAATTGTGGACATGAAATCCGTTACCGTGAATGTGAAAGTGAAATTACTGTCGGATGGAGCAATCGGAGATATAGTTAAAGCTATGAATGTGGAATCCGGGGCGATAATTTCCGGGGTTTTGGAAGAGGGTCCCGTGCTGAAAGTAAATTACTGATTATAAGGGTGATTTGGTGAAAAGATTTTTTGTTTTCATAACCGTATTGTGTATAGTGTTTCTGACGGCAAACTCCACTTCTCTGTGGAACAAGTCATCGAACGATAAATTTAAAAGTCTTTACAGCGATAACAAGGCATATAAAGTGGGCGATATTTTAACGATACTCATATATGAAAGTGTCAGTCTCACTCAGGACGATGCCACTTCAGATAAAAAGAAGGGCTTGATAACTTCTACAGTTTCTCTGGTGAAAAGCATAAGCAATATCGATCTGAGTAAATTCATACCCCTTGGAGGCAGTGAAGACACTTCGCCACAGAATAAAACCGCCAACACCGCAAAATCCAACATTACAGCCAAAGTCGCGGCTATAATAACCGATGTCGATGATAACGGAAATCTCGTGGTTGAGGGAAAAAGAGAAGTGAAAATGGGTCAGGACAGGAGAGAAATGATAATTCAGGGTATGGTAAGGCCGTCCGATGTCACTCCGGACAATACCATAGATTCCTACAAAATAGCGAATGCGAAATTGTGGTACAATGGTGACGTGGTTTTCCAGCAGGATCCTTCGGAGGAAAGCTGGATCGGTTTTATTCTATCGGGACTTTCGGGGGTGCTTTTCTGATGAAGAGAAAATTGATGGTATTGCTGATAGTTTTTGTGGTATTTTCGCTCGG
Organism: uncultured Thermotogae bacterium; assembly: GCA_963662785.2. Classification (GTDB taxonomy): domain Bacteria; phylum Thermotogota; class Thermotogae; order MWEM01; family MWEM01. The sequence goes on from CAXXJZ010000008.1 coordinate 412,438, forward strand.
CTTTTCCTCGCTTGTGCGGCTTAAGGATATAGCGAGATTTCGTGGTGCAAGGGATAATCAACTTTTTGGAGTGGGGCTTGTAGTAGGTTTGAACGGTTCGGGTGATTCGGGTAGCGTACCTTCTTCATTACTTACCAATATGCTGAAGAATTTCGGCATGACCATATCTCAAACTGATCTCAAATCCAAAAATGTGGCTGTCGTGATGCTGACAGCGGATATCCCTCCATTTTACAAAGAGGGTATGAGACTCGACGTTCAGGTATCTTCAATCGGAGACGCCAAAAGCCTCGAGAACGGTATTTTACTCCAAACACCGATGTACGGTGCCGATGGTGCCGTTTACGCAGTTGCCCAGGGCGAACTGAGCATAGGTGGAAGCGGAGTTAAATCATCTATAAATTTACAGGACAGATATCTTTTGATAGCTACAGTACCATCCGGAGCCATAGTCGAAAAAGAAATACCGACTGAGATCATAGACTCGGGCACCGTAAGTCTGCTTCTTCTGAACCCGGATTTTACGACGGCAGCAAGATCATCGCAAGCCATAAACAGCAAATTCGGTGAAATAATATCGAAGGCCACCGACGCTTCGACTATAAAAATAATGGTTCCGGATGTTTTCAAAGAGGATATTATTACATTTCTTTCCATCGTAGAAGAAGTTGAAGTTATTCCCGATGTGGTTGCGAAAGTAGTTATAAACGAGAGAACAGGTACGGTTGTAACAGGCGGCGATGTTAAAGTTGACGATTTCACGGTTTCATACGGAGGGTACGCAATAACCATTCGTAATGGAAAGGTATCCGGATCTGGTGAAAATCCAGGTCCCGACAGCTCCATAGAAAATCTTATAAATGCACTGAAAGCCGTTGGTGCAAAGCCACAAGATATAATCGCAGTTCTCACAACACTTAAAGAATCCGGTGTGCTTCATGCACAACTTATAATGATGTAGGTGAAATTATGAAAATAGACAACAGCCTGTATTCTCAAATATCCGCATATTCCAGTAACATAGCGAAAAATAAAGGCATACAAAAAACCTCCGATAAGGATGAACTGAGAGAATCCGTAGATGATTTTGTCTCGGTACTCGTATCGAAGGTTTTTAAGGATATGTACAACTCCATTCCTAAATCCGGATTTATCAACGAAAATCTCGGAGACAAGTGGTTCAAGGAAATGCTCATAGACGAATATTCAAAAAAAGCAGCCAAAGAAAACCTAAAATCCATCGGAGATATGATTTATCGTCAGATCGCCAATAAAAGATGAAAAAAAGTTTGTATCAAATATAATACTAAAGTTCTTTCTTTTCCTATTTTATAATTTCAATATATCTTCTGCCTGATCGGGAGTAAGATTTTCGTGTACTTTGACTTTTATTATCTGAATCATTATCAGAAAATCACGTCAGTGTAATAAAACCATTAGGACAAGCAAACATAAAGGTTCATAAGTTAATTAATCATCACAAATTTTGAAAATATCCTTTAATGTTCAGTATTATCTATTCTGGATGTGTGTATATGGTAGCGAGTAAAATATCATTTGTGTTTTTCCGGTTTTGTCTCTGTCCTGTGGTACACGTTGTTTATCCTGTACATCAATCCCGATTCTATGAAAGCCCTCCTCAATGCACAATGATCGTGGAATATCGCTTTTAATATTTCATCTAGCTCTTTTTCAGGATATTCTCTGCCAAACTCAAATTTCCGTACTATATGTGAAAGTACGATTTGTCTCTTCTTCATCTGTACGGGAATCTGTTTGAGAGTTTCGTAATGAAAAAATGATTTTATTACCTTCTGCCTGTAAGCTTCTTCGGGGTCGGCATCAGTTTTCTCCGTACCTGCCTGCGAAGCACATATGAATTCGAATACGGTTTTGTTCAATTCCTCCGAATTCAACGAATATACGGTGTAATATTGATCTTTTTTTGAAGTCACGATTGATAATTCCTGGAGTTTTTTCAGGTGGAAAGATACTGTAGATGGTGACAGCTGCAATTTCTCGGCAAGCAATTCAACATATGCCGGTTTTTCTTTTAATGCCAATATCAATTTAATTCTCGACTTGTCCGAAAGGCATTTGAACAATTTCACGGAGTCCATTATTCGGTCACCTCAAATATCTCTTCAAATTTATTCGAAAGAAAATTCGCGGTATCGATTTTTACGTTTTCTTTGATAACGACGTCATCGTCATGGTATTTTTTTGCCTCATCGAGACTTATTTCCCATTGGCTGCGTATTTTCCGCAGCAAACCCATGAAGATGTTTCTCAACTGAACATGCTTCTCTTCATTTTTTTCTGTATAAATACCCACCAAATATCCGGATTTTTTATCTATTTCATTCAGAGCTTTCTTGAAAAGTTGTGAAAAGATGGTTATCACGTTTACGCGAATATTGTCAAGAATCGCCTCGTAGCTATCTCCGATTTTCCGCTTGGATTCTGCGGAAGTTTTGTATTTCGCTATTTCACACTCCAAATAATTCACATATTCGTCAATTTTTTCACCTATCAATTTAATCTTCTCCTTTTTCATAATTTTAAATATATTCATAGATATCGAAATATATATGATTCGATGTACATCGAATCATATATTATCATTTATTTTGATGATTGTCAAATTAATATTTATATTTCAATCACAGGTACATTGAATGTATAATATCCCGAATAAAAATATGGAGTGATTGCATGAAAGAATATTCAAAGTACAAATTATCCGGATACAGCGTTTTTTTCCTTCTTGGAATGCTGCTCACAGCACTTCCGGCACTTATGCCGGTTATAAAAGAAGAACTGAGGCTGTCTTATGACTCACTGGGTTTTATCTTCTCTTCCGGATCCGTAGGTTTTTTTATAGGTTCTTTTTTTGCGGGATTTTCCATAGAGAAATTCGGTGCGAAAAAAAATAACCTGACAGGATTATTTTTAACTCTGGCAGGTGTTATAGGTGTAATATTTTCGGAAAATGCCTTAGCACTTTCAACTTCAAATTTCATATACAGCTTCGGCACAGCCCTGCTCGAAATAGGCGTACCTTCGATTGCCAAAAAATTTGTCAGTAAAACGGGTGGAGTTATGAATCTTATGCATTCGTTATTTGCACTGGGAGCGGTATTTAGTCCGGTAGTAGTTTCGCTGTTAATATCCAGCGGAATTTCCTGGAAAGTTTTTTACATCATAATTGCCGTTTCGACAGCAATTCCCGCTTTGTTATTTTCGTCATCCGGTACCGATTTCCACTCATTAAAAACGCAAAAGGACATAAACGGATCTTTCGGATTCCTGAAACTGCCGATATTCTGGATGGTTTGTGCAACGGTACTCTGTTATGTCTTTTCCGAGTTAGGAGTAAATTCATGGGCTTCTACTTTTGCAACCGATCATATGAAATTCTCACCGGGAAATTCGAGCCTGCTGCCCTCGGTTTTTTGGGCAGGTTTATTCGTGGGAAGGCTGTTTTCTTCGAAGTTCGTCGACAGAACAGGTCAGATAAAATGGCTTATGTTAATTTCAGCTGTCGGATTGCCTATAGTGTTTTTCGCGCAAAAACCCATACAGAACTATTTATTCATGCTCGTGTTCGTTTTTCTTTCAGGCACAGTTCACGCATCTTTTTATCCGACACTACAATCAATAATAATGGACAGGGTAAAAAACGGAGTCGGCTTCGCAATCTCCGTTTTTTCTGCAATCGGATCGCTCGGAGGTGTATTCGGGGGACTATTCATAGGAAGGATAAGCGATATATACGGAATATCAACAGGTTATTTTTCGGCTTTTTTCTTTTTTGCGATGACTTTTGTCCTCGTATATGTCATATACTACCTTTTCAAATTCCGTAAAGAATAGTCCAAGGAGACTATTCTTTTAGCCGAAGCACAATTATATTTCAAGCAGACTCCTTTCCCTTCTCCCATCTTTTTCAGAGGATTGCCATCTATTATGACATATCCTTTGCAGTTGTTTATTTCTACGATATCGCCTTTTCCGAACATGAGCTGCCTGAGTGTCATTCCGTCAGAAGCTTTATAATCTTCCTGATCCGTCATTTTTATTATGGTTCTGTCCGATATTGTCAACACGGCATTTTTATCCGCATATGGTAGCCAGCTGATCAAACCAAATACGGCCATTTTTGAAAATCTATCCTTGTTTCTGATAACGGATGCTATTATCTGGGCAGCGTTAAATTGAGTACGAACAATTTCTTTGTTAACTGTCATAAGAATATTTTCATTCCAAATAGATTCGGGAGTTTTCTCTACGTATTTTTTTTCAAGAAATGATTCGGAACAAACCGTGGTGATTTTCCCGTCAACAGTCGATATGTTGCAATCGCTGAAAACCACATCGATAAATGAACTTCTTATGAAAGAATCTCCTTCACCGAACACATCTATAGAATCCACATCTTCACTGATCAAATTGTTTATGTCGTAAGTACTGAAATCACAAGGCTCTATCACATTTATGAACGGACCGGCATTTGCCGAACCAATTCCTATGCCAAATAAAGGTATCTTTTTCTTCGCTTCCTGCTGACCAAATATCACATCAGAAATGGTACCATCTCCGCCAAATACAGTGAACAAGTCAACAAAATCAAGAAAAAGTCCCGATTGAAAGGATTCATTTTTATCTCTGTAAAAGTCGTTTGTATGTACTGGAGATACATTGGGAATAACGCGCTTTATTTGCTCGAAGCAAGTATCTATACAATAAAAATCACATGAGGAGAAAAAAGCTAAAAAACCTCTCAAGATGTCTTCACGTGTTTTTTTATTACCTGCGCACGGGTTAATTACAACTCCTATTTTCATTTTTCAACATGTACTGTTTTCACTAAATTCTCAACATATACGAGCGGAGAATCTGCCTGGAAAACATTTCGTCCGAAAGCTACTCCGGCGGCACCGGCCTCGATTGCATCATTAGCTATTTCGAACAAATCGGTGCCTTTCGGACCACCGGCAATGACAACAGGAATCGGTACACATTCGGTTATCGATGAAAAAGTTTCCTTCGAAGTATAATACACTTTCAGACAATCCGCACCAAGCTCAAAAGCTGCCCTGGCACCCAATGCGATGTATTCCGGATCGGTAAAATGATCAATTGGTTGCGGAAGCATTTCTGCAAATAAAGGAATACCGAAACAAGCACATCTTTCGGATATTTTCGAAATTATTTCAAGCGAAGGATTTTCCCCTCCTCCGCCTATGAAGCCCATCACCATCACGGCATCCGCTCCAAGAGACATGGCACTTTCAACCGAACGGATTACCCTGTGATAGTCAAAAGACGAACTGTAATTTGTCGAGGCTCCCGTTATCCTTAAAATTACCGAAGTTTTTCCGGCAATCATGCTGTAACAATTTTCCAAAACTCCGGGATTTACTATAATCGCATCAGGTTTTCCGGCAACAACATCCTTGATGATTTTATTGATATCACGGATACCCTCGATGGGACCTTGAAATTGTCCGTGATCCAAAGCAACGATCACCGCCTTTCCGTCTTCTTTGAATATTCTTTTCATTCTCAGAAATTTTCCAGACATATTCTACCTCCATGAAATTTAGTGCAACTCATTAGTGCATATAATACACCGGATATATTTATATAAAGTTAAATTAAGGAAAATAAAAATTATCAGGCAACCATATATAAAAAGTTAGTCGATTAAAATACAGAAAAACTTCATCGGATAGCTTGACTTAAAAAATATTCTTTGGTATAATGTACTAATGTAATGCACATAATTTCATATTATTGGAGGCTATATGGCTAAAAAAACTGAGACCGAAATTCTCTACGAAGTTTCAAAACTGTATTATGTCGAGAATAGAAACCAGGCTGAAATCGCGAGAAAAATAGGAATTTCAAGACCGCAGGTTTCGAGGTACTTAAAACGAGCGAAAGAAATAGGAATTGTTGAAATAAAGTTAAATATTCCCGAAGATGACGATTCGAATTATATGGAAGAGCGTTTAAAAGAAATTTTAAATTTGAAAACAGTTTTTATAACGCCAAAAACAGCGAATGTGTCGGATGAAGAAGACAGAATAAAAAAGCTGGGATTCAACTCGATAAAATTCATATCAAAATTGATCATGGAATCCAAATTCGTCGGTGTGGGATGGGGCAGAACATTATACAGCATGATTTTGAATATGGAATACATGTCGGATAAATCCAAAATCTCTTTTTTGCCTCTTATAGGCGGCACCGGTCAGACAGCACCGCATTATCAGGTGAATACTTTAGTCGACAGACTTGCCGAAAAATACGGAGGAAACCGTATTTTTTTGAATGCTCCGGCCTTTTTCCAAAGTGAGACATTTTATCTCGAAAATCTTAAAGACGGTAGGGTATCGACCGTTACCCAACTGTGGAATAAAATTGATCTTGCCATAATCGGACTTGGCTCCCCGATACAGTATTCTGAAGTTCTCCGTTCAGAAATCGCACCCGTGACTTTGTTGAAACTTATAAAGGAAAATCCAGTCGGAGACATACTTGGAAGGTTTTTCAATTCCGATGGTTGTCTTATAACAAAGGAAGATGACTGGAACATCTTGGGAATACCGCTCGAATGCCTACCTAAGATAGAGAAGGTCGCATGCATCGCTGAAGGAAATGAAAAAGTCCGGGGAATCATATCGGCTGCACGAAATAAATATTTCAACATATTGGTTACCAACCACGAAACCGGCGAACAATTGCTAAAACTTATTGAAGGAGGTAATGATGAAGGCATTGGTATATGAAGGTGTTATGAATGTTTCTTACAAAGATTATGAAAATCCTCACGGGGATATAATTTTAAAAGTAATTTCTTCGGGATTATGCGGAACCGACTTGAAAGCTTATCTGAAAGGGCATCCTATGTTTATGCCTCCGACTATTTTAGGACATGAATGTATAGCAAAAATTCACGCCGTAAATATCGGCAGCTCGAAATTCAGAGAAGGCGATATTGTGGCAGTTGCTCCTTACATAGAATGTGGTAGCTGTGATACGTGCATAAACGGGAATCCGGAACTTTGCAAGAATAAAAGCTATCTGGAAAGCGGTTGTTTTTGCGAATATATTTCCCTGAGCTTCTTCCATGCAGAAAGAGCTCTGTATAAATTAGGCGGCAGCGATGACGTCTATACGCTTGCCGAACCCTTGGCTTGTGTAATAAACGGAATAGAAAAACTTCGGATGAAAAAAGGAAACAACCTCATCATAGGCGGAGGCCCTATGGGAACACTTTTTTCTCTTCTACTCAAAACACACGGGAATAATTCGTTGATACTGGAGAAGTCCGACTGGCGCGTGAATTTTCTGAAGAACTTGAATATCGATGTGAAAAAATCGGGAGAATTCATCAGTGATAAATTTTTCGATAACGTGATAATAGCGGTCAACGATCCGACACTCATAAAAAAGTACATCCCATGTGTCTGCGATGGTGGAACGGTTCTTTTGTTTGCAGGTTTTCCATCGGGAAGTTCTCTGGAAATTCCCTCTTTTGATATTCATTACAGGGAAATCGACATCAAAGGAAGTTTTGGTTTTGCAAAAAAGCATTTCACTCAGGCATTGTCATCAATCGAAGACAACAAAAACATGTATGAAGAAATCATAACCGATACATACGATTTAGAAGATGGGAAAAAGGCTTTCGAAGTTTTTAGTAGCGGTAAGTCGATGAAAATAATCATTCGGATGTGAGTCTATGATCAAAATTGGAAAGGGTTACAGAAAAAAAGAGGTACTGGCGGCATTGATATGTATTTCACCAGCGGTATTTCTCGCAGTTGCTTTTATTGTTATTCCGCTTTTCAATGTTTTTTATCTCAGTTTTACAAACTGGGATCTGTTAAAAACTTCTAAAAAGTTTATCGGCTTCGACAATTATGAGTACATTTTCAAAGATCCGAAATTCATAAAGTCGATGTTTAACACTTTCTATTTTGCCGGCATCAAAATTCCTCTGGACCTTGTTCTTTCATTATTTATAGCTATACTTCTTGACAAAAAGATAAGATGTCTCAGATTCTTCCGTGCTTCTTATTTTGCCCCGGTAATAGTACCTATGGTTGCCTCAACTTTAATCTGGATCTGGATATACGATCCGATGGTAGGACCTCTGAATCAAATAATCGGAACTTTCGGGATTAAACCCGTGCAATGGCTTAACGACCCCAACTGGGCTATGCCATCGGTAATTCTTTTTTCGGTTTGGAAAGGACTCGGGTACAACATTGTCATTTTTTTGGCCGGTCTTCAATCAATTCCCGAAAATTTTGCCGAAGCGGCTAAAATAGACGGAGCAAATTCCAGGAAGATCTTTTTCAAAATAACCGTACCACTTTTATCTCCGATTATATATTTTGTTATTCTTATGGGAATTATAAATTCTTTTAAAATATTTACACAGATTTCCGTAATGACTCCGAAAGGTGGACCGCTTTACAGTACGGGTGTGATGGTTTTTTATATTTTCCAGCAGGCATTTGAAAATTATAAGATCGGAAGGGCCAGTGCCGCCTCTGTGGTGTTGTTCCTTTTGATTCTTTCAATTACCGCGGTTCAGAAAAGGGTCGGAACAAAACATGTACATTACGATTAACTTAGCTGAAATGGTGATATCATGAAAAAAAGAAAGAATTTATACGTTTATTTTTTTCTTCTTGCAGGCATAGCAATAGTTTTATTCCCATTTTTCTGGATGATTCTCTCAGCATTCAAGTCTAATGCCGATGTTTATTCTTATCCACCTAAATGGTTTCCCGAAAAATGGAATTTCGATAATTTCGCCAAGGTCTTCGAAATGGTTCCATTTGGTCTCTATTATCTCAACAATATAATCGTTACGGTTTTAGTTACCGCGGGACAAGTTTTTATATCGATTCTGGCTGCATTCGCATTGGCAAGGCTGAATTTTCCTTTTAAAAAATTCATATTTTCATTTTTCCTCACAACCATGCTCATGCCATTCGTGATTACCATGATTCCAACCTTCCTGATAATAAGCAAGCTTAAATGGATAGACACCTATCAGGGATTGGTCGTACCGTTTTTGTTCAGCGGTTTCTCTATTTTTTTTCTTACAAATTTCTTCAAAACTTTTCCGAATGATTTGCAGGATGCGGCAAAAATTGATGGGTGCGGATATTTTAAAATACTCTTCTCGATAATATTGCCAAATGTACGTCCGGCAGTTTCGACAATTTCGATGTTTACATTTCTGGGACAGTGGAGAAGTTACCTATGGCCATTGATAGTTACAAATACCACCAAGATGCGAACTCTGCCGATAGGACTTCGATATCTGGTCAGTGAAGGCGGCGGAGAGTACCAGATAATGATGGCCGCTTCTCTCATGGCAATCATACCGGTTTTGATAGTGTACATATTTTGTGAAAAACAATTCATTAAATCGGTCGCAATGACCGGTTTGAAATAAATTAACGGGAGTTGAAATCATGAAAAGAATCATCGTATTGCTTATCGTATTTTCATTGTTAACGATTTCCCTGTCTTCATTCTCAAAAACAACCGTGAATTTCTGGTATGCCTTGAGTGGTAATTCCGGAGAATTATTCAAGAAATTAGTCGATGAGTTCAACATGGAAAACAGTGATGTTTTTGTAGACGCTGTTTATTCAGGAAAGTACGCGGATACCGCTCAAAAAATAACGGCAGCATTGGCTTCGGATACGCTGCCTGACGGCGGAATCATACCTGCAGGACCTATTTTTACAGGAGCCCGGGACAATTATCTGATTTTGGATTACATCGAAAAAGATCCTGATTTTAACATGGAAGATTTTTATAATGCCATGTGGGATTACTCCAAATATGATGGAAAAATATGTGCGATACCTTATAACATCAGCACCCCGGTGCTTTATTACAACAAAGATTTGCTTAAATCATCGGGGCTTGATCCTGAAAACCCGCCTAAAACCTGGGCCGAGCTGCTTGAATATTCCAAAGCCATGGGCAAAGATATCAACGGCGACGGGATATTCGATGTCTGGGGGATGAATATGGCGGATGTCGTATGGATTTTCAAAGCGTTTCTGTATCAAAACGGTTGCGAAATAATCGATGCTCATAATTGCAATCCTTTATTTGACGGTGAAGATGGAATAGAAGCGGCAAAATATTGGAAAAGACTCATAGATGAAAAGGCCATGCCTGTCGGTTTACATGATCTCGCAGAAAAGATGTTCCTTGCCGGCAATCTCGGGTTTTATCTCGGTACTTCGTCGAGGATAGGGAAATGGGTCAGCAACACGCAATTTGATTTGGGAGTGGCTTATCTTCCGAAAGGCAAAAGATACGGTGTCCCTATCGGAGGCGCAGTGGCCGTTATGTTCCCTAAAAACAAAGAAGTCCAGGATGCCACTTATAGATTTATAAAGTTTATAGTATCAACCGAAAAGGTGGCCGAATTTTCCATATACACCGGATATATACCTATAAGAAAATCCGCATTGGAAATGGACGAAATGGTCGAACTTTTCAAAAACAATCCGTTGTATGAAACTCCTTTCAGACAGCTCGAATACGCATTTTCTTACTGGCATTTCGATCAAATGGGTAATATGGATAGTCTTTTCTGGGAAGCCGTTGAAAATATAGAAAGAGAAGTCATGTCTCCCGAAGCTGCCATGAAAGATATATCAAAAAGATTAAAGGAGGAAATGTGAATTTGAAAAACAGAATCTCTTTTTCTACCGCAGGCATGTATCCAAGAGATACGTACCATTCCGTCAAAATCCTTTCGGAAACCGGGTTTAAAGAGGTTGAAATCATGCCTCAGTGCAGATTTGAAACCACACCTGATTTCGCTGAAAGAATATCGGGAATAGACATTCATGTCACATCTTATCATTACCCGCTTGTTTTGTTTTCGACATTTTACAATGAATATGGTGGAATGATAGAAGAAAATAAAACGATATGCAGAAATCTGGCTGATTCGGCAGGAATTCTGAATTCCAATTTTATCGTCATACATCCACCTTACAATAATGCCAACGATTCAAAAGACGATATAAGCGATGTGGTGGTAGGAAACATAAGATTTTTAGCTGATGTCTGTTTCGACCGTGGAGTAAAAATAGCGCTCGAAAACAACCCCAACAGCAACGCTGACAATCCGAATGGTCTGCTACAGATGCTTGGCATTATCAGCCACCGGAACGTGTTCCCCATGGTAGATGTCACCGAATCCTATGAAGCGGGAATAGATCCTGTGGATTTTATCGACAAGACAAAACCGAAACATATGCACTTAAGCGACTATAAAGGCAGTAAAAAACATATTTTACCGGGTGAAGGCGACTTTGATTGGAAAGGGATCATACTCAAATTGAAAAATCAGAATTACGATGGCAGTTTAGTCATAGAACCATCATACAGATATATGAGAGAAGATTTTATGGAAAAACTTTCTAAACAGAAAAGTTTTTTTGAAAATTTATTATAATTATAAAAGGCATCTTTTACGGGATGCCTTTTAATATGGTGAAAAAATGGATGATTATAAAGATTATATAAGTAGTGTACTGTGTAGTTTTGCTGTGGGTGATGCGTTGGGAATGGCAACCGAATTCATGAACAGGGAATATATTTCCGATAATTTCGGACTTGTTGAAGAATTCGTGTCTCCTGATATTTCTTTCATACACGCAGATTTAAAAATGGGGCAGATAACGGATGACACGGAGCAAACTCTTTTTTTGCTTGAAAGATACATAAAAGATGGTTTCATATCACCTTACAACACTGCTGAAGCATTACTAAAATGGATTGAAGATACTGGAGCGGTAGAAAAAGGATATGTGGGGCCTAATTCTTTAAAAGCTCTGAACGATGTCAAACGTGGAATAGATTTAAAATTGACAGGAAAAAACGGTACAACATGCGGATCGTCAATGAGAGTTCTGGCTCCGGTTCTTTTCATGGGAAAATGCGGAGAGGAGCAGTTGAAAATTTCCATTGCGGATTGCGGTATTCCGACACATAACACCAATCTGGCTATGGAAGGATCTATGGCTTTGGGATTTGCATTCAACGCCGCTATTTCGGGTGCGAAAATCGAAGATATAATCGATTTTTCCGTAAGAGGCGGAGAAATTGGGAAAAAAATATCGGCCAATGAATTTGTCGGTCCATCGTCGACACAAAGAATAAAATATTTAAAAAAAGAAATCGAGACTTTCAGAAATGATACGGAGTTGATCAACTTCTTATACTATGTTTTCGGAACCACAATGGAAACTTACGATGTTGTTCCCGCATCAATCGCGATATTCCTGCATTCGGGGAAAGATGTCTGGAAAGCCATTAAAATAGGTTCTTCTATCGGTGGCGATACGGATACGATCGCGGCTATTTCGGGAGCGTTATGCGCTGCATACTCACATTCCAACAATATCCCGGAGAATATTTTCAGATTTGCGGATGAATGCAACGGCATTAAAATGAAGATTACCCCTATAGTGGAAGGTATTTCAAAAATCTGGAGAATCAAACATGAATAGACTTATGATTTCATCGTCAGCAATCGGAATACTGTATTCAGTTATGAATATGCTGCTGATACCCCGTCTGACTTTTGAAATGCATTCAGGGTCCGCAGCCGGTATGATTATGTCGTTGGGAATGGTTGCCAGCATAATAATTACACCGGTTATGGGTTTTTTATGTGACAGATATGAGGTGACCAAAAAGATGATTGTGGTTTTATATTTATCCGGGTCCATCTTTTTGTTTTCTATGCCGTTCAGTACCGGGATAATATGCGCCGTATCATCTTTTTCACTGGTATGCATTTCTTATGTCATTTTAACACCATATTCTGCCATGGTAGGAAAAATAAGTCCCTATTACGCTAAAGACAGAAATTTCGGATTGGTGATGGGGACAGTCAACCTGTCGGTTTTTCTGTCCTCAATTTTGATTGAAAGGATGTCTGAGCGAAATCTGATTTATATTATTTTCTCAATAACCGCATTTCTGATGATATTTCCCATCCTGGGAATCAATAATTCTTCCAGGGATAAACAAAATGAAACCAGTGATAAACCGAAGGATATCGATAGAAACGGAAATATTTCTTTTTTCAGGAGGATGAACAAAGAACTGATATTTTTTTTCGGGATACAATTTTTTTCTTGGTTTGTAATAGGCGGTATCATGCCATATCTTACTACTTTTCTTTCATACGAAATTTCTTTGGACATAGGAAACGCTTCTTTTTATCTGGGGCTATCAACACTGATAAGCTCATTGGCATCTTTTTCATGCGGGTTTGTATGCAAATTCATCAATCATAGACTGCTGCTGACAATCTCGATTTTGACAATGAGTGTTCTTCTGCTTGTGATGGGGTTGTATTATGGAACGATAATACATTCGGATATATTCATGGGTATGATTTTCCTGCTGTCCGGAAGCATTTCGATCGGTTTTTTCTATTCGCTTGGAGTATCAATACTTTCAAAAATAACCGATTATAAGAACCAAGGGAAGATTTTTGGCATCAACAGTTTTTTCATGATTCTGTCACAGGCTATTTCGGTAGGATTAGCTGGAAAGACAATAGAGAATTTTGGTTTTAAAGTCTACTGGATTATCATGTCCATCAGCATATTGTTTTCACTTGCATTTACAATATTGTTTCTTTTATCTGAGAAAAAACATTGTGTGAAGGAGCAACTTTATGAAAAAAATAAAATACGAAAATCTGATACGAATTATCAATGAAATACTCTTGAGAAAAGGGTGTTCGGAAGATCTGGCGATGAATATTTCCGAAATCCTGGTGGAGGCCGATGCGAAAGGCATCTATTCACATGGTGTTTCGAGGTTGCCAAGGTACTTGAAATATATAGAAAAAAAAACGATTGATATCGAAGCTGTTCCCGAGATACTGCTCGAAACACCGGTAAGTTTGGTCATAGATGCAAAAAAAGCCGCAGGACAATTTTCCGGAAATTTCGCTATGAACAGATGTATTGAAAAAGCCGAAAAATCGGGAATTTGCATGGCAACCGTAAAAAATTCAAATCATTACGGTATAGCCGGTCATTATTCCGAAATGGCTATCAGAAAAGAAATGATAGGGATTTCGATGACGAATACGGCTCCTTTGGTAGTACCTACGAACGGTGTAATAGCGACTTTGGGAACGAATCCTATAGCAGTCGCTTTTCCCGGTGATAAATACGGTTTTTCTCTTGACATGGCAACGAGCATAGCCTCACGAGGCAAGATTGAAGTTAAATACCGTAAAGGTGAAAGAGTTCCCGCTGATTGGTATATAAACGAATTTGGTGAAGGAATTGAAGAACCAAGGGAAATATTGAAATGTCTTCTTGAAAACGACGGTGGAGGATTACTGCCTCTTGGCGGAAAAGTAGAATCATCGGGGGGACATAAGGGATATGGTCTGTCAGCACTCGTCGAACTTATGACTGCCGGAATATCTCTTGGGGAACAAAGTGCCTCGACGTACAAGGACGGGGCTGGAATCTGTCATTTTTTCGCCGCAATTAAGATTGATATTTTTGGTAACACCGAAAGAATTATCAATTCTGTGGATAATATAATAGAAAATGTAAAAAAAACCGAAACCGGAGAAAAAATATGGTTTCATGGAGAAAAAGAGGCGAGAAATTATGCGGCATCGATCGAAGATGGAATTTATATAGATGAAAAAACATATGACTGTCTCAAATCGATTTATCCGGGTATGGAAACCGATATTTAATTTCTGTTTTTTCATGGTATAATACCTTAAATTTTATTTGCAGGAGGTGATCGCCAATGAGGCTGGTTGAGAATATGAGCATATCGATGTTGAATTCTTCCGACAGTGGCGTATTATCTCCGGATTCTGTTTTTTTCTGATCCAAAGATAATTATATCGTTTTAACTAATTATAGAAAACGGGCCGCTATGGCTCGTTTTTGTTTATTTTGGAGGAAATATGAATTTAATGCAAATAGGATGGAATGAATTTTTTGAAAAACAATTCAGAACATGTGAAATGCCCATAGATAAATATCCCGCAAGGGTTTTCAGAACGGAAAAACAAATATTTCACCTTATGACAGAAAACGGCATGAAAAAAGGATCATTAACGGGTAAATTCCTATATGAGGCATCCGATAGAAAAGATTTCCCTTCTGTCGGGGATTGGGTCATTGTTGAAGAAACCGGTGAAACCGGAAATGTCAGAATCAAATCCCTACTGAAGAGAAAAACCTGTTTCTCGAGAAAGGAAAAGATATCAGGCGGAAGAAAGGTGATAACTCTCGGAAACAAAAGTACGACAGCGGGCGGAGCAACTCAGGAACAAGTGATAAGTGCCAATATCGATATTGTTTTCATAGTCACCGCACTCGATAATGATTTCAACCTGAGAAAACTTGAAAGGTTTTTGATACCCGTTAAAAAAAGCGGTGCTTCACCGGTTATAGTACTCAACAAAACCGATTTATGTGGTGATGTGGAAACCCTTAAACTATCGGTAATTAAAAATTTCAGCAAAGTACCCGTTATTGAAATCAGCGCTCTCGAAAAAACCGGGCTGGAAAGGTTAAAGGATTTTATAAACGAAGGGATAACGATATCTTTTCTGGGTTCTTCAGGAGTAGGCAAATCCACGATTATAAACGCCCTCATGGACGAAGAAAGGCTACTTACGGGAGAAGTCAGCGGTAAAGACAGTCTGGGCAGGCATACTACCACCTGGAGAGAAACCGTCATTCTTCCGAATGGTGGAATTCTGATCGATAATCCCGGACTCAGAATACTAAAGCTTTTTGCCGAGGAGGATGACGTAAAAGATACTTTCAGGGATATCGAAAAGATAATATCCGAATGCAGATTTGCCAACTGTACGCATAACGGAGAACCCGGATGTGCTTTGAAAAAAGCGTTAGATAACGGTGAAATAGATATTCAAAGGTATGAGAACTATATTTTTATGAAAGCGGAAGCCTCTTATATAGAAGGAAGAAAAAAGGAAAGAGACAGAAAAAAAGACCGTAAAAAGAAAAACAACGATAAAAATGGCTTCGAAATAAAAAATAAGTCCTCTAAAAAAATCAGATACGAAGATATTTGAACCTTTATAAAAATTAAATATATACAAGAAGAAATCGGGAGTTTTAATCTCCTGATTTTTTCTTGAAAATAAAGGTATATAATATATTTTACTTATTGGGGGGGAGTTTTAATGTGCGGATTTAAAGGGTACAGGTTTATGGGATATCTAATTTATTTTATTCAGGGTACAATGCTGACATCTTTAGCTGTTATAATGCCCATACTCAAACAGCAGCTCGGTTTGACTTACGAATCCACGGGAATGATTTTTTCCATGGGTATGTTCGGATATTTTCTCGGATCAATGCTGACCGGTATAATGCTTGAAAAAAGCGGAAGTAAACTACCGTCATTCATAGGTTTCATTCTTATCCCACTCGGTATGACGGGAATTATTCTGTCCGGCAATTCGATATCTCTTGCCCTGTCAAATTTCGTCAGCAACCTCGGAACCGCCGCTCTCCAGATTGCTTTGCCGTCCATTGCGAAAAATTATACTAACAGAACCGGAAAAATGTTGAATCTATTCCATTCTCTTTGCGCTTTGGGAGCGGTATCAAGTCCTTTGATTCTGGGGATAATTATGAATTACGGAATATCCTGGAAGTATTTTTACCTGTCAACGGCACTGGGGACGTTGATTCCATTTATGATCATGTTAAGAATTAAACTGGCCGAAAACGTTAATCACACGGATGCCGTACCCGGAAACAGCTTTGGATTCTTAAAAAAACCGTTATTCTGGTTTTTTTGCGCGGCTGTTACATTGTATGTTTTTACCGAATCAGGTATAAATTCCTGGTCTCCCATGTTTGCTCACGATTATCTCAATTTCGAAGAAACTCTATCGGGTTTGTTGCCATCTTTATTCTGGTTCGGTCTTTTTCTGGGCAGGTTTATTTCATCCGTATTTGTGGACAAAGTGGGCAAATCGAAGTGGCTCCTGATGGTAACGCTTATCGGAATGCCTATCGTATTTTTATCGCAAAAACCATATCCGAATTTCATTTTTATCGCGGTATCGGTTTTCCTGGCAGGACTCATACATTCTTCCATTTATCCAACGCTGCAATCGCTTCTCATAGATAGAATACAAAAAGGACTTGGATATGCATTATCCGTATTTGCCGCATTCGGAGGACTTGGCGGAATGATATCAGGATTGGCTGTGGGCAGTCTTAGCAACAGTCTCGGAATTGAAAACGGTTACTTTTCATTGTTTTTCTTTTTTATCGCTTTGTTTTCAGTCGTAGTACTCGTATTTCTCAAGGAAGTCAATGAGTCTAAAAACAACAAAGTTTGATATCTATTGGTAATTTCATGTATACTATCAGTTAATGTTTTAAAAAATACGGAGGTGAACTATGCTCTTAAAAAAAGATTTCCCCGAAAATTTTATATGGGGTACCGCCACCGCTTCTTTCCAGATCGAAGGTGCCGATTCCGAAGAAGGTAAAAAACCTTCTATATGGACTACTTTCAGCCATATTCCGGGAAGGATTTCAGATGGTTCAAACGGTGATATTGCATGTGATCATTATCACAGATACATAGAAGATGTACGGTTGATAAAAGAAATGGGATCGGATGCCTATAGATTTTCAGTTTCCTGGCCACGGGTACTGCCTGATGGAAACGGACAAACCAATGAAAAAGGTTTGGATTTCTACGACAGACTCGTAGATGAATTACTGGAAAATTCCATTGAGCCTTATGTAACACTTTATCATTGGGATTTGCCACAAGTGTTGCAGGATAAATTTGCCGGCTGGGAATCCAGAGAAATAATCGAATACTTCGCCGATTATTCCGCATTGATGTTCAGAAGACTTGGGGACCGTGTTAAAAACTGGATATCTTTAAACGAACCATTTTGTTCTTCGCATGTCTCATATCTTTTTGGGGAACATGCACCTGGTATGACGGATATGCAGAGAAGCTTCAGGGTGGCACATAACCTCTTAATGGCTCACGGTTCATGTGTGAAAGTCTTCCACGAATTGAATATGCCGGGCAAAATCGGACTTACAAATGTGTCGACATGGATGGAACCTGCGAGTGAAAATATCCAGGATAAAATGGCCGCAAAAATGGCCAACCAATTTACAAACGATTGGTTTTACCATACCCCGGTAAGCGGTGAATATCCTGAAGAAGCATATGAATTTTTGAAGAATCAAAATATCGCACCGGATATCAAAAACGGGGATATGGAATTGATAAGCCAGCCGTTCGATTTTTTCGGTGTTAACTATTACTCAAGAAATATAGTTAGAGCCAACCCTCAATCTCCTATGGGAATCGAGAATGTACAGGGCGAATTTGAAAAAACTGATATGGGATGGGAAATATATCCTGACGGACTCGAAAAATTCCTTATCATGGCATATGAAAAATATGGAAAACCACTGTATATTACAGAAAATGGTATGGCCGACGCCGATATAGTCGAAAACGACCAGGTTCACGATGTCAGAAGAACTCAATACCTTATGGATCATTTTTCCGCTACGAAAAAAGCCATCGAAAAAGGAGCAGATGTCAAAGGCTATTTCATCTGGTCACTTATGGATAATTTTGAATGGGCTTACGGTTACACGAAGAGATTCGGTCTTATTTACATAGATTATGAAAATAACCGGAAGAGAATTCCCAAAGACAGTTATTATGCAATCAGAAAATTCCTGAAATAAAAAGGTCCTCTCTCGAGGACCTTTTTATTTCAGTCACAATTCTCATTCTATTAAGTTCAATATATCCTCTTTACTTACGGGTATTTTAGTTACACGTTTTCCGATCGCATTTGAAACCGAATTGGCTACTGCCGCGGGAGCAGGTATGAGTGCAGGTTCTCCGATTCCCTTGGCACCAAAAGGGCCAGCCGAAAACGGCGCTTCAACAACGGAAACTCTGAATATTTCAGGTATATCCTGTATTGTCGGAATTGTAAGTGTGTTGAAATTGTCAGTTATAATCCTGCCCTTCGAATCATGCTTGATTTCCTCAAAAATGGCATATCCCATTCCCTGTACGAACCCACCGTGTACTTGCCCGTAAATACCGTCTATATTGATGGCTTTGCCCACATCATGCGAAGCGTATACCTCCTTAACCTCAACTTCTCCCGTCAGAATATTCACACAGCTCAGCACAATATTGCTTGCAAATGAATAAGTCACATATGCCTCGCCGAAACCTTTTTCAGGATCCCAATGCAATCTTGGAGTTTCAAACCATCCTTTGGAACTTAGTCCTATATTCATTCTATCACATACATTCGCGGCTTCTTCAAAAGCCATGCTTTTTTCTTCGTCTTTTCCGGAAGAGAAAAAACCATTTCCAACACTTATATCGTTCTGTGAAACATTCCAAATTTCAGAGAGGGCTTTCAGCATTTTTGATAAAAGTTCTTCACATGCTTTTTTTACGGCATTTCCACTGAAAATAGTGGTTCTTGAAGCAACTGTCGGGCCGCTGTCGGGCATATAGGAAGTATCCGGTTGATAGACTTTTATTTTTGAAATATCTATTCCGAGTATCTCCGATGCTATTAGAGCCATTACCGTTTTAGCCCCCTGACCCATTTCGGTACCGCCTATCCTCACACCAACCGTACCGTCTTTGTAAATTTGAACGAAAGCTCCGCTTGCATCCAGATGCTGACCCATTGCACCCAATGCCACTCCGTAATGAATATGGGACACTCCCAAACCCAATTTCTTGAATTTGTTTTCGGAGTTGAATTTTTCCACCTTGATTTTCAGATTATCCCAGTCACTCATTCTTTCTACTTCTCCAAGGGTTTCCTTTGCACCTACGGCTTCCCTTAGAAAATGTCCCGTCGGAGTGCTGATTCCTTTTTCAAGTGCATTTATACGCCTTATATATATAGGATCCATTTCGAGTTTTTGCGCAATTTGGTCAACTATCGATTCCATAGCGAAAAATACCTGTGGAGAACCGAACCCCCGGTACGCTCCGCACGGTACTTTGTTGGTATATACCCCATAAACATCAACACATACGTTTGAAATGTTGTATGCACCTGCGGCATGCACACTCGACCGCCAGAGAACGATAGGCGAAAGCGTCGCATGAGCCCCCATATCACCATAAGCTTCGACTTTTACGGAACGTATTCTTCCATAATCGGTGTATCCGACTTTGTATTTTGATTTGATAGGATGTCTCTTACTCGTAAGCTGTAAATCCTGTTCACGTGTTAAAACGAGTTTTGCAGGCCTTCCGAATTTTTCGGCCACCAATGCCGCCGGTATGGCAAAATAAGTCGGTACATCTTCTTTGCCTCCGAATCCGCCACCCGTCTCGGTCTGTACGACGCGTACGTTTGATACCGGCAGCCCAAGTACGCGTGCAACTCCGTCCTGAACATAATACGGGCATTGCATGGAACCATATATGGTGAAAATGTTGTCATAATCTTTTATCGCTATGACGCCCTGTGTTTCGAGATAAGCCTGCTCCTGATAATCGGCAAAAAATTCTCCTTCGATTATGAAATCGCATTCCGAAAACATGGCGTCGTTATCCGTAATTCCTTTTCGAACCTTGTTATGTGTTTTCACGTTGGAACTGCCTCTGATGACGGTCGTGTTTCTCAAGGCCGCATCAATATCGAGTAAGGGATCGAGGATTTCATATTCCACAACGGCAAGTTCAACTGCTTTTTTTGCCGCATCCTCCGATTCCGCAGCTATATAAGCCACATAGTCACCGACATAAGAAATCCTGTCACCTGGAGATAATAATGCGGGATAATCTTTTATCACGTCACCCATCTCGTTCTCTCCGGGTATGTCTTCATGAGTTACTGTTCCGACAACTCCAGGAACTTCAATTGAGCTTGACAAATCCACGCTTTTATATATTCCGTGGGATATTCCGGCGGTCACAAGACCCACATACAGCATTTTGTCGAAGACAATGTCATTTATATATTTAGATTCTCCACAGACTTTTAACAGCCCTTCTACTCTGTCAACCTTTTTTCCGATTATTCTGTAATTCTCTCTTTTAATATCATCAGACATCATATCACCCTGTATTTTAAAATCTCTCTTCGGCGTCTCGCCTGCTCAGTATCTCTCTTCGGCGTCTCGCCGGTTTAGTATCTCTCTTCGGCGTCTCGCCGGCTTAGTATCTCTCTTCGGCGTCTCGCCGGTTTAGTATCTCTCTTCGGCGTCTCGCCGGCTTAGTATCTCTCTTCGGCGTCTCGCCGGTTTAGTATCTCTCTTCGGCGTCTCGCCGGTTTAGTATCTCTCTTCGGCGTCTCGCCGGCTTAGTATCTCTCTTCGGCGTCTCGCCGGTTTAGTATCTCTCTTCGGCGTCTCGCCGGCTTAGTATCTCTCTTCGGCGAGAATTCTCGCCAAAGTGTCTTTGAATCCAAGTTGTATCAATTGCAGTATTATGTTGATTTTCGCATCATCTTTCGCTTCAAATATTACGACAATTTTTTTGTACTTCAGATTCAAAGGTTGTACATATAGTATTTTTTCACTGAAAGGATTTGATATGGCTATGAGATCACTTTCACTGTAATCCAGGTATTTTTCGATGGTATTCATTATGTCTTTATCGGGATTATTCGGAAAACTGATGATTTTATCCTTGGAATCGAATGCCAGATATACTTCATTTATCTGAAAATCCTTGGAAAGTATTTTCTTAAGCCTGTTGTAAAAATCCACTATTCCGCTGCTCAGTTGTAATTCTTTGTACAGTGAATGAGCATTTTGGAAAGCTATCATTATCTCTTCATAAGACCTCACTATTTTGGAAAAATCGTTGTTCATGAGCATTGAATTCAACGCCAGTCCCGACATCGAACATATCATGGAAAGAAACTCTTTTTCACTTTCATCGAAACCGTACAGTATCATAACTCCGAGTATGTAGCCGTCCATCGATCTGATTACGCTCGCAAAAACACCTTTTTGATATTCTCCTATGGGATAATCACGGAGATACATGGCAGAATTCCCGAAATCCTCTTTAAAAGCTTCAAGCTCATTTTCTTTCCTGAGATCATAAACATCCCATACCGAGGAATACTTGGAAATCAAAGCTTTGGATTCACCTTCATAATCCGTATCCCAAAGAAGGTTTCCCCAATTTTTCCTGACAAAGATCCTGATATTCTCAAGCTGAAATATTTCCTTCACCATATCGGAAAGCGCAAGTGAAAATTCCAAAGTACTCGCGCGGGAGAACAGGAACTCAAGACCCTTGTAAAAACTCAGTAAACGGAAATTAGATTTTTCTATTTTTTTCTTTTCATCATCTGCAGCTGCTTTGAGCGAGTGATATTCGACGATTCTCGAGAGAATCCTGCACAAACTGTTTATTATCGTTTGTTCTTCGGAATTAATTGGAGTGGATCTTCCGACCAAAACAATGTATTCCACCTTGTCTTCTATTATCACGGGAATACCATAGCATGCGTTTAACTTGTCAACTTCCGGTTTCAGTTCGGGAAGTATTGCATGATCCTTTAGATTTACGGGGAAAGAGAAATAGAGAGATGTAGAATTTAAATTAGTAGTCTTTATATCCGGCATTATGAAATCAAAACCATGGTTGTTCACATTCCTGAAATACTCACCGGATCTTTTGAATAAAGTGCTCGAAGAAAGCAGTATTTCCCCGAAAGCATCGCTGAGTATGGACAGTAATTCCGACGGTTCCATCGGTTCCAGAAGAGAGCCAATGAAAGTTTCTATGCCAGTCATACTGTAAGTGAGTCTTGAAATGGTTTCATCCTTTATTTCATCTTTTATGTACATATAATGTATGTTGAGGACTTTCGCTATTAACTCCCTGTCTTCCTGGGAAATAGAGCCATCGTGAAATATTATGACTTTTTCATTTGGTTTGATTTGGCTGTACTCATTTAACTCGGAACTCAATTCCTCAATTCCGTATTTGAATTTCCGCAATTCCAAATTCAAAGTTTCCTGTATCATCCATTCATCATTATCTTCCTTAGAGAAAAGGCATGCGGAACCCACACCGGTATTCTTAAGATAATCTATTATTTCTATGAATATTCTTGGTGTACCGACATACAGGATGAGATTTTTCAAGATCATCACTCCTTTCGATTATGAGCCGGTTTTGTATGCACAGCTCAGGTACGGGAAAGCAAATCAGCGGATATACTATTCTGAATTTTTATAAGTTCTTCCATTTCATCATCGACAATCTCACCTTCTCTTATCCTCATCTTTCCGTTTATTACGGAAAAACAAACATGTTTTGCATCGCACAGCACAAGCGCACTCAACGGATCGGAGAGACCGCCCGCAAATTCGAGCGTATTAAGATCGAACGCTATAAAGTCGGCAGATTTCCCTTCCTCAATTGATCCGATATAGTCATCCATGCGTAATACCTCGGCTCCTCCCATGGTTGCCATTTTCAATACCTGCCGGGGTGTTATGGCATCAGCCCCTTTTAGCACTCTCTGAAGCAGCAGGGCATTTCTCACCTCTTGCATCATGTTTCCGGAATCGTTGCTCGCACTTCCGTCGACCGCGAGAGAAAGTCTTATGTTCGGATATTTAAGCATTTCTACTATCGGAGCGATTCCGGAACCGAGCCTCATATTCGAATTGGGGCAGTGTGAAACACCGACTCTGTTTTCGGAAAATCTTTTTATCTCAGCTTCATCGATGTATACGCAGTGGGCAAACCACGCTCTGGGATTCAACCATCCGAGCTTGTCCATGTAATCGACGGGTTTGAGCCCGACTTTTTCGATGCAAAATTCATCTTCGTCCCTGGTTTCGGCAAGATGGGTGTGAATCAGCAAATCGTATTTTTCAGCCATCTCAAGCATATCCACCATCAACTTTTCCGTTACCGAAAAAGGACTGCATGGAGCCAAAGCAACACGTGACATCGAATATCTCGAAGAATCGTGATATTTTTCAACGATTCTGATACATTCTTCTTTTATCTTTTCTTCGGACTGGACTACCGAATCGGGAGGCAATCCCCCGTCTTTCCTGCTCAGTGACATGCTTCCCCTGCAGGGATGGAATCGCACGCCCGTTCTCCTTGCGGCATCCATTTCCCTGTCGAAAAAGGTATCAGAATTTTCAGGATAAAGATAGAACATATCGGACGTCGTCGTGACTCCCGTTTTCATCATTTCATATATTCCCACAGTGGCAGCCGAATATATGGCATCGGGATAAAGGAATTTCCATCTTTCATATAAAAAAACAAGCCAATCGAAAAGTTTTAAATTCTGTGCTCCTTTTACATTTCTGAACAATGATTGAAACAGATGATGGTGGGTATTTACCATGCCCGGCATTACAAGTTTTCCGGCGCAATCAACGACATGGCACTCGAGGTCCGCCTCGTGTATGTCAAGAGTATCAACCCTCTCTATTTTTCCGTCGGAAACCAAAATGTTCGCTTTAGTAAGTTCTCTATCGTTGGAATCGAATGTTGCAAGATATTCTATGTTTTTAAACAGGGTTTTCAAAATCTCACTCCCTAACAATAGGATATGAAGTTGATCAATGGAAAATTATAGCATATTTTGATATCATTATTCTTAAGTGTTACGAGCCTTGATTTTTATATGTGCTTCTGATATAATACGTCGTTAATCTCACACATTCGCCCGAATGTCCTTTGGTGCTTTTTGCAAGGAATACATTCAAAAAGTGAAGGGTCTTTATTAGGTGGATGGAGGAAACAACCATATCACGGAGGTGTATTTTTAATGTCAGTTATTTCTATGAAACAACTGTTGGAAGCCGGTGTTCATTTCGGACACAGGACGATGAGATGGAATCCTAAAATGAAACCTTATATTTATACGGCAAGAAAAGGTGTTCATATTATGGATCTTCAGAAAACACTCAGACTTATAGAAGATGCATATGAATTCGTAAAAGACGAAGCATCAAAAGGTGCCAGGATTATGTTTGTCGGTACGAAGAGACAGGCAAGGCAGGCCGTTAAGGAAGAGGCTGAAAGATGCGGAGCTTACTACGTTAACAACAGATGGCTCGGTGGAATGCTTACGAATTTCAAGACCATAAAAGACAGAATCGCCAGAATGAAAGAACTCGAAGAAATGGAAGCAAACGGAGAATTTGACAAGATGCCAAAATCTCAGCAATCAATTTACAGACACAAACTCGAGAAACTTCAGAAAAACCTTGGCGGTGTAAGGAATATGAAAGATATTCCCGACCTTATCTGGATAGTTGACCCCAAGAAAGAAGAGAACGCAGTTGCGGAAGCCAATTTGCTCGGTATTCCTATTGTGGCTACAGTCGATACTAACTGTGATCCGGACGTTATTGATTATATTATCCCCGGAAATGATGATGCCATAAGAGCAATAAAACTTCTCACCAGTAAAGTTGCGGAAGCGTACATTGAAGGCAGAGAAGGCTATGTGGAACAGGAAGCAAAAGAAGCGGCCGAAGTTGCTGAAGAAGCAAAGCATACCGAAGTCGATGAGGATTCAGCAGAAGGTGAAAAATAGCTATTATTTCGATACTGCTTATCAAAGGCCATTGAACGGCTTTTGTTTTGAGAATTTTATTTTTATCTGAGATATATGGAGACGGACATTTACCGTCTCCTGTTCTTCTTTGGATGTGATGTTGTGAGAAAAAAACTGTTACTTGCATTTGTATTTTTTTTGTCTTTCGGGATTGTATTTTGTGACTATATCATGCCGAGTAATGTTTCGGGAAATTTGACTTCAACTTTCGGAGAATGCAGGAATTCCATCGATCTTACATACAACAGATTTCACATGGGAATCGATATATCTACCAACGCGATGGAAAATACGAAAGTTTATTCGATGGGAGACGGTTATCTTTGGAAGGTTTATGTAAACGATCCCGTTTACGGTAATACGGTTCTTATAAACCATCCGGACGGATTGACCACTCTATATGCCCATCTGAACAAGTTTTCGGAACGTTTCCTTCCGGTTATAAATTCAGCTTTGGTGGAGTTCGGAGAAGAGTGTCATATCGAAATGGAATTCTCCGATAAAGATTTTCCGGTCAAGAAAGGTGAGAATATAGCTTTATCCGGCAAGACTGGTGCGACTACAGTTCCGCATTGTCACATAGAATTCAGGGATTATGAAAAAAAAGTCGTGCTCAATCCTTTGAACTTCTTAAAAACAAACATAAATTCCCCGGATACGGAAATATCTATAGAGAAAATAAGAGTTGACGGTGAGCAATTTAATATAGTAAACGGCGGCACCTATTATTTCAACGGATCGATACCACAGGTAGAAATCAAAGCGAGACTTGTCAGCAAATCCGGAAGTGGAAAGTTCGGAATAAAAAGTTTAAAACTGTATTTTTCAGATGTTGAAGTGTATTCCATAGAATTTACGGAAATACCACTCGATTTTGAAGCCGAGGGCGATTATGTTTTCGGCGAAGCTTCTAATCAGAGCAACTATTGGTACAAATTCTATTCACCGATTCAGAAGAATCCCATAACGGTGAATAAGATAAGAGAAATGGATCGTCTGTCCGATTCCACCGATGTCAAATTGGTACTGAAAGACGATTGGGGAAATGTAAAAGAGTGGTCTTTCCGCCTTAAAAGAAGGTGAATCAATGAAAATACTTGATATTTTTAAGAAAAAGAACCCTGAAGATAAAACGAAATACCTCTACATAGAAAGGGATTTGCTTGTTTTCTATGTACAGTGTGAAGAATGCGGAGAAGTTTTCCGGGGTATTGTCAGGAAGAATTCCGAACTTTTTCAGACGTTCGGACAAAGCAAATGCGAATACGAGATAAACAAAGAATTAATCGGGGCAAATTGCCATAAAAAAATCAACGTCAATTTCTGCCTTTCTGGAAATCTCAAAGTAATGGAGAAAAACATACATGGAGGAAAGTTTTTGACCCGAGAAGAATTCTTCAAATTAAAGGAGGATTAAGAATGACCAAAAGGCTTTTCAGCAGTGAAAGTGTTACAGAAGGACATCCTGATAAAGTGGCGGACCAGATTTCCGATGCTATTCTGGATGCTTTGATCTCGCAGGACCCGAAAAGCAGAGTTGCAGTAGAAACTCTCGTTACAACCGGTATGGCTTTTGTTTCAGGAGAAATCAGCACGAATGCATACGTGGATTTTTCTAAAATAATAAGGGAAACAATTCTTGAAATAGGTTATACCAGGGCAAAATTCGGTTTTGACGGAGAAACTTGTGCCGTCGTATCATCCATAGACGAACAATCTCCGGATATAGCCATGGGTGTCGACAAGTCCAGAGAGATAAAGGACGGAGAAGATCTGACCGATGACGAACTGGATAAGCTCGGTGCCGGAGACCAGGGTATGATGTTCGGTTATGCTACAAATGAAACCCCTGAGATGATGCCCCTTCCAATAGTATTGGCCCACAGGTTGACAAGGAAATTGGCCGAGGTCAGAAAATCGGGCAAAGTTCCGTTCTTCAGACCCGACGGCAAGTCACAGGTCACGGTGGAATACGATGAAAATTGGGTGGCAAAGAGAATAGACACCGTTCTCATCTCCACACAGCATGACGATGTACCTTACGAGGACATAAGAAATGCCGTAATCAAAGAAGTGATCGACCCGGTAATTCCGTCCGAGTTAAGAGATGACAAAATGAAAATACTTGTGAATCCCACAGGCAGATTCGTTTACGGCGGCCCGCATGCCGATACGGGACTCACCGGCAGGAAAATAATAGTGGATACATACGGCGGATGGATTCCACACGGCGGAGGAGCATTCAGCGGTAAAGACCCGACAAAAGTCGACAGATCGGCGCATTACATGGCGCGTTATGTCGCTAAGAACATAGTTGCGGCAGGTCTCGCTGATAAGGTAATGATTCAGCTCGCCTACGCCATAGGTAAGGCGAAACCCGTATCGATATTAATTGACACATACGGAACATCCAAGATTTCCGAAGACAGGTTGCAGGAAGC
Source organism: uncultured Thermotogae bacterium (assembly GCA_963662785.2). GTDB lineage: Bacteria > Thermotogota > Thermotogae > MWEM01 > MWEM01. The sequence goes on from CAXXJZ010000008.1 coordinate 440,584, forward strand.
AGTTGAAAAAGTATTCGATTTCAGACCAGGCGGAATCATCAGAAAGCTTGACCTTTTAAAACCAATATACAAAGCCACTGCCGCTTACGGTCATTTCGGCAGAACCGATGTGGATTTCCCGTGGGAAAGAACAGACATGGCTGAAACTTTAAAAAAATCCGTGGGCTTATAAAAATAGATTTAACATAAAAAAAGGACTCCTATAACAGAGTCCTTTTTTTATGTTAAAATCTTTATTGTCACGTATACGTATAATTATCGACAGAAAGGATGGTTTGACAGAACATGAAAAAGATATGGAATAGCAGAATAGAAGATGTCAGGAATATCTTACTGAAAGACGGGCTTGACGGAATATTGTTTTCTTTATCGGAAAATGTTGCATGGCTTACATTCGGCATGAGAAACCACATAACACTTAACACCACAGAAGGCGTTGCGAGTATTCTGGTAACCGACAGCAAGGTATTTCTTATTACCGACAACATAGAGATGAAACGACTATGCGCCGAAGAAATACCTTCAGAAATAATCGATGATATAAATCTGATTGAATACAACTGGTGGGATGGTGAATATTCTTCGATAGAAAGATATTTTAAAAATATGAAGCTTGCTTCGGATACTGGACGGTACGGATATTTAAATGTTGAAAAAGAAATTTCTCCTTTAAGAATGGTATTGAGTAGTGTGGAAGTTTCGAATTATGAATTTCTCGGAAAAATTTGCGATGAAATCCTGTACGAAGTGATGTCGTCTATAACTCAACTGGACAGGGAAATCGAACTTCAGGGAAGAATTTCCAAAAAGTTTTTTTCGCTCGGTATTGAACCGATACTCGCACTCGTATTTGGCGAAAAAAGCAGCATGGAATACCGGCACAATCTGCCGAGAAATCTTGAAATAGGTAAAAAATGCTTCGCAAGCGTTTGTGTTAGAAACAGAGGTCTCATAGCTTCGTCCACCCGCAGTATTTGTTTCGAAAGAGATGAAAAGCTGATTGAGCAGCACAAAATGAATTGTATAATCGATTCGTATGCGATAAACGATTCGAATCCCGGCAGACGAATCTGCGATGTATTCGATACAATAATCGAAGCTTACAGAATTAACGGATATGATGGAGAATGGAAAAAACATCACCAAGGAGGAACTGCCGGATACAAATCGCGCGAAATAGTAGCCGATATGGCAAACACATCCGTCATTCCGTCGAGCTGTGCGGTAGCCTGGAATCCTACCATAACGGGTACGAAATCCGAAGACACCGTTTTGGTATCGGATGACGAAAAGAAAATCGCCACTTTCCCTGAAAAAAGTATGTGGCCAGCAATTAGTGTTAAAATCGATAAAAATGTTTTCCGAAGACCGGATTTGATGATTTTGTGAAATACGTGAATGCAAACGTTTTCACAGTGTTTTTTTATGCTAAAATTGATACTAATATCTCATAAGGAGTTGATAAAAATGAAAAAAGCATGGTGGAAGGAAGCCGTGGTCTATCAAATTTATCCCATCAGCTTCAAAGACAGCAACAACGATGGCTATGGTGATTTAAACGGTATTATGCAAAAGCTCGATTATCTGTGTGACCTCGGAATAGACGTAGTGTGGCTGAACCCCGTTTACAAATCACCCAACGATGATAACGGATACGATATCAGCGATTACAGGGATATAATGAAAGAATTCGGTACCATGGAGGATTGGGAGAAACTTCTGGCCGCGATGCATTCAAAGGGAATAAAATTGATTATGGATCTCGTGGTGAATCACACTTCCGACGAACATCCGTGGTTTATCGAATCGAGAAAGTCAAAAGACAATCCGTACAGAGATTATTACATTTGGAAAGAAGGCAAGAACGGTTTCGAACCCAACAACTGGAAATCGCATTTCGAAGGTTCCGCCTGGGAATTGGACGAAAAAACCGGTGAGTATTACCTGCATCTTTTTTCAAAAAAGCAGCCCGATTTGAATTGGGAAAACGAAAAAGTAAGGGAAGAAGTTTTCGATATAGTGAAGTTCTGGCTGGACAAGGGAATTGATGGTTTCAGAATGGATGTAATTAACATGATTTCAAAAGTGGAAGGCCTTCCGAGTATCGGAAACGATGCAAGTTCATATGTAGATGGCGGCAAATACTTCAGAAACGGTCCCAAAGTACATGAGTATATAAGAGAGATGAACGAAAAAGTTCTTTCAAAATACGACATAATGACAGTTGGCGAAACACCTGGGGTAACTCCTGAAGACGGCCTGAAATATGCCGGCGAAGACAGGCATGAGTTGAGCATGATATTTCAGTTCGAACATGTGGATATTGATGTAGGGCCTGAAGGGCCGGCCGTTATAAAAGATTGGAAACTCACCGACCTGAAAAAAGTTATGGATAAATGGCAGGTCGAACTTTATGAGAAAGGCTGGAATTCACTTTACCTGAACAATCACGATCAGCCGAGAATGGTTTCGAGGTTTGGGGATGACGGAAAATACAGGGTTGAATCAGCGAAAATGCTGGGAACATTTTTGCACACATTGCAGGGCACTCCTTATATATACCAGGGAGAGGAGATAGGAATGACGAATGTGCACTTCCCAAGCATCGAAGATTACAGGGATATATCCACGGTTAATGCCTATAAAGTCGCCGTGTCAATGGGTTTTCCGGTCGAGATGATAATGCCGGTAGTTCATTACAGAAGCAGAGACAATGCCAGAACCCCAATGCAATGGGATTCTTCCCGTAACGCAGGTTTTTCCGATGCAGATACCTGGATAAAAATAAATCCCAATTACAAAGAAATAAATGTTGCCGACGCAATTGAGGATGAGAATTCCATATTTCATCATTATAAGAAACTCATCAGTTTCAGAAAAAATCATCCTGTCGTCGTGTACGGAAAATACACACCGCTTATTCCCGAGGACGAAAAAGTATATTCTTATCTCAGAACCGGAGAAAACGAGGAATTACTTGTCATACTCAACTTCAGCTCTATGAATGTACCGGTATCCGTCCCCGAATATACCTTAAACAAATTCTCCGATCTGGTTATTTCCAATTACGGATACGATAAAAATCCCGGAAATATGGAAGACTTGAAACCTTATGAAGCAAGGGTTTATTTAAGGAAAATATAAAATATCAAAAAGAGGGCATTTATTCGCCCTCTTTTTTCAGTTTATTAGTGAAGAGGGCGTTTATTCCCCCTCTTTTTCAGTTTATTAGTGAAGAGGGCGTTTATTCCCCCTCTTTTTCAGTTTATTAGTGAAGAGGGCGTTTATTCCCCCTCTTTTTTCAGTTTCCTTAGTGAAGAGGGCGTTTATTCGCCCCCTTTTTCAGTTTATTAGTGAAGAGGGCGTTTATTCGCCCCCTTTTTCAGTTTATTAGTGAAGAGGGCGTTTATTCGCCCCCTTTTTCAGTTTATTAGTGAAGAGGGCGTTTATTCCCCCTCTTTTTTCAGTTTCCTTAGTGAAGAGGGCGTTTATTCCCCCTCTTTTTTCAGTTTATTAGTGAAGAGGGCGTTTATTCCCCCTCTTTTTCAGTTTATTAGTGAAGAGGGCGTTTATTCCCCCTCTTTTTTCAGTTTATTAGTGAAGAGGGCGTTTATTCCCCCTCTTTTTTCAGTTTCAAAGTGAAGTTGAACTTGCTGCCTTTTCCAGGTATGCTCTGAACCCATAATCTGCCACCCATAAGTTCCACAAGTCTTTTGGAAATCGTCAGTCCCAGGCCCGTTCCTCCGTATTTGCGTGTGGTCGATCCGTCGGCCTGTGTGAAAGGATCGAAGATTTTCTGCTGTTTCTCTTTTGGAACTCCTATTCCGGAATCTTCAACGGAGAATTTTATAACTGTCTCTTCAACATCGCTTGATATTTCTTTCAGCAACAGCTTTACATAGCCTTTTTCCGTGAATTTTATCGCATTTGAAAGCAGGTTATTCAGAATTATCCTCAAATTTCCTTCGTCTCCGATAACCGAATCAGGAATTCCGCGGTCTATGGAATATGAGAATTCGACTTTCTGCGTGTTGACCTGCATTTTGATGAATATATACACGCTTTCGATAAATTTTCGGAGTTGAAACTTTTCCAAATTGATTTCAATCTTTCTGGCTTCGATCTTGGATATGTCGAGTATTCCGTTGATTGCGGCCATTAAACTTTTTGCGGCTGTCGCTATCATGTCTATATATTCTTTTTGTTCCTCATTCAGGGATGTGGATGAAAGGAGTTTTGTCATGCCTATTATTCCGTTCATAGGAGTACGCAACTCATGGCTTATGTTCGCAAGAAAGTTCTCTTTCATGACACTCGATTCTTTTATAAGTTCGTTAGCCTGTTCAAGCATCTTTTCGCGCTCTTTTTCTTTGGAAATATCTATGTGTACACCAGTCATTCTTACGGGTCTGCCAATCGAATCTCTTTTTGATACTCTCCCTTTGCTGTGTATCCATTTCCATTCACCATTTTTAGAGAGTATTCTGAGTTGAATTGAGTAAAAATCATTTTCGCCCGTCAGGTGTTTTTTAAGTTCTTCCATCATTAATGGCCTGTCTTCAGAATACACCAATTCTTTGAAACTAATGAAAGTGTCGGAGATTTCATTTTTCATATAACCGAGCATGGAATAAAACAAATCAGTGGCATAATAAGTACCCTTTCGTATTTCCCAGTCCCACATTCCTTCATTTGAACCGATTAAGGCCAGATTCAGACGTTCCTGGCTCTGATCGAGAAGTTCGACAAGGTTTTCGAGTTCTTCCTGGTTGGCGGTCAATTCCTGATTCAACCCTCCCATCTCCTCGAGAGCGGCATTCAACTCTTCGTTCTTTTTACTTATTTCAAGTTCTTTCTTCTTAAGTTGAGTTATATCGTTGATTATAGACGTGACGAAATACTTTTCAGTGCTGTAAGCCTTGATCATGTACCATTTATCGAGTTCTTTCGAATAAAGTTCGGAAGATTGCAGGGTTTTTTCTCCCTGATACGCTTTTTTTAAAAACTCAAAAAGGTTGAAATCCAGTTTTTCTATGTAATCACCGATTTCGGAAAAACTTTTGCCTATTATATTTTCATCCCGGTACTCAATGACTTCTCTGAACGAATTGTTCGCATTGATGACAACCATATCTTTAATTTCCGACCCGTCATCATCGAATATTATCGAATACCTTGCCACACCCTCAAACATACCGAAGAAAAGAGAGCTGTAGCGTTTTTCAATTATTCTGAGTTCATCGTTGTGTTTTTTCTGAATTCTGGAAATAACTGTTAAAACTATTATAATCACTATTAAAAACACAGTCGAAAATACTATTACCATCGAAAGTTCCGGAAAGACTTCGAATATCGAAAGGGGTTTGTCAAGAATTACGCTGTTTTCCGGGAGTTTGTCGAACGGAATTCCAAATTTTACAAGCTGATCGTAATTGAACAGTATTTCCTTTTCGACTTCTTCAAACGGTTGTATATCAGAAGGTTTTTCGCCGTTTATTATTCTTATAGCCAGTTCAGCTGCGTTTTTTCCGTGTATATATGATGACTCCATTATGCCGCCGACCACACCGTCGTTTATGTGAAAAGTCCAAGTGGCATAAACTGGCACCGGAGAATACTCGGTTATTATTCTACCAGCATCCCTGAACCTTACGTATTCTCCGTATTCGTTGTTGTAATTGGCACTGAGCAGCAAAGTTGCAGATTTTTTATCAAACCTGCTGATAATTTCCGGAAATTCTTCTACATTTTTATCTTTTATAATATTCCATTTTATTTCGAAATCCAAATTCTCCCTGGCCACAAGAAACTTTTCATATACGATATTAGCGGTTACGGATCTGGTATCGACAAACACGTTTATAGTTTCTGCATCCGGATGCAGTCTCCTGATAAGCTTTAAGTTGCCCTCTATATCCATTTTTTGATATATCCCCGTTATCCAATCGGTGGTATATGGAAAAGTTTCATTCATATTATCAAGACCGCAAAAAACCACCGGCACACCGTCGAAAAGTATATCGTGGTATTCTTTTATGAAAGACACCGCAAAATCATCGGCCGTGATGATTATATCGAAATTCATATCTTTGTATTTTTCTTTTAATATTTTGAAATGGTATTCAAGGCTGTTTCCGGGATACCCGCGAATGCTGTCGAGATATTCCACATAAAGATAATAGGCTTTTTCGCTGTTTTTTTCCTCTTCCAATTCGAATCTGTCAGATATTCCGTACTCGAGATATTTTGTCCAACGAAAATCATGATGATATGTGTGGATTATCAGAACATTAAATTTCTCCGCTGGCAATATATGATCACCGTACAGAAAAAAAAAGGTACTAAAAAAAATCAGAACGAACAAAAATGACCTTTTCATAAAACCACACTCCCGGATAATACAATTTGTAGTTTGGAAGAGCTTGGTACTTATGAATTCCATTCAACAAGTATACCACAGCATTCAGTCGATGGCGGAATCGGCTTGCTGAAATCATTTTTCAGAAATTTGACAACAGCCGCGCTTTCAGAAAACTTATCGTATTGCACAGCAACTCTTCTCCCCAAACTACGGAAGAATAAACATGATCGGCACCTTCGATAATATGAAGTTCCGCGTTGGTGAATATTCTTTTCAGGGATACGGATAACCTGCAATCTACGGCTTTGTCTTCGGAACCGTGCAGGATGAGGACCGGTTTTTCGAATTTATCAATATCTTTTCCGGGATTAGAATTTCTCATTGAATCGAGGAATTTCACACTTATTTTAAAACCGTTCACATCGAGATATTCGTCGGTCCCCGGTATAGGTTGGGAATCGTCCAATATCTTTTTATAAAGCTGTTCAGAATCCGATGCCGGCGACCAAAGGGCACAGCAACTAATTTTTTCGGAATGGCAGCCTACTATTCTCATCGCCACCATGCCCCCCATAGAAAAGCCGAGTACCCCTATCCTTTCGCAATCGTATCGATCATCCGCATATATGAGATTGAGTACTTCAAGTGCATCTAAGGTTTCACTTTCAACAGTCATTTCTTCAAATAAACCATCTGAATTTCCCGTACCCCTGAAATCAAATCTGACGGAGGCTATACCAGCCGCAGCGAGTTTTTTGGAAAGGCGTGAAAAATAAAATTTGGATTCTATACTGTTTCCGGTGAAGCCGTGAAGCATTATCAATACAGGTAATTTCCCTTCATATGCATCCGGAAATTCCCTGCATACGAAAAGTTTCGAATTGTCTCCTATCAGTTCTACTTCTCTCAAAACACACACCTCATTGCTGATTGCTGTTGATGCTGTTAATAGCGATTATACCCGCCACTATTCCGCCAATGCCAACCGCGAGAGCCGACACGCTTACCCATGTCATTATATTCAGGCGGTTTTCCATCTCTTCCATTTTTTTAAACCGGTTTTCTTCATCCGATTTAAGTTGCCGTATCTGCATCCTGTTTTCATCTACGGAAGACTTGATGACTGATACCTCGGAATTATAAGCCAGGGTAAAATTCTTAAAATCGTTTATCGTATTCTCTATAGAACTGACTTTGTTTCTGAGCATCATAAGTTCTTCATTCTCGCTGTTACTAATTTCATGGTCAAGTGTACCGGCTCCCACTTTATCAAGTATTATGCCGTATTCACGTCCTATTTTTTCCATCGATTTTGCCATGGACTCCACAAGCGCCTGCATGGATTCTATTTTGTAATCGAGCATTTCATTGCTTTCGCCGATAACGTTGTCTGACGGATTACCTTGCATATATTGAATCGTCCTGTATATGGAAACCGCCGTCTGATATCTCGTTGTAAAATCGTTGCCTTTAAAAGTTCCGTCCGGCATTCCACTGAGAATACCGTTTTCAACAAGAAAATTCACCGCCTCGTACCCCCAGTGGCTCGGCGGCACGTCTTTCAGCGTCGCAGCATTCAAATACGTGCAGATAAAAAAAGATATCAAAACGATAAAAAAAGCTTTTTTCATAATCATCCCCCCATTAAATCATATCTTTTCAAAACCACATTCCTTCAAAAATTTTTCAAAACAGAGTTCTCCATGAACGTTATTCTTGAAGACACCCGAGTCTTCAAGTACGTTCATAAATTTCAAAGCAATTTCCTTTTTAAGTATTTCTGACGTTTGTTGTGAATCATTGTGAATTCCGTATTTTAATTTCAGCTGTTCTATCCAAAAACGGTGGCTTTCGAGTTTCCCGTTTTCTTTAACCAAATCGGAATAATCGATGGTATTTCCCTCCAGAATTTCTGAAATCAGCTTCATCTCTTCTTTCAACCTTCCCGGAAGTATTGCAAGTCCCATAACTTCTATGAGCCCTATATTCTCTTTCTTTATATGATGCAAATTTTCATGCGGATGAAATATTCCAAGAGGATGTTTTGAAGAAGTTCTGTTATTCCTCAATACCAGATCAAATTCGTATTTCCCGTTCCTTTTCCTGCCTATCGGAGTTACGGTGTTGTGTTTCTCTTCTCCGGTAAACGCAAAAACATCCGCATCAGGGTCGGAGTATTTTCTCCATTTATCGAGTATTCTACAAGCAGCTTTGTATAATTTTGCTCTGTCATATGACGTGAGTCTGATAACCGACATGGGCCAATTCAGAATGGATATTTCAAGACCATCCTGCTTTGAATCGGTAAAAAACGATTTGCATTTGGCTTTTTCCATTGGCATGATATGGCGTCCGCCCTGATAATGGTTATGATTCAGGATGGAACCGCCCACGATCGGAAGGTCTGCATTGGATCCTATGAAATAATGCGGAAAACGATCGAGGAAATCGAAGAAATCTCTGAAAGTATCATGAGATATCTCCATGGGAATATGCCTGTCTTTTATTATTATGCAATGTTCGTTGTAATACACATATGGGGAATATTGGAAAAACCAGTCGCTGCCGTTCAGACGCAACGGTATAAGCCTCAGGTTTTGCCTCGCCGGATGGTTGATATTTCCGGCATAACCCGCATTTTCTATACAAAGTACACATTTGGGATATCCCGTAGATTTGACTTTTTTTGCCAGTGCAATTTCCTTCGGGTCTTTTTCAGGTTTCGACAGGTTTATGGTAATTTCAAGGTCACCATAATCGGTTTCCTGAGTCCAATGTTGATTTTTTAATATTCTGTCCCATCTTATATAATTCACACTTATACATAAATCGTAGAAGAAATCCGTCGCTGATTTTATCCCGTTTTCTCTTTCCAAAAGCTCGAACTCCCGTGCGACTACCGATGCGGCAGGAGTCAGCAGCCCCATGATCCTGGTATCAAAAAGATCACGATTAGTTATATTGTCTTCTTCTATTACAGATTGCTCAACTGCGAAGTCCAAAAGATCTTCGAGGATTTCTCCGAGAGTTATTTCCAGCTCTTCCTGAAAATCACCCTCAAAAGGAGTTCTTATTCCAAGTAAATCCAGAAGCGAATTTCTTATCGGAATCATGTCAATTGCGGTTATTAAATTTTTCCTGAAGGCGAAATTTAAAAGTTTTTCGATTTCACACGCTGGATTTTTTATCTTCAATTCTTCCCTCCTCCGACTTGAGAAAAATATTTCCCGTTAAATATGCCCATAACTTTTTCTATAACATCCTGAGAATGCGTCACTTCATCGTGGTCAAGATTTTCAAAATGTATTCTCTGTACGCCTTTATCCACACCCCAGATCTGTTGGCTGAAAAGCGGAACTACAGCATCGTTTCTGACATGCTTGAGATAATCTTCCCCGAATTCATGCGATACGAGTTGAGCAAGTTTTTCCATCAGTTTGTAAGTAATATAGTAGCCTTGAGTGAATTTCTGCGTTTGATCGCTAACCTCGGCGGATATGAGATACAGTTTACCGTAAAAATTATCGGTTTCGTTTAGTCTTTCAAGATCGTTCCGCGGCATAAGTACATTTTCAAATTTGTCTCCGAACTGAGGATAAAGGTATTTGGCGAGTGCTTTGTCATATTCTTTCGATGCGTATTCCATACTTCTGCCTCCTGGAAACGGATCGAGGAAAGACAACATTTCACTAAAAAGCTTGGCTATTACCTCCGGATTGTTTTTTGAGAAATATATCAAAAGGTCTGCCGCTTTATCCATCTGATCACCGAAAAGAAAACTCCTTATGAGTCCGAACAAACTCATATCCGATCCTTTGAACTCCGAGGGAGTTTCCTCAAGAGCATCTATCAAAGAACCCTTCACCGTTAAAATGAAATTCTGAACTACTGTTCCCCAATGCGGCGTATCGAGTGTGAACAGCTTTTCTATTTTTTCTCCGAGCAGTATTTTTTCGTTCCCGTATTCTATCTGAGAGTTCACGGCCTCTCTGGTTACAAGGCCACCCATGCTGTGGGATACTATGTATATCTCTCCGTAGTCATCCAAAAAACCGTTTTCATTGAGTATATCGGCCAATCCGGCACCGTACTGCTGAGGTATAAGAACGGAACTGTCGTAAAGAAACTCGTAAAAGTCAAAATCACTGAAAACTTCTCTGTTTTTGATTATTTCCTCATACCATGCATCCCAAACAGCCACCCTTCCTATACCGCGCCATACATACGGAACATTTACCAGAGGATTGTTATTTTCATCAAAATATGGCATCTGCTGTTTGCCGTGAATGAAAATCAACGCCTTGTCATTTCTGGGTATAACCGGTTTTTGGGAAACACCTTCCGTATACACTTCTACCGGATATCTCGTAAGATATATGTTTTCTATATCAACGAGACTCTGGATATCACTTTTGAAATAATCGGGTATATATCCGGCGAATATGTTTTTTATTGCATTTTTCGCCTGAGAATTGTTTTGAAGCGTTATGGCCACACGTTTTTCATATGAAGGTTCCATCCTCCAGAGTTCATAATATGGATTCAGTTTTATGAATCCTTCTATTTCCATGCTGATGTTTTCCACTGAAAGATCCTCTTCAAGCTTGGTGAAGTTGAATCCGTTGCTTATCAAAGCACCAAGTGTTCTGAAAATCGTCGATGTGGGATGATTGGCGAGTACCCATAAGAAATCGACTATTATGGTATCACCTTCACCGGTTATGTAATCATCGTAAATCGGATAATTCTTCACAAAATACTCGTCTTCATCAGTATCAAAGTCTATGGTCGATCTTACCCTCGCAAAATGTCCCTGAGCTTCTTTCAAAACATAAAGCTGTATCAGTTTGGATTTTTCAAGTTCGTTTATATTCGGATTCTCTTTTTTTATGTATTCAAATGAATTCCTCCATTCTCCGTCGATTATTTCAAACAGGCCGGTGGAATTTATATTTTGGGATATAGAACATGCGCTGAAGTAAATTTCTTTTTCTATCTGAGCTATCAGCGTATCCATATCGGCATTTTCTTTTTTGTTGTTCGGAAAGTACATCTGCATAAGCTGCGTTATGGCACCCGGATTTGCATTATCTCTTGCGATTTTGAAATTGTTGAGGCTGAATATCTGGAATATTATTTCGGAAACAAGGAGATCTTTCAGGTCTTCGATATACATGACTCCATAGGATTTGGCGAATTTATCGTTCAAATTGCTCAGTTTGCCTTGAATTGACAACGCTATTTTCTTCTGAATATCCATATTGGTAAGCAAAATCATGGAGGCGGTTTTCCCCATTTTATCGCTCACAAACATACCATCCAGCGGAGTCGCATAATCAACAACCGGACTGATACCGTTTAAAAGAGGTTCGGAGGATCCGGAAATCACGGATCTCTGGAGAATCTCGAAAGCAAGAACATAATTTTGTATGTCTATCTGAGTTAAAACTGTACTGAAATAATCACGCGACAGTTTTTGCATTTTTTCCGAATACTCCGTATCGGTAGGTTCGTATATTATCCTGGCGTAATCCAGAGGTTTATCACCCAGGTAATTGGTTATGTTGTTTAAAAAATACAATCCGTTATGCCTTACAGTGTTGAATATATTCGCCGTATCCTCTTTCGGTTTATTGCTCTTGAACTTTTCGATCTTCGGATCTATGAATTGCGAATATGAATCCAGATAGAGATTTATATACCCCATATCCTGCATCAAAAGCATAGTGGGAGAGAAAGCTGAGAGAAAAGATTCATATGAAAACAGGGAATCCTGGAAGGAAAGCAATATTTTCACATATTTTTCCACCGTTTCCCAGCCGGAAGGATTTTCAACCAGTTTCGGGTATGACAATACTCTTAATTTTTCTTCCGAATCCATGAGAGCCAAGTATTCAGTTTTAATACCTTTTTCCGAAACCAAAGCTATTATGAAGGCCCTCTTCGTTTCACCCGATGGGAATCTTTCGGCAATCTGGGCCCTGTTAAGTCCTGTTTGCTGCAGCATCTTCATGGTGAACATGGTTGTTATTTCCTGAATCGTGTCTTGAGATGCAGAAAAAACAACCGCCGTGAAAGACAAAAGGGGTAAAAGAATCAACAGATATCTAAATTTCATAATCTTATCTCCTTTCATGCAGGTTATCATTTTGTAAAAACCGTTATAATTCTCATCAGCCCGTTTTCATATCCGACTATCATGGCCAGTTCTCCGGATGAAAGCCTGAATCTGCCGTTCATCTGTCTTTCGCATACAGTATCTCTTCCGTTTATCAAATTTTTCATATCTTCTTCGGTAATATCTCTTTCAAGCGACCTCTGTATGGCATGTATGTCGTATACGAATTCGACTTTTAAAATATCCGAATATATGCGCTTGTTTCCTGAATCAAAATCAGATTCAGGCATCATGCATTTCACACTTTTTCAGAATGTTCAGCCTCAAATCGTTCAAAGCATTGTACGAAGCCCTGCGTATTACTTTGCTCCTGTCACCCGCAAACTCATATTTTTTCACATCGCATGAATCACCGTCATCGATGGCTATGAAAACAGTACCCGCTTTTTCACCATTTTCGTCATCGGGACCGGCGATTCCGTTGGTGGCTATTGAGAAATCGCTTCCGGTAATTTCCCGGATTCCACTCGCCATCTCCTGTGTTACCGTTTCGCTGTAAAGACCGTGACTGTCTATCGTACATTTTTTCACACCGCATCTGTTTATCTTTGAATCAATACCGTAGCAGACTATGGACTCTTTGAGTATTTCTGACGCACCTGGCACTGAGACTATCATGGACGAAACAGTTCCGCCGGTGCACGATTCCGCTATCGAAAGGGTTTTGCCATTTCTTTTCAGCAGTTTTGACAATTCTTCTTCAAGCAAGGTCTCGCCAAAAGCATATATCGTCTCACCAAATCTCTTCTCAAGTTCTTCCACCACAGGAAGTAAAAGCAATTCGGCTTCCGCTTCATTTTTCGCTTTAGCCGTGATTCTCAGGATTACTTCGTTATCTTTTGCATACGGTGCTATTGTGGGATTAGTCTGAGATTTGAGCATATCGTCTATACGATACGCTATTTCGCTCTCTCCAATAGCGGAAATTCTGACAATACGAGAGATCATGACCCCGTCGCCGAATCTGCCGAGAAAATTCCTGACATGGTTCTCAAACATAGGTTTCATCTCCCGCGGCGGACCGGGTAAGACTATTATCACTTTTCCTTCTTCACTTTCCATTATACATCCGGGAGCTGTACCGTAAGGGTTTTCCATAATTATCGAATCAACCGGGAAAAATGCCTGTTTTAAATTTTTATTCCGGATTTCATCTGGTTTTTTAATAAAATACCTGTCAAGATTTAATCTTGAAGGTTCATGTATAACGAGTTCCTTTTTAAAATAACGGGCCGCGGTTTCTTTTGTAAGATCGTCGTCAGTTGGTCCCAATCCTCCGGTAGTTATCACGATATCCGCTTCGGTGAATGCATCTCCGATGGCTTTGAGCAATCTGACTTCATTGTCTCCGATACATGTTGTTCTGAAAACATTTATTCCGAGCAGTGCAAGTTCTTTGCAAAGCCATTGAGTGTTGCTGTTCAATATATCTCCGAGTAACAGTTCCGTTCCTACTGATATTATCTCTGCGTTCAATTCCCTGTCTCCTGTCATCATTATAGTTTAAATTCGCACTTCCCATTATATTATACTTTATTAAACCTTTTCGGCAAAGGAATAGGAATAATTGTTCGATAATCATATATTCGCTCTAATGGTATAATAGACGGAAATTAAATTTGCTCGGGAGAATGAAATGTTTCCATTGAAAGATACCATACCCGGATTGAGAAAACCATATGTAACTTATTCGCTGATTGCTGTCAACACGGTTGTATTCGTAATCGAGTTGATCTTATCAAATAGGCTGTATAAAATCAGCGGGCATTCCATAAATGCACTTGAGGCGTTTCTTTATGAATTTGGGTTTATCTCTTCGAGAATGACAAAACCTGATTTCTGGAATGCCTTCAACATGACATTCCCGAATTCTCCTTCCGTAATATTCACGATGTTCACATCGGTTTTTTTACACGGAGGATGGTCTCATCTGATAAGTAACATGTGGGCTCTTTTCATATTCGGAGATAATGTTGAAGACAAAATGGGCCATTTCAGATTTTTGATATTCTATATATTATGCGGATTCGCGGGAAACCTGATGCAGTTCGCTTCCTCACCTTTTTCCAATATACCGCTTATAGGTGCTTCCGGTGCTATTGCTGGTATAATGGGTGCGTATTTCGTGCTTTTTCCGCATTCAAAAGTGGTTACCCTGTTTCTGATAGTTATATTTCCGCTGATTTTTCCGATACCCGCCCCAATATATCTCGGTGTATGGTTTTTAATACAATTCCTAAACGGAAGCACTTCGATATTAAGCGGTTTTGACGGAGGAGGCGTTGCTTATTGGGCCCATATTGGCGGTTTTATGTTTGGGATGCTTTGCTTCGGATGGTTTGAGATGAATAGAAGCATATTTAAAAAAAATAAGATCAATCGATAACAGTATAAAAGGAAGTGAAAAGAAATGCCGAAAGTATTCAGAAAAGAAATGATAGAATCAGAAATATTGAAATTGATGGGACAGGCTTTGCTTGACTGGAAAAAAGATGATTTTCCGAAAGGCAATGTGAGTTTTACGAGAATCGAACTTACGAGGGACAAAAGATATGCCAAGATATACGTAAGCGTTTTCGATATCGACAATGACGATAAGAACAGAAATAAGATCTTCGAAATACTCGAAAAAAACGTAAAATACTTCAGAACCATAATAGCCAAAAACATAAGAATTTATACCGCGCCGGAAATAAAGTTGGTTCTCGACAAGGGAATAGAACAAAGTGTAAAAATGCAGAAAATACTCGATTCACTTAAAAAAGAAACTGAAACGGAAGAAAACGAATAAATGAATGAAGAAAATACAATTATCGAAAATCGAGAATTAAGCGGTATTTTACCTGTATATAAAGAAGTGGGGCCAACATCACATGATATTATTTATCGAGTGAGGAATATCCTGAAGAGAGTTGATAAAAAGATAAAAGTCGGACATTCGGGTACACTTGACCCATTCGCCGATGGTGTCCTCATAATCGGCATAGGAAAAGGTACGAGGCTGCTTGAATATCTTAAGGACATGCCGAAAGTCTACGAGATGAATTTTCGTCTCGGGTTGATAACGGACACATACGATATTACGGGAAAGATCGAGCAGGATGACGATATTATTTTGGATAAAGCCCTGATAGAAGAAGCCGTGCTTTCGTTCAGAGGAGCTTACGATCAGGTACCTCCTCAATATTCGGCAAAAAAATACAAAGGTAGAAAACTCTACGAATTGGCAAGAAAAGGTGAGATAATCAACATGCCTCCAAAAAGGATAGAGATTTTCAAATTGGAAATATTGGAAATAGACGGAAGGGATGTCAGTATCAAAGCCGAAGTATCCCCGGGTACATATATGAGATCACTTGCCATGGATATAGGATACAGGCTGAATACAGGAGCCACCGCGTTGAAGCTTCGTAGGGTTGTTAATTCCGGCTACACCTTTGAAAAATCTTTAAAGGTCACTCAGGAAACATCCGCAGAAGAAATTCGCGGCAATATAGTTTCTTTGCATGATTCGATTTCATTCATTCCCCGAATCGTAATCAGGAAAGAATTCCGTAATGTGATTCTGAACGGTGGACAGGTGTTTACAGAGTATTTATGTGAACTTGATGATTATTCAAAAGATGAGCATGTAAGGGTACTGGACGAATCGGGAAACCTCATCGCAATGGCAAAAGCTGAAAGGATGTCCGAATTTACCAGAAATCATATCAAGTCGGGTGAAAGCGTAAGAGCAGCGAAACTCATAAAAGTTTTTAAGTGAAGTGAAACATGGGAGTAAAAATAAACTCGTTAACCATAGGAATATTTGACGGAATTCATATCGGCCATAGAAGGCTTATATCCAAAACGGTTTCGCAAAAGCAGGATGGCGGTGAAGCCGTGATGCTGACTTTCGAGTACCCTCCCGAATATTATTTCGACAATGGAGAAAAATTCAGGGGCATGATTTATCCTTCTTCTAAAAGAAAAGAGTTGGCGATTTCGCTGGGTATTGACAGAGTGGAATTCCTCGATTTCTGTAAGATGAAAGATTACTCTGCCAACGAATTCATAGATTTCATAGTTGAGAAATACGACCCCGGCTCGGTGACCGTCGGTTTCAATTTCAGATTTGGAAAGGGAAAATCTGGAAACACCGCATTTTTATCCAACAAGGGAAGGAAATACGGATTTAAAACACATATCATACAGCCGGTATTATACGGTGGGCACAGAGTGAGCAGTACTTTGATCAGGCATTACCTTGGAAATGGAGAAATAGGGCATGCCAACGAGATACTTTGCGACGGTTATTCGATTCTGGTAAGATCACTTGGAAAACGCGAAAGAATATACCGCCTCGAGAGAGACAGAAACGGCCTGGTTTCGCCCGCCGATGGAATATATCTTATCGTTGCCGGTAAAAGCAACTACGGAGTGCTTAAAATAAATACCCTTGATAATTCCGAAAAGATGGAGTTGCTGTTTGAAACCGATGTGAAAGAATTCAAAATGGGTAACATGGAAATCGAATTCGTTGAAACGTTGTCTCTTGACCGGAATCTTATGCTTGAAAATGCCACAAGGGAAATAGAAGCCTCGAAGAAACTCATAAGTTTTTTGAAAAAACAGTGGGTGGTGGGAAAATGAAATCCAGAAAATTCAACGTTTTTGTGACAGTGATTATAATCCTAATGGTTTTTGCATATTTCGAATTCTTGCTGACCAGCAGGATAAATATAAAATTGAATTTTATCTTTCCATCGGATACTTATTCCGGCACGATTTTTAACGTATCAGTTCAAAATGAAGATGGGAAAAGAGATTTCAAAATCACCCCCAACGATAATCTGATAAAACTGGACAACACGAAACATGGAAATTACAATATAAGGATAACACTCGATGAAATGTCGCTTTTCAACGAATCATTCGAGTTTAGCCGGGATTTTTCATTTTTGAGGGAAAACTTCGGTAAAGAAATAGTAATTTCGGATATTTCAACCATAACCTCAGTTGATTATTCTGTAAATGACCCATGGCTGAGAGTCAAATGGTTTGCCGAAAATCTCGGAGATTATCAACCCATACAGTATAGAATAAAGGTATTTGACGAGATAAAATATCTGAACGTCAATTATTTTGAAATTGATGTACGTAAATACCTTAAACAGGGATTTAAGATCATTCCGCTCGAAATATCTCCCGTATCCAAAGAAAAAAATATACTCGCGTTGTACAGGAAAGAAGTACCGGTCGATTTCAAAAAAATCACGCTCGATATGCCTCCGCAATTCGATTCGTTTGAGATTTCACTGTCTTTAGAGGATAATCAGATGCAGATAAATCCCTATGACCTTTCCGTGGAGTTTCCCGTGATGCCCGGTGAAAGTGATTTACTGGATATCGAAATCCTGTATCAGAAGGAGAAAATTTATTCTGACACGGTCAAGAATAATTCCGAATCCGAAATTCTAAAACTGCCTACAATTCCGTATGCCACGGTTACCAATGCTGTAATAAGCGAAGGCATGCTGAATCTTGACATCTCACTTGACGGTAAAGATGGATTCCTACAGGATTTCTTCTCAGAATTCATATTGCAATATGGGGATGACGAATATACCGCCACTTCAACCATAAGTTTCCTCGCCACTTCAAACACCATGAAGATATTCATAGCCCCACGGTTTGAGCTTGGTATACCTGGTTCCGGACTTCTTTACATAAAACCCGAAGTACCCGTTGTAAACATAGAAACAACAAGCGATTTCGAAGCAAAAGAAGTGAAATTCAATATATACGCCAATACAACTTCATATGTTCAGGGCAGAATGAGGCTGGACAGAGGGGAATGGGAATCCATAGCTGAATTTAAGGATGAATATGAAAGAACATATAAAATGGATTTCGGCAAAGTACATCTGATTGAGATAGAACTTACGGACGAATTGGGACAGACCGGAAGCCTTTACAAGTGGATTGATCCCAATACTCCTCAAATCGGTTTTTTCAAAGATATTTTCCTGTCGGAAGGAATACTCAACGTAGAATGGGGAAATTCCGGATCCTATGAGAAAATGGTACTCATAGTTTCTGACGGTTATAACATGCTCACGATATATCCTGACAAAAATAAAAATGAAATCAATTTGAAAAACAGTGTCCTGAGATATCCGGTAAAAGTTATATTGAAAGGCCTGAAAAATGAACAGCAGTACACTTATGCGATTTCCGAAAATATTTCACCCGAAT
The DNA here is from genome assembly GCA_963662785.2 of uncultured Thermotogae bacterium. Lineage (GTDB taxonomy): Bacteria > Thermotogota > Thermotogae > MWEM01 > MWEM01. The sequence continues at coordinate 459,360 of CAXXJZ010000008.1, forward strand.
AGTCAACACTTGACATATAACTTTAAATCTGTTAGAATACCACAATTTATAAAGGAAGGAATCCGAATGAATTATATGTGCATTATAAACAATTACAATATAAAAATAAGACGTAAAAAGTTTCCCTGTTTGAAGAGGAAACTTGCGTTTTGTTGATTGCCATGAAAAGCAAATTCCGAAAAAATGGGGAACTGATTTAATTAGTTCCCCATTTTTTTTATCAAAATTCAGGAGGTAAGAAAATGGAAAATTTTTTAACGAAGAAAACCGTTTCAAAAATCATCACAGTTTTTCTGTTACTGTTCTGTGCTTGTCTGGCTTTTTCCGAAGTGAAGTTTGAAATCTCACTCGGTGAAGATGTGGAAGGAAAGATATCAAGCCTTGGTTTATCAACTCCGGTTGACGGAAGACTTTTCCTGATCATATCGGACAACAAAGAAGCAGCTCCGAAAGATTGTGTGGATGTCACCGGAGTTCCGTTCTGGGGTATGACCGTGAGTTCATTTGAAACCGGTGACAGCGTGCTGTTTTCCGATTCAAACGATGCGCTTTCCAGCTATCCGGTTGAGAATTTCAGTGATATTCCCGACGGCGAATACTATGTGCAGGCATTTCTGAGTGTTTACACGAAATTCGAGCGTGCCGACGGTCATGTATTATACATGCACTCGGATATGGGTGACGGTCAGTACATATGGAATTCAACAGGAAATGCATACAGTATTCCCAAAAAAGTGTACATAAAAAATTCAGATGAGAAAACATTCAAGATTGATTTGACGGAAGTCATAATGCCTGATTACGGGTACGATGAGAATACGGTATTTCAACAGGGGAATTACAGAGATACCGAATACGTAAAATATGTGAAAATAAAGAGCGAATTGCTGAGTGAATTCTGGGGACAACCTATTTACCTGGGTGCGAATGTTTTACTGCCGAAAAATTATCACGACGGTAAAAGTACCTTTTATCCTGCGATTTACATGCAGGGACATTTCCCGTCCGGAAGAGCTCCTTACAATTTCTCGGAGAAGAATTCATTCGGTAAATTCTGGCTTTCGGAATCTTCACCGAATATCATCACGATAACTTTCAGAGACGCCAATCCTTATTACGACACTTCGTATTCCGTCAATTCTGAAAACACCGGTCCTTGGGGAGATGCCATAATGCAGGAATTGATTCCATTTCTCGAAAAAGAATTCCGGATTATACCTGAAAAATGGGCCAGGGTACTCGCCGGAGGTTCTACCGGAGGCTGGGAAGCCATGGCGATGAAATTATTCCATCCTGAATTTTTCGGAATGACATATGTCTGGTATCCCGACTCACTCGATTTTCACTATCATCAGCTCATAGATATTTATGAAGATGAAAATGCGTACTTCGATGATTTCGGGTGGATGAAAACCGAAAAACCGAGCAGCAGGAACACGCACGGCGAAATACTGTTCACAACCAGACAGGAAAATGATTATGAATATGCCATCGATGATTCGGACAGATCCGGAGGTCAATGGGCCATTTGGGAAGCGGTTTTCAGTCCCGTTGGCATCGACGGGTATCCCAAACAGTTATGGGATAAAACTTCCGGTATCGTAAACAGGGAAGTTGCTGATTACTGGAAAGACAATTATGACCTGACTCACTTCATCGAAAACAATTGGAGCGATATTTCTGCGGAAATAAACGGAGAAATTCATATCGCAGTGGGTGACATGGATAATTATTACCTTAACGAGGCCTGTTATTTGTTGAAAGGTAAGCTTGACAGGCTCTCAACCCAAAATCCGATATAAGCTTCGATTTCGGAGCGAATCAGCCTCATGGATGGAAGGGATGGAGCAAAGAAAAAACCAGCTCTAAACTGGAATACCCGGAATGGCTTTTGCAGGTTAAAGAAAAAATCCTGACGCTTTCTCCGGAATCTTCCGAGCACAAGAGCTGGATAGAATAATAAATAAAACCACATAATATTATATCACCTAAAGACATTAAGCCCGTGAATGAAAATTCACGGGCTTATAAATTAAAAACTTGCAATCATTCAAGCTAAGTTGTAAAATGAAGTCGCATCGAAATTTTTAAATTGATGGTGATCAAATGGCGTTGAGTCTTGCCGCGATTCTAATACTCGGACTTATTTTCAACAGATTATTCGAATTACTTAAGCTTCCGGGATTACTTGGTATGCTTATTCTTGGAATTTTATTGGGTCCTTATTGTCTGAATATAATCGATTCAGATATCATGAATATTTCATCCGACCTTAGAAAAATAGCACTGATTATAATTCTTTTAAGGCTGGTTTCGGCATCAGCCGCGAGTCTCTGAACAAGGTGGGTATACCCGCTCTTAAACTGTCTTTCATACCGGGACTCTTCGAGGGATTTGCTGTAATAGGAGCTACAATGCTCCTTCTAAATTTCTCTTTCATCGAATCGGGTATTCTCGCTTTCATACTCGCTGCAGTTTCACCCGCGGTTGTAGTGCCTCTGATGCTCAAATTCATAAAAGAAAAAAAAAGGCAGTTCCAAAGGTATACCGACTATGATACTTGCCGGTGCGTCCATAGACGATGTTTTTGCTATTACGGTATTTTCGCTTTTTATGGGGCTTTACGGCGAAGAAAATATGAATATACCCTTGAAGATCGGCAGCATACCGGTTTCAATTCTATTGGGTATAGGCGTGGGAATTGTATCCGGAATTCTTCTGAATATTCTATTCAGGAAAATACATATGAGGGACACTAAAAAAGTGTTGATAATAATCTCCGTGGCGATACTTCTAACCACTACAGAAGATTTGTTTCAGCAGTGGGTTCAGATTGCGAGTCTGCTGGGAGTCATGACAGTTTCGTTCATAATACTCGAAAAGAATCCCAAGGTCGCCTCGAGGCTTTCTCTGAAGTTTGAAAAAATATGGGTATTCGCTGAAATAATGCTTTTTGTCCTGATAGGCGCACAGGTAAACATAAAAGTTGCATTGATCTCGGGTTTGCCGGGTTTGGCTATTATAACTTGCGGCCTGGCGGCGAGAAGTCTCGGTGTTCTTATTTCGACGAGGAAAATCGGACTCGACAGGGGCGAAACGATATTCTGCATGGTGTCCTATATCCCAAAAGCAACTGTACAGGCCGCAATCGGAGCAATACCGCTTATGAGCGGTGTGGAACACGGGGAAATCATTCTCGCGTTGGCCGTACTTTCCATTTTGGTAACAGCTCCTCTGGGTTCAATAGGTATTAAAACACTTGGAAAGAAGTATCTGAAATAAAAGATATCAGAACCAAAATAATTGATGAAGTTTCTCATAATAATTTCAAACCGTTTTATTAAACAAGGTCTGCCGAATAACGGAGAATCTCACTTTACAAAAGATAAGAACAAATCATCTGAACTAGTTCTCTCATGAGTTTTGCATGGTCGTAATCGGTATCGAATATTTTATGGAGTGTATACCTCTTCAACAGATTTATATATATAAAAGAGGCACTTTGAAATCTTTGATCTTTAAATGACTTTCATTCAGCCTGAGTATGTCCTCGATGTTTATCATAGCGGCTTTTTCATATCCGTCCATAATTTCCCTTATCTGTATGTCGGTATAAATCAAAGATACCATCTCACAGTGAAATCCTTTTGAAGCATCATGCGCATTCATGACATTTTCGATATATTCCCCGATCAAACTGATGATATCGTCGGCATCGCCTATCGGGCAGATTTTTATATGGCTTATTATTCCGTTGCAGTAGTCGTGCAGAAGTTCTATGAACACCTCCTTTTTATCGTTGTAATAATTGTAAAAAGTACCTATAGAAACGGATGCGGCTTTGGCAATTTCGTTTGAGCTCGTATTGTGGTAACCTTTTTCAGAAAACAATCTTTTTGCCGTCGATTTCAGAGTTTTTTTAGTATCCATGCTTCTTTTCTGCTTGGGAACTGTTATCTTTTCGGTATTTTTTCTGGCATTCATGGAATCTTTCCCTTCATCTGATATTATCGAAATATAATAGCACAATATACATTTTTAAACC
>CAXXJZ010000009.1:0-240364 GCA_963662785.2 uncultured Thermotogae bacterium
CTCGACAGCATACCGAATAAAGAACATATTATTGAAGAAAAAGTATTTATATTTCCGTCTTTTCTTTTCGGACTATCTTTCACTTTTATTCAACCCTTTTTGTCTAATCTCTCCATTACCTCTTTAGCAAGGTCTTTGAATTTTTCCTCAAGCAATGTATTTCTCATATGAGTGGGTATGGTTCTTCCACTATCGCCAAGAGCCACTATTTCCGGATCCTGTGGGATTTGTACGAGTAAATCGGATGAAAGTTCCGCGGCGAGTTTTTCTCCACCGCCCTGGCCATACATGAAAATCCTTTCTTCACAATTGGGGCAAACAAAATAACTCATATTTTCAACGACTCCGAGTAATTTGGAATTAGTCGCCTTTAAAAACACTCCAGCCCTTTTTTGCGTCCATCTGAGATACTTCCTGGGGGGTGGTTACGAGAACGGCACCGTCCACTTTTCCCGTTATCTGAATTACGCTCAAAGGCTCATCACCGGTTCCGGGAGGGCAATCGATTATCAAATAGTCAAGATCTCCCCATGACACTCCGTTCAGAAATTGGTCAATCGCCTTTTGCTTAAGTGGCCCTCTCCATATTACAGGCTGGTCCGGGGCGATAAAAATTCGCTATTGAAACCGCTTTCAGGTTGTGATAAACACTTATCGGTATTACCATTTCGTCTTCATCGACTTCGAGCGGCCTGTCCTGTATTCCAAGCATCTTGGCCACATTGGGACCATGTATATCGACATCCATTATTCCAACATTGTATCCCTCTTCAGCAAGTGCAGCTGCCAAATTTACGGCTACCGTACTCTTGCCTACTCCACCTTTACCACTTAAAACCAGAACTTTGTTCCTGATACGTGAAAGATGAGATTTTTCGTTCAATTTTTTTTCTTCCATTTTATAGTCACTCCTGAATTATGAAATATTTTTCCTTGCTTCTTCGATTATGCACTCCGGAAATCCAAGCAAACGCGCAACTTCCAGAGCGGCAAACGGAAATTCTCCTTTACCATCGCTTTTCACAAGGCTGTGGTCTATACTTTCGTAAATTGAATCCATACTTTTTCCCATATTCTCCCGGAACAACCCCGTGTAATAAATATTGTCGGAATAATTTAAACTCGCCGGGAAATGCGTCACAAAAATACTACATGAATCACATGAGGTATTCAAATATTTCATGAAAAGCCACGGCAAGACTTTCACCTTCTTTGGGATTTGTCCCTGAACCAAATTCGTCTATTAGATTCAGTTTTTTGCCATTTTCAAAACAACATGCAGCCCTTTTTACCTCTGATCCGAACCCCGCTCAATCCGTCTTCTTCTTTTCCTCTGAATACGGTGTTTATACGATCGAAAAGCGTCATGGAAAAACTTTCCGAAACACAAGGTATGCCAAGTGACCCCAGTACGACATTCTGACCGATTGTTTTCAAAGCGGATGTCTTTCCTCCCATATTGGAACCGACAATAAGCGAAACTCCACCCGAGAAACCGGCGGATATGGTGTCGTATCTTTTTCCCTCGGTCTCACATTTCTCTTTTATTTTAACATAAACCGAATTGACAAACTCCAATCCGGTTTCGGAAATATTCGGAAAACAGCCTCCGTATTTTTTTCTGAACTGCAGGCAAGCCAGCGAAAAATCAAATTCTCCTATACATTCTGTCTGCTTACTTATCAAATTAAGATACGGGGATATGCTGTCGCTTAATTCCCTGATATACCTTATCTCTTCATTTTTTATCTCTATTTCCCAAATCCTGTTTTTCCTTTTCCAGAGCGTAATATATCTCGTTTCCCTTAACACGGTATTGAATAGAAAAAGCACTTTCTTTTATAATCATAAAGCTGTTCGATGAAGAAAGCACACCATTTCTCAAATCACCGCGTTTCAAAATGAATTCTCTTCTTCCGTCAAGCGGGAGCTCATAAATAGAGGATAGTCTTTCGCATAAAGCTTCCATGTCTTTATTTTGTTTTTTTACAATTTTTGAATATTCTTCCCTGAGATGATCTGCATATTCGCTGTCAATTGAAAAAAAATACCTGCCTGTATTTTTGGGATCCAGAATATTCCATATAACTTCCAGACTTTCCATACCCGATAATTCAAAAGAACCGTAAACGCATATTTTTTTTAAAAGCTTTTCGTGAAAATAAACGAATCTTTTAATTTCAAACAAGTCCACTATGGTTACGTTGTGCGAGTTTTCGATTTTGGAGATACTCTCATCTATGTTTCTGATTTTGGACAGCATGCTTCTCAATTCTTCGAGGCTATCTGAGAAATCGGCATCATATTTTTCCAGCCTTCTGAAATGTAATTCGAATTCTTTTTCACATCCGCTTACGAATACGTCGCGATTTTCAAGATGTCTTCTGCCATAAGAGGTTTTCAAATCAATCTTTTCGGTTATCAGATAATTCATATCCAGAAAAAAAGCCGCACTTTCGTCTAAATACTCATTCAGCTTCATTTTCCCTGCATCTCCATTCTATACAGGCATAAGCGTTATGGTTATGGATAGATTCTTCACTTGAAACCTCTATCTGATACCATTCTATTTCAGGTAATTTATTCAGTCCGATTGCCGCATCTCTTGCCACATCTTCGACGAATTTCGGGTTATCATAAGCCTTTTCCGTGACATATTTCTCATCTGATCTTTTTAAAAGAGGGTAAACCGGTGATGAAGAAGCCGATTCCGCTATCTCTACGAGTGTTTCTATCCAAATTCTCTTTTTGGATTTAATCCTGATATTGACTATCGCCCTCTGATTATGGGCTCCGTAATCACTTATGGCTTTAGAACAGGGACAAAGAGTCTGCACCGGAACACTCACGCCCAGTGTGAAGGAAAAATTTTTGTCTCCTGTCAAAGCTGCTATGAAAGAGCAATCTATGACCATGCTGCTCTCTATTTTCGTAACCGGTGCCGTTTTTTCGAGTGCGTATGGAAAAGACATCTCCATATGCGCTTCACTTGCTTTTAGAATTACTTTCATATCTTCGAGGATTTCCCTTACATTTTGCAAATTCATCTTATTGGCGTGATTTCCGAGAATCTCGATAAATCTGCTCATATGCGTGCCGCGGAAATCTTCCGGAAGATTTACAAACATATTGACTGTTCCGATCGTATGCTGCAGTCCATTTTCCCTGTTCTTAAGCAAGATGGGATATCTGACATTGCTGACACCCACTTTGTTTAAAGGTATGTTTCTAAAATCTTTCTCATTCTGAATATCTTTCAAAAAATCTCCCCCGAAACTATAATTCGTATTTTTCTATTTTGTAGTAAAGGTTTCTAAGGCTTATACCCAAATCTTTCGCTGTTTTTTCCCTGTTTCCCTGATTTCTGTATAATGCCTGATCAATGGCCTGTTTTTCGACACTGTCGATTATGTCTTTCAGTTTGCCACGGTATTTTTCATCTGTGCTTTTTCTCGAGTTCAAATCCTGAAACATGAAATCGAAATGTTCGGGAATCAGTTCATTTTCAACCGACGTTATTTTAATCATGGCTCTTCCGATTATGTTTTCGAGTTCCCGCACATTTCCCGGCCAATCATAGGATGTGAACATTTTAAAAACAATCGGAGATATTTTTCTGATATCCCGTCCGTATTCTTTGTTGAATTTCTTTCTTATGTGGTGAACGAGTTTCGGTATATCGTCCAGTCTGTCTCTAAGTGGCGGTATGAAAAGCGGAACTACATTCAGACGATAATAGAGGTCAAGAAGAAATTCCCCCGATTCGACCATTTTTTCCAGGTTGGCATTTGTCGCGGCTATTATTCTTACGTCAACTTTTTTTGATCCGTCCATTCCGATCGGATGAAATTCTCTGGTCTGAATGAACCTTAAAAATTTCGATTGGGCAGATCTGTCGAGCATCGAAATTTCATCCAGGAACAATGTACCTCCGTCGGCCTGAGAAAGAAGGCCTTTTTTTCCTCCCTGAGATGCACCTGCGAATGCCCCTTCCGAATAACCGAACAGTTCGTAGGAAAAGTTTTCACCGCCAAGGGAAGCGCAGTTGACACTGACAAAAGGGCCGGATGCTTTGTTACTGCTGTGGTGTATGGCATGTGCGAATAACTCTTTACCGGTTCCGCTGTCCCCTCTTAACAAAACCGTGGCGGAAGTCGCCGCAACCTTTTTGGCTTGTTCGACGGCTATTATCATCTTTTCGCTTTTACCTATTATATCGTCGAATGTATATCGCGCTTCTACTCTCCTGATAATGGTTCGCGCATCGGCCAACTCCTTCATCAGGTTGGATATTTCAGTCACATCGTGTATTACTCCGACACTCCCTTTGAATTCTTTGTCCACGAAAAGAGGCATGACATCTACGATAACTTCTTTTCTTGTTTTCCCGACTATAAGGCGTTTACCGAGAACAGGTTTTTTCGATTTCGAAACCAGAAGGTGTATGCTTTCTCCTTCTGCAACATCAAAAGTCGCAGACTTTCCCACTACGTCGGATGATTTTATCCCCGTTATTCTGGTGTATTCAGGATTTACCATTATAATATCACCGTTTTCATCAGCGACCGATATGGCGTCTCTTGTAGAATCTATTATGGCTTTGAGTGTGGCTTCTATTTTTTTTAAGCTTGTAACTTCCTCTGCCATTTTTTGAATGCTTGTTATGTCGCGGAATATCGCGGTGACACCCATAACATTTCCCGCTTCGTCGAAAATGGGTATTCTTGATGTTACTATTATGGTGTCTTCGAGGTATTGAATTTTGTCATATTCGGGGACAGTAGTTTTTAGAACGAGGTGCAGCCTTGTATTAGGAATTGTTGAACATACATCTTTTCCCTGCACGTTTTCTCTCTCGAAATGCAATATTTTAAGTGCGGCATCGTTTATGAACACAATAGTTCTACTGGAATTTATTATTATTACCCCTTCACGAATGGCAAGGAGGACTTTATTCAACATTTCGAAGTTAAAAAACAATTCACATACTCCCATTTTGAATTATTCTTATTTTTTCATACAATTTAACGAATTGCTCTATTGAAATATCTTCGGCTCTGACTTTCTGAGAAATATCGTTAACGGAAAGAAAATCGGAAATCTCATTCTGGTATTCCCTGTAGTTGTTTTTCAGCATTTTTCTTCTCTGTGAAAATCCCTGCTTCACGAAATCAAAAAATGCGTCTTCGCTGCCCGTAACAACCGGCTTGTCTTTACGTGGCGTCAATTCAACTATCGAAGATTCCACACCGGGATTTGGAATGAAACAGCTGTTTGATATTTTAAGCAATATGCGTGCAGCAGTGTAAAATTGTATAAAAATACTCAAAGAACCGTATTGTCTGGTTGACGGAACCGCACACATCCTCTCGGCGACTTCAGTTTGAACCATTAAGCAGGCTTTGATAAGTCCGGGGAATTCTCTGATAATTTTTACCGTAATGGGAACGCTGATATGGTAGGGAAGATTTGACACAAAAGCCACTTTTGTATTTCCCATTTCTTCATCCGGTTTAAAATCGTTGAAATCCATCATTTTTAATTCGAAGTTCGTACAATTTGAAAATCTATAGTTTAATACTCCCTCAAGCCTGTTATCTATTTCAAATGCGATTACTTTTTTCCCCGTTGCAATAAGCTCGTTGGTTAGCGTTCCTGCCCCGGCACCGATTTCAATAAGTAAGTCGGCATCGTCAAGAACAGATTTTTCAACGATTTTTTTTGCAGTACTGCTGTCGGAAAGAAAATTCTGTCCCAGGCTCTTTTTTAATTTTATATCGAATTTTTTCAGATAAAACCGCGTACTTTTTATTTCATCGCTCAATGAGACACATTCCTTTACTCAGATTTATTGTAGATTATAACATACCAAACTATGGTAAAATATAACGTTTAAAGGCATAACGCAAATACCATATGATTATAAAAATAAGGAAATTATTTATGGTAAATTGAATATAACACAGGGAGTGACAATGCCTTCTAATAAGGAATGGAAAGTAAAAGACGTTGTAAAATGGACTACGGACTATTTTCAGAAAAAGGGAATAGAGAATTCGAGGATTAATTCGGAACTCCTTCTTGCAGAGGCTATGTACACTGACAGGACCCACATTTATATCAAATGGAACGAAACACTTGACGATGGCATATTAAGCACTTTGAAAGAGTATATATACCGGGTCGTTGGCGGAGAACCCGTTTCATATGTACTCGGTCATCATAGATTCATGAAATGGGATTTTCATGTTAATTCCGATGTGCTGATACCAAGATTTGAAACTGAAGAATTGGTTGAGATGGTGGTATCCGATCTCAGCGGTAAAAGCGGTACTTTGCTTGATTTATGTACGGGCAGCGGTGTGATTGCCGTAACGTTGTGCAAGTTCATTAAAAATATGGATTTTGTCGCTTCAGATATTTCCGAAGAAGCTATAAAATTGGCCCGGAAAAATGCGGAATCGCTTAATGTGCATGACAGAATTGATTTTATCACCGGAGATTTTCTTGAATCGGTAAAAGACAGAATGGAGAAAATAGATTATATAGTTTGCAACCCTCCTTACGTGGGGACATCTGAAATTGATCTTGTTGGCGACTCCACAATTAGGCATGAACCTCACATAGCGCTTTTTGCAGGTGAAGACGGCCTTGATTTTTACAAGAGGTTTGTAATCGAAAAAGAAGTGTTGAAAAATAAAAAGATATATCTTGAGTTTGGTTTTTCACAGAAGGAAAAACTCGAAAGACTTTTCGACAAACATTTTCATACGGAATTCTACAAAGACAGTTATGGCCACTGGCGTTTTGTAAAACTGATTACCTGAAAGAGGTGTTTTTTTGGAATGGCAGGATTTTGACAATTTTCTGGAGAAGGAACGGCTTATTTCTCCGGGAGACAAAAAAGAAGATCAGCAATTCATAGCACTGAGGCCTAAAAATCTCGGTGATTATATAGGGCAGGAGAAGATAAAAGATTCGCTTAAGGTTTCCATAGAAGCTGCCAAGATAAGAAAAGAACCTTTGGATCATGTGTTGCTTGCAGGCCCCCCCGGTCTTGGGAAGACGACGCTTGCGAATGTGATAGCGCATGAGATGGGCTGTAATATACACGTTACGAGCGGCCCGGTAATAGAAAAACAGGGTGATCTGGCCGCGATACTTACCAATCTTGAGATGGGTGATGTTCTTTTCATAGATGAGATACACAGATTGAGCAGAGTGATAGAAGAAGTTCTTTATTCGGCGATGGAGGATTTCTCGCTTGATATACTCATAGGTAAGGGTCCGAGTGCGAGGTCTATTCGAATAGACCTGAACAGATTTACACTGATTGGGGCGACAACCAGAAGCGGATTGCTGACATCACCGCTCAGAAATAGATTTGGCATGCAGCTTGAACTTGATTTTTATTCAAAAAACGAATTGATAGCAATCATAAACAGATCGGCAGGACTTCTGAATTCAGCTATTGACGGTAAGGCTGCCGAAATAGCCGCCGAAAGATCCAGAGGCACTCCGAGGATTGCGAACAGGCTCTTGAGGAGAATCAGAGATTATTCGACCGTGAATAAAAGTGAGTCCATAACTCATAAGGATGCTTTGCAGGCTTTGAACGCTCTTGAAATAGATCAATACGGTCTTGATTATATGGACAGAAAAGTATTAAAAATCCTTATTGAAAATTACGGAGGCGGACCTGCCGGTGTAAAAGCCATAGCAGCAGCCGTAGGCGTCGAATCGGATACCATCAGTGAGGTTTACGAACCTTTTTTGATTCAATCTGGTTTCTTAAGGAGAGGACCTCGTGGAAGAAGTGCGACATTCAAAGCATACGACCATCTTGGATATGACAGTACCGAAAGGGACATGAATCAGAGAAATCTGTTCAAAGGATAGTACATCCTGAGAGTTTATTAGGAAGTTCTTCATAAAAACAAAAAAGAAGAACTGTAAATAAAAATATCATCTATTCGCGAAATGGAGGAAAAAAATGGGTAGGCTTAGCCTTAAACTGGATCATAAGCTTGTCGAACAAGCGAAATCACTTGCAAAAATGATTGTGGAAAACACTTCGAGTTTTATCGAAGGTCATACGACAGACAGTATAGAAAGAACGGTACTGCGGCTTTACGGGATAGACGGTACGGATAGTGAATCGGTTCCGCTTCCGAATCTGGTTGTAAATCATCTCAACGATGCGGGGGTACTCAACATCGGTGCCGCTTTTTGGATAATAAACGCATGCGTGGCACTCAAGAGATCGCCGCAGGAAATAGCTGAAATGGTATCCGAAGGTGAAATAAAACTCAACGAAATTCCCGTTCAGCCATTTGAAGAAATAAACGAGTTATCAAAAACCATGACAAAAAAAGCACTTGATGAAATCGCAAAAACAAGGGATTCGAGAGATGAGATGCTGGAAGAGCTTTCTGATCCGAAAAAACCTTATAAATACGTCATAGTGGCTACAGGAAATATATATGAAGATGTTATCCAGGCACAGGCTGCCGCAAGACAGGGAGCGGATATAATAGCCGTAATAAGATCAACAGCTCAAAGTCTTCTTGATTACGTTCCTTACGGTGCGACCACAGAGGGATTCGGCGGGACATATGCAACACAGGAAAACTTCAAGATAATGAGGAAAGCACTTGACAAAGTCGGGAAAGAACAGGGAAGGTATATCAGGCTCGTTAACTACGCTTCCGGATTATGCATGCCTGAAATAGCAATGATGGGTGCATGGGAAGGACTTGATTTCCTGTTGAATGATTCCATGTACGGTATACTGTTCAGGGATATTAACATGCAGAGGACTTTCATAGACCAGTATTTTTCGCGACTCATCTGTGCCTATTCCCATATAACAATAAACACCGGAGAAGATAATTACCTGACCACATCCGATGCCGTAGAAAAAGCCTTTGCCGTTACCGCTTCCCAGCTTATAAACGAGGCTTTTGCGAAACTTGCCGGTATGGAAGAAAAATACATGGGTCTCGGCCATGCCTTTGAAATTAATCCGGATTTTAAGAATGGTTTGCTTTATGAAATAGCGCATGCGCTTTTAACACGGGAATTGTTTCCGAATGCGACACTTAAATACATGCCGCCGACAAAGCACATGACGGGAAATATATTTAAAGGTTACGCCATGAACACGATGTTCAATTTTGTGGCATCGATAACCGGCCAGGATATACAGCTTCTGGGTATGCTGACCGAGGCGATACACACTCCGTTCCTTCAGGACAGGTTTCTCGCAATTAAAAATGCGGATTACATATTCTCGAATTCCGAGGATCTCGGATTGGAACTAACCGTAAAAGCAGACGGATTCATAGAAAAGAGGACTGAGGAAGTACTGCTTGAAGCGATTAAACTTTTAGAGCACTCTTTGGAGACAGGCCTCATGCAATCAATCGAAGAAGGTAATTTTGCCGACATATCCAGAAAAATGGACGGTGGGAAAGGACTTTCGGGAGTTATTAAAAAATCCGAAGAATATTACAACCCTTTCTTTGAAGAATTGAAAAGCAGATTGGGACTTGAGGTGAAATGAAATGAATCTGAAATTAAACGATAAGCTTGAAATAAATCCCAAAAATATAATTCCATACGGTGATTCGACAAACGATGGAGCCGTACAGCTTTCTTTCACATTGCCCATACCTTACGGCGCACTTGCCAAAGAGGCGGCACGCCAGTATGTCATAAACCTCGGATTTGAAAAAGCTGAGGTTGTTACAATGGAAGATCTTGGTGAAGGTTTTTCTTTTTTCGTGGTATATGCTCATACGTCGATGGGTATAGACATCACCGAAATAAAAGTTGTTGAAGTCGATTTCGAACATATGGACAGAGAGAAAGTCGATGAATACATACTCAGCAATATAAAAAGACCACTTGTAGTTGTAGGTGCCACAATTGAGAGCGACGCACACACCGTAGGTCTTGATGCCATTCTCAACATGAAAGGATATCACGGAGATTACGGACTTGAGAGATATAAGATGTTTGAAGTGTATAATTTAGGCAGTCAGGTACCATGTGAAGACGTTGTGAAAAAAATAAAAGAAACCGGTGCCGATGCGGTGCTTATATCACAGATAGTGACTCAGAGAAACATACATATACACAACTTAACCAGACTGATGGATCTCATGGAAGCGGAAAATGTCAGAAAAAACATAATTACGATAGTTGGCGGACCGAGAATAGGACATGACCTTGCGATCGAACTCGGATACGATGCCGGTTTTGGGCCAGGCAGCATTCCAAGCCAGGTTGCGAGTTATATCGCGACAACAATTAACGAAAGAATGAAGGTGAGATAAGTTATGAAAATAGGTATTGTGGGTTTGCCGTTCACAGGCAAAAGCACCATATTCAATCTGTTGGTCGGTGGGGACGAAACGTCGAATCATCTGCCCGGAGAAACCAGAATGATAAAAGTTCACGATGGTAGAATCGACAGATTGAGCCAGATGTATGAACCTAAAAAAACCACCTATGCGATTCTGCAATTCACCGACACACCGGGACTTGATCCCGCGGCAGGTGCGAAAGAGAGAAACAGGGTGTTCGGTATGATACAGAAAATCGACGCATTGCTGTGGGTCATAGGCAATTTTGAGGATTGTGCCGGTTCTCCGCTGTCACAGCTTGAAGATATCAAATCCGAAATAATACTCAGGGATCTTGAATTGGTTGAGAACAGACTTGATAAATTGGAGAATGCCAAAAGGAAACTTGAAAAATTCGAAAAAGATGAAATAGAAGTTCTGAAATCGATTAAAGTATATTTGGATGAAAGCAAGTTTCCGGATATTTCCGTTTTTTTGCCGGAAAGTCTCAAACTCGTTTCAAGTTTAAGCCTTTTCACAATAAAACCATCGATGATACTTTTAAACAGTGATGAAAACAGTTTTGAAAAAACCAGCAAAGAAATCGAAGATATGAAAGAGTATGCGAACGAAAATAAGCTCGGTCTGATCGAAATTTGCGGCAAATTTGAAATGGAATTGAATTCTCTTGAAGAAGAGGAAAGAAGAATGTTCCTAAATGAGCTTAATTTGACCGAAAGCGGTATACAAAGATTGACATCGCTTGTTTATGACCATGTGGGGCTGATATCGTTTTTCACCGTCGGCAAGGATGAAGTACGTGCGTGGACGATTGAAAAAAACACCTGTGCCAAGGAAGCGGCAGGTAAAATACACTCGGATCTTGAAAGGGGTTTCATAAGAGCTGAAATTATGAAATACGACGAGCTCATGGAATTTGGTTCAGAAAAAATCCTTAAAGAAAAAGGACTTTTCAAGGTTGTCGGAAAAGAATATATTGTAGAAGATGGGGATATAATCAATGTAAGATTCAATGTTTAATAGGGGCAATTTCTCAAGGGGGGATTCTATGAAAAAAATAGCATTCTTTTTAGTGTTTTTGTTATCTTTTGTACTTGTGTTTTCGAGTTCATACAAGGGAATAGAATTTGAAGATTGGAAGCAGATTCTGGAGCATGGAACCGTTGCTGAAAAGAAACTCGCTCTGGAAGCTTTCGGGTACATGATAGAAGTTGAATCCGAAAACATATTGCTCGATTATCTCCAAAATGAAAACGAAGAGCTTAAATACACTGCCATATGGTCTCTTGGGCAGCTCGCAAGTGAAAAAGCAGCCGAGGAAATTGCATGGATGATCGGTGAAAGCAATGATGTCAGAATAGACGGGGCTTTGATAAACATCGGCCTTCCGTCGGTAAAATATCTGAATCTGAAGCTCAAATTAGCGGGTATTCGTGATGATATAGACCAGGGGATGAGAATTTCCAGAATACTCGTCGATATTCAGGATCCTTCGGGTATGGTGGAAGTTTCGACATTCCTGACCAGGTTGCTGTCATCTGAAATTCACAGGAATATAGCCATGGACATGCTGATGCAGATAGGAGAAAAAGCGATAGAACCGCTTTCACTTGCTTTGAAAATGACTTATGATAATAATTTAAAAGTTGGTATAATAAACACACTGGCAACGATCGGAGATCAAAGGGCGCTTGATACTCTTTACGAATACTATACCGACAGCGATCCTAATATCAGATCAAACGTGGCAAATGCACTCGGGAAAATTAAAAGTCCAAGGAATTCCGATTTTCTCATAGCTATGATGAGAGATACGGACGACAACGTCAAAATGCAGGCGATCGTATCTCTTGGCAGTCTGAAAGACAGTTCCGCGGTGATATACCTTCTTTCGACTATGAATGACGAGAATCCCATAATAAGGGCGGTGTCGGCATATTCACTCGGCCAGATTAAAGATGTCAGGGCGGTTTATCCCCTTATAAACATGCTCGATGATAATACAATACTCAAAATAGTCAATCCTGTAAGCGGCAGGAGTGAAGAGTCATATGTTTCTTCTTTTGCGATTGAAGCGTTAAAAAAGATCAAAGATCCACGTGGACTTGAAGAGCTCGAAAGAAGAGGAATTAAGTAATAATCGGGAGGAAAAGACTTGCCAAATTATAGTTTTAAAGCAACCGACATGAATGGCGGGAAAATAAGCAGCGTTATTAATTCTCCGAATGAGGCCTCTGCCGTCAACCAGTTATCCAGCAGAGGCTATGTCGTTCTTGAATTGAAGGAAATAAAAGAAAGAACCAGACGTTCGATATTTGCACTTAAACTCCTCGATCTGATGACTTTTTCGAGGCAGCTGGCGATAATGGTCGATTCGGGGGTTAACCTTGCCAATGCGCTCGAAGTACTTTCGGAGCAGGAAGTTTTTACTCCCAAGTTCAGAAAGTTGATAGAAAGTGTTTTGAACAACATAGAGGCGGGTATGAGTTTTGCCGAATCCTTAAAAAACGAAAAGACTTTTGACGATATTTTCGTTAATCTGGTGGAAGCCGGTGAGAACAGCGGTACTTTGGCCAATACGCTTGAAAAAGTCGCTCAATTCTACGAATCACAGAAAAAACTCAACGACGAAGTGAGATCCGGTATGGCATATCCGGTTTTCATACTCGGTTTCGCCGTGATAATTGTAGTGGTCATTATGCTGTTCATATTGCCGCAACTTATAAATTCATTCGGAACTGAACCGACTGGTTTTATAAAAGTTCTCATGGATGCCAACTACTTCATAAAAGACAACTGGGCACTTGTTCTGATAGTATTGACAACTGTAACAACAGGATTAGTACTGTTTTTTAAGACGAATTCGGGGAAAAATGTTTCGTCAGTCATACTTAGTGTAATTCCGGGTGTGAAAAGCATAAGAAAAAACAGTTCGATTGAAAGATTCTGCAGGACTCTTTCGGTAATGGTTTCCGCAGGTATAGACATAATAAAAGCTTTGCAGCTTGCAAGTAAAGCTTCAAACGATATACGATTCGAGAGAACCACCACCGAAATGGCGGAGATGATAAAAAAAGGTGTCGGGCTGGAGAGTGCTTTTGCCGAATCCGGTGAATTTCCGGGATTGGTTGTTGCGATGGTAGGTACGGGTGAAAGAACGGGAAAACTCGATTCGATTCTTGAAAGAGTGGCTAATTTTTTCGAGGATAAAGTAAAAACATCGGTCAAGCAGCTTGTATCACTTATTCAACCTGTTATGATAGTATTGGTGGGATTGTTCATAGCGTTCATAGCATACACGATGTATACGGCAATATTCCAGGGACAGATGACATTAACCGGAGGCCTTTAGGCAGATTCGCATATGCGGCGGAAAAAAGGATTTTCCTATGTTGAGATTATCGTTTATCTTTTCATAGTTGCGCTTCTTTCGGTATCACTTTATTTTGGGGTAACTTATTTAAAACCCGGGGAGTCTTACCGTAAGAGGATTTTCTGTTCGGAGATGATAGAGTCGCTTCAAATAACCAGGAATAAAGCTCTTTGTAATATGCAACCTTCATCTTTGATAGTCAAATCCGGAGATGAGATAAAAGGTTTCAGGTTCATGGGCGATTTCGTCGTTTCGTATAATTCGGCAGGTATAATAACGAAAGGTACGGGTACTCAGCTATCATCTCAAGGCAAGACTTATGTACTGACGGTTGAGCCTGTTACGGGTAAACTTAATTTAAGGGAAGTTTGATCGGAAAGGTGGAATTTATGCAGATATTTTATAGGAATGTTCTTGCGATTGAGACCAATGAGTACTACACAAGAGCTGTTCTTGTCAAAACCAGAGGCAGAAAGGCAAAAATAACGGACTGGAATGAAACTATACACGCAAAATCCGGAAGTGGATTGCTGTCCGAAACCCATCTTAAAAGCATCGAAAATACTCTTAATAAAGTTGGCAGGGATATTGAAAATTATGTGGTTTTAAATTTTCCATTTTCACGAATGATATTTTCTTTGCAGAAAATGCCTTCACTTTCAAAAGATCAGCTGCTTAAGGCAATAAGCTTCAGAATTTCCGAAGAGATAAACATAGCGCCGACGAATCTCGTAATAGATGTTTCTTTTCCGGAGGGAAAAATAACACCCAGTACAGATTTACCCGTTTTTACAGTAAAAAAAGAATATATGGATCAATACCTCAGCAAGATAATGACACTTTCCAAAGGACCGGAGCCGGATATTCTGCTTCCCGATAATCTGAAATATCTCGAAATAATGGATCAAAATTGTTTCAAACAGATAGCTCCGAATAAAAACTATGTTTTTCTGATTTGTGAAGATGTTTGCTATTCGGTGCTTTTTACATTCAAGGACGGAGAGCTGATTCAAATATCGGAAATTCCTTTTTCTTTAAGGTATTTGATGCAAAGTCTTGAAGAAAAAGGAGTCGACAAGGGAGAAATAATAAAGGCTTTTTCCAAAGGGAATGAGATGGGATCGCTCAGTCATATAACCGATTCCGAAGATTTATTCGACGATTTTTACCGCCAATTCGTATACGAATGTGAAAAAACCATAAGCAACACCGTCACAAATCTTGGAATAAATGAGAAAAGAGAATCCATTAACTGCGTTATGGTTTGTTCAATGAATAAAAGAAACACAAAAACCATAGCGGACAACCTTTTGAGATCTTCCATACTCAGAGGGATGAGAATATTGGAGATGCCTTTGAAAGAAGATTATCCTGAAGACATGGATTCGTTGAGAGGTCTGATGGGTCTGGCATATCGAGGGGTGAGAGAAATTGGTAAATATAAATTTATATAAGAAAAAAAGACAGAAATTCAAAATTACGACGGTACTTTTTCTGATATTTATATTTCTGCTACCCATAATCGCTTTCAGGGTAACTCTTTGGACATGGAAAAACACCGAAATTTCCACATTCAGGCAACGATTTCCGATAGCTTCTTCTGTTGTGCCGGATGGCAGCCTTGGAAATCTTTCGAAAACGGCAGTGGAAATAAGGCAGAAGGAGACCAGTCTGAAAGACGAGATAATAAAATTGCAGGTACAGAGTAAAAGCATAGAAAATGACATCGTCTACTCTTATTTAATCGGTAATTACCTTGAATCATTTTCAAAATCGTACTACAATATAAAAGATAAAGACAAGGTGTTTTTGAAAAGACTGAATCTTCTCAGAAACAACGAATTCGAAGTTGAATATTATGATATACCTTATAACGGAAATATTTACAATTTTTTCAACGAGTTCAACAGAAATCTTTCGTCGCTTCCTCTTAATTACAACAGCAGAAGGGCTGACATAAATTTCTTGTTTTTGAACGCTTTGGAAGCCAAGACGGAAATAAACATTAAAGGATACTGAAGGAGGACACCGGCATGCTTGCTATAAAAAGATTGTATGGATTGATAATAGCCCTTTCGGTATTTATACTTTCACTCGTTTTTTTCGATCTGCTTCCATTTCTCGAAATGCAGACTGAGATAGCGACCATGAATTCCGCCGCGATTTCTTTTGAATCTACTTATAATCTTCATAAAAACGAAGCTGCGAAACTAAGGGTATATTCTGAAACTATCGCGCCGGGTACGGCAGAAATTAAAAAAATAGCGGATTTTTTCAGAGAAAAAGGGTATACACATTTATTCAGCGGAGATACGCTTTCCTACTCGGGAAATATGAATACCGAGAATTTCACCGAATTGATGAGTCTTTTACAGCAAATTGAGCTTACAAAGATAGAGCAATTCAGTTTTGAAAACCCGATTTCACTTCCTATACAAATTGGGGAAGAGAAAGAGAACACCATAAGGATTCAGATTTTGCTTTTGAAAACCATACCCATTGACAAGAATTTGATTGGAGGATGAAAAGTTATGGCGAAAAAAAAATCAGACAGCGCTAAAAAGCAGAAGATAAAACTTCTGGTATTGATTGCCATACTCGTCGGAACCATATTTTTATTCGTCTTCGTTACCTTGCCTTCGATGGGTATTAATATTTTCGGGGGCAGCGCTCCTTCGGCATCTAACAGCAAACCTTCCACCACAAATACAAACATAAGTAATTCTAAACCGCTGTCCGGCACACTCGTTTCGTCCGCTAACATATCACAGGTTGACAAAAATCTTCTGTCAACCGTACTTGACGAAATCAAAAAGGATAAGGAACAGAAATCATATGACGATGAAGTATTCAGCCCTTACTACTTAAAAATAGAAGACAGCGAGGAAGTCGGAAAACTTCTTACATCTGACAGAGAAGGCATAACCGATTTTGAAGCTGCGGATTTCGTGTCCTATTTTAAAGATTACAGCGGTGAGAAAAAAGCATGGATAAGGATGAGAGACATAGGAGACAAGATATTCGAATTGAAAGTGAACAGTTTTTTACCGGATTATTCAGATATGCAGGTGCTGGATATAAATTCGATAGGAATTTTGATTTATAAATATCCGAAACTTTCTTCGGGAACTGAAAAAGGTATCGGACCCAAATTGTACAGAATTGTTGCCCAACCGTATAAAGAGACGAAATTCAGTTTGTAAAGCGGGGATAATAGAAAAAATATAAAGGGGGAATATCGATGAAAGCTTTCAAGTACATTGCCTTCATCCTTGGGATCATTTTAATCGCCACTACCTCATTTTCAAATGACATGGTGAATTTTACCTATTTCACCGGAGATGATTCTCTTGATTTTGTTTTCATATTCAGTGGGGAACCTGAAGACCCTAAACTCAGCGAAGTTGATTACGGGCGATATATAGAGTTTTCACTTCCCGGGAATATTAAAGATGGTCAGGAAATATCCAAATTCTTAGGATATTCACCGATTGTGGGTTTCAAAGCAAATTCAGGTAAAGGCGTTTTATCAATAAGATTCGATATGCTTCTCCCGCAATTACCCGAGTACGAAGTGGTTGCAAACACATTGAGAATATCATTTCCGCGAAAATCGTTGAAAATCGATGAATTTTCTTCGTACACGGATTCGGGGAATTCGGGGAACAGACCCTCTATCGTTTCATTGCTTGCGGTTCTGAGAGAATATCTCGATGTAAACCTCGTAATTGACGAAGACTCAATCGGAGGCACACAGGCAAACTTCGTCATGCTTTCCGACAGTATAAGAGCAGAAGACTTTTTCCTACAGATCATTATGAACAATCCCTCGATAGGTTATGCTTTTCTTCCCAACAGAACCGTGTATGTGGTTAAAAAAGACCAGATAGAAGAAAAGGTAAAGCAGATTCTATCAGATGTTTCGATATCCCCGACTGAAAGAAACTACTTCTGGTCATCCTATTCTTTCAACATAGCGAAAACTTCCGAACTTTACGTTAATTTTACTAAAATCAGGGAATTACAGGACAAGTCGACAGATAAATTTTTCGATAAAGAAGCTTTTATGGCTTTCATCCTGCAGGAATTCGGAAGAAAGTATTCGAAATCCGATAAAGATCTTTCGAACGATATCATAGTGCTGCCGCAGGGAAGCAACAACGAAACGGGTGTTTCAATAGGTGTAATGCTTTATGGAGATTCTTCACTTCATGAGAAATTCGAGAATTTTATGGGTTTTCTTGAAGGTGTAGAAAAGCCCGGAGACTCTGTTCAGAATGAAAATGCCGTGATTGAAGAAGATCTGCCATATTCACCGCTTTTGCGGCAGGAAGTCGAAGGATTCATGTCTTTTTATACCGGACAGCTTGAATTCATGTCCCAGACTCAGGAGAAAGCATTTACTTCCGCTGATATTAAGTATGATATAGATGCTTTGAAAGAAGTCGTCATTATTGAGGGGCCGACTTCGGAAGTTAAAAAAATTACGGCGTATCTTAAAAACTATATTAAAGATAGAAAAAATCGTGGGAATGAAAAGCTTGACAGTTTCAAAGTTAAAGATGGTGCCGGTAAAGTATTCGCTCTTGCCCTTTCGCGAACATTTCCAAATTCTATTATAACTGCCGATGGACTTAACGTAAGGAACATATCGAATAAACCGACTTTCCAATGGACTGTGGAAGATCTTACGGCGTTGAAATCAGAAGATGGTAATCCCGATGAAATAAGCATTCTCGGTTCCAATTATGAAGTGCTGACGGCAAAAAGAATAGCCGATGACAAAATGATTCTGCAGCCCCCGCTTGATTCCGTAATAAAGATAATTCCGATATCCGGTAAGTTGCCGGATAAAATTTTCGAATCACTTACTACTGGAGATTCTTCTAATTCTATAAAACAGAAGTTCCCAACAGTTGAAATAGACTTTTCTTTCTCACCGTTGATGATAATGAAAGGAAAACCTCAGGATATAGAGACTCTCGAAGGCTATATAAAAGAAATAGAAGAATTATGGTTAACAGAGTTTGAAAATTATTTGCTTTTTGAAATGAGTGAAACTCTGTTGAACGATGCGGAATTCGTACAGAATATCGAAGGTTATATAAAAATAAAATGGCCTGATATCGAGATAAACAGATTCAATTCACTGGGTTATATGTTACTGAAAGGCAGAAATACCACGTCTCTTTCTGAAGTAAAAAGCTTTATTGAAGAATCGGGGAAAAAGATTCTGGAAGATGCCAAAGTATATTCCCAGCTGGTATATTTCACAAGGCTTTCCGATGAAGATGTAAGGACTATCTGGACCAATCTCTACCAACAATATGGCGTAAATATATTGTTTTTACAGACTCTCGAATCTTACAGAGTTTACGGTCCTGAAGAATTCGTGAAAGCCATGGTAAATGAGTTAAAAGACCTTGATGTGACGAAGATAATCGGAAGGAACGCTTCAGAAACCGTAAGTACCGAGTTCGTGAAGATAAATATAACCGAACTCAAGGGTCCGGAAATAATAAAACTGGCTGCTGTTAAAGTTCCGGGCGTGCAGGTTGAAGAGTTTGAAGCCGGTGGGTATTTCATAACAGGTACTTCATCACAAATCGAAAAAACCAAAGAGATGCTTAATATGCTGAGTTCTGATTTTATGGATGAAAGCTCCATATTGCAGCTGACTACGGGTGTTAATTATCAGACTATAGAAAGCGTTTTAGGACTATACTATGACATCTCGAACCAGATAAATATATTGGATCTCGGAAATTCGAGAATACTGCTGAAAGGCCAGAAGGAGATTACGGATAATGCCAAGCTCATTCTCAGAAGTTTTGAACTTGTTGAAAAGGTTGAAGGAGTGGAAGCCCCATATGTAAAAACTTACAATTTTAAAATAGGTTCTGAAGAGAATGCGGTATCTCTTACGGCAAACGACTTAATAAACGTCGTCAAGGCATATTATCCTTCGTTGAAAGCAGAACTTTTCGAATCTTCGAAAATGATACTTTTAGTGGGCAGAAAAAGTGATGTTGAAGAAGCTGTATTGAAGATGGATACCATGATAAATCAGAAATATCCGACATTAACGGAGAAAATCGATTATTCGGTGCTTTATGACAGGACAAAAGGCGAATATCTGTCCGCACAGGAAGTCGTGGAAATTGTTTCTAAAAAATTGCCGTCGGTGTTTATAACTGTTGCAGACGATAACCATTTCGAGCTGAGAGGTAAGAAAGATGAGATGGATTCTGCATTGCAGCTGATTATGAATTATTCCAAAAAACCCGCAATAACGATTCAGGAAAATGGTGAATTGTTCAACGTTCATTCCCAGGGCTTATCCGTTTCGGAAGTCACAGAAGAAATAGCCCATTCGATAAGTTCCAATCCGAAAATTTTCATACCCACCTCAGAATCGACCATAACGTGCAAACTGACTCTCAACGATGTTTCCTGGGAAAAATGGCTGAACATAATAGAAAGGCTTTACGATTTTGATGTTCAGACAATAACCGGACTCGCAGAACCCATATATGCGATTATACCACCCGATACCGAGATGAAAACCGGAACAAAAAAACAAAGGGTTTTAAATATAAGTCAGGGATTCGAAGAAGTCAGTTCACTTATAACCACCGCTTACGGAGGACAGGTGTATACGGACGAAATAAACGGTGTGGTGATTTTCACGGGAATATCGGATTCTCAGATGGAACAATTGAAACCGCTTATAAAGAAAACAGTCAAACCTAAAAGACTCGTGGAAATTAGCGCCCTGGTTCTTGAAGAAGGGGACAAAGATCAGTTGATTCAGAGTTTGAGTATGAATATAGGGGCATCCACTCCGACAATATCTCTCGATTCTTCGAAAGGGTTCAGCATAAGCAGCAGCATAATGGATTTCACCGATTTCTCCAAGCTCCTCACGGCGATAACTAAAAACATAACGCTCGATATTTCCTATAACAATAAAAAGGAAAACGGTGGAAACAACTTCATGTCCAGACCTTTTATAACAACTACAAGCGGTAAAGAAGCATATATACATATCGGAAATACTTCAACATATGAAGTCACGCTGTCCAATTCCACACAGACTAACCTTGTCACGAATGAAACCGGGTACGAGCTCACGATAACTCCGTTAGTCCGGGATAACGATACTATCAAACTCGAAGTCAATATTTCGGTAAGCTATGCAGCGGATCCCGCACCCCAAAGCCTTTTCTCGAAAGACGAGAGAACTGCCAACACCGAAGTTATAGTTAAAAACGGAGATACTTTCGTAATTGGCGGGCTCAAGGGTGAAACCATCAGAAAGTCTCTGACAAAAGTACCGTTTATCGGTGACCTTCCCTTTTTGGGACAGTTTTTCCGAAACGAAACAGATATTAAAGAGGAGAGTACGATAAACATATTCATAACTCCGAAGATAATCGAACTTGAAGTACCGGAAGATGAGATATTCGGTATGAATACCGATTGATATTTCAAGGAACAGAAGATGGGATCGCCGAATGAATTCGTTGATTCCGTTAATTTTTTATGAGGGAATAGGAGATAAATTGAATATATCATACGAATTTTTTGACTATATTTCAACTCTGGTTGCGGTTATAGATGTAGAAGGAAAAATCGAATATGTCAATAAATATATCACGGAGCATACCCAAGAGCCTTTGGAGTCTTTTACCGGAAAGTATTTCCAGGAATTCGGATCGATGGCGGAAGATAAAAAAAATATGCAGGATTTCGTCGATAATATGTCCGATAAAGATTGTTCATACAGGCTTATAATTAAGTCAACGGTTAAGAACAAAAAATATTGGGTTGAGTGGAGTTCGGAAAAATTTGCCGGTGACGGTTATCATTTCATAATAACCGGAAGGGTATTGAGTGAATACCGCGAGATGCGCTTCAAAGGGATCAGTGATCCACTCGTTTATGCCATATCACAGGGCCTTGAAAAAGCTCCTTTCATAGTTATGATAGCCGATCAGAATTGGAATATACAGTTTGTAAACGAAGAATTTGAAAAATCAACAGGATTTTCATATCAGGAATCTCTCGGGAAAAGACCCGAAGATATACTTGCGGATAAAAAATCTTCAGCGAAAAAAAATTCGGTTATTGATGAAAAGCTTGAAAAAGAAGGCAAATGGACCGGAGAATTATACAATGTGAAGAAAAGCGGAGACCATACATCGAATATGGCAGTATTCTCGTACTGAACGGAATAGCGGGAAATAAAAAATATTACCTGAAAGTTACATTTGATTTCTCGCAAAAACTCAGTACGGAAATCAAGCTGAAGGAATTGTTCAAGAAAAATGAAGCCATAATGGAGATACTGCCTGATCCGGTTTTCATAATAGACAGAAACGGTAAATACCTTGATTACATTGCCAAGCCTCATGAAAAACTTGCTATTCCGAGAAATATAATAATCGGAAAAACGATATTCGATACACCGATGACGGATAAGGATAAGAAGAAAACCAAAGAAATAATAGAAAACTCGCTTGACAACCAGAAGTCCTATTTCTATGAGTATTCTTTTCCGAACGATACCGGAGGAAGAAAATATTATGAAGGCTGGGTAGTTCCCATAAATAATGACGAAGTTCTTTTTCTCGCAAGAGACATCACTCTTGACAAAGAACATAAGAAATTTTTAAAAGAAGCAAAAGAAGCTGCGGAAATGTCCGACAGGGCTAAAAGTAAATTTCTCGCCAATACCAATCATGAATTGAGGACGCCACTTACAGTAATAATGGGTGCCGCTGAAACTCTTATCGGAACCGATCTTACTCCGGAGCAGAAAGGATTCGCAGAAACTATCAGAAATTATGGAAAATCTCTGTTATCTATGATTAACAACATTCTCGATGTTACGAAAATAGAATCCGGTATGAAGAAACTTGAAGAGGAGCCGTTCAACATCAGAACACTTATGGATAACCTGATGAGCGGACTGAGAATAAAAGCCGATAAGAAGAATCTCAAGTTCAAATGTAAGATCGACGATAGAATACCTGCCATATTACTTGGAGACCAGGTATGTGTAAAGCAAATCGTGTTCAATCTTGTGGGGAATGCGATTAAATTTACGGAAAAAGGACGAGTCGAAATAAGCATAGAACATCTTAGAATAGAAGATGATTTTATTAATATGAAAATTACCGTTGAAGATACCGGTATAGGGATATCCGAAGATGATTATGAAAAGATATTCAATCCTTTCTCACAGGCTAATTCATCCATACACAAAAAGTACGGCGGAACTGGTCTCGGGTTGACGATTTCCAAAAAAATCATAGAAGAGATGAACGGTAAAATCGAAGTCGAAAGTAAAATCGGTAGAGGAAGTAAATTCATAGTCGTATTGCCGTTGAAATACCTGAAATAAAAATGCCCAACTCTCTTTTTCTGCGGGGAAAGGGGGAGAGTATGGGCATTTCTGATTAATTTCTCGAACTGATTACTGTTTCGAACCGATTATATCAGTTTGAAAACATAAATAAAAAATTTTTTCTTTTTTTGTTTTCAATAAATATACATTTTCAAGAGACCCTTACTGATTTTCAACCGGTTAAGCGAAAAATCGAGAATTTCATTACCGAACACATTCGTCTCAAATTTGAAAGCATCTCTAAGCAAGTTTTCAAGCTCGGAATTGGCTTTTTTTACTTTACAGAGATTTTCTTCACTTGGATTTTCCCGGTACATTTCGAGATCTGCCAAAACCATTTCACCTGTTTTTTCGATTACCTTACCCCAATGGAGATATTCATCAATCCAGGGAGTAATGTCCGCAAGCAAATCTGAAGAAATATTATTTTTTATTTCAATATAATTGCTTTTAATTAAATTACCTGTTTCGATCAAATATTCCGATGCTTCTTTTCTTTTTTTGCCGAAATATAAGGTTTTGAATTTCCCGACAATCTCTTTGCTTATTTCAGGGGTAGATTTATGCAAAGGACTTTCCAGATTGGCGTTTGCAAAATGCAAAAATGATTTTTCACAACCTTTTGAATATTTAGTCAATGAAGATTCCCAGCTTTTAATCAGATCAAAATCTTCTTTTTCTTCAAAATAATCAGCGGCATTTTCAAGTACTATCATGGAAGCATAAGCCTGGTTCATTGGATTCAGTATTATTCCCGATGAATACTTATACAGGTCTTTATCCCTTCCGGAATAAGGTCCAATGTGAAGTTCCGGAACCATTGAAGAATCGTTCACCGGATAATTATCCCAATAAAGAACGGGCCTGTTGTATGCCTTTGAAACCATTTTCGCATCTTCCGTGCTGATTATTTCCGAACATACCTCCGGACCGGTCCACATGATTTCGATATCCGGATGCACATTTTTACCGAGTGTGACATGATATTCATTCACCGTTTTTCCGAAATAGAAAGTCGGACAGAGAATAAGTTTAAAATCTTCGATTTTTGATTTCATCATTTTATAAAGTGAATTTGTAAAAAATTGCTGTGCATCGGCAAGCGATTCAAAACAAGCTTTGTCCTCTTCGTGCTGTAATTCTTCGGGTATATCGTCTAAAAACAAACAAAATGTCCTGACACCCAATTCCGCAAAACTCAGAAACTTTTTGAAAAGTGTTTCCAGTTCGTTGCTGTCCGAATGTATTAAACTCAAACCCGGACTCAGTGCGATAGAGACTTCCACATTTTCTTTTTCACCGTGTACAGTCAATTTTCCGAATTCTTCCATGAAATTAGCCGGATAATTTTCTCTCCATAAATCTCTGTGGAATTCGTCTTCTTTCGGAGCATATATATAGAGATTGTATTTTCTGCTCCCCATAAGGCTTATTATGTTTTTTCTTTCATTCCAACTCCAGGGTTTTCCATAAAACCCTTCAACGACTCCCCTGATAAACTTGCCTTTCATCCTTTCACCTCTGATTAAGATTTAACTGCTCCATCAACCAAACCTGAAATGATTTGCTTCTGGAAAATTAAGAATACTATTATTACCGGCAGACCGACTAAAGTGGACGCAGCCATCAATTTCGGCCATTGTACCTGATTCAGTTTTGAAAATAATGCCAAACCCACCTGAACGGTTCTCATTTCTTTTGAGTTTGTGAGAACCAACGGATAGTATAACGCATTCCAGCTGCTTATAAAAGAGTTTATACCTAAAACAGCCAGTCCCGGACCGCTTAATGGCAATATTATTTTGAAAAATATCTGAAAATCATTCGCTCCATCCACATAGGCCGCCTGATCAAGTTCGAGAGGCAACTGTTCAATATACTGCCTCATCAGGAATATACCGAACGGAGATATGAGTGCAGGAACGATCAAAGCGAGATATGTATTTATCCATCCGATTTTTTCCATCATCATAAAAATCGGGATAATCGTTATCTGTGGTGGAATCATCATAGTTGCAAGAATAACGGAGAAAATTATTTCTCTTCCTCTGAAATTTTTTCTCGCAAGCGCATAGGCTACCATAGAAGAGAGTATTAGATTTCCAAGTACGACAAAAATCGAAATGAAAGCACTGTTAAGCATGTATCTCGCAAAATCGTTTTCTTCCCAGACATTCACGAAATTCATCAGCGTCGGAAAATTATATTTTAAATCTATATTATCTATATCGATTGATATCCCCGTTTTTTCAGATGAGAAAAGAATTTGCAACTGAGAGACATGCTTGAGATCTATACCCTCGAATTTATCAAGTTCCATGGGAATTTTAAATCTTCCCCAATTTTTCGATACTTGAATTCTTTCTATAGGTATTATTTTTTCGTTATCATCTACATCTTTCATACCAAAGTAGAAATCGGAATTATCATCGTCTATTTTACAATCAAATTCGATTTTCTGAATTAAGTTTACGTCCTTGTCTCCCAGAAAAACTCCTATTCCAGTCATTTCACCACTTTCGTCATTTTTTAAACTGAAATATTTATTCTCGATATCAGAATTTTCATTGAGTTCGTATTTTTTATTTCCGATCGGTTTCATCTTGGTTTTCAGAAAAACCGCTTTTGATTCGAAATCAAGCAGAGTCTTTCCGGTTATTATGTGGAAAAGATCGCCTTCAGGTATTATCGATGTTAAAACCGTTAAAAACAAAGGAATTAAAGAGATTACAAGAAGCACGAATAAAAGTACGAATATCGTTCTTTTTTTCATAATATCGAGCATCATACATCACTCCGGAGTAATTTTTTCTGTATCAGTGTCAGTACCATAATTATCATAAGCAAAATATATGCTATGGCAGATCCATATCCCATTTCGAATTTTCTGAAAGATACTTCGTAAAGATAATGTACGATTGTCTGAGTTGAGTTTCTCGGACCGCCTCCGGTCATAGTGTAAATTTCACTGAAAATTTGAAATGATCTTATTGTATTTATGGCGATCACAAAAAACAGAGTTGGCTTCAGTAACGGTAAAGTGACCTTTACTGAGATTTTAAACGGACTGGCACCGTCAATTCTCGCCGCTTCGTATAGCTGTTCCGGAATACTCTGCAATCCGGCAAAAATTAGTATTACATAATAGCCAAAGGCCGCCCAGACGTCCATTATCATAATAGCCGGCAAAGCTGTTTTTGTTGAGGCAAGCCAACTTCTATCCTCCACCTGAAAACCCATAAATGAGGCGAGTGAATTGAAAAGACCATTTGAACTGTACATATAAGTCCACATCATTGAAATTACCACCATTGAAATCACCGATGGCAAAAAGAAACCGGCCTTGAAAAAATTTCTTCCCTTTAATTTTTTGTTGTTGAGCAGAATAGCTATAACGAGTGCGATGCCAGTTGTGAAAGGTATAGTTCCGAAAACGAAAAACAGCGTATTTTTTAAGGAAATTATGAATACCTCGTCGTTAAAGGCTTTAAAGTAATTATCCAAACCGACAAACTCCATATTCGGATTCAAACCCGAATACTTCGTGAAGCTTACGAAAAACGAGAACAATATCGGATAAAGACCGAAAATTGAAAACAGTATAATCCATGGTGATAAGAATGCAAACAGAACCAATCTGTTCTTAGTCGCTTTTTTCATCGAATTCCTCCATAAAAAGAAGGGGGAGAAAACTTATTCCTTCCGCGGAAAAAGTCTTCTCTCCCGGAAAAAAGAATTGTTAGTTGTTGAATTCGTCCAGAATTTTCTGAATCTGCGTGTTATACTTTTTAAAAGTTGATTCCACATCAGTATTATCGAGAACTATTGATTCAATGGCTTCGGAGAGCTTGAACTGGATGTCTACCCATTTCGGGTGCTGTGGTGCGGGAACAGCCATCGCATTTTGTTCAAAAAATATGTATTCAAGTGTATGGTCTTCGAACCATGGATCTTCTCCGGCTTCCATAGTTGATGGGAAAATCGAAGGAACTCGTTTTGTGATTTTCATTGTGACATTCGTACTTATAAGAAATTCTACTAACCTTTTCGCAGCTTCTTTGTTTTTCGATGAGCTTGGAATCGTGAGTATTTCTCCACCTGCGAAAGAAGCATGAAATCCGTTTTCATGAGATGGTTTCGGAACAAAGCATACCATGAAATTCATATCCGGATATGTTGAAGAGAATTTGGAGATATTTCCTGCCTGAGCTATCCACATTCCCACCTTGCCTGTACCGAACACTTCGCTCAAATCGCTGGATTTTGTTTTCAGGGAATACTTAGACAGTTCCTGGTACATTTTTGCGGCTTCGATAACTTCTTTCGAATCCATTGTGGCAGTTCTCATATCAGCAGACAATATGTTTCCGTTGTTTCCCCATACTGCTGGTAAAAACCATTCCTGCCATGGTGTCTGGGGTTCACCGGTACCCATTCCAAATCCATAAACATCGTCACCGAGAGCGTCTATTTTCTTTGCGGCTTCGATGAGTTCAGCCCATGTCTCGGGTGGATTTTCGGGATCAAGACCGGCCTGAATGAAAAGGTCAATGTTGTAATACATTGCCCTTGTTCCGAGCAACCACGGATAACCCCAAGTTTTTCCGTCGTATTCCGATTGATTCCATCCGATTATTTCAGGATACTTTTCAACTTCGGATGATATGTCGGATAGAACTCCCTCATTGGCGAAATTGGCCACCCATGTATTTCCGAGTTCAAGAACATCCGGTGCAGAATTCGCTGCAAATGCGGTTACGATTTTATCAAATCCGGTAGCCCACGAAAGTTGAACGAATTCAACTTCAATATCCGGGTTCAACGCTTCGAATTCCTCAAGAACGACTTTTGCAGTGTCATCTTTCATCATAAATTCCCAGAAAATCAATTTGGTTTTCGCACTTGCTGCAGAAACAAGAAGAACAGCAAACAATGTGATACAGAAGACTTTCTTTAACATAGAACACCTCCGCAGAAAATTATACGTTTGTTAAATACAACGTATATCATATACTAATATTTAATATTATTAACAGTATGATTGAGCAAACACTAATATTCAATTGAGATATTTCTACCACTAACTCTATTTTAAAATACTTTTCGCAAATTCCAAATCGTTCATGAACGATATTAAAAAAGAAATGGTGGAGCCTTTTGCGACCGATTCAAGTCCACCAAAGTCTATTTGTACGAAATTGTCTCCCAAACCGGAAGAATAATACGTTTCTATTTTTTTTACCGTATAATCCCTTAAATAATTTGAAAAATTCTTTATATCGCCTCCAAGGATTACCTTTTTGGGATCTATGAAATGAATTACTCCGGCTATTCTTTCCGAAAAATTATTTATGTAATTTTTAAAATCTTCGTTTTCCATAAGGCTGCTTTCATCGGCAGTTTCTATTTTGAAAGTGTCTATTTCGGAATTGTTTGAAAACATCCAATAATTTTTAATTCTAACTTCACCGGCAGCCGAGTAAGTACCTTTATAAAGAATGTTGTTTATAACTATTCCCGCACCGATTCCTCCGAGAGAAAGCAGGTTTTTAGGCAGGAAAAATAAAAAATATATCAGATTTATATCGGTGAATTTCGATTTATATAGACTGAGAGCAGCGGCTGCATTGGCATCATTTTCCACCAATACATATCTGGAATATTTTTCTTCCAGATATTGCTTTAAATTCAGTTCATGAATATTTAAGTCCGATGAATATTTTATAATTCCGTTATATGAATCCACAATACCGGGAACAGCGATATTAATACTGATTACTTTTTCGAATATTTCCGGCTTACATTTTTTTATTTCTTCTATCACTTCTTCCAAAGCATTTATAAGTTCGGAATCGGAATTTATTTTTATTTTTTTGTCTATTTTACAGATAGCTTCACCGCTTATATTCTCAAGCAAAACGAGCAACTCTCCGTTTAATGCGGCTATGGAGATGAAATACACAAGGTCTTTGTTGAATCTGAAAATTTGTGTTTTTCGTCCCCCCTGTTCTCCCGGGAGAATGGCTCCTTCTTCAAAAAACATGTTTTGTTGCATCATGGAATCGAAATTTCTCGTTACCGTTGATTTGTTTATATTCAGTGTGTCTTTTATTTGCGTACGCGTAAAAGTTTGATTTATCCAAATTTCTTTTAAAATGTTCAATTGGGTCAAATTTTCCAGAATAAACATATTAAATTTCTCCTTGTTGGTTGGTTGTGCAGAACAACTATATATTACTATTATTTATCCATCAAAAAAAACCCGATTAAAAAGATTTATTTGTATATTTCGTCGATTAAACTTGTTTAACGTTGAAATGCTCCTTTTTCCTCAAGTTTTGTTTATATTATTCTCAAATGAAAGACATTTCTCGGTAGTTATCGGGATTATAAAAATGTGAGCACTTGGAATAAATTAGTGTTTTTGATGATAACCATAAGTATCACAAGGGCAGTTAATGAATTGTCCTTAAGTTTTTTGGCTTACGGCAAAACTCTATAGTTAGTTGAATGATAAAAGGGGAAATTTCAATTAAAGAAGTTCAAAAAGGCCGACTTTGTTTTTCACTCGGATTAATAATACTGGCTGGCATTATTCAAATGTGAATTTTTTTCTTTCCGTTTCAAGTATTATTTATTCTTATTCATTAGGGTATTTTGAAAAAACAACATATTCCCTTTTCTGTTCTTTAAATTTGTTTCGGGTGTGAATGGCTGTGCGAAGTGTTATTTCTCCTTGTTTATAGGTCCTTCCGTACAGAAGCTTCTCATATCATCACTCCTGTTTTTATCCTTTAGTAAGTACTTCTATATTCTTCCCGTCGGCACCTATCGCGACCTTCATCATTCTGGTGTACCCTTCGGATGTAAGCTCAGCCGCGTAGTCTTTTTGCTCTATCTGTGCAATTGCCTCTTCCAGCTTGTCCGTTCCCTTTTTTATCTCTATTATCACGCTGTAATTTTCTTTGTTTTTCGCTTTTAGCAATATGTCGTATCTTCCCAGTCCCGATTCACGGTTGGATTTCACATGATATCCGCCCTGCAGATGTGAGAACATTCCCAACAGCAGCATGTGGTATGCGTTTTCGGGAACTTTGCCTATGTCGTAGTAGCTCAGCGTTCCGGATACGAATGCTTTCAGTCTTTCGCAGAATGTATTTGAATCACCAGCCATGAGTGCTTTTGTCATGTAAGCAAACCTGTCGTCGTATTCTTCGCAGTTGAGCCAATTTATTACGGTATCCTGGAAGAATATGTTCACCTCTTCGTTGGGTATTTTGAGATCACATACGTACTTCCCCCTCTCAAGCGTTGCTTTATCCGGTTTCAGGTAGCCGCTGAACAGAAACAGTGTCCATAATGCGTTGGGTACTTTTCCTATCTCACGCAACGCGGAAGAATCGTCTATGGATTTTTGTATGTATCCTCCGGAAACGAGTGTTTCGAGTTCTTCCCTGAACGATTCCTTCCTTTTCAGGTTCTCTTCCACCAGACTTATTATGAGGTCGTTCGACGATGTATTTATCCAGTAAGGCTTGAGCATACCGTCGTACAGGTAATTTATGACAGACCATGGGTTGTACACCGTGATTCCCCCGAATGTGTATCCGTTGTACCATTCCCTCAACCCTGCCCTCACGGATTCATCATTCTCTTTTCCCAGTTGGAGCAATATCCATTCGATTTCCGATTCGGTGAATCCGAAATACTCGGAGTATTTTCTGTCCAGTACGGTGTAGACTTTGAGGTTGTTGAGGCCTGAGAATATGCTCTCCTTCGCCACGCGGTATATGCCGGTCATGATACCTTTGAAAAGATGCGGATTGTCTTTGAGCGCCGCAGACAGGAATATCCTCATGAAGTCTATTACGTCTTCGTAATACCCATGTGTCCATCCGCTCTGTATCGGTACGTCGTATTCGTCTATTATCAGCAGTACGGGTTTGGAATATCTTCCTGCAAGCAGCTCGGAAAGAGTCCTCAGCGATTGTTTGCAATCGGAATCGGATGCTTTTCTGTTTGCGATTTCATAATAAGTTTGTTTTTCGGCTTCGCTTTTGAATGTATCTCTCAGTTCTTTTTCAAATTTTGTGTATATGTCTGAAATCGTGTATTTTATGTTTTCGAACGCATCATCCCATTTATGGTCTTTTATATCCTTGAAAGATATGAAAACCGTGGGATAACCGTTTATATTCTTCATGACCCGGCTGTCCTGTGATATCTTCAACCTGTTGAAAAGGTATGCGGTATCGAGGGTGTTGTCGAAGAAATAGTTGAGCATGCTCATGTTGAGGGTCTTGCCGAATCTGCGTGGACGTGTTATGAGAATCGATTTTGCATCTTCTCTGTATATATTCCCTATGAATTCACTCGTGTCCAAAAAGAAGTAATCGTTTTCCCTTAACTCTCTGAAATCGCTTATGCCTATGGGCAATTTCTTCATACAATCACCTTCACGCTTTTGTTTATCTTTATTATAGCATTTATTATCTGTGATGGCTTTTAAAACAAATAAAATAATATTTTTCGTTCTAAAATAATTTAATGACTTTCGTCATTAAATTATTCGTTTTTTTCTGATATCATATAGCCAGTAGATAATAATCATTCAAATATGACTTACGGGGGAAATGTGATTCAATAAAAAAAGAGCTTAAAAAGCTCTTTTTTTATTGAATCACATTTGGTATAGTAATGTTTACTCGAAATTTAAGAAAGAATTCGCTTTTCTTTGAATATCCCGGTTTTTACTTTTCATTCACAAAATCTGATTGCGTTTCTGTCATAATCATTTTTTCCTTATGGAAAAATTTTTTTATACTGCGACACGAGACTAAATTCGACTAATTTATGATAAGCGAATTATTCTAAATTTCATCAAGTTCTACCAGCACACAAGACCTCACGGTATTGATTCCATTTTTTTCGGAAAAATCGAGAATTTCCTTACTAACTGTTCCGGGTTGTAACCAGAGATTTTTCACATTCAGTTTCAAAAGCTTTTTAGTAATTTCAATACCGACTTCCGGTTTTACGACCAGGTTAACAACATCCGGGATTTCCGGAAGTCCCTCTAAATCGGGGTATACCCTGCACCCTTCAATTTCAGAATATCTTGGGTTTACAGGGTAAACATCATATCCTTCTCTTTTTAATTTTTTAAAAATCTTATATCCGAATCTATTCGGATCAGGGGTAACTCCGACAACAGCCCATTTTTTAAGTTCAAGCATTTTTTGCGAATCCACATTTTCATCTCCCGTAAGTGATTTACGCTTATTATTGACGTATTTCCAAGGTTTATTATAACTCGAAAAATAAAAGCGGTAAATTATAAGTGTGTTCGTTAAAAAAATATGAAAGTAACTAATAATTTTTGAACAATTAATAATAGTTTTACTTAAAAAATAATATATGTTGTAAAATATAAGGTTGACCGTTTTTTCCGGAGGTTTTAAATGTTTATTTACTACTATGGATTTGATTTCCTCAAAGATTTGGAAGAAATATTGAATTCTACTCTTGAGCAAATACCTCAAGAAACGATGAGCCTTTCACTTTCCGATTTTTATGATGGAAAAGTCAAGAAATTCGAATATGAGATAAAAGAAGATGTGATGAGTTGCCGAGCCAAAATAATCGGCAATACGATTTACTCTCCTTCCGTAAAATTCCTCAGTGACAGAATGCTTTTGAACTGCAGTTGTGAGCATTTCCGAAAAGGAAACATATGCAAGCATGTATCTTCACTCATTATGAAGATAATTCAGGAAAAAGGTATTCTTATGCGGGAAGCCAATGGAAAACACGGAAAAATCGAGTCAAAAGAAAAAATTCGCTTTGCTCATCAGAATTATGAAGTAAAAAAGGAATTTGATAAATTTAAGTTGGTGTTGTCTAAAAACATAAGTGACGATGTAGATAAAAGCAAAAATGTTGTATACAGAAAAATTGTTGAACTGGAACCTAAGCCGGACGCTGTTGAAATATATGTGTCGGAGAAAAAAATAGGAAAAAACAATACCCCGCTCAAGACCGGTGCTAAAATACTCGAATACAATGAATTGGTGTTCAGTAATTCGAAATTGTTCAAATCGCTTTCCGAAAGTATAGCTTTTTCGAGAAACGAAGAAAATTCAAAGTTGAAGAACAGGCACTTTGAGCTCATAGATTTCCGGAAATTCAAGGATAATTTCAGACATTATCCGTATGTTTACTGGAAAGACAGAAAGAAAAGCATCGAATTCGGCCCGGAATTAAAAGTTAGACTGTTTCTCGATTCTAAATTCATATATATAAATTTTTTTGAAGAAACAGGTAAAATTAATTTTACCTCTGAAGAGATTATGAAAGATGAGAAGAGGATTGCAAGAAATAAACATGAATATCTTCCGATATACGGTATTTCGGGAAATCTCGGACTGATACTCGACGATGTCATTTACCCGGTAAACTGCCAACTGTCTTACGTGCAGATCAGGAAACTTCACGAAATTATAAGTGGCATTTCCATCGAAGATATGAATCTCGAACTTAGAAAGTCCCTTGATCTTGAAATATTCCCTGAACTCATCATAAAAGGTGTCGAAATTGATAAAAATCTTTTTTTCGATCCGATGGAAATTTCATTCGGAAATCCAATTCCACATTGGGAGATAAACAAATTTTCGGATAAGTATCAACTCATAATTTCATTCGAGTATGAAGGAACTGTGATCAACTACTCAGATAATATAGAATTCGTAATTTCTTCCACTGATAAAGTTGCTTTGAAAAGGAACAGAAAATATGAGTCTTCCAATTTAAAAGTGATAAATGATTTCCTTCAGAAAGGTACGGAAACAACGGATTTGAAAAACGAGTTTCTCGTGAATAAAGAAGAGATGCTTGATCTTCTCGATTTGGTTTCGACTGAAGAAGAGTTCAAACCGGTAATAGAATTTAAAACCGAAGAGATGAATGTCGGCAGGGAAAAAGTGAATCTCAATGTTGGAATCAAATCATCGATCAAGTGGTTTGAAGTGGATATAGAATTGAAAATAGGAGAAACATACATACCCGTTCAGATTATAAAAGATATGATTGAAAAAGAAAGTAAATATGTAAATGTCGAGGATAAATTCTATAAAATCAACCCGGAAGAAATCGAAAAATTAAAGTATCTGATAGAAAAAAGTGAAAAAAATGATTGTAAATTCAGTTGGGACAATCTTGATTTACTCTCAAATATCGATGATTCCGGAATAGGAAATTTTGACGAAAAATCCGCCGAAATTATTAAATCGCTTAAGAATTTCAGGAGCATCAGTAAATATGAATATCCTGAAAATTTCATAGGAATATTACGTGATTACCAAAAGACCGGATACCAATGGCTTAGATTTCTTGATGAATACAATCTTTCAGGTATACTTGCGGATGATATGGGCCTCGGTAAGACTGTTCAGGCAATATCGCTGATCGCATTCCTTTATCAGAAGGATAAAAACACGAAAATCCTTATACTATCGCCTAAATCGTTGATAAACGGATGGGAAGAAGAGGTAAAAAGATTTTGTCCCGATATTCCAGTAAAAATTTACTACGGAAATCAGAAAGAACGGGAAGTACAGCGGGAAAATGATACCAATATAACTATAACGACTTACGGGACTTTCAGGAACGATTCCAATTTTTTCAGAGACATATTTTTCGATTATTGTATAGTCGATGAAGCGCAGAATCTCAAAAATAAAAACACTCAGATTTTTAAAAGTCTTAAGGATATGAACACACGAAACAAACTCGCACTTACGGGTACGCCAATTGAGAATTCTGTAAACGATTTAAAAAGCATTTTCGATTTTCTGATTCCCGGATTTCTCGGTTCGGATAAGGATTTTAAAAGTTATTATTCTTCAGATGATGATTTACTAAGAAAAAAAATTAAACCCTTGATTATGCGAAGAAAGAAAGAAGACGTGCTGAAAGAGCTTCCGCCTAAAACCATAAAGAATCTGAAAATAGACATGACGGATGCTCAAAAGGAATTGTATTACGGATATTTTCTCGAAGCGAAAAAAGAGATCGAGGAGAAGGTCAGAGATGAGGCCTCTTTTTCCAAAAATAGGTTTTTTGTGCTTACGCATCTCTTAAGACTCAGGCAGATAGCATCTCATCCTGGTATGATCGGTGATGAATACATATCGGAAATGTATTCCGGAAAAATTGAAGCACTTGTCGATTTGCTAAAAGATATAGTTATGGAAGGTCATAAAGTATTGGTGTTTTCTCAATTTTCTTCCATGCTTAAGATAATAAAAAAAACCTTAAAAGAAAACAATCTCAGTTCACTTTATATGGATGGCAGCACTGAAAATCGTCACGTACTTGTGGATGTGTTCAAAAAAAGCAAAGAATTTAAAATACTTCTGATGACGCTGAAGGTAGGTGGAGTCGGGCTGAATCTTACGGAAGCTGACTATGTTATCATGTTCGATCCGTGGTGGAACCCGGCTGCTGAAAATCAGGCAATTGACAGAACACACAGAATCGGACAGGAAAATCCTGTAATGGTATATAGGTTGATTTCGAGGGGCACTATAGAAGAGAAAATAATCGAATTGCAGGAGAGCAAGAACAAAATATTCAAAGATATAATCGATGTTCAAAGTGATTTTGAAAAAAAGATAACCGCAACAGATATCAGAAACATGTTTGACAATCCGGAAAAATAAAACCGGGAAATCCCGGTTTTATTTTTTAGACACTATGAATCCTGTAATTGAAGTTATGAATTCGGACGGTTTCTCCAAAAAAGCCGCATGTCCCGCTTCGGGAATTATCAAAGTGGTGCAGTCGTCTATTTCTTCCGCCATTTCTTTCATAATTGATGCCGGTGTTATTATGTCCTTTTCACCGCATAAAACCAAAACAGGTATTTTTATTTCTTTCAGAACATCTGTCCTGTTAAAATGTTTGGCACTTTGCGAAAGCCTGATAAACGATTCGAACCACTCACGCTTCAGCAAATCTTTGAACATTTTCTGACGATTTTTCAACCATTCGGGATTTTTTTCATAAAACACATCCGAATAAATCGGTGGTATCGCGATTTTAAAAAATTCTTCACCATCGCCGATTTTCGCGGCACTTTCCCAGCTGTCTCCGAGTGCTGTCAGATAATTATTTACCTTGGGGATTATGGTTACCAGCTGAAGGGTTTTAAGCCTTTCGGGAAAAAGTTTGGCGAATTCAAGGGCGACCTGCCCGCCATATGATACACCTGTCATGTTTATTTTATCAATACCAAGACAGTCAAGCAGTTCAACAAGATCCGAAACATGGAAAGAACAATCGTAATCCATATTTTCCAGCTTTGAAGACCTGCCCTGGTCCCTGAAATCGACCAACAACAATCTGAAATTCTTTGAAAAAGGGTCTATGAAATCTTTCCAGCTTGCCGTACTCATCATTATCCCGTTTAGAATTAAAAGCCATTCACCCGAATCTCCGTATACTTCGTAGTAGAGTTTTCCTCCATCTTTTAGATCAAGAAACAAAACCAATCACTTCCCAAAAAATTCTTTGAGTATTTTCACGAAGAGCTCCGGATCTTCAACATTGACACTGTGCCCTATTCCTTTTAAAACCTTCAAATCACAATCGGGCATGTTTTCAACCGTACTCTTCAGCATTTTTTCGTTTATAAGCATATCCCTTTCTCCGACAAGTATCAGGACAGGGAAATCCAATTTTCCGAGATCTTCAAGATAATTATATTTTTCCAAAGCTCTCGCATTGTCTTTGAAGGCTCTTGAATCCATAAGCAGAGCGTCATCAGTGAGTTTTGACAGTAATTTATCCGGATCGCCGGAGGGAATAATACCCTGCAATGCGAATTTGAGCAGAGATCTGTTGCTTCTGTAGGAATCCAATATCGGGTAAGCCTCTTCAGGAGTAGCCAGTCCGTCTGCCGGTGCGGGATCTATAAGAAGCATTTTATTTATTTTTCCGGTATTATTAAGTGCATACCTCAACGCAACCGCTCCGCCAAGTGAGTGAGCAACTATATTTACCTTCTCAACTTTAAAAGTATTTATGAAAACTCCAAGCTCGTCCGCGTAATTCTCTATGCTGATTTCTCTTTCCGGTTTATCTGAGTCACCAAAACCGGGGAGGTCGAGTGAAATTCCCTTGATTCCGGTTCCGTGCAATCTGTCAAGCACGGGTTTGTACCATCTCCAGGACGCGAAGTTACCGTGAACCATGAAAACAGTTTCTCCTTTGGCATCTCCTCCGCTTTCATAATGTATCGAACCACTTTTTGTTTTTACAAACATAGAATCATCCTTTTTGAAAGATTTTTTTCTCAGTATCTTTCTTAAAAATGCAAAAGGCTTGCCGAAATACTTCCAATTCAATATGTAAAGACCGTATCCCAAACCTCGTGGGAAGAAAAGAACCACTATTACGAGCATAATACCGAATATGATTGACATCGGCAGGTTCGCACGGCTGAAAAGGAAAGGAATTCCTATCATGAGTATGGCTCCGATGAAATTGCCCGCCATTGAGGCCAATCCTCCGACAACTATCATCGCAAGAAGGTTTATGGATAAACCGAGACCGAAATCAATGGGTGATATGTAATTTATGGTATGCGCATACAGGGCTCCGGCAATACCCGCATATACAGCACTTATTACGAAAGCTATCAGTTTGTATTTTGAAACGTCTATTCCGGCCGATCTTGCGGCGAATTCGCTTTCTCTGATGGCCTTTAAAGCCCTTCCTGTTTTCGATTTCAATATGTTGAATCCGACTATGAAAAGCAGCAGTGTAAAGAAAACTATTATTAAATACTTTCCTAAATCGCTGTTTATCTGAATTCCAAAAATATCGGGATTAGGTATATTTCTTATACCGATGTTTCCCCCGACATATTCCCATGCGGCAAAAGTTTGTTCGATGGCGATACCGAATGCCATGGTCGCAATTGCAAGGTAGAAGCCCGTCAGTCTCAGAGCGGGGAAACCAAGCGCAAGACCGAATAAACCGGAAATACCGCCCGACATGAACACCGTCAGAATAAAAGGGAAATTAAAGTTCTTGGTGAGCACTGCCGACAGATAAGCCCCCAAAGCAAGAAAAGCGGCATGTCCTATCGAGATTTGCCCGGCATAACCTATCAGTATATTCAAACCGAAAGCTGCTATGCTGAAAATCAGAATCTGACTGAAAATACTTATCAAAAATGTCTGAGAGCTGAATATAAACGGCAAAACGGCGAGTATGATTCCGAATATGAGGAAATTTCTTTTGTTATTCATGATCATACCCTCCTCTTAGTGGATTTTCCGAGCAAACCGGAAGGCTTAACAAGCAACAGTACTATTATTATAAGCAACGCAAATGTCATCTTGAGCTCCACCGATATATACTTGCCGATGAATTGTTCGATGACACCCAGAAGCAAGCCTCCGACAATCGCCCCGGGAAGGCTCTCAAAACCACCGAGAACAGCTGCCGTAAGCCCCTGAACCTGTAAATCCACCATCATACTCGGGTGTACATTGGTTTTCGGAGCGGCGAGTATTGCAGCAAGTGCGCTCAACCCCGTACCGAATCCCCATGCAAAAGAATACACCGAACCGACTTTTATGCCCATCAATTTCGCGGCCTCCTCGTTTTGGGAAGATGCCCTGATAGCCAAACCGAGTTTCGTGAATTTTAAATAAAAGAACGTTCCGAATACTATTGCTGCCGTCAATACGAATATCAAAAGATCCTGAGGCGGGAGTACTATCATGCCACCTTCGAACCTTAAAATAAAAGGTTTACCGCTTATAATATTCGGAAGCTGCTGATAATCCTGTTTCCAAATCAACAATGCCAGGCCTTCAAGAAGCATCAGTAAACCAAGTGTTATTATGAGCATAGCAGAATGTGATAAATGCCTCACCGGTCGCAATAAAAATCTCTCGGTTACTATTCCGATAACAACTGCGAAAACCAATCCTATGATTACCGAAAGATAAAAAGGCATACCTAAAATCGCGTAAAATGTAAAAGTAATATAAGTTGCGAACATACCCATGTGTCCGTATGCAAAATTAACAACTCCGGAGGTCTTATAAACTATTACCAAACCAAGAGCCACAAGCGAGAAAAGACTTCCTTCTCTCAATCCAAGTACTATTTGCTGAAGCACATCATCACCTCATAAATCTCTATCCGCCGAGATATTTTTTCTTTACTTCCGGATTGGCGAGCATTTCGCCGCCTGTTCCCTCCAGAACTACGTTTCCTACTTCGAGAATGTAGGCATAATCGGAAACATGGAGAGCCGTATTCGCATTTTGCTCCACGAGGAATATCGTTTTGCCCGTTTTTTTCAAATCAACCAATATATCAAAAATTTCTTCTACTATTTTGGGAGCAAGCCCGAGAGAAGGTTCATCAAGCATCAGCAGCTCAGGATCAGTCATCAATGAACGGGCAATTGCGAGCATCTGCTGTTCACCACCGGAAAGTGTTCCCGCCATCTGTTTTTTTCTCTCTGAAAGAATGGGGAAATTTTCATACATCTCTTCTACTTTCGATTTTATCTTTGACTTATCCTTAACCGTATAAGCACCGGCAAGAAGGTTTTCATAGACGCTCAGAGCCGGAAAAAGCTTTCTGCCTTCCGGGCACTGTACTATTTTTTTCTCGACTATCGAAGAGGTGTCAAGTGAATCGATACCTTCTCCTCTGAACTTAATTTCTCCGTCGGATATTTCATTTATTCCGGAAATTGCTCTCAGAGTCGTGGATTTTCCGGCTCCGTTTGCTCCCAACAGAGATGTTATCGTTTTTTCTTTGACATTGAGAGAAATACCTTTAAGTGCCTCAACATAACCATATTTAAGTTTAACGTTGTTCAATTCAAGCATATTTATTCTCTCCCAAATAAGCTTCTATGACTTCAGGATTGCTTTTTACTTCCGAAGGGTTACCTTCCGCGATTTTCTTACCAAAGTTCATAACGGTAATGTCATCGGATATATCCATTACAAGCGACATATCATGTTCGACTAATAAAACCGTTATGCCAAGTTTCTTTATCTCAAAAATGATTTCTTTCAAATATTCCGTTTCGGATGGATTCAAACCGGCAGCCGGCTCGTCGAGCAATATTAATTTCGGGTCAGTCATCAGCGCCCTTCCTATTTCCACCATTTTCTGCAGTCCGTAAGGAAGCATTCCCGCATGTGAAGAAAGTCTGTTTTTCATGTTGAGAAAATCTGCTACCTCGATGGCTTTTTTAACGGCTTCCTCTTCTTCCATCCT
Organism: uncultured Thermotogae bacterium; assembly: GCA_963662785.2. Taxonomy (GTDB): domain Bacteria; phylum Thermotogota; class Thermotogae; order MWEM01; family MWEM01. Next base: position 40,472 of record CAXXJZ010000009.1, read on the forward strand.
GCATTTTTTCAACTGAAAGCCTTCCTCAAACCAGTTGGTTTTCACTTTTGAATGCAAGCCTACTATGAAGTTGTCGCTTACGGTGAGCAATTTGAATATTTCAAGATTTTGGAAAGTCCTTGTTATTCCAAGTTTGACTGTTTTATGCGGAGGCAGTTTGAGTAAATTATCTCCATCGAATTCCACTTTTCCCGATGCAGGATTCACAACTCTCGTAATCACGTTGAAAAGAGTGGTCTTACCGGCTCCGTTGGGACCGATGAGAGAATGTATTTCTCCTTTTTCCACATCCATATTCATTTCTGAAACAGCAATCAGCCCACCAAATTTAACCGTAACATTTTCTATATGCAGTAAGGCCACCATATCACCTCATGTTTTAATTATAAAAGCAAAGCAAGGCCGGCAAAAATACCGGCCTTTAAAGTATTTTATTATTTCAGGCTTACCCAGTCTTGATGCTTAATCATCTGACCGTCTTTTACTTTCAAAACGTACATCTCTCTGACTCCGACACGGCATGTTTCGTCATCTTTGCCGAATGCTTTATAGGATATTGAAGGAGTGATGAGTCCTCTCCATCCGTCCATTTGTTCGAGTGCGTTTGTAAGTGTTTCTATCGTAGGATTTTTACCTGCTTTTCTAAGACCTTCCGCAAATACTTCGGCTGCGATGAATCCCGCTGCGGCATATGCATTCGGAACTTCACCAGGGAAACTCTCATCGTATATTTCGAAATATTTCTGTACGGATGGAGATTCAACATCACCCAAATCAACCCATGCGAGGGATTCGAAATCTTCGGCAGCACCCTGAGCCAGTGCAACTAAAGTTACATCCGCATTCGCATAGCTTCCCAGGAATAAAGGTTCGTAACCGTAATCCTTGGACTGTTTGAGGAAATTAGGTGTCTGTGGTATGAAAGTAAGCATATAGACAGCATCAACGTCTTTGGACATAAGTTCGATGATTTCATTGTCGAAAGATGTTGCCGTAGGATTCACAGGCAATTCCGCAACGAGTAATCCTTTGTGTCCATTTTCTTCCAGCCATTTTTTCATGCCTGCAAGGGCTTCTTTACCTGCGTCGTCCGCTCTGTAAACAATACCGATTTTCTTCGCTCCGACTATCTCGGAAAGATATTTTGCCGCTATTGGTCCTTCTGTGGAATAATAATTAGGCTGTACTGAGAAAACATATTCTTTCGGAGGTACCGCCAACAGGCTTGAACCGCTTCCCTGGTAAACAAAAGGAACCTTTTCATTGTTCAGGTAATCCATAACCGCGAGGCAGCCGGGAGTACCGAGTCCGCCTACAACGGAGAATACTTTGTCCTGTTCTACCATTCTCTTAACTTCTACAACGGTCTTCGATGGGTTGAACTGATCGTCGGCTACGAGAAGTTCGATATTTCTGCCATTTATTCCTCCGTTTTTATTTATCCAGTTGAAATAAGCATCCATACCTTTTTTCATGGAAACACCTATCGGGGCGACCGCACCGGATAGTGCCTGGAAAGAACCAATCTTAACTGTATCCGCGGATATTCCATTTACTTCCTGAACTTTCCAATCCATCCATTCTGGAACTTCCCATTCTCCTGTTGCATATTCTTCCGGGTAAACTGCAACCCATTCGTCTTTTCCCTGCCACTGGAATATGATACCTCTTGCGGCGTCCCCGCCGTATTTCAAACTGTGGTTTTCGTCAAACACAACCGGTGCAACACCTTTATCCCCGCCAAGTTTGAATTCGACTTTTTCTATTGCTGCTATCCATTCATCCTTGTTGTTGATATCTTTCACATTTTCGGCCGCTTCCTTTAGTACATATAATGCATTGTAAGCGGGATAGGAAATAAATCCCGGGTTGTTGCCGTATTTTGCCAAATGTTCATCAACAAAATTCAGAGTATTAGTGGTAAGAGGAGCCGGTCCTCCGTTCGGATATGCCGATGTTTCGTAAACACATTTTCCGCCTGTCTGATCGTAAAATTCCGGTTTCAACGCAGGTCCCACGGGTCCGACGATTGCAGCCTGAACCTTAAGGTCATACCACTGTTTTACAAATGCGATTCCATCATCCGTAACTATTGAATTGATTATTACCTGTGCTCCCGCATCGACTGCCTTTTTAAATGTGGCAGAAAAATCTGTGGTTCCCATCGGGAAATAATCTCTGTATACGAGTTCTATTCCGTTTTCTTCACATACTCTCGCAGCTTCTTCTGCGATTCCTTTGGAGTACACTAAATCCACCGCAACTATTGCTGCTTTTGTAATTCCATATTTGGGTTTCAGATAATTCGCTATGAAATCACCGGTTGCAGTTCCCTGTGAAATAGAGTCGAGTGTACCCACTCGGAAATAGTATTTGAAGTTCTCATAATCTTCGCCGACTTTGTCGGTAACTTCCGCAGATGCCGCACCTGTACCAAGCCAGATTATCTTGTATCTTGACCATCTGTCCATAGCACCGAGAACTGCACCACTGCTCATTCCGCCTACAATGAAATCTACCTTGTCTCTTGTGGCGAGTTTTTGAATTGCAGTTATCATCTTTTCCGCTTTCGCTTCACTGTCCTGGAAAACCAGTTCGATCTTTTTTCCGGCAATGCCACCGTCCATATTGATTTCTTCAGCTGCCATTTCTACAGCCTGTTTTATCCATTCACCAGTTTCCTGCTGAAAAGGTCCCACTACACCGACTTTCCAAGTGCTCGCAGCAAACGAACTAATCGCCACGAAAACTACCAATAAAACCAATAAAAAACTCTTTTTCATGACTTTCTCCTCCCAATTTAGATTATTGAAAACTTATCCAACGCCCAGGTATGCATCCCTGATGTAATTGTCTTTCTGAATGTTTTCCGGTGTATCTTCCTTGAGTATTCTTCCGTGCTCAAGAATGGCAACTCTGTTGGCAATAGGCATAACCATTGTTGCGTCCTGTTCCACTATCAGTATAGTCATACCCAATTCCTTTATTTTCTTGATTCCTTCAAAAATCTGTTCCTTTATTATATGTGCAAGTCCCATGGAAGGCTCATCCAAAAGAAGTATTCTTGGTTTTGAGGCCATGGCTCTTGCAATTGCCACCATCTGTTGCTCTCCGCCGCTCATGGTATTTGCAAGTTGCGATTTTCTCTCGGCGAGCCTCGGGAAAATCTTAAAAATCCTATCTATCTCACCGGCCAACGCTTCGTTTTCCTGGCTGTATAGACCACCTAACTCAAGATTCTCCATAACAGTCAGATCTTTGAAGAGCCTGCGGTTTTCTGGTGAAAGTGAAATACCTTTGCGGGTTATTTTAAAGGTTTCCAAACCGGCAATATTCTCTCCTGAAAAGATTATTTCACCGGATTTTGGTGTTACTGTTCCCGTTATTGCCTTTAACAGTGTTGATTTACCCGCTCCGTTAGGTCCCAAAACGGCAAGGCATTCTCCTTCTTCTATGTGCAAAGACAAATCTTCCAAAACCACCGCGGAACCATAACCTGCCATAACATTTTTCAACTCAAGAATTGACAAGATCGGCACCTCCTTTTCCCAAATATGATTCGATGACCTTCGGGTTGTTTATTATCTCTCCGGGGGTACCTTCGGCTATTTTTTCTCCGTAGTCTATCGCAACTACTCTCTCGACAAGTTTCATAAACTCTTTCAATCTGTGTTCTATCAAAATTATCGTGGTGCCGTTCACTTCGTTGGCACGGGATATTACTCTCGAAATGGGATCGATTTCCTGATGTGTCAACCCAGCGAAAGGTTCGTCGAGTAAAATAAGTTTGGGATTTACAGCGAGTGCCTTTGCCACTTCGAGTTTTTTCAGAAAACCATGTGGAAGAAGTTCGACATTGACATTCAAAACATCCGTAAGTTCTGACATATCTGCGATTTTTTCTATCCAGCTTTTTCTTTGATTTTCATTTTTTATCTCTTTTTTCATCTTGGGTGAGAGAGTGGCTATCTTCAAATTATCGTAAACACTCAATTCTTTGAAAGGTTTAACAATTTGAAATGTTCTCACCAATCCCATGTTCGCTATTTTTTCCGGCGAAAAACCCATGATGCTTTTCCCTTCGAACAATACTTCTCCGGCATCTGATTTTCTAAACCCCGTGATGAGGTTGAACAATGTGGTTTTTCCAGCACCGTTCGGTCCCAGAATTCCGAGTTTCTCACCTTTTTCAACGGTAAAGCTGACTTCGTTTACTGCTTTTAAACCACCGAATTGCTTCAGCAATTTTTCAACACTGAGAATATTCATCTCCTCTCCCCCTTTACGGAAACACCTGCAGAATCTTTTCTGCGAAATTTCAGGAAATCTCCGAGAATGTTGAAGACACCTCTGGGAAGGAAAATAACTATTATCATGAGTATTCCACTGTATATAAGCTGATTCCAATCACCGAAATCTCGGAGCATTTCGGAAAGAAATGAAAGCGCGAAACCACCGAGTGCTGCGGGAATAATTCCACCTAATCCGCCTACGACGCACATAATTATGATGTTGAGGGATAGCGGATAAACTATATCCGGCCCCACATAGCTGTAATAATGACCTGATATGGTTCCTGCCATTCCGGCAAAAGCAGCGCTTATACCGAAAGCGAGAACTTTGAACCTGTCTGTATTTATTCCAAGTGCCCTTGCGGCATCGTCGTCAGATTTGATAGCTTTAAGCGTTAATCCGAAATTTGATTTTCCAATTGAATAAAGAACGAATATGGCTATAATTGCGAAAATCAGTACGAAATAAAACGAGGAAATTTCATCACCGGTTAAGAACTCTATACCGTAAAGTCCGTCTTCTCCACCGGTGACATCGGAGAACGAATATGTCAGCTTTTCCATTATCGAAGCAACCGCTAAAGTTGCCAGTGCGAAATACGGACCTTTCAACCTTAAAGTGGGTAATCCTATCAATATTCCGAATATAAATGATAAAAGCGCAGCCAGCGGGACCGACAGATATGGCGGTATCGCGAAATGCTGTGAAATGAATCCCAGCATATATGCCCCAATTGCTATGAATGCAGCATGGCCGAAGTTTTCTTTTCCCGTAAACCCCGACAGCAAATCCCAACTCGCCGCATAAACCGCATAAATAAGTGCGATTGAAAATACCGTGATTAAATACAAATCATCTGACATTACCGGAAACAGAAGAAGAAGACAGACTCCCGCAAGTATCAATATGGTTGAAATTGAAAATTTTTTATTCATCATGTTCACCCCCATAGTTTAAATAGTCTTTTTACCCATTAAACCACTGGGTTTGAAAATAAGGAAAATGAATACCACCACAAGAAACGCCACTTCGGTCATGCTGCTGGTCCACGTAAGTGCTATGAATGTTTCGAGATATCCCATTATGAATGCGGCTATTATACTTCCCCCGAGACTTCCCAGTCCTCCGAAAATAACTATGGCGAAAGCCTTTATCAATGTGGGCAACCACATTGTCGGAGAAATCGAAAGGTACGGAGATATAACCACACCCGCAATTCCGGCGAGAAGCGCCGATATTGCGGAAGTAACCACGAATATCATGTTGGTATTAATTCCGACTAATTCTGCTGCGTATACATCCTGTGAGGTCGCCGTAATTTTCTTCCCGATTGATGTTTTTCCTATAAAAAGCATCACAAGCAATATCGTAATTATGGAAACCGCAAATGCAAAAACTCTTGAACCGGGAACTATTTCAGAACCGATTTTAAGGCTGTTGTCAATGAATGGAGGAATACTGTAAAATCTTGCTCCGAAAATCATTTTCAAGAGATACTGCGTGAAGTATGCTCCTCCGAGTGTGAATATGAGAAGATAAATACTCTCGCCCTTTTTCTTTAAATAAAGCAACGGATATTTCATTATAACTGCACCCAGCACCATTACCAGGCATAATGAGAATATTGCGGAGATCCATAACGGCATTCCGAGGTTTGAAAAAACAAAAGTCAGATAGGCCGCGACCATGAAATAAGCTCCGTGATATAAATTTACGATTCCGGCAACTCCGAATGTAAGCGAAAAGCCAAGTGCGATAAGTGCGTATATGGAACTGTTTATAGTTCCGTTAATCAATAAGCTTTGCAACATAATTAGACACTCCCGTAATTAAATTAGCCCTATCCTGGAAGCTTCGGCAGTTAAGAAATCTCGTTGATCCGGACTTGAAATTGATATGAGTTCCCTGACTCTCTTCTCAACGGATTTACCACGCAGATGTGCTACTCCGAATTCCGTGACCACGTAGTCGATATCGTGTCTCGGTACCGTTACGGGTGAGCCGAATGGCAACATAGGGACTATTTTGCTTTCACCTTTCCTCGTTGTTGAGGCAAGTGCAATTATTCCCTTTCCATTCTTACTCATAACGGCTCCTCTGTGGGTATCGAGCTGCCCGCCCGTACCGCTGTAATGTACGTTTCCGAGTGCTTCGGAGCAGACCTGGCCTGTAAGATCTACCATGAGGGCTGTATTTACGCTTATCATGTTATCATTCTGTGAAACCACATAGGGATCGTTGACGTATTTACCTCTTAAAATCCATACGCCTGGATTATCGTCGATAAAATCATACATTCTGTTTGAGCCCAGAGCGAAAGTGCATACGGCTTTTCCGGGCCAAAGAGTTTTTTTGGTGTTTGTGATTACCCCTGCCTCGAAAAGGTCTATCATGGATTCTGTAAACATTTCGGTATGAATGCCGAGATTTCTTTTATCTTTAAGAAGTCCGGCGACGGCATTAGGTATTCCGCCGATTCCTATTTGAATGGTTGAACCGTCTTCAACGAGACCTGCTATGTTGCCGGCTATTTTCACATCTAGTTCGGTTGGTCTGGCATCCGGCAGCTCAGGGATTTTGTAATCCACTTCGTAAAGAAAATCGACCTGTGAAATGTGTATCTGTGTATCTCCATGTGTCCTTGGGGCATTTGGATTAACCTCGAGTATGACTCTTTTTGCCTTTTCGCAAACATCTTTTTCATATGTGGCACTCAGCGAAAGAGTCATAAAACCGTGATCATCCATCGGGGATGCAATTCCTATGTAATAATCAGGTGTCACCATATTCAAAAGATTAGTCCCTGATTCGTGTAAATTATTCGGGACATAAGTAACGGTTTTTATTCCCTGTTTAATCGTGTTCCTTATACCTGCATTGTGAAACCAGGAATTGTTTAGAAACTTGCCTTCACATTCTTTATGTTCATAAAATTCATAATTTTTCATGTTGAGACAAGTGTAAACTTCAACGTTACTTACTTTTTCCGAAATCTCGTGAAGCCTCGATAAAAACAACTGAGGTTCCATGCATGCCATTCCGGATACTATTATTTCATTGCTTTTTATCGATGAAAGAACGTGTTCGACATCTGTTTTTTTCGCATCGTATTGTTTGATAAAATTGTTCATATAACCTCCTCAACTATTCCAAAGGACCCCATTTAACTATCGATGAAGCCCATACAAATCCGAGACCTGCACCAACCATGACAATGATGTCACCATCTTTTATCTTTCCATCCTTCAAGCCGAGTTCTATCGACAGAATCTGGTCATTCTGTCCTATATGGCCATATTCCTGAAGATAAGTGGTTTTACTTTCATCAATACCCAATTCTTCAAGTATCGCAAGATGTGCAGATTTTTTAAAATGCAGAATAGCAAGATAGTCTATGTCTTTTTGTGTGTAGCCTGATTTTTGAAGTGATTCCCTTATTACCGCGAAGAAATTTGGCAAAGTTGTTTCACCGAGTCTTGTTTTGAATTCCTTCGCATCGCCGGGAATATGGAAGAACATATTTTTCGCATCTTCTTCTTTCATGGGCCATGATTTGTTGCCGCCATAGGGGACGACACATCCCATCGAAAAAGAACCGTCTCCTTTGAAAGCGGATTCAAGCAGAACATTTCTTTTGAAGCCTTTTCTTAAAACCACGGCGGCACCACATGCACCTATATCGAACATGAAAGATGTATCCGTTTCCCCGTAATTTATCAAATCACCGTTTCTGTATCCGGAAACAAGCAAAACGGTGTTCACATCGTCGTTGGTCAGCATAAGACTTTTTGCAGTTTGCATTCCAGCCATCATAGATCCGCACATGGCCTCCATATCAAACCCCCATGCATTGGATGCTCCAAGTTCATGTGCGACAAAAAGACTTGCAAGCCAGCAAGGGTAGTCTTTATGTTGCGCACCGTTCCAAATGACCAAATCGATTTCCTCAGGCTTTATACCTGCATTTTCGATAGCTTTTTTCGAAGCTTCGATGCCCATATAGCTTGCCGTGTCTTCCGGTCCGGGAATGGGTTTTTTCGAAACTCCAAATTTTTCGTCAATCACAGCTTCCGGAATTCCGGATTTCTCAGCTATTTCCTTTGCTGTAATGAAAGTCTTGGGTATATAAGTTCCCATACCCATGATACCTACTACTTCTGTTAACATTTTTAAGTCGCCTCCATACATATCAAAAAACAAATTAGCGCGAATGTATTAACGGCATTCGCATATATTTTTATATATTTTTTATAATAATTGCGGTACCCATGCCTCCGCCTATGCAAAGACTTGCCAATCCGTACTCTATATTCCTCTTTTTCATCTCATATATGAGAGAAACTATTATTCTGTTTCCACTGCATCCAATCGGATGCCCCAGTGCGATGGCCCCACCGTTGACGTTAACATGTTCTGCCAGCCACTCTTGTGTTACGCCGTATTTTTCACCCAAATCCTTAAGTACTCCGAGACTTTGTACTGCAAAGGCCTCGTTCAGTTCGAACAAACCTATATCCTTTATTCCCATGCCACTTTTTAAAAGGACTTTTTCTATCGCACCAACCGGTCCCAATCCCATAACTTTCGGATCCACACCGGCCTGAGAAAAAGCGACTATTTCAGCAATAGGTTTCGTACCTGTTTTTTCCACCGTATCCTCCGACATCAGCAAAGTCATCGAAGCACCGTCATTTATGCCGGAAGAATTACCCGCCGTTACGGTTCCGTCTTTTTTAAATGCAGGTCTCAGTTTTTTCAACATATCAAGAGAAGTATCCTTTTTCGGGTGTTCATCGGTATCGAAAATGATATCTCCTTTTTTGTTCTTTATGATTACCGGTACGATTTCGTCTTTGAATTTCCCGAATTCTATAGCTTTAATAGCCCTCAACTGACTTTCCAATGCGAAATCGTCCTGTTCTTCGCGTGATATGCCGTGGCTTTCCGCGATATTTTCGGCGGTAATTCCCATGTGATATTGGTTGAATATATCCGTGAGTCCGTCACTGACAAGATGATCCACAACAGCACCATCGCCCAGACGGTATCCGAATCTTCCGTTCTTTAACAGGTAAGGTGCGAGACTCATGTTTTCCATTCCGCCACAAAGTACTGTCGATGCTTCAGATTGCATTATGTCGGTTGCACCGATCATAACGGATTTCATTCCCGAACCGCAAACCATGTTTATCGTAAAAGCAGGTTTTTCAACGGGTATTCCGGTATTGATGCTTACCTGTCTTGCCGGTCCCATTCCCTGTCCGGCAGTCAGAACGTTGCCGATTATCGTTTCATCTACAGAATCTTTTGATACACCGGATTGATCAAACACTCCGTTCGCAGCGACAACTCCGAGTTCGACAGCGGGTACGGATTTTAATGAGCCTCCGAACGTACCGATTGCAGTTCTTTTTGCACCAACAATAAAAACTTTCTTCACTTAATGTTCCCCCTCTCGGTTTTCTGTAATTTTTAGTCCATGAAAAATAAATTCGGATAAAGGTTCGATGTATTTACGAAAATCTTCTTTTGGGGTATCCCCGAGAATTAACAGAGAATGACCTATCAGATGCCCGATTCCCATTAGGATAGAAGCAAGTGATTCTATCTCCAGGTTTCTGATCTCATTCTTTTCAATCGCTTTTTGCAACGGAATGTAATAAGCTTTCTGCAAATTATCGTAATAATCAAGTGAAATATTCTTATCTACAAATTCTGCTTCCCTGACTATGGCATAAATATTCTGGTGACGCCTGAAAAAATCCAGAAAAGCCATATACGAAGCTATTTCTATATCCCTTCTGTCATTGAATTCAGATGTGCATATTTTTATAAAATGTCTCAAAGATTTATTCGTGTCGTTAACAAGTGTTATCAAAATATCCTTTTTAGACTTGAAGTATATATAAAATGCTCCGACACTGCATTCGCTAAGAGTGACTATTTCATGTATGCTTGTATTGTTGAAACCGTTTCTGCCAAAAAGTATTTCAGCGGCTTTAAGCAGGTTTTTGCGCGTTCTCTCTCCCTTAGTTTCGGGTTCGTTTTCCCTTCTGGAGTATTTATCGAGTATTCGGTATACGGAATTGTCTATTTCATATTTTCCTTCCGAAATACCGTTTTCATAAAAATCTGTCAAAACTTCCCGTACGTTTATGGGTACTTCTTTTCCATTCCATAAAACCCAAAAAGTACCGATATACATGAGCGGACCTATTATGAACCATAAAGTCACGGGCGGATATAGACCGGAATCCATCTTAAAAGAATCTTTTAAAGATTCGCTGAGAATCTCATGAAAACGGGCTGCAAGGTTTCTGTCTATGAATTCGGCTTCCCTGTATACTTTGAATTCACTTCTGTATTTCCAGATGTTGTTGAAGAAAGAATTGACGAGATAGCTTATTTTTTCACGCAAAGAAACGCGCAAAGCAAGCGCGTCCCTTATCAGTTCAAAAAATTCTTCCTGAAAAGATTCGAGTATTATTTCAAATATATTCTCTTTAGATTCAAAATACTGATAAATCGTCGCCGGTGAAACACCCGAATCCCTTGAAATTCCCAAAATGGATGTTTTATGGTAACCTTGCTTCAAAAACATCTTTTGCGCGGAATCGTATATCTTTTTCCAGGTTTCTTCACCTTTAGCGGATTTCGGAATCCTTCTCTCGCTCACAAAATCATCCTTTTGTTTAAATTACCAGACCACCGTCAACACCAAGTACCTGACCTGTAATGTATCTCGCTTCGTCGCTTACCAGAAACAAAAATGCGTTTGCCACATCTTTAGATTCTCCAAGCATTTTCAGCGGTGTCTTTTCTATCATGTAGCTTATTACTTTTTCCGGAAGATCTTTTGTCATTGGTGTGGTTATGAATCCCGGAGCAACTGCGTTAACCCTTATTTTGTACCTTGCAAGTTCCTTAGCCCAGGATTTTGTCATTCCTATTACACCCGCTTTGGTGGCGGCATAATTTGTCTGGCCTATATTACCGTATACCCCGACAACAGAAGAAGTGGATACTATCGCTCCGCCGTCGTTTTTCATATGTGGCATTACACTCTGAGTAACGTTGAATACACCTTTGAGATTCACATCTATGACTTTGTCCCATTGTTCTTCAGTCATCTTAACAAGCAGCGCATCCTTCGTAATTCCCGCGTTGTTAACCAGGATGTTTATTTTTCCGAAATCTTCCTTTATCTTTGCAACGGTATTCGTCACTTCTTCTCTGTCTGTAACGTCTAAATGATATGCCCTGATTTCTCCCGGAAGTCCCTTCGATTCATTTATTAAAATATCAAGATCTTCGTCTAAAACATCACATGCGGCTATATTTGCTCCTTCAGCGGCAAACATCAAAGCGGTTTCTTTTCCGATACCCCTGCCGGCACCTGTTATAACGGCTACTTTTCCTTCTAATTTCAAAACATACACCTCCAATATTTATTAATGCAAGTGAATCACCTATCACATTTATATCATATACTAATATTTTTTTCTTTTCAAACCAGTATAACGATGAATATTGATGAATTTAATCGATTATATTCAAATTTCTTCAAATATCTAATGATTTCATATGGAAATGCTTCATCAGTTCACTGTGATATAATTTAAGAAATATCTATGGAGGTACAGATTATGAAAAAAACGATTATGATTTTTTCTTTGCTTGTATTCATAGTGATTTCTTCTTTTTCGGTTATGCTTATCGAGGATTATAGGAATTTAAAATCGTTCGAGTATAGAGTGACAACCGATGAAGAAACGTTTTTTTATGGAGCGGAAATAAAAAAAGCGGGCAGCGACTACGAAGTGAAAACATGGACAACCAAGAAGTTTCCTTACGATGTTGAACTCACGGAATCTGATATCTTTGCTTCTTCCATAGGTTCATCTTTCGTGATGCTTTTTAACCCGTTTTATTCGCAAATACTTGCTTCGCTTGACATTGAGTCTCTTTCGCTCGGTTTTTTCTTCGGATTCAAAGTTGTAGACGAAGGTACGGAACAGGTTGGGAAATGGAATGGTAAAAAAATATCACTGCAGCAGGATGGCGAAAAAATACTCACGTGGGTTATAAACGAAGATTTGGGATTGGTTTTGAAAACCACATTTATAGAAGATAATACCGTTATAGAACTTGTGGAATTGACTAAATAGTTTGAGGTGAACGTATTGAGCAGAAGAAAAATTATACTGGATTGTGATCCGGGACATGATGACGCAGTTGCAATTTTGCTTGCAGGAGCAAGTGAAAAGATTGATTTGTTGGGAATAACTACGGTTGCGGGTAATTCATACGTGCATAATACGACGAGAAATGCACTTATAATATCTGAAATGGCAGGTCTTGATGTCGGTGTTTACGAAGGAGCGGCAAAACCTTTGATTAGAAATCAGATAGTTGCCCCTGACATACATGGAGAATCCGGATTAGAGGGAGTGACACTCCCGGCTCCCAAAAAGTCGAAATCGGAAATTGGTGCCGTTGAGTTCATGGCAGATATTGTAAAAAAATATCCCGGTGAAATTACACTCGTGCCTGTCGGTCCACTTACCAATATAGCTCTTTTCATACTTAACCATCCGGAACTTTGCATGTATGTGAAGGAAGTGGTCGTAATGGGCGGAGGTATTGAGTTCGGTAATGTGACTCCAACTGCCGAATTTAACATATTTGCCGATCCCGAAGCAGCGCAAATAGTACTTCAATCGGGAATGCCCATAGTGATGGTTCCGCTTGATGTGACACATATGGCGAAGATAAATATGGAAGAGATCAAAGAGCTTCAGAAATTCGATTCTGAGGTAGTTTCTAAAATGGGTACTTTGCTCGAATTTTTCCATCAAACATATTACGACGTATTTAAGATAGAAGGTGCCCCATTGCATGATCCCTGCACTATAGCATATCTGACTGATCCTGATATTTTCGAGTATGAAGAATTTTATGCGGAAATAGAGCTTAACGGGAAACTAACTTATGGTCAGACTGTCGTGGATTATTGGAAAAATCACGGAAAAAAACCAAATTCCAAATGGCTGTTAAAAATCGACAGGAAAAAGTACATTGATATCATATTTGAAGAGTTGAAAAAGTACGTTTAAAAATTCGGGATAAGGAGAATGAAATGGCTGAAGATCCAAGATATCATATTCAGGTAGAAGAAGGAAAGGTCGGTAAATACGTTATTCTTCCGGGTGACAGGGGAAGAGTCAAGAGAATTGCGAAATATCTCGAAAATCCCGAGGTAGTCGGCGATAACAGAGAGTATTTCACTATGACCGGTACTATTGCGGGAGAAAAAGTGTCAGTTATGTCTACGGGTATGGGTGCGCCTTGTGTGTCTATAGGAGTCGAGGAACTCAAAACTCTCGGAGTAGAAACATACATACGAATAGGGACTACAGGAGCGCTTCAAAAAGGGATAAAACTTGGTGATTCTATAATTCCAACAGCTGCGATAAGAGACGATGGGACTATGGATTTCTATCTTCCCAAGCCTTTTCCCGCAGTTGGGAATTTCGAAGTACTTTACAGTTTAAAGCAAGCTGCGGAAATCGTTGGAAATCCTTATCATATGGGAGTCGTTCATTCAACTGACGCGTATTATGCAAGATATTTTGATAAACAAAAAGCCGCCTATCTTTTTGAGTTGTATCAAAAGGCAAACACGCTCGCAGTTGAAATGGAGGTATCGAGTTTGTATTTGCTCGGCGCGGTACATGGACTAAGAACCGGAGCGATACTGACCATCAGAGAAGAGTTCGCATCTGACGGTACGTATGTACAAGCAGGTGATAAGTACGAGCAGGGAATGGAAAACAACATACGAATAGTCATAAAAGCTATCGAATTGATGATAGAAAGTTCGCGAAAATAGCGACTATTGTGAATATAAAGCGGAAAAACAGAGTATCCACATTTTAAAGGAGGTTGTTTACATGAAAAAGTTTGCAGTTTTATTGCTCGTAGTTTGTTTTGCGATTGCCGGTTTTGCAGCACAGCCCAAGATAGCGCTTCTTATCAACGGTACACTCGGTGACAAATCTTTCTTCGATTCGGCAGCCCGGGGAATGGAAATGGTAGAGGATAATCTCGGCCTTGAAACTAAGATAGTAGAAATGAGCTATAACGCAGCTGAATGGGAACCAACTATCGACGATATTTCCGACCTCGGAGAATATGATGTGATAATAGTGGGAACATGGCAAATGGTTGAGATTCTTGACAGAATTGCTCCACTTTATCCGGATACTACTTATATCATTTTCGATACCGATATGGATTTTTCCGGTGGAGATCTTGACAATGTAGTGGCAATAACTTACAAACAGAATGAAGGTTCATTCCTTGCTGGGGCACTTGCAGCAATGGTATCAAAATCTGATAAATTCCCTTACTCCAATCCGGAAAAGAAATTAATCGGTTTGCTTGGTGGTATGGATATTCCCGTTATCAACGATTTTGCAGTCGGGTATATAGACGGTGCGAAATACATTGATCCGGAAATGAAAGTCGCAATAACTTATGTGGGTGCATGGAATGACCCGGCAAAGGGAAAGGAATTTACACTCGCGATGTACAGACAGGGTGCCGATGTTGTATTTGCGGTCGCCGGTGAAACAGGAAACGGAGTGCTTGAAGCCGCTAAAGCTATGGATAGATATTCCATAGGTGTCGACTCCGATATGCAGGTTTATTATGAGAACAAAGACATGGAAATAGTAAATCACATGCTGACGTCGATGCTTAAAAATGTTGACCAGTCACTTTATACTGCAATTGAATACTATCTCGACGGAACGCTTCCTGTTGGAAGCAATATGGCGCTTGGATTACAGGAAGGCGCTGTAGGACTTGCACAGAATCAGTATTTCGAAAAGCTTATGGAAGAATATCCCGAAGTTGCGGCAACTCTTTCCGAACTTGAAAAAGATATAATCGATGGAAAAATAGAAATTTCCACGGCTATGGGAATGACTAACGAAGAATTCGACGCAATTCAGGATTCGGTTAGGCCTTAAACGATATTTTCAAAACAAAAAAGCCCTTTTCTCAGAAAGGGCTTTTTTGTTTTTATTTCAGTTTTCTTTCTGTTTGCTCTATATGTGCCTGAATTATCTCATCGGAAGTCAGTGAAGAAAACATCTGAAAAAAATTTTCTTTTAAACCCGCCAGCTGAATTACTCCGGAAGTCTGACACCATAAAACCGCAGAAAGCTTCACGGGATCCATTTTTATCGAAATGGATCCATCATCCATTCCTTCCTTAACGGAATTGACAACCAGTTCGAATAGTTTTCTGCTCTCCTTTACCGTTTCGGTGATACCGGGATTTGATTTCGAAAGCAACACACTTTCAGTCTGATAAGCCACTATGAAAGAATAATAATCGGGATATTCGATATAATATCTTGCAAAAGCCCTGCCAATTTCTATGACTTTTTCTCTTCCGGAAGAACATTTCGATGCAGCTTCCTCAAACATGTTAACCATGGTTCTCAACGCACGAAACCCGATGGCATAATAAAGATCCATTTTGCTCTTAAAATAAAGATAAAGAGTTCCCTTTGCAACATCGGCTTCTTTCGCGACATCGTCCATGGATGCCTTTTTGTATCCCTGTGAGAAGAAAACTTTTTCAGCAGCATCTACAATCATTTTGGTTTTTTTTTGTTTATCTTCAATGCTTTTTTTTTGTGGTATATCTATCACTCCCTGAAAATTGCAACAGTCATCAACCATTGGTTATGACTGTTGGTCACTACGGGCGTAGTATACCACATCAAAAAACATATATCAAGCACTAAATTTACTCGGCAGCTTCTATAACTGACTGAGCGACTTTCTCAGAAATTCCCTTTTCAAAAGGTTTCGGCAGAATGTTTTCCTCATTCAGTTCTTTTTCGTCGATCATACCCGCGATTGCAAAAGCTGCTGCAAGCTTCATTTTCTGAGTGATCTGCTTTCTGCACTTCAATGCCCCTTTAAAAATTCCGGGAAAAGCCAGCACGTTGTTGACCTGATTCGGAAAATCCGATCTTCCCGTCCCTATAATCCTTGCCCCGCCTTTTTTAGCTTCTTCGGGGAATATTTCCGGTACGGGATTGGCCATGGCAAAAACAACGGCATCTTCGTGCATTGTTCTGACCATCTCCGAACTAACCGTTCCCGGAGCGGATACGCCGATGAAAACATCAGAATCCTTCATGGCATCAGACAGGCTTCCGTTTATTTTCCCTTTGTTGGTGACTGAGGACAATTTTCTCTGAGCGGAATTCAACCAGTCGCAGTTTTCAGATATTATGCCTTTTTTATCGCACATGATAACATTTCCCACTCCGAATTCGAGTAAAAGAGTAGTTATGGCTATTCCGGCAGAACCTGCACCGTTGACAACGATTTTGAGATTTTCTTTTTTCTTCCCAAGAAGTTTAATGGCGTTTATAAGTCCGGCAAGTACGACTATGGCGGTACCATGCTGATCGTCGTGGAAAACAGGTATATTCAGGGATTTTTTCAGTCTTTCCTCTATTTCGAAGCATCTCGGTGCAGAGATATCTTCGAGATTCACACCACCAAAACCCGGAGAAATCAACTCTACAGTCCTGACTATTTCATCGGGGTTTTTGGAATTTATGCATATTGGAAAAGCATCAACACCCGCAAACTCTTTAAACAACACGCATTTACCTTCCATAACCGGCATAGCGGCTTCAGGGCCAATATCTCCAAGTCCGAGTACTGCCGTTCCATCGGTCACAACGGCGACCGTGTTGCCTTTCATGGTGTATTTATATACATTTTCGATATCTTCGCTGATTTTCAAGCAGGGTTCTGCGACCCCGGGAGTGTAAGCCAATGACAGATCAACGGAGTTCTCTATTTTGACTTTCGAATCGACTGAAAGCTTGCCTTTCAGTTTTTCATGCAGTTCAAGAGATTCTTTTTTCACATCCATGATTTACTCCTTTTCCCACGGAAATACGTATTCGTTAAGATTGT
Source organism: uncultured Thermotogae bacterium (assembly GCA_963662785.2). Classification (GTDB taxonomy): domain Bacteria; phylum Thermotogota; class Thermotogae; order MWEM01; family MWEM01. Next base: position 57,782 of record CAXXJZ010000009.1, read on the forward strand.
ATTCGTTTCTCATCCAGGTCATTTCTCCCATAAGCGATTCATTCAGAGGTACGCCTTTGTTCTTGCGATACTGCCACGCAAGGTATTCTTTTTCTCCGGCTGTGTAAATTCTCTCCTGTCCGGGAGCTTTTTTTGATGATCTCAAATCTCTCAATATATCTCCTGTTGTTTTTTTGAATTCATCAAGCCCGGTGAAAGATTCAACTTTTATGGCTATGAAAAAATGCCCGAGCGGATAAGGAATCTTATTTCCGGATGAATCCAGACCACTGAGCATTTTAAGGTAACTGCCTGACTGTAATGCCGCACTCAAAATTTCTACTACGGTGGCATAACCGTATCCTTTGTAACCTCCGAGTTCCTCTCCTGCTCCCCCCAAGGGAAGAAGGGCTGCATCACCTTTCGTAAGATCTACAAGTATATTTGCGGTATCGGTTCTTTCTTCACCGTTTTTATCAACAACCCAGCCTTTGGGAATTTCTTTGCCAAGTCTTCCGTATACTTCTATTTTTCCCCTTTGGGTTATCGAAGTGGCGCAGTCGAGTACAAATGGAAATTCCTCGTCCGTAGGCATACCGAAAGTCAGAGGATTGGTGCCAAGCATATTTTCAACTCCGAAGGTCGGAGCTATTGACGGGCGGGCATTGGTCCCGGTGACCCCTATCATTCCTTTTTCTGTTGCCATTAAAGTATAATATCCCGCAATTCCGTAATGGGTGGAATTTCTGACCGCAACCATACCCATTCCGAATTTATCGGCTTTTTCGATGGCAATCGACATAGCTTTATGAGAAATAACATGACCCATACCGTTATGTCCATCGATCACGGCTGTCGTCGGAGTCTCTCTGATTATCTCTGCATCCGTTATCGGATTTAGTATTCCCTGTCTTATTCTATCGATATAAATCGGTTTTAAGCGACCTATGCCATGAGAATCTATTCCCCTTTTATCGGCTGTGATCAGTACATCCGCAACAATTTCGGCGTCTTCATGTGGAATACCGGCGGAAACAAGTACGGATTTCATGAATTTCTCCATGTATTCGAAGCTTACCCAGCTGACTTTTTCATTTTTCAACATCATTTCCTCCTTTTATTTTTTCAAATCGACCTATATTATACCTCTTTGTGCAAAAAATAACAAAACGTATTTTTGTTTTTTTATATTAAAATACAAATTAAATGCGAGATGATATATAATTGTAAAAAAGTTCGTCGAGGTGATTCTGATAAATATAAAATTTCTTTTTCCGTGCATGATGATATTTTTATTCGGTACTTGTTTTTCCTCGACCCTGAATTTAAAAGTCGTAGAGGGGAAAGATTTCGATATTGTATTTCAAAAAGAATGTGAAGAGCATATAATGCCTATTTTAGAGTATGCAAGTGAGATCTACAATGAGCTTTCCGAATATTACCACATCAAGCTCGATAAATTCAAAATCTACATTCTGGATACTGTGGACTCTGCAAATGCCTACGCCGATCCTTTCAGCAATTCGATAATAATATATTTGAACAGAAATGATGCCGATAGTTTTTCAAACGGTCATGAATTCTGGCTGCCATTTGTGTTTTCACATGAACTTACACATATGCTCGTATCAAATAAAAAGTCTGTTTTCAAATATGTTTTAAATCCTTTTGGAACGGCTATTTCTGTCGGAATAGATTCCGCTTTCACACCTTCATGGTATCAGGAGGGCGCAGCAATACTATCGGAATCAAAATTGTTTGATTCGGGAAGATTGAACGATTTGAAATTCGCTTCTTACATAAAATCAGATATAAATACGAGAGAATTTTTTGGTCTTAAATATGGAGGATCTAATTATTCACCTGTTTTCCAGCCTTCGGGAATGAATTACCTTTACGGTAGTTCTTTTATGAAATTCATATACGATGTGTACGGGGATGAAAAATACGTTTCATTCATTTCCGAGTTCGGCAGTGAATATTCATACAATTTCAGAAATGCTTCCCGGAAAATTTTCGATAAAGAATGGACTGATCTGCTCGAAGAATGGGAAGAATATGAATCGGTAATGGGTAAAAATGAATCCTTTTATGAAAGTGAATTTGAGCAGATGACTTTTGGAGGATATTATTCGGGTATCAGCTGTTCGAACGATGTTTATATTTACTATTCGGATTTTTCAGATGGGGTATTTAAAATATCGAGGGAAAATGCTTATGGATACAGGGATTATTGGGCATTGCCTTTCACAAGAAACTTTGATTTCAATTCAAAAGGAGAGATAGTGTCCGTTTTGGGAGTGGGTGATGGAATTGAAAAATACGATACGGATGTCTATACAGGTAAATGGAATGGTCAATTGAAAAAGATTAAATCCGACTTACGGCCTTTAAAAGCGAAATGGTACGGTGATACCGCCCTTCTTATTACCTCATACGAAAACGGCGGAACATCTTTATTGATTTACGATATTTCTGATAATTCTTACAGAAAAATCATTTCGGGTGACGATTCATTTTTCATCAACGATTTTGATTCGTATCAAAATAATATTTACTTGTCCATAACTTTGCATGGAGAAACGTCCATTTATGATTTTAAAACGGATGAGTGTAATTTCACTAAATTGTTGCCGGATTATGGAAATTGCTTTAATCCCAGTATAAGCGACGGAAAAATGCTATTCTGTTCGGATAAAGATGGAGAATACGGTATATACGAATACAACCTGGTTTCCAGAGAGATAATTCCGATTCTATCGGTACCATATAATTGTGCGGATCCGTTGTTTTTCAACGGATACATTTATTTCAGGAATTACTCCGGCAACGGATTTGACCTGTGCAGATTTGACACGGAGAACGCCGATAATTTCAAGGGGGTGACGATAACTGAATTTGATCCGGCAGAAATGAAAATCGAAGATCTTGCCGGCAATTCGGATGTTTTCGAGGTTTTCGAATATGAAGATTTTAATTTGAAACCTGAAACAAGGGTGTTTGCGCCTTTCGTATTCCCCTGGGAAAACCAGCTTTACGGTTTTGCCGGAATCGGTGGCTGGGATGATTTGAAAAACACCTTTTGGTATGCGTATTATTACAACATCGGTGATGGAGAGAATTTTGAAATATCCTTGATTAACAGGGCGAAAATTCCTATGAGTTTTTCTCTCATTGGGAATCCTTCAGGAGCTGCCTTCGTAAGTGAGCTGGAATTTCCATTCAGCTTGCGTGAAAGTGAAAAGGTTTTTAATTTCGTTCCCAAAATTCATGCAGAAGTGAACAATATCGAAAACATAAAGGGATTTGAAAATCTGAATTTGGTATTTGAGTTGAGGAATACCATAGGTAACATTTACAACATTAACAACGATTTTTCGGTTCCGGAATTTTTTTCCATAATTTCATACGGCAAAGATATATCGTGTAAAGGCGGTATCGGTTTTGGTTTGCCGTTATCGGGTACAGGCATTACATATGTACAGGCATCTTCGAAAAATGCTTTTGCCGCAATAGCTGCGGAAATGTGGATTCCGATCAATTTATTAAAACCATTCGGTACTAACGACGGTTTTTTTTCATTCAACAGGCTAACCTGCCATGTCACGACCAAACTCAAAAACAAAGGATTTCCCGTTTCTTTTTCTATGGGACTGGCTTTGAAAAGTACGATTAATTATTGGGTAAACTCAGTGGTTAACATAGATCTGGTTTTTGATTATCCGAATTTGTCACCGGTTTTTTCCATCACCGGAGTCGGGATTTAAACGAATATTGTTACATTGATTTAATATCTGCTGTACCTCTTTTTCAAAATAAATGACTATAATTATGGTCAAGGTGGTGTGTTTATGAAATCACTTTCCGGAATGGTTTTTTACAGTTTGGCAGATGCAAAAAAAGAATTTTCGAATGTTATCAATCAAAGTAAGGGTAAGGATATAATAATCACTAAAAATGGAAAACCTGTTTCGGTGATTGTGGATTATGAAAAATATACCAATATGATGGAATTTGTATCTAAGATGTACGATTTGTATCTTGTGGATCTGGGTTCCAAGGATGAATTTGCAGCGATAAACGGTTTATCTGTTGAAGATATTTTAAATTCGGATGACGAAAACGATCAGGAGGTGTAGCAATGGCACAGGTATTGCTCGAAAATGTATGGAAGATTTATGACGGAAAGGTTGAAGCCGTTAAGGACGTAAGCTTTAAAATTGAGGATAAAGAATTTGTTGTTCTTCTCGGACCTTCCGGATGCGGAAAGACCACTACTTTAAGAATGATTGCCGGTCTTGAAGAAATAACAAAAGGTGAAGTAAAAATTGACGACAAAGTGGTAAATGACGTTGAGCCTAAAGACAGAGATATTGCTATGGTTTTCCAAAATTATGCACTTTATCCGCACATGACAGTATACGATAATATGGCTTTCGGTCTTAAACTTAGGAAATTCCCCAAAACAGAAATAGAAGAGAGGGTTAAGAGAGCCGCAGAAATTCTGAGTATTGAGCCGCTTCTGGACAGAAAGCCAAAACAACTTTCAGGTGGTCAGAGACAGAGGGTGGCAGTTGGTAGGGCGATAGTTCGTGATCCAAAAGTTTTCCTTTTTGACGAACCGCTATCGAACCTTGATGCTAAACTCAGAGTTCAGATGAGAAGCGAACTGAAAAAACTTCATCACAGATTGAACGCCACCATAACATATGTTACCCATGACCAGATTGAAGCCATGACAATGGCCAACAAGATAGTAATAATGAGAGACGGAATAATACAGCAGGTAGGAGATCCGCATACCATTTACAATCATCCCGCGAATATATTCGTGGCAGGCTTCATAGGTACTCCTCCTATGAATTTTGCCGATGTTAAAATCGTAAGAGGTGAAAAAGGTCTTTGGGTATCCGAAACAGCTGGCGGTTTTAAAGTGAAAGTACCTGCGGATTATGAACCGAAACTTGCGGATTGGATTGACAAGGATATCGTCTTCGGTATCAGACCGGAAAATATATATGACAAACTATTCGCTTCAAGCCCGGTTGATAAAGAAAATGTTGTCAACGTACATGTGGAAGTAACTGAACCTCTTGGAAGCGAGACCACCTTGCATTGTGAGATAGGAAACACCAAACTCGTTGCAAGTGTTTCTCCGGATACGAAAGCACAAGACGGGCAGAAAATGGATCTCGTTTTCGATCTCAGTAAAATGAGAGCTTTCGACCCTGCTACCGAGAAGGCAATTTTATAAAATAAATACATTAAAGCGCCTTGATGGCGCTTTTTTTATGCCGAATGGAGGACGAACAAATTGTGCAGAATGATATCCGTAATGGGTGAAAATGAAAAAATAACGGATTATATGGGAAAATTAGAGCTTCAGGCATTTGCCGGAAGAAATAGCAGGCACGGTGACGGATACGGAGTGGCTTATTTTAGAAACGGCTCACTTCATACGAGAAAAGAGTCGGGTGCGATTTGGGATAGAAAAAACACTTACACACCCGAAGACAACGGGAATGTTCTTTTTCTGCACGCGAGAAAGGCCGGCGTAGGAAAAGTTGATTTGGGAAACGTACATCCTTTCACAGCGCAATACGATGAATTTACCTTTTCTTTCATGCACAACGGAACGGTAAATGATATCGGAAAAATCGGCATGCATCAGAATTTACTTGAGTCAGGTTCCATAACAGATTCGCAGATTATCTTCGAGATGTTTGTTGAAAATCATAAAGTATGTGTGGATTTAGGGGAAGCGCTTAAAAAAACGATAGAAGATGTTGTGGAGAACTGCATTGATATATCCGCTCTGAACATAGTGGTATCTGATGGAGAAGATATTGCAGTGTCAAGGTGTTTTTTCAAAATGGAAGAATACTATGAAATATTTTACAAACCCGAAAAGAGCCGGATAATAATTTCCACTGAGAAATTCGATGCAAATGACAATAACTGGGTACTTATGGAAAACAACACCATAACGATTTTTGAAAATTGTAAAGCCTGTAAAATTTCAGGTATCAGTATTTAGGATCGCTGATATCGTTGAGCCCGTCGCTCAATAAACTGAAACCCAGAACTATCAAAGCTATTATGAGCCCCGGAAATATTGCAAGCCACGGGGCTTTTTCCATATATTTCTGGGATTCCATCAAAAGCCTTCCAAGACTTGGAACCGGTGGCTGAGTTCCGAGCCCAATATAGCTTAAACCCGCTTCGGAGAGAATGGCAAAAGCGAAATTCGAACTTATCAGTACCGAAACCGGCGCCCATATGTTGGGGAGGTAATGCCTGAATATCTTGGAAATAACCGATACCCCCAAAGAATTCGCAGCGGTTATGAATTCTCTCTTTTTCAAGCTGATAACCTGATTTCTTATCATTCTTGCGAATATGGGCACCCTGACTATTCCGATCGCTATCATGGCATTATAAATATTTGTTCCGAAAACGGAGACGATCGCAATGGCAAATATCAATGCAGGAAAAGCATACAATCCGTCCATTATCCTCATCAGTATTTCATCAACCCACCCAAACCCCATTCCAGCTGACAAACCTATCAGAAGACCGAAACCAAGAGCTATGGATGTTGATATCAAACCAACCGTCACGGCTATCCTGAGTCCAATCATACATCTGCTGAAAAGATCTCTGCCGTATTCGTCCGTACCGAAAATATGTGTTTCGCCCGGTGCGGAAAATCTGTCTCTTAAATTCATTTTGTAAGGGTCATAAGGTGTATAAAAGAGACTCGTTACTGCTATGCAAAACACAAGAAGAGAAAGGAACAGGCCGATTTTTAAAGATTTATGGTGGTTTATTCTCGTATAAGTTCTTCTGAAAACTTCCGCTTTTGAAAAATATTTTTGAGACATTTCAACTCCTCAGCCGTGGATCGATGGCAATTTGAAGTATATCTACCGCTATATTGACTATGACGGTGATCATTGCAATCCACAATACGACACCCTGCACGACGGGGAGATCGCGCCTTTGAACCGAATAAAGCAACAACCTACCCATACCGGGAATTGAGAATACATTTTCTATTATTATCGTACCCGCAAGTATTGAGGCAATCTGAAGACCCGTAACAGTTAAAATTGGAGTCAGAGAATTCTTTAAAACGTGTTTGTAGATTATTCTTGATTCCTTCAGGCCCTTGCTTTTGGCAGTCCTTATAAAATCTTCCTTCATATTTTCCAAAACTGAAGACCTTATAACCCTTGTCAGGACAGCGGAGCTGATCAATCCGAGTGAAAGGGAAGGGAGGAAAATCGACTTGAGCCAGTCTGAAAAATTTTCCGTAATATCAGTATAAGAACCATATGGGAATAATTTTAAGTTTTGGGAAAAAATCAACAGTAAAATTATGCCGAGCCAAAAAGAAGGAATAACAACACCGATTTGTGAGACGGAAGTTATTAATATATCGCTTTTTTTATTATGTTTAAGAGCCGCGAGTATTCCGAGCGGCAAAGAAAGCAGCATAGAAATAATCAAACTGAATATGGTGATTGAAATAGTCGGCGAAACTGTATCCGCAATTATATCCGTGACAGGTTGTTTGTAGCCTATAGAGTCTCCCAGATCTCCTCTCAGTACATCCAAAAACCAATCAAAATACCTTACAGAAAGAGGCGAATTCAATCCCAATTCTTCTCTTAGGTTGCTTACAGCTGTTTCATCCGCGTCAAAACCAAGTATTATACGCGCAGTGTCTCCGGGTATGAGATTGAACACGAAAAAAGATATAAGGGTTACGGAAAAAATAGTTATCATACCTGTTACTATTCTCCGAATTATGAAAGACATTTTTATTGGCCTTTATATCTCTTCTAAACTGAAATTGCCATTAGTGTATATACATATTTCACTTGCTATTTCGAGTGATTTAAGTACTATATCCTTAGCTTCGATATCCGTGTTTCTCATCAGCGCCCTGGCTGCTGCCAAAGCAAAACCGCTGCCCGAACCAATCGATACGACATCTTCGTCTGGTTGAATAATTTCGCCTGTACCGGATACTACAAGCAGATTATCGGAATCTCCGACAATTAAAAACGCTTCAAGCTTTTTCAATATTTTATCGGTTCTCCAATCTTTGGCGAGTTCAACCGCAGCCCTGACAAGCTGTTCACCATGTTTTTTATATTTTTCTTCGAATTTCTCAAAAAGAGTTATGGCATCTGCGACAGATCCCGCAAAGCCTGCGACGACTTTCCCATCGCCTATTTTCCTGACCTTTTTTGCGGTTGCCTTCATTATGGTGTTTCCGAGAGTGACCTGTCCATCACTTCCAATTACCGTCTTCCCGTTTTTTCTGACGGCTATTACCGTAGTACCTCTCAACTGTTCCATACAAAACCTCCATCGACAATTCGTGTATGATTATACTTACAATGACGATAAATGTCAACTTCAGATGTTATAATCGTTCATGGAGTCGATAAAAACAAAATGGAGGAATGATTTGAACAACTCACCAAAATATCATGTTTCTGTGATGCCCGATGAAGTAATAGAGAATCTAGTCTGGAACAAAAACGGCGTATATGTCGATTGTACATTCGGAGAAGGAGGACATTCTCTTAAAATCCTTGAAGCCTGCGCGGGATACGAATGCAAGGTGATAGGCATTGACAAGGATATACAAATATTACGATGGGCTGAAGAAAGACTTGCTGAATTCAAGAATAACCTTGAATTGTTCAGGGCAAATTATATGGATATGGACCTTTTGATAAAAGGCCTCGGTATTAAGAAAGTTGACGGTGTGCTCATGGACTTGGGAGTTTCCTCTTATCAGCTTGATTACGAAGACAGGGGATTCAGTATAAAAAAAGATGGGCCTTTGGATATGAGGATGGATACGGATAACGATTTTTCCGCACATGAAGTCGTGAATTGCATGGATCAGCTTGAGCTGGAAAAAATAATAAGGGAATACGGCGAAGAGAGATTTGCAAGATCCATTTCAAGAAGAATAGTCGAAAACCGTCCGATTAACACCACCGGAGAATTAGTCGAAGCTATTAGAAAGGGTTTTCCGTCGAAAGTACTTCATTCGATGAAGAAACATTATGCCACAAGAACATTTCAAGCCATAAGAATACATGTGAACAAAGAGCTTGAAGAGCTTGAAAACGGATTGGCGAAATCCTTGCAAATTTTAAAACCAGGTGGTAAAATAGTAGTAATATCCTTTCATTCGCTGGAAGACAGGATAGTAAAGCATTTTATGAAAAACAATCAGGAATTGAAAGTGATAACAAAGAAGCCTTTAATACCGACGGAAACAGAATTGAAATCGAATCCGCGGTCTAGGAGTGCCAAGTTAAGGGTAGCTGAAAAAATTTAATTTTATATTTCTTTTATTTTTTGTTTTATGGGGTAATAATTTAGGGGGGATCATCTTGACGCAACGGGATCTCGAAGGTTTGGAAGCTGAGAATACTGTAATTGCTCAACTTGAACAATCGAAAGAGCTGGTGCATGGTAAGGTTATGCATTTGGCGGGGTCTCTTTCGAAGGTAGTTCTGTTGACAGCGGTTATATTCGGAGCTTTTTTCATACCTTTTATCGTGGGAGTAGAAACTTCGAAGATGAAGGCGGAGATGAACAGAATGAAGGTTGAGATTATTGAAATGGATGATAAGATACAGCATTTGAATCCGAAAATATCCGCTTATCAGGAGAAAGTAAGAAATTATGAGTTCGGAAATGAATATTGAGTCAGTTGAATGAAAAAAGAATATCCATTTTAACGGGAATATTTTTAATACTGCTAAGTGTTTTGTTATTCAGAAGTTTCTTTCTTTCTATAAAAGGAGGAAACTCTTCTGTTATTCCCAATAAGTCACTCTCGTTGTATTCCAGCAGAGGCATAATTTACGATTGTAACAACATACCAATTGTAAGCAATTCTCATAAATTTTTCTACTATTTCGATACCGCTTATTATAAAAAAGTTCTTTCCGAAGGTAAGGTAAACTTCAAAACTGTTGAGGAGCAAATATTAAAATATTTTGATATCGATATCATGGAGTTTGAAAAGAAACTCGATAGTTCTTCTTTCATCCTTCTTGGTTATACCGACACTGAAAAGTACACATTCCCGAATCCTTTGAATTTATTTGTGGCGGAAGATCATAGAAATGAAAGAAATTTGCTGTATGACTCCATGATCGAGGTCGTAGGGAAAGTGGATTCTTTCGGATCGGGCGTCAACGGCGTGGAAGCTTATTTTGACAGAACGCTTTCACCTAAGGAATCGGGTAAGGTGGAATATCAAACGCTCGGAAAGTATTCCCGCATGGGTGAGTCACACACTGTAAACGAACGGGTAGACGGTGAAGACGTAAAACTATCGTTGGATATAAATTTCCAGAATATATTGAAGCAAACACTTGAAGAGGGTTTGATCGAATATGAGGCGAAAAGTGTTCAGGGAATAATTCTTGAAAGTAAAACCGGAAAAGTCAAAGGCATGTACAGTACCATGGGATGGAACTCCCTCATAATGGGGATTTACGAACCGGGTTCCGTTATTAAACCTTTTACTTTTGCGCAAAGTGACAAGTATGGTTTACTGAAAGATGATTGGATTTTCGAATGTACGGGAAAAATAAAGCCGTACCCTAATTTCGATATCACAATAAAGGATACCCATGTGCACGGCAGACTGGATTTAACGGGAGCACTTTCTGAATCTTGCAATGTAGCCGCTATTTTGATTGCTTTGGATTTTCTTGAGCAGATGGATGACTGGACATTTTATCAGGGCTATATGGATTTGGGTTTTGGCAATAAAACCGGTATTGAGTTTCCCGGTGAAGTATCCGGAATAGTACATTCTCCCAAAGACTGGAATTTGATCACCGGGGTACAGATGTCTTTCGGACATGGTCTGGCCGTGACTCCAATACAACTCGTGTCTGCCTTCAATGTTTTCGCAAACAACGGAGTTTATATTCCTCCAACTCTTCTTGATAATAAAAATGACAGCAGAAAGGAAAAAGTGGTATACACAAGCGATACCGCAAATAAGATAAAGACAATGATGATTCAAACAGTAGAGAGTGGAACGGGGAAAAGTGCTAAAATATCTAATCTTTCAATAGCCGCGAAGACTGGTACGGCTGAAATTGCCTACCCGGGTCAAGGTTACGTAGAAGGGAAATACAACAGTACTTTCGCAGCTATATTCCCGGCCGATGATCCCGTATATACGGTTCTTATAACGGTTGAAGAGCCTGGCGGAGATTTGTACTACGGAGGGGATGTCGCAGCTCCACTTTTTAAAAGCGTTGTAGAAAAGATACTTAAGTACCTGGAAAAACCTTTGAAAACCGATCCTGATCCGATAATCCTTAAAGGATGGAATTTCCCGGATCTTCTCGGTCTTACGAGAAAAGATGTTCTCGATATATTGGATGTGTTGGAAATAGATAAAGACAGCATAGTTTTATCGGGAGAGGGAGCTGTCATCGGACAAATTCCTGATCCGGGAACTTTGATTTCCGATGTGGACAAAGTTGAAATTAAATTCGGAACAAGGGGTGAACTCGATTAAAGACATTCATTCTCAAATCGGAAAAGTCCTGTTCAAAGATATGGGTTGGAAAAGCCTGAGACCTTTGCAGCAAAAAAGTTTTGAAAGCATAACAAGCGGAAAGAACATATTGATAACAGCCGGCACGGCTTCGGGAAAAACAGAAGCCTCTCTTCTGCCCGTACTTTCCATCATGCTCGGTGATGATACACTCATACATTCAAAAACACCCGTAATACTATATATAGCACCATTGAAAGCTTTGATAAATGACATTTATTCAAGATTGATAAAACTTACCATGCGCACTCCGGCCGTCGTATACTCCTGGCATGGAGATGTGGATTTCAGTGAAAAAAGTGAAGCGCTGAAGAAATCTTCCATAATAATAACCACTCCGGAATCGCTTGAAGGAATGATGATTTCCGGCAAAATCGATCATAAGAACTTTTTTTCAAATATCAGATTCATACTGATAGACGAGCTTCACGCCCTGATCGCCGGTCCGAGAGGTGCACAACTTGCATCTATAATGGAAAGAATTTCAGCCTTGAGCAGACATGATGTGCAGAGAATTGCGATGAGTGCGACAATAGGAAATCCTCAGGAAGTTCTTGAATGGATTAAAGGCGGAAGTTCAAGGGAAACCGAGCATGTATCTGATGATGCCAGCACAAAAAAAATGCTGCTTCTACGCGGGAAAAGTCTGGAAAACCTCAAAGAAGATCTTTGCAGAATGTTAAAATCCACAGGCAAATCCATAATTTTTACATCGAGCAAGCAGGAGGCGGAAATACTCTATCATTATCTTTCGAGAAATGGTTTTTTATGTATGATTCATCATGGATCGATGGGAAAAAGCATTCGTGAAGAATCAGAAAATACTTTCAAAAATTCGAACGTACATAGAATAATGATAGCCACAACTACGCTTGAGATGGGGATAGACATAGGCGATGTATCGTATGTGTTTTTCTATTCCGTACCTAAATCCGCGGCATCGTTCATGCAGCGGTTCGGGCGTGCCGGAAGAAAATCGGGTATTGCGCGTGCGGTTATATACGTTTCAACCGAAGCTGAAAATCCGGATAAACTTTGCGATGAACATTTGTTTCTTTTTGGAAATATTCAACTCTTCAAAGAAAATGAAGTCGAGCCGATAGAAATCCCCAATTACTATCCGCAAATACTGGCGCATCAGATTATTTCCATGATACTTTCGGATGAAAAAATCGAAATGGTTAATTTGTCCGTAATCAGGAAAGCATATCCTTTTAAAAGTATAGAAGCGGAGGATGTTTTAAGTGTACTAGATCATCTCGAAAAGTGTTCAATTGTTCAGAGGAAAAATGATACGCTCAGATTGGGCAGTGAAGGGGATTTAATATTTTCCGGCAGGGGTCTTGGGGATTTCGTAAGCGTTTTCGATGTCGGAAAGGAATACACTGTAATGTTTGGAGACAGGGAGATAGGCAAAATTCACTATGCAACTTTCGGAGTTTCAAAAGAATTGAGAAAAGTGGGTTTTTCACAGAGTTTTATCTTGGCGGGTAAAGCCTGGAAAATCACGGACATCAACATGAATAAAAAAATCGTTTTTGTCGAACCTTCGGCAACGGGTGTGAAGCCAATGTGGCTTGGCGGATCCGGAAATATAGCGGAAAGGTTTTCAAAAGCATGCAGAAAATTCATATTAAATCCGATTTTTCCTGAAAATGTTAAAATAGACGTAGATGTTTTCGATGCGCTGATTAAATCCGTAGAAGAATTGAGAACTACCGTGGATGAAAATTATCAGATGATTTCATTATGCGTTGAAAGAAAAAAAATTGCCGATTATCGTCTTTATACTTATGCCGGTGAAATGAAGAATTTGTTGATTTCGTACCTGCTTCCGCATTATGATGAATCGGCGAAAAGTGTGAAATCCAATTGGAAATTCGTGAAATTTAGAACTATAAACGAATTCAATTGCGAAGAGTTCAACGAATGGATGAGCAAAATAGAATTCAAAGAATTCAGTGAATATCTTGAAGAACCGTTGAAAAAAAACAGTTATAAAATCGGTAAAAAACTTTTTCAAGACAGATGCACAGATCTTATTGGTTCGGAAACGCTTGTTAAGGCTTATTTGAAAGCTTTTTGGAATATACTCGGAAAACAATGAGGCAAACGGTTCTCAATCGGAGGTGTTTTTATGGTTATGGATTTTTATGCACATCAAAAAAGAAATCTGAGAAAGACGGTCACACTTGTTTTGATAATGTTAGCCATAATATTTGCAGCCGGAATAACAATCGATTATTATTTTGGGACGGTTTTTCTTGTGACAGGAATTTTACTTGCGATAACGGCAATTCAAATATTGATCTCTTTGGGAAGGGGTTACAGCATAGTTTTAAAATCCGTTGATGCGAGAAAAGTAGATGACAACACCCAGAATATAGAGGAAAAGCAACTTCTGAATATAGCGGAAGAGGTAGCGATATCCGCCGGAATAACCAAACCTGAGGTATACGTAATGCAGGATGATTCCATAAATGCTTTTGCCACGGGAAGTAAACCGGAAAAGTCTTTCGTATGCGTAACTACGGGTTTACTAGAGAAACTAAACAGGGAAGAGACCGAAGGCGTAATAGCCCACGAATTTTCACATATAAAAAACAGGGACATACTTTTAATGACAACAATCAGTGCATTGGTAGGTGGTGTTTTACTGCTGGCGATTCTGGCTTTCAGATTCGGTTTGACGTTTTTACGAGGCGGAGCCTTCATTTCCGGCGGAAGAACAAGGAAAAAAAGCGGTAAAGACGAGGGCGGGAATATAATATTGATGATAATCGCCATCACTTTTATTACAGCCGCCGTTATGTTCATAATTGGTCAGATAAGCCGATTGATGACACTTGCAATCTCAAGAAAGAGAGAGTATCTCGCAGACGCCACCGCTGTCGAGTTCACGAGGAACCCGATTGGGTTGTCGAATGCTCTCAGAAAAATATACGATAACCATCTGACTACAAAAAAAGCAAATTCGGCTACAGCTCATCTGTTCATATCGGAACCGAAAAAAATAAGTTTTTCACAAAAATCCGGATTCTTTGCAAATTTATTCAACACCCATCCGCCGTTGCTTGAAAGAATAGCGATGCTTGAAAACAAGAATACGGACGATGTAAAAAAAGAATTAGCACGTAATTAGTCTTTTAACAATTTGTAATGCAGCATAATACTGTCTTTGTTTATGAATTTTTTTTCCAGCAGCTTCAAAGATATTTTTGATTGGAATTCGGAAAACAGATTCAAACCGCAACCTATTACAATCGGTTCTATGGTTACCATAAATTCGTCGATCAAACCCGCGTTCAGGAATAGCGAATATATTTGCGAACCGCCGCATATAAAACAGGTTTCGTATTTTCCTGAATTTTCAAGAATTTCGATCAGGCCATGCGGGGACTCGCCGGTATACCAAACACCTTCGTTTTGCCCGTGGTATTCGGATGTTATTCCGAGATTTTTAGTCATGACCACATTAAGTCTTTCCGGCAAAGGATTGCCACCGAATGTTCTGAAAGTGTTGTTGCCAAAAACAACCACTCCGGAATCCCTGGTTTTTTCTTTGAAAAATATCTTATCTTCTTTCGAGGTCCAATCGACTAATTGTCCTGAATTCTCCGCGATCATACCGTTTATCGAAATCGCGGCAATCAATATTTTTTTCATAGCCATCACCGATAATAAAAAGAGGCGGAAACCCGCCTCTTTTATATTTTAATTTTCCGTTCTGAATATATATTTTTCGTCACCGAACATCCTGGCGGTGATCAACGTGAATATTCCCGCGAAAACGAAATTGATTATAACCGATAAACCGAGAGTCATATACGAAATCTGGGGATTGGTGAAAAGTTCTTTAATATGCACTATGCCATTAACCAAAGGTACGTAAAGAAGCCATCGCATAGTCTCAAAAGCCTCAGGCTGCATGCTTATGATACCTACAAGTATCACTATTATCATCAAAGGCATACCGAGTGCCGTAGCCTCTTTTACCGATTTTGAGAAAATACCTATCATTGCTATTATGGAAGCTATCAGAACACTCATGGATATTACAACAAGGAATAAGAACAGAACCGTTTGCGGTGTGAAAGCCGCAAGCATATCCGAGCTGTTTCCGCCCATCATAACGGTTGCCCCGATAGTGAGTCCTATTACGGATGTAACGGCGCTCAAAACGTTCATCAGCATTATAAAGAGTATTTTACCCCA
The DNA here is from genome assembly GCA_963662785.2 of uncultured Thermotogae bacterium. GTDB lineage: Bacteria > Thermotogota > Thermotogae > MWEM01 > MWEM01. The sequence continues at coordinate 73,599 of CAXXJZ010000009.1, forward strand.
TACTATCGATGTTCTTGCAACCTGGTTGGTAAGCAGTATAGTGAGAGTCTGTCTTTCTTTTTCGCCGGCTGTAGTGTCAAACCCGATACCGAAAGAAGCCTGAACCAAATACAGAGCGAGTAAATAAGGCAGCATCATTATCAGGAAATTATTCTGTGCATTCTTCTGTTTTTCCGTGGCGACATTATGCATTTCTATTGTGGGTTTTTGCATTATAGCAGTGTCTATACCTTTTTCGGCTATTATCTTATTAAGGTACACATCCCTGCTCTCTCGCATAAGATAGCTTATCGAACTGGCTATTCTTTCGGAAGCCATTGAGCCTGAATAGCTGTATAACTTTATGGAAGGACTGTTGGAAGTTAAATAGTCATCGAATGAATTCAAATTACCATCAAAAATAACTGCCGCATGTATATTTTTATCAGTCAATGATTTTTCAATGTCGTAATCTTTTTCTTCAAACAGATACGTATCGTAAGAGGAATCGGTGAGTATCTGGCCCAAAATCCCGGAGTTGTTGGTGTATATTCTATAAAGAGTCTTCTGCAATTCCTCTTCCTTGGAATTCATGAACATACCCATGAGACCGAAAATCATTATAAAAATTATCATGGGCATCACGAGTATGTTGAAAACTGTTCTTCTGTCTTTGAAAAGATGGTTTACTTCTTTTCTGAAAATTGTCAGTATATCTTTCATCATTTTACCTCCACGATATTAAAGAAGGCATCTTCCAACTCATCTGTTCCGGTTTTTTCAAGTAAATACTTGAGAGTACCGATTTCTTTCAGCCTTCCTTCATGAACAATTGCTATTCTGTCGCACATTTTCTGGGCTACGCTCATTATATGGGTTGACAGAATTATCGTTTTTCCTTTTTTCCGCAAATCTTTCAGAAAATCGAGAACTTGTCTTGCCGTCATGATATCGAGTCCATTCGTGGGTTCATCGAATACTATTACCTCGGGATCATGAATCAAAGCTATCGATATCAGAGTTTTCTGTTTCATTCCCGTAGAGAATGTACCCACTTTTCTGTCGATGAACTTATCCATCTCAAAATATCCCTTCAGCTCTTCTATTCTGCGGTCGAGTTTTTCTTCATCAATATGGTTGAGATTTCCGAAAAACTTCAGGTATTCCCTCGGTGAAAGGTTTCCGGTCAGATTCATGTCGGAAGACAGAAAACCGATTCTTTCCCGCACTTCTTTCGAAGAATTTACGGTATCGTATCCATAAACATCTATGCTTCCGGATGAGGGTTTTAAAAGGGTTGAAAGCATTCTCAGGGAAGTGGTTTTCCCTGCTCCGTTGGGACCGAGCAAACCGAAAATTTCCCCTGGATTGACGGAAAAACTCAAATCCTTTACCGCCTCTACGGTTTTCTTTTTAGTCTTAAATGTCTTGTTTACATTGTTAAACGTAATCATAATCCGCACCTCCAAAATTCGACCATATTATACATTATTTATCAACAAATACATTGTAATAAGTGTATTTTTATAGTCGAAAAGTGGTAAAATTTCGAAAAGTTCGCTCAAAATGGAGGTTCGGATGAAGGAAGAAATGTATTCTATCGGCAATCGGCTCACTGAAGAGATGAAAAGAATGGTTTTGAACGAGGGGGCATATCTTGGAAACGGTATCCTGAAAGTAGACAAATTCATAAATCACCAGGTAAAGCCTCAATTGATGAACGAAATCGGTTCATTCATAGGCAAGTATTTTGAGAATGAGGGAATAACAAAAATATTAACCGCGGAAAGTTCCGGAATAGTCCCGGCATACGCCACGGCTAATTATCTCAACATACCGATGGTTTTTGCCAGGAAGAAAAAACCGATAACGATGAAAGAAACATTCTGCAAAACAGCTCCTTCCCATACAAAGGGGGGTATAATAGAGATACACGTTTCCAGAGAGATGATATCAAATTCCGATAAAATACTCATCGTCGACGACTTTCTCGCAAGCGGAAAGACTTTGAAGGCTCTCGCGGAAATTGTTTTAGTTTCAGGTGCTGTATTATGCGGTGTTTCAGCGGTCATAGAAAAAGTATTTGAAAACGGTAGAGAAATTCTTGAGACAGAATTTAAAATACCTGTTTTGAGCGTATTGAAGATTGGAAAAATAGGTTCCGAAAAAATAGAATTCGTTTGATTTAAGAAAATTCTTTTTAGCGAAAATAAACTTTCCCGAATTTGGATTTATTACATTTATCCGTTATTCAGGGGTGTACTCCATTTATCAGTTTGTTTGTTGTTTGCGTTAAATAGATGCTGCTGAAAAACTCAAATTTTGTCATTCTTCGTATCGAGGGTTGTATTTTACCCTCTCGATACAAAGAATCCCGGTTTTAAAATCCTTTATTTAAAAAGGTTTGAGAAATTAATCTTTTTTTGATTTCAATTACTTTATTTCCTTGACCTTGGCCAATAAATGAATTTAAGTGCAAGGTTTTTCTAAGGATTCCACAAAAACCTTGCACTTTTAAAAGAAAATATTCTCTGTATACCTTTATTTATAACAATCGCAAAGTTATTCAACGAGCCCTGAATAATCGGATTTTCATAAAAATATTTTATATAAAATCCGGGATATATAATAAAAAGGATTGTTTTTTTGTTTTATTTTTTATGGTGCTTTTATTAAGAAATATTAATCCATATTGTGTATTTGCCGTAGTATTCTCCGTTTTTAATTTCGGATATTCGGTTTTACGCCTTACCAAATTCTTTTTTCAAGCGCTTAAAGTATTCATAATGTATATTATATATATTTATTAAGAATTGTAAAGATATATTATGATTTATATGTTATCACATATGATTAAAATGGTATAATAAAAATACATTTCAAAGAAAGGTGGGAATACGAATGAAGAAACTCGGTAAGTTTTCTCTTTTACTTTTCGTTTTGATTTTAGTTTTTTCAGCGACTGGATTTTCTAAAACTACCATTACCTGGTGGATTAACCCTTGGAGAATCACACCTCCGGGTTTCCCCGCAGACAAATCCGTAGGCAGTGAAGATTTCCCCAAATGGGCATCCGAAGAATTCATGAGGCTGCATCCTGACGTCGAAGTGAACTACGTCGTTGTAGGAAATCAGGAATACTCACAGAAGATGGCGGCGGCAATCGCCACCAGAACTCAGCCGGATCTTTTCAAGGGACCGGTATGGGATAGCAGATGGGCAAAAGCAGGTCTTTTGGAACCTATCGACAATTATCTCACGGAAGATGACTGGAAAGATTTCTATCCTAAAGCGATGGCAGAAGGAGAAATCGATGGGAAACACTACATATTCCCGTGGTCTTTCGGAACTAACGGCATGGGAACTACTATGCTGCTTTATACGCCCGATTTTGAAAAAGCGGGTGTAAACTGGAAAAAAATCGTTAGAGAAGGTTGGACCATGGAAGAGTTCGTCGAAATATGTAAAAAACTCACATGGGATTCCGATGGAGATGGCGAAATTGATCATTATGCATTGAGTTTAGGCGCAAAAGATGAGCATAATCTATTGAACTTCATCAACGCATTTGGCGGCAGAATGACAAATGAAGAAGAGACCGAAGTGACTTTCGATTCCCCCGAAGCTGTTGCAGGGCTTCAGTTCGTGCTCGATCTCGTTAACAAATACAAAGTTATGCCTGCTGGCGTGGAAGCTATGGGAATATACGATATAATAAGCAATTTCCATTCACACAGAACGAGTATAGGGTTTGGCGGTCCTTATGAAATAGGAAGAGTCACGAGATATTATCAGGCAAAACAGTATGAATTTTCCGAAATGTTCTATCCCGTCATAGCTCCGTTCCCACATGTTGAAGGCAAGGATCCGGTGGCTTACGCCTCATCAAGCGGATTTATCGTATTCAAACAGAACGATTCGAAAAAGAGAGATGTGGTTATGGAATTCGCCAAGTTCCTCACCAACAAAGAAAATATGGCTCTTCTCGAATCCCTCAGCTACCTGACGGCGAGAGAATCCGTAAACAAGATGCTTTACAAAGATGACGATTATATGAAAGAACAGGTAAATACATATGCATACACCATGGATCAGTACGGACTGGACTTTTTCGGTTCCCAGGAATTCCCTTTCAGTCAGATGAAAAAATTCCTGATTGCCGGATTTGAAGGAGTTTTCTCGGGCACCAAGACTCCTGAAGAAGCCCTTACAGAATTTGTAAAAGAAGGAAACAAAATACTTCAGAAAATTAAAAAATAATTACACTAACTTTATACCGGCGGTTTTTCCGCCGGTTTTTTCGGGGTGAAGAAATTGACACTTTTACAAAAAATATGGAAAAACAGGTGGGGATACATATTCATACTCCCTCACTTTTCTCTTTTCCTTCTTTTTTTTCTCGTTCCGGTGGGATGGGGAATGTATCTGAGCCTATTTGATTACAACGTTTTTTCGCAGGAATTCATAGGTTTCGATAATTACGTCACGATTTTCAACGACAATCTTTTCTGGAAGGCTCTCGGAAATACATTCCTCTACACATTCGGTGTGGTGCCTCTCTGGCTTGGAAAAGCGTTGCTGGTAACTGTTCTTATTTATCCTTTCAGAAAGGGAATAAGGACTTTTTACAAAGGCATGTTCTATCTTCCGCATGTCAGTTCCACGGTAATAATATCCATGATCTGGCTTTGGGTTTTCAACCCTAATTTCGGACTTCTCAACTATTTCGTGAAATCAATTGGTTTGGATCCGGTTTCATGGTTGGGCAATGCTTCGAGTGCCATGCCATCTTTAATCATAATGCAGGTTATAATGGGCGGTGGCTCCACAATAGTCTTACTTTCGGCGGCTATGTCCTCCATACCCGAATATTATTTTGAAGCTGCAAAACTCGAAGGCGCCGGTTCATGGAAAATATTTACAAAAATCACGTTGCCTTTGCTCAAACCTACCATTCTTTATTCAATGGTTATGGGTACGATCGCGAATTTCCAAACTTTCTCGAATATATATATAATGACGCAAGGCGGACCGGAGTTTTCAACACTGACTGTGGCATATCTGGTTTATGAAACGGCGTTTAAGAACTATGATTTGGGATTGGCTTCATCTATGTCTATGGTTATGTTCGTAATTCTGGTAGGAATGGCCATAGTTCAGTTCAAATGGCTCGGTTCCAATGTGGAATATTAGGTAGGGGGAGAATTATGAATTCTATTAAAATCAAAAGAAGCGTAAATAAGACAATTTCACTCATAATACTGAGTGTGCTTGCCCTGATGGCTTTTCTGCCCCTTTACTGGATGATAGTGACCGCGTTCAAGCAACCGACATTGACCATGAAATTTCCACCGGAATTGTTTCCGAAGAATCCCACTCTCGATAATTTTGCCGAATTATTTGAGAGAAAGGAAATTTTCAGGTGGACGCTGAACAGTTTGATAGTTGCCGGTACGGTTACGATTTCCCAGATATTTCTGTGTGCCATGGCGGGATATTCCATAGCAAAAAAGAGATTCCCCGGCAGCAAGGTGTTTTTCTGGGTATATATAAGTTCTATGATGATACCCAAGCAAGTCACTCTTGTTCCTCTATACATAATGGTTGCGAATTTCGGAATGATAAACACTTACGGAGGGCTCATACTTCCGAGTATCGCGGCACCTTTCGGTGTTTTTCTAATGAGGCAGTTTATGGTGTCATTGCCTAATGAAGTTATCGATGCCGCAAAAATAGACGGTGCGGGAGAATTTCTTACTTTTTACAGGATAATATTGCCCATGTCGAAACCGGCTCTGGCGGTTTTGGGGATATTCACCTTCGTTGGTGAATGGAATTCGTTCCTATGGCCGTTAATAGTTACGCAATCTTCCTCAATGAAGACTTTGCAAGCGGGATTGGCTCTGATACAGGAAGAAGTTCCGATGCAATATGCGTACCTCATGGCGGGTGCGACATTTGCAGCTATACCGATGATAATAGTATTTTTAAGTTTCCAGAAGTATTTCCTGAGAGGAGTTACTGTTGGGGCAGTAAAATAAGAACTTCCGGGAAAAACACAACAAAAAAACGCCGATAAAATGCGGCGTTTTTTATTGTAGGAAAACAGCTCTTAAAGATAATTTTTCAAGTCTTCAACCAATTTATCGCGGTTTTCGAAATTGTAAGCTTCTATTCCGCTTTTTAAAGCTGATTCTATGTTTTCGGACGTATCGTCTATGAATACGGTATCCTTTATGCGGTATCCTTCTTCAACAATTATATGCTCAAGAAATTCCGGATCAGGTTTTGCAATGCCCATCAAGTGTGAAGGATAGATCTTTTCAAAAATATCATAATCTCCATTTCGTTTATGGACAAGATAATGCGGTTCTATAGTGTTAGTGCCGAGTACGACACGATATTTTTTCTTAAGAATTTCTATCAAATCGTACATTTCCGGTTTTCTGACAGGTTTGAAAAACTTTCCCCAGAATTCTTCGCCAATTTCGATTTTCGAGTTTTTTGAAAATTCATGCCAGAATTCTTCCGTACTCATTTCACCTGTTTGTATCTTCTTAAGATTTTCACCGGTGCAGTATCTTATGAAATCTTTTTTACTTACTCCGAGTAATTCGCTTATGTCTCCGGTAACGTTCGTGTTTCCGCACATTACCCCGCCCATATCAAAAATAAAAAGCCTTTTTTCCATGATAACCTCCCTTTCGTATACAGAGCTATTCTATACGTTTACCTGGAATTATTCATAAAGATAAGCTTAATAATAATTAATTTTTCTTAATAAATATATTTACTTAAGGCACAATCGGAATCAGCTGAATTTACGGAGTAATTCACGGAACAATTCACTGATATCATAATTATATTTGGCTTTAATAAAAAGCACGAACAAATTCTTTCTGTTATAATATACTGATTGTAGATCTTTTAAATTTAGAGGTGTTTTTTTTGAAAAAATTTTTCATCGTTATAATAATGCTCATCAGCATTGTCACTTTTTCAAATACGATAACAAAAATAGAAGATTTTTACTATAATTCCGATTTGACACTGCTTGAGCCTTTTTATATGGAAGAGGTTTTTTTTAAAAATGTCAATTCGGATGGCAGCTTAACCCTGTTATCCGATAATTCATTCAAAGTTTTTCTCATAGGAGTAGAAGTAAAGGATTATGAGAGCTTTAAATCCTTCAACGAAGAAAAGCTGGGCTATTCAAAATTGTTTATTTCATACGATTCTGAATTCAGCTCAGAGGAAAATAAATACGTATATCTGTGGAAGTCGAGTTTTTTCGAAGGTAAAGAAATATACGTACTATGGAATGCGGCACTTATAATTAACGGTGTTTGCGGTAAGTCTATTTCAGATGAAAATTCCGCTTTCCATTTCATATTCGAAAATCTTACCATTCCGGAGAATATTTCGGAAATTCAAATTGATGAAGATATAAATCTGTATGAACAACTTGGAGAAATAGGTGATTTCGGTTTCCACAATATAAACTGGAAAATGTCCAAAATTCAAATTATCTACAGAATTACCGATCAGCTTGTGGAACAGAAGGAAGAAAGATTGAAATATATATCCAAGGTTCTTAGTCATGATTGCCTTCTTTATTTTTTGTTTGACGGTGAAAATCTGAAAGAGGTACGCTATGTTTTCGGACTCTCAAATAAGGAAAGTTTAATCTCCCTGTACGATAAAGTAAAGAAACGGATGGTAAATTCATACGGAAATCCGCATATTGAAAGAAAAGGAACGGAAAACGAAGAGAGCTACGCGGTATCCTTTTCGGATATTTGGGAGTTCTCGGATACCACGTTCGAAATGCAGGCAGAAACTCTGGGTCAATATGTTTATGCAATGATAATTCGATACAAATCAAAGATTCAATGATTTGAGCTTAGAATTCACATATTTTTTAAAATATTCGCCTCTTTGCTTATAGTTTTCGAAAAAGTCGAAGCTCGATCCTCCGGGGCTGAACAAAACGGTGGTGTTTTTTTCGAGATTATCAAAAACCGAATCTATCAGAGAATTCCAATTTTCAAAATTCTCGAAATCACATTTTCCTTCAAGTAAAGTGCGTAATTCCCGTGAATTTTCACCGCAAATGTATGTCTTTTTCACTTTGCCTATAATTTCCTGTGATAGAATTGTGTAGTCTTCACCCTTACCTCTGCCTCCACAAAGGAGTATCAGGTTATTATGCTTTTTGTGAAAAGTTTTAATGGCATTCACAAGTGAATCAGCATTGGTTGATTTGGAATCATTTACGAATTCGACGTCTTTATAGTTCTCAAAAATCTCCATTCTGTGTTCTTCGGGAAGAAATTCTTCTAGTGATTTTTCTATAGCTCCTTCGGTTATACCGTAATAGACACCTATCAGTGAAGCAAAAGCCGCATTGTAAATATTATGTTCCCCCAGAAGTTTTAATCCGCTGTAATCGATTCTTTTTAAGTCTCCTCTCAGATTAATCATATATTCTTTATTTCCAAGATCGATATGGCATGCACATTTTTCCATTTTGTTTTTTCCTATTTTCAGAAAATCAAAATCTTTCTCTAAACAAACCGAATCGGCATTATATGCGAAATTATCTGATATGGTGCTGAGTCTCATCTTGTCATCGAAATAATTCTTCATATTCCCGTGCCATGCAAGATGATCTTCAGTGACGTTCAATAAAGCACCGAAATCGAATCTTATGTTTTTTAAATAGTGCAGTTGATAACTGCTCAATTCATAAACTAAAAATTGTATGTTTTTATCGTTTATTAATTCCGCAGGGGAAATTCCGATATTTCCCGCTGACATCGTACGAAAACCGGAAGAAAGTACGGCGGTAGTCAGTTCAACTGTTGTAGTTTTACCATTCGTACCGGTAACTCCTATTTTTTTTACATTTTTGCCTATATACCTATCGGCAAGGTCTATATCTGTCATTACAGGTATGCCAATGTCATAAGCCTTCGTAATGATAGGGTTGGAGGGGTTAACTCCGGGAGAAACCAATATTTGTCTGCAATTCAGGATTTTTTCGGAATTGCCTTTTTCTTCATATTCAATTTCATTATTATGGAAAAACAATCTGTCTTCTTCGCTTAAGCGAGAATCGGATGAAACAAACAGATTTTTGATACCTTCAGAGACGAGAAAACTGACAGCAGCTTTATTGCTCACACCATAACCGATAAATCCGTATTCGTATTTCAAAAACATCACCGCGTTTTTATATTTTTTTGAATCATTTCTCCGTTTTCAAATACGGATATTTTATCGAATCCAAGGTCGAATAAGATTTCTGTCGCGTCGGAAATCCTCTCGCCAACTTCAAAATCATAATGTGCGTCGGATCCCAGGGTTATAACTTTGCCTCCGAGTGAATTGTAAAGTTTGACAATTTCCCAACCCGGATTCGGGTCACCATACTTTCTCATTCCTGATGTGTTCACTTCAATTCCCCTGTCATTTTTTATCAGCGATTTAAAAATCTCTTCAATAACGGGAAAATATTCTTTAGATACTTCAGGAAAACCTTCAACATACCTTCTCGGAAAATCAAGGTGCCCGAGTACATCGAAACGCTTGACGTGGTTCACCGCAAACAATATGTCATCGAAGTATTTTTTCCAATTCAGCTTGCCGGTTTCATCTTCGAATCCGTGAACCGAGAGAATTACAAAATCGAATCTGTCGAGATCTATGTCGATTTCGGAAGTACAATCCCATCCAAGTTCTATTCCTGCTATGAAATCATATTTGCGGCATTCTTCAATGTAAGATTCAAAATTCTTTATTTTAAAAGGTTTGAAAAACTCTATTTCATGTATTTCATGATGATCGGTTATGGCAACGCTGCCGATATTCTTCTCGGCAGCAACTTTTTTAATATTCTCCATGGGGGTCTTGCAGTCCCAGGAATGATTTGTATGTATATGGTAGTCGGAAATTATATTCATACGAGGCACTTATCCCGGAAATCTGTAATTCGGTGACTCTTTGGTAATCTTTATGTCATGCGGATGGCTTTCCGTTTTTCCGGCCGAAGTTATTTTAATAAATTCTGCATTTCTGTAAAGCGTATCGAGATCGATAGATCCGCAGTAGCCCATTCCGGATTTTATGCCTCCACACATCTGAAACACTATGTCTCTCACACTGCCTTTGTAAGGAATCATTCCCTCCACACCTTCGGGAACGAGTTTTTCCTTATCTTCTCCAGACTGGAAGTATCTGTCGCTGCTTCCCCTTACCATAGCGGCAATGCTTCCCATTCCCCTATAACTCTTGTATTTCCTGCCTTCGTAGATAATAGCTTCTCCAGGAGCTTCATCTGTTCCTGCGAGAATTGATCCAAGCATAACGGTTGAAGCTCCTGCTGCAAGAGCTTTAACCATGTCTCCTGAAAATCTTATTCCTCCATCTGCAATAATGGGTACTCCGTACTCACGCCCCACTTTTGCACATTCAAATATCGCCGTAAGCTGTGGAACTCCTATGCCTGCGACTATTCTTGTCGTACATATCGAACCGGGGCCGATTCCGACTTTGACAGCATCGGCACCCGCGTCTATGAGTGCTTTGACCGCTTCCGGAGTGGCTACGTTTCCGCCTACTACATCTACATGTTTCCAAGTGTTTTTTATTTTTCTTACCATGTTTATTACGTTTACGGAATGTCCGTGTGCCGTATCCACTATGATGGCATCGACACCTGAATTAATGAGTGCTTCCGCTCTTTCAACCGTATCGGGTCCCGTTCCTACGGCAGCTGCCACTCTGAGTCTTCCCTTCGAATCTCTCGATGCATTGGGATATTCTACCACGCTGTTGATATCCTTTATAGTGATTAGTCCTATTATCACACCGGAATCATCAATAATTGGAAGTTTTTCGACTTTGTTTTTGTGAAGTATTTTTTTCGCTTCGAGTAAAGATATGCCATCTTTTGCATAAACGAGCTTTTCCATTTTTGTCATAAGGCATGAAACCAATTTGTCGGGATTCTCTTCGAATCTGATATCTCTGTTTGTTATAAGTCCGATAAGAACTTTGTTTTCGTCGACAACGGGCAGTCCGCCTATTTTATATTCGGCCATTATTGCATCGGCCTCTGAAATAGTCTTGTCCGGTGATATGAGAACCGGATCCGAAATTATTCCATTTTCGGTTCTCTTTACCAAATCTACCTGTTCAGCCTGTTCTTTTATACTCATGTTCTTGTGTATTACTCCGATACCACCCATTCTTGACAGTGATTTCGCCAAATCGTGCTCTGTGACCGTATCCATTGCAGCACTTACTATGGGGATATTCAAATCGACATTTTTTGAAAAAGATGTCTTCAGTATCGCATCTTTCGGTGTCATTTCAGAATACTTGGGCACTAAAAGCACATCATCAAAAGTTAAGCCTTCCCTGAATTTCATAATTACCTCCATAAAATTAGTAAATTTCAGAATTATAACATCTAAACGGTTTCATAATTTTTTTATTTCAATACTTCTGATTTAATTTTACCTTAATTCAAAACATCTTTTTTATTGAAATCAAAAAAGAAATTTATTTCACGAGCAGGAAGTATCTGTTATCCATAATTTCTTTTCTTGTACTTATGAAATCTATAGTATAATGTTCCAGAATATCCCTATCTTTAAGTGACAATATTTTTCCGAGTCTATCCCAACCATATCGTTTCAGTGAATATGCACCACTCTCGTATTCGGAAACGTAAACCATATCGTTCTTTTTAAATAGAATAGAAGGGTTGAAGCTCACCGCTTCTCTTTTTTCGAGAAGTGCGAGATCCTCGACTCTGCCGTCCGAGGATTCGATTTTAATCTGGCAGGAAAAGTTCTCATTCCAAAATGGAATCACTGTGGCTGTTTTTCCCGTGGCATTGATTACTTTGCCTACGATCATGGAATTTTGAGGGCTTACCAGGAATGAATTTACATCGATATATTCATTCGATTTTATGAGAATCATTTCATGCTTCCCTATACCCATATTTCTGAGTATTATAGCTATGGGGTAGTCTTTTTTTATGTCATCTTTGGGAAAGTTGTAATTGAAATTCATGATTTCTTCGTATTCTTTTTTATACACTTCGTAAAAAAGCTGCATTTCTTCAGAAACTGGAATATTAACGCTTTCTGAATCGTTTCCCAGGGAATTGTTAGTCACTTCATTTATGAAAATACGCATTTCCCTGAAGAAAGAGGAATATTCTTCAAAAAATTCGTTTATCTGCATTTGCTTTTCAGGAAAAATAACAAAAAGCCATGAAAGTACCATAGCTAAAAAGAGAAGCAATAAAAAAAAAGTAAATCCAAGTTTTTTCATTTTAATTCTCCGAGAAAATAAGTTTGCCGTAACCCGGATTTTTAATTACCTCCAGATTTCCTTTTAGGCAGCAGTATTCGGCTTCCTCGGGTATTACTGCTCTGATTGAAGTTTTTTTGAAAAATTCTGTTGTCAGTCCGGGAGTCTTTGATACTCCTCCACAGAATATTATTCCCCTTTCCATTATATCTTTTATAAGTTCAGGGGGCATTCCTTCAATATTATGCCTTATTGACGTGAAAATTTCCTCGAAATAAGGGTAAACAACATTTTTTATCTCGTTAGAATTTATTTTGACTTTTTTTGGCAATCCGGTTTTTAAATCGATTCCAATTATCATAGATTCTTTACGGGTAAATTCATCACTTATATTTATCAGTTCAAGTTTTATCTGTTCGATAGAATTTTTGCCTATCAAAACTTCATATTTCTCTCTGAAATACATAGAAAGAGCGTTATTGGCAGAATTTCCGGCTACAGATATCGTCTCTTTCGTAACTATTGTCGACAGAGATATTATGGCAATTTCAGTGTGTTCGGCACCTATATTCACCACCATATTTCCCTTCGATTCGGAAATATCGATACCGGAACCGATTGCAGAAGAAACAGGAGTGAGAACCATGCCTATTTTGGAAAAACCGCATTCTTTGAGTGTCTCATAAACACTCTCCCTTTCTACGGGTGTTGAATCAATCGGTACATTGACGATTACTCCGGGTTTAAAAAGTGTTTTTTTCACAGATGTGTTTTTAAGAAAACTTCTTATGAGAAGAACGGCACCTTCATAATCGCTTATCATACCATCGGTAATGGGATTGAAAACTTTGAAGGAAGGCGGTATTTTACCACGCATTTCCAATGCCTGTGAGCCATATGCGACAATTTCGTTAAATACGTTAACCACTATCATGCTCGGTTCTTCATACAGAACTCCGTTCGAATCCGTGAGTTTTAAGCTGTGGCTGCCGATATCGAAAGCAAAATAATTTTTAAGCATAAATACCAACTCTCTTTGAGATTAAATATTAAAAAGCCGGCAGTTCACTGCCGGCAATAGTTTTGTGCACTCAGGACAACTTGTGTACGAATAACCCACTTCTAAGCTTTGGTTCGAACCATGTTGATTTAGGCGGCATGACATTTCCTGAATTTGCGACTTTAAGAAGTTCGTCCATTGATGTCGGATACATTGAAAAAGCCAGTTTCCATTTGCCCGAATCAACGAGCTTCTCCAATTCTCCCAGGCCGCGTATTCCACCTATAAAATCTATTCTCGAATCCGTTCTCGGATCTTTTATACCCAGAACGGGCATTAAAAGGTTTTCCTGTAATATTGATACATCCAGTGATTTTACGGGGTCATTTTCATCGAAAGATTCGTTTTTAGCTTTAAGGGCATACCATTTCCCGTTAATATACATTCCGAATTCATGTCCTGACTTTGGTGCAAAAGGCTTTTCAGTAGCTTCCCGCACATCGAAATTTTCAGCTATCATTTCAAAGAAAACTTCTTCGCTCATACCGTTGAGATCAGCAACTACTCTGTTATAATCCATTATTTTAAGGTTGTTATGGGGGAAAAGCACCGCCATAAAATAATTGTATTCCTCATTTCCGGTATGGTTCGGATTTTCGGAAGCTTTGATATCTTTAACCCTTGAAGCCGAAGCGGCACGGTGATGCCCGTCTGCTATGTATAAGCTTTCCACATGTTCGAAAGCTTTCACGATTTCGGAAACATCCGAAACATTTCTTACCGGATAAACCATATGTCTCACGTTTAGTTCGTCTATAAAATCATATTCGGGTTCTTCGGTGCAAAATCCGTTCAGCAGAGAATTGAGTTTTTCTTCTGCTTCAAATGCCAGAAACACGGGACCGGTGTTCGCATCTGCTGCTAAAATGTTGTTTACTCTGTCGTCTTCTTTAACTTTACGAGTGAATTCATGTTTTTTTATTTTCGATTTCTGGTATTCATCCACGGAAAAACATGCGACTATTCCGGTCTGAGTATGACCTTTCCATTCCTGGCGATAAATATAGAAGCATTCCGCTTCATCCTGCTTCAGTATGCCCATATCGATGAACTTGTCGAGATTTTCTCTTCCTTTCTTATAAACGGCAGGATCGTAATGATCCACGGATAATTCCAGATCGATTTCCGGTTTAACGACATGGAGAAAAGAATATTCGTTGCCTTTGACTTCCTCTCTCGCTTCTTCAGAATTCAGAACATCGTACGGTTTCGATGCAACTTTCGATACCAATTCCTTTACGGGTCTAAAGGCTTTAAAAGGTTTTAAAATTGACACTTGACCATCCCTCCTAAAATTTAAAATGCTTCTTTAAAAACGTATTTTCCTCTGTCTGTTTTTTTTACTGCTTCCTGATCTTCGAGATAATTAATCGCCTTTCTCACCAGCTGATATGCGAAAAATCTGCTGAAAAAGGCTTCATCTATTACTTTGACATTTTTAAAAAAAGGTATGATATCGAATTCACTGCTTATCCCAGGATCATAAATTCTCTTCCTGAGCCTTTCCAAACTCGTGTTGAAAAGCAATTCATAGGAGTTTTTCAGCCAGAACTCGCTATCGGCAGGACTGAAAACCTCTACAACGGATTCCCCGTAAGACTCGGCGCAATAAGCCGATATGTTGTTGTTAAAATGGGAGAAACCGAAAAATTCGTTTTCTTTTATAAAGTCAAGTAATTTCAACTCGTTGAATGAAAAATAAAGTATTATGCTTCCGTCTTTCAACCTGTAAAGATTTTCATCCGGTTCGCCTTGAATAAAAAGTAGCTCACCATTCTTAAGACGCCTATCTTCCATGTATGATATCACCTGGTTTTTCTTTAAAAAACACTCTTGATTCATCTGATTTCATGACATGTTCATACCATTTGTAAGCCTCAAGAGAAAAACGGTCGACGATCGATTCTAAATCCGAGTGTTCGAGCTCTTCTGTCAGTTTCATCGAAAGTTTTTCTTCAAGAATCCATTTTCTCTTTTCACCCTCAGGCAGGAATACAATTTCTTCAACCATGAACTCAGGTAATTCCGGTTTGATTTTTTTGAACAGTTTGAAAATTGTTTCGATAAAAACATTGGCGATGTCGTTGGTATCTTTCATGGATTTCAGAGTTGTCCTGAATTCTGGGGCAAATTCTTTTTCATAATGAACGTAAGAATACATTTTTTCACCGGTTCTTTTCATGAAAACACCTCCTTAAATCTTTTCCCAACTGGTTCCCTCAGGGCCGTCTTTGAGTACAATTCCTAAAGAATTCAAATCATCCCTTATTTTATCTGAAACATCGAAAATTTTCTTTTCCCTTAAAGATTTTCTGACATCAATCAGCGTTCTCATCAAGCCTTCTTCAATATTTGAGTCATATTCATCATGTTTGCTTCCGCAATCGCCGTTGAACAAACCGAGAACATCGGAAAATTCTTCCCTGATTAGATAATAAGCTTCCACTTCCTTTTCCGGGGATTCTGCGGAAGTTGTTAATTCTTTGACAATTTCAAAGAGCATCGCAACCACTTTCGACGTGTTGAAATCATCTTCCAGGTATTCTACGAATCTCTTTCTTATTTGCTTCATCCATTCTGAAGAACTCTTAACTACCGGAATTTCACCCGAATATTTTTCTTCAATCGATGAGAGGAAAGAACTGATTTTCTGTGCACCTTTTGCCCATTCGGAAAATCTTTCTTCGGAATAGTCTATGGGACTTCTGAAATGTGTCGAGAACATGAAAAGTCTTATCGCATCTTTACCGTATTTATTAACGGCTTCCCTCACTGAAATGATATTTCCGACAGATTTCGCCATTTTTCTGCCACCCATTTGAAGCATACCGTTGTGCATCCAGTAATTGGCGAAGCATTTTCCACTGCAGGCCTCACTTTGGGCTATTTCGTTCTCGTGATGCGGGAAAATCAAATCGTTTCCTCCGGCATGTATGTCAAAATTCTCACCGAGTATTTCCGAAGACATTACCGAGCATTCGATATGCCATCCGGGTCTGCCTTTTCCCCAGGGACTGTCCCAATACGGCTCGCCATCTTTCGCGGGTTTCCATAAAGTGAAGTCGGCAGGATTTCTTTTCTTCTCGTCTATTTCTATCCTGGCGCCTGCCAGCATATCTTCCACTTTCCTGTTGGATAGTTTTCCGTACTCCCTGAAACTTGAAACATCAAAAAAAACTTCCCCTTCAGACACATAGGCATTTCCCTTACGTATCAGTTTATCTATGAAGTTAACCGTTTCAGGTATATAATCCGAAGTTTTTGGGTAGAAATTGGCGTCACGGACTCCAAGTGCCCTCATATCCTTGAGATATTCCCTGATAAATGTTGATGTTATTATTTTAAAATCCCAGGATTCATCATTCATACGGTTTATTATTTTATCGTCTATGTCTGTGAAATTGAGAACGTATGTGACTTTATAACCGCTGTATTCGAGAAATCTTCTGAAGGAATCGAAAACGATTGCCGGACGTGCGTTGCCTATGTGAACATAATTATACACTGTGGGACCACAAACATACATTTTGACTGTTTTTTCCTCAATGGGTATGAATTCTCTCTTCAGATTGCTGAGCGTATCGGAAATTTTTATCAAAGCGCATCCACCAACCTTTCTATCCTGTCGAGCATTTTATTTCTCCCGATCAAATGTACCACATACATCAACTCCGGTCCGCTGTCGCTTCCCGTAAGCACTTCCCTCAAAGTGTGATAGAATGATTTGGATTTTTGCTTTGAGTTTTTCGTTACTTTTTTAAACATGGCCATGATATCATCGGTAGTCCAAGAATCCATATTCTGTATCTCGCCGAGTAATTCTATATAAATACTTTCCACATCTTCTTTTTTAACGTTTTCCACAAATTCTTTTTTTAAAATTGGGTCTTTGAAGAAAACCGTTATTTTTTCGGGTATTTCATCAAATGAATGCAGCTTGTTTTTTATTGCTTTCATCGCTTCACGTATCCATTTGTAATTGGCATTGGCCGAGGCTTCATCCATAAAGCCTCCCGCTACAATCCAGGGTATGGAATATTTCGCAAGGGTATCATCGTCTAATTCCCGTATATATGCACCGTTCATCCATCGCAGCTTTGTTTCGTCATAAATAGCCGCACTGGAATTTACCCTTTCCAGAGAGAAATTTTCTATCATTTCATCAATCGTCATGATTTCTTTGCCTTCAGGATGAGACCAGCTGAGAAGGGCAAGATAGTTTATTATGCTTTCGGGAAGATATCCCGCATCCCGGTAATTTTCAACTGCTGTTGCTCCATGTCTTTTGCTCAACCTGGATCCGTCGGGACCAAGTATCATAGAAACATGGGCAAATTCCGGCAATTCATAGTCCATGGCCTCATAAACCGCAAGCTGTCTGAGAGTATTCGAAAGATGGTCGTCACCTCTTATGACGTGACTTATTTTCATCATGGCATCATCAACTGCAACCGCGAAATTGTATATAGGCATGCCGTTGCTTCTGAGAATAACAAAATCTCCTATAGTCCCCTCTTTAAAAGTTATTTCTCCCTTTATCAAATCTTTGAGTACATAATCTTTTTTTGGCATTTTAAAATAGATAACAGGATTTAAACCCTTTTCTGTATATTCTTTCCTTCTTTCCGGTGTGTCAAATCTGGAAATCATATCGAAATTGTAATGCGGTGATTCCTTTTTGGAAAGCAGGTCTTCACGAATATTTTCAAGTTCTTCAGGGTATATGTAAGCCTCATAGGCCTTTCCTTCGGATACGAGCCTGTAAGCGACATCTTTATATATTTCCATTCTCTCCGATTGCCTGTACGGCCCAAAATCGCCTCCACAATCAGGACCCTCATCCCAATTCAGACCCAGCCATTTCATCGTTTCGATCAGAGACTCTTCCGATTGTCTTGTTGATCTTTCCTGATCAGTATCTTCGACTCTTAAAATGAATTTCCCCTTCATGTTTTTTGCGAATAAATAGTTAAAAAGAGCCGTTCTTGCTCCGCCTACATGAAGATAACCTGTCGGACTTGGGGGCGAATCTTACCCTTACCATCAAAAATCCCTCCAATAATTCTTCAAATATTTTTACATCTCTCACATTAAATTATATCATAATTCAAAATCCCCCTGATGTAATATTTATGGCAAATATGAGATATTTAGCCTGCTTCATGACACTCATCCGACATATTAGAAAGTAAAAAAGTGTATAATATCCTGTAGATCCATAAACTCAAAAACAAGGAGTCGATTATGAGTATGTTAAACGAAGGAAAAGATACGCTTTTTTCCGAATTTACCGAATCTTCTTATGAAGAGTGGAAAGAAGAGGCTGAATTGTTGTTGAAAGGTGCCTCGTTTGAAAAGAAACTCATTTCGAAAACCTATGAAGGTATTGAAATTCAACCGATTTACTCTTCAAAAGATTTTTCAAATGACACACTGAAAAAGGCGGTTCCCGGAATTCCTCCATTTGCAAGGCATCCTCAGGAGTACGGTTATTTAAGAAAATCCTGGGAAATCAATCAAAAAATTCCCGGAATTAAACCTGAGGATTTCAACATAAACGCCAAAAAATATCTTACTGTCGGACAGACTATCGTAAACATCCCCTTAAACAATTCGATCGATTATGAAAATGGTTTGAAAATTGAAAATGCGGAAGATCTTAGAAAAGCAATTGACGGATTGGATACTTTGAAATACCCGTTGTTTGCCTATACCGGAGAAAGTTCATCTGATTTTCTGAAAATACTCGTGGATTCGAAATGCTTAAAAGATAATAGAGAGCAAAAAATGTTCATCGGAATGGATCCGGTATCCACATCAATAATAACTGGAAAAATGGATTATACTCTCGGCAGTTTTAGAAAAACTGTCGATTACGCAGACGAAAATTTTCCAAACTGCATATCTGTAATGGTGCGCGGTGACTGCTACGGAAATCTCGGAGCATCAGCGGTACAGGAAATTGCTTTGGCGATATCGGTCGGAACAGAATACATGAGAAACTTGTTGGATATGGGATTTACTCCCGAAAAAGCCGCTTCAAAGATAATGTTTTTCATTTCCATCGGTCAGGATTTCTTCATGGAAATATCAAAATTCCGTGCAGCAAGAATTTTATGGGATAGGGTTCTTGAATCATTTGGCTGCAAAAACGAAAATAGAAAGATGTACATACATGCCGTAACTTCAAGAGTAAACAAAACGATTCCCGATCAATACGTTAACATGCTAAGAGTCACATCGGAAGCCTTTTCCGCAGTATTGAGCGGCGTTGACAGCCTTTGCATAGGCAGTTATGATGAATTGCATTCTGCTGCCGGTGATTTTTTCCGGAAGGATTTCAAGGAATCTTCACAGCATATTGAAAGAGGAGTGCCAGTTATTCCATCCCATAGACCCTGCTGGAGGATCCTGGTATGTGGAAAAACTTACCGAAGAAATCGCATTGGAATCATGGAATTACTTCAGGAAAATCGAATCAAACGGAGGTATAAAAGATTCACTTAGAAATGGTTTTATTCAAAGTGATATCGAAAATATAAGAAAAAAACGTAAGGATGATGTTGCAAAAAGAAAAAAAGTAATAGTCCGGTACTAATATGTTTGCCAATGCACAGGAAAAAAATAAGTGGTTATTATGAAAAATTCCGTAATAAAAGATCCTTTGTTGAAATCCGAAGAATCGGAAGAATATGTTGAAGTTCAAAAAATGAATTTTTTAAGAATTTCTGCCGAATTTGAAGATCTGAGATTCAAAGTTGAAAATTCACCTAATAAAAAAGTTTTTCTGATAAATATGGGGCAGTTAAAACAGCATAAGCCAAGGGCAGACTTCAGCCGTGGGTTTTTCGAAGTTGCGGGATTTGAAGTCGACTATCCAAAAGGTTTCGACACAGTGGACGAAGCAGTTGAAGCGTTGTTTTCAAACGGTTCTGGAATAGGCGTGATATGCTCTACTGATGATACATACCCCGAAATAGTACCGGAACTTGCATCCAAAATCAAATCCAGGTCAAAAAATATAAAACTTGTTCTGGCAGGCAAACCTGCCGATGATATGAAGGATGTGTATGACAAATCCGGAATTGACGATTATATCTTCATGGGGTCGAATTGTTTGCATACCCTTAAGAAATTAGCTGGAGCAGGTGAATGAAAATGAATAGATTACCGGATTTTTCTGAAATGGAACTTTTCGATAAAAAATTATGAAATCGGTAAGTGTGCAAAGCCGGTTTTCGAAGAATCTGATATTTGGAAAACAAATGAACAGATAGAAGTTAAACCGCTTTATGACTACGAAGACATCAAAGATTTCAAGCACACATCTTTCACGGCAGGTATTCCTCCTTTCCTGAGGGGGCCATATGCGACGATGTATGTGACCAGACCATGGACAGTGAGGCAGTATGCCGGATTTTCCACAGCCGAAGAGAGCAACGCTTTCTACAGAAGAAATCTCGCCGCAGGTCAAAAAGGCCTGTCGATAGCCTTTGACCTCGCCACACATCGCGGATATGATTCCGATCATGAAAGAGTAGTCGGGGATGTCGGCAAAGCGGGTGTTGCCGTTGATTCGATATTGGATATGAGGATATTGTTTGACAAGATACCGCTTGATAAAATGTCGGTGTCCATGACCATGAACGGAGCTGTGTTACCGGTAATGGCATTCTATATAGTGGCGGCCGAAGAACAGGGAGTGTCACAGGATCAACTGGCGGGAACTATACAGAATGATATTCTTAAAGAATATATGGTAAGAAATACGTATATCTATCCACCGGCGATGTCCATGAAAATAATCGCGGATATTTTTGAATACACTTCAAAATTCATGCCCAAATTCAACAGTATAAGCATTTCCGGTTACCATATGCAGGAAGCCGGTGCCACTGCCGATATAGAACTTGGCTATACGCTTGCTGACGGATTGGAGTATGTCAGAACAGGAATCAAAGCGGGAATAGACATAGACGCTTTCGCCCCAAGACTTTCTTTTTTCTGGGGAATAGGTATGAATTATTTCATGGAAATAGCCAAATTAAGAGCCGCAAGACTTTTATGGGCTAAAATTATAAAGCAATTTGAACCGAAAAACCCAAAATCGATGTCGCTCAGAACGCATTCGCAGACTTCGGGATGGAGTCTTACCGAACAAGATCCGTTCAACAACGTAGCGAGGACATGTGTGGAAGCGATGGCTGCAGCATTGGGACACACTCAGTCACTTCATACTAATGCACTTGACGAGGCAATTGCACTTCCCACGGATTTCTCGGCGAGAATAGCCAGAAATACTCAATTATTCCTTCAAAACGAAACCGGCATTTGCAAAGTCATCGATCCGTGGGGCGGGTCTTACTATGTTGAATATTTAACCGATCAACTTGTAAAAAAAGCATGGGAACACATTCAGGAAATAGAGTCATTAGGCGGAATGGCAAAAGCCATAGAAACCGGATTGCCTAAAATGAGGATCGAAGAAGCTGCCGCGAGAAGACAGGCACATATCGACTCTGGGACTGAAGTGATAATAGGCGTGAACAAATACAGGCTTGAACATGAAGATCCGATAGATATTCTTGAGGTAGATAACAGCGCGGTAAGAGAGTCCCAGATTGAACGATTGAAAAAACTCAGAGAATGCCGCGATGAAGAAAAAGTAAGCAGGGCGTTGCAGGCAATTACGACTGCGGCGGAAACCGGAAACGGGAATCTGCTTCAGTTGTCTATAGATGCTGCGAGGGTTTTTGCCAGTCTCGGTGAAATATCTTACGCAATCGAAAAAGTGTCGGGGAGGCATAAGGCTATTATAAGATCAATATCAGGTGTATACAGTTCCGAATACAACGAAAAAGAAGAAATAGAAAATGTCAGAAAAATGGCTGACAAATTTGAGGAGAATGAAGGAAGAAGACCGAGGATAATGGTAGCCAAGATGGGGCAAGACGGGCATGACCGCGGTGCTAAAGTGATCGCTACGGCATTTGCCGATCTCGGATTCGATGTGGATATAGGTCCTTTGTTCCAGACCCCTGCGGAGACTGCGGCGCAAGCTGTTGAAAATGACGTACATGTGGTAGGGATGAGCTCTCTGGCTGCCGGTCATAAAACTTTGCTTCCACAATTGATGGAGGAATTGAAGAAACTCGGCAGGGAAGATATAATGGTCGTTGCCGGAGGAGTTATACCGGCGCAGGATTACGCTTTTCTGAAAGAAAATGGGGCTTCTCTGATATTCGGTCCCGGAACCGTCATTCCGGTATGCGTGAGGAAAGTAATCGAAGAATTGAACAAGAGGCTGGGCTTTGAAGAATAAAAATGAAAAAAAAGACATACGCCGTCCCGAATGGATACCGGAAAACGGCGGTAAGGAATTCGCATCAAGAGTCATGGATGGTATTTCTTCCATCCATGACGGTTTTGATAGATGTAAAAAAACAGATGATGAAAGTTCGAATTACGGAGTCATTCCCAGGAGAAAAGAACTGTCAGTAGATGAATACGTACAGGGGGTGCTCGATTCGGACAGAACCGTACTTGCCAGGGCAATCACGCTGATTGAGAGTAATTCTTCGAAACATTTCCAAATCGCGCAGGAAGTCCTCGGAAAGCTTATCAATAAAAGCGGAAATTCTTTAAGAATAGGAATTACAGGTATGCCGGGTGCAGGTAAAAGTACATTTATAGAGTGTTTTGGTAATTATCTTTGCGATATTGGGAAAAAGGTTGCCGTACTCGCCGTTGATCCGAGCAGTTCACTTACGAAAGGCAGCATACTTGGCGATAAAACACGGATGGAGGAGCTTTCAAGAAGAAAAGAGGCTTTCATTCGTCCGTCACCATCCGGAGGAGTTTTGGGAGGTGTTGCCAGAAAAAGCAGAGAAACGATGCTGTTGACAGAGGCTGCAGGATACGATGTGGTTCTGATAGAAACCGTAGGTGTCGGTCAGAGTGAAACCGTAGTTCGTTCTATGTCTGATTTTTTCCTCCTGCTTACCATAACAGGTGCGGGAGATGAGTTGCAGGGGATGAAGAAAGGTATAATGGAGCTTTCGGATGCCATTTTGATAAACAAAGCGGATGGTGATAACCTTCTCAAGGCAAAAACCACAAAGGCAGAATACAACAGAATACTTCATTATCTGCAAAATGCCACGGAAGGATGGGAGACGAAAGCTTTTACATGCTCATCTGTTTCGGGAGACGGTATACCGGAAATCTGGGAAGTTATAAATCAATTTGAAATAAAAACAAAAGAATCCGGAATTTTCCAGAAAAGAAGATCGGAACAGAAGAGGGAATGGGTTTATTCGATGCTGATTGACTATTTGAAAGATTCTTTTTTCAACAATCCGGTTATAAAAGCGAGTATCCCGCTTATAGAAAAATCACTTTTCAACGGATCTATCACAGCAACACAAGCAGCCACCAAATTGATAACTATTTATTCAGATATAGAAAATGCCGAATGAAATTCATTCGGCATTTTCTATATCCTCCATTAGTGATTCGAAATGATTCATAAAACCACGAACGATCTCTTCTTTTTCACTTATTATTACAAATTCGTAATTTTTATCGTTGGCGGATAATGTGAAATTATAAGAACCGAATAAGACTTTTTTATCGTCAATTATCATGAATTTCTCGTGCATTTTACCTTCGCTGTTGTTATCCAAAACCGAAAAACTGAAATCAGAAAGATCCCTTACGACACTGTATGAGCCGATAGAATTCCATTCCTTATCTGCTATGATTTTAATTTCCACTCCGTATGATGACAATATTTTGAGATAGTGTGCGATTCTGTAGTCGCTGAATGCGTATATGCCTATTTTGACACTCTTTTTTGCAAATGACAGATGATGTATTATATTCGAAAAAACATCGTCAAACAGCGTAAAATAAACTTCCCCGATACCCGTACCGCCATTGTGAACAAAGATGTCATCATTCGAAGTCAGGTTGTCAAAATGAGACTTGAAAACGTTTACGGTTCTTGGGTCATCTGTTATTAAAATGTCGTTGTTATTGGCGTGCAATCCGGTATCGGTAAGATTGGCAGATCCGGCCCATAAATTCTTTCCGTCACTGATCATGTATTTACAATGCATCAGACCGTTTTCGTCATCGGAATAAATTTTCGCACCATACACCATAAGCTGCTCGACGAACTTCAGATTTGAGTCGTCGGTTATAATTCTAAGAGAAACCCCTCTTTTTAAAGCGTCTTTCAACAGTTCAAGAATATAATCGCTGCTTATGGAATAAACACAGATATCAAGAGAATCCTCGGCACAATTTATGAAATTTCCGGAAACTGAAAAAATATCTTCGCTATCGAAAAACATCTCATAGTGGAAATTATTCTGAGTATTTTTAACGTATAAGAAAGTAGTCAACAGGAAAGAAACAGATATGAGCAATGATAATACCACAATTCTGCCCGTACGCATAAGAATACCCCTTTGAAAAAGCATTCTTCCTCTGCCAAAACAAAATAAAGTAATACCGCCCCAGCTACTGGTGTGCCCGGGGCGATTCGAACGCCCAGCCTCCACAGCCGCAGTGTGACGCTCTATCCAATTGAGCTACGGGCACGCAAAAATGGCGGAGAGAGAGGGATTCGAACCCTCGGAGAGCTTACGCCCTCACTTGCTTAGCAGGCAAGCACCTTCGGCCACTCGGTCATCTCTCCGCAAATGCGAGCATAGTATACCACAAGTTTTTTGATAATTCAAGTAAAAACGGCAAGCCATATTACTGGAAAGAAAACTTAGCATAAGAATAAGAATCAATGCCCGTAAATTCCGGATTCAATCCGTCATTTTCCAGGGGATAAATTCGATTTCCGATTTAAATTCATGCGGATTCTCTTACTATCAATTTGGGGTTTATGATAATACTTTTGTTTGTTTTGTTCTCCGATTGTATTTTCTCTATTAGAAGATTTACCGCCTCACTTGAGAACTTTAAAACATCCTGGTCTATGGAACTAAGCGAAGGATGCATAAATTTACTCGAAGGGAGATTGTCGACCCCTAGAACCGCTATGTCGGACGGAATCGAAAATCCGGCTTCGAAAACCGCTTTGTATATTCCGGGAGCTTTCTCGTCGCCTGAGATAAAGAAGGCATCGGGATGGTCTTTGTTGGCGAGTATGTCTTTTGAAATCTGATAAGCTTTTTCTACGGAGTCTATGTTGAAGTATATTTTCTGTTTAACATTGTTTTTTTCACAGCAATCAATAAATCCCTTCGATCTCTCTTGATTCACGTTGAAATCTCTGAATCCAAGAAGCAGTGTAAGCGATTTGTGACCTTTGTCAATTAAATATCCTGCTCCGGAAAAACCGACGGAATAATTGTCCAGATCTACGAAAGAAGTATCATTATGATCCAAATCCTTTCCAAGAATTACAAAGGGGATGTTGCTGTTTCTGAGATATTCGATTCTGATATCATTCCTCAAATTATCGAAAAGAATCGCTCCATCGGCAATACCGCTTTTGAGGAGTATGAATCCGTCGGTTTCGTCGTCTATTACACCCTCGCCTGAAGATGGTGAAATTATTATCTTGTATCCCCTGGTTTTGAATTTTACTATTATCTCTTTGATTATGTAGCTGTGCCAGGCATTCCAATAACTGCCGCCATGTCTGTCTATAAACAGTATTATAGTTCTCGTTTGCTTGGTTTTTAAAGCTTTCGCCATGATGTTAACACTGAAATTATTCTGTTGAATTGCGTTCATTATGATTCTGCGGGTTTCTTCCTTGACTTCAGGAGAATTGTTTATAACCCTTGATACCGTTTTTATAGAATAGCCCGTTAATTTTGCTATATCCGAAATAGTCACTTTTTTCAATTCTCTTACCTCCGTTCAGAATACGATGATATCATAAAACGGTTTTTTTAGAATAGTCCATCGTTGTCAATTCATATGAGAATATTACCATAATTCTTTTAAAATAAAACTATATGCAAAAAACGAAGGATTATCACACTAATCGAGTATGACGGGTAATAATTATGATTATTCGATATTATCCGTGTTTGTAATTTTACAAAATTATATGTAGACTTAAAAATAAAAATCACTTTTCTTTTTATTTGATCCAAAAATGACAACGTTGTCAAACAACTATCTAACAGGAGGGATTTGCGTGAAGAAATTACTTATTTTCATCCTTATGGCTCTAATGGTAACGGCTTTTTTCGGTAACGAACTTGTGGTGACATCCAGACTATGGTCGGCACCTACCGAAAAAGATTTCATCATCAACGAGATTATAAAGCCATTTGAAGAAGCAAATAACTGTAAAGTGAAATTCTCTACTCTTGACGACCAAAAAATTCTCGAACAGGCAAAAGTACAGAAAGAAACCGGAAATATTACCACAGATGTCATAGTTGCATATTGTGCGAATATGCCTGAATGGGTAGAAAACGATTATGTTGAGGATCTTACGGCCATAGCAGCGCAATGGACAGACAGAAACTTCTCAAAAGGCTATGATGTGATGACAGTATTTGACGGCAAAAGATACTTTGTTCCCGTAGGAGCCGATGTGTATCTGTTCATAGCAAACAAAAAAGCTTTGAAATATCTGCCTGAGGGTGCAGACGTACAGAATCTTACCTGGGAAGAAGTTGCTGAATGGGCGAATGTCATGGCAGCATCCGAAGGAGAAGGAAAATATGCTGTAACCGGTGTGCCTATGAAATCTCTCATTTACCAATACGGTGGAGTGTGTCTTTCTTACGGTGCCGAATGGCCCAATCTCAACAATCCGGGAGCTATGGCGGCATTCTATCTCATGAGCAAAATGAACGACGCCTATACCCCAGCGGTTATGACATACGACGATGTCAGACCTCCGTTGAAAATAGGCGAGGCATGGATGGCAACAGCACATTGTGCAAGAGTCGGAGAAGTTTATAAAAATGATCCCACGAATTTCGTGATCGCACCGTCTCCGAAAGGACCTGCCGGAATAGGTTCGATTGCCGGTACAAGCGGATTTGCAGTGGTAAAGGGTACGAAAAACAGAGAATTGGCAGTTAAATTTATAGAATATATGTCAAGACCGGACATAATGCTTAAAGCAAGTAAAGGTACCGGTGGATTCATACCGCCTGTCGACGAAGCCATAAATCTTCTGAGCGAAGAAGATGCACAGGATGAAGTAATCGGTAAAGCTATAAAAGTAATGCAGGAAGGCGTATTGTCCTACATCGCTCCGATATGGAAAGATTGGGGAGCAGTCAAACTTGTGTACGATGATATTTTCAAAGATATGATACTTGAAAATGGTGAGTTGGATCCTGCATATCTTGAATTGATGCAGCTCAAAATCGACATTCAGAGAAAATAAATTTAAATAATTTCCTTTGAAAAACTTGGGGGAATCCGTTTCCCCCTTTATTTTGAAAATCCTTGTTAAAACGATTAAAGAACGGTGGTGATGAAAATTAACGCATCGAAAGTATTCAGTAAAAGAACAATTCCTTATATTTTGATAGCTCCTACGGTCGTTTTTTATCTGATATTCTGGCTCCGACCCGTAATTCAGGCAATAGTGGTGAGCTTTCAGGATCAAAGCGGGATGTTCAGCTTCGATAATTACAACTACATATTCAACGACCCATATTTCTTCAAAGCCATAATCAACACCGGTATATTTGTTCTGTTTTCGGTAACTTTGGAATTCATAGTTGCACTCGGTCTCGCATTGATAATAAATAAAAAATTCAAAGGATCCGCTATTTTTCTTTCTCTGGCTCTAATACCGATGGCTCTTCCGGCCGTTGCAGTCGGTGCCATGTGGACAAGTGGATTTGCAACTTACGGGTGGGTTAACAGCATTCTGTACCATCTTGGAATTATTTCAAGAGAAGGGAAAATCGTTTTTCTTGCCGGAACCGAGTTTCAATCTCTTATGCTCATAATACTGATAGATGCCTGGCAAGTTATTCCATTCATGATGACCATACTTCTCGCAGGTCTTCAGGGTATTCCGAAAGAATCGATTGAAGCCGGATATATATTCGGCGGAACACGCCTGACGGTTTTGAGAAAAATAACCATGCCCATGCTAAAGCAAAGTATTCAGACGGCTCTGATTCTCAGAATCATATCCGCAATTCAGGTATGGCTTGTTATTGTTATGGTGTACGGATTCAGAAGAATACCGGTTTTGCTTGAACAGGTCGTATTTTATAAGGACCAGCTTATAGGAAAATACAACATCGCCCTTGCTTATTCGGTGATCGTAGCCGTTGTAGTTTCGGCAGTAGCTTTTCTCTACCTTAAAGTTTCAGGTGCATTTTCAAAGGAGGCAAAGTGATGTCGGATCAGGTACAATACAAAAAATTTAAAAACAGAAGTACAAAAAAAATAATCAACAAAACGTTGTTTTACATATTGATAGTCGGAATCGTACTGTTTATGATGACACCGGTTTATTTTCTGTTAGTCACATCTTTTATGTCCGATCAGGAAGCATATGATTGGCCTTTGTCAATGTTTCCATCCATATTCAACGATTTTATAATGGAAAAATCCAATACGATAGACGGGGGATATTTGATCAGTATATACAGTGATGCCCAGCAGGAATACGTGACTTTGTCTGAAAGCGACGATTTCGAATACATTCAGAAGTTCATAAGGGGTAAAACCAATTCACAGCTTGAAAAAGAAATTTTCGATGAAAAAGTAAAAATACTTGATGAATTGAACGCAAAAAACGGGAATTTAATTAATGAACTATCGGAAAAATTATCCGAAGAAGAAATCAGACTCGCTAAAATGAATAGGGATCTGATTAAAATAGAAAAACAAATTTCAAAAATACCGGATGATATGTCCGATATGCAGGATATTAAAAACAAACTGATTCATGATGCCAACGATATCAAAGCAGAGTTGATCCGTTCGGAACTGGCCGTAAAAAATTTAAAAAATGAATTGAGACCTATAAATTCGGTGAAATTCAGTATAGTTAAAAATTGGCTGGATAATTTTGACACTTTGTTCAGAGTGACACGCGATTCGGTTGACGCACTTTTAAGAAGTATTCAGGTAGCACTGACAACAGTGTTTATCTCTCTTCTGATTGGCGGAATGGCTGGATATGCTTTTGCCAGATATTTCTTCAAAGGTAAAAATCTACTCAAGCTCAGCGTGCTGTTCGTAAGAATGTTTCCCGCCATCGCAGTGGCAATGCCCATGGTTATAATACTTGCAGAAATGGGGTTTTATGATCAGCCTATCGGTTTGTCATTCGTTTATTCAGTCGGACAGATAGCCATGACGATATGGATTACCGCGAGTATTTTCATGAGCATACCGGTTGAACTTGAAGAGGCGGCACAGGTTTTCGGTACTTCGCGGGTGGGTGCTTTTATAAAAGTAACATTGCCTTTGGCGTTGCCGGGACTGGCTGCAAGTGCCATGTATGCATTTATAGGAAGTTGGAATGAAACTGCCCAGGCTATAGTCCTTACTCAACATAATCCGACTTTCCCGGTCGTGATATACCAAACTCTTGTCGGTACGAAGGGAATGATAAACCTCGTAGCTGCCGGTGGCGTTGCCATGGCATTGCCGGCTGTTATATTCACCCTGATAATAAGGAAGTATATCTTACAGATGTGGGGTGGGGTAACGGTATGATTAAAAACTTATATTTTATGCAGAAGGGGCTGAAAGTATGGCTACTTTAAAATTAGCGGAATTATCCAAAAGATACGGAAAAAAAGTCTGGGGTGCGAAAGATGTGAATTTGACGGTTGATGATAAAGAATTCGTAGTATTCCTCGGTCCTTCCGGATGCGGTAAAACTACCACGATGAGGATGGTTGCAGGACTTGAAGAAGTTACCGAAGGAAGAATTCTTATAGATGATAAGGATGTCACTTTAAACCCTCCAAGGAACAGGGAGGTCAGCATGGTTTTCCAAAGTTATGCGGTATGGCCGCATATGAAGGTGTACGAAAATATCGCTTTTCCGTTGAAGCTGAGAAAAATGGCAAAAAACGATATAGACAGAACGGTTTTGGAAGTTGCCGAAATGGTCAGTATAAGAGAATATCTTGACAGGTATCCGTCGCAGTTATCAGGGGGGCAAAGACAGAGAGTCGCACTCGCAAGGGCATTGGGAGTTAAGCCAAAAATTTTCCTCATGGATGAGCCGCTTTCAAATCTGGATGCGAAATTGAGGGTTAAAATGCGTACGGAATTGAAGGCAATTCACGCAAGTACCGGAGCCACAACCATCTTCGTAACGCATGACCAGGCGGAGGCTATGAGTATGGCCGACAGGATAGTGATAATGAAGGATGGCAGGATAGTACAGATAGGTAACACAGATGAGGTTTATTTTGACAGCGCCGATGTTTTCGTGGCTGGTTTCATAGGTACCCCGCCGACGAACTTTTTAAATATGAAAATAAAATCGGAAAACGGAGTGAAGAAATTAGTACATAACAGATTCAAAATGAACATCGATTCAAAATTATCATCGTGCCTTAAGGACTACGAAGGGGAAGACATAATATTTGGAATAAGGCCTGAAAGCCTTGAGATTACGAAGAAAGACGAGTCTGATTTTTCCGAAAGGATTCTCGTTGTCGAACCGCAGGGCTCGCATCAGATAATAGCCATAGATCTGGATAAAATAATAATAAAGTTAATCGCCCCGCCATTTCCAAAATTTGCACCGGGAGATCTTGTACATGTTAAATTCGACAGAAAGAGAATAATGCTTTTTGATTCAAAAACTGAAAAAAGAGTTAATTTACATAAGTTTCAGGAGGAATGATATATGAATATTGCTTTAGCGCATTTCCGTGTGGGTGAAACTGACGGAGTATCTCTGGAAATGGAGAAATGGAGAAAAGAACTTGAAGAAATGGGACATAACGTAATTTACATATCGGGAACCGATAATTACGGCGAGGTATGCATACCTGAAATCAATCTCAGGAGGATGGAGTTTAAAAAGTGGGAGAAAAATGCTTATGTTAATCTCGAAGATTATGAGAACGAGAGAGATTTCGAAGCCGATGTTTTAAAAGAAACGGATATAATAGAAAAAAAATTGAGAAAAGTTGTTGAAAAATATCACCTCGATATGATAATTCCCAACAACATATTCTCACTCGGTGTCGGTTATCCTGTAAGCAAAGCCTTTAAAAATGTCATCGAAGAATACGGCTTAAAAGTAATTTCACATAACCATGATTTTTATTGGGAAAGGCCGTACTTTGCAAATCCAACCTGTGATTTGGTAAAAAGATGGCAGGACGAACTGTTTCCGCCTCACGGTAAGAATTATCAACAGGTGGTCATAAACAAGATTGCCCAGAAAAATTTAAAAAGCAGGAAAAATCTTGATTCGACAGTAGTACCGAATGTTTTTGATTTTCACGAAGCAGTCTGGGAAATCGACGATTACAATTTTGATTTCAGAAAAAATCTCGGACTATCGGAAAGTGACATTGTGTTTTTACAGGCAACGAGAGTTTCGGAGAGGAAGGCAATAGAGCTTGCAGTTGAAGTCATAGGTGAAATTCAAAGAAGGAAAGATGAACTTCTTGGAACTCTTTATAACGGTAAGAAATTCGAGAAAGAAAACAGAATCGTATTGCTTATGCCGGGAATGATAGAGTCACTCGGCGGGTACACCGATTTCCTTAAAGATGTCGCAAAAAATGAAAAGGTGGAAATTCTCTGGATAAATGAAATTATGGATTTTAAAAGATTTTACAGAAATGGAAAAAAAGTTTATTCGCTGTGGGATACTTATGTCAATTCTGATTTTATAACCTATCCAAGTGTAATAGAAGGGTGGGGCAATCAGTTTCTTGAAGGGCTGTTTGCGAAGAAACCCATGCTCGTTTTTGAATATCCCGTATATATATCCGACATAAAGCCACTTGGCTTTGACACGGTATCTCTGGGCAAGAATTTTGAAACCAGGGTCGAGGGAAAGCAATATGTCAGAATAGATAGAAATTTAATAGAAAGTGCAGCTGAAGAAATAATTTCCATTTTGAAAAACAAAGAAAAATACGAGAAGATTGTTGAAAAGAATTTTAAAATCGGTAAAGAAAATCTCTCCTATGAATCTTTAAGAGAAATTCTCAAAAAACTCATAAATATATCAATGCAGGAGTGATATCATGAAAATGTTCCCTGAAAAAAAACTTTCCGGTATATCTCGGAAAAAATATGGCATCATAGTTGGAATTCCGAGTTACAACAATGCGGACACTATAGTTCACGTCATAAAAAAAGTGGATGAGGGTATAAAGAATTATTTTGGTGGAAACGGATTAATAGTGAATGCCGATGGCGGTTCGAAAGACGGTACAAGAGAAGTTTTCATGCAGACAGATACTAATTCGGATAAATTTGCCTACGAATACGAGGGCATTCCCGGAAAAGGAAGCGCTATGGGAAGTGTTCTGGAATTGTGTGTGGAATTTGAAATTCCGGTAGCCGTGTTTGTGGATTCCGATCTTAGAAGCATAGACGAATGGTGGATTGAAAGGCTTACGACTCCGATACTCGAGAAAAAAGCCTCATATGTGACCCCTTATTACATAAGGCATAAATACGACGGAACTATAACAAACAACATATGTTATCCTCTCACATCAGCACTCTATGGCAAAAAAGTCAGACAACCCATAGGTGGTGATTTCGGATTGAACCTTGAGATGGCGAATAAACTTTTGCAAAAACCATGTGAGTGGTGGAAGTCTGATATTGGCAAATTCGGCATTGATATTTTCATGACGACAGTTGCGCTGAATGAAAGCGAATACGGAGTATATCAGGCGGCACTGGGTGCTAAAATACACGATGCGAAAGATCCCGGCGAAGATCTTGGTCCGATGTTTTCACAAGTTGTGGGAACTCTTTTCAAGCTCATGGACAATTACAAAAACAACTGGAAGGAAATCGAAAAAATTGAAGATATACCAATATACGGAGAAATTCCGGCTGTCGAACCCGAAGCCGTAAATGTGAACTACGAAAAACTTCACGAAAAATCGACAAACGGAATTGAGGAAAATATGGATTTTTATAAGTCGGAACTGAATGAAGATCTTTCATCATACATAATCGGTTGTGACGGAAGGATGGACTGCAATAAGTGGGTTGAGATAATATTTGAATTTGAAAAACTCTATAATCGTTCTGAAAGAGAAAAAACGGAAGTTATAAAAGCACTGATCCCGCTTTATTTTTCGAGGGTTGCGGATTTTGTGGTTTTAAGCAACAAAATGGATTCCGTTGAAGCTGAGGATTTAGTTGACAGTCTTTTAGGGTTATTTCTGAAAGTTAAAGCCGAGTATATCTGATATTTATTCAAACTATATGAAAAAAGGGGGCGTAACTGTACCTCCTTTTTTCATATTCAGTTTTTTGAGGATGCAAAAGACAGAAAAAAATATCAGTAAGTTCGGAATCCTTACAAGTATTAGTAACAAATATATTTTTTAAATTTAATTGAAATATGCTTTCCGAGAATGTAGAATATCCACATGAATGTAAAATACTCTTTATTTAAAAATTATCTCTCAGGAAGCAAAAAAAAGGAAATAAGAAAAGAAGTATTTGCCCTTGCCCTCCCCGCGATGGGGGAAAATGTTCTTCAGATGGTACTCGGTATAGTCGATACGGCCTTTTTAGGTCATCTTCACTGGACGGCGATGACCGCGGCGGGAATGGCGAATCAAATATTGTTTATTTTTCAAGCGGCATTTATGGCCATTTCAATAGGATCCACAGTTTTGGTATCCAACGCTTTCGGTATAGGGGATAAAAAATCCATAAGGCTGACATCCTGGAATGCAGTGTACATGTCGGTTATTCTTGGCTTGATGGTTACGTTTACCGCCATTTTTTCATCAAATATGCTTCTTCTTTTCCCCGGTTTGACAACGGAAATATATAAATCGGCAGATTCTTACCTCAGAATTATACTTTTGGGAGGAGTTGGCTTCTCTTCCATGTACGTGTTGTCTGCTATACTCAGAGGTGTACGGAATACGAGAACGCCTATGATTGCCGTGGGTATTGCGAATACCGTCAATGTTTTTCTTGATTATTCGATGATTTTCGGTAATTTTGGATTTGCGGAAATGGGTGCTGAAGGCGCGGCATTGGCTACGGTGATTTCGAGATTTGTCGGTACTTTCATACTGATTATAGCATGTCTTAAATCAAAAGAATTGCTCATGCTCGGATTCGGAAAGATTAAGTTCAGCATGGACAGGGTAAAAAAAATGCTGAAAATAGGTATCCCCACTGCTTTGGAGAATTTCATATTCAGTTTTGGAGCTCTCGTTTTTGCAAATATTCTCCTGATCGCAGGGCCACAATCTTATGCGGCACACAGAATAGGAATAAACATAGAATCCATTTCCTTTATGCCCGGATTTGGAGTTTCCGTGGCAATAACCACGCTCGTGGGAATATACAACGGCAGAGACGAGAAAAACACCATGCTTGGAGTAGTCAGACAGGGATGGATTATCGGTATCATTTTGATGGTTTCTATAGGTGCTTTTATTACTTTGTTTCCGGAATTGCTAATAATGCTTTTTACTCCCGATAAAGAGATAATAGCCGAAGCGGTTCTTCCGGTGCGTCTTCTTGGATTGTTCCAGTTTTTTCTCGCCTGCGATTATGTAATGACAGGAGCGTTCAGAGGTGTCGGAGACACCAAGACTCCTATGCTCATAACTCTTATAGCCATTTGGGGCATAAGAATACCTCTTGGATTTATTCTCGTCAATTTTTTCAATTTAGGACTTTTGGGTGCATGGACCGGCATGATGCTCGACATGACTTTCAAAGGACTTATCAAATTGTATCTTTTTTCCAAAGGAAGATGGGAAATACACGCCAAAAGAACCAGATTGGCCGCGCACAGTGAAAATAACGAACCTGCCGGAATTGTCATGAACATTCTTTCAGAAAAAGCTGATAACAAATCACTTTCACAGCAGGATTCACTTTAGCACGCATACGTTTTTGCGTATTTCTCAGGATTATAGACTTGTGAGTACTTCTTCAGTCAGACTTTTTATAGTTTCCCTGGATTTTTCGAATTTGATTTTTTCATTCTCGTCAAGTTTTATCTCTATGAGCCTTTCTATACCTTCTTTGCCTACTACGGAAGGATAACCGATATACGTGTCTTTATGAAATGCTGACACTGTCAATATTCTTTTTTCATCTCTTATCAGAGATTCGAGTATGTTTACGGTAGTTGAAGCGATTGCGAAATTAGTTGCTCCCTTTCTTTTTATTATTTCGTAAGCGGCATTCTTTGTCCGGCTGAAAATTGAATCCCTATCTATTCCACCGCAATAAGGCAGAGGACATGATTTACAGAAATCTTCAATCGATATCCCCCCCATTTTCGCTGCTGACCATACGGCAAGTTCGGAGTCACCGTGCTCACCTATTATGTAGGCGTGTACGCTTGAAGGTGAAATACCGCAATGTTCGGCTATCAGCGTTCTGAATCTCGCCGTATCGAGAACCGTACCAGTACCGAAAACTTTTTTCTTCTCGAATCCCGAAAAATGTTGGGCTACATTAGTCAATACATCTACCGGATTGCTGATCATTATCATAAAAGATTCCGGAGCGTACTTGCCAATTTTTTCGGAAAATTCTTTTATTAAAACTGCATTTTTATTTATAAGATCAAGTCTTGTTTCACCTTCTTTTTGAGCCAAGCCGGCGGAAATAAGAACTATATCACTTCCGTCAAGAGATTTAAAATCTCCGGAGTAAATTTTGGCCCTCCTCGAGAATGGCGAAGAATGTACTATATCCATAGCTTCGCCTTCGGCAAGCTCTCTGTTGATATCTATTAAAACCATTTCCTCTGAAAGACCTTTTTGAAGAATCTCATAAACCGTTGTTGATCCTACTTTACCTGCACCTATCATAGAAATTTTCATCTTATCACCCACTTTAGTTTATATATCTAATGACGTAAGTTACTCTCAGGAGTTTTTGGGTGGAAAATTATAATATGAAAAATGTTTTTTAAAGAAAAATATCTTAGTGGTATAATTGATCAAATAAAATATCGGGTGTATAATGGACAGGAGAATTTTTAAAAGGATTTCTTCAAAAATCAAAAACGACAGGTTTTTTAAGTATTTTCTATCGATTACCTTGGGTATTTATATTTTTGTGCTGACATTTTTCGCTTTTTATTTTTATTTTAAATGATAAAAGAGGCGAATCACCGCCTCTTTTATCTGTCAAAGTTTCTTTATCTCTTCTTCTACGAATTTCACTATACCTTCAATATATTCTTCGTCGAATCTGAATTCGATTCCTGCGGTTCGATATAGTTTCGGTAACGGCTCGGAATTCCCTGCGGAGAGAAAAGCCTCATAATCTTTCAAAGTCTTTTCCCTGTTTTCTATGTAATTTTTATAAATCGCAAGGGCACCAAGCTGGGAGATACCGTATTCTATATAATAAAACGGTGATTTGAATATATGAAGTTGCTGCAGCCAGTAAACTCTTTTTTCGGCAGCGAGTCCGTCCCAGCATACACCGATGTTGAATCTGTCCATCAGGTTTATGAAAAATTCATTTCTTTCGGATACGGTATGGTTTTCATGAGTGTAAATCCACTGCTGGAAAGCATCTACGGTCATACACCATGGCAGGAATTTTAAAGCATTTGCCAATTGCATTTTTTTCGCTCTTTTCAGGACGGTTTCATCCGAATAGAAGAGATGCCATGAATCCATCGATATGAATTCAAGTGCCATTGCGGCAAGTTCTGCAGCTTCGGATGGAGTTTCCCTGTATGTGTAAAGACCGATTTTTGCTTTTTCAAAAGTGTGCATGGCATGGCCCGATTCGTGGAAAATGGTCTTGATATTTTTCCTCGTACCGTTAAGATTCATGAAAAGGAAAGGCGCCCCATACTCACTCAGAGGATAGTTATATCCACCTGGCGATTTTCCATTCCGGCTTTCAAGATCAAGGAAATCCGAATTTTTCATCTTTTCAAGCCTGATGCCGAATTCCGGATTAATCTGATACAAACTTCTTATCGCTTTATCGATGAATTCCTCCGTATTGTCAAATAGTTTTCCGTAATCAAAAGGATCATAGTCTTCATCCCATGGGCGCAATTTCGGAAGTTTCATCTCATTTCTCTTTTCTTCGTTGATTTTTTTTATGAAGGGCAGTACTATTTTTTCAACGGAATCGTGAAATCTGAAAATATCTTCAGGTGAATAATCGAATCTGTTTTTTGAAATGTGAACATAATCCCTGTAGCTTTCCATGTTCATATTCTTGCCCTGCTCATTTCTTAGCAGCCGCATCCTGTCGAACAACTCATTTAGCGGATCTTCCAGCTCGAGAAGCATACGCGTTTTAAGTTTCCATGCGTTTTCTCTGATATCTCGGTTTTCATCTTCAAGAAATCCGTTAAGTTGCGTCAGAGTCCTCTGTTTTCCCTCGAATAGACAAGTTTTTGAACTGACATGATTTGTGTATTCAGTGTACAACGATTTTTCTTCCGATTGAAGCAGCAGGTTGTTTTCACAGAAAATCGAAATCTTATTTTCTATTATTTTTTTATAAAAATCTAATGTATCGGGTAAATTCGAATAATGAGAATTTTCGGTCATGCTTTTCTCAAATTCGTTTACTTTTTTGCCGAAAATATTAATTACATTTTTTAAATATCTCGAATATTCTTCTTTTTTTTCGTCATCTGTGGAAAATCTCGTCATCGCAATATATCTCTCTGCCATTCCCTGCAGTACGATGCCGTGTAATTCGGTAAACTCTTCGATTTTACGGTTGATATCTTCATCGTTGTCTTTCTTTGATATCAACAGTGAATCGAATAAACCGGACAGATTAACTGTATCATAGAGATTCAGATCTTCGGGGTAGAATTTCCTCTTGATTTTTTCAATTTTTTCTTCCGTAAACATTTTTCCTCCCAGTCATTTTTTGTGTTAATAGTAAAATAGCCTCCGGGTATGTACTGTCCGGTTTCTTCAACATAACAGTGTCCCGGATTGAATGCGAATCCTAATTTCAACTTTAAAATATAATTTTCCGTTTTGTCGTTGCTTGACCAGCTTCGCAACTGAAAAAGACCCATTTCACGGGTTAATTCGATTGCTTTTTTCTGAAGTGACTCGCCGATTCCCCTTCTTCTGAAAGGCTCCTCAACAAAAAATGTCATGACAAAATTCTCGTATAATATCGTTCCGCTGCCATCCTTGAGCTCTTCTACCGGAAGTGAAGGAATGAGAATTTTCCGTTTCAGCAACGATATGTGCCCTATGACTTCGTTTACTGAAATTACCGCTGCTATTACGGAAACATCTTTTTCAAGCACTCCGTTTTTTGTGATCCAGCGTATATGGTTGGTTCTTTTTAGATGCGACAATACGCTTTCCCATTCGGACTCATTTTGTTCAATTATACGTATTTCCAAAAAGATCTCCTTTTAATTGTTTTTAAAATATTGAAAAAAAGCTTCGGATATATCCGGGTCGAATTGCGTACCCGAATTTTTCCGAATTTCCTCCAAAGCCGCAGCTTTTGTCAATGCTTTTCTGTAGGGTCTTTCGTTTATCATAGCATAGTATGCTTCCAAAACTGAGATGATTCTCGATATAACCGGTATTTCTTCTTTCTTTAAACCTTTGGGATATCCTTTGCCATCCCATCTTTCGTGATGGAATAAAACAGCCTCCGATATTTCTTTCAAATCATTTACGGAACAAAGTATTCTATAACCCGTTTCCGGAGACTTTTTTATTTCATTCCATTCGAATTCTGTTAAAGTACTGCTCTTATTTAAAAAATCATTGTGTATTGATGTATATCCTATATCTCTGTAGAAAAAAGCTTTACTGCATTTTTGGACTGCTTTTTCTTCCGTTATTCCCATGACTTTTATGAACAATGGAAGTTTTCCAATTTCATCTTGACTTGGAGTAAATCCGGATTTTGTCTTTTCAAGCAAACGAACCATGTTGTTGACTATGGACAGCTTAACTTGATTGCTTTCCGCCATTTTATTCTCATACATCATAATTTCGGCTTTTTTGAACACTTCCTTCATGGAAACCGACTTGTCATATTTTGTTGAATATCCTACGGATATTGAAGTTTTTACGGATTCGACAAATTCCGATTCCATAGAATTTTTAATTCGCCTTGAAATTTCTTCAGTTATTCTTTCATCAGCGTTTGGGAGCAGTAAAACAAACTCGTCGCCGCCCCATCTTGCCAGTATATCTTCCGCCCTACTGTTTCTTTTGAGTATATTGGCTATTTTAACAATCAATTTATCCCCGATTTCATGTCCAAAAGAATCGTTAGTAAGTTTCAGCGCATTTATATCACCGATCAACAGACTTATCGGCAAATTACGGCAGTGTTCAAGGCGGTTCATCTCTTCCTGAAAAAACCTTCGATTGTACAACCCGGTGAGTGAATCGTGATAACTTAAATATTCGATTTTTTTCTGTTTTTCCCTTAATTGAGAAATGTCTTTGAATACGATTACCGTACCCAATAATTCGTCGCTGTTATCTATTATTGGTGAGACCGAAATGGTAACTGCGATTTTCTTCCCTGCGCCGCATATCAAATACGAATCTTCTTCAAACCTTACTTTATTTTTACTTTCTATGACATTTTGAACGATATCATTCATTATGCTGCCCTGCATATCGTCAAGAATTTTAAAAATATCATCGAATTTCTCGCCGACGAATTCTTTTGACGAACAGCCTGTTATTTCTTCACCAAAATGGTTTATCATGGTTATGATACCAAGATTGTCGGTCGTAATTACGCCTTCGCCTATTGATTCCAGTGTCGTTTTCATATTTTCTTTTTGAATATAAAGGTTCTTTTCGGTGTTTTTCTGCTTGGTTATGTCAAAAAACAATGCGGCGAATTTTCCCTTTTCCGGGCAAAATGACTTTACATGAAATACCTTTCCAAGTTCGGGAAAACTTCTTTCAAAGTCGTCGTTTACACCTTTCAAGGCGACTTCTGAATATTTCCCGAATATATTTTCATCCAGACTGGGTGACACTTCTTTTCCGGATTTATTTAAAACCAATTCTCTTTTGATGCCAGTGATAATTTCGAAATTTCGATTGATATCCAGATACCTGAAATCGTAAGCGTTACCGCTTTCATCGAATAATAATTCGAAATTTGCAAATCCTTCACTCATATTTTCGAATAGGTTCCTGTAGTTTTTTTCACTTATTTTGAGTTTTGTCTGCGTGGATTTCAATTTGATTATGAAAAAGAATTGTATCGCAACAAATATCCCTAAAATCAGACTGAAGATAATGCTTCTTGAATTTATCTCCCTTTCTAATCGCTTTTTTTCCGATATATCCTGAATAATAGAATAAAGTACCATTTTTCCGCCATATTCCATCGGGTATGAATAAACTTCAACTTCTTTGACAGTTTCATCGAATAATTTATGCTGGAATAAAAAATAATTCCTCGATTCGATTTCAGCGCATTTCATTTCTACCTCGATTTCTTCGAAAGAAAGGGTGTTTATTTCATCGATATTCATACCCTTCAATTTATCTCCATAGCCATAAAAATCGACAGCTGCTTTATTAGCCTGTTCGATAATGCCTGTTTTAGGATCGATAACCAGCATTACCGATCCATGTCCGTTGAAGAGTTTTTCGAAATCCAGAGTCAAACCATCCTGGGCCGGAAAGTATAAAGAATTTACTAACAGCATAATAACGGTAAATACACAGATATTTCTCATACAAACCATCCTTTACATTTGACTTGGAAAAGTTTACTCTGCCGAACGAAAACCCAACTCCTGAATATTATAGACCAATTATCCTTTCAGAATTCGTTTAAATGAAAATTATTAATCCATTCATCGCAATTCAACCATTCTTCGACATATTATAAGCTGTTTCCAGGAGGCAGAATTGAAAAACTGTGTTCAGCAGTTGATTAATGCGACGTTTATATTTGTAGGCTTTTAAGCTGTCTTTCATCCGGATTTCCGGTATTTAACCACATGATTCGGTATGAGCTTTGAATTAAATAAAACAAATGTAACGGTACATCTCGTATTGGGAAATATCTTTTTTTGAAAATCCGCAGTTTCTGAAAAATCCGGTTAGTCTGGAATTATTCGGGAAAGAAGTGCTTAATACTCCGCTGTTTTTGTCAAAGCAGAATTTAAGCAGTCCTTTTGCAAATCCTTTTTTTCTGTGTGTATCCAACACTCCTAAAAAGCTTATGTTCGAATTCAATTCCGAAATCGCTGCGACCAGCTTACCGTTTGATTTGATACCGTAGAACTTCGAATTCGTTTCTTTGACGTATTCCATTTCATTCTGCCAATTCATATGGACTTCACCGAATTTTTCTCTGAAATCCCTTATTTCATCAAAATCTATTTCACAGACACCATCGTTGCGGATATTCGTCAGCGAATCGTTTTTATCGCAAATATAGTAATTCAGATCGTATATTTTTTCATAACCGTTTTTAATGTAAAAATTTATGGCTCTGTCGTTTCCTTTTATAACCTCAAGAAAAAGCTGTTCGCATTTGTTCGAAATGGCAGCTTCCATATGCATTTCAAAAAGTCTTTGAGATATACCTTTCCCCCTCATTTCAGGAATCACACACATGGTACCGCATCTTATGGTTTTCCTTCCGTCGAAGTCTCTTATTCCTCCGAGAATCAATCCGATACCTTTTTCTTCATCCATAGCTATATAAGACAGGTCAAGAGAATTTCCCTCCGGACCGAAAAATCTTTTGAAAAAGAATTCCTCATCCATCGAAAACTTGATCGTATAATCTGAAAATCCGTTTTTAAATGTATCGAATATTATTTTCTTTTGAACTTCAGAACATTTTTTAATATTAAGCATGACACACCTCCGGGAAATATATTAACAGATTATACAATAACCGTTATTTAATTATTGAAATCAAATAAAAACGGAGGGCATTTAAATGCCCTCTCGGAATTAATTACGAAGTTATTTCAGATGTTTGTGAGCAAATTCGCCATTTCAATGGCCGTCATTGCGGCTTCGAATCCCTTGTTTCCGGATTTAGTACCGGCCCGTTCTATAGCCTGTTCAATGTCATTCGTGGTTAAAACACCGAAAATCACAGGTATTTCCGTTGAAAGCGAAACGGATGCGATTCCTTTGGTAACTTCATTCGACACGTATTCATAATGATCCGTCGCCCCTTTTATGACGGCTCCAAGACAGATTATCGCGTCATATTTTCTGGTGTTCGCCATTTTTTTCGCTGCAAGCGGGATTTCAAAAGCGCCGGGCACCCATGCGATGTCTATTTCATCGTCGCCAACACCATGTCTTCTAAGTGCGTCGAGAGCTCCCGAAAGCAATTTGCCGCTTATGAATTCGTTGAATCTGCTTATCGCTATACCGTATTTTTTGCCTTCGGATACGAGTTTACCTTCGAAAATATTCATACCGCATTCTCCTCCAAATTATTTATAAAATGTCCCATTCTATCTTTTTTCGTCCGCAGGTAATATTCATTTTTTTCATTTGGCTTGATTTCTATGGATATTCTTTCGGTTATTTTGATGCCGAATCCCGATAATCCCACTATTTTTCTCGGATTGTTCGTCATCAGTTTTATATTACGGGCATTTAATTCGTAAAGAATTTGCGCACCTATACCGTATTCCCTCAAATCTTCGGGAAATCCCAGTCTGATGTTCGCATCCACGGTATCCGCGCCGCCGTCCTGAAGTTCATAAGCCCGTATTTTATTCGCGAGACCGATGCCCCTGCCTTCCTGCCTCATATAAAGCAAAATACCCTTTCCGGCTTCGGAAATCCTGTTAAGCGCATAATCGAGCTGTTCGCCGCAATCACATCTCGAAGAACCGAATACGTCCCCGGTAAGGCATTCCGAATGTACTCTGACGAGAATCTCATCTTCCGGTTTTATATTTCCTTTAACCAAAGCAACATGTTCCTCTCCGTTTATTTTATTTTCAAAAGCTATTATCCTGAATTCCCCATATCTCGTTGGCAATTCCGCTTCCGCGATTTTTCTTACGAGTTTTTCATTTCTCTTTCTGTATGAAATCAAGTCTTTAATACTGATGATTTTAATACCATGTTTTTCCGAAAAAACTTTCAATTCCGGAATACGTGCCATGTGACCGTCATCTTTCATTATCTCGCAAATTACCCCGGCAGGTTTCAACCCAGCCAACGTTGCCATGTCGACAGCGGCCT
This sequence comes from uncultured Thermotogae bacterium, assembly GCA_963662785.2. Taxonomy (GTDB): domain Bacteria; phylum Thermotogota; class Thermotogae; order MWEM01; family MWEM01. The sequence continues at coordinate 117,321 of CAXXJZ010000009.1, forward strand.
CAGTATGTCCGGCTCTTACAAGTACCCCACCCGATTTTGCCGCCAATGGGAAAATATGTCCGGGTTTTGTAAAATCCGAAGGTAATGCGTAGTCATCTATTAAAGAAAGTATAGTGCCGCATCTTTCAAACGCAGAAATCCCGGTTGCGCAATCCGATGAATCCACAGAAACCGTAAAGGCAGTTTTTCTGGGATCGGAGTTATTCCCCACCATTTGAGGTATTTCGAGTTCTTTAAGTTTTTTTTCGGTCATCGGAATACATATCAACCCTCTGGCATGAATAGTCATAAAGTTTATAATTTCCGGTGTGGCTTTTTCAGCCGCTACCAATAAATCCCCCTCATTTTCACGGCTTTCATCATCCGCCACTATTACCATTTTTCCGTTTTTAATATCTTCAACGGCATTTTCTATGTTATCAAAAATCATGTTTTCACCCCTCAATGTATAAATCCGTTTTCAGATAGAAAATCGAGATTTATAGTTTTTTTATCTTCTGCAGCTTCGGAATCTTTGAAAGACAAGAATTTATATACGTATTTTCCGATTATATCGTTTTCAATATTCACCAAATCGTTTATTTTTTTATACGATAAAGTAGTAAATTTATCTGTAGTTGGAATTATAGAAACCGAAAAATAAGTTTTTTCAGCTTCATTTACTGTCAGGCTTATTCCATCAACGGAAACCGATCCTTTTTTCACCAGAAATCTCAGGATTTCTTGTTCCGCATGTATTCTTACGATGGTTGAATTCCCCGATTTTGATATCCCCGTTATTCTTCCGGTTCCGTCAATATGTCCGGTAACAATATGTCCGTCCAGACGATCTCCCGCTTTAACTGCCCTTTCCAAATTTACGTAATCACCCTTTGCCAAACTGCCGAAGCCGGTTTTCGAAACGGTTTCTTCTGTTAAATCTGCTTTGAAAGAATCCTTCGAATACTCATTAACGGTTAAACATATGCCGTTAACCGCTATGCTGTCACCAAATTTGATTTGCGAAAGTATTTTTTTCGCTTTGATACTTATAGCGGCGTATCCGTTTTTTTTGCTTATTTCCTTTATTATTCCGATTTCTTCAATTATCCCCGTGAACATTTCATGCTCCCTTCCTGAAATATCCTTTAATCAGAAAATCACAGCCTATCTTCGAAACGGAAGTATTCACAAGATTCCGGCTGTTTTTAATTTCAGATATTCCGACGCCGGCTATAGGAGTTACAGAATCTCTTCCACCGAATATTTTGGGAGATATGAAAGCGAATAACTTATCTGCCAGTCCTGATTCGACAACTGCATAGTTCGTCTCGCCTCCACCTTCGACAATCACACTGTCGATTCCCCTCGTTCCGAGCAGGAGAAAAAGCTGATTCAAGTCAACTCTGCCGTTTTTCGACGGGATGCGAATAATTTCGCATCCCCTCCCGTTCAATTCTTCAATTTTTCTTTCAAGCGCTTTTTCTGTTACTGCCACGATGGTTTTTCTGTCGGGATTTTCGGATACCAGCCTGCAATCAAGCGGGATTCGGGCTGTAGAATCCAGAATTATTCTGTAAGGATTGGAAGTGGAAAGATATGAATTATTCTTGCTCAGTCTGGTAGTCAAGCTCGGATTGTCCTTTAACACGGTACCGATTCCCACTAAAACTGCCGAGACCCTCTGCCTCAATTCGTGAACGTATTCTCTTGATAATTCATTTGAAATCCATTTCGAATCTCCTGTTACGGTGGCTATTTTTCCATCGAGAGTCATGGCATATTTGACGATACAGTATGGGAGCCCGGAAGTTATGTGTTTGGCAAATATTTCGTACAACTCATCGATCTCAGATTTTAAATCGCAGTCCCATATATCCGCAATCACTTTTATACCGGCTTCTTCAAGCTTCCTGATACCATTTCCCGAAACCAACGGATTCGGGTCCTTCGCTCCGATAAATACACGCTTTATCCCTTTTTTGATTATCAAGTCCGTGCACGGCGGGGTTTTGCCGTGATGGGAACATGGCTCAAGAGTCACATAAATATCCGCACCGGCAGCACTTTCGGTTAAAGAATTGAATGCGTTAACTTCTGCGTGAGGCCCGCCATAAAATTCATGAAAACCCGAGCCTATGATTCTTCCGGATTTAACGATCACCGCACCGACGGGAGGATTCGGATTTGTCAGCCCGAATCCTTTTCTTGCGAGCTTAACTGCTTCGTACATGTGATTTTTATTCATATAACACCTCTTTTCAAAATAAAAAAACCGAAGATATATATCTTCAGTTTCTGTTATCTTAAAAAGCGTATTATTTCTGCTTTCCGATATCTTCTCCCATCCAGACTTTACTGTCGGTTCCGGAATTACGCCGGATCTGCCTTTCGGCTCGTGGACTTTAACCACCGGTCGGGAATTTCACCCTGCCCTGAAGATATATATTCAATTTCCAGGATTGTAGCATGCAATACGATTTATGTCAAATGGAATTTGACAAAGTATGTAAAAAAATATTAGTATATAGGTGTACTTAAACCGACGGAGATTTCATCATCAAAATCATTTCAAATGTTATTGCAAAAACAGATCCGAAGGAGTTATTACCGGAAAGATCATATGATTACTAAACGATATCTTTGATAGCGGTACTGTGATGGAATTCAGACATAATCCGGCATAAAACCAATGAAAATACATCGGAGGGGAATATCTTGGATGAAGCTACATTGAGTATAATTTTACTTTCAGGAGTTCTGATAACCGGAATAATACTCGGAAAATCTTTTAAAACCGTTCTTTTTAACGTGCATAAACTGATTTCCGTGGGATTCATATTTTATATGGGCTTTGTTATATTCCGTTTTGCGCAATTAAAAACTTTCGATACTTCCATTATATCGATAATAATAATCGGAATTATTTCTGCTGCCGTATTATTGGCAACAGGTGCGTTTATGGGTATGGGAAAAGGAAACTACGGCACCATGCGGATTCTTCATATTGTATTCACCGTAGTTCTGAGCGTGGCATCCGGATTCCTGCTTTATTCAGTTTCCGGATAAAAAAGTGAGTGTCAACGAAAATCAATCAGCTTCATTATGAACCACCGAACCGGAATATTTTTCTGAAATGTACCTGCGGATCTCGCCCTCGCTCAACCTTCTGACTTGTGTTCCATGAAATGACCTGAATTCATGGTGTCTGTAGACCGCTTCATTCTGAGGACAGTATTTTCCCTTGTTCTTTTTGAGGTAAGAGAGCATTTCTTCATCATTTCTGAATATTTTGAACGAAGAACGCCCTTTTTCATTTCTTATTTCATATATGCCGCAATTTGCCCCGACGGTGTGATCGGCTGTTCTCAGGTAAAGTTTAGCTGTGTAAAGATCTTTAAAAGGGAAATTCCACCTCTGAACATTCCTTTTTTCATCCCTGTCTATGCAAATGCACCTTCCGCAGGTGCCGCAAATATATTGCACATGGTTCCTGAGACAGTCTTCCGCATTTAGAAGCGGTGTTTCCCTGTTATTATCACTGTAGCATTCTTCGCACATTTTATCCTCCTGATTTTCGAATAAAATATTCCGGGTAGAGGGTTGGAAAAAATATCTCATTGAAAAAGACGCAGTTGTTGTGGCGGTTTTTTCTTTTTCGGTGCCTCATAATTAGAAGTCAATTTATATTTGCCAACCAGCTTTTTAAATTTCCTGTAAAAATTCTCTTTATAATCGCTGTTTACCCTGCCACCGGGATACAGTGAACGGAAATCGTCAAAAATACCGGGGAATTCCCTTCTCAGAAAATCCATAAAAACCTCTCTCGTTTTTTTTCTGAGATAGAGATAACCTGGAATCAGATATTGGGCATTTGATTCTTTGGAATTCGCGAATATCGATTCCATATTATCCATGTTATCCGTAAACAACGGAATTATCGGCATCAACAGCACGCCCTTGCTTATATTTATTTTATCGAATTCTTTGAGTACCCGAAACCGCTCCTTTGTCGGGGAGGAATATGGTTCGATCTTTTTTCTCAAATTTTCATCCGTCGTGGTAACACTCACGGCAACATTAACATAGGCAACCTCGGAAAGTTTTTTGATCAGGTCGAAATCCCTTAATATTAAAGATGACTTCGTAGCTATATTGATTGGGTTTTCGTATTTAATGAAGAGCTTCAATATTTCCGGCATGATCTTCAGCTTGCCCTCTATCGGCTGGTAGCTGTCAGTGACTCCGCCGAGGTTTACGGTTTCTCCGGACCATTTTTTACTTCGCAATTCTTTTTCCAAAACTTCAATAATATTCTCCTTGTAGAAAACCGTGCTGAAAAAATCATCGGAAGTCAAATATTCATGTGAATAAAGTGCATAACAGTACTTACATCCGTGCATACATCCGCGGTATATGTTCAAATCCCAGCAGTACGGTAACTGTCTTTTTTTTATTTTATTCAATGCTGTTTTAACCTGAATTTTTCTTATATTCCATTTATTGAAATCATCATTCATAACCGGTTAAATCAACACCCGGCAACGGCATCGAAACCAGGTTGAAGGAAATCAAAATACGCTGCCATGTAATTTAAGCCTCTTGGGTATTCATTTGAAACTGGAGGACGACAATCGTGATATCATCTGATTGAGGGGCTCTTTGAACAAACTCGTGTACCGAATTTAAAACAGTATTCGCAGTTTCTTTGGCTGTCATATTCCTGCAATTGCTTAAGGAATCTTCAAGCCTTTTTTCTTCAAAAAGTTCATATGTCGAATTCATAGCCTCGGTAACTCCATCCGTGTACATTATCAGCATATCTCCGTAATTGAGTTTCAATTTGTCGCATACATACGGCATGTTTGCCATTGCACCGAGTGCAATTCCGGTAGTTTTCGAAAGCATTTCAATTGATCCGCCATTCCTTAACACATAGGGCCTGTTGTGTCCTCCGTTACAGTATGTAATCTCTCCTGTGGAGATTTTCAATATACCGAGAAATTCCGTTACGAACATTCCCGAATCGTTGTCTTCACATAATTCGTTGTTTACCTCACACAGTATTTCATCGGGATTCATTCTTATATCGGATTTTGCTTTTATGAGAGTTTTCGTAACAGCCATAAAAAGAGAAGCGGGAACTCCTTTTCCGGAGACATCTCCTATGGTAAAACAAAGATGATCTTCGTCGAGCAGAAAATAATCGTAAAGATCTCCACCGACTTCTTTTGCCGGTTCCAGAATCGCATAAATATCGAACTCTTTGTGTTTGGGGAAAGCAGGGAAGATTTTTGGCACTATACTCATTTGAATTTCTCTTGCGATTTTCAATTCGCTGTCGATGAGTTCTTTTTGTCTTTGTGTCTCTTTTTCTCTCACGAGATTGTGAATTATAAATATGAAAATCCCAATACCAACAGCGTTCGTTAAAATCATAGGAATACTGACATTTTTAATTATTTCGAAAATCACTTCGAATGGTTTCACGACGATCAGATTCAGTATCATATGGAATGCTTCGAACAATGCCATGAATATTGCGGCTGTTTTGATGTCCGGGATTTCTCCTTTTTTCTTTAAAAAAATTAACCCGCCTGCGACTCCCGCAAGTACGGTTGATATCGAGCAGGGAACGGCTGTCAGTCCTCCCATTGAAAAACGGTGTATTCCACCAATGATACCCGCTCCGATTCCGACGAAAGGCCCTCCTATAAGTCCTGCGATGGCAGGGCCGAGATCTCGTATATTTGCGATTGCACCGTTGAAATTAATTCCGCTGAGGGTACCGAAAATTGAAAACAAGCCGAATACGGCTGAAAGAAGTATTTTCTGTTTCATATCTATTTGCTTTTTTGTGAGAATATTGGAGTAAGCCCTGGTTCTCGTGAATACGTAAGCAAGCACGATTATCACGGACATGTTTTTTATCAGATTTATGAGCAGGTCTAAAATACCGTTAATATCAATCACCTTCTGTTTTTGGAAAATGCTGCGGATTTCCACAACGATTTTCCCGACTGAATTCGGAAATCTTAAGAATTATCGCCATGAATTATAACCCATCTCGCCTACAGAAACAAGCAAAAGAAGTAAACTAGGCAAATATAATCATAGCTTTATTATGTCTTTTTAAATTTGATTGTTTTTGGCAAATGGATTAAATTTATAAAAAATCTGAAAATGAGAAAAAGAACGGGGAATAGAGAAATACTATTCCCCGATGACCAACTACTTTGGGAAGTCGTTAGCGTAAAAGTCTATTTTAAACTGGCAATTGGAAGTTTATACGGCTAAACGATAGGATCGTATATGTTACTTGAGTGACGGTTTTTTATTTCTTTCCCAAATGACTTGCTCAACGCATTGAATAACCTGTCTATACCTTTTGGGATTTCATTCAGTTCCGGGTACGAATAGTTGATTCTTAAGTAGGAATGGTCGCAAGAACCTGCAGGGAAAAAAGTATCACCCGGCATAACCGAAACTTTTTCTTTTTTACAGCTTTCAAAAAAATCGACCATATTAATTTCATCAGGCAATCTCAGCCAGATATAAAAACCGCCTTTCGGAATTTCAAAAAAAACCTGAATACCTTGATGTTTTTGTATTTCTTCCACCATCAAATTCTTTTTTTCAAGTACTTTATTCCTTAATTTACTTACATGGTCTTTCAGCAGGTTTTTCTTCAGAACTTCGAGTATGAAGTATTGATTCACGGTGTTTGTATGCAAATCGGTAAATTGCTTCAAATCGCCGAATCTTTTCAATATTTCCCTGCTGCAAATAATCCAGCCTATTCTGCCGCCCATGTAAAATTTCTTTGAAAAAGTACTGAGATATGATACATAGCCATGTCTGTCGAGTGATTTCAAAGAGGGATATATTTTTCCATCAAAACCGATTTCCGAATACGGATCGTCCTCAAGTATCGGAATCTGATTCAGATAACATAATTCCAATAATTTTTTTCTTCTTTCAATTGGCATAGTGGTACCTGACGGATTTTGGTAAGTGGGTATAGTATAAATGAATTTCGGTTTATATCTCTGCAGATATATATCGAGTATATCCGTTCTCATTCCATTTTCATCGATGGGGATGCCTATAACTTTTGCATGATAAGCTTTGAATATTTCTACGGCACCTATATAGGTAGGTGCTTCCGTAAAGATAATATCACCGGGTGAAATAAACATTCTCGCAAAGTAATCTATACCCTGTTGCGAACCGGAGAGAATCATACATTCATGTACCGAAGCGTTGATGCCGACTTCAAGAACATACTTGCATATTTCTTCACGTAATTCGTATATTCCAAAAACGCTCGTCGGACATAAAATTTTGGAACCATATTTGCTGAAACATTCTTTGCTGATTTCCTGCATTATTTCAAAGGGAAGGATATCTTTGCCAACGAAACCACCCGCAAAAGAAATAAAATCTTCTTCAGACTCGGATTGAAGAGCTTTTTTTATGATTCTCTTATTTCTCATTTCATGGCCGCTTCTCATTATCTGATTCCATTCAACCTCAGGAACATAAAAATCCGGATTGATACACGCGCCGGGATTTTGCCTGTCCACTACCGTTCCGGACCCGACTTGTGAAGTTACGAATCCATCGGCTTTCAGTTCCCAGTAAGCCCTGTTTATGGTACTCCTGTTCAGACCGAGTATCTTAGATAATTCCCTTTCAGAGGGAAGTACAAATCCATCCTTCCATTCTCCGGAGAGTATTTTATCTACTATTTGATTTTTTATTTGTAAGTACACAGGGGTTTTAATATTCCTGTTAAAGGAAATAATCACCGATTCACCTCGCAAACTGGTATCAATCACATTTAGTATAACTCTATTTTTATGAAATTAAAACAACCAGTATAATTGATTTGTATTCAGTCCAATTTATCTTTTTGGCAACTTCGCCGGCTCAACATGTGCAAGTGCTAAATACAGTGTTGTTAAGTGGAAAATATGAATTTGGCTTTATTTATTCCCTTTGATAAAGCATTTTATTTTTTCAGCCCTTTCATGACGGTTTCTCTTACGGTTTACGTAAAGCTGTAAATCGACAGGCGGCACTTTAATTTTAAATCCATTCCAGAAAATTTCCTCAAGGTGTTTCTGTGCATACGGACCACAATCCACGGGGAATGGAATGTCAAGTGCATCAACGGGGTCGGATGCTATGTCTATTCTCGCATACAAAAACAGGACTCCGAAATCTTTTGTTAACCATCCTTGAGTATCGACAATGGGTTCTATTATACAATCCGAGAAAATTTCCTCTATTTTTCCGAGATATTTCGAATCAACCATGATATCTACATCATGAGGATTCAAATCTATTCCCCTTATGCAAGACGCACAACTCCCCGTAAGCCACCAGTCTATTCCCTTGCCGTCAATTCTTTCTGCGAATTCGTATAAGGCTTTTTCCCATGGTATCGGAGAAAAATAACCAAGCTGGTCGAACATTATCGCGGCATTGTCAGAGTAATAAGCCTTTATCTGCCCGATATTCCTGATGTGTCCGGAAAATTTCTTTGTATAGTAGTCTCCGCATTTCTCATAAAAACACATGTCGAATACTTTTTCATATTTTTTTTCGTATTCCGATAATTTGAAAACAACATTTTCTCCCAGTTCTTCAAATTCAATTTTCACGATAGCCCTCCATTTTTAGGATATGAACCGATTTTATCATCGAATATGATTGTGGTGCACAAATGGAGGCTTTTGTATTGATTTTAGGGTTTTTACGATAAATCTTACTTCGCTTAATTAATGCTGTTTTTCAACGTATAAAATTGGTGAAAATCTTCCTTTCCCTGTCCGGCTCGATTACCTTGTCTTTTCCGTTTTCCACGAGTCTCATGATCCAGACCATGTTTTTGGCGAGTATTCTCAATATCTGCAATCCTTCCTCATCTTCAAGAACCTCTCCGGGTCTCGATCCGTGTATGACGTTCCAGTAATTCGATGAAGCGATGACCATTTCAGAGTACAGCAGGTAATTGTTGAGCTGTTGAAATGTCGGAAGCCCGCCGGACCTTCTGACTGCGACTACGGAAGCACCCACCTTATGCCTGAACAAAGAACCGTTTACTCCGGCAACATAAAACAACCTGTCCAAAAAAGATTTCAAAGTCCCGGGAATTCCCGAATAATAAACCGGAGAACCGAAAACGATGCCGTCGGCTTTCTTTATTCTTTGAATAAGCTCGTTTACTCCGTCATCCGGAAGTACGCATTTCTCATCCCTGTTTTTAGCACATCCGCCACAGCCTATGCATCCGTGAATATCCATATGGCCTGTCTGCAAGATTTCAAATTCAATGCCCTCTTCACCGAAAACCTTCCCCATTTCGTTCAAAGCGTGAAAAGTATTTCCTTTTTTATTCGGACTGCCGTTGATAGCTATGACTTTCATATTTCCTCCTCTTTATATCCGGTTTTCCTGCCGTATTCTTCAAACCATATTCTTGAAGCATCGTATCTTTCTATGAATTTATTCTCATGTCCCTGTGCCGGATAACCTATGGAAATCATACTGTAAGGCTTGAGATTTTCCGGAAAGTCGAAGAGTTTTCTCAGGCATTCCACCCTGTTTTTAAAGGATTCGATACCTATCCATACGGCACCCAATCCAAGACTTACGGCCTCAAGCAGAATGTTTTGGGTAGCCGCACCCATATCCTGCTGCCAGCAACCGGGGAATTTAAGATAATCAGTATTGGCAAACAATATGATGGCCAATCCGGTATCCCTGAACATAGAAGAAAAAGATCCCATCTCAGATAATTCCGCGAGCCTCTTTTTGTTTTTTACGACAACGAATTCCCATGGCTGTTCATTTGCCGCTGACGGTGCTTGCATAGCGGCTCTCAATAACTTTTCGACATTTTCGTCTTCTACCGGTTTGTCGAGGTAATTTCTTACGCTTCTCCTTTTGTTTATAACTTCCATTTTTCACCCTCCTGTTATTCGTTCAATAATGAACTATAATGTTAAAAAAACACCATGCAAAGAGAATCTGTCATGAAAAATTATCTATGGCTTTGAAAATCAAACGCATAAGCTCATTTTTCTCTTCTTCCGAAAATCCTTTGTATACTTTTTCCACAAGATTTCTGGATATTTCGTCAAAATCGTCTTTAAATTTTATCGCCTTTTCCGTCGCTATCACGTAAGATATCCTTCGGTCTTCCGTACATCCCTGTTTTTCGAGATAACCGTATGATACGAGCCTGTTTATCATTTCGGTAATGGTGGATTTTTGCTTTAAAAGAGTATCGTAGATTTCCTTGATCTGAACCCTGCCGCCATTTTTAAATACTATATAGAGCAAAGAGCACTGGCTCGGACACAGATCGTAATTTCCCTTTTCCCTCAATTTATCTTTTAGAAACTCGTTCACCAGGGTACCGAGTATTGAGGCGTAAGTCGCCAATCCTTCACAGCTTTTTTTCATTTTCTCACCTGTTTTATTATAGTTCAAAAATGAATCAATGTCAACTGTCGCATGTTTAAATTCCATTCAGTATTCGAACAGAAAACGAAAAAATATGTTTTCATTTCCATAGATTTTCCTGTGGGAAACTTCATTCGAAATGATGAAATAAATTTAGCAGTTATATAAACAGAATTTTATTTCTGGTTGTTTATTTATCAGCAACCTTTAAATCATTTCACAATTTTAATTTTTTTGCCGATGTATTATTTGAAATTACTCAAATATTCTTTTGATTCCTTCGTCAGGGGAATGACATCATGACGGTCGATAAAACCGAGACTGAATTTCCGGTTCAGAGTCATAAACAGTTTAATTCCAAGAGAAAGTCTGCTGATGAATGAATACACCCCCACAGATCCGGGCGTGATGCTGTTCCCGTATATTTTCTTAAGGAATTTCGATTCACGGAATATGCCGTCAATATCGCCGCCAAAACTCTCAAGCGAGGAAGGAATCTTTCCATTGCTTATCATATCTCCGACTTTTTTTGCGGACATAGCCGCTGCCATTGCCGCCCTGCCTACGGCGACCGTTTTGACATGGGGAGCACCCAGCGCGAGTACTTTGTAAACATCGTCTTCCATGGCTATGCCACCCGCCATGGATATTGCGGGAAGCCATTTGCCTTCGTTTTTGAGTTCTTCCATTATGTTGCACACTATCTGTTCCAATTCTATTGTCGGATAACTCCATTCATTCATCATTTTGCATGGACTGTTGCCGGTTCCTCCCCCCGCACCGTCAAAAGTGACAAGCGCAATCCGGTTTTCAGAGGCGATATTTAAAACACGCTTAATATCGGCTTTATCATACCCCGCCATTTTAAAGAATATATTCTTTGCCCCCATGGAGCGGTATCTGCAAATCATATTTTTTAACATTCCTTCGTTCCACATGGGAAGGCGGTCATACTGCATGAAATAAAATCCGGAATCATCTGTGAATTTATTTTTCACTTCTTCGCTTAAAGGATCCGGCAACACTATGTAGCCGTTTCTCTTCAGGCGCAAAGCCTCTTCGTAATCATACACCGGTGCGACATGCTGTATGCCTTTGGCTGCCTGTCCGAATTTTATCTCAAGTGTATTTATAATGCCGTTTTTCAAAGCATATTCCGGTACTCCCGCTGCTATGTCGTCGGGATTGACCTGCAATACTATGTCTCCGTACCCGCTGTCGTACTTTCTAAAATACTCGGTCATTTCGCCGATAATCGGTGCATTCTCTACCTTTCCGTTTTCATCAAGCTTTAACTGTCTGTCGTTTCTGATAACCGCTTCGCCTATTACGGTCACAACACCTGCCATTGCCGCTCCGGCATAATAATCTTTCCAGTTGAGTTTGGCCATGGCGGGAAGTATGATCGGTGCCTTGAGCTTTATTATATTTTCATCTCCGATTTCGCATTGTATATCCGCAGAAAACACGTTGGTTTTGTCGGCATTTTCTTCCGCGCCGATTGCCCCGAAAACTCTGCCGTTTATGTTGAAATGCGAATAATCGAACGGATATTTTTTTTCGGATGCGAACTGCCGGTTTTTCGTCCCGTAAGGATAGGCCGCTTCACCTCCTCTTACTGCCGATAAACCTATTTCGCATAATCCCGGGCACTCGTCGGAACACGTGGAACACATTCCGGATAATTCGCATGTGTCATTTGGTGTACGGAGTTTTGTTCCCGTATATGTGTTGGAAAGCTTTTTATTCGTACTCATTTTTCCTCCTCAACTCGTTTTTTTCTTACTGTGTCGAAAATTTTTCAGCAAACAATACTGTTTGGAATATTTTGAAATATTCAGACAAGCACTTAATGATTTCGTTGTTTGGTATGTTTATCAGATAATTAATGGTTTTGCAACAGTCTTTATTTATTCGAATTTATTCATTTCTTGAACTATCGCATCATAATCGGCAACAGTTATTTTACCTTTATCGTAAAATATGAAGTTATCTTCTACAAGCTCACTGATTACTCTGTTCAGGCTACGTACTCTTCCGCCTATGGCAGTTAGTATTTCTTCTTTTTCGACAGCTTTATCCGAATTTCCAAAATGTTTTATTATAAAGTAAAGAATACGGTATTTTAAAGGGTAAACCGTATTTACGGCAGAACTTATACATGCTTCATAAAGCTTATCCGACAACTGAAAAATAACATATTCCGAAAATTCTCTGTCTAAAGACATCCATTTTTTAAAATATTCGACTTTCAGTCTTTTAAGAATGCAAAAGGAATCCGATTTGACATTTGCGAGAATTTCTCTTTCATTTATAATTTCGATTTCACCGAACATTTCATAATCGGTGTAAATATATTCAAGATAATTCAAACCGTTCGGTACCATGCGAAACACCTTTACTCTACCTTTGATGAGAAAATAAACATACTCCGCCACATCTCCCTGGCAAAGTATGCTCTCGCCTTCCGATATTCTGATTTCTTCGAATTTATCCCGGATATTTTTTGGGCAGTTTGATAAAAGAACGAATAATGGTTTTCGCAAAAAAACACCTCTCAAATTATGAGTTTGAAAAGCCTTTCCTTAAATTTTTCTCCGTCGAGTTTCTTGCAGAATAAGGCGTTAGGTTTTTTATTCAGTATTTTCAAATAGTCTATCACAAGCTGTCCGTAGCCTGATTCGCTTTTATAATCCACATAGCAATACGCTTCGAAATTATCGGTAATATCTTCATAAAAAGCTGCCGCTACAGTTGCAGGATCAGGCAAATCAAAACCTGTTTTACCTAATCGTCTGTAATTAAAATCTTTCAACGATTCGTTGCAGCGAACACAGAATTTTGCCGAATCCGAACCCGAATTCCGTAAGTAATCTATATCTTCCCGATTTATGAAGGTGGTACCCATACTGACATCCCAGCCAATAAAATAAAGTGGAATTCCTGAATTAACAACTATCTGTGCGGCTTCTGCATCCACAAAAATGTTAAATTCCGCAACCGGTGTGATATTCCCCGAACCGAGTCCGGCTCCGCCCATGATCACTATGCGTTTTAATTTTCTCATAACATCCGGAGCTTTAAGGCTGGCTAAAGCTACATTGGTCAGTGGTCCGAGTGTTATCAGCTCTATTTCCTTATTTTCAGACTCACTGACGATTCTTATCAGGGCGTCCACTGCATGTTCGGCTTCTTCCTTCAGTAAGGGATCTCGCAAATTCATGTTCCCCATACCGTCATCCCCGTGAACGAATTCCGAAGTGAAAAGTTTTTTCAGTAAAGGCCCGGAAACCCCTCGGAAAACTGGAGGAGCATACGTACCAGCCATTTCAACCGATATCAACGCGTTTTTAACCGCGAGATTCAGAGGGACGTTTCCCGCCACGACGGTAATCGCACGGATGTTGACATCTTTCTCCCTCAAAGCCATTATCAAAGCCACTGCATCGTCTGAAGCCGTATCGGTATCTATTATGAAATTTCTCATAAGACCATCTCCCAGCGATTTTTGTAAATATATTATAAAGCTCGGGGAGAAAGATGTCAGGGTCATTTGACCCTGCAAAGGCTATTATGTGTTTTTTTCAAGCATTTCGCAGGAAAGCCTGCCGATTATTCGCATGCCTTTGTCTATTTCATCAATACTCGCATTTGAAAAATTAAGCCGCATCGCGTTGTTTAGCTCGTTGTCGGTGAAAAAGGAATTACCCGGTACGAAGAAGACATTTTCCTTTTTAGATTTTTCGAAAAGTTCTTCTGTATCGATATTGCCCGGAAGTTCTATCCAAAGGAACATACCACCTTTTGGATTGGAGCAGTAAGTCTTTTCCGGGAAATATTCGTTTACCGCTTTTACCATGGCATCTCTTTTAACACTGTATAGATTTCTTATTTTTAATATTTGCTCTTTTATGTCGTATTTTTTTAAATAGGAGTAAACCACATACTGTACGAATTGATTGGTATGGAGATCCATTCCTTGCTTCAAAACGGCGAATTTAGTATGAAAAGGTTCGCACGAATGAATCCACCCCAATCTGAATCCGGGACATATTATCTTCGAAAAAGTACTCAGATAAATAACTCTTCCGTCTTCGTCAAAACTCTTTATTGTCGGGTATACTTCGGAATCAAAATTGAGTTCGGAATACGGACTGTCTTCCACGATAAGTGTGTCGTATTTTCTTGCAAGTTGCGCCAACTTTTTCCTTCTGTCGACTGACAGAGTTCTGCCTGACGGATTCTGGAAATCCGGAATAGTATAAATGAATTTAACAGGATATTTTTTCAGGTTTTCTTCAACTTCATCTATATTCAAACCTTCATCATCCATTTCTACGCCGAGGAAACGTGGTTTATACGACCTGAATGCACTCAAAGCGGAAAGATAGGTAGGACGTTCACAAAGTATATAGTCTCCTTCATTTATCAACACTTTTCCGCATAGATCCAAAGCCTGCTGCGATCCGGTGGATATTAGCAAGTCGTTTCTGCATGCTTTGAGATTTCTGTTTTCCATAAGTTTTGCTATTTCGTCCAGCAATTGTGGAAGACCTTCCGTCGCACCGTATTGCATAGTTTTATAACCATGTTCTTCCATTGTCTCATTTATCACTTCTTGAATATCCAAAATCGGGAATGAATCAGGAGAAGGTAGACCCCCTCCGAAAGAAATCGCGTCATCACTTACGGTGATTCTCAATATCTCGCGTATTACGGACGATTTGGCATTTACAGCTACATCTGATAAAAATCTGTTCATGGCATTTCCCCCTTAAATTCCAAAAATATGAATTCATTTCTAATCTTTTTCAATTCTAATCTTTTTCAATCGTGACCGGATTCAGATTGATTTAAATTACACTGCACAAATATTCCATACGGTAAAAAGGCAACCGCAAACCACACTACAGAATGGCGCCAACCATTACCATTATATATTCTATTCGGTAAAATACAAACATCCAGTTTATCGCCAGTGAAACAGACCAATTTTTTCGATTTATTTTGGTTATCTCCCAGGATTTTTAATTCACAATGAAGATATTGCCAATACAAATAAAAACAAGCTTTCAAAAAAATTTTGAAAGCCTCTGAGTTTATGCTCTGAAAGTTTATGTTGATTTTCTTAAAATCATTTTCAATTTTACATATTTCCCGGCAAAGTCAATCTGTAAGGAAAAGCTATGCAATGCCGGTATAAACGGTGCAAGTTTTTTAAATCTGAAATTAACTCAGTTCTTTCATACATCTCTTAAATGAGCGTGACGATATCTCAAGAGCGTATATTTCAACTAAATGTTGTTTTCATAAAAATGGTATATCAATACATTCGTCGTTTTTCCATCATCAGTTATCGCTTCGGTTTCTTTTAAACCATACATATCTGGGTATCCTTCAAGAATGTCAATGGCCTTTTTCGTGTTTTCATCTATTTTATATATTTCCACCAGACATTTTTTTGGCGTAAATGAATGTTTGATTTTTCCGAACGGCGGGAAGACGAGAATCGGAAAGCTTGAATCTTTTGATATCCATTCGTAATTGTTATCGGAATTCACGTTTATTTCTTTCAGGTTATCGTGTCGGAGTACTATGAATTCCTCTTTCGTAATTCCTTTTCCGATGAATTCAGAATTTTCAAGAAATATGTGATTCCTGAATCCTTTTTTCAACGTTCCATATACCGCTATCAAAAATGTGTTTTTCATGACCAACCCCGTTTTTATAATATAAGCCGTTTCAATTTTAAACGATGAAGAAATACATAGAGAAGATTCTACACATTATGAAAAGAATAGTCAAGTGTTTAGATGCCGTGCATTAACAAATAAATGAAGAAGCCTCGTATGAGGCCTCTTCATTTTGGGAGTTTATACTATTTTTCCTGGGTTAAGTATATTGTTCGGATCGAACGCGGATTTTACCCTCTTTATGAGTTCTATTTGCTCCTCAGGCAATGCAAGAGATATGTATTTCTTTCTCTTTAATCCGATTCCATGCTCTCCGGAAAGTGTTCCGCCTAATTCGACTGTTTTTTTATACAGTTTTTTCAGTGCATCGTTTGTTTTGCTGTCCCATTCGGTTTTCGTCCTTCCAGAATTCAGGAATGTGACATGCATGTTTCCGTCCCCGGCATGTCCGAAGTTGAGTGTTTCAAGTTCTGTTTCTTTGGACAACTCTTCGACAAAATCCATCAATTGAGGTATTTTGTTGATCGGTACCACTACATCTTCCATACAGAATTCGGGATAAAAACTCGAAATGGCTTCAGCGATGGCCTTTCTTGCCTTCCATATTTTATCTCTCGTGTTTTTGTTATCGGCAACATAAACCTCAAGCGCGCCGTTTTCAAAACACAAGTCTCCTATTCTTTCATAATCATCGGCAAGCAATTCCTTGCTGTTGCCTTCAAGCTCTATTATAAGATGAGCCCCTGCTTCGGAGTATGGGAGCACCGAATTAAGGAATTTCTCAGTCAACTTAAGGGAAGCGTTATCCATGAATTCTATGGCCGTTGGTATCAATTTCGCTTCGATCATCATTCTCGGTACGAATTTTATCGCCTCTTCAACAGTTTTAAAAGGTATTAGCAAATCAACTATGTGAGCAGGCATAGGAGTTAGTTTTAGTATGATTTTTGTTATGACGGCCAATGTACCTTCCGACCCGACCATCAGACTTACGAAATCGAGTCCGGTCACATCTTTTACCCTTTTCCCACCGAAAGTTGTTATCGTTCCATCCGGCAACACCACTTCAAGTCCCATTACATGGCTTCCGGTAGGACCGTATTTTACCACTTTGTTACCGCCGGCATTTTCCGCGACGTTGCCTCCTATGAATGAAGCATCGCTGCTGCACGGATCTCCTGCATATAATAATCCGTGTTCTTTTGCAAGCTTTTGTATTTCGTCGGTTACCACTCCGGGCTCTATGGTTATGGTGAGAGTTTCTTTGTCCATCTCAATTATTTTGTTCATTTTTTCTATGGAGAGTACCACTCCACCCATTACCGGTACGGCTCCGCCTGATAATCCCGTTCCTGCGCCTCTTGGGGTTACGGGAATTCTATTTTCATTGCATATTTTAAGTATTTCGGATATGTGTAAGGAATTTTCCGGGAATACTACAAGTTCCGGCATATGCCGATATTCTTCACCGCTCACTTCGTCATGCGAATACACTTCAAGTTTTTCAGGATCAGAAGATACATTGTTAGCACCTATGGCCATTTCTATCATGTTTCTTATTTTTTCGTCGATCTTGTTGTATATGTTCGCACCCATTTACATCATCCCCTTTTCTTTCCTGACAGCTTCTATTATCTTCGGGACAATCTCGAAAAGATCTCCGCAAAGGCCTATATCGGAAATCTGGAAAATAGGTGCCTCCTTGTCTTTGTTAACGGCAATTATAAACTCTGAGGTCTGCATTCCGGCCATATGCTGTACGGTTCCGGATAATCCTATAGCGAAGTAAACCTTAGGCGAAACTACTTTTCCCGAAAGTCCTACCTGATGAGGAAAACTTATCCATTTTGACTCAACAGGCGGTCGTGATGCTCCGACACCACCTTCCAAAAGTGAAGCGAGTTCCTTTAGCATTTCGTAGGAATCCGCTCTTTTCAGCCCCTTACCGCCTGAGACTATCACATCGAGATCCTGTATGTTTACGTTTTCTCCTTCGAGTTCTTCGAATTTTTCAACTTCTATTCTCGATTCGTAAACTTTTTCAGACAAAACGAGATATTCGACTCTTCCGGTTCTCTCGACAGGTTCCGGTTTTGCGAAATTCTTGGGTCTTACGGTAGCCATTTGTGGTCTGTGCGTCGGTGTTTTTATAGTGGCCATTATGTTTCCGCCTATAGCGGGCCTGGTTTGCAACAACAACCCGGTTTCGGAATCTATGTCCAATCCGGTGCAGTCGGCGGTTAAGCCGGTGTTTATTTTACCGGCAATGGCCGGTAGAAATGTTCTTCCGGAAGATGTCGCGCCTGTAAGTACAATCGAGGGGCTGTATTTACCGATTATCTCCACAATCGCATTAGTGTATATTTCCTGGTTGAATTCTTTGAATTTATCGTTCTTTACGCATATTACTTCATCCGCACCGAACTTTATTATTTCTTCAGGTTCAAAATCGATTTTATCGAAGAACAGCACTGTTATCACTTTTTCCCGGCACTTATCCGCGAGTTCTCTTGCCTTTCCCGTCAGTTCGAGCGTTACAGTGAGGAGGTGTCCGTGCCTGACTTCTCCGATTACCATTATATTTTTATGTTTGTCGGACATTTCAATACCTCCTTTATATTATTGCCATTTCTTTTAATTTTTTTATGAGTTCGCATATTCCGTCATCGATTTTGCTTCCGGTGTATTTTTTGGATTCTCTCATAAGTTGGGGTGTTGCTATTTTTGCCACTCTTGTGGGAGAACCTTTGAGTCCGAGATATTCTTCGTTTATACACGTTTGTGCAGATGATATTCTTTCCACACAGGCTCTTCTTGCAGATTTCTTTCCGCTCAGCGTTGGCATGGAAGGTTGGTTGATATCACCAAGTACGGTTACTAGACATGGGAACGGCAGCCTCTGATACTCATAGCCGTCTTCGACGGTTCTTTTAACCCTGATTTTTTTATCTTCAAGCTTTTCTATTTGACTGACATAGGTAGAGAAGGGTATATCAAGCATTGCAGCCACTTCAGGACCAACTTGCCCCGTTTCTCCGTCGGTGGCTTTTTCACCTGCCAATATCAAATCGAAATTGTCGGTTTGTCTTACTACTTCGGACAGTACTTTAGAAGTTGACCAGCTATCGGCTCCGGCGAATTTTCTGTCTGTTGCCAGTATTATCCTGTCGGCTCCCATTGCGAGAGCTTCTTTGAGAGCTTCCTCGGCAGAAGGCGGGCCCATAGTTATAACGGTTATATGGGCTTCGTAATCCCTTTTGAATTTCAAAGCCTCTTCAAGCGCGTGAAGGTCCAGGGGATTTATAATCGAACCCAATCCTTCCCTTATCATGGTTCCTGTTTCGGGATCAAGTTTGACGTTATCCGTATCGGGTACTTGTTTTAACAACACACAAATCTTCAAGTTCATTCCTCCCAATTATCAGAATATTTTTTCTCCGTACATTATCTTTCCATTCTTAACCGTGGATATTATGTTTAAATCACTGTCAAGTATCACAAAATCAGAGGCTTTTCCTATGTCGAGAATTCCTGCATCTATTCCGGCACTTTTGGCGGGATTGATTGTCGAGGCTTTGAGAACTTCTGCAGGAGATTGTCCCGAAGCCTTCACAGTATTTTTCACAGCTTTATCCATAGTAAGCACGGATCCGGCAAGAGATCCGTCTTTAAGTCGTGCGTCCTGATTGGAGACGAATACTTCCAGACCTCCGAGATCGTACATCCCCGGTTCGAGCCCCGTTGCCCTCATTGCATCGGTTATAAGGACTATCTTATCTTTATCTTTGATTTTGTAAACCATTTTTATGGCTTCCGGTGAAAGATGTATCAAGTCGCATATCAGCTCAACATAAGCATCACTCATAAGACCGGCTCCCACCGTACCTATATCCCTGTGATGTATGGGATTCATCGCGTTGAACAGATGCGTGAATCTGTTCGCACCGTGATTGAGAGCTTCCATGCTTTGTGCATAGTTGCATTTCGTATGCCCTATAGAAACATTTATTCCGGCTGCGGAAAATTCTTTGATCGCTTTCACGCAATTGTCGAGTTCGGGTGCGAGAGAAATAATTCTGACCACATCAGAATTATTCTTAATATCGTTTATTTCAGAATCCGAAGGAGATCTTATATAGTCAGGATTCTGGGCTCCTTTTCTTTCTATGTTGAAAAAAGGCCCTTCAAGGTGTACTCCGCTCACCGAAGTATCCGGATTTTCTTTCATATATTCTCTTATTGTCTGTATGACCTGCATTATATCTTTATGTGGAATAGAAACCGTGGACGGGAGGAAAGAAGTTACTCCTTTTGAATACAGGAATTCCTCCATGCCCCTGTAAGTTTCAAAAGACGGTTCACTTGCATCAAAACCATTTACTCCATGTATGTGAACATCTACATATCCCGGGGAAATGTACATTCCATTCAAGTCTATTCCTTCCTGACCGGGAAAATTAAAAGTTATGTTTTTTATCTTGTTTTCAAATTCCAATGCGGCATTTTCGAATTTATTACCGTTGTTCAGAAGTGTGAAATTGAAAATTTTCATGTTTTGCCTCCTTTTTTAAATGCTTAAATGTAATAACATTATACCAGTAATTTATTTTTTTACAAAACATGAAGTACAAAAAACATCGGTAAATATGGTAGTATTACAGTTTATTCAGTTTTATTCATTTTTTGGAATTGCCATAACGTTGAAAGATGTTTTATGAATATAATCCGTGCTCAATTAACTGTAGACAGACCATTAAGAATTTCTTCGGTTTTTTTCCATTCGTTCTTGACGAGTTCCAACAGAAAAATATGGTTTTCTCTGCTGTTTTCTTTTGTTTGCTCTATACGCGAAGCATATGAAGCCATTTTTTTTATTCCCACGTTCAAAAGAGAGCCTTTCAGTGAATGAGAGATTCTTTTTATTTCAGGCAAGTCGAACGAATTCACTGCCTGATCAAGTTCTCCTATTATTTTGGGGATTTTAGTAAGACTTAATCTTATTAACTGCTGAAAGATCTTTTCATTGCCTCCGGAAATTTCGTATAAGATGTTTATATCAAATGCCTCTTCATCTATAGATAATTTCTGATTGTGTTGTTGTGATATTCTGTCGTTCTGCGGCATATGCAGGTTGAGAATTTCTTTTAGAATTTCTATTTTTATTGGTTTTGCTATAAAGTCATCCATTCCCGCTTCCAGACTCTTTGTCTTTTCACCTTTCAGTACCCCCGCGGTTAGAGCGATTATTTTAGGAGAATGATTTCCCTGCAACTGGCGTATTTTTTTCGTTGCTTCGTATCCGTCGAGTTCCGGCATTTGAATGTCCATAAAAATCAAATCGGGTACGTATTCTATGTATTTTTCCACAGCTTCTTTACCGTTTTTAGCTTCGTAAATGTTTGCTTTGGGATAGAATTTCAGGATTATCGTTTTCAGCAATTCGAGGTTTATGTCAACATCTTCGGCAATCAAAACAGAGGTGTCGTTTAAAGATATTGTTCCTGTATTTGCTTTTCCGTCTTCTTTCTTGCTTTCAAAATCTTTTGAAGTGCTTATTTTGTAAAGAACTTTGTATAATTTGTTTGAGATTGCGCTTTTTTTTATGTTGTAAATATTTTTTTCCCTGTACGCTCCGCTGTCGATATCTTCTTCTCTTCGATTGTTTGTCAGGAGGATTATCGGTAGTTTGTTCTCCGATATGTCATATTTGTATTTTATTATTTCTATCAGTTCAATTCCGTTTATATAGGAAATGTCGTTGTCAATTATTATCACATCGTATTCGTTCAGTTTTTCGATATTTCTGAGTACATCAAGTCCGTCTTCGAGAATATCGCATTCAATATCCCAGTATTCCAGAAGTTCACTTATGTATTCGGCGGTATTTCTATTTTTTTCGACGATTGCGACTTTCTCTATCTCTTTCAAGATATCTTTAGGAAGTGGTGATATGTCGTCGTATTTTCCAGGTATGACAAAATGGAAAATACTCCCTTTTCCAAGAGTGCTTTCAAATTCAAGGTTACTGTCCATTTTTTCGAGTATGGCCTTGGATATAGCCAATCCGAGGCCGGTGCCTCCATATTTCCGGGAAGTGGTTGAATCCGCTTGTGAAAAGGTTTTGAATATGTTCTGTTTTGCCGATTCCGGTATTCCGATTCCGGTGTCTTTTACTGAGAAGTATAGATTGCCGGTTTCTGTTTTTAACGGATTCCTGCAAAAATCCATAGTAACTTCTACAGATCCGGTTTCGGTGAATTTTACCGCATTACTCAACAGGTTTATTATGACTTGCTTTATCCTGACAGGATCTATATAAACATATCTTGGGCATCCCGGTTTAATATAGAGCAATATTTCGAGGTTTTTCTTCGCAGCGGAAAATTGCATTATCTCCACTGCCTGTTCTATCAATTCTATTATATCCGTCTTGACTTCTTCGAGTTTGAATTTATCCGATTCTATTTTGGAGATATCGAGTATGTCGTTTATTATATCGAGTAAAATATTCGCGGATTTGTACATGTTGGTCAGATATTGTTTTTGAGTGTCCGTCATATCTGTGTTTAAAAGCAATTCTGCGAATCCGATCACTCCGTTTAACGGTGTTCTGATTTCATGGCTCATATTAGCGAGGAATTCCGTTTTCGCTTTATTTGCCTCACTCGCTTCTTTCGCCATTTGAATTGCCTCTTCTTTTACTTTTATAAGGCTTTCGTTCAGTAAAACGAGCTCTTTCTCGATGTCAAAGAAATAAGTCATGTCAAGCAAAACCATAAAAAAAGCTTTCTCATCCTTATTTTCTACTGTTTCTCCGAAAAGAAGACCGTATATCATATCTCCGTTTTTCTTTCTCAACAGCATTTCGGAATTTATTATATGTCCGTTTTTTTTAAGTTCGTCAAGCATGATGTGAATTCTGTCCTCATCAGGGAACAGTCCGAGTTCTAAGACTTTCCTGTCAATAATTTCTTCTTTTGTGTAACCGGTTATATCCAAAAATGCCTCGTTCACATCTATGAATTTTCCGGTTTTTGTTGATATCACAGTCATCAATGCAGGGTTACCGTCAAAAAGTTTCCTGAATTTCTCCAAAGCGGTATTTATTTCCCCAACAGGTTTTGATATCGAAAACACGCAATTTTTTCCGTTCCATTCTCCTGACCAGAATTTAGTTTCAACTGAAAGTAAGGAACCGTCTTTTTTTCTTAAGGGAAACGTATTTTTTTTGCTTTTTTCCAGCTTAAGTTCGTAAAATACTCTTTTTATCTCTTCGCCATATATGTCAGGATAAAATTCTGTTATGCTTTTACCTTTCAAGTCGTCGAATTTATAATCTGTTCCTTTCATAAAATTTTTGTTTACGTGGTTGATATTTCCTTCCGGATCACATATTATTATAAAGTCTTCCATGCTCTCGAAAAAATTTCTGAAATTTTTCTCGTTCATTGTAAGTTTTTCTTCGATTATCTTTTTTTCTCTTAAGTGTTTGTTTTTCGTCTTATCTATATCCTTATTAAATCCAATCGCGAACAGTGGATGTCCTTTATTGTCTTTCTCGACGAGTTTTCCCTTGCTGTTCATCCATTTCCAATTTCCATCGTGACATTTTATTCTGAATTCGACTGCGAAACTTTCGTTTTTTTCAAACGCATCGAATATTTTTTTAAAAGTATTTTCGACATCTTTCGGATGTATGAGCTGCTTCCATTCTTCTATTGTTTTCGGAGTGTATTTTTGAGAATAACCGAGAATCTTGATGTAGTTTTCATTTATCAGAAGTTCATCGGTTTTTATATTCCATTCCCAATATATCTCTTCACTTATTTCTTTTCTTATTTCGCTTATTTTTAATTCTCTTGTTTTCTCACCCATAAAATCACCATTTTTATTTATTTGCCTGGCCTGGAAAACAAGTCATGAAGATCGTTTTGACTCGATCTTCATGACTTGTGATTTTTGTTGAGTATTAGAAATCGGCGGTGTCGTCGTCAAGCGGAATTACATCTTCGGGATTTACTATTTTTGTTGCTTTGACCGGACTTTTTTTCTTAGCCACAAGATTGTTCGTACTCCCTGAACTCAATCCCCTTTTTGTTTGCTGAGCGGTTGAAGAAAATGTGTTGATTTTGTTTTTATAATTTATGCCGGACGTTGCTTTATGCGTTGTGATTATTTCATCTTTACCGGTCACAAGCATGTTGAGCTGGGAGACTATCTCTTTCATGCTTTCGGCCTGTGCACTTAATTCTTCAGAAGCCGAGGCACTCTCTTCCGCATTGGCGGCATTCTGCTGAGTAACCTGCTCCATTTGCGCTACGGCAGTATTTATCTGATTAATTCCCTGTGCCTGTTCATTGCTTGCTGCGTTGATCTCGTCTATGAGGCTGTTCACTTTTGTGGCATGTTCGTTAATCTCTATAAGCGCATTTCCTACTTTTTCCGCAACGGATACGCCTTTATCAGATAGCTGTATGTTTTTCTCAATTATCACCGCGGTATCTTTTGCGGCTTGTGCACTTCTGTGGGCGAGATTTCTGACTTCTTCCGCAACTACCGCAAAACCCGCTCCGGCTTCACCTGCACGGGCTGCTTCAACTGCCGCGTTGAGAGAAAGAATATTAGTTTGAAATGCTATTTCATCTATGACTTTAATTATTTTGGAGATTTCATCACTCGATTTCTTTATTTCGCTCATGGCTCCCATCATTTCTTGCATCTGGTTGTTTCCGGAAACCGCGGATTCTTTTGTTTTTTTGGAAAGTATTGAGGCTTGATTGGTATTTTCTGTAGTTTGCTGAATCATGCTTGTCGCTTCGTTTAGCGTTGCCGAGGTTTCTTCAAGTGCACTCGCCTGCTCCGAACTTCCTTCTGCCAGTTGCTGGCTCGCGGATGACAATTGTTCCGATGCGGAAGCCACCTGGTCGCTTCCCTGGTTAAGATCTTTTACGATCCTGTTTACCGGTTTTGTTATGCCTCTGATTATTATAAACGCCAGTATTGAACCGAGAATTACCGCGATGGACAATCCGACGATTATCACTATGGTCGAACTTGCGAGCGAATTCGTGGTATTAACCGCAATTTCTTTGGTCTGTGATATACCGGCCCGGGAAATCTCTTTCGCGGCATCAAGCACATTTTGCCCAATTGTCTCTCTTTGCTTTTGTATGCCGTTCAAATCTTTCCAGTTTGCGAGGAATGAACTCATCGCGGATTTATAACTTTCCATGGAAGATTTTATAAGATTGAGCTGATTGATATTCGCAGTTTGTATCGTTTTTAATTCAAGTTGTTTTACGAGTAAATTAATCTCGTCGAATTTTTTCAGGGTGTTTTCAAACAAATTTATGTCATTTGTCGATTGTGCCTTGAAATTATCAAGCCTTATCGAATTTCCGGAATCGATTATGTTGTTTATAACGGTTATTTTCCATAATCTGTCACTCAATTCTTCCGCGGTGGAACCATCGGTAAACTGTTCTTCGATTTTCTCATTCTGGAAAGAAAGATAATCCTCACAATTATTTATGAAAACCACCGCCGATTGGTTCATCTGTGCGAGATAATTATTAGAAGCATCTATCTTGTTTTTTGCTTCACCTATGAGAGCTTCATAGGCAAGTGTCTTGGTTTCGGCTTCTTTTGCCTTCTGTTCGAGGATTTTCAGCTGGGGGTTTTCAATTACGTGAGACAATGCGCTTTTTATGTTATTTTTTAGCAAAGCCAGATAATCGTTTCCTTCTTTGAGATAAGCTTCGTCTTTGCTGAGACTGTACCCGCGTATGCTGTAAAGCATCATCAGTGTGTTTTCCTGAATATTATTGGCTATTTCCACTTCCGGAACATATGCGTTTGAAAGTTCTGTGGCCTGACTTTGTATGTTCATCATGTTGAATACCGCTATGAGCCCTATTATTCCGGCAATTAAAAGTATTAAAATGAAACCAAGTGCTATTTTCGTGCCTATCTTCATTTTGGAAAACATTCTCATTCCCCCTTTATTTCAGCCAATTCGGCCAGTTCTTCGGCGTTGAAAACTTTTTCTATGTTAAGGAGCATTATCACTTTTTCCTTAACTTTGGCCATTCCCATTATGAAATCGCTTTCAATCGATATTCCATATTGAGGCGGTGGTTCGATGTTCGTATCCGTTATGCTTATTACTTCGGATACGGTATCTACTACCACTGCCATCAACCTCTTGGAGTCTTTGATTTTGATTTCGAGAACTATTATCACGGTCCTTTCGGTATAAGCGATTTCTTCAAGTTCGAATTTCAACCTTAGATCCATTATCGGTATTATTTTGCCGCGCAAATTTATTACACCTTTTATAAAATGCGGAGTTCGAGGTACTTCTGTTATTTCTACCATGCCGATAATATCCTTAACTTTCAAAACCGGTATGCCGTAGTATTCTTTGCCAAGCGTAAACGTAAGGTAGACTCCGGAACGCGCTTCCATACAACCACTCCTTTCTTTTATTTTTGATATATAGTAGGCTGGATATATTTGAAATTGTGTTTTTTGTTTATCAGACTTTCAGAATGACCTATAAAAAGCAATCCGCTGTGAATAAGACTTTCGTAAAATTTAGCGAGCAGTATTTCTATAACCTGGTTTGAGAAGTAAATCATAACGTTCCTGCAGAAAATTATATCGAATTTGTTTTTAAATGGAAACGCATTCATGAGGTTGAACTGTCTGAAGGTCACCGTTTCTTTCAATTCGTCGGAAATAGAGAATGCGTCATTTTCCATTCGGAAGAATTTGCTCAGAAAAAAAGGTGTCATCTCCGTCTTAATCGACAGTGGATATTTTCCTTTCATTCCTATGTTTAAAGCTTCTTTGCTGACATCGGTGGCAAGTATTTTCAGGTGTATACCCGGAAATGTATCTTTTATAACCATTGCTATGGTATAAGGTTCTTCACCCGTTGAACATCCCGCACTCCAAATTCTAATCTCGTTTTTCAGCTTTATTCGCGGTATGCTTTCGGAAATTTTCTGCAAATTGTTCTTTAAGTAGTTGAAATGATTTATTTCTCTGAAAAAATCCGTTTTATGCGTGGTGATTTCATGTACGAAATTATGCCAGAATTCCGATCCTTCTTCGGTTTTAAGAAGCACCAGAAACTCTTCGTAATCGTTTATTTCATAACGGTTTTTAAGTCTGTCAATTTTCGATTTCACCATCTGAGTTTTTTCCGGAGTAAATCTTATCCCAAGTTTGGAATAGAGATAATCCTGATACTTTATAAAAGTAATCGGAGTAAATTCATCTTGTCTCATCGATATATTCTCCATTCAGTATAACCTTGTATATTTGGTTGAGATGCAGCACTCTCTTAGCAGCACCAATGGTAATCGCTTCCTTTGGCATGCCGAAAACCACACAGCTTTCTTCGTTTTGCGCAACAGTATATGCACCCGAATCCTTCATTTTGAGCAGTCCGTTTGCCCCGTCTTTTCCCATGCCCGTGAGTATTATTCCTATTGAATTCCTGCCGGCGTAATCTGCTATTGAATTGAAAAGAACTTCAACGGAAGGCCTTTGGTGAAACATAAGCGGACCATCACTTATGCATACATGGTAAATTGCACCGCTTCTTCTGAGCTCCATATGTTTGTTACCGGGAGCAAGTAATGCGGTTCCGTTCATTAACCTGTCTCCGTCTGACGCTTCCCTGACTTCTATTTCACAGGTATCGTTCAGTCTCTGGGCATATGCTTTTGTAAAATGCTGTGGCATATGCTGTACAATCAAAATGGGGGGGACATCTGCCGGCAGCATTTTCAGTATGTTGAAAATGGCTTCCGTTCCCCCTGTTGACGCCCCGATTGCAACAACGGTGTTTGTGGTTTTAAGCATCGATTTGCTTTTAATGGGGGTTGTACGGTTTTCTTCGTATCTCTTCTTTTTGAACCTCTTTACCTGGTAAACCGCTTTTACTTTGTCCCTTAACTGTTCTCCCATATCTTCAACGGTGTATGATTCCCCGGGCTTGCATATGACTTCGAGTGCTCCGAGTTCGTATGCTTTAAAAACGACTTCGGATCCGCTTACGGCTAATGAACTTAAAATTATCACAGGCATGGGAAAAGCTCTCATCAATTTATTCAGAAAAGTCAGCCCATCCATACGCGGCATTTCAATGTCAAGTATTAAAACATCCGGTTTCAGGCTGACTATCTTGTCTCTTCCTATGTACGGATCGGGTGCTGTACCTACTACTTCTATCTCGTTATCCTTTGAGAGTTCTTCCGTTAAAATTTTTCTTACCATCGCTGAATCATCTATGACGAGCACTTTAATCAAAATTTCACCCCGGGATACTATTCGTACCAATCTTCGTTTCTTATCCTGTTCAATTTATAAACGAGAATTTCTCCGGTAGAGTTGTTGAAAACAACCTTTCTTCCAAGAACTCCGCCAAGATCTTTTGAAAGTACTTCAATTCCGTTTTTGCCGAAATATTCTACTGCGAGTTCGGAGTTGAGTTTACCGAGGGAAGAACCAAGATTCGGATTTTGAGCTCCTCCCAAAAGATGTACTTTGAGGTCAGTTATTTTCGATCCTTCCTGATGCATTAACTTGATCAGATAAGGTATTGACACATCACCGTATCTCGTGTTTCTTTCTTTGCGGAATCTGTCGTATATATAGTGATTCATGCCTCCGTAAAGTTTTTTCGCATCCCAAACGCATACCGAAACGCAGGATCCCAGAACGGTGTGTACCAGATGAGGCTCCTTACTTATAAAAATATAACCTGGTTGAAGAAAATATTTTGGGAGTTCCAGAGCATCATGAGATTCCATTTTTTCTCCTCAGTTTTTTCTTCTGTTTATCAACGCATTAATATCGAGTATCATCGCGATAGACCCATTTCCGAGCAAAGTCGCACCGGAAATGTATTCAACTTTTCTGTAATTCTCTTCCAAAGATTTTATGACTACCTGATACTTGCCGATGACTTCATCGACAAGTATTCCAAGATATTGATTTGAGGATTGTATTACAGTCAGTATTTGAGGTTTTGTTTCTCCGAGTTCGAAAAGTTCCGCAAGATTGATTACAGATATAAACTTGTTTCTGAAAGGGATGGCCGTATTTTTTTTGTTTATTCCGATAAATTTGTCGTTTTCTATTGTCAGAAATTCAGTTACGGAATGTATGGGGATTATAAAATAATTGTTCCGTACTTTTATCAATATTCCCTCTATTATCGCCAAAGTAAGGGGAATATTTATTCTGAAAGTCGTTCCGGCATTTTTTTTCGATTTTACGTTGATGTTTCCCCTGATAGAATTCAGGTTTGAAAGAACAACATCCATACCAACTCCGCGACCGGAAATGTCGGTTATTTTTTCCGCGGTGGAAAATCCGGGTTTGAATATCATTTTGTATATTTCCTCTTCCGTAATTTCCATATTTTCATCCGTAAACCCAAGTGAATTAGCCTTTTTCTTTATCTTCTCTTTATCAAGACCTCTGCCGTCGTCAACGATTTCTATTATAACTTCGCCACCTTCATGAAAGGCTTTCAAGGTTAATGTTCCCGAAGCGGGTTTACCGATTTCCATGCGTTCAAACGGTGATTCTATTCCGTGATCTATCGAATTTCTGATCATATGTTTCAAGGGATCTTTTAATTTTTCTATTACATTTTTATCCAATTCAGTATCTTCGCCAATTATATTGAAATCCACCTGTTTTTGCTGCTGATGGCTCAAATCCCTCACCATGCGCCTGAATTGTATAAAAGTATCTTTTATCGGAATCATTCTCGTTTTCATGACTGATTTCTGGAGTATATCGACATATCTGTCCAATTCTTCGAGCATAGATTCTTCATCAATTTCAAGCCAGCCTTTTTTTTCCATCGATGCCCTTATCCGTGATTTCGCTACTACCACCTCTCCGACGGCATCTATTATTTCATCGAGTTTGTCCGTGTTTATCCTTATAGTGTTCATCTGAACTACCGATCTGAATTTCTTCTGTTCTTCAACCGCGTTGTCAACCATTTTTTTAGTGACTGCGCCTTTTTTTATAAGGTCTTCTCCAAGAGGTATATGCTCTTTCATCACTTCTTCGACTTCGGATTCTTTTAAAAAACCTTTACTTACAAAAATCTCCCCTAAACGTTCTCCCGAGAATTTTATTTCTTCTTCCGCGATAGAATCAATGGTCACTTTGTTATCAAGCGAAACGAACATGAATATCGATTCGAGATCTTGTATGCTGCCCTTGCCTGCCGCAATTATCTGCCAATTCAAATAATTTTTGTACGGGTCCAGAGAAGAAATCAACGGTATATTTTTAACAATAATGTTCGATTCGAGTATTTCGAAATTTTGAGACAGGTCTTCTATTATCAAAAGTGGATCGGTACCTGTTTCATAAAGATTTTCGTTGAACTCAAGGTGTATACGGAAGTAATTTTTAACGCTTACATTGCCTTCATTTTTCTCGTTTTTGTTAGCAACTTTTTTTATTATCCGATCTGTGAATTTTGAAATTTCAGATTCGAGCATTTCCACATTTTTTTCAGAATCTAAAATCTCTCCTTTCGTTCGAAATTCCACCATGTTGTTTATAAGGTCTCTCGAGTCTAAAAGAATCTGGAGTATGTCTTCGTTTATTTCGAGACTTCCCTCTCTTATGATATGCATAAGATTTTCAACATTGTGTGTGAATGATTCTATTTCCCTGAATCCGGCGAAGCCTGCACTGCCTTTTATCGTGTGCATTGCCCTGAAAATTTTATTCAGTGTTTCTTCGTCGCAGTCATTTGTCTCAAGGTTCAGTAACTCGCCTTCAAGAGCGTCCAATTGCTCTTTTGCATCGGTGAAAAAAGCAACTTCTATTTCTGAGTTTTCGATACTCATAGAATCACCACTTTATCTGACCAATTTTTTTACGATCTCGTTTAGCTGATCGGGTTGAAACGGTTTCACCAACCATCCGGTCGCACCCGCCTGCTTTCCTTTCAACTTCATAGCTTCCTGAGATTCCGTTGTTAAAATCAGCACCGGTGTAAACTTATAACTCATCTCTTTTTTCAGCTCGGTTATAAAGGTTATTCCGTCCATCTGAGGCATGTTAACATCCGAGATTATGAGGTTTATCCTTTTACCGTTTTTTTTGAATTCCTGTAATTTTTTTAGGGCATCCACTCCGTTTATTCCTTCCTCCACCGCATACCCTACTTTTTGTAGTGCGGATTTAACAGCGACACGTGTGGTGACAGAGTCATCCACTATCATTATAGTTTTGTCCATTTACCGCACCTCCATATCCAAAACATCTGAAATTCCATATATTTTAATATTCTCCTTCAATTCTTCGGGGAAAATAAAATGACATTTTTTACTCAGTTGGTCACAGGTCTTTTGAAGTGAAATCAAAAGCTGCAATCCCGCACCATCCAATTCTTTCAGATTTTGCAGGTTAAAAACCATATCATCCTTCACGTCGTTGTTCAAAAGGTTAATTATCCTTTCTCTTATTTCACCTACGGTGTAAACACTAATCTCTTCACTTAATTCAATATTCATGGTATCACCCTTTATATCAGATTAAAACAAAGTGAATTCGCCGCCCTCAGACCCGACATCCTCGACTTCAAGATGCTGCTGGGCTACGATTCTTTCTTTATATGTCGTCATATTCTCTATGAGTTCCTTCAATATTTCATCTTCTTTATAGTCAAAATTTGATTTCGGAATACTGTTTATTATTTCACCGAGAAAATTCGATGTTGTTTCGTTTAACCTATAAATCTCTCCGTATTTAGATACGAAGGATTCTTTGGAATTTACTATCGATGAACTGTATTTATCCACTTCTTTTGACAAAAATGCGTACTCTTTCTCCATGAATTCGACTATTTTTTTAAGAGAATCGAAAATATCTTTCAAATCTTTTTCACTCAACGGGTTTTCAGATAATTTTTCATAGAGCTCGAACTTATGCCTGTTTTTGTCATAAAGATTTTCAAGGTTGTCTATGACATTCTTAATGCTTTTGGTTTTATGTTCAACGCTGTTTATTATGTTTTCGAATTGTTCCTGGCTGTCTTTCGATTTTTTCCCCAATATATCCGAAAGCCTCGCAAGTTCTGCTTTAAGAAGTATTCTCATAGTCTGGAACCTTTTAATGATATTCTGAGATGTCCGTATCTGATCGAGAAGCAGTGATATCTTGCTGTCAAAGTCACTTAAAAAGCCTTTCAGGCTTGAGAGGTTTTCAAGAACTTCCTGTACGAATACCGTGTTTTTAATGGTGATTATCATTATTTCGTCCGTCACTCTTTTTAAGGATTTCTCGTTTTCGGAATTGAAATAAACACCAAAATCGTTTAAATTGGATTTTATAGAAACACAACAGCTTGCTGTCAAGTCATCAATCTTGGAATCGACTTCGGAGAAGGCCGATAAAAATTCTTCCGAACCTGCATCGAATATCTCTTTTGAGATTGTAATCACGAAATTGATAAATCCTTGATTTTTAAACTCGTCTCGATTTTTAATTCTTTTGCTTGCCTCGTTTGTGAATTCTATGATATGTTCGAGCTGCTGCCTGAAAATATCCTGGTTTACAAGATGCGAGAGCAATTCGGGTATTTTGTTTTTTGCGGTATCCATGGATTCATCGATTTCTTTTTTGAATACGAACAACTGGTTTTCAATTGACTGAAAATCATTTATAAGGTCTGAAAATCCCTTTCTCAAACGTTCTCTGTCTTTGAATCTGGTTATGTGTTCTCTGAGACTTTCAAGTTCAGGAAAATTCTCCTCAATTATTTCGTACATTTTGGAAAAATGTCTGCTGAGCTGCGAAGTTTCCCGCTGTATTTCTTTCGAAATTATAGAAAAGGCACCTCCCGAATTTCCCAACTGGGAAGCTGTTATGGAGGAGTTTGTCGCGGCAGAAGATAGCTCATCAAGAATTTCATCTATTTCGTTAGATATTTTCAAAATCTGTGCTATTGTTGAATTTTCCGATTTACTGCCGAAAAGACACAGAAATATGTCTTCAGATAATTCTACGAGATTAATAAGTGAATTCAGCGAGCTGTCTATTTTATTTCTTATAGTTGAAAGCTCCTCTAAATAACTCTTGCTATCATTCGATTCGCTCAGAAAGAAAATTTTCAGAAAATTTTCTATGCTTTCTATTAAACTGCACATATCCTTCTCAAACGAGGAAACTATTCCAAACACATCCAATCCCAATTTCTCGGATGAATGTATGGAATCCGTTATGTATCTGTTTATAGTTGTTATTTTTCCGAGCAAGTCTTTTGAATTCATCCATTACACATCCAATCTTATTCTCAGACTGTTAAGTTATGCTTTTCATCAATAAATCAAGTTTCTCCTTCAAAATTGGTTTTATGAGATATCCGTCGCATTTATTTTTAAACGATTTGTATACGTTGTCGAAATTGTCGAGAGACGTGGTCATTATTATCTTCGTTTTTGCATTTTTATAAGTTTTTTCAATCCTTCTTATCTCTTCGAGCACTTCCTGCCCATCTTTTTTAGGCATCATTATATCCAGAAAAATCAACTCGTACGGATCGGATTTATGTAGAGAATTTTTATAGTAATCCAAGGCAAGCTCTCCATTTTCAACGACGTCGATTTCAAGGCCGTATTTTTCAAGCAAGATCTTCAATATATCGACAGATAATTCCGAATCTTCAACTATCAATACCTTATTCATAAAGCCTGTTCCCCCTTGTAAATTGATTTATCTGACGAACATGTCACGCTTTATTGTAAATAATATATG
Organism: uncultured Thermotogae bacterium; assembly: GCA_963662785.2. Classification (GTDB taxonomy): domain Bacteria; phylum Thermotogota; class Thermotogae; order MWEM01; family MWEM01. The sequence continues at coordinate 151,277 of CAXXJZ010000009.1, forward strand.
ACTAAAATTCGTTAACAATCCAGGACATAACACTTAAAAAAACTAACATAAATATTTTATCATAAAAGCAAAAAATATACAAATGCTTTCGTTTGTAAACCTTTCTTGCTGGAAACAATTCAGAAAGGGGAAAAGCTGAAAAAGTTTTTGCCTGTGTTTCATCATAAAATATGAAATACCGGTATTTTTCCAAAGTATTTGAATTGTTTTCCGGGATAATTATCTTTACCACGCTTTGTATATATTGATTTTTCGCCGTTTAAACAGATATTTGTATACATAGAGTGTGATTTATATATCTTGAAAAGAATTGCGAAAAGCAAATATGAAAATAGTATGTTTCAGGTTAAATATATTCAAATTTTAAAGCGGAATCAAGGTCTACTGTAATCGTTATTGATGAATTGAGTCTATCAAAATATAACGGTAACGAATACGGCTGAAATCAAGAATTTTCAATTTTATTCATAAACAGAGGATGTCGAAGAATATGCTGATCACTGAAGCGATGGCCGCGGAATTTGCGATAAAATTACAGAATTAAATTGTTTTTTACAAAGAAGGATTATTGGATATTTTTTCAAAGTACCGGTTTATATCATTCTATTAATTATCTTTTGTTGCAGTTACGGTAAGAAATACCTCGTTTCGAAGAATCACTCATTGATGATTTTGTCAAATTCCGTCATATTGTCAATTTAATATATGCGGTTGGAAAGTATATTAAAGTGATATTTTGTATTTCCCCTTATACCACATTTTTTCACCGAGAAAAATGAAAACACCATCCAGAAAGTCAAATTCTTCGATTGCGTTATCAGCATCTGACGGATTTTTAATCCTGTTGCCTATTGTCGTGGCGAAACAGTCGGCTTCGATTGCGTTTTTACATATCACCGTAACGAGATCCGAATTGCCAAAACTCAGTGAATGTCCTTTTGTCCCGGAAGAAGAAGCTATACCGTATTCACCCTCCGGGAGTATTACATGTATGTTATCTTCAAAATCTTTTGAGGGACTGTATATTTTTATTTTTTTTTCGGAATTGCATACCAGTTTTATATCACCGCCATTTTCGATGAAATAATCGCCGGAAATATTTTTTAAATAATCCGAAATTATCTCGTCGAAAAAACCTGCAATTCCTGCCATGGGACCAACACCGGCTTTTTTTGAAAAGAGATAAAGAGGATCAATTTCTCTGAATTCTTTACGCATATTTATCGGTTTCAGGGAATATCTGAATTCCGGTTGAATAGCAGTAATTTCTCTGATGCGGTCGTAGTAAAAATCGAGAATACTCAAGATATCTGCTCTTAAAGAACCGTATCCACAATTTAAAATATTCAAACCGATTTTTAAATCGGTTTGATTTTTTATTATATTCAAATCGATCGAATAATTGCTTGAATTATTTCGATATTTCAAGATTCATCCTTTCAAGCCTTTGACATTTCCGTTGAAAGGTAAATGCGCCACTGGGGATGTCAAATTGAAATTACCCTTTAGAATCTCGTTTTTTAACAATTCGGTTATCTCATAAGATTCCTTTATCTTAGACATCGTTCTGCATTTTACGGTTTTTCCGCGAATTATCAGCCCTGAATTAATCAATTGATGGTAATTTGCCTGACAGACAGTATCTCCGGTTGCATAATCGACTACGTTGGTTTTTATATCTTTATTCCTGACGCTCAGATCATGTACGAAATCTTCATCTATAACCGGAAGCGCCATCCCCAATGCAATGTAAATACTCACACCGTACCCGGGAATGTAAACGGCCTTAACATATCTCGGATTCAAACCCCTCATCTCCGCTGTTATGGCAATGGTAGCGGAGGGTCCGACCGGAAGATTTGTATCGGCATCTCTGGCGGTATTCTTGTTGAACTGAGTTCCTTCCCAGCTGACATAACCTGTACCACCGCAGAAAAAGATTCTTGTGCCTACGCCTATGGTTCTAAGTAAAGGATCGTTAAGCAGCGGAGAGATTTCACCCGAACCTGAAAAGTTGACGGTATTTCCGTTCGCGTCGAGTCTCCCCATATACGTATTCAGGGGTTTATCCGATGAATTGTATGCCGCGTTGTAATTTTGATAACAATTTCTCGGATTGTAGAAATAAGCCTGATTTATATCGTTTAAAGTAATTTCTCCGTCGAATTCCGAACGCGGATAGCAATCGGTGGGCGTGCCCCTTGCCGTTATTCTGACTTTTTCGCCATTTATAAGTTTCTGAATTACATGTGCTCCTCCGAATCTCGGATTAGTTTCAGATTCTTCGGTAGCTCCCAAATATACGTCTACCGTAGCTATTCCTCCATAAGCCCTGACTCCGTCTATTTTCACATCCTGCATCTTCATGTGGGGTGTGGTATGCCCGATATTCATGAAAACACCCGAAGAACACATCGGGCTGAATGTGGCGGTGGTTACCACGTCGACTTTTTCCGCTATTTCTTTTCTGCTTTTTTCAACAGACATTTTTTTCAATTCGTTGGCTGTCAGCACTACGGCTTTGCCTTCTTCTATTTTTTTATTTATTTCTTCAATAGTCTTCATTGAAAAACTCCTTATGTATGGATTTTATGGCTTTATTTCTCTCCGATGATTCGATTACGAAATAATTGGCTACGCGCGAAGCTCCCATCGATATTATTATGACGTTGATATTTTGTGCGGATACCGCTGAGAATATCCTCGCTGCGATTCCTGCCTTCTCAAGCATTCCCTCACCTACCACGGCTATCAATGAAAGATTATGAATCACTTCGATTTCCTCTACACCGTGAATTTCCAGTTTGTTTATCAATTCGAGGCTTTTGTAAAGGTCCTTCAGTGAAAAAAGTATGTTTATGACAGTCTGCGATGTTATAACCGATTTGATGTTGATATTGGCTCTGCTCAATTCCGTGGTTGCCTTGGAAAGAATACCGGGTTTGACTCCGACACCCGGACCTTTGAGTTTTATTATCCCGAAGTCTTCACTGTAGGTGACACTTTTAATGACATTGCGCGATATGTGCTTTTCGTGGTTTATAACGGTCAGCGGGTTATCGCAGTTCAATTCTCCGTTTATGTTGAACAGTCTGACAGGAATATCCTCTTCCGAAACAGGTTCGAAAGATCTCGGATGAAGTATTTTTGCTCCGAAATAAGATAATTCTGCTGCTTCTTCATACGAAAGCGAAGAAATTTTCTGAGGTGAATTTACTATCTTCGGATCTGCCGTCATGAATCCCGATACGTCTTTCCAGAAATCCAATGTTTCAGCTTTCAGACATTTTGCGAGAGATGCGGCTGTATAATCTGTACCTCCCCTACCAAAAAGTGTTATCTTTCCTTCTTTTGAAATTCCGTAGAATCCCGGAATAACATATGTTTTACTTTCGGAAAGACTTTCCCGGATTCTTTTGCATGAATAATCAAAATCCACACTCGCATTTCCGAATTCTCCATCCGTGATCAAACCGATTTCTTCAGGCAGTACTTCCGTACTCTCTATTCCGTGATAATTCAATATAGCCGTCAGCATATGCGAGGACAGTCTTTCCCCATAGCTTAAAATTATATCTTCGGCAAAATCCGGAGTATTTCCGAGATAATGGACTCCCATCAGATATCTCCCGAGTTCGGAAATCTTTCCTTCTATCTCACCGGAAATCATTTCTTTTCTTGCGTCATCGTCGATATAATTGACTATGATTTCCCTGTGTTCTTCGAGCAGGGTATTTTCGAGAATTTTAATCGATTCCGAACCGCTCTCCGCTTCGTTCATAGTTTTGATGAGCAGATCCGTGACGCCGAATAAAGCCGAGACGACTACGACCAAAGGCTTTTCGTAATTTCTGATAACTTCTATTATCCTTGCTAAATCTTCCTTGCTTTTTAGATTCGACCCGCCAAATTTAACAACCCTCATATCTCCCTCTCCTTACTTTAAAATAAAAAAAGGTGTTCTTTTAAGAACACCTCTCAGAATATCACGCAAAAAAACGCTTCCGTAATTATCCTGGAGGCGTATTGCACATCATCATATTTAACTCTTCAATAGTGATTAAATTAATTAAATTCATTTTCTTCCACTCCCGCTCATATCAAGGATATTATATACATTTAATATTACATACGCATTAAATACACATGTAGAAAAATAAAGTCTATCATATTTTTAAATTGATTTTTGAAATATGATAGAATATTCTTTAATATACGGGGTGTAGAATTTGATTACAACAGAATATAAAAAGAATGATACGGATTTTGAAATACGAGAACAGGGCGGATATAAGAAAATAGAATTTAATTCGCCGTATGAAGAGGCTTTTTTCGGCTTTAAGAAATCTACGTTTTACCTGTTTGAGCCAGAAAAAAAACCTTTTAAGGGAGATTTAATTTTCATACACGGAATAGGCAACGGCAACATCCCATACTTGCTTTGGTATGCGAGATACTTCAAATCAAAAGGTTACAGGACTTCTTTTTTAATAATGCCGTATCATCTTGACAGAACTCCTGAGGGGCAACAAGGAGGTGAGCCTTTTTATTCGGCGGAACCAAATGAATGTATGCATAAATTTCATTATGCCGTTAAAGATATCAGAAAAACGATTGATATTCTTGAATTGTTCGGTAATTACGATGACGGTAAACTTTATTTGATGGGAATGTCTTTTGGCGGTATTATAGGGACTATGGCGCTTGCGCTTGATAAAAGGATTAAAAAAGGTGTTTTGTTAGTTGCCGGTGGTAATTGGAGATTGATTAATTTTCACTCACCATATACTTTAAAGATTAAAAATGAAGTCGAAACTTCTGGGAATTCTTATGGGTGCGACGGTGAGAAGAAATGTGCGGAATATTTCAGAAAAGACTCCGTACTATATGTTAAAAATAATTTTAAAAAGATAGATGATATTTTCACGGGTAAACACGTGGGCTGCTATGTATATGATCCGTTATCATTCGCACCTTTTGTTGATCAGCAAGTTTTGTTCATTAAGGCCGCTTTTGACAAGATAATGCCAAAGCAGTCCTCGCTTGAATTGCTGTCTTTGCTGAATAATTCAATTTATAAAACCATTCCCACCGGACATAAAAGCAGTTATTTCATGAGACGGCATGTGGGACGGATGGTTTTAAAGTTTCTCGATAAATAGCATTTATTTTAAAATAACGTTGTTTTCCATGGGGGTGTTCATAATTGGGGTTTTTGGCGTATAAAGTTAAAAAATTTGTTAAAAGGCCTATAGAAGCTATTTTTGTTTTCTTTTTTCCGGTTGAGATATTGTTTCTGATAGGACAGATTTTCGGAGGAAATGTTGAGGGAATTACATCCGCATTTTTATACAAATCAAAGGGCATTCTTGACGGTATGTTTCCGGGTATAATATTCATAGTGTTCGTGATATACCTTTGCCTCATTCTTCCGGTGGATATTATCGAGGAGAAGAGGAAAAACAAACAGCTTTATTCTTTTTCGGGTTTCATATCTTATTTTTTTATATACATTTTTTTACTGATATCAGGGTTGTTTTTCATGTTTACCTTCGGAAAATCTTTTTACGGTATCAGAATACCCGAATTCAACACCGGATTTTTATTTTATTGTGCCGTTATGTACTTTTTCTTTTTCTCATTCGGTTTCATGATGAGTATGATTTTCTCGAGAAAGAATTCTTTGCTTATAGTATCCGTAAGCTATTTTTTACCCGAGATATTTTTAAATAATTCCGTTATTCCTTCCCATATATTGAGTGTCGAAGCACAGAAATATTCGGAATACCTTCTTACGAGCAGACTTATAAAAATATTCAAGTGTTACTACAATGGTAAACAATTCTTTTTTAACTTTGACGATTTGATAGGTATTTTGCTTCCCATGGCTGTTTTTTTTCTGATAGCCGCTTTGGCTATGCTTATTCGTAAACGGAAATTTGAAGAAGTTTAAAAACGGAGGATTTTATCCCCCGTTTTATAAAATTATGCTGTGCTTAAACTCCTTTGAATTCTTCGAGAAAAACCTTGTATCCGCGATATGTTTCATATACATCCGCTTTGCTTACGATTTCATAAGGCGCATGCATTCCGAGTACGGGTACTCCTGCGTCGACAACCGACATTCCTTTATCGGCGAAATACAATGCAACAGTACCTCCACCGCCCTGGTCCACCTTGCCGAGCAATCCGGCTTGCCAATTCACTTCATTTTCGTTGAAAATCTTTCTTACCGAGGCTAATATTTCGGCATGCGCATCATTGGCACCACTTTTTCCTCTTGATCCGGTGTATTTGGTTATCGTTATCCCCATACCCAATTTACAAGTGTTGTTTATTTCATGCACATCTTTAAAGCTCGGATTGTAGGCGGCCATAACGTCTCCCGAAAGCACCATGCTGTTTTCGAGTATGTCCTCGATATCCGTTTTTGTCCCATACAGTTTCATCAATTTCTTAAGCGCTTTGATCCAGAAATGATATCTCGCTCCCGTATTACCGACACTTCCGATTTCTTCCTTATCCAACAAAACAACACAGGAAGTTTTCATGTGTTTTCCTGCATCGGTCAACGCTTTCAAAGCTGTATAGGAACATACCCTGTCGTCATGGCCGTAGGCTGCTATCATACTCCTGTCAAAGCCCATGTCTCTCGGTTCTTCAATCGGAACTATTTCGAGTTCAGCAGAGAAAAGATCTTCTTCGACTATACCGTATTTATCATTCAATATTTTAAGAACATTTAGGAGAATTGGTTCTTTCACTTCATCATCAGACATCAGCCTGACATTTCCAAGTATCAGGTTCATGCTGTCTGCCGTGAACACCTTTGAAATATCCCCCTCCCTCCTGTCCAGATGTGGAAGCAGATCTGAAATCATGAATATCGGCTCGTCTTTTTCGAATCCAATTCTTATATCGATTTTCTCTCCGTCATTTTTAATGATGATTCCGTCTATTCCAAGGGGCAAACTGAACCACTGGTATTTTTTTATTCCACCGTAATAATGGGTTTTGGCAAATGCAAATCCTGAATCTTCGTATAAAGGAACCGGTTTGAAATCTATTCTTGGCGCGTCCACATGCGACGCGATCATGTTTATTCCATCTTCTATGTTTTCTCCGAGAGTGAAAAATGCGGCTGATTTTCCTCTGTTTTCAATATATATTTTCTTGCCGGCAAGTATTTCCGGCGGATTTTTCAGGAATTCTTCAATAGCCACAAAACCTTCTTTTTCGGCTATTTTTATAGAATTACTTATAGCCCTTCTCTCATTCGTGGAATTTTTTAAAAATAATTTGTAATCATGACAGAAATTTTCAATTTCATCTATCGTTCTTTTTTCCCATACGCTTTTGCTTGATTTCCTGAGTTTCTTGTTCAGTTCTTTAATATCCGACATGATGTTTCCTCCTAAAATTATGAGATTAAAATACACAAAAGGCGACCATACAGGTCGCCAATTTATTATAGTGTTGTCATCCCAGTAACTTATTCTACTACGATGGCGTTTACAGGGCAGGAAGCTGCTGCGTCTTCAGCGCATGGCGCGTCTGTTTCCGGTGTAATTACTCCGGCTTTTCCGTCATCTTCCATAACAAATACTTCCGGGCAAAGACTTTCGCATACTCCGCATCCGATACATGTGTCTTTGTCTAATGTTACTTTTGCCATTGTGACACCTCCACTAAAAGAATATAAAAATACTTTGGTATTATAGCACAATAAAACTTTCTGTTACCTCAACTATAATTCCTTTATGAGGTTTTCCACAATTTGCATTCCAACTCTCTTCTGAGCTTCAGAAGTTGATGCGCCCACATGTGGAGTCCCTATTACATTCGGATGGGAAATCAGTTTTCTTCTCAATTCATCTGTGGGAGGCTCGACTTCAAAAACGTCAAAGGCCGCACCAAGTATTTTGCCGCTTTCAAGAGCGTTTAAAACCGCATTTTCGTCAACGATTCCACCTCTTGCTGCATCTATGAGAATCACACCATCTTTCATCATTGAAATCGTATCTTCGTTTATAAGCATTTTTGTTTCTTCTATCAACGGAACATGAAGCGTTATTATGTCCGCTTTGCGGTACAATTCTTCCATTGAAACGAATTCCACTTCAAGCCCGCCTGCATCCTGAAAAACATCAAACGCTATTATTTTGCATCCGAATGCGAGCAGTCTTTTCGCAACTTCTTTGCCTATAGAACCGAAACCAACTATTCCAACAGTTTTCTGATATAGCTCACGGCCTTTTAATTCCTTCTTTTCCCATTTTCCATCTTTCAATCCGGAAGTTCCTCTCGGAATAAATCTGAGCAGAGAGAGCATCAATCCGATTGCAAGCTCGGCAACACTTATTGAATTCGCTCCGGGGGTGTTTATAACTTTGATTCCTTTTTCCTTTGCCGCAACGCAATCGACATTGTCAAGTCCGGCTCCGGCCCTCGCGATTATCTTAAGGCTGCTTCCCGCTTCTATTATATCTCTCGTTACTTTGGTCGCACTTCTCACAACTAAAACATCTATTTCAGGCATTTTGGAAACAAGGGCCGCTTTATCAAGAGCTTCGGCAGTTACAACCGCACCTTCAATGGAATTCAGCTTTTCCATGGCTTTTTTATCCAACGGGTCATTGCAATGAATTCTCAATGCCATATGTCATACACCTTCTTTTAGGAATATCTCTTCGGCAGCTCTTACTCCGGCGCCTAATTCAACTTTGTGGCCTAATTCGTTAAGAGCCATTTCAATGGCAGATAACCCGACTATTGTATCGAACTTCGACATGTATCCAAGGTGTGCCATTCTGATTATTTTTCCTTTGTAATGATCCTGACCTCCGGCCATGGTTACTCCGTATTTGTCCCTCATGAGTTTCGTGAGTTTTCCCGTATCTACGGGGCATATTGCAGCGGTTGTGACATTTCCGGGTTTTTTGGAAAGCAGTTCAAGGCCAAGCGCCTTAACACCGGCTCTCGTAGCGTCCGCAAGAATCCTATGTCTTTCCCATACATTTTCTATGCCTTCTTCTTTGATCATTTCTATAGCTTTCTTCAATTGGTAAATCTGATTGACTCCGGGAGTCCAAGGGGAATCCGGGTGATTTTTGTTATATGCCTTGAGATTAAAGTAGAAAGATCTTGTTTCGCACGAATCAACCCTTGCCCAGGCTTTATCACTCAGAACAATGAGCGCCAATCCCGGAGGAAGCATTACGCCTTTCTGAAGTCCGGTTGCGACTATATCCACATGCCATTCGTCCATTTTTAAAGGTTCAGCAAGCAAACCGCTTACCGAATCAACTACGAATAAAGCGTTGTAATTCCTGACTACTTCACCGATTTCTTCAATCGGGTTCACAGTACCGGTGGAAGTTTCACTGTGTGTGGCAAAAACTGCAACGGCATCGGGATTGCTATCCAAAGCTTCTTTGATTTGTTCGGGCTTCACGTAGTCGCCCCATTCGATCTTAATAAGTTCCACATCTGCTCCGTATGCTTTGCAGAGTTTATGCCATCTTTCGCCGAATTTACCTCCGTCAACCACTATAACTTTATCGCCGGGCATAACTGTATTGACGACAGCTGCCTCCATGGCTCCCGTTCCGGATGCCACCATGGATATGACTTTATTGGTAGTCTGGAACATTATTTTAGCTTCTTCCAGTGTTTCTTTCAAAATCGCCATGAACTGAGGTGTTCTGTGATGTATCGTTTCTTTGGCACCTTCGAGAAGAATTTCCTGTGGTACCGGTGTGGGTCCTGGTGCAAGAAGATAATTCTTTTTGATCATTTGCCATCCCTCCAAAAATAAAAAATCTCTGTATATATGTATGATATCAAAAAAAAAGGTGTGTGTCGAGGATCAATGTGTTTAAAATAAAGCGTTACAAGTACTTACCTATTAATAAATGAAACTTTAATCGAGGTATTTCTCTTTTATAGCCAAAAAATCCGGAAGATTGCTGAAAAATATTTCGATAATTTCAGGGTCAAACTGCTTACCGCTCTGATCCTTTATAAATTGAAGAATATCGTTCAAATCCCATGCTTTTCGATAGACCCTGTCATTCGAGAGCGCGTCAAAAACATCGGCTAAAGCCGCTATTCTTCCAAATATATGTATATCATTTCCCGATTTTCCTTCTGGATATCCTGTGCCATCGTATTTTTCATGATGTTCAAGAGCTATGACGGCAGCTTTTTTAAGAAGTTCTCTGTCGGAAGATTTAAGTACGTTGTATCCGATAATAGTATGGGTTTTCATGACTTCGAATTCTTCATCTGTAAGTTTTTCGGGTTTATTAAGTATGGAATCCGGAATTGCCACTTTCCCGAGATCGTGCATCGGAGAAGCCATTCTCAGTATGTCACAGCTATCTTCAGGCAAGCCGTATTTTTTTGCGAGCAAATATGCGAATTCTGCCATTCTCTTAACATGAAATCCAGTTTCAAGTGAACGATGCTCTATTATCTCTCCGAGTCTCAATATCAATTCACGTTGCGTTTCAGTTATTTCCTGGTTCAAGGAGAGATTTTCAAAAGCTATCTTCGCATTTTGGAAGAACAATTCCAATATATTCTTTGACCAGTCGTCAAAATCTCTGTCTGAGCTTATATAAACTATATAGTTGAATTCTTTTTTTACGGAAAGAAGTGAAATAAAGTATTTACCATCCATAATATTCATGTTTTTTCCGTATAATTCGTCGAATTCTGAATATTTTTCAAATGATTTGTCGAGAACATCACCGTTGTTGAGATGTGCAAATTTCACACCGTACTTGTAAAAAATTCTATACGATTCTTCCTCGGGTTTCACTGTAATTACGCTTAATTCATCGGAAGAGGCGAATGAGAAATTGTTCAACAATTTAACAATATCCTTGCAAAAGGATTCCACAAATTTTTCTCTTTCATGAATACCAAATATGAATGAAGAAGAATTTATGATCTGATTCAAACCGTTGTTGTGCGTTATTATGGTTTTCATGTCTCTGAAAGACCTGAGTGACGATATTACCGTAGAAAATAATTTATTCGATGTAACATCAGTTTTATCACGATAATCGTTTATATCGTAATTTAAAATAATCTTATCTTCAGGGGCTTCACCGGGATGTCCGGTTCTTATGACTATTCTCATCAGAGAGTTATTCAACTCTTCTCTGATGAATTTGACAAGTTGCAAGCCGGAATCTTTTTCTTCCATCACAACATCAAGAAGAATCAAGGCGATATCTTGAGTATTCTTAAGTACAATCTTCGCTTCTTTCGCAGAATAAGCACTTATAAATTCTACATTTTTTCCATCGAAAGTAAGATTTTTAAGCACCAATTTCGTGACTTTGTGTACTATGGGTTCGTCATCGACTATAAGAATTTTCCACTTTCCGTTAACTTCGGCCATTTCAACTCCCGTAAGATATATTTTGAAATCATCCAATATTATACCATTTATATCTTGTCAATTATTAACGGTTAACAGTGCAACATGCGAGAAATTATTTCAAAAAACGTGTGGGATAATATGAAAATATTTTAGTTAGGTTTCCCGATTATATTGTTCTGTTGAGCTTTTTAACTTACTGTGATATAATTTATCAAAAGCTTTTTGAGAGGAGGCAAGACATGAAAAGAAGATACATACCCCATACCGACGAAGAGATATCCGAAATGCTCACAACTGTCGGAGTTTCCAGGATAGCAGATCTTTTTTCCGATTTACCCGTTAAGCATGTTATTGATAATTTAAAACTGCAAAAAGGAAAATCGGAAATTGACGTAAAACGAGAAATCGGATTGATGGCCGAAAAGAATGTCAATTGCGAAGATTATGCAACTTATCTTGGAGGAGGTTTTTACAAACATTATGTCCCGACCGTTATTTCTCATCTCGTCGGCAGGGGGGAATTTTTAACCGCTTACACACCTTATCAGCCTGAAGTAAGTCAAGGTTCACTTCAGATGTTTTATGAGTTTCAAACTATGATCGCGGAACTTACGGGGATGGAAGTCGCGAACGCATCTATGTATGATGGCGGTACCGCAGCAGCAGAGGCAATGCTGATGTCATGCCGCATAAAGAAAAAATACAGATACCTTGTTTCGGGAAATGTACATCCGGAATATATACAGGTTATGAATACCTATGCGAAGTCCGTGGGTATAGAACTTGTCGAGATTCCATACGATGAAGAAACCGGAATGTCCGATATTGAATCGATAAAGAACAGTATAAGTGATGATACAGCAGGTATTCTCGTGGGATATCCGAACTTTTTCGGTGTTGTGGAGAATCTTAAAAAGATACGTGAAGCGACCAGCGGTATCATATTAAGCGTATCCGTGAATCCGATAGCTTTGGGAATTCTGGAAGCTCCCGGAAACTTTGATGTTGACATAGTTACCGGAGAAGGACAGCCGCTTGGAGGTAATTTATATCTTGGTGGTATGTCTTTGGGACTCTTTGCGTGCAAGAAACAGTATATAAGGAATATGCCCGGCAGAATCATCGGGGAGACAGTCGACGAAGATGGCAAAAGAGCTTTTGCAATGGTTTTGCAGACAAGAGAACAACACATAAGAAGGGCAAAAGCCACTTCCAATATATGCTCGAATCATGCCCACAACGCTTTGGTAGCATCGGTTTATTTATCGCTGATGGGGAAAAAAGGTATTGAAGAAATAGCGCTGCGATGCAGCAGAAAAGCACATTACCTTGCTCAAAAAATTGATAAGATGGATAGATATGAAGTTTACTTTACAGGTCCTTTTTTCAACGAATTCGTAGTAAAGACTGATTTGAGCGTTGAAGAAGTCAACAGGGAATTGTTCGAACAGAAAATTATCGGACCTCTTAATCTGAAAAAAGTCTATTCAGATGAAAAGTACGACAATTTGATGATGTTTGCTGTCACTGAGGTCAATACAATGGATGATATCAACTTCCTCTCTTCGAGACTGGAGGAGTTATTATGAAAAAAGATTTGAAATTGATTTTTGAAATGAGTTCAAAAGGGAGAACCGGTTTTGTTTTTCCCGACGAAGACATTCCGGAAATACCTTTGGAACAGATGTTTGAACAAGAAACGATTAGAAAAAATAAAGCAAATCTTCCGGAAGTAACTGAAGTCGATGTCGTAAGACATTTTACAAACCTTTCAAGATTGAATTTTTCTGTGGACAACGGATTTTATCCTCTCGGTTCTTGTACGATGAAATACAATCCCCGGTTAAATGAAACGCTGGCCTCTCTTGAAGGGTTTGCCGAAATACATCCTTATCAGGCGGAGGAACAGATTCAAGGCGCATTGGAATTGATGTACGATTTACAGAAATCACTTTCGGAAATCAGCGGTATGGATTACGTCACATTACAACCGGCAGCCGGAGCGCATGGTGAATATACCGGGCTTCGACTTATAAAGGCTTATCACGAAGACAGAGGCGATTTCGCCAGAACAAAGGTAATAGTACCTGATTCTGCACATGGTACCAATCCGGCTACAGCGGCGATGTGCGGTTACGACGTAGTCGAGATTCCTTCGGCAGATGACGGAACTGTCGATATCGATGGATTGAAAGAAGCAATCGGTCCGGATATCGCAGCAATTATGCTTACGAATCCGAACACTCTGGGTATTTTCGAAAAAGAAATAGATAAAATAGCATCAATTGCCCACGAAGCAGGAGTTCTTCTGTATTATGACGGTGCGAATATGAATGCCATAATGGGCAAGATACGTCCCGGAGATATGGGTTTTGACGTTATGCACTACAATTTGCACAAAACTTTTTCCACTCCGCATGGAATGGGGGGGCCCGGAAGCGGTCCTGTAGGAGTAAAAGAAAGGTTGCTTCCCTATTTACCTGTACCGGTCGTGAAAAAAGATGATGAAAAAGGAACATATTCTCTGAATTACGATGTTCCGAAATCTATCGGCAGAGTCAGAACTTTTTTTGGTAATTTCAACGTTATGATCAGAGCGTTTTCTTATATTCTCAGCATGGGTGGAGATGGTTTGAAATACGCGAGCGAGATGGCGGTACTTAATGCAAATTATCTGAGGGTGAAAATTTCCGAGTTTTTAAAAGTCCCATACAATTCGATCTGCAAACATGAGTTTGTAGCCGACGGAACGCAGTTGAAAGATTTTGGCGTTAAAACTCTCGATCTTGCAAAGGGTATGCTCGACAACGGTGTTCATCCGCCGACGGTTTATTTCCCGCTGATCGTTCACGAAGCTTTGATGTTTGAACCTACGGAAACCGAATCGAAGGATACACTCGATTCTTTCGTTTCAATAGTAAAAGATCTCGTAGATATTGCAAAAAAAGATCCGGACAGTTTGAAAAACGCACCTGTGTCCACACCCGTCAGAAGACTTAACGAGGCCAAAGCCACAAAAGACCTGAACGTAAAATATACTTTTTAATAAATTATTTTTATATGTTGAGAAAGACGAATGTCTTTCTCAACTATTCATGAAATTAAATTAAAATTAACGTTCAAGCCTTGAATTTAGAATCCTATTTGTGTATAATATCTGCTGTTGAGGGGCCGTAGCTCAATTGGGAGAGCGCTACCATGGCATGGTAGAGGCCGTGGGTTCAAATCCCATCGGCTCCACCAAAAAAAGGAGAATTACATTCTCCTTTTTTTATGCCCATATCTGTTAAATTTAAAGACAATTATTCAATTCCGTTGTGAAAGTTTTAAAATCCATATCTATCTTGCAGTCTGAGTAGTAATCCGCATTTGTTTTCCCTCTGGAAATTACATAAACTTTCGCTCCATTCCTTTTCGCCTGCATAGGCAAAGACGCCGCAGGATAAACTGAAAGCGAACTGCCCATGGCTACGAAGATTTCGGATTCTTCTGCCAATTTGAAGGCATCTTCAATGGCATTTTCGGGCAAATTCTCACCGAAAAAAACTATATTCGGCTTTATAAATCCGCCGCAAGTGGTACAAACGGGTATTTCAGTTTTTTCCAGCAAAGATAACATATCATCCGCTGAAAAACATTTTCCGCACTTCAAACAAAAGCTTTTTTCTATGCTTCCGTGCAATTCAATCACATTTCTGTTTCCCGCTTTCTGATGAAGCATATCTATATTTTGAGTTATGATTTGCCGAAATATACCCATTTCTTCTAATTTTCCCAGCAGGTAATGAGTGGAATTAGGTTTTTTATCTTTGATTCCGAATAACTCATTTCTCGCATATTCATAAAAATAACCGGGATTTTTTTTAAAATAATCAAGGTCGAATACCTTAGCTGAATCCCACTTGGAATAAACTCCACTTTCACTTCTGAAATCAGGTATTCCGCTATCGGTACTTATTCCGGCTCCTGTGAGTACAGCAACCTTTTTTTTGCTTTTAAGGTCTATAGATAGTTCTTTGATCTTATTATCGGAGAATTCCGTCATGAATTTATCTCCCAGCCATCCCGAGTCCGTCGATTATCCTTTGTATCATCTGATCCACAGCTGTGACTACCCTTGCGGAAGCGTTGAATGCTTGCTGGTATTTGATCATGTTTGACATTTCTTCATCGAGGGAAACGCCTTTAACTCTTTCTCTTTCGTTGTCGATCTGTATCTGAATTGTCTGGTTGTTGTTTTTCATCCTTATCGCAGTTTGTGATTCTATGCCCATTTCGGATACAAATGTACCCAGATAATCAGAAAAAGATGTTCTGCCGTCATCAAGCAACGTAGAGTATTTAGCCTCACTTAGCAGATTCTGTATGGAATTCAGAGACATGTTAGAAGAGCCCCGAGGTTCATGCAAATCGGCAATCCAGTCTCCGTTGAGATCGGACCACTTACCATAATCCACCGCGAGAAGCATCGGATTGGAAGAGATTTGACTCGAAAGTTGTAGCCTCTTAACATAACCAAGAATACCATCTGACTGGCGCGTATCGATATCAAGATTATCTGAAACAGAGTAATTGTGTAAATAGCTCCTCGTATCAATATAATTTCTTACTACATCGACATCAAGTCCCCATGTGTTTCCGTATGCGGTTCCCGATTTTATAAACCCCAATTTTTCCCAAAAGGCTATTGGTGCGTTGAGCGAATATGTCTGCACAACTCTTCCGTCTTCGAGCCGCTTTCCAAAACTGAAATCCACGCTTCTTCCCGCCCTGAATACAAGCTTGTTATCAGGAGTCAAATCCGCAATGATTCCGGAGGGAGCTTTTTTATTTATCGTTTCAACAACGTCTGAAAGATCATCGTTGTTAACATCAATATCGATGTCTGTCGTACCGAGATTCAAAGTTATTTCATCAGGTGGCAGCTGTACATCCAGCAGAAAATCGGTGGAAGGATTTGCGGGATTTGCAGGATTTTCGAAATTCACAGGTGCGGATTCCAGATTGAGAGTGTAAGTGTTTCCGGCAGCTCCGTTGAGGTTGAATACTTCCTCTTTCCAATAAAGAACATCGACATTACCGGGGTTTGAGTCGAGTATTATGGCATTGTTATTTTGGTCGTAACTGAAATTCATCAACGTAGAAGTCGCCCTGTCTATAATTTTCAAATCCTGTTTATCAATTTTCCCATCAGAATTTCTGTCTTTTACTTCGAATCCACCGAGATTCACCCTGTACTTCGTTCCGAAAGCCGATACCGTATAACCCGCACCGCCGTTGTCGTCTATTGTCGAGTATTTGACTTTTACTTTTCCATTGTATTCGTTCAGATTGCTTTTAAGATTTAAATCTATCTGATTACCGGCAATATTTGAAAAAGTGTAATTTGACTTGGCTGCTTCGGAATAATCGTACATTATATTGGATAAGTTTTGATAGGCATCGTTGTCCAGAACCTGCAATGTCGTATCGCTCAGCATGTTGAATTCGTCCTTCGTAACTATGTTTTCTATTCCTTCAACAGTCTCCTTAACCGTTAAGTAAAATTTGCCTTCATGTTCGAAAGCTTTTACATATTCGTTCAGCTCGCTGTTGTTGTTTAACTTGGTTACAAGTTCATCCCTGCTGTTAAAAGAGATTGTATAAGGAACATTGCTCCACTTTCCCTGTTCGTTTCTCTGGGGAACATTCAGTGTTATTTCTCTCGTATCCTCACCGTCATATTCTGCTATCTCCAGAAACTTCTGTGATTTTGTTTTAAATCCCATCTTACTCAATATTCCATCCTGATCTATCATGATTACGTCTCTCAAATTCCCCAAAGAATTCGCTTTTGAATGGTCAATAGATCCGGCGTCATCTTCAACACTTCCAAGAATCATCTTATATTTCCCGTCAGTGGTGGTCATGGCATCCGCTCTAAGACCTTTTATGCGTACCATAAAATCATTCTCGTCGGGAGAAGCACCAAAAGAAAGGTTCACCGCAGTCTTAGAAAGAGCTGTGGTATCTATTCCGCCTGATAACACGTCGACATTTTCTGAAGTCCATCGCCTTACAGTTATGTTTCCACCTGTATATGCTGGATCTGTTATTTTAATCATTCCGGTGTCTATGTCATAATCGAAGCCGGTTATTCCGATTCCGCCTTCCTGTATCACTATGTCATTTTGATCCATGTTTCCATCAGAATTTATATCAACGAGGTCGGATATTTTAAATTGATTGGTTCCGCTTTGAGAAAGAGTTTCTTCAAAGACATAATATATTTCCGATTTGTCTGAATATGTTGAAAAATCTTCAAGACTCAAATTTCCCGTCAACGAATCATAAATCTTATCTTCGGCAAGAGTATCATAAAACTCAAGTGAATTTAATTTTTCGATTACCTCCTGGAATGTTAAGTGTGCCGGAAAACTCTCCGTCGTCGAAGCACTGTTATTCAAATTGTTGCTCAATGAAACCAGTGATACGTTGCCTGTCTTTCCAAGGGTGGATGTAGAAGGTGAAGAAGTGGAAGTTGAAACCGCCATGTGAATCGGTCCGCCCGAAATAGAGTTGTTTCCCATCATTCTGAAAACATTCGGTAAATCCGATCTGACGGCATCTAATTGTTTCAACAGATCAATACCGGTTACGGTACCATTCAGATCAAATCCCGCACGGTGAACAAGATTCAGCTTATCCGTCATCATCAAAGCCAATTCATCGTATCTGTCTAGATATTTTGGTATGGTTTCATCTCTTAATTGAATCAAAGATGACAACTGACCACCTTTGACGTTTATTTTCGACCCGCGTATGAAAAGATCGTGTATGTTTATCGTATTGGGTCTGACAGCCGTATCTATTTCGGTCGAATAGTCTCCGTTGACAACTATTTGCTGGCCTATGTAGACTTCGAGATGCCCACCTTCTCCTTTTTTATACGTTGCACCGACATATTCATTCAACTGGTCAAGCAATCTGTCTCTTTCATCAAGCAAATCGTTCGGCTCGGTGTTTATTATATAGGATGTTCTTATTTTACCGTTTAGCTGGCCTATTTCTTTGAGTAAGTCGTTTACCTTGAGAGTAGTTCCCTTTATATCCTCATTTAAATTATTTCTGAGTTCTTCGAACCTGCCATAAATATCTTTGAAAACTCTGACAAAATTTTCCGTATTACCTTTCACCTGCGCAATAGTAGCTGGGTTTAAAGGATCATCCATGACTTCGTCGAAGGAATTCCACAGATCGTCAAAATATTTTCTGAAACCATTTTCAGAAGGTTCATCTATCAGCTGTTCCATATAGTGAAGATTCGACGATGTTTTATCCCAGAATGCAAGGTTTCTCGTGACCTCACGATACTGTACATCCATGAATTCATCCCTTACCCGTTCAACACGCTTCACCATCGACCCGGTACCCAGCATCATCGGCACATTCGCTTGAGTTAGAGATGACATGGGGATGGGCGGTGTGGCATGTATATCCGGTCTTTGCCTTGAATATCCGGGAGTATTGGCGTTTGCTATATTGTGGGCCGTGATGCTCATCGCCAGTTTTGCCGTATATGTGCCAAGAACCCCTGTATTTAATATTGAAAATATACTCATATCTGCCATATGATTTTTCCTCCTGAAAGCCGATCTGATTATTTATCGGTAAATATGATTATTTCTTGAATAAATGACATTTTTCAAACCTTCCGTTATATTCTTCGATTTAAAAACATCTGATTCCCACATAAAATGCTTTATGATATAATCATAATCGGTAGAACGTGTTGTGATCGTTTATTTTGCGGTACTTGGAGTGGTTTTTCTGGAATTATGGATGTATACCGCTGAGGAGTTATCCCAGCTTATAAAAGAAAAAAGAATAGATCAGAAAAAAGTAATAGAAACCTATCTGAAAAGGATAAAAATGTACGATGATACTATAAGAAGTTTCGTGCAGATAAAAGAGGATTACAAAATTCAGGATGGTGATTTTTCTGAGAACAGCTTTCCGGTTCCTTTCTCATTAAAAGACAATATAATGGCATTGGGATTCAGAACCACTTGTGCGAGTAAAGCTTTGTGGAATTATCAGGCAACATACGATTCTACCGTGAATGGAAAACTAAAAAATGCGGATGCGATTTTAATCGGTAAAAACAATATGGATGAATTCGCCATGGGGAGCTCAACAGAAAATTCCGCTTTTTTTCCGACTAAGAATCCATGGGATTTTCAGCGAATTCCCGGAGGAAGCAGCGGTGGGTCCGCAGCTGCGGTTGCAGCCGGTTTGATTCCTTTTTCTCTCGGCTCGGATACAGGAGGTTCAGTAAGGCTTCCGGCTTCCTTTTGCGGAGTAGTCGGTTTTAAACCCACTTACGGGCTTGTATCAAGATACGGACTCGTTGCTTTTTCTTCTTCTATGGATCAAATAGGACCTATTTGCAGGAGTGTCAGAGATGCTGCGCTGATAACCGAAAAAATATGCGGATTCGACGGATACGATTCCACATGCGTCAAAAAAAGGACATCTTTGATTTCCGGGATTGAAAGGAATACAAAACCTTTGAAATGTGCCGTTATAAAAGAATATTTAGATAATACTGATCATGATATTAAATCGTTATTCGATGATAATCTGAAACTGTTGAAATGGGCCGGTATAGAATTCGATACAGTTTCTTTTGAAAAACATGATTCAGTGCTCCCGGTTTATCATATAATATCAAATTCCGAGGCCTCTTCGAACCTGGCAAGATATGACGGGGTAAAATACGGGTTGAGAATTGAAGAAAACAGTATTGAGCGTATGAACATGTCATCGAGAAACAAAGGTTTCGGTGAGGAGGTAAAAAAAAGGATAATATCGGGTGTTTTCAGTACGAGTATGACTAATTATAGGGAATATTATCTTAATGCGGAAAAGATGAGGCAAAAAATAAATATTCAATTGAATGAAATATTGAAAGAATACGACGTAATAATATCACCGACATCTCCTCAAAAGCAATATAAAATGGGGGAAACGACTGATCCGATGAAATATTACTTACTGGATAATCACACTGTAATAGCCAATCTTTGCGGCTTCCCAGCCATATCAATTCCTATGGGATTCACGGGTGATTTGCCTCAAGGATTGCAGATAATCGGAAGAAAATTTGAAGATAGTCTGGTTTTGAATGTGGCAAGGACTGTTGAGAAAAAAATCGGTGTATTTGAAGATGGAATCTATCCATTTCCCCATCTGGAGGCCTCCGTAAAATGAAATACAAAACGATAATAGGCTTGGAAATACACGCACAGTTGATGACGAAATCAAAAATGTTTTGCTCATGTTCTTCGATTTCTTCATTTAATAAGCCGAATACGAATATTTGCCCGATTTGCACCGGACAGCCCGGAGTGTTGCCGATGCTCAACGAAAAAGCTGTTGAATTAGCAGTGAAAGCTTCTCTGGCTTTAAATTGCCGTATAAACAGGTTCAGCAGTTTCGACAGGAAAAATTATTTTTATCCGGATCTTCCTAAGGGATACCAGATAACGCAATTTTTCAGCCCCATAGCTGAAAATGGTTATGCGATTATAAATACCGGTGACAGAAAAAAAAGAATAGGTATAAAAAGAATTCACATGGAAGAAGATGCGGGGAAAATGAATCACGATTACCACGGCAACGTTTCAGATTCGAAAAGCCGAATAGATTACAACAGAAGCGGTATGCCTTTGATAGAAATAGTAACCGAACCGGATATCGATTCTCCGGAAGAAGCGTATTTATTTATGGAAACAGTCCGGAATATCCTGAAATATATAAAAGTATGCAGCGGCGATCTTGAAAAAGGAGCTTTGAGATGTGACGCCAATATCTCGTTACGGCATTGTGAGTCAAGTGAAAAAACCGGCAGGGTGGAAGTTAAAAACGTCAATTCGTTCAGATTCGTTCAAAAAGCGTTGGAATATGAGGAAGAAAGACTGAAAAAATTATTTTTGAACGGCGGACATATATTTAATGAAACAAGAGGCTGGAACATGGAATTGAAGAGTACTTTTCCACTGCGAAAAAAAGAAAGTGAGAATGACTACAGATATTTTCCGGAACCGGATTTACCAAATGTATTTGTCGACGAGGAGTATGTCGAAAAAATAGCCATGTCAATGGAAGAGTTGCCGGAAAGTAAACTCGAAAGATTTATGTATTCGTACAATATGAGTTATCTGGATGCCAAAACGTATATTGAATTTCCCGAACTTGCCGATTTCTTTGAAGAATGCGCGTCCAAAAGCGGCAGTTTCAAAGCGATAAATAATTGGATACTCGGTGAGATTCAGAGATATTTAAAAGATTCAAACAAAAACTTGACGGATACATCATTCAGTGCCGTGAAATTGATTCAGTTAATAGATAAAATAAACACCGGTATTATATCGAATAACATAGGAAAGAAAATACTTCCCGAATTATTCGTCTCCGATAAGAGTGTTTCTGAAATAATAGCCGAGAATAAAATGGAACAGATAACTGATGAGGCGCTTCTTGAGAAGATATTTGAAGCGATAATTGAAGAAAATCCTGAAAAGTACGAATCATATCGTTACGGTAAAAAGGGATTGCTTAAATTTTTTATCGGCGAATTGATGAAAAAAACAAAAGGACAAAGTGATCCGAAAATTGTCCGGGAAATCGTATACAGAAGATTGGAGGAAATCTGTGAAAGCGGTAAGTGACAAGGAAGAGCAAATTGATAAATTGACAAGAATTGAAAAAAAAGTGGATATGCTGAATAATTTCATAAACAATGAATTCAGAAATATGTCCGAAGAATTGAGCAATTATAAAAAGAACTTTTTTACGCTCGAAATAATTTTCTACATAATACTTGGTATAAGCGTATTGCAATTAATATTTATGATATTCCACTGAGGTGATAATATGTCTCTACTCGATGTAGCAGGGCCGGTTATGATAGGACCATCCAGTTCACATACTCTCGGGGCCCTTAGAATAGGTTTATTCGTGAATCATATATTCGGAAACATACCTGAGAAAGTGAATTTTTACCTGCATCAGTCTTTTGCGGAAACTTATACGGGACATGGGACGGATAGGGCTCTTATAGCCGGAATTATGGGATATGAGCAGGATGATCCCGAAGTTAAGAATTCTTTGATTGAAGCGAGAAGGAAGAAAATAAATTTTGAATTTATTTCAGCTGATTTAGGCGATGTCCACCCGAACACGGTTAAGATTGAAGCATGGTGCGGAAGGAATTTTCATGAAATATGGGGGTCTTCCATAGGTGCCGGAATGGTGAAAATAATTCAAATAAACGGTGTCGAATGCTCTTTGAACGGCATGTATCCATCTTTGGTGGTTATAAACAAAGATACACCCAACGCATTGGGGAAAATACTGCAAAAAATAGAAGTCAACGTTGCGAATCTGTATTTGAAGAGAATAAACAAATTGCTTGGGAAAGCCATGTCGATAATCGAACTTGACGAAGAGATGAAATACACCAATCTCTTCGCGGTTAAGTCTCTTGATGTGGTTGAAGAAGCATATTATATTAGAAAATTGGTGAAAAGAAATGACATTTGAAGAGTTGAAGAAAATTTCAGTGGAATCAAATATATCTCTGCATGAGGCTTCTCTCATGATAAACATGTCGGATAACGGTGATGATCCGGTTGAGACAAGAAATGAATTATCTTCCTATTTGAAAGTAATACTCGATGAATCTGAAAAACAATATGGCAAGGTTCACAACACACTCACAGGTATGACCGGCAACAACGCTCAAAAAATAGCGCATAAAGGTCCGATATTGAACAACACTTTCGTGCATACAGCCATAGTCACGGCCATGTCGATTTCAGAAAGTAACGCTTCCATGGGGAGGGTCGTGGCTTGTCCGACTGCCGGTGCAAGTGGAGTAATACCCGGTATTTTCTACTCTCTTTACCGGATTAAAAACATTCCGTATGAGAAATTGGTTGACGGATACATAATATCGGCCGCAATCGGAAATATAATAGCCAGTAAAGCAACTCTTTCAGGTGCCGCCGGAGGTTGTCAGGCAGAAATTGGAAGTGCGGTGGCGATGGGAGCTTCCGCATTGACATATATATACGACGGGAGTATAGACCAGGTTGGTTCGGCGGCGGCTTTGGCACTCAAATCCCTGATGGGTCTGGTTTGTGACCCAATAGGCGGTTACGTCGAAGTCCCCTGTGTGAAACGTAATGCCACTCTCGTGACTCTTGCGATAACATGTTCGGAAATCGCTCTGTCCGATGTTCATTCCGTGATTCCGTTTGATGAAGTAGCCGTAACTATGGAAAGAGTCGGAAAATCGATTCCCTGGACTTTGAGAGAAACGGGTCTTGGTGGTATAGCGATCACTCCGACTGCGAAGAAAATAATACAGGAAATAAAAAATAAGCAATGATTCTACTTTTCTTTTAAAACAAAAGGGGGAATGGCCATGAATGAAAACTTTATTCCGAAACCGGAAGAAGTGTTCAGGAATTTTTTTGAATTATGTAAAATACCTCACGGTTCGGGAAATGAGAAAGAGATAAGTGATTATCTTGTTGAATTTGCAAGAAACAGAGGACTGGAAGTAATCCAGGACGAGGCTTTGAACGTCATTATAAAGAAACCCGCCACATTTGGATATGAAAAAGCACCTACAGTTATTCTGCAGGGACACATGGATATGGTTTGCGAAAAAAACGCGGATAAGATGCACGACTTTTTAAAAGATCCTCTCAGTTTGAAAATAAACGGGAATCTTCTTACAGCAGATGGTACTACTTTAGGTGGAGATGACGGTATCGCAGTGGCGTATTGCATGGCTTTGCTTGAGTCTTCAGATATTCCGCATCCTGCTTTGGAAGTACTTATAACAACCGATGAGGAAAATGGTATGACTGGAGCCATGAAAGTAAGCAAAGATAATTTGAAAGGAAGTATACTGATAAATATCGACAGCGAGGAGGATGATGAATTTCTTGTAAGCTGTGCCGGCGGTACAAGATGCAATGTAATAATCAAGAAAATATCTGAAGATATAAAATACAACAGTGCTTTCAGATTAACGGTAAAGGGTCTCAGAGGCGGCCATTCCGGAATGGATATTAACAAGAACAGAGGCAATTCCAACAAGTTGCTTGCACGTTTGCTGGAGGAAATCGAGGCATCTTTGGGATTCAGGATTATAAATATTTACGGCGGTGGTAAGGCAAATGCTATACCGAGGGAATCCACCGCTGTTATTCATATAGAGAATGATAAGTTCGAGCAGTTGAAAAAAATCGTAGATGATTATTCCTGTATATTTTTAAAAGAATTCCCCAAAGAGAATACGGAAATAACCTTGGAAAAAATCGAGGGTGAGTTCACACCCCAGATAGATGATGTTAAAAGGGAAATTATCAACATTTTAAGATTGCTTCCCAACGGTGTACAGAGCATGCATTCTTCGATAGAAAATCTTGTTGAAAGCTCCGTGAATCCCGGAGTGATTTTAAGCGAGAAAGATGATTTCGTAATCATGTGTTCCGTCAGAAGTTCCACGGGGTCTATTAAAGAGGAAATAGCTGGCAGGATTAAAATATTATCCGATATCAACGAAGCTGAATTTGAAAGAATTTCGGATTATCCAGCATGGGAATATAAAGAGAAATCTTATATCCGGGACTTGTTCATCGAAGTCTACAAGGATAAATTTAACGTATCACCAAAAATAAGTGCCATACATGCCGGTCTTGAATGCGGGTTGTTTACCGAAACTCTTGGTGATCTTGATATGATATCAATGGGTCCTAATCTCCACGATGTTCATACACCCGACGAATCTCTCGAAATCGAATCAACCGGAAAAGTGTGGGACTTTCTGAAGGAAGTTTTGAAGAAAATAAAATAAAAAGCTAAACACACCCCAAAAGTTGGAAAAAACATTTGGGGTGTGTTTCACTATACTGCCTTTTTATTTTCGTACAGCTGTAAAACTTCCGGTTTCAGGGAAAGCTCCTGAACTGGACACCATTCCGCTTATCTTATTACCGCTTTCTATTCTTGCCTTGAAAGTCACTTCACCGTTGTGGAATGATTTGGCTTTGAACTGGAATTCAGTTTTACTGATCATTTTAACGTTGATAGTATCATCGCCAAAGGTTCCATGCCAGGTTATCGTCAATCCGTCGGAAAATTGGTAAATATCTGCGTTGAAATTTTCCTGGAAAATACCGAGTTTGAAAGAAAAATTCCATTTTCCGTTTATTCCCGCAGCCGTGGGGTTGACGGGTGATGGTCCATTGAGCCACTCCCAGGTGCCGTTGCCGTTGAGAACTACTTTTCTTCCGTCATCTGTAGTTGCAATCATGGCGTAAGAGAAACTCACCATACAAATCAACAACATGAATATGAGAAATAAGAAAACTTTTTTCATAAACTACCCCTTAAATTACCCGAATTATTTTTTTATCATTCTCTGTGAATCATCATAACTTTCAATCGTACCGAGATGTTCTACATATTCTCTCATTACGTCGGCATCCACAAAACCAGTATCGTATCCGTCACTGATCTTTCCGAGTACGGAATAGCCGTCGCCGCCCATCGCTACGTAATTGTTGGTGACGAGTTTGTAGGTTTTACCGAGGTCAAGTGGTTTTCCGCCAACCATAACATCTTTGATTTCGTTATTTTCGTACACGAGTGTCAAACCGCCGAAATGAGGGTACGCACCCTGGCCTGCAGGAACGGCAACTGCGAATTCGAGAAGATCCATTACTTCTTTTCCGGTAATAGACAACACGTATGTGGTATTTCCGAAAGGAAGAACGGTGAGAACATCTCTGTAGGAGATTTTACCTTCATTTATCGAAGCTCTTACGCCACCGCCATTTTGGAGCGCTATATCCGCACCGGTTTTCCAAAGCATTCCATCGGAAATTAAATTGGTGAGGTTGGTGTCTTTTGATCTGACGTCTCCTCTTACGCCGTTAAGCAATATCTTGGTTTCGCCTATGGTTTCGTTGAGCTTTTCTCCGCCCAATCCGTAGAAATAGTCCATGGCTGCAAGAACTTTCGGATTTTGTACGATTTCTTTATCGACAGGAATCATTTTCCATTCATGGGAAATGATTTTTCCGTCTTCTACAACGAGGTCAAGTCTTCCGAGATATTTTCCCCAATCTCCGGCCTGAACGAGAATCGTATCTCCGTATACGGGAGCCTCTTCGAAAGTAGTATGGCTGTGTCCGTCAACTATGACGTCTATTCCGTTGACTTTCTGTGCCAATTCGTTAGAAGTTGTTTTGTTCGGGAATGAAATTTTGTCATATCCCAAATGTACAAGCGCGACTATTACATCCGCTTCGTTTTCGAGAACGGGAACGAGTTTATTAGATGTTTCCACGGCATTTTCGAATTTCCAGTCACCGAGATAAATCGGTTCGAGTATCGCAGTTTCTTCGGTTGTCAAACCGAATATAGCCACTTTCAAACCATTGAGGTCTTTGATGATGTAAGGAGTAACGGGATTGCCGCCAGTCGAATCGGTGATATTTGCACTCAGCATCGGGAATTTTGCGAGAGCCATCTGCTTATCAAGTACTTCCCTCGACTTGTCGAATTCGTGGTTTCCGAGTGTCATGGCATCCAGTTCAAGCATGTTCAGAGCGACTATATCGGGGATGGCATCCAGCTGATCTGATTCGGGAACTCCGGTGTTTATGTCACCAGCGTGGACAAACAACACTTCTCCGCCTTTTGCATGAACCTCATCTCTTATTTCGTCAACTAAAGTTGCTATTGCCGCGAAACCGCCCATGTCGGAAAATCTCCATGCATGTCCGTGAGTGTCGTTGACATGGAGAATTGTGAGATAATTCGTTGCGCCAAAAACTGAAAAAAACATCAAAAATGCGACTAATGTGAATACTAATACTCTTTTCATCTTTATTCCTCCTCATAAGAAATGGTTATAACTACAAAATTATAACACAAGAAATATTTTTAAATCATAGTTCATAAATAGAAAAGCAAAAATATATTTCTTAAGCAAATCGACTTTCAGTATAATTATTCAAATTATTTTTCCAAACTGCGATTATTTAGTATGATATCATTGTTTTGAAATCGTAATTGTGAGGTGATATGGTGAAAAAATTGTTTATCTATAAAGGCAGTTCAAAATCCGGAAAGACCGGGCAAATGCTTGAAAACCTTGAAAAAATCCATAGAAACGAGGGTCCTGATACTTATATATTCCTAGGAGCTTCCGGTGGTCATATAAGATCGGTAAGGGAGAGATTTCTCGAAATAGTGGGCAGCATCTTCAACGATCAATTCAAAGTCATCGATCAATTTGTCGTGGAAAAGATAAAAGAAATAGAAATCGACAAAACACATGTAAGCTCGGATTTTATAGCCGCAATCTCAACAGATCTCGTATCCGATAATTCTTCCCTTGGAGAGTTGATGAAAAAAGGAAATGGTATTAGCAACGCATTCCTGAAGTTTTATTCTCTTGTGAAAGAAAGAAAAGAAGAGTTCATGCTCGCCGAAATAGAAAGTTCCGAAAATGCTATTCTGAAAGAATTCGTGGGGATTTACAGAAAATTTCAAAAAGAATTCGAGAGCCTGAACCTTTATTCCACACAGGATGCCTACAATATTTTCTCATCCTTAATCCGGGATAACAATATTTCAGATCTCGAAATTGAAGAAAAAAATCTTTTCATCGACGGATTTTTGGATATTTCGGAAATATTACTCTATCTATTTTTGAATTTGTCTTTCGTATTTGAAAATATACATATCGCTTTTCCGGTCGACGAATCGGGAAAATATATAGACGATTCCTTCGGGAAGTTTTATGACAGGCTGATTTCTTTGTTTCCGGATGCATATGTTGAGGAAATCGATTGTGATAAGAATTCCATAAGAGGTGAATTACAGTTATATTTCGATGCAGTTGAAAAAAACGGAAAATACGATGCTTCAAAATTGCGATACGGAAGAGTTGAGTTTTTGGATTCGAGAAACGTATACGAAGAAGTATATTCGGTTTGCTCTTATGTGAAATATAAAATATTGATAGAAGGATACTCTCCGGAAGAAGTAGCCGTTGTTGTCCGTGATAATAAAAAATACGGTGAATTAATTTCGAAGGTATTCGAGGAAATGCATGTTCCATGCAGATTTGACGGAGATGAAATGCTTTTAAACAGTATAAACATAAACAGACTGATATTACCGTTTAAAACATTCTATTCCGGATTTTCTCCTGAATATTTAATGATGATGGTCGAATCGGGATATACAGACAATTCTGAGCTAAGTCTGGAGGATTTCCGTTCTGTGGCGAGCGATGCTGGCTTATACGATGCGAAAATGATTATGTTCGATGAAATGCAATGGCCGAAAAATCTCGAATCAAGAAAAGATGAATGGAATAAAAAATTGGAAAGATATGGAAAATTTTTAAAAGAGAAAAGAAGTTATTCGGAAAACTCTGCAGACAGGGATGATATTTCTGAGGCACTTGATAGAAGAATTGAAATAACAGAACGGGTAAAAAAAACCACTTATGAACTTTTTCGACTGCTCGGTATGCGTTTTTCTTCACAGGAATCAAGATATGCGGTTGATTATGACAATTATTTCAGAGAAGATTACGATATGCTGATTTCAAGAGAAATGATTTCTTTTGAAGAATCTGAAAAAAACGCAGTTGAAGTGCTTTTTGATAATTTGCTTCCGGAAATTTCCAGGTTGATTTTTTATTTAGGCAGAAAGAACCATGGAAAACTAAGTCCGATAAGGTATTGGAAATATCTGAAAATAATGCTTGAAACGGCTTCGTATAAAAAGAGCTCGCTTATCGATAACAGAGTGATGATTTTAGATGTCGAAAACGCGAGGTTCAGAAACAAGAAGATAAAAGTATACGTGGGAATGACGGATAAATATTATCCAAAAATAGGACTGGACGATTTTTTGCTGGATATTCCCATATCTGATTCTGATTTGAAAGATGAAATAATAAGGAGGGACTTCAGGGATTTCATATTTTCTCTCAGAAATACGAGTGAGTGCATTTTGTTTTCCAAACCACTGGCCGATTTGAATGGCAGACCTATTTTTCCTTCAATATACCTGAAAAGGCTTGCGGATACCTTTGGCGAAGATCTTGATAATAGAAAAGCCGATCCGCGATTTGGTGAATACCATAATTATTCCAAACAGGCTTTCATGAAAAAGCTTTTACTCGAGGAGAAAATAGATTGGCGAAGAGAAAAAGAGACGGGCCGGATTTTCAAAATGATGGATTTGGATTTTGACAGAATAAAGAAACGCAGTTCAATTCTAAAAGATAATATTGAAAATTCTTACAAAATCGATATAAGAGATACCGAAACCAATGAAGCACTAATAAACATTTTTGGTAGCACGCTCAGTGCATCGAGATATAAAACGATCAAAGAGTGCGGACGCAAATTTTATTTGCAAAATCTTCTGAAAGTTCCAACGGACGATATAAGAGGTTTCGGATTCCATCCGTTTGAAGAGGGATCTATTCTGCATGCGGTTCTATATAAGACGTTTCGTATAATTTCGGATGAAGGCGTATTACTTGAAGAGATGGAAGAAATAAAGGTAAGGGGATTACTTGAAAATGAAGTCAGAAAATTCGTTGAATCTGAAGTGAAGGGAAGAATTTATCACCAGTCGGCTATTTTACTGGAACTCGAATCGGAAAGAATACTGGGAATAGTGGAAAACTTTTTTAACCGTTACAGAAACGAGAAAGCAAAAAACAACCCGGGAAAATTTGAAAAATCTTTTTACAGCGATGTGAGATTTTATCCGGCCGAATTCGAAATTGAAATCGAAGAACATGATAATGTAAAGGTTTACGATAAACCGGAGATTTGTCTGATAGGTAAGATTGACAGAATAGATAAGAGTGATAGCGGATATGAATTTATAATAGATTACAAGAGCAGTGACAATTCAACTTCCAAAAGCAAAATGCAGCTTTTTTTATACGCTCTCGCCAGATCGGTGGGGAGAGTTGAAGGTACTGTTGCGGGAATGACTTTCATGAGCCTGAAGTCTGCGACAAAATCTGTTGCGAAGCAGTTTTATCTTTTTAACCCGGATGAAGGAAAATATGAGAATAAATCATCAAAAGGTAAAGACGATAAATCGTCGCTTTCGGAATTTTCAGAAATACTCAGAAAAGATCTTGCCAAAATATTTTCAGGTGAATTGAATTACTTGGATGAAAGTAACTGTTTGAATTGCAGCTTTTCGAAAAATGGTTCCTGCAATCTGAGAAGCGGAGAAGCGAGGATGAAAATATGAATATGAATGCTGAACAGGAAAATATAATAAAATTTGAAGAAAGTCTTTTCATAAACGCGGGAGCCGGAACCGGCAAAACCAGGACTATGGTCGAAAAATACTTGAATCTCATAGAATACCACAACGTTAAAGTCGATGAAATACTAGCCATTACCTTCACGGAAAAAGCTGCCGGAGAGATGAAGGAAAGAATAATAAGATCTGTGGAAGAAAGGTATAAAATTTCGAAGAACAATTGCGCTGACTGGCAAAAAATAAGGAACAGAATTCCTTTTGCATGGATTTCGACAGTTCATTCGTTCGCATCGAGAATGCTCAGAGAAAACCCGCTTGAAAGTGGTTTGGATCCCTCTTTTGAAGTGATTGAAAAACATCAGAGGAAAATTCTGCTGAAAAGATCTCTTAATAAATATTTCAACGATTCGGATAATTATTCGTCCATCGATGAAATGTCACAGCTGATAAGGCTTTATAAGTTCAGCGGCATAGTATCGCTTTTGGAAGAGTGCATGGAAAATCACAGAAGCAAATTGAAATTGTTTGTTCAGCAGAATCCGAACTATAATTCGGGAGATGAATATTCTGATGCAATAAGAGAATTCCTGAGAGTTTTTGAAATAATATACGAGGATTATACTTATGAAAATAAAAGGAATAACAGAGTGGATTTTGAAGAAATGTTGTTCAGCTTAAAAATCATGCTGGAAAAATTCGAGCATTTAAGGGAAAGAATCCGGTGTAAATTCAAATACATTATGGTAGATGAGTTTCAGGACACGAATCCTCTTCAGAAAAATATCATTGATTTGATAAAAGGCAGGGATACTAAAGTTCTGTACGTTGGTGACGGCAAACAATCCATTTACAAATTCAACGGTGCGGATGTAAGCATTTTCAACAAAACCGCGAGAGAATTTGACGGAGAAAGTGTTTTGCCTCTCGATAAGAATTATCGTTCAAATCCACATCTTATAAATTTCTTCAATTTGTTCTTCCCCGAGTTTATTAAACAGGACTCAGCGGATGATTATAAAATTGAATATCAGCCACTCAAGCCCATGAAAGGGTACGACTATGAAAAAAAAGAGATGGAGTTTCCGGAAAAGACTTCCTGTGTTGACTTGCTGCCGGTGGTGCAAAATACCGCAGAAGAATATGAAAACATAGCCAAATATATACTCTCTGAAGTGGCACAGGGGTACCGTTTCAAAGATTTCGCGATTTTGATGAGAAACAAGAAAAACATACCGGAAATCGAGAGCACACTTAACGCATATCAAATACCGGTATATGCTCAAAGCAACGGTTCATTTTTTTCGCGTCCCGAAATAATATCTTTAAAATCTTTTGTAAAAGCGCTTTACGATCCTTATGACGAAAGCAACATGATTCAGTTTTTAAGAAGCTATTTCAGTCCTTTCTCCGATTCTCAATTGCTGAAAATAAGAAACGAGGACCGCAAATCAATGTACAACGGGCTTAGAATATTTGGCGAAAAAGATGGAAGCGCGGCAGAATTCGTAAATGATTTTAAAATATTGAAGAGTATTGTCAACGTATCATCGCCCGGAAGAATTATCCGGAAAATTATAAACGATTACGATTATGAATTAACAGTCTCCACGCTTCCTGATGCGAAGGGCAAGCTTGAAAACATAAACAAATTTGTCGAATTCGCCGATTCTTTCGAAGGCAAGGCGTCTCTCGGAGATTTCCTGCTACAAAGTACCGATGAAGATATCGAAGAGGAAGAGGCGACTACCGAAAATGAAAACAGTGACTCCGTAAGGATAATGACGGTTCACAGATCAAAAGGGCTTGAATTTAAAAAGGTAATAATCGCCGACCTGGGACTTTCAAATCCGAAAGTCTATGATTCGTTTTTCATAGACCTTGGCAATGGAAAACTGGTTTTCAAAAATGAGGATAACGGTGATGAATCGGAATTCTCGAAATATAGAAACAGGGAAAAGGAAATGGATTTGGAAGAAGAGAAGAGAATACTCTATGTAGCCTTCACAAGAGCCGAGGAAAGTATTGCGCTGAGCCTGAGCCATAGGGAAAGCGCCAGAAATACCGACAATTTCAGATACGCTAAAATGTTCAGAGATGCGGGATTGATAGATGAAAATTTTCAGTGGGAACGGGGCAGAGAAGGAATATATGACAAATATCTAAACATAATAGAAAAAACTCAGCTTGAAGCGATCGGGAAACTCGATTTATCGGCTTATAATGGGGGAATTACCGGCGTAGGATTCAACGAAACAGAAATAGAAATACCGGCGACTCTTTCAAATATAAGTCATAACCCTTACAAATCCTATATAAGCCCCACTCCACTTATGTCTGAAATTATCCATGGTGATATAGATGCAGAAGAAACCGAAATCACGGTGGAACATTTGGTTGAAGAAATTCAATCCGAAACCGGGAAGAAATTTGGCACCTCCGAAAAAGGCGTATTCGTACATAAAATAATGGAAAATATCGGTAAAAGATACGGTTTTGAAGAGATAACTAAGAAAACGATACTTGAAATTGGGAACAGAAACGGGTATGATATCGAAAATGTTGAAGAGATTTATGATTGTTTTAATAGAATAGGCTGCAATACTGAGAGTCTTGACCTGTTCAATAAAATGCAGAATAGTGAAAAGGTATTCAGTGAAAAGACCATAAGGCGAAAATGGCGGAAATATATACTTTCAGGTATAATCGATAAGATGTTCCTGTGTGACGGAAAATGGTTTGTTATCGATTTTAAATATTCTAAATACAATCCTAAGACTTTTGCAGACAATTACGAATTTCAAATGGAGTTTTATCTTTTCCTGCTGGAAGGCTTGGTTTTTCCAAAACCTGAGTGTGCGAATATATTGTATTTAAAGGAATTTAAAATAAAAGAGGTAAAGCTTGGAGACAATTTCGAAAAGAGACTGGCGGAAAAAATCAAAATATTTGAAAATGATTTATTACAAAAAGAGGTGAAATGATGTTTACAGGCGAAAAGGTTTATTTAAGACCGTACGAAAAGGGTGATGTTGACTCGATACTCAATTATATGAACGATGACGATGTCAGAAGATTCTTAATGCCGGGAATCCCGTTTCCCTACAGCAAAGCGGAAGAAGAGGAATGGCTTGAGTCGCAGAAAAAAGTAAGCGAATGCAAAAACTTCGCAGTTATCGATAAAGAAAGCGGAGAATACCTCGGTGGATGCGGAATAAACACACTCGATTGGAAGAACAATTTATGCTATATTGGTATATTTTTAGGTAAACCCCATTGGTCGAAAGGTTATGGATACGATGCCATGAAAATACTTTGTGATTTCGTTTTCGATCAGATGAATTTGAGAAAAATTTTGCTCAACGTTTACTCATTCAACGAAAGGGCGATAGGCTGTTATAAAAAAATTGGATTCAAAGAAGAAGGAAGGCTGAGAAAGCAAATCTTCAGGGACGGAACTTTCCACGACGAGATAATAATGGGATTTTTCAGAGAAGAAAGATAAATCTCATCAATAGGCAACAGCCACCAGAAAGGGTTCCGAATTTCTTTCATATCTGCTGAAAACCAATGAACC
Source organism: uncultured Thermotogae bacterium (assembly GCA_963662785.2). Taxonomy (GTDB): domain Bacteria; phylum Thermotogota; class Thermotogae; order MWEM01; family MWEM01. The sequence goes on from CAXXJZ010000009.1 coordinate 185,629, forward strand.
GGTATTCGTAGTAAAACATGGATAGAAATCATCGGAATCTTTTTTCGTAAGACGTGTCTCCAAGCCGGTATCTATATCCAGCAGGAAAATATCGTAATTGCCAAATTTATTAGATGAAAAAGCCATTTCATTCGCATCTTTCGAAATCCTTATATCCATTTCGTTGTAAGGGGTCGATATCAATTCGACAACATCTTTTTTTTTCATATCCACGAGTAAAACATCGTACTGGCTTTCTTTAAGGACGGATATGACCATCGAATTTCCGGAAATATCGAAAGACTGAATGCGTTCGCTTTTTTTTAATTCAAAAACCGAATTCCAAATGTTTTTTTGATCGTCGTATGCGAAAATTCCATTTTCCACCGAAGCATAAATTCTGTTGCCGCATTCCCTCAAACAACTGATATCACCTTTTAAAATGACTTTGGAATAAGAACTGGTCTGACTTCCGGATATCATCCTGCATATTTCCGGATTCTCTACGGCGATTTTAAGAAAATATATTTCCCCGTTTGACGTAACCGGAAATGCCTCCGCAGATAGAGGCATTTCGACCATACCGATTTTCATGTCGTCCATGTCCCTGAAAAAAATATTGGTATTGCCTGTCAATCTATCGCTTATGAAGTATAGATAATGCGAATCAAAATAAGGATACTCGTTGACCGAATCGTAATAAGTCAAACGAAGCTCGTTTCCAGGTAAAAGGTTCTTTATTCCGCTCAATGCCAAAGATTCCATAATATTCAGGTAAGAGGAATAAGAGACAGCACGGTATTCTTCTGACGTGAATGATTTGGTGAAAAAATTTTTTTCGTTAATCGAAATCCGTAACTCAAAACGGTCTTTTTTGTCTAAAAAACTTAAGAGTACCCTGTCAGTGAAAGGGGGTGTAAAAAGTACTCCACGGTCTTTCAAATTCAGTTTTATCGAATTCACGAATTCCTCAACCAAATCTACATTACTGATAAGTGCATTTAAAGTAATGTCCACGGATATTCTCGAATGAAGAAAACCTGAAAAAACTAAAAAAAGAACAAAAAGAATCAACACAGTTTTTTTCAAACTCAGCACCTGTGTATCTTTATCATGTTGGTAGTACCTTCTTTGCCCCAGGGTATTCCCGCTGTGATCAGAACCTTTTCGTCTTTCTTGACAAACCGAGAATCCAATATCCTTTTCACCGATTCTTCTATCATTTCATCGGTGCTGCTTGTAGCAGAAATGAGTATCGGGAAAACTCCGTAAACCAACGTTAAAGCAAAATAAGTTTTTTGAGATGGTGTTGTGCCTATGAGCAATGCATTCGGTCTGAAACGCGAGACTCTTTTAGCGGTGTTGCCAGATACCGTTGAAGTGATTATCACGTTTATCCCCAGCTGTTCACTCATTTCGCAGCAGGCATGAGCTATTGCGTCCTCTTCCGATTGAATGAAATCGCTGTTTATTCTGTCGTGGAAAAAATCGGATATTCTCAATTCATCAAGGTTTTCTTCTGTTCTCAATGCAACTACATTCATTACATTTACAGACTGTACCGGATATTTTCCTATAGTTGTTTCCGCCGAAAGCATTATCGCATCCGTTCCGTCGATTATCGCATTTGCTATATCCGATGCCTCAGCTCTGGTCGGGCGCGGATTTTCTATCATCGATTCGAGCATCTGAGTTGCAGTGATAACCGGTTTGCTCATTTCGTTTGCAAGCTTTATCATTTTCTTTTGCGCTAACGGAACATCTTCAGTGGGAATTTCGACACCCAGGTCGCCTCTGGCAACCATTATTCCGTCAGATTTAAAAACAATGCTTCTCAGATGGTCGAGAGCCTGTTTGGTCTCTATTTTCGCTATTATGGGAGTGTTTCCGTCATTTTTGATTATTTCCTCTCTGCATAAATCGATATCCTCCGGTTTCCGGACGAATGATTGTGCGAAAAAGTCCACTCCGTATTTTATACCTATTTTTATGTACTCTTTGTCTTTATCCGTCAAAGCGGGTAAACCTATATCCACACCGGGAACGTTGATACCCTTTCTATGTGAAAGGGTACCGCCATTCAACACTTTGGTTTTTATATTATTTCCATCTATATCGATTACTTTGAGTGCTATAAGTCCATCGTAAACGAGTATTGTATCCCTCGGTCTGACATCACGGGGAAGTTTTTTATAGCTTATCGAGACGCTGTTTTCATCACCGATTATATCTTCCGTAGTCAGAATGAAATCCTGATCCGTAAGCAATTCGATGGAATCCCGGCAGAACCTTCCCGTCCTTATCTTGGGACCTTCCAGATCCAGCAGTATTCCAATCGGGATTTTCATCTCCTCACGTATGCGCTTTATCCTCTCTATAACCGGAATATGTTCTTCCGGTTTGCCATGAGAGGTATTCAGTCTGAAAACGTTAACCCCTGCTTTTATAAGTTTGATTATCATCTCTTCACTGTCTGAAACAGGCCCCAAAGTGCTAACAATTTTCGTCTTCCTCAATGTCATACATCTCCTTAGGAAAGCATATAGGAAAGTTCGTAAAGAGTCATGTTCAGTGTTTTTTTATTGCTGAGTATTTCACTGTAAGGTACTCTGGTCATTTCGTTCGACCTAAGTCCGATCATGACTCCGAATTCATTATCCATCGCCGCTTTGACAGCATGAAGCCCCATTCTCGTGGCGAGAATCCTGTCAAATGCGGAAGGAGAACCTCCCCTCTGAACATGTCCGAGAATAGTAATTCGTGTTTCATATCCTATCTTATGTTCAAGATGTCTGGATACCGTATAGGCACTTGCAGCGCCTTCGGCCACGACGATAATGCTGTTTATCTTTCCTCTCTTTCTTTCTTCGAGAAGTCTCTCGGCAAGTTCGTCGTAATTAACCGGTACTTCGGGTATTATTGCCGCTTCGGCACCGGTTATAATGCTCGACATTAGTGCTATGTATCCACATTCCCTTCCCATGACTTCTACGATGAAAGCCCTTTCATGAGAAGAGGCAGTATCCTTAAGTTTCTGTATCGCATCCATAACCGTATTCAAACAGGTGTCAACACCGATGCACATGTCAGTTCCGTAGATATCGTTGTCTATGCTTCCCGGTATGCCTATCGTCGGTATTCCATGGTCGTCATTCAAAAAAGCCGCGCCATTCAAACTTCCGTCGCCGCCAACAACTATGAGTGCTTCTATTCCATGTTTTTTGAGTTTCTGAGCCGCTTCTTCCCTTACCTCAGCAACTTTGAATTCAGGACATCTGGCAGTTCTGAGGAAAGTACCTCCCCTTTCCATTATACCTGCAACATCTTTGAATTCCAATTTTCTGAAATCCTCATCCAATATACCCGCATAACCTCTTGATACACCGTATACTTCAAGTCCCGATTTAATGCCGTATCTGGTTGCTGCTCTCACAGCGGCATTCATTCCCGGAGCATCACCACCGCTTGTCATAACAGCTATTCTCTTAATCGCCATATTAATTTTCCTCCTTAATTCCGTTATCTATAATATCTCTTACTTTCTTTGCCGAAAATACTGCTATGTCCGATAATTCATCTATTTTTCCGTTTTTCTTGAGAGAAACAATATCTATAAGGACTATATATCCTTTGCCATCGATATTTTCGACAATTGTCACGTCTTCGATGCCCAATGCACTGATAAGGTATAATGAAAAATCCGACTCTTTCAGCTTCAGTTCATTTCCGATTCTCGCGAGATTCCTGACGGTATCTCTTTTAATTTCACGTATACTTTCGTTTTCCTGTCTTAAAGAATCAAGAAAAGGCCTCGAAAATCCATTCAAGTAACCGATGGATTTTTCATGATCCAAATCATGCTTCTTCAAGTAACCATTCATAAATTCTTTGTTTACTCTGCAATACTTCTTCCAAAATACAGGCCAATCGGACCTGTCTGTTTTTAAAATATCGAAAAATTCGATACTCTTTTCTCGAAAAATACTTCTCATACGCACATCCTTTTTCATCCGAACTTTCTTCTGAATAATTCCTGTACTAATTGAACTTCTCCTCTGCCGATTCCCAAATTTCTCGCAATTTCATCCGTTTCCATACCCTCTGAAGAGAGATTCAATATCTGATGTTCGAGGGAACTTTTGGTGAGGTCTAGTCCCTCCGAACTTTCATCATTTTCTTCTTCTTTTTTCGGTTCGATCTTTTTTATTTCAGATTCTTCCGCTTTCTTATCTTTTTTTATTTCATATTGCAGGGCTTCATTTTTACTGTTTTCATTAAGCAATTTCTCCAAAGCCATCCTCTCCCTGCCGGCTTCAGCCATTACGGAAGTCAATTTTAAATATATTTCATTCGATTCTTTCAAAATTTCTCTAACTTCTTTCATCTTAATTTCCAATGAATTTAAGCGCGTCGCAGAAATATGCTGGAACTTACTCACAAGTTCCAGCACCTGGTCTTCAAATTCATTACTTCCATCTTTACTTCTAAGCGCTGCTTTTTTCGAGTTTTTTAAAAAAATAACACCCAGCAGAATTATGCATCCAAGGGTTATTCCGATAACTGTGTAAACTAATATAGAATCCATTAAAAACCCCTTCAAAATAAAAATAAGTTCAGTCAGATTTTATCATTTTTTCTAACTTTTCGAGTTTATCAAAAATCTTTTCCAAATCTTCCTTAGTCGCATATTTTTCATCTTTTTGTTGTTTATCCTTAATCTCTTCGGGTATATACCTTTCATAGTATTTTTTATATTCTTCGGCTGTTATTTTACCCGTATCCTGCAAATCTTTCAACAATTCCTGAACTTTGTTTTTAAAATAAGATGTGAATCCTATGAGCATGGAATAAGGAGTTACATTTTCATCAAGCGGCTTTTTTCCTTTCAGGTCTTCGAAAATCCGTTGAGCCTCTTCCTGCGAAATCTTGCCCTGATTTACGAGTTTCTCTACGTTTTTCTTAATCTCCGAAACCGTACCAATTCCCAAAAAAAGCATATCTTCAAAAAAAGACATATTCATTTCCTCCCTTCGCTAATGAATTCGTGAATTACAAATAATCCAAGTATTGCAACGCCTAAATATGCGAGAATCTGATTTTCGAAATTATTTATACTTATGAGCAATGATGCTATGATTATGGATATAGCCAGGCTGTTAAGCGCGAATTTTAAAGCAATCATAATCTTTTCTATCTTTGGCATTTCCATCTCGAGCTTGATTTTACCCGAATCAATAACTTTTTTTATTTTTTGAGCATTTCTTGGAGCCATCAATATGTCCCATACCGCCTCTTCTTTCATTTGTTCCATTCTATCATATAAAATTGAAGCCCATCTCCTTCTGAAAAAAGACTCGGTAAACTCTATGGTGTTAAAATCTTCTTTCAATTTTTTCGCGTTAGATTCCAGCAGGAGTATTATTTTACTCATAATGAGAAGCTGGGGCGGTACAGCCACTTTCCTTCTTCTTATTATATCGAATATATTTATGAACATTTCGCTCAGACTAAATTCGGATAAAGGTTTACCGTAATACTTTGAAAATAATTTTTTTATATCTTCGTTCAACCCGTCTTCATCTCCGGAGTAAAAATTCTCTGAGATTATCGAAGCCAGCAGTTGAGAATCTCTTCTCGTTACAGCTATCAACAATTCCAGCAATACCCTTCGAGTATATTTATCTATGATGCTGACCTGGCCGAAATCCACAAAATATATTTTTTCTTCTTCCGAGAATATGAGGTTGCCCGGATGTGGGTCCGAATGCAGAAACCCTATTATGAATACCTGTTGGAATAAACTGTCGGCACCCCAATTTAAAAGATTTTCTTTTTGCTCAAAGGAAAAAATATGTTTATCTTTGCCGTTTATAAGCTCAGAAAATTTGTTTCCTCTGATATATTCCATTACGATGATATTTTCATCACTGAATTCTTCATATGTCATGGGAGCAAATATGTGGTCATTATTTCTGAACAATTCGTTAAACTTATTCATGTTCTGCGCTTCTTTTATAAAATCCATTTCTTTGAAGATGGCTTTTCCAAATTCCTCTATTATATCCATGAGGTTGAAATCTCTGAATTGAGGTAAATACTGAACAATGCCACCGACATGTCTGAGTACTTCTATATCTTCACTTACTATTCTCTTGATTTGCGGTCTTCGTACTTTAATTACCACTTCTTTTTCATCGTGAAGGATAGCTCTGTATACCTGGGCTATAGAAGCCGATCCAATCGGAGATTTATCTATGCTTTTAAAAGAATCTGCAAAATCGGGTTTTTTTTCCGATACTTCACTAAATATTTTCTCGAATGGTATTGCTGGTACTTCATCCTGAAGCTTGGTTAATTCTTCGATTATGTCGTTGGGTAAAATATCGTTTCTTGTGGACATCATCTGACCAAATTTAACAAAAGTGGGTCCGAGTTCTTCAAGGATTTTTCTGATTCTATTTCCACGGTCAAAAGGATGCTTTTTTTTATTTCTGAAACCCTTGAAAATATATGCCATTCCATATTTGGAAAAAATTTCAATTATCTCAAAAAACCTCTTTTTAAAGTGTATTCTGTCTTTTTTTTCCATATTTCTCTCCTTATGGAAAGCGTATATTACTCTAATCATAATACAAGACGAATAAGCTATTAAATTATACCACAGAGATTTATCCAAATAAAGATATTAAGATATATAAATATAAAAACGAAGGAGAAGCTTTTTTGCTTCTCCTTCGTTTAATCAAATATATCTATTTTATTCCCAGATTACTTCAAAACCTGTTGCTTCTTCGAGATCAAGTGCGAGATTTTCCAGAGCAGTCATGGCATCAGTTTCTCCGCTGATTACACTGTGTACGGCTTTGAAGAACAGTGTGGATACTTCGTTGTACCTTGGTGCGGAAGCTGTTGAAGGTCTTGCCGCAGCATTTATGAATACATCGTACAGACTTCCGAATATCGGGGTGGCTTCGAGAACTTCGGGATCCTGGTAGAGAGACATAACTGTCGGATTGTAAGAACCTTTTATCGCACGTATTTTCTGATTTTCATAATTGGAAAGGAAAAATGCAAGCTGTGCAGCAAGAGCTGGATTTTTAGAATACTTGCTCACGCCAACCTGCCATCCGCCGAGTGCGGCAGCGCCTTTTCCGCTGTCTCCTGCAGGAAGCGGACATGCTCCGAACTTACCTTTTATGACGCTGCCTTCCTGTTCGCCGAGGCTGTAAGCGTAGGGCCAGTTTCTCATGAATAATGCGTTTCCACCCTGGAATACTTTCCTTGCGTCTTCTTCGCCAAATCCGAGAACACCTTTAGGGGCTATTGTACCAATCCAATCACGAACTTTTTCGAGTATTTCTGCAGCCTTTTTATTCGCTATGGTTATTTTCTTATCGGAATTGATTATAGTTCCACCACCGTTGGAAGCTACCCATTCGAGAGCGTCGCAGGTGAGGCCTTCATATGCATTTGCCTGGAATACGAAACCCCAGAAATCGGGATTATTCGCCTTTTCTCCAGCCTGAACAGTTTTGGCCATCTCTTCGAGTTCGTCCCAGGTTGCCGGCGGATGATCGTATCCATACTTCTTCAGAAGGTCTTCCCTGTAATAAAGCAGTCCGGCATCCGTAAACCATGGCATACCGATTAATTTTCCGTCCACCGTGTTGTTTTCTATAATTGCGGGGAAGTGGTTGCCAACATAATCATGTGCACCGTACTCGTACAGGTCGACAAAATGCTGAGCCAAGTCTCCGGGCCAGATTACGTCAATCTGGTATACATCGACTTCAGAACTTTTCGCTTCGAAGAATTGAAGGTAGAGTCCGAGACGGTCGGTTGCAAGATCGGGAGTTTCAAGGACTTTGACTTCAACACATGGGTAAAGCTTCATGAATTCATCCGAAGCTTCTTTGCATAATTCGAGTTCCTGGCCGACCGCACCGGCCGCAACTGTTAAAACTACATTTTCACTGAGGCCTACACCGATAAAAATAAATGCAATAAGCAAAACTAATAAAAACTTTTTCATGATAAACCTCCTCAATTTGAGTTGTATTGAGCTTTTGCTCAAGTAAAATTGTAAATGAATTTACCCTTTCACGGCTCCTGCGGTCAATCCGGCCACAATCCTCCTCTGGAATATTAGTACGAGCAATATTACCGGTATCGTAACCACTATCGCCGCCGCCATAATTTCCCCAAAAGGTTCCTGTCTTGCGACAGTTCCGGAGAAAAGTGATATTGCAACCGGAATAGTTCTTGCGGTAGGTTCTATTGAAGTAAAGGTCAATGCGAATAGGTATTCGTTCCATGCGGCTATGAAAGCAAGCAGCCCAGTAGTGACAAGTGCGGGCGCAGTCAGTGGCAGCAATATCATCCAGAAAGTCTGAAACGGCGTCGCGCCGTCCACCTGTGCGGATTGCATTATCTCGGTCGGAAGCTGTTTGAAAAAAGTCGTCAGAACCCATGTTGTAAAAGGTAGGGTGAAAATCATGTAACTGAGTATCATACTCGGTACGGCAGCCAGATTGAGAGTAGTTATAACTGCATATAAGCCACTCAGAACAGTTACTTGCGGAAACATGGTCATGGATAATATAAGGTAAAGTGTTATCTTTTTTCCCTTGAAATAGAGTTTGCCAAGTGCAAATGCGGAAAAAGATCCAATTATCAACGAAACAAGAGTCGTAAGACCCGCGACTATTATGCTGTTTCCAAGACTTCTTACGAAAGTCTGGTTTGAGAAAATACTTACATAATTTTCAAAATAGAAGGATATGTTACCTTCGTTGTCGCGCGGTATAAAAGTTGCCGGAGACTGCATGAGCTGGTCTTCGCTTTTTAAAGATGAATTCAGTGCCCAGTAGAATGGGAACAGCATGTACACGAATATTAATACTACGATTATGTAGAAAAGTATTTTAGTCAGTATACGCCTTTTTTGCTTGTTAGTCATGCTTTTCCACCCCCATAGATCTCATATAAAATACTGCGAAAACGGATATGAATATGAAAATTACAACTCCGATTGCCGAGGCCATACCCATTTGTCTGTTCTGAATCAATTGGAAATAATTGTAGGATGCCATCGAGTACATTTTGCTTCCAAGAAGTACTTGAAACACATCGAATACGCGTAGAGCATCGAGTGTTCTGAATATAAGCGCAACAGCCAGGGCAGGTTTAAGCAAAGGCAGAGTTATGGACAGGAATTGACGGATATTGCTTGCTCCATCAACATCCGCAGCCTCGTATAATTCTTTGGAAATGGTCTGAAGCCCCGCTAAAAGCAACAATGCCATATAAGGTGCCGTTTTCCATACGTCCACCATTATCATTGCTGGCATTTGCAATGATGGTTCGGTTAAAAACGAAGCCTGACCGTTTCCGAGTCCGAGTCTGAAAATCAGCATGTTGAAAAAACCGCTGGTTCCCGGTTGAAACATCCATTCCCAGATTCTGGCCGAAACAACTGTTATAACAGCCCAGGGAACGAGCATCGTGGTCCTGAGAGCACCTTTGGCCTTGAAATTGCTGTTCACCACGAGGGCAATAAAAAGTCCTATTATTGTTTCCAAAAATACCGAGAGCACTGTAAATACGAGTGTATTCCAAATGGCATTGAGAAATTCGGGGTTGCGTGCACCCATCACATATCGCTTCCCAAAAAAATCGAACTGGTTCATTTCCTTGTATCTGTCCGGAGTTCTCGGTAAGACCTTTATTGGTCTTTCATATAAGTATTCTCCGGTTTTTTCGTCAATTTTGTGATTTCCATCATCATCCAGTACGGGAGGAAGTTCCATGAAAACAAATCCAAGCAATGAAATATAATTGTTGAATCCTACGAATTCAGTTTTTTTACTGTCTCCGCCGGCAAATTCTCTGTTCGTAAAGCTCGTTACGAAAACATCCGCAAGCGGATATATCGCAACTAATGCCAGAATAATAAAGGTAGGCAACAACAGTTTAAATGCAAGATTTTGTTGACGTCTCAGCAGTTTACTCGAATTGGTTTTCGTCATAACTCACCACCGTTTCAGAAATTTTTAGAATATAAATAAATACTATTTTTTTCTAATGATTATTAAATGATATTTGAACTACAAAAAGCGCAACGTGGATTCTCTTTTTATCAATTCCGCATCCACGAGTTCGGATTTTGGTTTTTCTCCGTTCAGCTTTCTGATCAGCAAATCAGCCGATAATTTCCCCATTTCCTGCATGGGTTGGCGTACAGTTGTCAATGGAGGTTTGAAATATCTTGAAATCGGTATGTCGTCGAAACCTATCACAGGCATTTTTTTATCGAAGAATTCAAGGGCTTTAAGTGCTCCGATGGCTGCCATATCCGAAACTGCGAATATCGAATCGAAATCAGTTTGATTCAAAGCCCTTGCGACTATATTGAAAGACATATCTTCACTTGAATCTGAATTTACTATCAATTCGTTATCTATGATTATTCCACTTTCTTCCAAAGCCCTAAGGTACCCTTCCTGTCTGTGAATGCAACAGCAATCTTTTTTTTCTCCGCTTATGAACAGTATTTTGCTTCTGTTAAGGGATAACAGGTGTTTTGTTGCTAAATAAGCGCCTTGGGAATTATCAAGATCGACATATGTGTAACTATCATTTTTTTTGGTTCTGCCGATGGTTACGAAATTGATAGAGTGATCTATCAGATACTCTATTCTCGGATCGTTTTCTCTCAACTCAAGCAGTATAAAACCGTCTATCAGGTTTTTCGATATCAGATTTTTATAACTGGTCCGTGGATCGACACCACTTTCTTCCATGGATATAATCGTGTAATATCCCTCGGAAGCAAGTGTTTCCGTTACTCCTTTCAAAAAATAAGAAAAAGAAGGAAAATATAGAAAATAAGCCTTATTGGAAGGTATTATCATTCCGACCATATTTTTCTTTTGCGACCTTAGTCCGCGGGCAAATTCGTTTGGCACATAACCAAACTCGTTTATAACCTGCATAACTCTTCTTCTCGTTTTCTCGGTGACTTTTTCGGGATTGTTTATCACTCTTGAAACCGTGGCAGTGGACACTCCCGCTATCTCGGCTATCTTGGCTATACTTGGATTCAAAAAATACCTCCCGAATACAACAATCGTATGTTTGTAATCCTTTTCAACCACATAATATTTGAATGTAATCCTTTACATATATATCATTCTATCATCATGTAAGAAAAAAGCAAACATAACCAAGCACGAACAGCGGTGATTATTAATTTTTATTGTTGATTATAAAAGAATTGTTTTAATATGCTTATAATTCTGAATGAGTTTGTTTTTCTGAATAGATTACCAAATCCGAAAACAACTAAAAAAAGAAGACGAATAGTTTAAATTATATTCGTCCTCTTTTTTTAGTTAATACCTGTTTGTTTAATTTATCATTTATCATTTAACGAAAGCGAAGGATATACGTTACAGTCAAGCCCGTCAATTTCACCGGATGAAAATTTATGCCATCCCGCTTTGGCAATCATGGCGGCATTATCCGTACATTCCGAAACGGATGGAAAATAAACTTCATAACCCCATTTTGAAGCTTTGTTGAATGCCCTGTCCCTGAGTATTTTATTCGCGGCTACTCCTCCGGCAAATAGTATTCTGTTAACTCCCATTTTTCTCGCTGCATTAAAAGACTTATCAACAAGCACTGAGACTATGGCGTTTTGATAAGAAGCTGCGGCATCACAAACGGGTGTTGACGGATTTTCATTCATGTAATACAGCAGAGATGTTTTTAGTCCGCTGAAAGAAAAATTGAAATTGTTCTTCCCTTTCAAAGCCTGAGGAAGTTTTACGAATTTATCGTTTCCATCGGCTGCGATTTTCTGAATCGCAGGCCCTCCCGGATATGGCAGCCCCAACACCCTTGCCCCTTTGTCAAAAGCCTCACCTGCGGCATCGTCGAGAGTTGATCCAAGGATTTCAAAACCGGAATAATCTTTCATGTATATGATTTCGGTATGTCCCCCGGAAACGAGCATTATTACAAACGGCGGGGCAAGTTCAGGATATGTAAGAAAATTCGCATATATGTGGCCCATCAAGTGATTGACTCCTATAAACGGTATATCACAGGCGAAAGCTATGCTCTTTGCGGTACACACTCCGACAAGCAAAGCACCCACTAAGCCCGGCCCTTTTGTGGCCGCTACGGCATCGATATCGGAGAACTTTATTCCGCTCTCTTCTAAGGCTTTAGAAATCAGCAGGTTTATCACTTCAAGATGCTTTCTTGAAGCTATTTCAGGCACTACACCACCGAATTCTCTGTGGAAATCTATCTGTGAAGCGAGTAAATTCGACAATAAAAATTGTCCGTCTTTTAAAATGGCCACTCCGGTATCGTCACATGAAGATTCTATGGCTAATATAATTCCTTTTTTCATCCGTTTCCTCTCTTTCATCTGCTGCCGAATATATCGGTTCCCACCCTCACTATTGTGGCACCTTCTTCTACGGCTATTTCAAAATCATTCGACATCCCCATGGAAAGGTTTGTAAATTCTTTTTGCCTCTCCAAAGGCAGAGTATCGCTAATTTCATCTTTGATGTTTTTCAGACCGCTGAAACAATTCCTGATTACGAACTCATCACCGGTAAAAGGAGCCATGGTCATCAAACCGCATAGATTAAGATTTTTCAGCTCAAATAATTCTTTTATCGCATGAAAAACTTCTCTTTTGTCAAAACCGCTTTTGGAAAGTTCGTTCGATACGTTTACTTCAAGCAGGATATTTTGAATCATTCCCATTTTTTCTGCTTTTTTATTTATTTCGATAGCCATTTCCGTACTTTCTACCGAATGAATCATAAAAGCCTTACCTACGATATATTTCAGCTTATTTTTCTGGAGATTTCCAATAAAATGCCACTCTATTCCTTTGCCTTCAAGTACTTCGTATTTATCCCGGAATTCTTGTGCTTTGTTTTCTCCAAAGCACCTCTCTCCTGAGTCTATCGCTGTGATAATTTTTTCCGCGGGATGGTTTTTACTCACGCATACGAGTTTAATATCCAGGATTTCTCGTGAAACTTTTTTCGCCGCATTTTCTATTTTTTTCCGTACATCTTTTATGTTATTTTCAATTTCAGCCATCAAAACACCTCCTGATAATACGTTCGCGCTTATTATACAACAATATGAATTCGTATAATTTTACTGTTGCATTTCAAATGGTGTATAATTCCCATACAGTTAAAATTATGGAGGTAATTCATGGGTACAATAGCTATTGATGCGATGGGTGGCGATTTCGCTCCTAAATCGGTCGTCGAAGGTGTATTAAAGTATGTTAACGAATCAACTTCAAATACGAAAATAATTCTAGTCGGAAAAAGCGAAGAAATCAACCATTTTCTTCCTGGCGATTATCCAAAAGATCTTATCATGATAACCGATGCACCGGATATTTTCGAAATGGATGAAAAGCCATCTCATCTGTTAAGACGGAAAGAAACTTCGCTTTATAGAGCTGCGGAACTTGTAAAAAACAACGAGGCGGATGCCATGATAAGTGCGGGCAACACCGGAGGTTTACTTGCCGCCGCCACTTTTATCGTGGGCCGTATCAAAGGCGTCTCGCGTCCTGCTCTTGCTTCGCCGATTCCCAACGTAAACGGTGAGGTGATATTACTCGATTGCGGGGCTAATGTCGAGTTTAAAAAAGATATGTATCTCTCTTTTGCAAATATGGGAATAGCATTTTCAAAGATGAGGGGTACCAAAGAGCCTAAAGTAGGTTTGCTCAACGTTGGTACCGAAGAAGAAAAAGGTACTGAAGAAGTTAAGGCGGCATTTACGAATTTAAAGGAGAAATTGCCTGATAACTTCGTGGGTTTTGTCGAAGCGAGGGATATTAATCTCGGCAACGCGGATGTGATTGTAACGGATGGTTGGACAGGAAACATCGCCCTGAAAAGTATGGAGGGCACGGCAAAGATGATAATGCATTACCTTAAAAATGAGATAAAAACCGGAAGTTTTTCGTCAAAGCTCGGGGCACTTATGCTCAAGAGAACTTTTAAAGGTCTCAAAGACGAAATAGATCCCCGTTCACACGGAGGAGCATTCATCCTGGGCGTTAATGCACCTGTTGTGAAAGCACATGGCAATTCCGACTCCTTCGCTTTTAAGAACGCGATTAAAGTTGCTCACAGAGGTATAGAAAATGAATTGGTTCGCAAGATAAAATTACTCGTCAATGAAGGTGAAAACTTATGATCAGAAAAATACCCCTGTCATCTCCTGATATTGGAGAGGAAGAGGAAAGTGAAATTCTAAAGGTGATAAAATCTTCTGTACTTAGTATAGGCCCTAACGTCAGAATATTCGAAGAAAAGGTTGCGAAATACACGGGTACAAAGTATGCCGTTGCTGTGAACAGCGGTACAAGTGCTTTGTCAATTATTATGAATTTTCTGAATCCTCCGAAAAACGAAAAAATAATCACGACTTCATTTTCTTTCGTGACATCTGCTAATATAATTCTTTACAATGAATGTATCCCCATTTTTGCCGATATTGAACCGGATACGTACAATATTTCCCCGGATTCCATTTCAGAACAACTCGAAAAAAACGGTGATGAAAAGATAAAAGGCATAATAGGTGTGGATGTTTTTGGACAGCCATGTGATTGGGACGAAATTGAAGATATTGCGCAAGCGAATGATTTGTTCCTGATCGAAGACTCCTGTGAAGCTATCGGCTCGGAATACAAGGGAAGGAAATGCGGGACGTTCGGTGTTTCCGGGTGTTTTGCCTTTTATCCCAATAAACAGATGACCACAGGTGAAGGGGGAATAATAGTTACGAACGACGACAGGCTTAATGAGTTTGCCCGTTCGATCAGAAATCAAGGCAGAGGAATTGAAGAAAACTGGCTTGAGCATGTGAGGTTGGGATATAATTTCCGTATGGATGAACTTTCGGCTACTTTGGGAATGGTTCAGATCGGTAAACTTGATTCTTTCATCGACAAGAGGCGGAGTGTTGCCGATAACTATGAAAAATTGTTAGCTGGAATCGAAGGTGTTAAAACACTCACGATCAGGAAAAGTACAACAAAAATGAGTTATTTCGTATACGTTATACTTCTTGACGAGAAAATTGACAGAGATGGTGTGATAGATTACCTGGGTAATATGGGGGTTGGATGCAGGAATTACTTTTCACCTATTCACCTTCAACCTTTCTATCGTGAAAGATTTGGCTTTAAAAGCGGGATGCTGCCCGTTACGGAAAACGTTGCTTCGAGATCTTTGGCCATTCCTTTTCATAATAATTTATCGCCGGATGATCAGGAATATGTGGTAGCCATGTTGAAAAAGGCAATCGAATGCAATTCTTGAAAAAGGCGCTTATAGTAATTCTGGGTGCATTTTTATCTTCAATGGCCCTTCCAGGATATTTCTCTTCCATTACGGTATGGTTCGGTTTTGGACTTTTTTTATTTTGTATCAGGAGGGAGAAAATCGGTAAGGCGGTCTTGTTTGGTTTCATATACGGAATTACTTATTTTCTGTTTGGCTTTGGCTGGATTGTATCGGCTTTTGTCCGAGAAATACCCAATGTTTTTGAAACTATGCCGCCTGCGGTGGGTTTTTTAATATATATTCTCCTTTGTCTTTTCGAATCACTGTTTTTTGCTCTGTATGGACTCATCTTTTCCGTATTCAGAAAAAAAATAGCGGAAAGCAATTTTTTGTTTGTGATTTTATCTGTCATAACTCTGTTATCCACTGAGTTGTTACGCGCTTTCGGGCCAATGGGATTTACCGGAGTTCGTTTTTCCGATACTTTCTATAACCATCAGGGTTTGTTGCAGTTGAATTCATTGATTGGTCCATATGGAATGCTTTCGATAATTGTAATCGTGAACTCACTTTTCGCGATTTACCTCGATAAGCTGTCACAGAAAAATATAAATAGTTCAATAAAAAATGTTTTCTGTAAGAATTTTATGATTTTTTTCCTCCCGATAATGATCATCTATTTATCTGATTCAATAACGGCATCTTTTTTACCACCAGTTTACAATGAGGAGACGGACAATGTTAATATTGTGGCGGTACAATCCATGACACCGGCAAAAAAAAAGCATTACAGCTCAGAAGAAGAGTTTATAGATGATTTTATAATAACCACAGAGAGCATATATGATCATTCCGAATCTGAAATAGATTTAATAGTCTTTCCTGAAGCTTATTTCATGTATGACGTTTACAGCTACGGTAAAACCAACGAGAAAATCTCCGAATTTTCGGAAAAACATGGTGTAAATCTTGCCGTTCCGAGTCTGGCAGTGATTGAAGATGATTATTACAACGCCGTCAGGTTTGTAACACCTCACGAAGGTGTCAGTGAGAATTTTTACGGGAAAATGAAACTCAATCCGTTTACCGAATTTCTTCCCTTTGAAGAGATATTCGGTTTTCTGAGTTTTCTTAGGTTCGCGAGGTTTCTCGAAAACGGAGAAGAAGCTTTAATATTCAATCAAAGCGGTTTGAATATAGCTTTTCCAATCTGTTTTGAGGCTTTTTATCCCGAGGTCTTTGAAAAATTCAACAACTCGGGGGCGGATACCTATATCGTGGTGACAAACGACGGTTATTTCGATAATTATACGGCTTTGATACAACATTTTTCACAACTTAATTTCCGGGCTGTCGAAAACCGGAGCTGGATACTCCATGTTTCCAACAACGGCATAACCTCTCTAATAGATCCATATGGAAGGGTTGTGAAATCTATTAGGCCTTTTACACAGCAAAATGGTTTTTTTTCTATTCCCGTGCAAAAACAGGAATTTACCGATACGTATTCTGATTATCGAACAGTTTTTCTGATTTCTTTATGTATTATAATAGTATTCTTTTATGTTTTTTTACTTGTGATAAAATAAGTTATTCGATAACTTCGGAGGTGTTTCATGAAGGTTTTTGAGTCTTTGTTCCTTTTTTTCACATTCATATTCACGGCGATGTTCGCACATCCAAATCTTACCTATGAATTCAGTACGCCAAAGTATTTTTTTCTGATAGTGTTCATGGTTATACTCATAAGTGTTTACATACTCAGAAAAACTATGAAAAATGAATTGAAGATCTACTTTTCAGCGGCGCAATTCGGATGGCTTCTGTTCGGTATTGCGGCAATAGTATCCACTTTATCGGTCATGAAATCCAATCCGATTTATTTTCCCTTTTCTTTCGAAATAGGGGTTTACACACTTTTCACATTCTTCATAGTTACTTATCTATCCAACACCCTCGATACTAAAAAATCGGTAAATTACTTTTTAATAGCCGTTATTTTCTCGGGATTCATGGTTTCCATAGAAGCTTTGTTGAATTTCTATACGGGAGACTCTTTTTTCCTCGGATCATATGGAACCGGAGGGAAGATGTCCATGAAAGCGACTATAGGAAATCCGAACTTTGTCTCAGACTTCCTCGGTTCTCTGTTGCCCATAACGGTGTATTTTGCCCTTAGTAGCGATTTCAGCTGGCTCAAAGGCAAAGAAGAGAATAAAAACTGGTTCCTTGCTTCGGTAATATCCGTAAAATCAATTGCATTGATAAATTTCTTTCTTTTCTTTTTTGTGGTTTTGCTTGCCGGAACCAGGGCGGTTTTCTTATCGCTGATAGCTGGAGTCATCGTGTTTATAGTGGCATACCTTTTCTTTAGGAAATTTTCATCAGTAGCACATTCGAAAAAAGTAACGGTTGTAAACGAAAATAAAAAAGTTTTGAGCATCAATAGAATTTGTCTGATAATAGTCCTGGCCATAGGCATATTGCTGCCGGTAATTCTTTCAAATCCGGAAAATCCGTTGGCCGAAGGAGTAAATGTGACAGCACGGACGGCTTCCATATTTGATGAAAGAGGTTTTCAGACAACCGGAGGAAAGGCAAGGGTTCTTGCCTGGAAAGCTTCGGAAAACCAATGGAAAGATAATCCGTTGATCGGCGGAGGAATAGGAACCTACATGCTTTATGCGGTTGATTACATGGCAGATGCCATGCATGAGTCTCCGGAATATATTGATTCATGGTCCAATTTCAAGAGAACTCACAACGATTATTTCCAGGTTCTCGGTGAAATGGGTATTTTAGGATTTGCAGCGATGGTCTTTACCCTAATAATAATGGTTATTATGTTCTTCAGAATGCTTAAAAACATGGATAATAAAGATGATGCACTTCTTTTAATACTTCTTGCAGTTTCTTTTACCGAAATACTCGGACACAGCTTCACCGAATTCCCGCTTCATCTTTTGCCTAACCAGCTTTGGGCAATGGCAATAGGCGGTATAGGATTTGGAAGTTATATGAACAGAAACAGAATATTCGCAAAAAAAATAAATGTGAAATTTTCGATTGCCATGGTTCTCCTTGCGTTGACACTTACAACAGGTATAACAGCGGGTGTTTTTAAATACAAAAGCATGATGGCCGAATCAAAATTCAAAGAGGGTAACGGATATTATTCGGCACTTGCCCAGATAGAATCTGCCGTGAATCGTCTGAATCAGCAGAAAACACAGATAGAGGATGCCTATAAGTCTCTTGATGCGAGAGAGGGAATTTATCAGCAATATCGTGAAGATGTTTACTTGCCTGCGCGCATGGAAGAAATTAAAAATTCAGGGGTAACCGGTATAGCGGAATCACAGATCAAGCTAAAAGCTTCGAATGATTTGCAGAATCAGTTGCAATCAGAATATTCGAAACTAAATGGCTATCTTGATCAGATTGACCAAAAATTGAACGAAGCAGCGATTCAGAATGAAGATTATTATTTGGGTGCAAAGGATTGTTTTTTGGACAGCATGGCCAATTCCAATTGCTACGGTAAAAGTCTTTTCTATCTTTCGCTCATGATGGCAAGACCCGAAAGAAAACAAGAGCTGATTTCTCAGATAAGCAATTCCGACGATGCTTTTGAAACACTTGCGATACAGTTTTCAAGTACCGAGAGGGATACCGCGTATATCATGCCGGAGTTCAGAAACTACCCTCTTAAAAATGATATCGAACTATTCAGAATTATCAGTGATAAATATGGTTACGATAACGCTGTGAAATTGGTTCAGTTAAGCTTGTGGTACGATATAAAAATGCATCAGGACGGTATAGATTATTTCCGGACATCCTTGAAATGTTTCAACGAAAAAAATACGTACAGGATAATGGGGAAATTCTATTTCAACCTGGCCATGATGATGAATTCTCTTGTGGAAGTATACGAATCTTTGATTTCAAACAACGATATTCAACTGGATTCTCATACAATTGATTTGATAAGAAATCTTATTTCACAGCACAAAGCAAATTCCGAAGCCGCATTCGAAGACTTTAAGTGGAGTTACGATACGGCGATTTACATTTTACCAGGAAATTGGCAGCTTTTTCCGGATTGGGAAAATATATACGCCGAATACATAGATCTGATTCTAAAATCGAGTACGGTTACGGAAGTATATCCAAAAATAAAGGAGATATCAGAAAAACGTATATGGGCAAGCGAAGCAATGCACGATGTGGAGAGACTTGGCGTTCCTGATGATATAGTTTCAGTGTACTCCCAGATCGCACAGGCTTTCCTCAACGAGAAATTTTATCAGGAAACCTTAACGGTAATAGATGACGGACTTGCGATACTTTACGATTCATACAATTGGAACGCTGCAGATTTGAGTGACAATGAATATCTTACCGATTCTGAAAAGAACAGGATAAATAACTTTTTAAAATCGTACGAATCCCTTGAAAATAAAAGAAAGCAATTCGTCAACCAAATGATAAGCTTATACACTGCCGCACAAAGTGATGAAAATATGCAAAACCAGTTCATCGAAGATTGGAAAGTCAACATGCTCACGGGAGAAGTCGATGAAAATCCCTCCTTGGGAGCGATTATTGACAATTTGAAAATGGTGGATACCAATTGACACGGGGATTTTTTCTACAATTCTTTTTCGGGGCGCGTTTACTGCGCCCTTAGCATAGGAGGAAACATGAATTCAAAAAGAATTATATACATGATTTTATCGATTACAGTTATTCTCGCTTCAACTTACTTAAGTGACGATTATGGGGTAGATAAACTCAATTTACCCAAGGATTTCGTGGTTGCGAAGGTAAACTCAGTTCCGGTTTTTTCGGAAATTCTTGACATAGAGTCAAATTTGACCATAACACTTCTGAGAATTAAACAGAACGATTCTATGTTCTATGAAGTGCTTACCAAGACACAGGAAGGCTATGATTTTTTAATTAAGTACAAAGATATCATTTTGGATAAAATAATCGATTCTCTGATACTTGAAAAAATAGCCGAGAATAAGGGAATCAATATAGATAAAGACGAAATAGAGCTGTTTGTGGTAAATTATCTGGATAATGTACTCGCAACTACCAATCTGACAAAAGAAGATTTCGAAAAATATATTCTTACCCAGGGATATGAAAACATTGAATCATATGAAAAGCATCTTATTTTTCAAAGAAGAACCGCACTTGTCAATTTGAGATTGATGGATGCGATAATAGGAAACATCAATGTCAGTGAAAAAGAGATTGACGACGCAATTTCAAAAATGGACAGCGATGAAGTGGACGAGATAACATCGGTTAATTTAAGCCATATATTGCTTGAAAATCAAAATGATGCGGCGAAGGTTCTTCAGAGGATAAATGAGGTTGGTTTCGATCAGGCTGCCATAGAGTTTTCGACAGATGATCTTACAAAATATAACGGTGGCGAGCTTGGCTGGATTGAGAAGGGAATCTTTCCGCAATTTGAACTCGTATTTCAAAAAAACCCGGAGATATTGTAGGCCCGGTAAGAACAGAGCTCGGATACCATATACTGAAAATCAACGATTTTACGGGTGGTGAATCCGGCCAGGAAAATCTCAGAAATGATGTTAAATCACAGATAGAATTTGAAAAGAAATTCGAATTATGGGAAGAGTGGCTGCAAAATGAATTTGAAAACGAAAAACGAAAGTACAAAATAGAGAAATATTTTTAGTGTCAATAAACTTTATTATAAGGAGGGATAGTATGAAAAAATGCAGTTTCGGGACACACCGGGTAATCGATCCGAAGGGGGTATTACCACAACCGGCATGGAAACTTGACAATTCTATGGACTATGATTATGATAATGAGATTGTCGTTGATGTTACGAGATTGAACATAGATTCTGCTTCTTTCAGGCAGATAAAGGAAGAAGTCGGTAACGATGAAGAGAAGGTGGCCGAAAAAATATTGTCAATAGTGAATGAAAGAGGCAAAATGCACAACCCAGTAACAGGTTCGGGTGGAATGCTTGTCGGCACGATAGCGCGTATTTCCCATGAGATGTCCGAAAAACATTGCCTGAAAGTCGGAGACAGCATAGCAACTCTTGTATCACTTTCGTTAACGCCTTTAAAAATAGATAAGATAAGAAAAGTACATTTGGAGAAAGAGCAGGTTGAAGTGGAGGCAAAGGCCGTGATTTTCGAAAGCGGAGTAATGGCCAAACTTCCGAAAGATATGTCACAACCTCTGGCGCTGTCGGTACTTGATGTTGCTGGAGCACCCATTCAAACTGCGAGACTTGTAAAACCAGGTGATACTGTCATGATTCTCGGTGCAGCTGGCAAATCCGGCATGCTTTGCAGTTATGTCGCTAAGAAAATAGCGGGGAATATCGGAAAGGTGATAGGACTGATACATCATAATGACAGAAGGGACGAGCTTGAAGAAATGGGATTTTGCGACATCGTTCTGCAGACTGATGCCACTGATGCCGTTGGAGTATACCATATGGTGCATGATGCGACTGACGGAGAGATGTGTGATGTTGTTATAAATGTTGTTAATGCTCAGAATACGGAGATGGCGTGTATTATGTCGACAAAAAACAGGGGAAAGGTTTACTTTTTCTCCATGGCTACCAATTTCACAAAAGCCGCTCTTGGTGCAGAAGGCATCGGTAAAGATGTGGACATGATAGTCGGTAACGGTTATGCAACTGATCACGCTGAATATGCACTCGATACCCTGAGAGAAAATCGTAAACTGCTTGAGTTGTTTCAGAAAAGATACGGATAGAAAATAAACATTTTCGAATAATCGGGGCTTGCTTATAAGTTCCGATTTTTGTATTTTTATAGGTGAGCTTATCTATTATAATAGCGAGGTGAAAGTATGAATACGAGAGTTAAGATCGGAGAAAAGATAGAATTGAATAATCCTGTCATGCCTGCTTCGGGACCGTTGGTAGGAGATTATAAAAAGATCAGGTTTATCCACGATCAGGGTACAGGTGCAATAGTGACAAAAACCATAAGCTCAGAGGCTGCAAAAGTTCCAAGACCTTGCATTATCGGTGGGAGTAATTACATTATAAATACGGAGCTATGGTCTGAATTCCCTCCCGAAAAATGGCTTGATGAATTTCTTCCCATGATTTTCAAACTAAATACTCCTACTTTTATTAGCCTTGGATACACCACACAACAGATAATTCCTTTAATATCTAAAATGGAGAAATACGCAACCGCATTCGAGATTTCAACCCATTATCTCGGCAAAGATCTTTTGAGAATCGGAGAATCTCTTAAATTAATAACTTCCTCTACCGAAAAACCAGTGTTTGTAAAAATGAGTCCACATGTCGCATCACCTGAAGAATTCGCGGTTATGGCAAAAGAAAACGGTGCTTACGGTATAGTTGCCATAAATTCTTTGGGACCGGTCTATCCTTTATCACATGCGAAAGTAAAATCACCGCTTGGTAGCTATGACGGATTCGGATGGATTTCAGGACCTGTCATAAAGAATTTGGCATTGGCGATTATCAGAAAAATTCGTACGAATGTAGATATTCCGGTCATAGGGGTTGGCGGCATATCGAATGTGACTGATGTTGTTGAATTCATAGAAGCAGGTGCATCGGCTGTTCAAATTCTATCCGCTGCAATGCTCAAAGGCAGGACTCTGTATTCCAGAATAATATCCGAATTGCCCAATTACATGAAAAAAAAGGGTATAGAATCTTTAGAAGATATAAAAGGGACCGCACTGAGGTGAAAACAAATCCGCCAAATATGATCGTAATCTTCCTTCGATAGATAAAGAAATATGTACTCAATGTTCGATATGCGTTGATAACTGCCCTTACTTTGCTCTTAGGCTTGTGGAGAATGAAGTGAGAGTGGATGAAAGCGAATGTTTCGGCTGTGGCCTCTGTGAGAGCAGGTGTCCGGTTAAGGCTATATCCGGTGTACTGGTATGAAGAAATCCGACTTCATATTGAAATGTTCTTGCTGCGATAAAGAATATTCAAGTGATTCCGTTCTTTACACTTGTCCGGATTGCGGTAACAGAAATGGAACACTTGAAGTTATTATCGATTTTGGAAGCAAATGCAGGATAAACAACCAGAATAAAGATTTCTGGAGATATTTGGATTTTCTGCCGGTAGACGAGGAATTCGCATTCCGTGGATTACCTGTGGGAAACACACCTGTTATAAACTCTTCAGGTTTAGCTGAGGAACTTGGTGTTAAAGAATTTTTCATAAAAGATGAAGGCAGAAATCCTACGGCATCCTACAAAGACAGGGCAACAATAATGGCTGTGAGTAAATGCCGTGAACTTGGGTTTAAAGAGATATTCGCCGCTTCAACCGGGAATGCCGCAAGCTCACTTGCCGGTATCGGTGCGGCGGCAAAACTCAATGTGAAAATATTCGTACCTGAAACTGCTCCCATAGCTAAAATAACACAGCTAATGGTATACGGAGCAGAAGTAAACAGAGTAACTGGAACTTATGACCAGGCCTTCGATATTTCTCTTGAAATCGGATTTAAAAACAATTGGTATTGCAGAAATTTCGGCTATAAACCCTTATTTACTCGAAGGGAAGAAAACGGGTTTTTATGAGCTTGCCGAACAGCTTGACTTTAAAATTCCGGATATAATAATTGTAAGTGTTGGAGACGGTACTATATACAGTTCTCTTCAAAAAGCTTCCGATGAACTGTACGAATTGGATTTCATTGATAAAAAACCTGTTATAGTTGGAGTTCAGGGTGAAAATACCGATTCAATCAAAAGAGTTTTTGAAAATGGTGGAACCTTTTAAACCGGCGGATATATTTACTCCCTCATGTCTTGCGGATTCGATTTCCGTTGGGAAGCCCAGAGATTACCTTAAGGCATGTAAATATGCGAAAAAAAATAATGGCTTTTTTGTATCGGTAACCGATGAAGAAATCGGAAATGCGATTATCGATCTCGCAAGGAGTTCCGGAGTTTTTGCAGAGCCTGCAGGTGCGGCATCGTTTGCCGGAGCAAGAATTCTCAAAAAAATGGGAATACTGAATTCAAAAACTTCTTTAGCCATATTCGTAACCGGAAATGGCTTAAAGGATATAAAAGCTCCTGTGGATTTTATAAAAGAAAAGTCAAATGTCTTAAAGATATAGATTTGAATTTCTGTTTTTCTTTAAAAACCAGATCGGTGAAGGAGGCAAATGGTTTTGAAGAAAGTTCTGGTAGCCATGCTTAAACATGAAACTAACAATTTTCTGCCTTTTAGAACGTGTTCCAAGGATTATACGGTTCTCAGGGGTAATGAAATTTACGATGAGAAATTTACCCGTTTTTCAGGGCCGAGGGGAATCATACACGAATTAAGCATCGAAGATGAAATTAAGGCAATTCCATCAGTTTTTTGCAATGCAATTCCTGGAGGTACGGTTGAAGAATCCTTCTATGAAAATATAAAAAGCGAAATTCTTGAATCCATATGTAATTGCGAAAGTCTGGACGGAATCGTACTCGATTTGCACGGTTCGATGATAACTGAGAATCATCTTGATACCGAAGGTGATTTAATCGAGGAAATAAGAAAGACTGTCGGTAATATACCCATAACCGCATCGCTTGACATGCATGCCACCATAACCGAAAAGATGTTGATCAATTTAAATGCCGTAGCGGGATATCATACCGCACCTCATGTCGATATTTTCGAAACGGGCCGGAGAGCTGCGAACATTATCAAGAGAATTTTTCGCGGTGAAAATGTCTTTATGACCTCTACAAGAATACCTGTAATCGTTGCCGGAGAAAAATCAGAAACAGACTCCGAACCTATGAAAAGTATTATCAAAATGTTGAAAGAAAGCATGAGTAAAAAACAAAATCATAGATGGCAGTATTTTTCTCGGTTTTCCATGGGCAGATAACTTTGAAAACAACGCCAATCTGGTTATAATTTCTGATGATAAAGAATATTCAAAGGAAATTTCAGCTGAATATGCCGGTGTTTTTTGGGACAGGAGAGGCGAATTCGTTTTTTCTTCGGATGCTTTTGATGTAACAACGGCGGTAAGAAAAGCATTTGAAAGCGATAAAAATCCTGTATTCATTTCTGATAGCTGTGATAATCCCACTGCCGCATCGGCCGGAGACAACACCAATTTACTCAAAGAAATTATTGTCTATAAAAACAATCATCCGCAAGGAAAATAGAAAAGAAGCCGCTTTCAGTGCAATTGTTGATGAAGAATCGGTAAGAAGGTGCACTGAAACAGGTCAGGGTAAAACCGTCACTCTGTTCTTTGGGAGGGAAAATCGATTCCGTATTTTCAAAACACCGTCGAAATATCAGGTGTGGTTAAAAAAATATACATGAATTATGATGGATCAACGGATATCGTTTTATTCAAAAGTAACGGAATCAACATATTTATTGCCTCGAAAAGATTCGCTGTTGCGGGTGAATGGGAACTGTTCGAAAAGTTTGGAATCGACGTGAATTCACAAAAGGTAGTAGCGATAAAATGCGGATATCTCAGTGATGAATTCAAAAGTATGGCATCTGAATCGTATTTTGCACTGACGAATGGATTTACAAATCAGAATCTTGAACAAATAAACTATACCCGGTTAACAAGACCAATATACCCTTTGGATGATATTACTTCATTCATACCGGAACCCAGAATAATAAAAAAACCATGATCATGCGATCATGGTTTTTTTATTTCAAGGATTGACGTAAACTGAAATATTCAAAGAATAATTACCACAATCATATTGACATGGCGTACAACAGTAGCAGTTTTTGCTGTAATAATTATTCGAACAGGGATTGCAGATGCACGGAACGCAAGTTGTACATTCGTAATAGCACGGCGTGCAGCAGAAAACCGGTTTCCCATAATTATCTATTCTGACAGAGACCATCATCCATTCGCAAGTTGTGGTTCTGAACACGCGAAAAACCATAGTGGAATTGCATCCAGCTTTTTCAAGCAAAAGGCAAAGTAAATTCCAATTGTATATTTTTTCATACTGATACGGAACACAAATGCATTTTAACTGACAGAGCTGGTTTACCAGTCTGTTGCACGCATCAAAAGATAAAGCAAGTTCTCTCTGAGGACAGCAGTTGTTCGAATACGAACAGAAATACGGGATAAGCAGAGCCTCGGAAATTATGTCTCCGGGTTTAAGTATTCCGTAAGAAGGAAAACCTTCAAGGGTATCGACTACATATATACCCCGGTGATAAGAACCGTCTATACATCCATCCCAATTTTTTGCCGCTATTCCAAGTTTTACAGAAAATGCGGTTGTGATAGAAAACAGGGGTAACTATCAAAATTGCAAAAACTATCTTTTTCATTTTACCCCCTCCTATTTAATTCTCGTTCCCATCCATTCCGCAGGTGTGACTCCTTTTATGTCCCCACCAGATAACTTACCGGTGTACGTAATACCGTTTAAATCAAAAGAAATATCACCGTTTTTAAACGACAAATTGTCAAGAGAATAACTGTTTCCGCCTGCCGATATAGCTCCACTGTAAACACCTTTCGAAATCTCCTGAATACTCAGAATCTGTGATGTTGGGTTCATATTCCCTTCGGACAACAAAACTACTCCGCCCACCTGCCACAAACCTGCAAAAAGTGATGTCAAAGATGTGCAAGACGCTAAAAATACAACCAAAACGACAACCATAAAAGCAGCAAACTCTAATTTCATGATGCACCTCCTGTTTTAGCTTAAAATTATCAGTGATAAAATAGAAATTACCGCTGTTTCAGACCTCAATATCCTGCTACCGATATTATACCCTAAAATACCCGATGTTTTTAAATACAATATTTCCTCATCAGTATATCCGCCTTCTGGACCTATAAAAATCCTGAATGTTTCAAAATTCTTCAATTCATAAGAATCTAATTTTATCTCCGCATACGGATTTAAAAAAAGAGAAAGCTGTCCGTTTTTTTTAACATTTTCAACCTCGTGAATTGAATCAAAATGTCTTATTTCAGGAAAAAACAGTTCCTCCACATTGTTTCAGAGCTTTTCTCACCAGAAAATCTATTTTTTCCTTTTTGCCATCTCTTTTAACAGATCTTTCGGATTGTACGAAATTCAAGCTCGAAACACCCAATTCAACAGCTTTTTCTATAAGTATGGATTCTCTTTGCCATTTGGTATTTGAAATATATATATGTACTTTTTTTGATGGTTCGATATCATATTCCCATTTTTCTTTTATGAAAGCAGTTGCAGCATGCTTTCCAAAATAGCATAGCTCTCCATCGTATAAAAATCCCCTACCATCCGTAAATGAAATCCGGCTTCCCACGCTCAAACGCATGACTCTTAAGTGATTGCATTCATGCTCATCAAAATGTGCGATATCATCCTCAATTTTTATAGCGAAAAAATATTTTGGCAAAATAAAACTCCTCTCCCTGTATATTATAATATTTTTATCCGTTCCGATTGTTAAATTTTAAAAAAGCTCAAATATATGTTATACTATTTGTAGGGAAACCTATATTTGATACATGAAGAAGGTGGAGAAATGGAACTGAACGTATCGGAAAGCCTTGAAAATTATCTCAGGGTTATTTATGAAGTACAATCGAAGAAAGATTTCGCAAGAGTTAAAGACATAACGAATGCGCTGAGCGTTAAAACCGCTTCCGTTGCCGATGCTCTGAAAAAACTTCAGGATATGGGGCTTGTTGATCATAAAAAATATGGATACATCAAGCTGACACCTCCGGGAATTCTTGAAGCTTTGAAAGTTTATGAAAAGCATAATTCCATAGTAAATTTCCTTAAGGATGTTATATTCATGAATAATGAAAACGAGTGTGAAGAACTTGCCTGTGGGCTCGAACATCATCTCAATGAAAAATTGCTGAAGGGAATGGAGAGTCTTACTGATTTTTTTATAGATAATCCGAATATTCTGAAGAAATTTCAGGATTTTTCAACTGATCCGGTGAGCAGCAAAAATAATTCGCTCGATAAATTTCCGGAAGGTTGCAAGCTCAGAGTTGTCAAGATTTTCGGTTCACAGGCCGAAAAAGAAAAGTTGCTTGTTATGGGTATATTACCTGGAACAGATGTAGAAGTGGAGAGAATATCCGGACTCGACAGCATTGAAGTAAAGGTAAGAGGTTTTAGAATAACGTTGAGAAAAGATGAAGCCAGGTTGGTATTTGTAACGGAAGCTCCCGCGGAAAAAGAATAACATTTTATACCGCTTGATATAGTATAATATTAGTCGAATTTTGGAGGTGAGCTTATGTTTATCGTTGGAAATCTTCTGATAGGTATTGCACAGGTTTTGAACATGCTGATTTATGCATATATTTTTGTTTTGATAATAAATTCCGTTCTCAGCTTTATACCGGGTATTGGTTACAGCCCCATAAAGCAATTTTTTGAGAATCTTTCGGGATTGCTTCTCAATCCTCTCAGAAAGTTCATAAGACCGATCGGCAATGTAGATATAACTCCTTTTATAGCCATATTGCTTTTGATTTTTCTGAACTCCTTCCTCGTTCAGTCTCTTTTTGATCTTGGCAGGAATATTAGATGAAAAAAAAAATCGGAATACTCTTCAATGAACATAAGAAGGATATTCTTGATAAAACGGAGTATTTGGCAAATAAACTTCTTGAATACTCCGATATAGTTTTTATTGAGTCAACTGAAAATATAGATAATATGGATATCGAAATCTCTCCCGATATTATCATAGTACTCGGCGGAGACGGCAGTGTCCTGAGATGTATGCCTTTTTCGGTGAAATACGATATTCCCGTAAAAGGCATAAATTTCGGAAAATTCGGTTTTCTGACAAGATTTGATTACGATAAGGTTATAAGAGACATATCGGGGTTTCTCGAAAATATTAAGGTTTCCAAAAGAAATCTCCTCAGCGTCAAATGTCATTTTAACGATGAAATAGTAGAATATAATTGTCTCAACGATGTTGTGATACACAAAGATATGAAATACAACGTTGAAACTTTCGATTTGAAGATAAACGGATTCAAACTGAACTCGATACCTTGCGACGGAGTCGTTATATCAACCGCTACGGGTTCTACTGCGTATTCTCTTTCTCTCGGAGGACCTATAATATTTCCGGATTCAAATTCTTTTATTTTAAATCTGATGTCGCCTCATACCATCGCATACACACCGTTAGTGTTATCCGAGTTTGATGAAATTCATGTAAGTCCGGATTCTTCGGAGAAAAATTTAAAGATATCTCTCGATGGTTTACCATGGTTTGAAGTGAATAAAATAGAAGTAAATTTATCGGGTAGAAAATTCAGTCTGGCCTGTCCGATAGAAGATTCTTATCCTCAGATAATATATGAAAAGCTTCTTTGGTGTAGGAGGGGTTAAATGCTTCTCGAAATGCATGCGAGAAATTTTTTGCTTTTTAAGGAAATAGATCTTTCGTTTTCCGAAGGGTTTAATGTAATTACGGGAGAAACCGGATCTGGAAAATCGATGTTTGTAAAGTTATTGCGAGCGTTAAGCGGTGAGTATAAGGCTAAAGAGATAATCGGGAATTTTGAGGATAAATTCTGGATAGAGGCGGTTTTTAACGGAAACGAATTCAACAGGAAACTGCTTGAAGAATATGAAATTCCAAATGAAGGGGAAATGGTCGTCAGGCTTTCCGGAACCTGTGAGAGGTATACTTCACGGATAAACGGTATAATCGTCCCGCTTTCGTTTCTAAATAAGGTTATGGAAAGCGAAATGGAGATTCATTCCCAAAATGCCTTCCAAAAACTTAAGAATAACGTATTCCATACGAAATTGATAGACCGCTTTGCAGGTTCCGAAATCTCTTCAAAATTGACGGCTTATGAATTGGCATATAAGGAATATACGGATTTGCTGACTCTTCAAAAGGAATTACCGGGAAACACATCTACTGTGATTCGAAATCTGGAATTCCTCGAATTTCAGATTAAAGAAATTCAGGAAGCAAATATAAAAAACGATGAGGATATAAAAGTCAGTGACGAGCTTAAAGTGCTTTCAAATTACGAATTTATAAAAAATTCACTGTTTGATGTAATCAACCTTCTTGAAAACAACTCGGATTATCCTTCTATTTCAGATTCACTGTACACGGTACATCAGAAACTCGAAAAAATCTCAGAGCTTGATGAGAGCATAAGTAAATGGAATTCTGAGATAGAGGTTATCGTAGATAACCTGTCTGAGATCGGCAGGAATATTTTTTCTTTTCTCGACAGTTTTGAATACGATGAACAGGAACTGATTTCTCTTGAAATGAGAATGAAAGTCATAGAGAATATAAAGAAAAAATACGGTCCGAAACTGCAGGACGTATTCGATAATTATGAGAAGTTTGTGGAAGAAAAAAAACAGATTTTGAGTAAGTTGAACAGGATAAAAACGCTCGATAAAGAGATAGAGTACAAGGCTCTCGAACTTTCCGGTCTTGACGACGAGATAAAAAAAAATAAGGCTGAAGTTCGGAGAAATACTTTCTGAAAAAATAATGTCGGAACTTGAAGAATTAAAAATGGAGAAAGCTGAAATAAAGTGTGAAGTGGAGATGCTTAAAGAATTTACAAGGATGGGGAAAACATTTGATAGAGTTCAACGCATCGATGAATCCGGGACTACCTTTTATGCCGATTGCAAAAATAGCTTCAGGTGGTGAACTCTCAAGATTGTATCTTGCAATAGAAATCTCCATTAAAGGAAATCTGGAAATAAGCACCATAGTCTTCGATGAGATAGATACCGGTGTCGGCGCAAGACTTGGGGACGTTATCGGGTAAAAAGATATCGTCTTTGGAAGAGTATAAATTACAAAGTTTTTTTGATTACGCATCTTCCTCAGCCCGCTGCGATTGCGAAAAAAACACTTCAGAGTCGGAAAAAAAATGATAAAAAACGAAACGATATCCTTTGTCGAAGAGCTTACGGGTAAAATAAGAGCTGATGAACTCAAAGAAATGATGGGTGACATACCAAAAATATGAAGCGGGTTTCCCCGCTTCATATTTTTTTTGAGCTATTTTATTTTGATTTTAACAGGTTCGGTTGTGTATACAATGTCAAAATCATACATCTCGAACATTTTTGACGGTGGTATCATGAATTCTCCTGAACATATGATTTTGTAATAGTTATTCTCCACATGCACTCCTTTCGAAAGAAATTCGTAGAAAGATAAAGTGCTGTCATACTTAGACTCCGTATTTGAAGTATACCACCATAAACTATCATATGAATTCATGAGGAACTTATCATAATAATACATATCGTCGTCTTCTGCCTGTACGAAACATGCGGGTATTTCTTCCACAAATGCCGCGTATTTGAATTCATTTTCAATATCGAAAATGTTGCTGATTCTTATGATATCTCCCAATTTAAGTGTTCCTTCATTCGGTATAAAATATAAATTCCACCTGCCGTCCGCGCCGTTGAAAGGATTCTTCGAAAGCTGTAGACAATTGTCTTTAAATCCAACAACTCTTACTTCTTCGCTGAAAGTGAGTCCCATGAATTCATCATCAACGTATAGCGAATAATAATAATTTTCTCCTTCTTTGATAGTTTCGAATTTGAACGATTTGATTTTCGCAAAATTATTGTTTTCGTTTGCATCGATATCCGATGAAGAAAGTATATGAGGAAGTATTTTATTGCAAAAAGGCACATAAAGGTTTTTTATAAAATCATTTTCACCGTCGGATACCTTTATACTGACCTTTTTTTCAATGTTTCTTTTGAATTCGGAGTCTTCAGAAGGTTTATAATCCTTAAAATCCCATTTTTCCAACCACTTAATCTTCCAAAATATGCCGTTGCTTCCGGAAATGTTCAATGATAGAGTTTCTCCGGGGTTCAATACGATATTAGATACGACTTCGGTGTTTTTGTTCAAAAACATTTTTTCATCTAAATTTTCAGAATATTCAAGAAGGTTTCCCTTAATTATTATTTCAAATTCTTCATCGGAACTCGCAATGGAACTCAGTGCCATCACTACGAACGCGGTGTCTTTTGTGGAATACCAATAAGACCCGTCTCTGTTTCTGAAAAGATAATTTACGAGCAGATTCTTCTCAATTCCATCGTAATCCAATTCATTCATGAGTGAAAGTAGCAACGCATTAAGCTGAAGATCATTCATGAAATAAGACTCCGACCCGAAATTTATTTTGAAGAATTCATTCCATTTCACACCTTGTGAGATCAACTCCTGAAGTATTTTTAATGCGGCGGGATTATCATTTTCCGATAGTGAAAGCGCGTAAAATAACTTCGAATCGAGTTTTTGACTTTTAAATATTACCGGGAAATCCTTGTCTATTCTTTTTATAACATAGTTGCAGAATGGTGTGTATTCATTATCTTTTTCCGCTACCATTTTTTTCAACGCCGAAAGCCCGATTTCAAAAACCGATCTGTTGAACTCGATGTTCATTTCAGACATTATTGAAAACGTGTACATCACATAAGCAGTCATAAATGGCTGGGAATCATCATTCTTCCACCAACCCCATCCTCCGTCATAGTGCTGGTAAGAATAAATTCTTTTCAGGGCCTTGTCGGTTATATCAGATATTTTCGCCTTCAAATTCGAGTCTGATTCTTCATTCAGATGTAAAAATGCCAATGCCGGCAGAAAACTGCTGACAGTTTGTTCGGTGCATCCATATGGATACTTTATCAAATATTCCACCGAATCTTTCAATTCGGTTTTCAAATTCGTGTTGAAAGATATTTCCATGGAAGTCTCGGTTTTTGCCGTGAATTCGAATAGTTTCCCTTGAACTCCGAGAATCCCGCCCGTACCCTTCTCAATATCGTATATTCTCTTTTTCAATGGAAGCGAAAAGATCATGGAATCAGATCCGACATCACCGACCACAGATAATTCAAACTCAATTTCCGAAGAATCGTATAACTCCGGTACGCTGAAATCAAACCACACTATTTTGTTGGTACCGTCTTTTATACTCTCGACGGTCGATATTTCAACGCCGCAGGATTTCAGGGTAATTTCAAAATCATCATCGGCGCCTGAATAATTACCTGCATTTATACCCAAACTGACCTTGTCGGTCTCCGTGAGGAATTTAGGGAATATGGAATTCACGGTAACCGGAAGCGTAGTTATGAATCTGTCAGAAACATACCCTACTCGTCCACTCATGTCGTTGGCGAAAAGCCGGACATTCCACGTTGTAAGATCTTCGGGTAATTGTACCGGAATGGAAGTGACTTCATCCATACTTATTACGGGTATCCACAAAGCCGTATCGGAAAAATCACTTCTGACTTTGGCTGAATTGCCTTCGGCGGCAGCTTTGGTCTGTGCCAGCGTTTCAGGTTCTTCAAAGGAAAGATTCGCAGCGGAAATTTCGAGATTCCTGAAATAGTAAGGATTGTTGAAATTAAAAACCAGATATGAATCCGCAGGGGTGAAAATCGAAGATATGGTTTCTCCCCAGTCATCGGAACCGTACAAGTCTATTATAGCCTGGTCTACTATGCTTATACATCCGACTATACCGTCATTATTTTTACCGGTGCTTTCCACTACCACATTTATTTCCTCACCTGGCACGGTTTTTTCCGGTACGGAAAGCTTTATTTCTATTTCCTTATCCGTTAACTTTATCGGAATATTTTCCGTCATACTCAGCCGCTTTCCGTTGTAAAAGGAGATGGCTTCGAGCTTAAGCGAATTCCTTGCAACATTTGGGGGAATTTCGAACGAAATCGTATTATATCCCTCTTTCATATACAAATCTTTGTATATGAAAGAGTTACCGAAATCCACAAGAAGAAGAACGTTGAAATCACTGAAAGAAGAAACAACTTTCAGCGTTGCTATATCACCGGGGTAATATTCCGGTTTATCTGCGATTATTTTAATATCCTCATCAGTTGTGTAAGCATAGTCCGAGGAAAAGACAAAAAAACTTCCATGTACGATATTTTCCGGATATTTCAAATCAATTATTTCGTAAGAGAAATATCCGGGTTTCTCCATTTCTTTATCAAAATAAAACGGATTACCTGGTTCAACGGTGAAATCCTGTGTGAGGAAAACATCTTTTTCCGAATCTTTGACGACTATCCTGAGATCTCTGTTTTCCGGATTTTCGGTTTTCTGAAGCAGTTCGGTTTTGATTTGTATCCTGAACTTATCACCTTTGTTAATCCAGTAATCGGAATTTTCTACGATAATGTCCATATCGGAGGGAACATACTGTATATAAGTAACCTCTGAGACTTCCCGGCCGGATAAATCGACTACATTTACTTCAACTTTGTATTTCGCCCTTTCCTTTTCTTTTAAGCCGTAGCTGAAATAGCCCTTCCCGTCGGTAATGGAAGTGGTGCGTATATCTACTATCTGACCGCCGGTATAATAAAAATCATAAAATGAATAAGGGATTTTTTCAAGCGTTATATGTGCGTTGCCCTCTGACAGTCCCTGGCCGTAATAATAATCGGCGCTTATCTCAAACTGCAGCAATTCGTCGAGGGAATAGACCCTTTTCAGATTATCCAGTTTAACGGCAAAAGGAGGTTTCATATAATCGGACAATTCGAAGTACCTCGAAAAAGTTATCACTTCACCGTTTATTTCCGCCTTGAATTCTATTTCATAATGTCCTCGCTTATCTTCCTCTTCGGTTTGATACTCAATATTAATTCCATTGCTTTCCGAAAGGTCCGATTTTACGGAAAGTTTTTCTCTGCCAAGCGGATCGATGATTTTATATTCAATAATTCCATTTTTTATGAATACTGATTTTGCCCTGTCATGCAACAAAAGCCTTGCGCTTACTTTTTCGCCCGGTTTGTAAAGTGGTTTGTTGAAAAGCAATATTTCATCAATTTTATATGCGGAAAATGCAGGATCATCGATAAAAATGAAAGAATTTCCGTCCGGAGTTTTCACGAATAAAATTTTATCAACGAGGTTCTTCCTTTCGTCCGAATAGAAACCATTCTCGGATAGACTTCCTAAAAGAATTTCGGCATCATTTCCCGTAAAAACATTTCCAAAATTTACGTTCTTTCCCGTAAATGTATTCCACAATTTTAAATAAACCCTGTTTTCGTCAAGAAACGCGATTCCATCGATGTCTGTTCTTTCGACTACGGAAAATACGGTTGAATTGTTTGCCGTGATTTTCACGAGATAAGAACCCGTATTTTCAAAAAAATAAAAAGGAATTTCCTCTCTGCTCCAGTTTTCTGAAGGAATTATTTTGTAATTAGCAATCCTGTCATTTTCCTTGAAAAACGGTTTTTGATTCCTCATAATTTCTTTGTATGAATCAAAGCCATCTTCGATCTTGTATATGCTCACGGTTATCTCTTTAGTGTCATAAGTGTAAAAAGAAAATACTTCACCCTGTTGAAGTACTTTCAGAGAATCGATATAAATTCCGGCAACTAAATTAGAAGCAAGAAAAACCATTAAAAAAAACAGTGTTATTTTAGCTTTCATATTCACCCCTCCGTCAATCATTCAGAATTTTAAACTTATAAAAACCTAAAAAATTAGGATTTTCCTTTACGGGAAGCCATGTCAACGGCGCAGCCCTGAGATAGTCTTCATAATTCCACAATCTTAAATATCCTTCATCTTCTTCCGTCGGACCCGTGTGGTATATAAATCCATCTCCGGTGTATATCATCACGTGGTACGGAAACTGAATATCCTGCGGATGGTAAAAAAATGCTATATCACCTTTCTTAACATTTCTATCCCTTTCTCTTGACACTCTCTCAGTATTAAAAAGCAGTAAATGTCTCGCATCGGCAAAACCTACAAAATTCTCGCCGTCATAAAAGAGGTTCGTACCGATAACGGGAACATTCGGGTAATTATAAGCTTTAATATCCTGAGTGTAAACACCGGATATTCCGGATTTTTCGATCCAGGAACTGTCATGCGATTTCAGGGATTCTCTGTATGAAAATCTCACCAGGCCGGAACAATCCCTCTCTTTCCATAAATCGGAATGATTTGCTTTTTGATCAATTGCCAACGCGACGAACCAATTTCTGAAAGAAACCGTATCTTCTCCGTACAATTCACATATATCGGGAAATCCATCGTTATCGTAATCGTTTATATTTCCTTTAAATCTTTGAATTACCTCACTATTCATGAAATTATTGGCATTCAGAACAAAAAAGGAATCTGTGTTTTCAGAGTTTAAACTATATTTTTTCTTTAAATGTTCATTTACGGTAAAATGTTCCACATCACTTAAAACATAAAAAGGATTGATGTCGAATTGGGAAATCACATGATCGGGTTTAGAAATAGTTTTTATTTCCGGAACAAAAAAAACA
This sequence comes from uncultured Thermotogae bacterium, assembly GCA_963662785.2. Classification (GTDB taxonomy): domain Bacteria; phylum Thermotogota; class Thermotogae; order MWEM01; family MWEM01. Next base: position 222,378 of record CAXXJZ010000009.1, read on the forward strand.
GTGGCATTACAAATTATAAAAATCATCACAGTAACAATCAAAGAGAACAGGAGAGGCTTTATCAAATTTATCCATCCCAATTAATATGGTAGGAAAATTATACCATAGGCCTGTGGTAAAATAGATAAATTCTACATCATAACAGAGGAGAAGAAAGTGAAGATACATTTTGTCGGTATATCCGGAATAGGAATGAGTTCTGTGGCATTGCTTGCAAAAAGAATGGGGTATGAAGTCAGTGGAAGCGCCGATGCTTTTAACGAAAGATGCACATGTCTTTTTGAAAATGGAATAGAAGTTTTTATAGGGCACAAAGAGGAAAATATCAGAGGTAGCGATGTGGTTGTTTTTACAAATGCCGTAAAAAACGACAATCCCGAAATGATTGCTGCTGATGCAGCGGAGATTGAAAAAATACCACGTTTGCTTTTTATGAGGAAACTGATAGAAAAATATGATGAAAAGGTTATAGGAGTTACCGGAACCGACGGAAAGACTTCCACTACCGCCATGATTTCGTATGTCTTGATTAGACTGGGATATAATCCGACAGTTTTACTCGGTGGAATACATGATATGCTTGAGTACGGCAATTTTACATATGGCGACGGTCCTCTCGTATACGAGCTTGATGAAAGTGACGGATATTTTTCTCGGATGAAAAGTGATATTGCGGTTATAACCAATATCAAGGGAGATCATCTTGAAAATTACTCCAACGACAGATGTGAGTATTTTAAATTTATGAAAGAATACGCACTGAATTCATTTGAATGCGTTATCCCTGCCGGATATTCGTCTTTAATTTTCTCTGAAAACGAAAAAGAAAATATAAAAATATTCGAAATCGAATATGGTGAAAAAAATGTTTTACTCGATGATTATAAATATGAGAATTGTATTTGTGCTATAAAAGTGCTTGAACTGCTCGGGATTGAAAAAAACGTTTCTATGGAAATACTTGCAGGGTATACGAATGTTGACCGAAGGATGAGTATCAGGTATGAAAATGAGGACATAAGGGTCATAGATGATTATGCGCATACACCGCAGGAGATTGAGTATCTTTTGAATTCGTTCCGTAAAAAAGATGAAAATGAAGAGCTTTCTTTCGTTCTTGAACTACACAGATATTCGCGGTTGAAAAGAGAATTCAACAATTATATAAAAGTTTTGGGCAACAAAATGATTAACAATATATTTATTTTGCCTATATATTCCGCTTATGAAAGCAGCGAACCCGATTTATTCGAGAACTTTCTTTGTGAAATGAAGTCACATTTTGATAATTATAAATATGTGATTAGCCCTGAATCTCTATATGATAATATTTTCGCAAATAATGAATGTGAAAAAAAAGCCATACTTTTTTGTGGTGCGGGAAATAGCTCAAATATATCAAAACAGCTTTCAAAATTAATAAGTGAAAAAATTCTTTTTTTTAAGAGATAAAACTTGACAGATAAAGGCAATATACTTTATAATTGCAACAGCACTCAAAATTGCCCTGTTGAGTCTGATAAATAAAGACAAATATTCGAGGAGGGGATTGTTTTGTCGACGGTTAACGTAACCATTAATGGCCGAAAGTATGATATGCCCGATGGTGTTACGGTTCTTGATGCATGCAAACAATCAGGTGTATATGTTCCTACACTTTGTCATCATCCAAGACTTGAAGCTACTGGTGGATGTAGGATTTGTGTGGTGGAAGTTGAAGGAGCGCGAAATCTTCAGCCTGCCTGCGTGACTCTTATAAGAGATGGTATGGTAATAAATACTAATTCTGATAGAGTTTCAAATGCCAGGAAATTGAATCTTGCCCTTATTCTTTCGAGACATCCGAATGAATGTATGAATTGCGAATCAAACGGACGATGCGAATTGCAGGATCTTGTTTACAGATACGATGTGGAACCTATTTTCCCAAAAACGGAAAAGCTCAATTCCATTTTTGACAACAGCTCACTTTCAATAATCAGAGATCTCGATAAATGTATCTCTTGTTCAAGGTGTGTAAGAGCATGCTCGCAGCTTCAGGATATGAATATATACGGTATGGCCGAAAGAGGTGCCAACACGCTTCCTTTGACCGCTTTCAACCTGCCCGTAAATGAAACGGATTGTATTAATTGCGGCCAGTGTTCCGCATTTTGTCCGGTAGGTGCCATAACGGAAAATTCTGCGGTGAGAAAGATGTCTGAAATGCTTGACAAAAAAGACAAAATACTCGTAGTTCAGACCGCACCTGCAACAAGAGTTGCGATTAGCGAAGAATTCGGCATGAAACCCGGCAGCGCTTCAACCGGTCATATGGTAGCAGCTCTTAAAGCCCTCGGTTTCGATTATGTTTTCGATACAAACTTCTCTGCCGACTTGACAATAATGGAAGAAGGATCGGAACTTCTTGAAAGGTTAAAAGAAGGCGGACCGTTCCCGATGTTCACATCATGCTGTCCTGCCTGGATTAACATGATGGAAAAGTTATATCCACAATACACAAACAATGTTTCTACTGCCAAATCTCCGCAGCAGATGCTCGGATCCGTTATTAAAACTTATTTTGCGGATAAAATCGGAGTTTCGCCGGAACAGATTTTCAGTGTTTCGATAATGCCGTGTACGGCTAAAAAAGATGAAGCTCAGAGACCTCAGCATAAAATGGAAAACGGCGAGCCTCACGTCGATTTGGTTCTGACTACGAGGGAGCTTGGAAAGCTTATCAAATTGAGGAAAATTCCATTCGCTTCTCTTGAAGAATTGCAGTATGATGATCCTCTCGGCGAATCCACGGGTGCGGCGGTTATATTCGGAAACACCGGCGGAGTTATGGAAGCAGCGCTTAGAACCGCTTACGAGCTTGCCACCGGCAATCCTCTGCCGAAAGTAGATTTTATGCCAGCAAGAGGACTTGAAGGTATAAAAGAAGCAAGTGTGGATGTCAACGGCACTGAGCTCAAAATAGCAGTTGCACACGGCGGTGCTAATGTGAAAAAAATGCTGGCCGATATAGAAAGCGGCAAATCGAATTATCATTTCGTTGAAATAATGGCTTGCCCCGGCGGTTGTATTGGCGGCGGCGGTGAACCTTACAGCATAGATGAAAAAATACTCGAAAAGAGAATAGCTGCCGTATACGATCTCGATGAGGCGATGACGCTCAGGAAATCTCATGAAAATCCTTCAATTGCAAGAATATACGAAGAATATTTTGAGAAGCCGTTAGGTCATAAGTCCCACGAGTTGCTTCACACGCACTATACGGACCGTTCAAAATCAAAAGTTTCAGAGGTAATAGAAGCCAAAGAATAATGTTCTAAACAACAAAAAACTCCCGTACGGGAGTTTTTTGTTGTTTAAATGAAAGATTAATAATCGATAAATATTTTTTCCCCTTCGTACAGAATAGTCTCTTTTTCTTCGAAAAGGATTTCTTTTTTCAGTATTTTAGCAAGCAAATGCTCTAAAGATTTAATATCGAGTATGGTAGATATGTAAAATAATTTTTCGTTTTCATCGCAGAGTATTGCGGGCATACCTTTCAAAGGATTGTCACTCCAACGTGCCAATACTTTTAAATCTTTCGGTTCTTCAATTTCTTCTATCCATTTCGTACCGAGCAATTTGTCTCCACCAAAATCCAATTCTCCCTGTGGAAAATAACCGAAATCGTTTATTTTAAAACTCATACCATCCACTTTCAAATCCGGAAATTTATCAAGAGACAGGGAATTATCGGCATTTTTTAAACCACTCATGCATGTAAAAAATATCTTCCCTTTAAAATCATGCAGAGCATTGCGTAAATTCTCATTCATGAAAATCGAATAGGGTATTATCAAAACATCGTATTGTGATAAATTAATACCTTCAAATATGAAATCGATAAAAAATCCAAGTTTTCTCAGCGTGTTATAAAATCTTTTCATCTCTCCTACATAGTCAAAATCATTTATGACACCGTTTATTTTATGTATTGAATAATTTCGGTAATCGAAGAATATCGCCGCATTGCCTTTCGGCCTTTTGAACTTATTTTTCTGCATTTTGCCCACACTGACAATACGGGAATTATTTTCCGGATTTTCATAATCGTTAATCAATGCGTTATGCCATTGTTCAGCACCCTTTGGATTCATACGGTATCTGAAAAACAACACATTTTCCGCTCCGTGAATATCTGCCTGTTCGTACATCGGCATCAAAACATCAGAACCGTAATATCTGTTCTTATCCTGCCAGTTCACCCTGCCGGGTTGCTGTTCCATTACAGTAAATTCTTTGCGCATTAACGACCACATCAAATCAAGGTTGAAGGCAACATCCAATGGATCGGAATCAGGTGTTTGAATGTAATTGTCATATGATATGAAATCAAATTTGTCTTTGAGCGAGGAGTAATCGATATCAAAGAAATTGACCATGAAATTATGAGTCAACGGTACTCTGGAATAATCCCTTATTATTCTTATCTGTATATCGGCGAACGATTTGATGGAATCCGTACAGAAATAATAATAATCGAGCATTTGATGAGGATTTTTAGCTGCTGAAGTGTATTTTGGAGTTTTTATATGTTTAAAATCCATATATTTTTGGGACCAGAAACTGCTTCCCCAGGCTTTGTTTAGAATTTCAATTTTTTCATACTTATTTTTCAGATATTCGCCGAAGACAGTATCGCATTTTTCACAATAACAAAACACTGTTCCTTCACAGCCAAATTCATTGTCTATCTGCCATGCGAAAAGATTTTTATTCTTCCCATATTCAGATGCCAGCTCTTTTACAATTTTTTCACAGTAATATCTGTATTCAAGACTGTTATAGCAATAATTTCTTCTTGAACCAAATTCTTTCTTTATTCCCCTATCATCTTTTTGAAGTATATCAACATGTTTTCTGACCAACCATGAGGGTGGGGTTGCGGTAGGAGTGCATAGTATCAGTTTGATTCCAGTCACTTCCGCCGCTCTAAAACACTCATCGATTATTGAAAAATCGTATGTGCCTTCTGATTTTTCTAAATCCGACCACATGAATTCACCGATTCTGACAATTTCAATTCCTTTTGACTTCATAATGGAAAAATCCTTACTTATATTAACATTTTCAAATTGTTCCGGGTAATAAGCAACACCAAGCATATAATCCTCCAAAATCAACCTTTTACAGCCCCGACCGTCAATCCTTCTATGAAATATCTCTGAAAAATAAGAAATACGAGGAGGGGAACTATTGCCGTTATTAAAGAAGCCGACGCTATAAGATTCCAGGAACTGACATATTGTCCCTGAAAACTGACAAGTCCTAAAGATATGGTCTTCAATCTATCCGATTGCAATAAAACGAGTGACCAAAGATAATCATTCCAGATCCACGTGAATTCGAGTATTCCCAAAGCGGCTAAAGCAGGCAAAGATAATGGAAGTGCGAGTTTTAAGTAAATGACAATATCTTTCGCACCATCAATTCTTGCCGACTCAAAAAGGCTTTTAGGAATCGTAATCATGAAATTTCTGATAAAAAAAGTACAAAATCCGATCTGGAATGCTATGTGGAAAAAAATCACACCGAAATAGCTGTTGTAAATCCCAAGAGTTTTAGATAACCTGAAAACGGGTATCAGCAACATCTGAAAAGGGATTAGCATACCGCTTATAAAAATCATAAGGAAAATTTTCCCCATTTTAAATTTATAGTAAGAAAGGGCGAAACCGGACAGGGAAGAAAGAAAAAGTGCTCCGAGAACTGATGGTACAGTAATCACAAAAGTGTTGTAAAAATACGTCTGCATATTCCCCGTAGTCCATGATTCAACATAGTTTTCCCATGTGAAATTTTTAGGAAAAGAAAGCCATTCCTTCGTGGACATTATTTCATCCATGGGCTTCCACGAAGTTAAGAGTGTTATGAAAAAAGGAATAAGCCAGACCGATACTATTGCTATGGCAATGGTATAGAAAAAGAACGCTTTTATTTTGGTATTTTTTTTCATTCTGTTCACCCTTCTTTTTTCAGGACATTGGATAAGTAAAGGAAAATGAACCCAAAAGTTATCAAAAATTGAATTACCGCTATAGACGAACCATATCCCATCCTGTAATTGTTGAAAGTTTCTATGTACATGAAATTTGCAAGTACGCTTGAAGAGTTGAAGGGACCACCACGCGTCATCGCATACACTATATCGAATGCCCGCAGAGAATCTATTACGCTTATGGTTAATGCCACTACCGTAGAGGGTTTGAGCTGCGGAATTATTATATACCAGAATCTTTGCCGCCAGCTGGCGCCATCAACAATCGATGCCTCTATCAATTGCGGCGGGATTCCCTTCAATCCTGCAAGGTAAAGAACCATTACATATGGGATTTGCCTCCACAAGGCGGCTCCGATAAGAGAAAAAGTAACTATGTCAGGGTCACTCAGCCAGGGGAATCCTTTCCTGGTAAGTCTTGTTGGTATTATTTCAGGTTTCCAGTAATTTCTCAAAATCTGAAATATTATCAAAAATACGGTTATGTATAAAATTCTGACAAGCCATTTATTTCTCAAAAATCTGCCGGATAACGTGTTATTCATATTATTCAAAATACTCTTTTTCCTTAAAAATAGATATGCGATTATCAATCCGAGAGAAATCGGTATAATAACGAATAAAATGAAATTCAGCATAAAATTCTGAAATTCGGAAAGTGAGTTAAAACCTGCTGATTTCATAATAGAGGTCAAGGTACCGTGTTTTGGCTCGAAAATCCACGACCATATTTGAGCTATTACCACAAAAGATAATGTCATGGAAAGATAGAACAAGGTTTTGAAAACCTTCCCGCCAGGTAATTTCGTATCGAAAAGCATGGCTATTAAAAGTCCGGATGGCACAGGAATTATTACGAACATTATCAACCAGAACATATTGTTTTTTAAAGAAACCCAAAAAGTCGAATCGCCGAAAAGTCTCGAATAGTTATCGAAGCCTATGAATTTCATAGTTTCATCCATTCCGTTCCATTCGTTGAAACTGAAAGTAAATGTCTGTATTATGGGGATGATAACCCAAATCAGATATACGGCGAATGGAAATGCCAAGAAAATGAAAGGCTTCCACCAATTCTTCCTGCTTATATCCAATTAAATACCTCCGAATTTTAAATAAGGGCGCACAAATTGTGCGCCCTTATTTTTTAAAGTTCACAACTTATTGATATATTCTCTGTCTTTCTTTTTCAAGTTCATTCAGTATATTGTCAAGATTTTCGGGATACATCATGAATTGAACAAAACCGTTCATTCCTCTGTTTGCCATTTCGGGATCAGTATCTCTGTCATAGAATCCCATTACACCTTTCGATTCCATTATCATTTCCAACCCTTTTTCCGCATCTTCATTGGGTACAGGTACATTTTTATTGGCGGCGAGTCTTCCGAGTTCTTTTGATACTATTCCCTGATATACGTTGCCGGCTACGAATTCCATCCATAATTTGGCATCTTCCCTATTTCTTGCATTCTTAGGTACCATCCAGCCGTCTATGGGGGTCTCCTGATAAACAGGAATCGAAGAATCTATTACGGGGAAACTGAAGAATTCCAGATCATCACGCATTTCTTCAGGTGTCGAATCCTTTATAAACTGTCCCATGAGGTACATCGCAGCTTCATCGTTAATCATTCTCGTAAGTGCTTCCTGCCAGCTTAAAGAACTGTGGTCGTCGTTGAAATATTCGTTATCAACGAGTTCCTGCCAATAACTCATGGCTTTCTTCACTTTGGCGTCGTTGTATGCAATTCCTCCATCGAGGAACTCCGTATACCATTCGAGGCCATTTACCCTCATATTTAAGTAATCAAACCAGGCACCCGTTGTCCAAAGATATTTCGTACCTATGGTAATTGGGGTTATACCGGCAGCTTGAATCTTTCCGCAAATATTGATAAATTCTTCCCAGGTTTTTGGTGTACTCAATCCGAGTTTTTCAAACATGGACTTTTTGTAATACACTCCCCACCAATACCAGCTTTCCGGAACGAAATACAACTTAGAATCGTAAGTACAGGCAGTTTTGAACGCAGCAGGGAAATAATCGTCGAAAGAATCACCCAGAATATCATCAATGGGAAGCAATAAATCTTTCTGGGCAAAATACCTCATTCTCTCTCCGGAAAACCACTGTACTACATCCGGAGCATCCTGACTTGGCAACCACGTTCTCAGAAGAGTTTTATAATCTTCCATTGCGAAAATATTCAACTCCACTTCAATATCGGGATGCAAATCCTTGAAATTCTCCACCAATAAATTCATAACCCTCTTAGGTTCGGGGTCACCGTTGTAAGAATTGATGACGAGTTTACTTCCGAAAATTGAAATAGTAAAAAAGAATGAAACCATGAGCATGACGAAAAATCTTTTTTTCATTGGAACACCTCCATGAAATGGTATGAGATATTTATGCTGAATCTCTTATTACCAAATTTGGGACAAATTTTATTTTTTGATATTTACTGTCAACAACCATGTCTATGGCAGTTTCAAGCATGTCCTGAACGGGTATTTTCACGGTCGTAAGTCCAAACAACTCAGCGTATGAAATATCATCAAAACCCGCTACAAGAATATCTTTGCCCGGAATTATATTCTTTTTTCTCAAAGCACTTACCGCACCCATCGCTATAAGGTCGTTGTAGCAAAAAATACAGTCATAAGAATTCAAATTTTTATTATTCGTCAAATAATCCTCGCAGCATTTCCAATCGACCGGTAAATACTCAATAAATTCTTTCGACATTTCCGTAAATCCGTTTTTAAACCCTTTTATTCTGTTTATGGTTGTATTTTTATGCGGATTTCCCATTAAAAGTAAAGGCTTCTCAGCACCTTTTTTCCTGAAATGATCTCCGATCATATAAGCCCCGGCTTCATCGTCAATCCACACTTCGGGATATTTTTTATCCGGAAAATGGACACCGAGTATCACAAAATGCTGTCCAATGGAAAGCAGATTGTCTATATGTTCGGTATTAAATCCTTCGGGAGCAAATAAAACCGAATCGACGGAAGTCTTAACCAAAGAATTTATAGCCTCCACTTCCCCTTCGGTTCTCATATTTGTGTCTGCAAACACAACGCTGATTTGTTTCTTCCCGGCAATATCCTCAAGGGTACCTATCATTTCCGAATAAAAGGGATTTTTAATATCGGAGACTACTATTCCGATTCTGCTTGTCTTTCCTCCCTTTAACACCCTGGCGCTGGGATCGGGAACAAAATTCCTTTTTCTTAGAATTTCTTCGATTTTTTCTCTGGTCTGAGGATGTACATTTTTATTGTTGTTCAGAACTCTCGATACCGTCATGACAGATACTCCGGCTTCGATAGCGATATCTTTCAATGTTAACTTCTTCATTTTTTTCTCCTCTGAATGTTATCGTTAACATTTATGGTAACGATAACATTATACTCATAATTTTTAATTTTTCAATCTTCATTTACGAACCGCTCGTTATAATTCAGGTATATATTTCTTATTAAACAAATTATACTCATTATTTCAAAAGTATTCGAAGATTTACAAAAAAATATGCCCTTAATTAGTAATTAAGAGCATATAATTGAGTTAATAATTTATAGGCTATATTTTCAATATCTGTTTGGGATTTACTTTTATCTCTCCGTAGTATCCTTCTTTATCTCCAATATTTATCAGGTATGTATCGACTATTCCGTCTTTTTCTCTTTTTATTTCGTAAATTTCGTCATTTGACAATATGTTGAAAACTCTCGAATTACCTCCGAGTAGGGATATGGTTTCGTTGAAAATTCTCATTCCGCGTTCGTCTACTTTCGAAAGATCGTCACTTTGCAATATCATATTGTCAAGTAGTCCGGATACTGTTGAAAAAAGCTTTCTTTCTTCCTCAGTCTGTTTTATATCTTCAGATCTCAGCATGATACAATCGGGATCGTTAAGCCATAACTTTCTATGCATAAATTGTCTGAACAGAGTGTTTTGTAAAGCAAAGTGCGCGTTGGGTGAGCCGTCAAAAACGGATCTGTCACTACCCCAATCGGTCGAAGTGTCAGGACCGATCCTCATTCCGTCAACAAGTCCTATCGATGGGAGAAGGGGAGCTCCACAACCAAGTACGAATGAATCTTTTCCAACCGCATTTCTTATGATATTCATTCCCTCAATGTAAGCACTTATTGGAGAGATTTGTATATTTCTCTTTCCGGGCATGGCACCCGCAAATAAAAAATCTATTTTAAAATAATCATAACCTTCCGATTTCAACCTCTTGAATGTGTATTTGAGCCATTCAGCCGCATCCGGATTCGTAACGTCAAGAGCATAAATATTCTTATTCCAATTTCTATAACACTTTTTCGGTTTACCCTGCTCATCTTTTACAAGCCACTGGGGATTGTTTATAAATATTTCGGAAGTCTCGGAAATACTGAATGGAGCCGTCCATAATCCGGCAGTATAACCGTAAGATTTTATTTTATCCGCTATCAAAGCGGTACCTGGAAAATCATTACCCGGTACGAACCAATCTCCAATGTCATTTTGGTAAGAATCATCTATTTGGAAGAGATTGTAAGAATAATTTTTTGAATTTTCAAGGTTTTTATTCATATCTTCCCAGGTGAAATTCGTAAAATACTGATACCAGCTACACCAGCCTACAGGCAGCTCTTTTTTGAAATTTATATCATGCTTTAGAATGACTTCACACATGTATACTTCAAATAGATTCTCCAATTTTTCATTTTCAAGAATTACGAAAGGCTCGAGTATACAGTCTTCATCGAATATTTCAAAATATTCAAGATATACAACCAGTTCTTCATCTTCGAGAACAAAGAAGGAATGGGCTCTTTGAGATGTCAGAAATCCAAAAAGAAATTCCTCCGATGCTATGAAATAATCGGAAACGGGACTTTCATACCAGTCGTCGAGTATCGGAGACAGGTTGTATTCCATCTTTCCTGATAACTGTGTTCTCATAGTTTTCCACATTGCCCTCGACATAAATTGTTTCGGAACTTTCATAGTCGGGCCCCATGACTGCCAATTGTTGAAAATAAACTGCTCTGATGCCTTAAATCTTGCAATTTCTATCCTCGATGTCTTAGATGTCTTATTACCCGATATACTTCCTTCCACCAAATATCCGTGTTCTATACGTTTGACTTCATAAATTATTTTCATGAATTCATTCTCATATGTCTGAATGCCTTCTTCTATTTCTTTTCCGAATAAAACCACATCATCACCTCAGTATGTTTAAATGTATTTTAATCACATGTCAAAAATACCCCTAAAGGATGTATAATTCATGAGATAAGTTCGTCATCAAAGTATATCATGAAACACGGTTTATTATATATACGATAATCATGAAAGAGAGGTATACATGCTTGAAATTAAACTTGCAAGTACTAATAAGCAACTGAGAGAATTTATAAATCTTCACTATCGCCTTTCAAAAAAACATTCAAATTGGTCACCGATGATTTACAGTGAATCGAAGAATATCGTACTTAAAGAAAAATCTCCCCTGCTTGGTAAGAATTCACATGAGTTTTATCTCGCATACAGGGATGGAGTGCCTGTCGGGAGAATTTGTGTCGGAGCAGATAAAGATATGAACGAGCACAAATGTGTCAAACATGCTTTTTTCACGTTGTTCGATTGTGAAGATGATGAAGAAGCGGCAAACCTGTTATTATCCACCGCTGAAAAATGGGCAACTGATAGAGGGTATGAATATCTTAAGGGGCCTATTTCTCCCACCAACGGAGATGATAACCGCGGTATTCTAACCGACGGATTCGATAAGATGAATGCTATTTTGAACAATTACAATCCGGAGTATTATGCCCGATTCTTCGAAGGCTACGATAAATATCTAGAATATTATGCCTACGAATTCAGCCTTAAAGAGCCTATTGAAGGCAGAAAACTCGAATTGATGAAAAAAGTGGTTGAGAAATATTCACCGGAATTCAAAGATTTTGACGATACTGAAGCTCTGCTTGAAGAAACATTTTCTGTTGTTTATGGCAAAGAAGGTTTGGAAATTAAATCTCCGGATTTTAAAAAGAAAAAAGTTCTATATAGGCAGTTAGAGAAGATATTTATGGAGTCCATGCCAGATATATGGGAGGAAGATCTCTTTCCTCCTGAATATGAGGAAATAGTAGAAATGGTCGACAATTTCATAAAGTTTACTACACCGGAAATGGTACAGGCGGCGTATATGAATGATGAGATGATCGGATTTGCCGCTACCGTTCCTGAAGCTTCAAAAGTTATCAAGAAATGCAACGGCAGAATTTTTCCATTTGGATGGATCTCGTTTTTAATTGGAATGAAAAAGCCGAAAAAAGTTCGTGCGGTATTGCTTTTCATTTCTGAAAAATACGGTAATTTAGGTTTATCCGGGGCATTTATAATAAACTTAAGAAAGAGCTTGATGAAAATAGGTGTGGAACAGATAGAATTTTCAACAATTAGTTCCAAAAACAAACAGATGACGAATGTGGCTAATTTCCTGGATTTAAAAAAATATAAAACTTACACCATTTTTGGAAAAAATGTCACTCAAAAAAAGTTGGACTTAAAAAATATTTACGGAATGGCAAGCAAGAAATTCGAAAGAATCCGAAGCGAATAGGACAAACGGCTTCGAAGCCGTTTGTCCTATTCGCTCTTTATTTTTGAACCGACTAATTTCAAAACGTCGTCGACGGTATCGATTCCGTTCAGTTCTTCGAGGTCGATATTTACCCCTGTTTGCTTTTCAAATTCCATGACCAGATCGACTAATTCGAGTGAACTCGCACCCAAATCATCCCTGAGAGAAGCTTCAGGTCTGAATTCTCCGTCTTCCAGATCAAGTTTTTCGACAAAAATGGATTTGATTTTTTCAAACACTTCAGATTCGTTCACGCTTATACACCTCGTCAATATTGAGAATTAATTCCATTTCCCTGATGATTCCGTTTATAATATCCTTGACGGACAAAATTTCCTTTACGAGTCCTGCAGACTGTCCGGACATAAATGAACCATTTCGTTTATCCCCATCAATTACGGCTTTTTCAAGACTCCCTGCCAAAATCGCTTCGGCCTCACTCTTATCATATTTTTCAAGCCTGGAAATGTTTTTTGAAAATCTGTTTTTAATAACTCTGACCGGATGACCCATATCAACTCCGGTAACAATTGTATCACATATGCCCGCTTTCAAAATATATTCCTTGTAATTATGATGTATGGAAGATTCTTCAGAAGCCAGAAATCTGGTACCCATCTGAATGCCTTCCGCTCCGAGAAGTATGGAAGCGGATGCCGTCCTTCCTTCGGCTATTCCGCCTGCTGCTACGACAGGTATGTGGACACTGTCTTTCAGCGCAGGTATTAAAACCATTGTGGAAACATTTCCTATATGTCCGCCGGACTCCATTCCCTCACCGATGATTATATCCGCACCTTCCCTTTCGGCCATGATTGCAAGATTTTCCGAGGATACAACGCAGAGTACCTTTATTCCTTTGGACTTCAGTATCCTGAGCGAATTCCCCGGATTGCCTCCGCCTAATATTACGTTCTCAACTTTTTCCTCGATTACAACATCCAGACACTCCTTAAAAAAGGGAGAAGCTATAATTAAATTCACGGCAAAAGAATTCGAAGTCATTAATTTTACCTTTTCTATCTCGCATCGAAGTTTTTTTGAATCAAGATTTCCCGCACCTATGGTTCCGAGTCCGCCGGAATCGGATATGGCCGCGGCGAGTCTCGCGTCTCCGGCCCAAGCCATGCCTCCTTCGATAACAGGATACTTTATTTTGAGCAAATTACAGATTCTGTTTTTATGATAAGGGTAGAAATTGTTCATGCTTCCGTAAATGTCGCGAATAAGATCGCTTTCACACATATCTTTTCCTCGTTTTTTAAAATACATTTGAATTTGTAAAAATCCGCTTTCTGCTGTGCTATCGTAACGTGGTAATAAATGGAATCGCCGGGTATTACTTTATCTATGAATTTGGCATTCTCTATTCCGAGAAAAAGAGGAATGTATTCTTTTTTCCTTGATAAAAACCGATATTTCACAAAGAATCCCGCAGTCTGTGCGAGTCCTTCTATTTGAAGTACTCCGGGATAAACGGGGTAATTCGGAAAGTGTCCTTTGAATAATTCTTCGTTGTAAGTTATATTTTTCTTGGCTACTATGTGATCATCATCTATCTCAATTACTCTGTCAACCAGTAAAAACGGATACTTGTGAGGTGCTGTTTTTAATATCTCGTCTATTCCGAGTTCCATGGTTATCTGGCCCCCTCGTAAAGAACCGAGACATTATGGCCTCCGAAACCGAAAGCGTTTTTTAAAATTATCATTGGTTTTATCTCTAACGTATCACACGGTATATTCAGGCCCAGAAAATCTTCATCTATAACCTCAATAGATGCGTTACCATGTATGAAACCGCTTTCCGACTGGATAATTGATGCGACCATTTCGTTGGCACCGGCAGCGCCTAACGTGTGTCCTATAAGTGATTTTGTGGATTGGATGATTGGTGAGTTCTTTTTTTCGTCAATCAGTTTTTTTATTGACATGATTTCAGATTTATCTCCGACGGGAGTACTTGTTGCATGGCAATTTACAAGGTCGACATCCTCTATATTTTTTCCCGCCATTTTCAGAGCTTTCTCCATAGCACGATAAGCCGATACTCCATCCGGTTCGGAAGCGCTGAAATCATAAGCATCGCCAGTAAGACCGAACCCGGTAATATATCCGTATATTTTCGCATTTCTGTTGAGTGCATGTTCTTCGGATTCCAGAATTAAAGCAGCAGCACCTTCACCGATCACAAATCCGTCGCGGTATTTGTCAAAAGGTCTTGAGGCCGTTTTTGGTGAATCGTTTCTGCGAGACAAGGCCATCATATTTGCGAAACCGGCAACAGGTATAGGATCGATTATTGCCTCTGCTCCTCCTGTCAAAGCAATATCGCAATATCCGTGTTTTATCATCATGACCGAAACGGCTATGGCATGCAGCGAAGAAGCACAGGCACTTATAGTGGAAAAGTTAGGACCTTTCAATCCGTGTTCCATAGAAATAGCGCCGGAAGACATATCCGGTATCAGCATCGGGATTAAGAATGGACTTATAAGCTTTGGCCCGTATTTCTGAAGGTTTTCGTATTCTTTTTGAAGTGTTTTGACCCCCCCTATTCCGGATGAAAACAGAACGGCAGTGTCGAGTTTCCAATTGCCTGGAAGATTGTTTAAACCGGAATCTTCCAATGCTTGAGAAGCGCTTATGGATGCAAACTGTAAAAATCTGTCGTATTTTCTCGCAAGTTTTTTATCCATATGCTCCTTGGCGATGAAGCTCTTTACTTCCGCGGCTATTTTCACGGGATAGTCCGTAGTATCGAATTGCGAGATGCTATCGATACCGATTTCCATTACTTTCAATCCATTGGTGAATTCTTCTTTATTTTTAGCGAGAGAATTGATAACTCCCAATCCGGTTACGGCAACCCTGTTCAAAATATCACCTCAAGAATAATATAGGGGTAATTCACGCATACAAATCTATAAGCTTCGAGGAATATCATAACATATTTTCCCGAGTTCGGTAAACTGTATAAGAAGAGGTTATAATCCAATAAATAGATGTCTTCACGGAAACAGATAGCGTTTGTAAATAGTTGGGTTATCGCTTTATATGTGTGTTACGCATATAAGCGTGTGGTATAATATTTAAAATTTAAGAATTTACAGAGGTGTTTTTCTTGATTTACGCACTTGATATTGGTACCAGAACCGTTATAGGCGTTCTTGCGGAGAAATTTGACAACTCGATAGCGGTTTACGATGTGGTTGTTAGAGAGCATGAGGAAAGGGCCATGTTGGATGGTGCGATTCATGATGTCAACAAGGTTTCTAAAATAGTCAAGGATATTACCGAAGAGCTTAAAAACAGGAATGGATGTGAACTTGAAAAAGTTTCAGTAGCACTTGCAGGAAGGTTTTTAAAAACATCAATCGGTCAGTCGAGTGTTGATGTCAGCAATAAACACTCAATAAACGAAGATATGGTAAGACTTCTTGAAATGGAAGCCATAAACGATTCGATTAACTCACTTGACGCTGATGGAAGAGAAATGTACTGTGTAGGATATTCAGTCCTATATTACACTTTAAATGGTGAGTGGATAAAAAACCTCGTGGGGCAAAGTGGCAACGATGCGAATGTAAAAGTGATTTCGGCGTTCCTGCCTGCTTATGTTGTCAATGCGATGATGAATGTACTCGAGATAACCAATTTGAAACCTTCGCACATAACCTTGGAACCGATAGCCGCTATTAATCTCGTTGTGCCTCCCGATCTGAGAAAGCTGAACATTGCCCTTGTGGATGTAGGTGCCGGCACGAGCGACATAGCGGTATCAAGGGATGGCACCGTAATAGCATATGGAATGGTTCCGATGGCCGGAGACGAAATTACGGAAAAAATCTGTGAAAACTATCTCATCGATTTTCAGACGGCCGAGAGGGTTAAGCGTTCCATTAGTGACGGGAGTGACGGAGTATGTGTGAAAGATATTTTGGATTGCGAAATTGAAATAAGCAGAGAAGAATTTTTAAATATGGCCATACCGGTAATCGATGAAATCACATCGAAAATTACCGAGGAAATTTTAAATCTCAACGGAAAATCTCCTGTGGCAATAATGATAGTAGGCGGGGGAGCGAAAGTGCCGAATTTTGTCAGCATGATCGCGGATAAATTGTCTTTGCCGCATAACAGAGTCGCATTAAAAACGATTGAGAATTTGAGTTTCGTTGAGGATAAAAATAATCTTCTTAGAGGAAGCGATCTCATAACTCCGGTTGGGATAGCAAACAGTGTAAACACTAATACCGGCAGTGTGTTTGTGAGAGTAATGGTAAACGGGAAATCCGTCGATCTGATGGGCATGGACAATAAAAATTCCATAATGCAGGCACTACTTCAACTCGGTTACAGGGTGGAAGAGATAATCGGCAAACCTGGTCCTGCGATTACAGTTGAAAAAAACGGAGAAATTTTAATTTTTAAGGGCAGCTCGGGAAAGGAAGCCGAGATAATGTTGAATGATAAACCCGCCGGCATACATGCAAAACTACAGCACGGAGACGTTATCGAATTTATACCCGGAAAAGAGGGAAGTGCACCGGAAATATTCATAAGCGATATCGTTGAAAAGATAAAGATCAACGTAAATAAACAGCAGAAAGAATTACTCCCCAAAATAAATATTAACGGCAATTACGTATCGGGTGATTTCGAAGTGAAAGACGGGGATGTTATAGAAACGAAAAAAAGGCTGCTCGTGAGTGAAGTTCTGGATATTATTTCAAAATCCGAACCTGATTATATAGGGATAATGCTTAACGGCATGCCGAAATCAGTTATATCTGGCAGATATGAGTTGTACAGGAATTCCAAATTACTCGGCATGGAAGATGAAATAAAAGACGGTGACATAATAGATATAGTTCACAAAGAATTCAGGCCAATCATCAGGAATCTCATAAGCGGAATGGAACAGAATTACTGTCGTGTTTCCGTGAATTCAAGCGAGATAAAAATACCTATAACGAAATTCGTAGTTCAGATTGATGGACTCAAGGGAGACCTGGATAGTCCACTATATGACAATGCTGTTGTCGATATACAGATGGTGGAAACAAAACCGCAGCTTGTGGATTTGCTTGGTCAGATGGAACTTGATGTCAGTAATTCGAGAGATTTTCGTATAAGGAAAAATGGTGTTTCTTCATCTTCGTTTATGGATGCAATAGATGATGGCGATGAAATAGATATAATTTTGGAGAAATAGACCTATGGGAGGTTTTAATATGGATATAGTAACCGTCACTTTGAATCCGGCATTGGATAGGG
>CAXXJZ010000010.1:0-4678 GCA_963662785.2 uncultured Thermotogae bacterium
CCAATTTGATTTTTCTTTTTATCATTTTCATATTCCAAACCTCGCAATTAAGTAATTCAGAGCAGTATGGATTTCATATGCGTATCGTATCCAAATCTATTTTTAAATTACCCGAATAAATCAGGTTATTCAAATCAGATAGTGTTGAATTTAACACTTCAACAGGAGCGGAAGAACGAATATTCAGAATTCCCTTCCATTCCTGGCAGCTGCCAATAATATTTTCTTGAATTTCCCAGCTCTGATTCCAGTTGGTGCGTTGGATTTTAATCCATCCGTATTCGGATACGAGCAGTATTTTTAAATTCCCCAATTCAAAAGTACGTAAATGTTGCTCGAATTTATCAAGCAATCCTTTCAGAGTTTCTTTAAAGTCACGGAGTATGTCTATACCAAAGCTCAACCAGCTCATATGAATTATTTGAGGGGGAACTTCCGTCATATCCGTTGAGGCTTTTGATATGGTTTTTTTCACCATTTCCGGTGTTTCTATCATATTCGCTGAAGAATTCTTCAATATTTCCCGGGTTCAAATGAGAAATAAATTTGGCAGGCGCGCTGTATTTATTGGTGAAGAGTGTTATTTCCTGTAAATCCGAGTTGTTTATCAAAATCGATTTTGTTAATCAGAAGCAAGTCTGCCGATAATAGTTGCAATTCTATAAACTCCATTATGTATTCTTTTTTACGGTGAAGTGCTAATAATAATCTTTGTGCATCGATCAATATCACCACAGGTTTAAGTCTCACGTTCGGACAAGATGATAAAATAGATGGCAGCAATTGCTGAGACAGATTTAAATGACTCCCGACCGGTTCGAGAAATACAGTGTCTATTCCTTTACTTTCAAGTGATAAAACTGAATTTTGAAGTTTTTTAACGGTGTTGCAGACACACCCACCCCAGATGGATTCCGATGCTACTCCCAGCAAATCAAACCACTGTTTGTCGACAAGGGCGTTTGAAAGGTCGTTAACTATTACTCCCGGTTTCTTGCCGTTTTCTGCCATGTATTTTACCCAAAGAGAGATTATACTGGTTTTTCCTGCACCTAAAAAGCCTCCGACAATTATGAAATTAACCATCGTTTTTCACTTCCAATGCTTTCAGAATGGCTGACTCAAGTTGCTTTTGAGTGGGAACCACACTTTCGAAAGATAATATACCATCGACTACCATCGACGGTATTGCTGTAACGTTAAAAGTCTTCATAATGGAAAGCGTATTCGGATCGGAAATTCTGTGCTCTTTGAATTCTATGGGAAGTGCCGGAAAAAGATCGGAGAATTTCGTTTATGGATTCCAGCATATACTGGCAGGCAGCGCAGGTTTGTGAGTTGAGGTGTGATTACATCGACGATGACTTGTTTCATATTCGCAAAATCAGGTGCTTTGTATTCCTGGATTACTATTTTTGGCAGGGAGTTGGCAGTTTCTGCGATGAAGGTACCTATTTCGCTAAAAGGAATATCGCGTATAAATTTCCCGATTGATTCAAGATTTTCCGGAGGTTGTGTTGTACAGAAGATCACATCCCGGAGCAAGTATGAAGTGGTCCTGCCCGGACCTCGTAAATGCACTCTGCCGCCGCAAGCTGGCATAATGAAGTATCTCCGGAAAGCAGAACGCTTGTCAGAGGGATGTTTCCGCCGAAACACATTTGGAATTCCCTGCTAAAATCGCGTAGCTGACCCAATGGCACATTTTCATCCACAAAAAGACTGTCGGGATATGTTTGACATATTGAAGAAATGTTTTTTGCGAGCATCACCGCAAACAAACGACGCGGAAAAGCATCCAAGCTTTTTTATATGGGAAAAAATTTTTTCCGTATTTATCCGGCAGAAAATAATGAAATGTCTTCGGAGAAATCTGCGAAAGCATCGGATCTACTGTGGCGATTATATCCGCACCGTTTTTCCGCATAGATTTCTGACATTCTCAATGCAACTTCTGTACAGAATGAAAGAAGATTTTCGACTTTTTCCGGTTCTAAGATCATATTCATTAACAATTCCGTCCCCATTATGTGAGTTGCGAGTGTCAACGGACCTGTTATCAAACCGAAGAAGGAAACATCTTTATAAACTGATTTTAATCTGCGTAAAGCATGCATGATGACTGGAATTCTGCCTTCTTTCGATGATGGGACAGATAAGGTGAAGTCCTGATCATTTTCTAAAGGATGAGAAGATACGCAGGGAGGGCTGTCATTAGCCCACCTGAGCTTACAGCCGATTATTTCAGCTTCGACTTGCAGATCGAAAACAACCGGTATTCCGTCAGGTTTGTTATCTTGAAATAGATTGGCTGATACCTTCATAGAGATAATCCGCAGACTGCAGATATGTTTTGGCATCTTTTCCGATCAAAAAACCGCCATGTACTCCCACAAAAGGTACCCCAGGGCGTATGTTCCGGGCGTTGCCCACGCAGAGTTTCAATCAATGGCCGATTCATGTTTTTCACCTCGTCTGCTCATAAAGTACCGAATGATCTTACAAGCGCAACTGCATCGGATGCATCCGGTGCCGTATCCGTCAGCACCTATTTGATCGGCATATTCTTGCGTCAGCGGAGCGCCGCCGACAAGTATTTTTAACTTTTTCTCTTAACCCACTGCACCTTAGCGATTCAATGACAGAAGGAATGTTAACCATCGTGCTGGTCAGCAGGGCAGATATTGCCACGAAATCGGGATTTTCTTTTCTCACCCGCATCGACGAATTTATCTGCACTTACATCCACGCCAAGGTCTATAATTTCGTACCCGGCACCTTTCAGCATCATACATACCAGATTTTTTCCTATATCGTGCAGATCACCTTCCACTGTGCCGGGTAACAATTTTGCCTTTCCGTTGCACGTTGGCTTTTGCCAACAGAGGCTCGATAACATTCAATGATGCGTGCATGGCTTTGGCGGCACACTAAAACTTCAGGAACGAAATATTCTCCTTCTTTGAAAAGCCTCCCAACTTCATCCATACCCGGAATTAGCGCTTGATTTAATATGATTTGCGCATCAACACCCTGTTCCAGTAAACCAGAAGTAATTTCACATGCTTTATTCGGTTTTATGTTCACTATCGCTTCTTTTAATTCATCAATTGAGTTCACAATATCTCCTCCAAGATCAATCAATACACTGTATACAGTGCTGCCTTCAGCAATTCAATATAATTTTCATTTGAGATGAAATCGGGAATGGAATTTACCACTGCCAAGAGCATAACCGCCTCTTTCCCCGGTTTGCTTCAAAATTTCCGTACATCTGTCATATACCGCTTTTCCGTTGCTTCTGGCGAGAAAATCGATATCTATGCCTCCGAGAACTGCAAGACGGTTATGTAAATCTTCATACGCTTTTTCTACAGGTGTGATTTTGTCTTCGTATGAATGGTCTGGCATCGAATTTCATATCGGAGATAATGTCTTCAATTATTCCGTCGTATCTTCCACAAGAATGTAAAATCGCATATTTCCCCTTTGAATGAGCCATCGACACTATCTCTTTGTACCAGGGCGGAAAACATATTTCCGCAGAGATTTCGGAGATAACATGGTATGGGTGTTGAAGCCCCAATCGTCCGTTCAGTATGAGTGCACCCACCGTTTTGTATTCGAGGCAGCGAGAATAGTATTCTTTTATGCGTTTTCCCCACTTCAAAAAAAATATCATTTAAAAGGGGTTCATCTTCATAAAGCATCAGGCAAAGATTTTCATAACCGGTTATTCCAATCGTATTCTCCAAAATACCATCATGAGGAGAACGGAATAAATTTTGATTTCGAATTCAAATATTCACCGGCCTTTTCTATTATGGAAAAATCGCAGTTTTCTATCTCCGGCCATACATATTTTTCAAAACTATTTCTTCCTGTTTATAACACCACTATGCGTTCAGTGATTTTGTGAGTGCCTTTTCATTGGTTGATTGTTTACGTTCAAATGTCAATCCTCTTACGATTATGGGTGAGAAGTCATAACCAGCTGAATCAAAGGCCTTTACAGTGGTTAAAATTCTGTTGAATTCGTTGTCAATCCGATAATATTCCGCTGCAAGTAATTTTTCCTTTTCGCTTCCCAATATGAAATCAAATAAAACAGGCCGGGGTGCGGCTTTTTTTTGAAGAATAAGTTCAAGATTACCGAAATCCGGTTCACGGTTATTTTTTCTAAACATTTGTTCATCTCCCTGCTGCTCAAAGAAGGCCCGGATTTATATACCCAGGCCGTTATAGCTGCATGATCTGTAGACATAAATGATCGTTCAGTTTCTGTACCGGGCAGTACTTCGATCTGTCAAACAACAAATCATCCGGGTAATTCTCCCGTTCCGGGATTTGCATTAAAAATCAAGGCAATTCGACTGCTTTGATGGAAGTTATTTTACTTGCAGAATCAAATTTGAATTCCGTTTTTGTATCTGTTTCTGGTTTGAAAAAACTTTATCTGTCCCATACCGGCTTTTGAGCCGTCGAATTTGTACTGTTCAACTGCGGCAAATGTATACCATTGTGTATCGTATTTTGCCGAAAGGACCACAGCGGCCATATACCCATCACCTTCTCTCCGAGTATGAGGGTATCGTATAGGTTCCACCATAAAATCCTTCGTTAAATTCTCCGAGAACCAGTGCGCTTTCATCGTCCATACACCAATTTTCACCTCGTT
>CAXXJZ010000011.1:0-4350 GCA_963662785.2 uncultured Thermotogae bacterium
TTCTTTACGGAATTTGAAAAGGTAGTATATGACATATACGAGGACAAAAGTCATCGCAAAAAAGAAAAAAGCCGAAAAATAACCTGTTGATATTCCGTATATATCGCTTATCCTTCCTATGAATAGTCCCCCGAATACACCTCCGAGCGATCCGATTGCAGAAAAAACGGAGATTGCGAAGCCGACTCCGTTTTTTACCCTGTCCATTATTATTGATTGTAGTGTCGGATAAAAAGATGCGTGAACTGTGCCTGAAAGAAAAAACGAACACGAGCATGAATAAATAGTTCTGTATGGGTTTTTGCGCGAAAAAACACTATAGGCAATCCGACAGCTGAAATTAACATAAGCCATTTTATCTGACCTGTTCTGTCGACGAACTTCGAAGAAAACAGCCTTCCCACGAATAAACCTGCCCAAAAAACCGAGGGCAGCAGGCTCGAATTTCCCGGTGAGAATTTCATATGATCGGTTGCAAAGGTAGAAGCCCATGAATTTACTCCTAACTCGGAAAAGACATAACAGAGTACCGTTGCACAAACCATCCAGAATATCGGCAGTTTCAGGAATCCGAAAGATCCGTTTATGTCCTTTTGCGTTTTTAATGAGTGGAAATCGGTACCGGATGACGAAAATAACAAAGCGGGAATTGTTGTCGAAACGGCAATTATGATGTAAAAAACTTTCCAGGAAATTCCGCTGGATATTAACAGCGAAACTACTACCGGACTAAATACCGCTCCCAATGCAAATAACGAATGCATAAAGATTCATAACCCCACCCGTTTTACTGACAAATTTTTTGGCAATCGAAGGTACGCCTATTTCGAGCAGGGCTGTGCCGAAGCTGTATATGAAATTTGAAGTTGAAAGTGCTAAGGCATTTTCCGAAAATATTACACCAATAACACCTGCCAGAGTTAAAAATAATCCTGTCAGGTTATTTTTTTTCGCACCGAATTTCTCTATGGAAAATCCCGCAAAAAAAGAACCTATAAAAAAACCTACGGATCCGGAAGAGAAGATAAAACCCAGTGAGTCATAAGACAGCCTCAGTTCTTCTTTTATAACCGGCATAAGTGCCGGAAGTGCTGTGAGCAGCATTCCAAGAAGGAAAAAAACGCTGTATCCGGATAATTTGTACTTTGAATATTCTTTCATGCAATCACTCCATATTTTTATTCGGGATATTATACATTCAATGTACCTGTGATTGAAATAAAAATATTAATTTGACAATCATCAAAATAAATGATAATATATGATTCGATGTACATCGAATCATATATATTTCGATATCTATGAATATATTTAAAATTATGAAAAAGGAGAAGATTAAATTGATAGGTGAAAAAATTGACGAATATGTGAATTATTTGGAGTGTGAAATAGCGAAATACAAAACCTCCGCAGAATCCAAGCGGAAAATCGGAGATAGCTACGAGGCGATTCTTGACAATATTCGCGTAAAACGTGATAACCATCTTTTCACAACTTTTCAAGAAAGCTCTGAATGAAATAGATAAAAAATCCGGATATTTGGTGGGTATTTATACAGAAAAAAATGAAGAGAAGCATGTTCAGTTGAGAAACATCTTCATGGGTTTGCTGCGGAAAATACGCAGCCAGTGGGAAATAAGTCTCGATGAGGCAAAAAAATACCATGACGATGACGTCGTTATCAAGGAAAACGTAAAAATCGATACCGCGAATTTTCTTTCGAATAAATTTGAAGAGATATTTGAGGTGACCGAATAATGGACTCCGTGAAATTGTTCAAATGCCTTTCGGACAAGTCGAGAATTAAATTGATATTGGCATTAAAAGAAAAACCGGCATATGTTGAATTGCTTGCCGAGAAATTGCAGCTGTCACCATCTACAGTATCTTTCCACCTGAAAAAACTCCAGGAATTATCAATCGTGACTTCAAAAAAAGATCAATATTACACCGTATATTCGTTGAATTCGGAGGAATTGAACAAAACCGTATTCGAATTCATATGTGCTTCGCAGGCAGGTACGGAGAAAACTGATGCCGACCCCGAAGAAGCTTACAGGCAGAAGGTAATAAAATCATTTTTTCATTACGAAACTCTCAAACAGATTCCCGTACAGATGAAGAAGAGACAAATCGTACTTTCACATATAGTCCGGAAATTTGAGTTTGGCAGAGAATATCCTGAAAAAGAGCTGGATGAAATATTTAAAAGCGATATTCCACGATCATTGTGCATTGAGGAGGGCTTTCATAGAATCGGGATTGATGTACAGGATAAACAACGTGTACCACAGGACAGAGACAAAAACCGGAATAAGATTTTCTGATTTCAGAATTATTTTATTCCGGAAATTGTCGGCAAAGTAATTTCATATAAAACTGCAAACGCAAAAAATTCATAATCAACATTGCAGGTTATTGTAAAATCGAAGATACGAAGAAAGAAGAAGGCGGTTATTCAGCCTTCTTCTTTCTTCGTATTCAACTCTAAAAATTAAAATTTATATGCATCTACATTGTATCTTGTGAAAATGAGTCTTTCAGGAAGAATTATCAAGCCATTGTTGGGTAGTTCATCGTATTTTTCTTCGTAACCCTGGGCTGAATTTGGAAGTATCTTGAACAATCCGGGAACTCCGGGCATTTCAAATTCATCTCCGACCGAGAATGTCTTTTTATTAACGGCCATTTCGTATGCAACGTATACGGCTGCGGCACCCTGTACTCCACAATCCCAAAGTCCGCCCTGAAGTACTGTCCCTCTCTCGATATATGGTTTGGCTACACTGGGTGTCGTGAATCCTACTACCCGCGACTTTTCCGCTCATACCAAGGTTTTCAACCGCTTTGGCTGTTCCGGGGAATGCTGTTGAATCAGGACAGAGAATGGCATCAATGTCCGGATAAGTTTTTAGTATCTGTTCCGCAACGGAAACCGCCTTAGGGAAATCCATATCGCTGAATTGAGTGGTAACTATTTCCCAGTTGGGATGTTCATTCGCTATAATTTCCTTTGCGAAATTAGTCCATGCATTCTGATCCGTAACTGTGGGTGAGGAGTAATGGAATGCCACTTTAACTTTTTCTCCGAGCGGAATACTTCCAAGCTGGTTTTCAACCATTGTCACAAGAAGTCTGCCAAGAATGTCCGGTGTGCCCTGGTTAATGTAAAAATCCCTGTAATCGGGAGTAACATCGGAATCCCACGTAAGAACGAGTATTCCTTTGCTCTGAGCCCTTTTAAGTGCCTGGTTGAGTCCTGTTGGTGAATTGGAGGAAATTAAAATTGCATCTGCCCCCATATTTATAGCTGTGTTTATATACCTGACCTGTTCCGAAACAGATGCGGCTGAAGGACCATCGTAAATTACTTCTACACCAAGTTGTTTTCCCATTTCGACTGCCGCACTTCCGGCGACTTCGAAAAAGTTTTCACCGATGATTTTTGGAATAAAATAGAATTTTGTTGCGAAAACATTTAAAGATAAAACAGCCACTAAAAGTAACACCACTAATAAGCTCTTTTTCATGTTCTTTCTCCTCCTATTTTTATTTGCTAAGCCTTTTTTAAGGCTTTTTTGTTTTTCATATAAGATGAATAAGCAGCCCAGAAAAATCTTGCGGAAATAGCACAAATCAATACAAATCCAAGATAAACCTGAGTTTCCTGTGAAGTGACTCCTACCATCTGTAAGCCATACTTCAAATATCCTATAAAAAGGCTGGCAATGAATGTGCCTATGATGCTGCCCTGTCCGCCATATATACTGGCACCTCCAAGCACGGCACAGGTTACGACTGACAACGCACTGTCCCCGCCGAGATCGGCCCTTGCTGATGTAAAATACGAAGTGAGCATTATTCCGCTGAAAGCACCCATTATACCCATTATCACATAAGTTATTATTATATTTTTCTTCACGTTGATCCCCGAATAAAGCGCGGTATCCGCATTGTTCCCTATCAGAAACAGTTTCTTTCCGTAATTCG
This sequence comes from uncultured Thermotogae bacterium, assembly GCA_963662785.2. Classification (GTDB taxonomy): domain Bacteria; phylum Thermotogota; class Thermotogae; order MWEM01; family MWEM01. The sequence goes on from CAXXJZ010000011.1 coordinate 3,991, forward strand.
TCCTATGGAGAATTACATAGAACAATGCGCTTGCTATCAAAAGTATCCAGACCGGATTCGGTACGTTAAAAGTATATCCGTTGGCAATTTCGGAGAATTGCTCCGGTAAACCACTGATTCCTTCGAATCCGGTTGCACCGGCAAGCCCGGACAATATGAGTGCAAAACCCGAAATCAGAAAGCTCGATCCAAGTGTTATAACAAGTGGATTTACACCGGTCAACAGTATCAGAAATCCGTTCAGAAATCCTGCGGCCGCGCCGGACCCAAGTCCGATTATCATCGCGAACCAAATGTCAAGGCCTTTCGCCCATAACAGTGCAGTAACTATTGAACCCAATCCCATCGTTGCTCCGACCG
>CAXXJZ010000012.1:0-11316 GCA_963662785.2 uncultured Thermotogae bacterium
ACTTGGGTTTGAATGGAAAAAAAGTTCTGATAACCGGTGCAAGCAGCGGATTGGGAAGATACACGGCCGAATCTTTCGTGAAAGAAGGAGCATCGGTATTTCTTGCGGCGAGAAATGAAGAAATTTTAAAAAGACAGTTATAGAACTGAATCAAATCAAAAAAGGTAATTATTACGAATCGATTGACTTTATGAAAGAAGAATGTGAAGAAAGATTATTTAAAAGTATAGATGCACGTTTTGAAAATATCGACATAATCGTTCATGCGCTTGGGGGAACATTGGGAATAAAAGATCCATTAAGCGTTCCGGAGGACTATTTGAAAGTATGGAAACTCAATTTGGGGATTTCAATTGAGATAAACAACCGTTTTATTCCCAACATGGCAGAAAAACGATTCGGGAGAATCGTACATGTTTCTTCTTCTGCTTCAGTGATGGCCGATGCTTCCGTAGCGTATAGTTCGCTAAAGCCGCACTGAATATCTATGTTAAGGGTTTGGCGCGGAAATTTGCCCAATTCAACGTTCTTATAAATGCAATACTTCCGGGACCGTTCAGATGTGAAGGGAATCATTGGGATGACATTTATAAAAACAATCCTGAGAGATACGAAGATTTTGTCAAAAAAAAATGAGCATGAAAGCTCTTTGCAATGTGAAAGACATAGGCGATTTAACAGTGTTCACCTGTTCCGAGAGAGCTAACTCGACAGTAGGATCCGCAATTTCCGTTGATGGGGTATAATATGACATGCCACAAGGAGACTTTTGTATGAACGAGGATTATTTAAAAAAACTTGAGAATATTTTAAATGAGACTAATATACGCAGTTACAAAAACAATCTGGAATCGTTTGAAAAATTAACGGAAGATTTTCCTGAATACAAATTCGAAACCATCTTTCAAATGGCAAATTTCATATTGCAAAGCAGAGCATATGCAGAATCAGTTTTTCAATATATGGAATGCTATAAAAATGATTACAGAAAAGAAGAGATAGTGAAAATATTACTGGAACGTTTCTATAAAAAATAATTTGGCTAATTATATCAATTCATATGAAAAGAATGCCGAATTGTTGAAAAAATATGAATATATAGAAAATTTCAAGCCACTTGACTACGAGGAACTGGACTACTTGTTTATAAATTATTCCCCAAACAAATACCTGGTTTACAGCAAGGAAAAAATGATTTGATACTTTCACTTATTTCAGCCAATTCAAATATAGTGGATATAAATTAAACAAAAATGAAGTGATAATTTTCAACAACGAATTCAATCTTTTGAATATATACCAGGTTCTAAAAGCTACAGCTGACACGGAAAGTCCGGATAATATAAAACCCCGATTTATCTTTACTACGATGATAAAAAAACGCTCAGTGAGTATATGCAAATATGGGATTTCCGTTCGATACTCGATTTCAAAAGGGTAGTTTTTCTTTTTGGATATGAAGAACTGGAAAAATATCTTTTAGACGATCAATCACATTTGCCGGATCACATTTTAAACGTTTCAGATCCGAATAAGAGTTCTGACAAAGAAATTTGTATCATATAGTTTCAAATATAGTAAACAGCAAGAAGATAACTCAACTTTGGTAACCGAATACTATGAAAACTTAGGTAAAGATTATTTTTTAAATAAGATCAGAAACGGTGAAGCCAAAATATTGTTCGGAACCTCGAGGTTTACTCACGGCGCTGCAATATTATATCAAGGATTGCAGGATGCCTGCAAACAGCCTGGATATCGAAAATGATTTGATAATTGAAAAAAGCGATTTGCACAGGACTTTCGCCGGTTCATGGATAAATGCGGTTAATACATATAAACCGGATTTAATTTTCACCATAGACCATTTCAGGTGAAAAATCCCGGCATCCCGAAAAAACATACCATTCCTGACATGGATTCAGGATCCACTCACACATATTATGGACAAAGAAGCCCTGCAAAAACCGACAATATGAATTTCTTATTAAACGCTTATTTCACCTGGAAAGAATTCGATGAGATAGGATATTCGAAAGAAAATATAATCGAATGTCCCATGCCCGTAAATGAGAATATATATAAGAAACTACGAGTTAACCGAAAAAGAAAAGATTGATTATTCAGCGATATCTGCCTGTTCTCCAATGCCGGCAACCCTTATAAAGGTGTGGAATTATTTATAAATCATTTACAAAACAGCCTGAAATACTGTTAAACCTTGAGAGTTCCGCCAGAAATGCTTTGGACCAGTTATATTCTTCATCTCGAAACGGAGCATTTGTTTTCGACAAAGATGAGTATGAAAAAATACTCAAACTGCACCTTGAAAAAAATGGATTGGATTTCTATGGATGGACGGAAGAATCAAGGAAGAATTTACTCGATAGATTCAGATTTGACATAGGATACAGAATAATGAGAAGTGTGCCTGCAGAATGGCTTCATGAAAGAAATTACGATATGAAAATATGGGGTGCGGAATGGGTCGAACATCCTGTATTAAGCAAATACGCCAAAGGAGTCGCTCAAAACGGGGAAACACTTTCCCGCATAATAAAACGCATCGAAAATAGTCCTGGGTACGAACATGGGAATGTCTACCCATCCGAGGGTTTTCGAGACTATTCTCAGCGGATCCTTCTACATAGGTATGAAAATACCCGAAGAGTACGATGCCGCCAATATAACACATTTTCTGAAAGAAGGCGAGGATATAGTATTCGCCTACGGAAAAGACGATTTGTATAAGAAAATTGATTATTATCTGGAACATGAAGATGAAAGAAAAAGAATAGTGGAAAACCGGCAGGAAAAAAATTCTGGAAAAACTCACTTACAAAGCCATGATGAAAAGGGTACTGGATGAAGTCGCGATAAAGCTTGAAAAACAAATCGAAGAAGATAGAACAAAATCCGCCGGTGAAATATCTGATTCTTATGGAAAGGGAAAGGTTTTTTCCGATTATTCATTCAAAGAAATTGAAGAATATTTACCCTTTTCAATTAAAATAAAAGAAATATTAAAATCGCAGATTAAGTTTGGCAGAAAGTTGATTTTCATGGGGAATTCCATTTTTTCTGAAGATTTCGCTTCTGATTTTTCAAATATAGCGAATATGGATTCATTGCATCTGAAAAGCGTTAACGAATATAGTTTCAATTCTGGTGACGTTATCATAATACTTTCACCATATGATGAAAGTATTTTAAGCGAGATAGCCATAAAAGCCCGGGAGAAAAAATGCAAGACCATTTTATTTTCTTCAAACGAATTAAATGATGAATTTAAAGATGTCTTTGATGTAACGATTTTAGTGAAAAGTGACAGAAATAATTATATCGGTTATATCCAAAGTTTTATTTTAAACAACGTAATAGATAAAATAATCTGTAATTAAAAAGCTATAATTCTTCTTTTCTGAAATGTAGTAAATCAGATCTTAATTTTGAAAAGGATGGTCGGGATGAAAACTTTAGTAACAGGTGGTTGCGGATTCATCGGGTCGCATTTGGTAGATGCTTTGCTGAAGGAAGGACATCAGGTATTGGTGATTGATAATTTCAGCACTGGAAGACCTCAAAATTTGGCCCATCAAATGAGCAACGTCAATTTGGAAATTGTGGAATTTAATATAGAGAATTATGAAAAGATATTGCCTTTTTTCGACGGAATCGATTGGGTTTTCCATTTGGGAGCTCTGGCTGATATAGTACCTTCCATTCAAAGACCGGAAGATTACTTTAGATCGAATGTTGATGGTACTTTTTCCGTACTTGAGGCAGCTCGCCATCACGGGATTAAAAAATTCGTCTACTCGGCGTCTTCTTCATGCTACGGTATGCCTGATGATTTTCCGACAAATGAAGAATCTCAAATCAAGCCAATGTACCCATATGCGCTGACAAAAAATATCGGAGAGCAATTGGTGATGCATTGGGGTAATCTTTACGGATTACCCGTGATTTCATTGAGGCTGTTCAACGTCTATGGGACGAGGTCAAGAACTTCAGGAACATATGGTGCCGTTTTTGGGGTCTTTTTAGCTCAGAAGCTGGCAAAGAAACCTTTCACCATTGTAGGTGACGGCAGCCAAACGAGAGATTTCACATATGTCACCGATGTGGCAAGGGCATTCCTTTCAGCTGCAAAAAGTGATATAGCGAATGAGATTATGAATGTCGGGAGCGGAGGAACATATTCAATTAACAAGTTAACCAATTTGCTTGGCGGTGAGGTCACATATATTCCCAAAAGACCGGGGGAACCGGATTGTACTTTCGCCGATATTTCTAAGATAGGTAAATTACTCGGATGGAAGCCGGAGGTCAGTTTTGAAGAAGGTGTCCGCATGGTTCTCGATAATATAGAGTACTGGAAAGAAGCTCCTGTCTGGGAATCAGGTACCATAAGCAAAGCAACCGAAGACTGGTTCAAATATCTTTCACGATAGGTTTGTGTTTATATGAACTGTATGGATTATGTTGACACCATAGCGAATTTGATAAAGAACGGTGAATATACCGATTCCGAAAAAAATCGGTTTTCCTATCAGGAAGTAATAGAAAACATTTCGAAAATTTTAATCCGTCATACCGATCGTGGTAAAAAATTAATTTTCATAGGTAATGGCGGGAGTGCGGCAATTTGTTCTCATGCTGCAATTGATTTTTGGAAGAATGGCAATATGCGGTCGCTCTCTTTTAACGATGGCGCATTGTTGACTTGTATTTCAAATGATTTCGGATATGAATCGAGTTTCCGGAAACCAGTGGAAATGTTTGCAGATGAAGGCGATATATTAATCGCAATAAGCAGCTCGGGGAAATCCAAAAATATTTTAAACGCTGTCGAAACGGCAAAGATTAAAGAATGTACGGTTATAACACTGTCAGGATTTGAGAAAAGTAACCCTTTAAAAGCCATGGGCGATTTCAACATATACATATCCATATCCCATTACGGATTTGTTGAATTGTGCCATCAGATAATTTTGCACAACATACTGGATTACATAAATGAGTAATCCTGCCGTGTTCCTTGACAGAGACGGTGTGATAAATCAAGAAATAGGTTATATAAGTTCTTACGAAAGTATGTATATTTTTCCGTTTATAGAAGAAGCAATAACTTTGATCAGAAAAAAAGGGTATAAATGTATAGTGATAACCAATCAATCAGGCATAGAAAGAGGTATAATTAAAGAAGAAAGTCTTCTGGAGATGAACCGGAAATTGATTTCGCGACTCGGTTTGGATGATATTTATTATTGTCCCCATTACATTACGGAATGCTCATGCAGAAAGCCGAAGCCGGGCATGATACTGAAAGCGGCAGAAGAACATGACATAGACTTATACAAATCGTTTTTAGTCGGAGATACTTACAAGGATATTTTGGCAGGAAAAAAAGCCAAAATCGGAAAGACCGTTTTCGTAAAAAGCGGGTATCCGTTTGATCATTTCGATATTAAATGCGAACCGGATTACATTTTTGATAATCTATTGCAGTTTGCCAGGGAAATAATATAAGGAGTGAATTATGATAAAAGCTGAAAATTTGCTGTATCTGAAAAAAGTGTTTTCAAATGAAGACTTGGAAGTATTTTATGAATTTGATCGAAAAGAAAGGAAAAACCTTTTTGAAGTTAAAATGTCGAAAAATGAATTACCGGTTTTATCGCTGATAGATGAAGATGGCGGCAAAAGCCTTAACAGCTCCATAAATCCATTAAGAGAAGGTCAAAAAATAATCGATTCCTTTGAAAATATAGCCCGATATAACAACGTCATTTTTTATGGTGTTGGTATGGGGTATCAGATTGATTATTTCACGGAAAATTATCCCGATATTCATTTTTTCTGTTTACGAACCTGATACTGAAATTCTTTACCATTATCTTTCCAATAAAATATTGCCCACGAACAGACTTGATTTCATAGGATATGGTGAAGATGAAAAGAGTATGGTTGAATTCATATCAACTGTTTTTTCAAAAACTAAAGATAATTTGCTGATAATAGATCTTCCGATTTATAAAACAATTTTCGTAGAAACATACAACAGATTTTTCTCTATTTTTAAGCAAATAATTAACGATAACAGATCATCTATACATGTCAATTACGGATTTCAGAAAAAATGGGTACTCAACGGATTGATAAACTTCCCCGAAGTTTTAAAGTCAAAAAACTTTCTTATGCAAAAGAACAGCCCCTATAAAAATAAACCAGCAGTAATAGCGGCATCGGGGCCATCTATTACCGACGAAAAAGAAACATTGAAATATATAAAAGAAAACGGGTTGGCCTATATTTTCAGTATTGGTTCCGCGATAGATTTCTTCGTGGAAAATGATTTTTATCCGGACTTTTCTACTGTTTACGACCCTACGAACCTAATAGTGCTTGACTTTAAAAAAGTCATCGATAAAAACATAAAAGACATACCTTTGATATTCGGTTCAAGCTGCGGGTATGAACTGATAAAAAAATATCCGGGACCAAAATACCATATGATAATAAATCAGGATACTTCTTCGAGGTATTTTCTTCATGCCGAAGGAAAACAACATAGTGGAAGGACTCATGGATGCGCCGACAATTGCCGTTATCACTCTGCAATTGCTGTATAAACTGGGTTTTAATCCGATAATATTAGCCGGACAGAATTTAGCCCTACGGGGAGATATGATATATGCCGACGAAATAACCGAATATTCTGAAATGAGAAGAACCAAAAAAGTTGCGATAAACAGTAACTACCTCAAAGTCGAGGATGTGTACGGAAATGAAACGTATACTACGGCTTCTTTCAACAGGATGAGACAGAATATGGAAAATATTATAAGGCAGCTGAAAGATGTAGAGATAATAAATACCACACGTGGAGGATCGAAAATAGAAGGTACTACGTTTATGCATCTGGAAGATGTTATAAGGGAGAAACTGACAACCCGGTCAAATGATCAGAAGGTTGATGCTGGTAATTTCTACAATTATGACATGGATTTTGTAAAGAAGCAGTATGAAAGTATGAATAACTCGTATAATCAATTAAAGGACGAATTCAAGAAATTCTACGATATTCTCGGTAAAATAAAAAAACTTGCCCTGTCGAATAATTTCCAGCAGGTTGAAAAAGAGTACAAAAAATTGGAAGGGCAACTCGACAGATTCATGGCCAACCCTTTTTTCAAAGTATACCTGCTTCCCATGAACCGAGTATATTTTGATTTCCTCCTGATGGAGATCAACAACAACATAAAAAAAGAAAAGAACCAATTAAAAAAAGCCGATTTGGTTCTTCAAAGTTTTTCGAAATTCATTTCAAGCTGTTCCATCGATAAAGCGAAACTCGATAATATATATGCCGATATTTCCCGTTCCGTCGGAGATATTTTAGAGGAAAATATCGTTTGATATCAATAATTACTCAGCGGGAAACTGTTTTTTCAAATCATCCCAGTTCCCGATATCTGTCCAGTTTTTTTGCATAGTGTAAACCCCGACGGATTTTTTACTGTCTCTGAGTTTCAGTATCAGATCCGTCATGTTGAAAAAAGAATTTTCAGGTATGAATTCTAAAACTTCCGGTTCCATTATATATATACCGGTATTCACTATGTAATTGTATTCGGGTTTCTCTTCGATATTACTGAAATTATCGTTTTCAAAATTTTATTACTCCGTATGGGACGCTTATTTTTTGTATTGCCCCGACTATTGTGAAATCGTGACCGTTTTTCTTGTGGAATTTCAGAGCTTCAATATAATCAATATTGGCGATTATATCGCAGTTTGAAACAAAAAAAGTGTTTTTTATCCTGTCTTTTAGTGTGGAGAGACTGCCTGCGGTTCCGAAAAAATCAGTTTCCTCGACATATTCAAGCCGCTCCGAGTACTTTTTATTTTCGTTGAAATATGATTTTATAAGTTCTTTTTTGTAATTTATGGATAGATAGAATTTTCTGAATCCGCTTCTGTCAAATTCGTCCATTATAACTTCTACAATGGGTTTGTCTTTCAGCGGAATTAAAGGTTTCGGGATTATATTCGTTATCGGTTGAAGGCGTACTCCTTTGCCACCAGCCATTATCACCACCGGTATGTTTTCGAGTTCTTCATCCTGAAAGAAGAAGTTTTCGAGCTTATAAATTCCCACAGGCACCATTTCTTCGTTTAAAACAGGTATACGCGAAACGTTGAACTCCCTCATTTTTTTCTTGGCTTCTGTGATTGAGAAGTTTTTTATGTATTTAGGATTTCTGTTGCATACCTGTGAGACCACAACATCAAGATGCAATTCGTTGTTTATGAATACCTTGTTTCTGATATCACCATCGGTCAATGTTCCTATAAGATGTCTTTCTTTATCCACTACGAGCAGAATTTGAAGTGTGTTTCTGTTCATTTTTTCTATGGCAGATGCCACAGTATCGTTTTCATCAACCCATAAATCGTCGTTCATTGGAATGGCCATATCATCGCTTTTTCTCACCATACGCTCCACCCTCCGTCCACGATTATATTCTGTCCCGTTATATACGATGAAGCCTCACTCAAAAGGAAAATAACACTTCCCACTATTTCTGACGGTTTACCCATCCTTCCCAGCGGAGTTTTCTCGCCGTACTTTTTTATAAAAGTTTCGGGCTGCATATTTTCTATTCCTCCAGGAGACACCGAATTAACCCGAATGCCGTATCCGGCCAGATATGTGGCCAAATATCTGGTGAAATTCAAAATACCGCCTTTTATGACGGAGTACTCTGCCGGCATAGTCATTTCAGTACCTTCGTATATGCTGAAATCCGGCCCAAGAAAGCCGTAAATGGAGCACATGTTTACCATGTTGCCTTTTTTCTGTTCCATCATTTTTTTCGATACCTTATGTGAAATGTTGAAGTATCCGTTCAAATGGAGATCGAGATTCTCTTTCCAACTGTCCAGTTCCAATCTGTCGAATTTGGTGCCGTATTTTCTGTTCCTCGGATAGGCGTTGTTTATAAGCCCGTCAATTTCAACCTCTTTTTCGGATAACACTTCAAGCATTTCATTCACCGATTCTTCACTGCAAATATCGGTTTTGAAAGCCGTTGTTCTCACACCGTATTTTTCAGCCAGCCGATTTGCGAATCGTTCATTCTCCGGATTTATGTCAACCAGGATTGGATTGGCTCCAAACCGACAAAGTCCTTCGGAAATCTCCCTGCCGATCAACCCGCAGGACCCCGTCAAAATTACATTTTTATCCTTTATACTGAAAATATCGCCATAATTCATATGCGGTCACTTCCGTACAACGCCCCGTATAAAGCTTCACGCCTGTCATTTTTCAATTTGAAATCGTCGCGGTATTTTTTGACCAAATTCATGTCTATATCGGCCGTCAGCAATCCTTCCGCACTCCCGGCATCCATCACTGTTTCTCCGTAAGGGCTTATTATACAAGAATCTCCCCGGTAGCCGATTCCGCTTCCGTCTCCCACTCGGTTAACACCTATTATGTACGATTGGTTTTCTATGGCCCTCGCTTTGAGCAGTGCTTTCCAATGCTCCGAACGTGCCGCGGGCCAATTTGCGATTACCGTTATTATCTCCGCTTTTCTCGAAGCAACCTGAAAAATTTCGGGAAAACGCAGATCGTAACAGATCAGACCGCTGAATTCCGTTCCATAAATGTTTACGGTGCTTATTAATTCCCCTTTGTGAAAATAATCATCCTCTTTTGCGTAAGAAAACGGGTGTATTTTACAATATCTATATATCTCCCTGCCGCCCGGGTCAACCACCGAAAACAAATTCCTTCCTTTTATCCCGTCATATTCCACCCATCCGAAACCTATATGAATTCCGTATTTTTCCGAAAGACCGCTGAATTTTACCAGTGTACTTTCATCCGATTCACCAATAATATCCACTTCCATAGAAAAACCGGTAAGGCTCATCTCCGGAAAGAACACCATCTCCGCACTTTCAGCGGCTGCAGCTTTTATCATTTTTTCGGCTTCGCCGATGTTAACTTCTTTATCTTCCCAGCGTATATTAGTCTGTGCAATCGATATCCTCATAATTCCCACTCAGTTTTCTTTTCTGAAAACCGGTTTTATGGGTCTTGAGTCAAGATATCCGTCAATCCCGTTCTCAAGAGCCAACTTATACTTCTTCAAAGTATTTTGAGTGGCATCAAGCGTTTTTTCCAATTCTTTGTCTCCATGAGAGTACGATAGGGCTATCCAGGGCATAAGAACACCGTTGTTTATCATTTCCTGCGAGAAAAGTGTCCGGAACGGCAAGCTCGGGATCTTATCCGTATTTTTGGTGATGTAATTGAGGTTCACGTCGGGACCTACGACTTCGAAATACTCCGATAACCCGAGCTCGGCCGATATTTTGTTCATTCCATCTTTCAGTTCCTTCCCATAATTCCAAAGATGATCGGTTACACCCAGTTCGTTGTATACGTCTATAGTTTCAGAAAGAGCACCCAGACCGCACATTTCGGCACCGTGCGTAGTTGATATTAAAAATACCCTTTCCTGATTAGCGGAATCAATTCCTCCAATTTCCATTATTTTTCTTTCACCAACCAACGCGGCCACTGAAAAACCATTAGCCATACCTTTGCCGAAGGTTGCCAGATGAGGGATTATGTTGTAATAATGCTGTGCTCCCTTTATATCGAATCTGAATCCCGTTATCATTTCATCCAAAATAAACACTGAATTGTTTTCTTCGCATACTCTCTTGACTTCGTGTAAGAAGTTATTTTCGGGTTCGACCGTTGTAGACGGTTCCAAAATAACCGCAGCTATGTCATCTCCATGTTTCTCAAACAAATTTTCAAGTGAAGTCAAATCGTTGAAATTGAAATTCAAAGTCAATTCTTTTCCTTCCTGCGGAATTCCCCTGTCCATTATCGTATCGCCTATGAACCAATCATCATAGGAAAAAAACGGATGATCAAGGCAGCGTGCTATATACTTTTTCCCCGTATAAGCCCGGGCAAGTTTTATGGCAGCGGTGGTAACCGTTGAACCGTTTTTCGCGAATTTTACCATATCCAATCCTTCGAAAAGCGATACCAGTTTCTCAGCGGCTTCGAGTTCGATTACAGAAGGTCTGGTCAAATTATTACCATTCATTATCTGCTTGATAGCGGCATCGGCGATTCTTTTATAACCATAGCCAACGGTAACTGCCCTCAACGCCATGCCGTAATCCAACAGTTTTCTATCATCTTCATCCTAGACATAGCAGCCTTCGCCTCTTTTTAAAATTGCAGGAGCATTTACAGGATATTGATCATCGCCT
>CAXXJZ010000013.1:0-592871 GCA_963662785.2 uncultured Thermotogae bacterium
CTTACGTGAAATTCAATTCGCTCGGGAATTTGGTTCAAGATCTCTCGTGCTTTTGCTGCAGCATAAGCCACCGCTACCGGTTCCGTACACCCAAGTGCCGGAACAAACTCTTCTTTTAGTTTTTGTAGGTAAACTTCCTTCATTACTGATTTTTCAAGAAAACACACTTTATGTTTTTCGATAATTTACTTGTGGTTGGTTAATAGTTTAAGACAAAAGAGCGGACCGGTCAATCATTCTTACCAACCGGTCCTAACTAAATCAAAACAGACTAATGATTTTGTTGTACTACTTTTTAGGATTCATGATTACTTCAACAGTATTCACGTTCTTTAATATTTCTTTTACAAATTTCTGAATCGAGTTTGCATCAATATTTTCAATCAATTTTATGTAATCTTCCTTAGAAGTCAGTTTTGAACCTAACATTAGATTGTTTTGGATACTGCTCATCCAGAAAGAGTTTTGCAATTCAGCTTCTTCTCTGCTTTTAATGAAATTGTTCTTAATCTCATTTAAGTCAACAGCATCACAAGCTTCATTTTGAATTTTAACAATTTCCTCCTTGACAATTTCAACCAAACGATCACGCTTTTCAGGATTACAATCGAAACTGATATTCAATGAGAATTCCGGTGTTGGTAGTTTAGATGATGATGGACTAACTCCAACACCATAAGATCCACCTTCCTCTTCACGAATCGTTGTCATATATCTTTTAGACAGAAGTTGAGACACTACGTTAAGCATCACTCTGTTCTCTAATGTATAATCAAAATCACCTTGTATTGCATAAGTAACTGTCGTTTCGGCACTGCCATTTCACGATCGAAGATTCTGCTTGTTTTTCCTTTAGAAGGGCCCACTTTATGATCTACAAATGCTTCTTTTTTGTTTATAGAGCTGATGTTACCAATATACTTCTGGATTAGGGGCAAATGCTCCTCTTCGTTAATATTACCAACAAAGATGAAAGTAAAGTCACTCGCATTGGAAAAACGCTCTTTATAAATCTCAACTGCTCTTTTAAAGTCGATCTTATTAATAAAATCTTCTCCAAAAAGCAAAGTACGTGGAGAATAATTTGTCGATAATAAAGCTATAGTATCCTGAAGTGCTTTATTATTGTCTACTTTTATGTTTGCAACATAATCTCTCATACGTGCCATCTGTGCACTAAAAGGAGCTTCTTCGAAACGAGGTGCTTCAAAATTCAGGTAAAGCAATTGTAGTAAAGTCTCAAAATCCTGAGGAGAAGCAGAACCTGAAAATCCTTCTGTCAATTCTCCTAAACTTGCATTCAAACTAACAATTTTACCTGCTAATTTTTTCTGTAACTGAGTTGCATCAAACTCACCAACACCAGACATTTGAGAGATTCCTGTTGCCATATCTGCGGAAGCAAGATCTTTATCAGCAATTAATGATGTTCCACCAAAACTGAAAGAAGACATCGAAATTTCATCCTTACTGTATTCAGTAGGTAAAATTACAACTTTTGCACCATTTTCTAGAACATAACCACTGGCATCAGTCCCTTCAACTTTAAATTGGCTTGAAATTTTTACTGTTTTTAATTTCTTAGCAACAAGAGGCTGATTGCCAGCTTCATCTACATAAGCTTCAACATTTGATGATTTCACTTTAGCTGCAACCGCTAATAATTCTTCTTTAGTTGGGTAAACCTGCGTTTCGTTATCAGGACCTTGTAATACTAATGCTGAATTATCAACATTAGAATAAGAATTAACAAATGCATTCACCTCTTCGAGTGTGATAGCAGGAATGGTTTTAGCGGCAAATTCCATTTCCCACTCCAAGGAAGGAAATGGTTCTGCTTTTAAGAACAAGTCTGCTAATTGCTCCGCCCACTTATCATTTGTAATTTTGCTGTAATTTGCAGCATATGATTCATATGATCTCATGTATTGCACCTTGGTTCTCTCAAGCTCCGAAGCAGTAAAACCATAACGTTTAACACGTTCCAATTCTGTTAGTGCTTCAGAGAATGCCTCCAGTTCTTTACCCCTTTTAGGCATCACGTAAATATAATCACCACCTTTGGTACGGGCTAAATCAAATCCACCAACCTGAATACCCATTGCCGAGCATTCCAATTTCTTAGTTTTCTCAGCAATACGGGCAGTAAGCATCTGATTGAACATGCCTTTAGCCATATCGTTTCTTTGTGTTACTTCGGTCTTTACAGCATCCAAATCGCTACGGAACAACCACATGATACTCAGACTTTTTTGTTCCTTATCTTTAGCTGCAACATAAGCTACTTCTTTAGAATCCTCAACTTGAGTATAAGTACGCTCAGCAGCGTTCTTCGGCATTGGAATTTTCGAGAATAAAGCCTGTACTTTCTCTTCTATCTCTTCAGCATCAATATCTCCAACAATAACTACAGCTTGTAAATCCGGACGATACCACTTGTCGTAATATTCGCGAAGTGCTGAATGTTCAAAATGATCAATCACATCCAAAGAACCGATCACATCACGCTCTGCATACTTCGAATTATTATACATCACCGATGATGTTTGATCTCCCAAACGCTTACGAACATTTCTTCTGGTACGCCACTCTTCATGAATAACACCACGCTCCGACTCAATTTCTTTGCCTTCCAGCAATAATCCTCCTGACCAGTCATGCAAAACCAATAAAGCCGAATCCATCAACCCTTTACTCCCTGTAGGAATATTACTGATATTATAAACAGTTTGGTCCTGAGCAGTATAAGCATTAATATCACGTCCAAAAAGAATACCATTTTTCTCCAAATAATCAAGCATGTTCTTACCTGGAAAATTTTCCAAACCATTAAACGCCATGTGTTCCAGAAAGTGAGCCAAACCATTTTGAGAATCTTCTTCAAGAATCCCTCCAACGTTTTGTACAAAATAAAAACTGGCGCGGTCTTTTGGCTCCTCATTATGCATCACATAATAAGTTAAACCATTAGATAACTTACCTTGCTTCACCTTTGAATTCAATGGAATCGTTGTTGTATACTGAGCTTGGGAAACCAAACCAGAAAATAAAATACTCGCAAAGAGCAGTGTTACAATTTTATTCATACGTTAAATTTTACTTTATAATTTCTTCTCATTAAAAATCCGAGAGAAAAGTGTTCTCAGGTTGCCATTAATTCCTAATTGATAAAACTTGTGTTGTTCAATTGGGAATCGATGGGTGGTCTTCATAGCATAAAATTAAATTTCGAAAAAAAGAGCAGGGAGTTTCTTAGATCAGATATTGGGGTAAATAACTTAACGTCCCTGCCCTTTTCACCACTAACTACTGTTTGTTGTTGTTTATCTTGATTTTGTTTTATCAGCTTTAGAATCTATTCAAGTTTGATGATGAGATGACAGGGATTGCCGGCCCTGCCATCTGCATCAACCCTACTAACCACGTTTTCATTCTTTACCTATGAAAACTCACTAACTAATATTGATTCTTAAATGCCTTTTTATTGTCCTGTTAAAACAAAATAATTTCTCTTTTAATCAACTACTTAATTGCCGCTGCCGTTTTTTTTTGCTTGAAATTTTTAATTCCTTCATCCAGAAATCTTACAAAATTGTTTACATCTAAATCGTAAGCTCTTGGTGTAGCTACATCTTTACCGTCCGAATCAAGCAGGCAGTAATATGGCTGAGCATTTATATTATATCTTGTAATTTGAAAATCTGCATTTTTCTTTCCTAAAGTCTTCTTCTTTTTACCATCATAATTGGAAACAATCCACTCTTCTTTAGGCAATTCTGTTTTATCATCAACATACATGGCAATAACAATGTAGTCTTCCTGCAAACGCTTCAACACTTGTGGGTCAGACCATACATGCGACTATTATCTTTGCCTCGCTTATGTCAACATTTTCTCTGGCACATTTTATAATTTCCATAACTTTCGTTTTTATCTCCGAGTCTTTGAATACAGGATGAACAACTGTCAATTTGGCATTCTTTGAAATCTTTTCAGCTTTGGAAAACACCCCTGGTCTTACGGTGGACATCTGCGGCCTGTGATTCTCACAGATTATCGTCGCCATCAAATTCCCGCCAAAAGCCGGTCTTGTCATCAACAGGCTTTGCTTTTCATCCACGTCAAGTGCCGTGCAGTCTGCGGTAAGTCCGGTGCCAAGCCTTGCGGCTATTCTCGGAGCCAGGTCTCTGCCGATGTATGTTGCCCCTACAAAAAAGACTTCTGGCTTCCTTTCATTTATGATATCACATAAAACCTGAGTAAAAGGTTCTGTCCGATAATTTTCAAGCATAGCTGAATCCGCATAGATGACTTCGTCGATATCGTAATCGGAAAGTTCTTTGGCTGTTTTTTCGACACTGCTCCCAAGAATGACAACTGTCAGATTCGTGTTCAACTTATTGGCTATCTCTCTGCCCTTCGCTATTAGTTCCAGAGAAACTTTTTCAGGACAACCGTCTCTATGTTCTGCAAAAACCATAACTCCGCCATATTCGTTCACATTCATATTCATATCCCCCCGCTAAACTATAAGTTTCTCTTTCAATTTTCCCACAGCATACTTCGCAGCTTCTTTAGGATCAAGTTCTATGGTCTCGCCCTGCCCTTTGAGCTCCTTGGTCACGGATTTTCTGACCTGGGTGGGAGATCCCTTCAATCCCAGCAATTCACTGTTAAGAGACAACCTATTCGCATCCCAAATTTCTATTTCTTTTTTAAATGCTTCAAAAATCAATTTTGCACTCATATATCTCGGCTCATTCAGTTCTTTGATGGCGGTGAGAAGTACCGGAGTACTTGTTTTCATAACCATATATCCATTTTCCAGAGCTTTTTCAACTATCAACCCGTCTTCTGCGACTTCGACTTTCTGAACGTAAGTAATTTGAGGTATTCCGAGATGTTCAGCCATTTCAGGTCCTACTTGAGCCGTATCACCGTCAATTGCCTGTCTTCCGGCAAACACTATATCGTATTCAAATTTCTCCACAGCCGCGGCAAGCACGCGTGACGTCGCAAGAGTATCGGCACCGGCGAAGGCCCTGTCGGTTATAAGAACCGCTTCATCCGCACCCATGGCGAGTGCCTCCCTCAAAGCGACTTCAGCTTGGGGAGGCCCCATGGTTATAACCGTCACTTTTGCCCCGTGATCGTCTTTTATTCTCAACGCTTCTTCTAAAGCATTCATATCATCCGGATTTATTATGGACGGCACTCCATTTCTTATCAAAGTACCTTTTACTGGATCGATTTTAACTTCCGTGGTGTCCGGCACCTGTTTAATACACACTATTATATTCATCATACACACCCCTTATGAAAGTACTCCGGCAGCAATTACCATTTTCTGCACCTGTGAAGTACCCTCGTATATCTCCGTTATTTTCGCATCCCTGAACATTCTCTCCACCGGATATTCTTTCGTGTATCCATATCCTCCGAATATCTGAATGGCCTTTGTGGTAATTTCCATAGCGACTTCAGCCGCGTAAAGTTTTGCCCTTGCCGCATCCATCGAATAATTCTGGCCATTCTCTTTTTTCCATACCGCTTTATAAACCAAATTTCTGGCGGCCTCGACTTTCGTGTCCATATCGGCAATCATCCACTGCATTCCCTGGTTTCTCGCTATTGGTTTTCCAAATTGTTTTCTTTCTTTCATATATTTAACCGATTCTTCGAGTGCACCTTCGGCAATACCGAGTGCCTGTGCGGCAATTCCGATTCTGCCTCCGTCCAGCGTTTTCATGGCTATTCCAAAACCTTTGCCTTCCGCGCTGAGAAGATTTTCACGAGGAATACTGCAATTTTCAAATATCAATTCGGCGGTTGAACTCGCCCTTATTCCCAGTTTTTCTTCGACTTTACCTACTGAAAAACCTTCCCTGTCTTTCTCCACTATGAAAGCACTTATTCCCTTAACTCCCTTTGACCTGTCTGTCATCGCAAATACTATGAATATATCTGCCGTCGCGCCGTTTGTAATGAATATTTTACTGCCGTTTATGACATAATGATCATTTTCAAGCACTGCGGTTGTCTGCTGTCCGGAAGCATCGGTTCCCGCATTGGGTTCCGTCAACGCGAAAGCTCCGATAAGATCTCCCTTGCACAGTGGAACCAGATATTTCTCCCTTTGCATCTCGTTGCCATTTTCATAAATACACCCGCAGCAAAGCGACGTATGTGCCGATAATATTACACCCGTTGTCGCACATACCTTTGAAAGCTCTTCCACGGCAAGTATATAGGATAAGTAATCTCCGCCTGCTCCTCCATATTTCACTTCGAAAGGAATACCCATCAAACCGTATCTGGACATCTTCCTCACATTTTCCCATGGGAATTCTTCAGTTTCATCGATTTCCGCCGCCAGCGGCTTAACCTCTTTTTGTGCGAACTCTCTGACCATCTTTCTTATCATTTCCTGTTCGCGAGTCAATCCGAAATCCATTTATTAGTGCCTCCTTTATTTTGTTAAATATACAGAATATACAACGTGAATCACCTATCACTTTTATTGTATCACCTGTATATTTCTTTATAGTTCAGATTTAATTTATTTTGTTGGAAAACATGTTAAAATAACGTTTATATACTCATGAACAAGGTATATGGAAGAGTTGTATATATTCCTTTAATTTAAAAACAATGAACGGGTAATTTATTTATAGTACCGAGCATCGGGAGATGGTGAAAATTAAGGTAAAAGAGGTACACTGCCGCCAGGCAATTTGCAAATCCAACTTACCTGAATCCGATTTTGTGATAAATCCATACGTCGGATGCACGCACGGATGTATTTATTGTTATGCAAGGTTTATGAAAAAATTTTCAAAACATGAAGAGGAATGGGGGCAATTTCTGGATGTAAAAACCAACGCCCCTTCCACAATACCATTTGCAGGGTCGAAATATGAAGGCAAAAAGATATTCATGTCTTCGGTAACAGACCCTTATCTTCATGTGGAAAAAAAGTATGCACTGACGAGGAAAATATTGGAAAAATTGATTCCCTTGCAGCCTGACCTGAGCGTCCAAACCAAATCGCATTTGATTTTGAGGGATATTGATCTATTCCTTCAATTTTCCAACTGTAGTGCAGGAGTTACGATAACTTCCGCTGAAGGTTATCTGCAAAGAGAAATAGAGAAATATGCAAGTTCATATTCAAAGAGAGTTGAAGTGCTGAAGGAATTTAAAAAAAGGAAAATAAATACTCATGTTTTCATCGGCCCAATAATTCCGCTTTTTACGGATTGGAAAAAGATAATACAGAACACGAGCGAATATACGGATTTTTACTACATGGAAAATTTGAACACCAAAGGAAGTATTCGAAGCGATATGATTAACTGGATAAGAAACAAGCACCCCGATAAAAGCGGAAAATTCATAGAACTGATAGATAATACGGGATTCTGGGATTCGATGGAGGAAGAGATAAAAGAATTCACATATAAAAACGGTATAAAAACGAAGATTTGCTTTCATCATGATAAAAAATAAAACCTCTTTCGAGGTTTTATTTTATCGTTAATATTTGTCCTTCCCACCAAGCCTGTAACGGAAACCCAATTTTGCTGTACCATTTACCGTTGTGAACGTTTTTCTCCACCACTCTCAATATTCCTGTAGTATCTATTAAAATAGATGCTTGAGTTCCGGGAGGCATTTCAAGCCATTTAAGATCATCGCCCCCCTGCCACAGCATATCCCATACGGTTTCGGAATATGGAAATGACCAATTCCCGTCATATTTGTAATTTATCGCAACGGTATTATTGGTTTCATTAATAACCGTTACCCTTATAGGAGAAAATGCAAGGCTCATAGATCCAAGGAACAACAGCAATAACAAAAATACGATACCTTTCTTTTTCATAAAATTACCTCCTGTTTTCAATACTTACATTCTTTTTTGAAAAATTTTGAATATCATACCTCTGTCTTCAATCGAATGAATATTCTCCATCCTTCTTTCCTGCAAGAAATCATCTATCATACCGGGAAAAAGCACACATTTAAAATATTTGCTGATTTCGGTTTCCCAGTTCTGTTTTTCACAATTCCAAATATGTGATATGTCATATGTTTTCAATTTATCACCATCTTTTTCAATAAAGCACTCAAAAAAAGAGTCTCTATCTCCTCCGGTAAACACGAATCTGTTTTCATCTGTAATATCCTTTGAATAATCCCTGAAAGACAAAGACAAAATGCCGTTTGGAAGTAATTTATCGGTACACCTGCCCAAAAATTTTTTAACATGTTCCACGGATTCAAGGTGCGACAGCGTATCTCCCATACAGACAATCAAATCAGGGGATAACTCCGTACTTTCAATAAACGTAAATATGTCACTTTTTATGACATGAACATTCCGTATTCCATTTTCCTCAACAAATCCCGCAAGATTTTTCAGCAACATTTCATCGGCATCAACCGCGAAGACGCTGAATCCGCACACGGAAAGAGGTATAGATTGAAAGCCGCATCCGCACCCCAAATCAAAGGCTGTGGAATTTCCTGCCGAGATTATAGAATTTCCTCTGAAAAACTCAAGATTCCTCTCGATGTTTTTTTCATACCCTCCAAAAACTTTCAGATAGTGTTTCGAAAGAAAATTTTCATAATGATTTTTTCTAATTTCATTCCATTCCATAAAACCACCCCATTTTTGGCAATTATACATCATCAATGGTTATACTCCGTATTTCGGAAATATAATTCATGGCAGTATGTGGATGGAATACGAATGCTTTTTATTTTTATAAGCCGAATACCAGCAATAAAAACCACACAATTGAACGCTCATAGAAAAAACCTTTTGACAATCCTTGTACGATCGGTATTTTTATAAAAAGGGCTTAAATTTAAAATAATTTTTAACATTATATATCAAAATCACTTTTTGTATTATATTGTACAACATCCCATACATTTCACTTTATGAATATCACGTTTTTTTATCGTGATTTAATTATAAACCACAATAAATTTTCCTTCATATAATTATCGCCATATTTGATGGTATAATTACCTGAAAATGTAAAAAGGAGTTGTTGCAGTTGAGTATAAAGAAATTTTTCCTGATAAATTTCTTTCTTGGACTTGCTACGATAACCGTTATCATATCACTTTTTTCGCTCTATAAAATCGATTCGGCAAACAAAGAGGATTTCCAGCAAAGTATCAGACAGGCAACCAGGAATATAAATTATATGATATCCAATCTCAATTCCATAAATCTTATCGTAAGCGAAAATCAGAGTATGGAATACGATGATCAGCTCGCTCCTTATCTGGAAGGATACAGGGAAAATTACCTGGCATACTCGCTAATAACCGCAGCTTACGAAACGGGAACAGATTTTAAAGCACTCGAGTTATTGCCTGAGTATTTTCTTGAAAAAAGGAATACTTACAGAGAATGTGTCGATATTCTCGCAAATCATTCAAGAAAAATCAACGACTTGCTTGAAGAAAGAAATTCACAATCAGAAAGGTCCACAGATGCAATAATAACGTTTATTCTTTTTCTCGGAATATTTATATTTTTCCTGGTAACCATTTTATATATGTTTTTCAGAAGCTTTTCAGGCAATATAGAGAATATGGTAGGGCATGTAAAAGCGCTTGTTGAAGGAAATGAATTCAAACTCCAGATCAAGTCGCATTGTACCGAAGAGAGGCAAATTCTCAACAAACTCGATGAACTTGAAAAAAAACTTATGTTTCAGCAACAGCTTCTAAAGTCAACCGACTTCGGCACTCTGGAAGATATATTACCGGAGATGTATCCTCTGTTGAAAAAACAACTGCCAATAGAAAGACTTGGCGTAGCCTTTATGGATTCTTCAGGGAATGTTGTGGCTGAAACCGTGGTTTCAGATGAAAATAATTTACTTCTGACGGCAGGATTTTCCGAAAGAATAGAGCAGACGACTTTAGGAAGTATATCTTGCACGGGAGACCCGAGAATAATAAACGATATTGAGTATCATTTCGAGAATGTACATAAATCTTCTTCGACGCTTATGATTCTTGAAGAAGGATTCAAATCAAGTATAACCGTACCGATTTGCACCGAGAATTCTCTTTTGGGATTTTTATTCATATCCTCCAGGAAAAAATATGCCTTCGACCAGAACGACGCCAAAATAGCGAAACAATTTGTGAACACCATAAAAAGTGAAATATACAATTCATACCTTCTTCAGGAGATTGTCGCCAAAACCGCGAAAACATTCGCGGATCTTGTGGAGAAGAAGGATTTCGAAACCGGTAATCACCTGATAAGAGTCGCATCATATTCGCAGTTTCTTGCCAAAGAGTTGTCCAAATCAAATCCGGCAATAACCCCCAAATTGATCAGAGAAATATACTGGTTCGCACCTCTTCACGATATAGGCAAAGTCGGTATTCCGGATTCGATTTTGCTGAAACCCGGTAAACTTACCGACGACGAATTCATAATCATGAAAGGCCATGTCAACATAGGAATTCAGGTTCTCGAAAATATGAATAACATATTGAAAGGACGAATAAATCTTGATTTGCTCGGCACAGCACTGGACATTATAGCTGGTCATCACGAAAAATGGGATGGTAGCGGTTATCCGTACGGTCTGAAAGGTGAAGAAATATCGCTTGCGGGCAGAATAGTCGCCATAGCCGATGTATTTGACGCACTCATGAGCGAACGTTCATACAAAAAAGCCTTTTCATTCGAAGACTCTATTGAGATTATCAAAAAAGGCAGAGGATCACATTTCTGTCCGACAGTAACGGATCTTTTCCTCAGACATAAAGATGAGATGCTCGCTATAAGAAGAAAATACGATGACTGAATCTCAATCGCATTTATGCGTAATAATTTTCATATTTGTTCGTTTTACGTAATATCTTCGCTTGAAATTCCCGCGATTTCATGATATAAATTTCCCGATGACTTGTTTTTTCTTCATATACCGGAGGGGGATTATGTCGTACTTAAATTCTTTTATTCCGATAACCGATCATGATTATGAACTGCCTGCCGTAATTGAACCTTCGCATGTTTTCAGCAAAATCGAATCTTTTCCTGAGAAAGCGATACTGGTATTCTATCATGAAGTTTTGAAAAAGCTGGAAAGCCAGGGTGTTTTGATCCGCTATCACGATATCAAATCCGAATGCGGTATTTTCCCTGTATATACGATGAACGTAGGAGAAGAAATTGTCGCAGTATGCAATCCCGGCTTGGGTGGCCCGTCGGCAGGTGGTTTCACCGAAGAGCTTATAGCGCGCGGTGTGAAAAAGATAATAGCCTGCGGTTCCTGTGGAGTTCTTGATAAGTCAATAATTCGCGGAGAAGTGATAGTTGTGAATTCGGCGGTAAGGGACGAAGGTTTCTCTTACCATTACATTCCGCCGAGTGCCGAAATCAACTGTGATATCGATGTTGTAAAATCTTTGGAAAATACTCTCGAAAAAGAAAAAGTGAAATTCATTACGGGTAAAACCTGGACTACGGATGCGTTTTTCCGTGAAACGGAAAAACGAGTGAAGCTCATGAAAGATTCCGGTTGCATCTCCGTGGAAATGGAATCGGCTTCTCTGATAGCCCTTTCGAAATTCAGAAATATAAAATTCGGTCAGATATTGTCTTCGGGAGATGATGTAAGCGGGAAAACCTGGGATTCGAGGTACTCCGAAAACAGTAAATCTCACAAAGAAAAGCTTTTTGAATTAGCGGCAAAATGTGTGTTAAAAATTTGAATATCTGCTTGAATTGAATAATCCAATAGACACCGTATACGAAATTGAACGCAAATTCCCGACGTATTTCTGGAGGTTGCGCATGTGTATTGCTGGCAGATACTTTATATTCATATTTATACATATGTCGGGCATTAATCAATAAAATTGTAAGTAAATTTAGAATGAGGAGTGTGTGCTTAATTGATCAAAAAATTCATTTCTTACTACAAACCGCACAAAGTCCTTTTCATTCTGGATATGATATGTGCTTTCTCCATGGCGGGAATAGATTTACTCTTTCCCCAACTGACAAGGCAGGCTTTGGACCAGTATATACCCCAGAGTGAAATCGGAACGCTGTTTTTAGTTGTAGGAATTCTTGCCGTATTGTTTGCGGTGAGAGCTTATCTCAATTATTTTGTGGATTATTGGGGTCATGTTCTTGGAACAAGGATGGAATATGACATGAGAAAAGATATCTTCTCACATCTTCAGACACTTTCTTTCAGCTATTTTGACAAAGTCAGAACGGGAAAGATAATGTCGAGAATCGTAAACGACCTGAGAGATGTCACCGAACTTGCGCATCACGGACCTGAAGATCTTTTCCTGTCTATGATAACGCTCATAGGAGCTTTTATAATCCTTGTGAATACAGATGTTTATCTGACCTTAATCGTATTCGCTTTCATTCCCATCATGCTCTGGTTTGGATTTAAGAAGAGAAAAAAAATGTCAAAGGCCTTCAAAGATGTGCAGAAGAGGATTGCAAACGTAAACGCACAGGTTGAAAACAGTATTTCGGGGATTCGGGTGGCCCAATCTTTCACCAACGAAGAATTTGAAATAGAAAAATTCGATGAAGGAAATCTCGAATTTCGCCAGGCAAGGGAATATGCCTTCAAGGTTATGGGTGAGATGACTTCCGGAATAAACTTCTTTTCCAACATCCTTAAATTAAGCGTTTTGGGTGCTGGAGGCTATTTCTATTACAAGCAATATATCTCACTTGGCTCACTGGTCGCTTTTTTTCTGTATATAGACATTTTTCTCCAGCCTATAAGACGCCTGATGCAGTTCACTCAGCAGTTCGAAGCCGGAATGGCAGGTTTTGAACGATTCGTCGAAATACTCGGCATATCGCCCGAGATTACCGATTCGGAAAATGCAGTATCCCTTGATGATGTGAAAGGTAATCTCAAATTTGAAGATGTATCATTTTCATACGAAGGCGGAGAGAAGGTTCTCGACAAAATCTCATTTGAAGTTCCATCGGGCAAAACTGTTGCACTGGTTGGTCCGTCAGGCGGGGGCAAAACCACACTTTGCCATCTAATCCCACGCTTCTACGAAATTCAAGGCGGCAGTATAAAAATAGACGGCTATGATCTGAGAGAGATTAAGCTGAAGTCTCTCAGGGGCAACATCGGAATAGTGCAGCAGGATGTGTTTCTTTTTGCAGGTTCTATAAAAGATAATATAAGTTATGGAAACGGGAAAGCCACCGAAGAGGAAATAATCGATGCCGCGAAGAAGGCAAACATACATGATTTTATCTCCTCGCTTGAAAATGGTTACGATACCTATATCGGCGAGAGAGGCGTGAAGTTATCCGGCGGCCAGAAGCAGCGTATATCCATAGCGAGGGTGTTTCTTAAAAATCCCCCGATTTTAGTACTGGATGAAGCCACATCAGCATTGGATAACGAAACCGAGATGAAAATACAGAAATCCCTTGAAGATCTCTCTCACGGGAGAACCTCGCTTATAATCGCACACCGCCTGTCGACTATCAAGCATGCGGATGAAATAATAGTAATAACGAAAAACGGAATAATAGAAAGAGGCACACACGACGCACTTTTAAAAGAAAACGGACATTATTCAAGACTTTACAAAGCACAATTCAAAGGATATATACCGGATGATCTTGAAGATTCCATAAAGGACATCATTTAGTCGCAAGTTATGCAAACGGGAAAGCCTTCATCAATGAAGGCTTATTCCCATTTCTGATGGCAGAGATCGTCTTTCCAGTCGCTTTTTTCCCTGATTATTTTTCCGCCATTTTCATCGACAAGTACTTCTCTTGCCGTAGGAAAACTCAGAAAATTCTGAAGACTCATACTCCAACCGTATGCACCGGCGTTGAAAAAACCAATAAAATCTCCGATTTCCACTTCCGGCAGAGATTGGTTTTTTCCTATTATGTCTATCGGAGAGCAAATCGGACCTCCGATATCGTAAGTGGCGACAGATCTTTCTTCAATCTTATTCAAAACGAAAGTGGGGTGGTTGAATCCCATGAAAAGAGGTCTGAAAAAATTGTTCATCCCTCCGTCGATTATCAGATTTTTATTTTTTCTGTACATGACTTTTGAAACGAATATCCCCGAAGCCGCCACGAGATACCTGCCGAGTTCCACGATGAATTTCGTGTCGACAAAAAAAACACGGTAATCATTCCTCAGCTTTTCAATTTTTGCTGAAAGAGTTTCCGTGTTTATGGAATTCTCCGATTGCGTATTCGGTATTCCCAAACCCGCACCAAAATCAATGATATCAATTGCCATACCATATTTTTCCTTCAACTGCTTCGCACATTCGAGAGTTCTCTTAAAATTTGCCGCGATGACATCTTCGTCCAATATCTGCGATGCGGTGTAAACATGAATACCGGCAACAGAGACATTCTCCGCTCTTTCGAATTTGTCGTAATTCTCCATCACGCTTTTGATATTTATCCCGAATTTACTGCCCTCTCCCGCCATAACTTCCTTCAAATCAAGACCGACATCACCGGGATTTATCCTTAAAATCACTTTTTGTTTCTTGCCGATTTCCCCGGCCAGTCTGTTCACAATCTCCAGTTCCTCAAAAGATTCGATGTTTATGGCAAGAATATCCGACATTATCGCGTATTTTATATTTTCTTCCGATTTGGCCGGACTGGTGTATATTATTTTTCCCGGGTCGAAACCGAGAAAAAGTGCGAGTTTCAATTCATTTTCCGATGCCACGTCAGCCCCCGATCCCAATTTCCTCAACTCGCTGCAAATAGCTGCGGACGGATTGGCTTTGAAAGAATATATAATGTCGAAATTCTCGAATATTCTTTTCACGTTGTCAAACATCACACGTATACTGTTTTTGCTGTAGAAATAGGAAGGTGTATCGAATTCGGCAGACAAGTTCTCAAAAGAAATCCCATCCATTTTAAGAAAACCGTTTTCCACGCTAAAATGATTCCATTCAGGTAGTATATGAAATTCACTCAGAAAAACCGCCACTCTTTCGGAATATCTGTATTTTGCTCTTCCCTTCGTAAATATAGAACGGGAAAGATTCTCCTATCACCGAATCCACTCCGAAAGAATCGCAGTACTCTTTTCCGAACCAACAGCCAGTTTCGTTGAACATCACTACCTTTGTCCCGCTTTCGCGGGCAAGTTCAAGAATTCTTTCCAAAGAATTCGAAGCGAGTGTCATACCGGTAATGAGTATAAGATCGCTTCCCGCTATCAATTCCTCATTTTTTTCCAGGCCATTTTCTATTAACACATCGCCTATTCTTTTTCCAATTATTTCCTGATCAAGATCGGTCGCATAGACTTCATGCCCATTTTTTTTAAGCACACTGAGTATTTTACCTATCACACCTATGTTCAATATTCTTCCTTTTCTGCCTTCAAGTACCTTCTCAACCTCTCCTACTACTATTTTGGCTCTTTCGGCAGCCTTATCAAATGAAAAACCTTCAATCTCAATAATTTCATCAGGCCGCGGAGACATCGAGGAATATATAGCGTCAAGAATGGCGATATCGAGGTCCAGACTTCCGGTTTCTATTTTCCTGGCATCCTTGCCAATCCAGTTTTTATCGATATGCTCTATTTTATTCGTAGCATAGCAGCATCCCTGCCGCAGAGTCTGCGTAACAATCAAGTCGTACTTGAAAACGCGTTCGGAAACATCCGGCTGATAATAAAGGTCTATATTCCATATCCCCCTCAAAATAAAATCTTCCTCAGGCATATCCACGCTTTTTTCCAAAGCGGTCTTTTTAAGTTTTTCAAAAATAGTCATGGATCCACTCCTTCGTGTCATATAAATTTTATAATTTCCCTTATCAACATATCCTCAAAACCTGAAAAATTGTGAGAGGCACCTTTAACAATTTTAAAATTCAAATTCTCTTCATAAACGTTATTTCTAAAGAACTCCTCACATCTTTTCAAATCCGATATGTATTCGTCGTTATCTCCCAAAATTGTCATGATCTTTTTATCCAAACCGTTCAATCCGTTATGTACATACCCATCGCATCTGTATCTGAAAATATCCGCATCGCAGTTCTCTATCCTGAAATCCGAAAATGTAGCCGCACTGATCAGGTTGTCGTAGGACAGAATTTCCTTACCATTTCCACCATCAAGCATTTTTTCGGAAGAAACGCAAAATTCCTCATACAGTTCTTTCCCGTCGCATTCGATTTCGAATCCGACTATATCGCATGGTGCGAGCAAAACACACTTGTCTATTTTTGGTATTCCGGGTTTCAGAATGTAATTCATAACCTTGTTGCACCCGAGGCTGTGCCCTTGAAGAACGACATCGTAATATCCTTTTCCATTCACAAAATTTATTGAAGCTTCTATATCGCGAATACTCCATTCCAACCTTTCATAAGCGCTGCCGCCTTTTTCAAAGACAATACCACTTTCAGACTTTATCAATATGTCGTTTATATAGTCATGTCCTCTGTTGTTGAATGAAAGGAAAGCGATTCCTTTTTCTGCGAGATATTCAGAATAGTAATCCAGAAATCTGTTCTCATAGAAATTACCGGCATGTCCGTGCACGTGTACCAAAACTCTCCCATCAGGTTCGGAAGGCTCGCTAAATATTCCCTGAAGCTCCGCTCCGTCCGCAGTATAAAATCGTACAAGTGATGTTTTCACTTATACACCCCCTCTGTTCCCCTAAGACGTTTTTTAAAAAGAAATTTATTCAACATAATCAAATTACAAATAAAAAACTCGCCATATACATTTTAGAAATATCTGTACAATTTCTATAATTTTATGGCGAGAGGATTATCAGTTTTTCAAGAATAAATTTAAAATCAAATCAGAAATATTTCCCGAAGTACAAGCCCACAAAAGTACCGCCCAGACCTATGGACGCTCCGAAATAATAGCCGTTTTCCCAAATGTAATCCGCACCGATATATATATATGGCACTATAAGTATAACCGTACCTATGGACCAGTATGCGTTCCACGCTTCAATGGCAACCGGGTTGAAATAGTTCTTCCAGGAATACCCAAGAAAAATATTCGGTCCGTTCACTCCGGTAATTCTTCCGAAATCGTCGAACTGTACGAATCCATATGTCGGCATGTCAAGTCCGAGCGTATTATCCCAATTATCCCTGAAAATCTGCGGATTGTTCGGGATCGGGTTAAATTCAAACTGAGTTGAAAGAGCGGTCAAAGACAAAAAAATCAACACAAAAAAAATCGGGATTTTTTTCATTATTTTACCTCCGAATATGATGTTTAACAGGGTAAATCCACAATCATATTTTAACACAAATAAAAACACGTTTGATAAAACAATACATTGTTCTGATCAAACTGCCTGATTATAAAAACCATAAACCGTTAAAAAGAACTCTTTGAGGTTTTACGTTCTTTATTTCGGAAGAACTCATACCGAATATGTCTTCGGATGTCACAAATAAGTCCGCAAGGTATCCCTCTGCTATTCTGCCTTTGCAGGACTCGCTTCCCTCGGCCCTGGCACCCGAAAAAGTGTAGTGGTGAAATGCATCTTCAAGCGGCATAAACCTCATGGCTGAAGCGAGGTTCTCGAAAGGATTTATGGATTCTATGGGTGAGTCTGTGGAAAAAGAAATTTCGATTCCCATATCGTTCATTTTCCCAAATGGATATCCTATTTTTTCCAACCTTTCCTGGCCGAGATTTTTTTTGGCGGTGTTGATGTCAGAATCGTAAAATACCGGTTGAATACTGAGATACAGGTTCAGTTTTTTAATCCTCTTAAGCTGTTTTTCGGAAGCCATCTGAACGTGAATCAACCTGTGCCTGCAAGGATTGCCATTCTCAATATTCCCCTCAAAAGCCTTAATACAGTTTTCAAGTGCCTGATCTCCTATACAGTGCACCATAACGGATATTCCGTTTTTTTCGGATATTCGTATCATATTCTTCAACTCTGTCTGATCGAGCGTACACACACCGAAATTATCCTTTTCGCCTTCATAATGCTCGGAAAGCAACGCTGTTTTCGCACCCAACGAACCATCCATGAACAGCTTAATTGCATTTACATTCCAAAAATCGGTGTGCTTTCTGAAAAAATCTTTTTTATTAGACATAAAATCGGTAAATCCATCAAAATTTCCCGGATTTATCTTCTCAGCTATTCTGATCTCCCGATTGTCGATGCCAAATCTGTTGAAATCTTCGAATGAAACGGAACGGTAATCATCTGAATGAACCGTGGTGATTCCCCACGATTTCAAACTGGCTGCCGCCTTATTCAGATATTTGTTTAATTTTTTGATATCTTTTTCCGGAGATTTGGACTCGAGATATGAAAGCACACTTTCCCTTACGTACCCTTTGGTGACTTCCGAACCATCGACACCGTCGTATTTATCAAGCTGATATTCCCTTATAGCCGCCGAATTTACAACCGCAGAATGGTAGCATCTTCTGATGAGAATCACGGGTTTCGTGTCTACAACACTGTCAAGATACTCTCTGTCGGGAGTAAAGCCCAGCGTCTCCTCATTCCAGCCTGTCAGCACAACCACCTCCTCATCCGAATCGAGTATTATGTGCCTGAGTTTTTCTTCGGAATTCACGGAATTCAATATCTGATTTGTGAGTGATTCGCCAAGCGCTATAACATGCATGTGGCTGTCGATGAAGGCAGGATAGGCGTATTTCCCATTCAAATCGTACATTTCCGTATCCTGGTAAACCGGTTGTCTTCTACCGATTTTTTCAATCTTTCCGCCGGAAACCCTCAGGTCCGTCATAAAATAACTCCGCTCCCGTACATCCCAGCAATTAATATTTTTTATAAGCATATTCATCCCCCATGAATAATATTATATCTATTTTAACATCTTAATCAACTAAAAAACAATTAAAAAAAGTCTTTTTCGTACAAAATGTAAAACGGAATAACCGGTTACAAATATTTTTTGAAAAAAATAAAATATTCAGCACAAAATGTCAAAAAAACATCCGGGAAATATTATATAATTGGCTAAACTTCGGAGTTGATAAATTTGAAATACAAAAACTACGTACAGGACGTCCTGGATTACATAGAAGAGAACATGACGAATAACGTCGATCTTGAGGAAGTTTCGAAATTCGCCGGTTTTTCAAGATACCATTTCCACAGAATCTTCAAGTCGTACACAGGTTATTCCGTAAGCGAATATACCAGAATGAGAAGATTTCTTTCGGCTTTGGGATATTTGAGGAGTTCCGGACTGAGACTTTTGGAGATATCTGTGGAATGTGGTTTTGAGAGCCAGGAAAGTTTTACGCGGGCCTTTAAAAAACAATTTAATGTCACACCGGGTAAAATGAGGAAGGACTCGGAACTTATAGAAAGGCATCTCGATTGTTTAAAATGCATCATAGATGCTGCAGCACACGGAAAAATAACAGGAGGCGGGACAATGAAACCGGAGATAATATTTAAAGAAGAATTTTACGTAGTGGGGCTCAGGTATTTCGGGAACAACCAGAATGGAGAAATACCCGAATTATGGGATGAATTCAACAAAAGGTATGATGAAATAGAAAACAAAGTTTCTGGTGGATGCATCGGATTATGCGAACATGTAGAGAATTTCGATCCGGACTCATCCAAATTTGAATACGTATGTTGCTGCGAAGTTTCAAAAACCACTGCAATACCCGATGGCATGGTGTTGAGGAAAGTACCTGCTCAAAAATTTGCGAGATTCGTCCACAAGGGACCGGTGGATTCTCTCGGAGAAACATATGACAAAATATTCGGCGAATATCTGCCGGGTCACAATCTCCATACCGCTGTCGCCGCTGATTTTGAATATTACGGAGACGAATTTGAATCCGGAAGTGAAAATTCGATAATGTACGTGTACATACCGATAAAGTAATAATATATGAATAAAACAAACCCGTCCGAAAGGACGGGTTTGTTTTATTTCCGATTAATCAGTATAATAACTGTAGCCATATAAGTTAAACTATATCGTGGCAAAAACATCGGGAGGGAGCATTATGAAGGGAATTGTATTCAAATCGATATTTTTATTCATTTTGTTAGCTTTATCCACATCAATATTTTCGGAAAAAACAATTTATTCCATAAAAAATGACAGCATAAAACTGTCTTTAAGTGCAGATAATATGTTTAAAATCGAATCGAAAAACTCGATTATAGATTTCATAGATGAGATGAATTTTTTCATCGCGGGATTCGAAGTATCTTCCAAGAGTATCATGATTCAGAAGAATGATAAAACATCCGAAGAAATCAAAATAGTGAAAAACTGCGTAAGAAATCAGGAACATATCATAATAACGGAAAGGTATATTTTAAAACCTGAAACCAGGGGTATTATACAAATCTGTGAAATCGAAAATAAAACCGAAAAAACATTAAAAGACTCGATAAGGTTTATAACAAGGTATTCTTCGGTGATTCCTGACCTCATACAATCGAAGAACGGTGACGCCTTATACAATCTCATTCAATATTATGATTCCGCGATTCTCATACTTCCGGACTCCGCGATAAAAAAATCGGTGATAAAAACAGATTACGGGATAATATATTATGATTTACCGGAATTGCTTCCCGGAGAAAAAATGGCATTAAGAAACACCATATACGTTGGCAGGAGTTCTTCCGAATTACAGGAGATAATCTATACAAAAGCGAAACTTCCGTTTGAAAGAGTATCCGGAAAAGTATTTCTCGAAAATTCCAATTTAAAAACCGTGGGAAACATACCGGTAATGGCTTATGAAGAAGACGAAAAAAGACTCATAAGCATATGCTATTCCGACGAAAACGGAGAATATGGATTCATGCTTCCCGATGATTCTTATTCGATAAAGGTTGACAGGGAGCCGTATAAGCTTGTTTCAAAGAATGGTGGCGATATGACTATTTCAATGCCGTCCGAAAACGAATTCATATGGTATCCCTTTCTCACGGATATGACGGATGAGACTGTAATACTGAATTTTAAACTTCTGATGCCTTCAAAAGCCGTAGCCGATGTATTTGATTCGGATGGCAACAAATTGTCAAGTACGACGAGTGAAAAAACAAGAAATCTCCATCACATCGAAATAAACGGTCTCAAACCTGGAGAAGAGTACTCCTACATTGTACGCAGCCTCGATAGTATGTCGGATTCCGCAGTTTCGGAAAGTTGCAGCTTCAGAACGATCCCGAAAGATATAGATAAGTTCGCTTTTGTAAACCATTCCGACACACAGCTTTTCTACAACAGGCAGAAAGATAAATCCGATCTGATCATGGGAGAAGATATTTTGTTCGTAACCCACAGCGGAGATCTGACGGAAAACGGACCGGATGAAGAAATGTGGAAATACCATTTTGATTCGCATAGAGACATATACGAAAGTTTCCCGGTTTACCCTTCTCTTGGAAACCATGAGAGAAATTCCCCAATATACTATGATGCGTTCGATTTACCGGATGACGGCGGTGGCGATTTCAACGAAAGATGGTATGCATTCGAAGTCGGAGATACCGGTTTCATAGTACTCGATTCCAATATATTGACCGTTAAAAACTTAAACGATCAGCAAACCGAATGGCTTAAATTCAAACTGAACGAATTCAAAGACAAATGTTTCACAATAGTCTATTATCATCACCCGTTCTGGACAAACAACAACAGCATTCCGAGGACTTTGACCGAAAATGAAAAAGAATGGCGTGAGTTGTTCGAACAATTCGGCGTAGATCTTGTCATGAACGGTCATATCCATGCCTACGAACATTTTTCCAGAAACGGAATAGAATACATCACTACCGGCGGTGGAGGTGCGAAGCTTGACAATGAAACCGGTCCCGAATTCTACCCGTGGACCGTGAAAACGATTCTCGGATATTATCACTACGCACTCATAGAAATTGATACCGAAAAAAGAGAATTGAAAGTGACCGTGAAAGCATTTCAGAAGATGACCGAACCGCTTTGTGAAGAGTGTTATACCGAAGAGTTCAGAATACTCGATGAATTCACAATAAACAGATAAGCACAAAACTTTTTATATAAAAACGAAAAAACAGATAACATAGTTTTATCGAAGAGTATGGAAAAAGAGGTTTGAAATACTTATCATAAATGGGAATTTTATACAATGGAATTATTTGAAATAATATGCCCCATACTTTACGTCTTAGATCTTAGATAGATTGTTACTCAGTTTATTTTCAAAAAAGTATGGGGGTATTTGTTTTGAAAGATGAAATGAGAAAGTGTATGAAAATACTTGACGACAACCTGCAGAAGATATTCAAGAAATCAGATGATCAATTTGAACGAATAGATAAAAAAATAGACAGGAAAACGAAAATTGTTCTATTCAGGCTTGGTGATGCTTTGTAAATCGATCTTTCGAATTTTGTTTACCCGAAATTCTTCTTAATTATTTTATTCAAAAATCATTTTAATACCTTACGTAATGCTTCTTTTAACCTTTCATATCGGGTCCAAAGATTTCTGAAATTGATCGTTGGTTGTAAATATTTAAAGTTTTCCTGAAAAACCGCAGAAGAATTTCTGCGGTTTTTATTTTCGGGAGAGTTTTTATCCGAAAAAAGCCGATGTAAATTCGGAAAGGTTTTTAAAATAAAAACGGTTTTCAAATACGCATGGAAATTGGTGGAAAATCAAAAATCACAGGAGCAATACGGATTTTAATGATCTTGACTCGTCACAATCGTCCCCGCCTGTGACGCAAGACAGTGAAGTGTTTTGTTCGAAATTAAAGTAATCGGCGTCCTGCACGAGGACGTACAGGACGAGAGTGGGTTTTGGTTCCTGCACGAGGATGTACAGGATGAGAATGGTATCGTATCCTGCGACAGTGTACGTGCAGAATGAGAGTTGGTTATCATCGTCCCCTCCAGAAATGATAGGGATTGTATTAAAAAAACCTGTCAGGTTCGGACATGTCTTTCATGTCCATCAATTCCATTCCGGGTATTCGGATTTTAAAATTAATCGGTGGACCAAAGCCGTACTGGCGAATTCTCTTCATGTGGAAATATTTTGGCTTCAAATTCAACGGTTGACTTTTAAACTTGAATGATTTATAATATCACTTATGATTACAGTTATCGAAAGTGTTGGTGAAAATAATTGACAAATTCAATGAAGTTAAGGGAATTCAACGTAGAGTTAGTAAGAAATGCTTTGAAAAAAATGGAAAAAGCAACTAAAAATGAAATATCCGAAATTACGAAGTTGAGTGTTGCGACTTGCGGAAACATATTGAGAGAACTTGTGAGTAATGGTGAAGTGTTCGAAAAAGACTTTGCAAAGTCAACCGGAGGAAGGCCTTCCAAAATCTTTGAATATAACGGTGATTTCTCTTACATAATGTCCATGTACTTCAAAATGGAATCGGACGAGATGGAATTGTTCTACCAAATTTCGAACCTGAAAGGAGACAAAATCGAAGAAAACTCAAGCGTTTACAGTATCGTATCTTTGGAAATCATCGATGATTTGCTGAAATCGTTGCTGAAAAGATATTCAGAAATAAAAGTACTCAGTTTTGGAGTCCCGGGAGTGGTAAAAGACGGTTTTATAGGCATCTGCGACAACAAAGAATTGATCAACGTAAATATAACCGAATACCTGTCATCAAAACACGGACTGGAAGTAGTCGTGGAGAACGACGTGAACTGTACGGCGACAGGTTATTACGATAAATTCGGATTATCGGAAAATGACTGCCTATCTTACGTGTATTTTCCCTCCGAAACGTGTCCAGGTTCGGGCATCATCATCAACGGAAAAATTCATTACGGAAATACCCATTTTGCCGGAGAAGTGGGATTTTTACCCGAATGTAAAACCCATGAAAAAAGAAATTCCCCAGAAGAAAATGAAGTATTCACAAGGTATGTGTCGAAAATTGTCGCTTCCATAAACTGCGTTGTCAATCCGAATATCATAGTGATTTCAGGTCCTTGTTTTACGGAAGAGATATTTGAAAAAATAAAAATGGAAGTCAATGAGTTAACACCGCATGGCCACTTACCCGATTTGAAATTCGAAAAGAATTATCATGAAAGTTATGTAAATGGTTTAAAAATACAGGCTATGGATAAGCTTGCCTGCAATATTAAAATCATAGAAAGCTGAAAAATATAAGGAGAAACATATGGCGACTATTTTTTTACTCGTACTTATTTATATGTCTTTCATCAGTCTGGGTCTGCCCGATGCACTTCTCGGTGCGGCATGGCCCGCGATGAGACTTGAATGGAGCTTACCTCTTGATGCGGCGGGATTGGTGGCGATACCTTCGATAATCAGTACCGTGGCATCGAGTTTACTGAGCGGAATTATAATCAGAAAACTGGGCACAGGTAAAATAACTTTTATAAGTTGTATTTTAACGGGAACGGCACTTCTCGGATTTTCACTTGCCCCTTCTTTTGTCTGGTTATTCGTACTCTCTGTTCCACTAGGCTTCGGAGCGGGGTCTGTTGATTCCGCACTAAACAACTACGTGGCACTGCATTTCAAAGCCCATCACATGAATTGGCTGCATTCCTTCTGGGGTGTAGGAGCAACTATGGGTCCGCTGATTCTTGCAGGTAAATTCGCCGCCGGAGAAACATGGAGAAACGGATATGCAACCGTTGCGACAATACAGCTTTCCCTCGCATTGCTTTTATTCCTTACCCTGCCGTTGTGGAAAACACACAAAAAACAACCGGGATACAATTCGGATGCGGATATTCGAATCGGGAAACAAGACCGGGATAATGGCAGAAAAAATGTTTTTAAAACAAAAGGACTTATTTATGCCTTGCTGACATTTTTCTTTTATTGCACTTCGGAAGTTTCGGTAGGCCTGTGGGGAAGTAGTTTTTTGATACAGACTAAAAACATCCCGATTGAAACAGCCGCGACATGGATATCCATGTATTACGGAGGAATTACCATAGGAAGGCTGCTTTCGGGTTTTATATCCTTCCGGCTTTCAAATACACAGATGATAAGGCTGGGAATCGGTATATCACTTTCCGGTATTATTTTGATCATTTTGCCTTTGCCTGATTTCATGGCGTTGATATCCCTTATGATGATAGGTTTTGGTTTTTCACCTATTTTCCCTTCCATGATTCATTCTACTCCAAACAACTTCGGATCGAAAAATTCACAGACGATAATAGGATTCCAAATGGCTTTTGGCTATATGGGCTGCGCGATAATGCCGCCTTTGATAGGTGTGGCGTTAAAAAATATAAGCATGTCGCTGTTTCCGTTTTTCGTTCTGTCGAGTCTACTACTGATTTTGTTCTGCACTGAAAATCTTGCGCAAATAATGAGGGTTAAAAAGAAAACCGTAACTCCTTGAAAAAGGAGTTACGGTTTTCTTTTTCATCAGTTTCCGTTTATTGTTATATTTCCATTTGAACTGTCAATCTTAAAACTAATTCCACCGCCATTTAGTTCAGCCGTCAAATCGCTTTTTGATTCGTCAATTATCTCCATTTTAATACCCCTCACAGATACGCTGCCATTTGAAGTATCCGCTTCAAGATATGCCCGGGAGTTAGAAGGGACGGACAGGTCAACTCTGCCGTTGCTCGTATCGCAAATAACCGATCCGTTTTCCGGAAGAATGATATCACCCGAAATACTGCCGTTGCTGGTTTTTATAATATTCCTGCCATCGGACAATTCGACTTTGTTCAATCTTATCGCACCGTTGGAAGTATCCAAATCCAACATACCTTTAAAATTGGACAAATTCAGACTGCCGTTGCTCGTATCGGCTGAAACTTCAGAATCAATACCGTTTATATCTATTTTTCCGTTTGAAGTATCTATATTGACATATTCAAACTGATTCGGGACAAAAACATCAAGAGAAGCTCCGAATCCAACCCCACCATCGAGAAATCCCGTGAGCTCATCGGGAAAATCAACTAAAACCGACGCATTAGTTCCATTTGCCACCGTCACGATTTCTACTTTCTTAAGCAGATCGCGCAACTCATTTTCGCCTTTCATACCGCTAACGGATTTGCGCGCCTCGACTGATATGTAATTGTTATCCCATCCCGTAAGCGAAACACTTCCGTTTTGCGTGGAAATCCGAAGTGATTTTTCGTTTCCGACATAGAACTTCAAGCTTTCCATTTCCGTAACGCTCAGTGACTCGCACCCCGTTAAAAAAGTTACCATAACTATCACACCGATCAGAAAACACCTAAATATTGTCTTTTTCATTTTTTCCTCCATTTTCGAATGATTTTTTCAATTCGTACCAATAATAATCCCGATCTTCATCAAACAGTTTAAAATTGTTTTTTTCCAATACCCTTATTGAAGCAGGATTATCTTTTTTGACAGACGCACATATGATATTTAGAAAAAGATTAGTGAAACTCCAGTCACATAGAACCCGAAGGCTTTCGGTCATGTAACCTCTGAAACGAAATTTTTCCTCGGTTCCATACCCTATTTCCACTCTGCCATTTGCGTCAGGTAGCCCTTTGAAGCCAATCATACCAGCCTCTTCATTAAACTGTCTATCGAGTATTATCCAATAAGTGTACAATAACCAATTTTCCGGATCTCCTTCAATTTTCCCGATCTTTATTTCAAAAATACCTTTCATGAAATCAGAAATCACTTTAGCTTCGTAATTTATACCCAGGGAATCGGCGAAAAATGAATAGTCTAAAACATAATTTTTCAGATCTTGAACCTTCAGTGGTAATAATTTCAGTCTTTCTGTTACTATACGCATTTGACCCTCCGTCATAATTTCCCATATTATATATCATATCATTTATATTTTAAGTGTGAAATTATTTTTATTCGGAGTGCACCCCTTCTTAATATTCCATACGGAAGAATAATATTCGCGAGGACTTAAATAACCCATAAATAGTGATTTATATGTCTTGATACTTTTTTACTTATTTCCGTGGTTTCTAATCATGAAGTACACTCCCGATTTATACAACTGTTTACACATTTACGGGTGTGCGGTCTATTGACGTGGTCTTGACCCGATGATATACAATATAATCGTAAAAGAAGAAAGGGAGGTGAAAAAAATGTCAGGCAGAAGAGACAGAAAAGAAAAAGACGTGAATTCAAAACTCATTGATATGTATTTCGATGTTTTCAGCAGAAGGGTTTAAGGAGGTGATTTTTATGAGAATGATTGAAAAGAGAGCTCCTATGGCGTTAGTAGAAACAAATCTTACAGCGAAATGTTGTGAATTGTTGGAGAAGAAAACTTTTTAAAAAGGATTTAGAATTCAAAAAGATGGGGTTTTTACTTGTCTTTTTTAAATATAGAATAGTTTTTTCTATCATTTAAAGAAAAGCCGGAAATTATTTCCGGCTTTTTTATTATGTGGAAAAAGTTAATCGGGTCTTCAGTATTTTATCATATATAAAAACAAAATTTCTTTACTTTAATTCCCATAGATAACAACACTTCGGGTTAAAAGCCTGATTCCGGATGGCAAACATGATATAAGGGCAATTTGCAACTAAAGTTGCTCGAATTGTCCTTACAAATGCTATAATGAAGATAAATAAAAGCGTGAAGGTGATTGTATGAAGAAATTACCCATAGGAATAAGTGATTTCAGGAAACTGGTTGAGAATGATTATTTTTTCGTGGATACTTCAGAGTTCATAACCGATGTATACCGTGAATCGGCAGATACTATTCTCATAACGCGTCCCCGCAGATTCGGCAAGACTCTTAACATGAGCATGCTCAACTATTTCTTCGACAACACCCTCGATACCGCATACCTTTTCAACGGGTTGAAGGTAACACAGGACAGCCGGGTTATGGAAAACATAAACGGTTATCCCACGGTTTTCATCTCTTTCAAGGATATAAAAGACCATAAATGGGAAGAGGCTTCACTCAACCTCAAAAATCAAATGATAAACATGTACAAGCAAAAGGAAGAATCATTGATAACTATACTCAATGACGAAGATGAAAGAAAATACTATAGAAGCATAATAGAGAGAACGGCTCCGTTGTCCGATTACAAAGAATCGCTCAAGAATCTTGTTTCATATCTCCACCGGGCATACGACAAACCCGTACTGCTGATAATAGACGAATACGACGTGCCGATACAGAGCGGATGGACACACGGGTATTACGAAGACGTAATAGACTTCATGAGGATATTCCTTTCCGCGGCGCTCAAAGACAATCCGCATCTTTTCAAAGGCATCATGACCGGTATTTACCGCGTGGCGAAGGAGAGCATATTCTCAGGCCTCAACAACCTCAGCGTGTTCACGGTTCTGGATGAAGACTATTCGCAGTATTTCGGATTCACCGAATCGGAAATCGAATGGATATTGCTCCAACTGGGAAAAGAGAATGATGAGGACATGAGGGCAGGATTGAGGGAATGGTACAACGGATACACATTCGGGGGAATCACGGTGTACAATCCATGGTCTGTCATAAATTACCTGAGATACGGACAACTCAAGCCCTACTGGATAAACACATCGTCGAACGACCTCATAATAAGCCTTGTGGAAGAGAACCTGAAGAGGAAGGAATCGTTCAGGGAAGAACTCGAAACACTTGTGTCCGGAGGATACATACAAAAATCCATAGACGATTCTTCCGCTCTGCGCGAACTTAAAACCGATCCCAACTCCATATGGTCGCTGTTCCTTTTTAGCGGATATTTGAAAGCAGCAGGAAGAAAAACCGACCCCATAACACTTGAAGAAATATACGATTGCTCCATACCCAACAACGAAGTGATGAGATTCTTCAGAAGCACAGTGGTGAAATGGCTTGAAAGATCGAAATACGGTGTGCTGTCGGATATTGTGCAACCACTCGTGAAAGGACGCAGCGAAGAATTTACCACGAAACTTAAAGAATTCGTGCAGAGCACTTTAAGCTATTACGACATAGGTAAAGTTCCCGAAAACGCATACCACATGCTGCTGTTGGGAATGTTCTCACATCTGCAGGGCGGATATCATATAAAATCCAACCGTGAATCGGGACTGGGGAGATATGACATATTGCTCAAAGCGAAAGACAAAGACAATTACAGCGTGATAATAGAGATAAAAAAGGGAATCGACAAGCTCGAAGAGGCCATTGCACAGATAGAACAGAAAGACTACGCTGCAGAACTGAGAAGCGAGGGATACGCCAGAATAACGAAGGTCGCAATCGGCGCCGACGGGAAGAATATAGAAGTACTTACTAAAGAATAAAAACGGGAGTGATGATATGAGAAGCTTCTGTACGGAAGGCCCCATAGACAAGAAGAGGAATTATTACGTACCGAGAACGCAATTGTTGAAAACAGGAATGAAGAAAGTGGATGAGAGCAGGTATTTCACACTGTTCGCTCCGAGGCAGAGCGGCAAGACCACATACTTTCAGATGCTCATCGACGAGATAAGAATTCACAGACTGAATTATCTCCCGGTTTGGGTTTCGTTTGAAGGATATTCCGATAAGAGTGAAAAAGAATTTCTTGAGTCTTTTACTAGGGATATGAATATTTATTTTAGTTCCCAGAAAGAAGCCACGGAATTTAAACTTTCAAAAGACATAGATAAATTAAAAGATTCCATAATGAACTTGAAGACAAATACAAAAAAAGAGATAATACTCATAATAGACGAAATAGAAGGACTGACTGACAAGAACACATTGAACAAATTCATGCATCTCATAAGAAATATATATCATGTAAAAGAATCAATCGGACTCAAAAGCGTTATACTGGCGGGAGTGAGCAATATAACGGGAATAATACAGGACAGTGCCAGCCCCTTCAACATAGCCGACCAGCTGGACATACCCTATTTCACGAGAGAAGAAGTGTACGATTTATTGTCGCAGCACGAAGAAGAAACCGGACAGATATTCGAAGAACAGGTGAAGGAAGGAATATACCTGAACACTCTCGGACAACCCGGACTGGTGGGAGCTCTGGCCCGCGACCTCGTGGAGAAGAAATGTCCGCAAGGACAGACCGTCACCATGGACAGGTTCTACAAAACCATTGACGACTTCACCAGAGTCTACATTGACAAAAACATATCCAACGTACTGAACAAGGCAAAACAATATCCCGAAATCATATTGAAGATATTGTTCGGGGAAAGTCCGGACTTTACGATTTACGATTCGGATATTCAAAGTCTGTACGTAAACGGAGTAATAGACGATTGCGACGGTATATGCTGCATTCCGGTTCCACTGTACAAAAAGGCTGTATACTCTTTTTTCAAACCCAAGATAAACGGAGAAAAAGAATACTTCGTACAGCCGTTCACAACCGAAACGGATTTCACTGACAGAAACGGAACTTTGGATATGGTAAAGATTCTGGATAAATACACTCAATACATCAGAAAAAGAGGGAATATAGTATTCAGAGACTACAAAGAGGGAATATACCAATACAACCTCGACGCCTATCTCAACAGCATATGTGAGATATTCTCGGGGCAGTTATACCCGGAAGTTATCGAAGGTGGTGGAAGAGTTGATTTACTTGTACTGCAGAAGAAATTAAAATGGATAATAGAGATAAAATTATTCAGGAATAACTTCCAGTACGAAAAGTCACTCAGGCAAATTACCGAATATCTGCAAAACAGCCTTCAAAAAGAAGGCTACGTGATATTTTTTTCAAAACATCACTATGAATACGAATACATAAAATATGAATACGAAGAAAAGACAGTTCACATCTGGATAATACCGGTAAAGGTTAAGAATCCGAGTGAGAAATAAAGTCAATCATTTCGTACATCCTTAATTAGATCTTGCTGAAAAACTCAAATGTTTGTCGTTCCAAGCATTAGCGAGGAATCACGGTTTTAGGCTCTGAATGATAATGTTTGTTTTTTAAACATTAGATTCTTTGTCGTGTTCTATGAACACGAACTCTGAATGACAACCATTTTTGTCATTCAGATTGCAACTATATGCATACGGATGTTACTACTCTTAATTCGTCACAATCGTCCCCGCCTGTGACGCATGACAGGGAAGTACTTTGCTTGAAATTAAAATAATCGGCGTCCTGCACGAGGACGTACAGGACGAGAGTGGGTGTCGAAGACAATCACAAAAACATGCCTCTGGATGATAAACCCATTCAATTCGTTTTAATGGCAGCAGGATGATAAATCTTGTCTCGTCACAGGCGTCCCCGCCTGTGACGCATGACGGTGAAATACTTTGCTTGTTTGAAATTTAAAAGCTGACGTCCTGCACGGGGACGTACAGGACGAGAGTGGGTTTTGGTTCCTGCATGGAAACTTACAGGATGAGAATGGTTTGTCGGCTTCACGTCAGCTGGGTGTATAGGATGAAAATGAGTATCTCACCTCGTAACATGCATCCTCGCCTGTGACGCACAACCGTGAAGTACTTTGCTTGAAATTAAAGTAACCGGCGTCCTGCACGGGGACGTACAGGACGAGAGTGGGTTTTGGTTCCTGCACGGAGTCTTATAGGACGGGAGTAGTTTGTCGGCTTCACGTCAGCAGGTGTATAGGATGAAAGTGAGTATCTCACCTCGTCGCAATCGTCCTCGCCTGTGACGCATAATATGAAACGAAACCAAATTCTTCCGGATTAAGAAGTTTATTCGGCAATAGATACTCATTATCAAAATGTTACAGGATTTGATTTTAAGAAAAGATATAAATAATGATAAATATATGTAAAATATAAAAAATGCTAAAGTAAGCTGCTACGATGACGATAATAGATCAGAATTAAGTTTATCCCGGCCGGAGAAACTTACAAATCACCCGCAATGGATTGCGAGGTATAAATCACGGAGGTGTAATTTATGAGAGTTAATCATAACATTAATGCTCTTAATGCTTGGAGAAATTCAAATACTACGGTTGGTAGTATGGGTAAGACGCTTGAGAAACTTTCCTCAGGTTTGAGAATCAACAGGGCTGGAGACGACGCGGCAGGTCTGGCAATCAGTGAAAAAATGAGAGCCCAGATAAAAGGTCTCGATCAGGCAGCAAGGAACGCTCAGGACTCTATTTCACTTATTCAGACAGCAGAAGGCGGACTCAGCGAAACACACTCCATTCTTCAGAGAATGAGAGAGCTCGCAGTACAGTCTTCAAACGATACTAACGTTGGTGTTGATAGAGATGAAATTCAGAAAGAAATGAACGCACTCACTTCAGAAATAAACAGAATTGGTAATACAACTGAGTTCAACACTCAGAAACTTCTTGACGGTGGAGCAAGCGCAAGCGGAGTTTCCCTTTCAAGTACAGAAGCACAAGGTATCGCAGCAAAGGGTGCTGAAGTAGTTAGTTTGAACGCAGTTAATTTCGATAATTTAACTGCTATAGATTCAGCTAGCGAAGTAGTTAGCTTCGAATTATGGGATAAATCAGCTTCTGCTTCACAGACATTCTCAATGGACGGTGCTACATTTAAAATTCTTTGGGATGGAAAAGGCCTAACAACAGCAGCGACTACTGCAGAA
This sequence comes from uncultured Thermotogae bacterium, assembly GCA_963662785.2. GTDB lineage: Bacteria > Thermotogota > Thermotogae > MWEM01 > MWEM01. Next base: position 32,587 of record CAXXJZ010000013.1, read on the forward strand.
AAACAAGAAGCATTATTAGATATTGTAACAAATAATTTCACAAACACAGCATGGGAAACTGGTTTTACAGCCGCAAAAACAGTTCATTTAGGTGATGTTGCTACGGTTTCAATAGACGAGAATGGAGTATTTTCTATTAAAAACAATACTGCAGGTAATATCAAGACTTCAGCTGCTGAAACTGGAGTTAAGTTTAATTATGTTGTTACAGCAGATATAACAGCTGGAGTTACTGCAGGAATAAATAGTTTTAACCAGTTATTTGGGTTTTCCATTTCTTCCGCAACTATAACGACGACAGCAGATGTAACGGCAAGCAATACGGCTCTTGGTGCTAGATTTGAAGCAAGTGGAATTAATGCAACAGAAGCAAAACTTTATGGTGGTATAGAAGTACAGTTAGGAGACAAATTTAACGCTGCAGATTTTGCGGGTAAGAGTTATTCTGTTGAATTCAATGGAAGACAGGCAAATATAACATTGAAGGAAACTCTTTCTGCAGCTGATACAGCCGGTAAGATAACTTCTTCCGCATTAGTAACTGCTTTCAACGCTGCACTCGATTCCACTTTTGGTACTGGTGCTATTGTTGCTTCAATCGGAACTCAGGAAGGCGTGAATGCTGGAACCACAACATATTTCAAATTAACTACCGATTCCACAGTACCTCCTGCAGTAAATGGAGAAAACGATGTAACCAAAGGTGTTCAGCCTTCATTCAGTATTTCCGGAGACAACCTTAATAAGATACTTGGAGATTTCGTACCGGGAGAAGCAGGAAGTGGCGGAACTTTCAGAGCAACTTTCCAGGTTGGAGCAAATATGGGACAGGCTATGTCCATTGAAGTTGGAGATATGAGGTCGCTTGCGCTTGGAGTTTCTGGAACATCTGCCGGCGCAAACCATGAAGAAGTATCTGGTGCAAGATTCACGGAAGTTAAGAACGTATCAAACGGTACGACAAATAATTCCACAGAATATGCTCTTGATGTTTCAACTCATGAAAGAGCAACAGCTGCAGTCAAAGTTATCAACGATGCCATAGAAACGGTTTCAAGCGAAAGATCCAAGCTTGGTGCTTATCAGAACAGACTCGAACATACCATAGCTAACCTCGGAGTTTCTTCCGAAAACCTTACAGCTGCTGAAAGCCGAGTAAGAGATGCAGATATGGCAGCGGAAATGATGAAGTTCACAAAAGAACAGATTCTCATGCAGTCAGCAAACGCAATGCTTTCACAGGCAAATCAGCTTCCACAGAATGTACTTCAGTTATTGAGATAATACAATTCGTACAAATTAAAGCGGGCATTATGCCCGCTTTAATTTGTAAAACTGAAAAGCCACTACATGATTCCACTTAAGGAGAAAAAAATGAATCGAATATATGATATAAACATCAATTCGATGAAAAAAAAAGATCCAGAACTTGCAACGAGAATTGAAAAAACTAAAATTAGAAATTATGTGTTGATTAAATCAGACACTAATGGTATATACAATATTTTAGATAAAAAAAATAATAAATTAATTTATAATGATAAAAACCCTTTTGAAGAAGCAGGTAAACATGTAGTTGCCTTTAATTTAAGCGAAGCTTCGTTAGCAGCCTTTTTAGGTTTTGGATTAGGTTACGAATTTCTATTTTATGGAAATAATTTATCTGCAAAATTAAACACAAAAAAAATATTAATAATTGAAAAAAATTTAGAAATATTGAAACTGGCATTTGAAGCGCATGATTTTTCCTCAGTTATCTTGAATGACAACGTTAAATTCGTTTCTGGTTTGCCCAAAAATATTTTATACAAGTTTTTCATTGATTATTTTCGTGATATAAATACAGATAAAAACAATAGTATCAATACTATTTACAACGATTATTTTTACAATATCGAAAAAGATTATTACATTGATGTTTTAAATATATTTCTAAAAACAAATGTGTTATATTTGGAAAAAAAATACAATAAAAATATCATTTATGACAAAAACATAAGGCTGCTAAAAAAAAGAGACCCAGAATTAGCTGAAAGAATAGAAAAATACGAAAATGAAGATAATTATAAAGTTTTTTACGAAAATAATAATTACAATATTTTTTGTATAAAATCAAATATTAATTATTATAGTTCCAATCCGAATATAGATGCAAAAAACATTATAAATAGTTCAGATACAAATAACGCAAGAATGGCTATATTTTTAGGATTTGGTTTGGGATATGAAATTAACTATTTCATCAAAAATATAGCTATAAAAGAAAATACTGAATATATTTTAATAATCGAAAAAGAAATGGAAATATTTAAAAAAGCACTGGAGATATTTGATTTTTCGAATTTAATATCTAACAAAAGAATCACTTTTTTGATTGGCGAAAAGGATAAAGATCTATTTCCATTTTTTGATAAATATTTTAAAGAAAATATGAAAGTGTTTTTTTTAAAAGCAATGAAAACTTTTTTTAACAATTCAGCTTTAAAAATAGATAACAAATATTATATTACATGTATAAAAAAATTACAGGAAGGTTCTTTGTATTCAATAAGTGCTTATGGAAATGATCCGAAAGATTCATTAATCGGAGTAGAAAATATGCTACTGAACATAAAAACTATAGTAAATAACCCAGGTATAATCCTTTTGAAAGATAAATTCATAAACAAGCCGGCAATTGTTGTTTCAAGTGGTCCTTCTCTTAACGAAAATATTCATTTGTTGAAAGGATTGGAAGATAGGGCAGTTATAATTGCGGCTGATTCAGCTTTGAGGGCGCTACTTAAAAATGGAATAAAACCTCACTTCGTAACTGCGCTTGAAAGGACAAAATCGATATTGAGGTTATTTCAGGGATTTAATGAAGAGGATGTTAAAGATGTATATTTGGCTGCTTGCCCTGTCATTGATCCTGTTATTTATGAAGAATATCCCGGACCCAGCGTAATAGTGTATAGAAACTTCGATCATTTCAAATGGCTGAATATAGATAAAGGTATTCTTGAAATTAAGCAATCTTCTGGGAATATGAGTTTTAAAATAGCCGAGTATTTAGGCTGTAGCCCAATAATCTTAATCGGGCAGGATCTAGCTTACGGCGCTGATGGTATGACGCATGCCAACGGAACGAATTTGGAATACGATGAAGACCTTCAAAAAAGAATAAAGGCTAGAGGTTTGATGAAGGTTAGGGGTAATGTTGAAAAAGAAGTAATAACGAGCAAAATGTGGTACAATTTTCTAAAAGGATACGAAAGTGATTTAGCAGAATATAAGGGAATTTGTATTAACAGTACAGAGGGTGGAGCATATATAATAGGAACAGAGGTTATTCCTTTATCCCAATCCATAGATAAATATGTCAGAGAAACCTACAATCCTTTGTCCATAATAAAAAAGCACTTTTTTACTAAGAAAGAAGATTATATTGAAGAATATAAAAACACTAAGATATTAATAAAAAATACTATAAAAGACCTTCAATATATGATCGACGAATGTAAAACAGGAATAGAGTTAATAAATAATAGCAATGAGTTTTTAGGGTCGTATTTGGACTCAGATAAATCATATCAAGAAGCAAATAAAGATAAAGTTATTGAATTATTCTCACAAATTATCGAACCAAAAAAGAAAATTGTAAGTAAGAATAGGACTTTTCAGATGTTTTTAATGCACATTATACAGTCGTACAATATTAAATTTGAGATTGACTTAAATGAACTTCCGAATAAATATGATGACCATGAATTGGTATTGGCAGTAACTTGTATAAGAATGAAAGAGTGGTATGGCGTAATATGGGAAATAATTGATATTTGTTTGAACACATTAAACAAATCATTGGAAATAATTTCTTGATTTATTGTAAAGGTGTTGATGAAATGGAGATTTTGAGTATAATACCTGCCAGATCAAGGTCGAAAGGCATTAAAAATAAAAATATAATTGACATCATGGGAAAACCTATGGTTTCGTATTCAATTGAAGTTTCTTTGAATTCGTCATATATAAACAGAACTATAGTCAGTACCGATTCTGAAGAATATGCAAACATTTGCAAGAATTTTGGTGCTGATGTTCCATTTTTAAGGCCTAAAGAACTAGCAAAAGATGAAGTTCATTCAATTTATCCTATAATTGATTGCATTAATAAACTGAAAGAAGCAGAGAATTATACTCCGGACATAATAGTAATGTTACTTCCAACTTCTCCTTTGAGAAAATCTTTCCATATAGATGAGTCAATAAAATTATATTTTGAACATAATGATTTTGAAAGCACAATGATTAGTGTTGTCGAATCCGATAAACATCCAAGGTATTTTAAAAGAATCGTAAATGGATATTTAGAACCTTATGAGAAATCGACTGAAGCACCCAATTTCCAAAGACAGGACTTGGAAAAACTTTATGAAGGAAATGGGTCAATATTTATAGCTCCAAGAAATTTACTTTTAAGCAAAAAAACGTTTCATACTTCAAAAGTATACCCGTATATCATGGAAAAAAAATACTCAGTTGATGTTAATAATTATTGGGACCTTAAACTGGTGAATTTATTATTAGAGGAAGAAAGAGGTAAAAATGATGAATGAAACTAAGACAATATGGCATTTAGGTGGATGGAACAGAAATTATGGTGATCACGTTTTACAGGCATCAATAAAAGAAAATTTGATGAAAGTCAGCGATTATCCTTTAAATTTTATTCATGTTGATTATCAGAATACTCACTTTTTTCCCGAATTGATAGATAGAGTAAACAATGAAGCGGATTTAATTCTTATCGGAGGTGGTGGGGCGATATTTAACCGGCCCGAAGATAAAAGTTTATCGGGTTGGCAATTCAGTATAAAAACTGAGGATATTGAAAAGCTAGAGGTACCCATAGTCATTTACAGCGTTGGATACAATAAATTTAACTATGATGAAAATGGATTTCGTGAAGGTATTAACGAAAATTTAAAACTTGTACAAAAAAAATCGAAGTTGTTTTCTGTAAGAAACACCGGAACTAAAAAAGAATTGATAAGCAGAGGTCTTGATTCTGATAAAATTGAAGTTATACCTGATGCGGGCAGTTTTCTAGAACCTAAAAAAATAAAGATTCCTGGTCTTGATAATAGCAAACTTAAAATCGCTGTCAATTTTGTTTCAGACAGGCCTTCTTATACGTTCCCAAATCCTTATCAGGAGACAAAAAATGAAATTGTAGATAATTTAATCAGTTCATTCGAATTTTTCATCAAAAACAACAATGCTCAAATAATATGTATAGAACATATAAAGGATTTGGATTTGGAAATAACCGATTATATGAAAGAAAAAATAGGTAATAATTTTATAAGTATTCAAGAAAACATGCCTTATATCTATCCTTCTTCCTATATTTTTGCCCCATTTTTAATGGACATATACAGACAAATGGATTTGGTTATTGGAATGCGTGGCCATGCTAATATTATTCCATTCGGAATGGGTACACCATTTATTGCTTTAAGCAGTCATAATAAAAATAGATTTTTCCTCGAAGAAATTAATGAAGAAGAGTATTTATTGGACATAAGAAATTATAAAGATGGATGCAGTATAGATAACATAATTTCTAAAATTCAAAAACTTTTAAAGGAAAAAGATAAATATTGCCAAAGAAATAGAATTAAATTTAATAAAATGAAATCTTTATACGATGATTTCAATAAAAGAGTTATTCAAGCTATTTAAATTATGAATGTCGAGGAGTGGATTATTATGAGTAATGTGTTTATAATTGGAGAAATAGGTATTAATCATAACGGAGATTTAAATATTGCAAAGAAACTAATTGATGGAGCTGCTAAGGCTGGTTGTAATGCTGTGAAATTTCAAAAGAGAACTATTGATATTGTTTACACGAAAGAGCAACTGGATTCTCACAGAGAAAGTCCTTGGGGAACGACTTTCAGGCAACAAAAAGAGGGGTTGGAATTTGGCAAAGCTGAATATGACGAAATTGATAAATTCTGTAGAAGTCTAAATATCGAATGGTTTGCTTCAGCTTGGGACTTAGAGTCTTTTAAATTTCTGGAAAAATATAATTTAAAATATAACAAAGTGGCTTCAGCTATGATCGTAAATGAGGAACTTTTAGAATTCACTGCAAGAAATGGAAGATATAGTTTTATTTCAACTGGAATGAGCACACTTGAAGAAATAGATAAAGCTGTTGAGATTTTCAAAAAAAATAACGCAAATTTCGAATTGATGCACACAAATAGTACATATCCTATGAAAAATGAAGATGCAAATTTATTAATGATTGAAACCCTTAGAAAAAGATACGGTTGCAAAGTCGGATATAGCGGACATGAAACTGGTAGAATAGTATCACTTGCAGCTATAGCTCTGGGTGCTACATCTCTGGAAAGACATATTACGCTGGATAGAACAATGTACGGATCCGATCAAGCAGCATCATTACCTCTTAAAGAGTTGGAAAGATTAATTGAAGATATCAGGGTTATTGAAGCTTCTTTAGGAAATGGTGAAAAAATATTAACAGACACTGAATTAAAAACCAGAAAAAAACTTAGAGGTTATTAATATGATAAAGTTAGTAGTTTTTGATATAGATGGTGTTATTACCAATGGCAAACTACTTATAGACAGTTCAGGAACGGAATATAAGCAAGTGGATTTTAAAGATATAGATGCTTTTTTTGAGATTAAAAGAAAGGGCTTTAAAACTGCTATTATAACTGGAGAAAAAACAAAAATCGTTGATTGGTTTAAAAATAAATTTACCCCAGACTATTTTTACTCTGGGGTAAATAATAAGTTATCCATACTACAGGAAATTGAAGAAAAATCAAAAATAGAAAAAAAAGATATTTGTTTTATAGGTGATTCAAAACATGATCTTGAATCCATAATGTATTCAGGTCTGGGTGTTTGTCCTAATGATGCCCTAGAAATAGTTAAAGAAAATGCAGATCTGGTTTTGAAAAATAATGGTGGAGCAAATTTGTTTTATGAGCTAATAGATATACTTGAAGAAAAATCAGAAAATAATACATTTATAATGAATTTTGAAGATACATTCGTAAACAGCTTGATAGAACATAATTCATTAGTTGATCAGGTAATAAACGACCCGATTTTAAAAGAAAGTGTTTTTAAGTCATGCAAATTAATAATAAATGCCTTTAATTCTGGAAGAAAATTGCTAATTTGTGGGAACGGGGGAAGCGCAGCGGATTCTCAGCATTTGGCAACAGAATTTGTAAGTAGATTTTTTCTAGAAAGAAAAGCATTAAATGCTGAAGCATTAACAGTCAATACTTCTTCTTTAACAGCAATATCAAATGATTATGACTTTTCAAGGATTTTTGCACGTCAAATAGAAGCAAAAGGAAACAAAGGGGATATATTGCTTGGAATTTCGACCAGTGGAAAATCAGAGAGTGTATTAGAGGCTTTAATCTCCGCGAAGAAGTTATCCATGAAAACTATTGCTTTGGTTGGAAGGGACTCTAACAAAACATTGCAAAGTTATTCTGATATTATTATTAGCGTTCCTTCTTGTAAAACACCGAGAATTCAAGAATTGCATATAACTTTAGGACATATTATTTGTGAAATTGTAGAATCTACCCTTTTTTAGGTAGACTTATAATAATACAGGTGAATTATATTGAAATGCAATATTTGTTTTCATACTGAATTTGAAGTTGTTACAGACCATCTTCGTGATGATTTGAATAATAAAGTAGTTAAATGCCAAAATTGTGGTCATGTTCAATTATCGAATATGTACAGTAAGAATAAAATGAAAGATTTTTATGACAATAATTTACAGTCGAAATTTGTTGAAGAATCCATCAATTACGAGAAATTGATGGAAAAATCTTACAAGGATAATTTAAGAAGGATGGAATATGTAAAATATATTGAGAATAAATCTAATTCCATTCTTGATATAGGTTCGGGATATGGTTTTTTTGTTAAATTATTATCAGAAAATGGATATAAAAATGTCGAGGGTCTTGAAATAGGAAAGGAAAGAAGGAAACTTTCAACGGAGAATTGTAAGGTTAAGATTAATCGTTGGGATTTATTAAATGAAAATTTCTCCTCAGAGAGATATTTTAATCTACTTACTTTGTTTCATGTTTTAGAGCATATTGAAAATCCGTATCTTTTCTTGACCAACATCAAAAAAATGATGGTTAAAGGTTCTATTCTTTTAATAGAAGTACCAAATTCGAATGATCATATGCTGAATATATCAAAAGAGTATTTTGAGTTTTATTGGCAAAAAGCACATTTAAATTACTTTAATAAAGATATATTGGATGTTTTATTTAATAAATTAAATTTTGAAATAAACAAAGTTATATATGTACAAAGATACGACATATTGAATTCTTTCAATTGGGTTATAAAAAAGAAACCCATTTTAAACAATCAATTAAAGCTTCCTAAGGGGTATTTGCAAAAAACTGATAAATATTATAATAATATTTTATGTGAAAATGGTGTTAGTGATACGATAGTATACTTTTTAAAGAGTTAATGTCAAAAGTTGTGGAAAATGGAAAAATCGGGAGTATCCACAATACAGGCGATCAAGCCACATTATCTTCCAAATACTCACCATCCTTATGATATGCCCTCAGAAATGAAACAGATAAATTTTTGGGGAGCAGATCGTTTTTATTAGCTTCTTAACCGCTCTAGTAGCTCCATTTGATTATTCCGATTATAAAGAGCAACGATTCCGGAAACTGTTGAGCAGTGAATCCGGAATCGTTTAACCACCGGTTCCGATAGATTGACCAGTGACTTACTTTATTTCCTTATACCATAGACCTCTCTCATAGAATGATCTTGCCCGGATTTACATTTAATCTCAATGTCATAAGAGTCATGAATGATTCTGTCAAGAATGGCATCTGCAAGTGTTCCTTCACCAATCCTGGAATGCCAGCCAGCCGGAGAAAATTGAGAACAGAAGATTGTAGAAGCCTTCTTATGTCTTGAATGAATTATTTCGAGTAAATCTTTAGCTTCCGATTCGGATAGGGAAACAAGCATCCATTCGTCTATTATGAGTAATTGGGGTTTGCGAAACTGATTGAACACCCGATTGTAATTAACCTCATCTCTGGCAATGGCGAGGTCCGTCAATAACTGAGGAAGTCTTATATATCTGACGGTATAAAACATCTGGCATGCCTGAATACCCAAAGCACATGCAAGGTAGGTTTTTCCCGAGCCTGTTGCACCCATGATTATGACATTATGTTTGTCAACGATAAAATCACAAGATGCCAACCTGTTGATAAGTGATTTGTTCAAAATCCTTCCTGCGGAATAATTTATATCTGCTATACAGGCTTGAGCATTGTCGAATTTCGCATTTTTAATCAGACGATTCAATCGGTTACTCTTTCTGCTGCTGTATTCAACGTCAACCAGTAAACCCAGTCGCTCTTCAAATGACATGCCTTGAAATGAATTGTCGTTTAATTGAACACGAAGCCCGTCTGCCATAGAAGTCAACCGCATTTCTATTAACTTGTTTATCGTGGTATGATTCATCATTTTAACTGGCCTCCATAATAGTCTGCGCCACGTGTGAAAGCGTATTCGGATGAGTTGTCGGCATCGTTTTTATTGTCTTATTCAGATTTATCCAAAGAAGATGCCAGAATGCTTTTAACGCTTTTTAAACTCGGGTGAGGTGTGTAAGAAAGTGCTTTTTCACAAGCCGATTCCAACCTTTTTTTCGAGTATTTTTCTGCCAGCTTCAACAATCCCATGCAGCTTCGATGTGCTTGCTGTTCAACCTTATATGAGTTTAGTATTGATTTGACAGTTATAAGTGTACTTGGTCCTATATTTTCCGCTTTTTCCATGATTTTATTTGAATCCCAGTTGAGATATCTTTTATGTGCTTCGGGCATGTGTTCTTCGATGGTGGAATACTGTCCCCGAATGCCAGTGAGTTTCTTGTGAGAACAAATTCTGTTGTTTTTGTGGAAAACTTCTATTGTATGGATTGTAATTCGTATATCCATTTTATGTCTGATATATGCATGAGGAACGGAATAAAACATTTTATCCACTTGTATGTGATAATTGTACTGTACTATTGCTTGTTTCCAGGTTGAAATCTCATAGGGAGTTGATGGTAATGGTAACAACAGGTCTTTTTCTTCCGCAAGAAAAACACTTTGTCGGCTCCCTTCTCTTTTTTGAAACGTTCTGGAGTTAAACCTTTCAAGTTTTTCCCGTATAATCGAATTCAACTGTGCCAGTGAGAAGAATTTCTCATTTCTTATGGCTGCAATTATCCAGGTGGAAATGGTTCCGACTGTGCTTTCAACAGATGGTTTATCTTTGGGACTCTTAATCCTGGCGGGTATGATTGCCGTACGATAATGTTCAGAAAGCTCTCTGTAAGTCTTGTTGATTTGAGGGTCATACAAATCCGGTTTTATTATTCCGGTTTTCAGGTTGTCGGGAACTAATATCTTTGTGGCACCGCCAAAATACTTGTACATATTTATATGTGCGTTTATCCAGCTCTCCTGAGCCATGATAAGAAAAGCCTCGACGTAAGCATATCGGCTGTAAGGTAATGCTGCTACAAAAACGTACGCATTGATTTTCTCACCTGTTTCTGTATCGAATATCTTTGCAGTTTTACCCGCCCAGTCCACTTCTACTAACTCACCGGGTTTTCTTGGAATGTGCATTGTTGACCTTTGTGATTGTTCATACCTTCGATAAACTTCACAAAATTGTGAATACATTAGTGGAATTTCATTTTCCTGTCTGCATTCCCACAGTATTCACTCCAAAGGAGTTTCAGGTTTACACCGTCTTTCAACAACTCCTTACGGATGTATTCAAAATCCGGGTATTTTCGCACTTGTTTTGGCCCCGATTTTCCCGAAAACTTATCTCTAAGCTTTTCATCCGTGATTTCCGGTGAAAGTGGCCATTTTAGGTCAAGCTCCTCTGCGTGCTTCAAAATACTTCGAACCGTGTTTCTCGAGCATCCGACACTTTCTGCGATTTTTGTCTTGTTAATTCCCAGATTGAACAGTCTCAGTATCTCACGATATTGGGTCATTTTTAACCTCCAAGTATGAATTTACGCATTTTTACGTATGAGGTTAATATACCCATTACTCTTCTTCTTTTTGTATGCTTATTTTTTTCCAGTTTCACCGCTCAATTATTTCCGGTTCGACTGCTCAATTTTTCCGGACTCACTGGTAATTTTACTCCGGAATATTCTTTCTTCTTCATCATTTTCAAATTTTAAATTCGGTTTTGATATGCCCACGAAAGGGAAATAGATAAAAAAGTACAGTGTAGCATAAAGAGTGTCTCAGTCCCATGAATTGTGACAATTCGTGAGAATTAGTAAGCGGATAAGTGAAAATAAACAGGAGCAACGTAGTTTAAGCTTGAATAAAGATTTAGGTGTTTTTCTCTGAATTCAGGGCAGTTATCCGTTCTGAGTATTCTGGGTCTTGAGAATGGGAAGAGTCAATTTTGAATTGGATTTTGTCCGGAGTTTTTTGGAAATCTTTGTAATTCTCTGTAAATCCAATTGAGTATAGATACGGTAAACCTTTTTGTGATTCACATTGAATCCGTTGTTTCTTAGAATTGAATGAATTCGTCTGTAGCCGTATTCAGGATGTTCATATGCGATCTGCTTTATTTCCTTTTTCAATGAATCATCCTTTTTACAGTGTTTGCTGAGAAGCCTGTACAACTTTGCTCTTGAGATATTGTAACTGTTGCAGATTATCCTCACAGGAACATTCATACTCCTGGGATAGATGATTATTTCCTTTAAAGATCGTTTTTTTTAATGAATTCTCTCAAGGCAAAGTTTTCAAGTTCCTTGTCTGCAACGAGTTTCTTAAGAGAATCGTTTTCTTGTTCCAGTATAGCCAGCTTTTTTGCCTGGTCTGAGGAAAAGCCCGAGTACGTTTTTTGCCAGCGATAGAATGTTGTTGTGCATATGTTGTATTTTCTGCATACTGCTGATATTGAATCCATTTTTGCTTCTGACAATATTTGAATTATTTTTTCGATACTGTATTTATTGCTTTTCATATCATTACCTCACCTTTTTCCTTAGTGTACCATTTTATTTGTCTCGTTTTTGGGGAGCAGATCAGTTTATGTATGTATTTTCCCATTCTTTTTCTCTCCTTTTGAGTTTTTTTGAATGAGTTTTTACACAATCTATTTTACACTGTCTTTTAAAATGATCTATTCATTTTTTCTATTATTGTGTGTTTTTGTCAAGTAGAAAGTGGTTCTTTCCCAATTCAATAGAAAAGGGGTAAAATAAACACAAAAAACAAACATCAGGAGAGAAAGATGCTCAAAGAAGCGATGCAAGAACTGGACGAAGAACTTGAATACATAACACATGAATATATAGGAGAAAGAATCATCATACGAGTCAGATCGAAGCGAAAAGAAGTAATCTGTCCATATTGCGGTGAGAAAACAAATAAAGTATATTCAAAGTACAGCAGACGATTTCAAGATTTACCTATACAAGGGAAAAATGTAATCGTATTAATAGAAAGCAGAAAATTGATTTGTGAAAACTCGGGATGCGAAAAAAAGACATTTGTTGAAAGATTCGGATGTATTAGTCAAAGAGGACGGGTGACAAAACGACTGGAAGAAAAAATAATGCAGGTAGCCAAACATACCAGTTCAATAACAGCATCCGGTATATTAAGTGAAATGGGAATCAAAATCGGAAAAAGTTTCATATGCAGATGGTTTAAAAAAAAGTGATCAAAAATAACCCGAAAAATCTGAAAATGGTATGCATAGATGATTTTGCAATTAAGAAGTGGGAAAAATACGGAACTATCATGATAGACATAGAAACTAGAACCATCGTGGATATGATTGAAAGCAGAAAAAGGGAAGAAGTCAGCGAATGGCTGAAAACATATCCGAATGTACAGATAGTATCAAGAGATGGTTCAATAACGTATGCCAAAGCAATCAGTGATTCCAACAGGAATATCATACAAGTCGGTGATCGTTTTCATCTTATCAAAAATATAACAGACTATGGGAAGTGAGTATTTGAAAAAGTACTTGAAATTGAAAATAAGAATCCCGAAAGCAGAGGAACAAAAAGAAGAAGTCAAAAGAGAAAAAACGAAAGAACTCGTTACATTAGCGAAAAAAATTGAAAAAGCTGTTGAATTGCATGAGAAAGGTGTTTTAAGAACTCAAATATGCAACGAATTGAACATAAACAGCAGGACACTGAATAAGTTTCTTGCGATGAGCCAGTCAGAACGGGAAAAAACTTTGAAAAGCAAAACACAAAAAAGACACGAAGATACAGTCAGGCGAAAAGAAGAAATGGTTCAATGTGTTCGAGAAATGTACCAGAATGGCTTTTCACAGAGGAGAATTTCAAGAGAATTGAACCTGGAATGGAAAACGGTTAAGAAATATTTGGATCCAGATTTTAATTCCGTACATAAGATGTACGGGAGAAAAAAGAAAAGTATTTTAGATGGCTATCATGAGACAATCGAGCATCTGCTTCGCGAAGGACTTAAATGCAGAGAAATAGAAGAACAACTCAGGCAGAAAGGATATTCGGGCTCTTCAAGTCTGATCAGAATGCATATATCAAAAGTTAAACGCCGGAAACAGGAATCATACATAAACCAATATAAGGCTGTGAGTTATGATTTTCTCAGTAGAAACCATATCATTAAATTACTCTACAAACCGTTGAAAGATATAAAAGGATTGACACAAGAAATGTATACACAATTTCAATTACATTACCCCAAAGCAGCTGGGATAATTGAACTAATTTCAGAATTTAAAGATATTCTGAAATCGTCGGCTATTAATCTGCTGGAACCCTGGATACAGAAGGCACAAGCATTAGATTCAGATGAAATATCCAGTTTTGTCAACGGTGTTCAAAGAGATAAAAATGCTGTGGTCAATGCCATTATGCTCCCTTATAGTAACGGACTTGCGGAAGGAAAGATAAACAAATTAAAAACAATCAAGCGGGTTATGTATGGCAGATGTAGTTTTGATACTCTGAAAACTAAAGTGTTATTATTGAAATGATTTATTCATGTTTTCTATTATTGTGGGAAAGAACCTAGAAAGTCCAGCAAAGGGAAAAATAAAAGACCAGCACTCCGAGTAAAAAAACACTTTGAATGGAAGCACGAAATAAATATAAATTATGTATGAAAATATCGATTCGAGTTATATTAATTAAAATATTCATGATATACTACATATATATTATTTTTTGGTGATTGATATGAATTTGATAAAGAAACATTTGATCTATTTTTTTACCGTTATCACCATAGTTTTAGTATTGATAATTTCCATATTCATGTACGCCATATACCCGAATTACGAGGTGTATGAGGAAAGCTTCGCACAGAAGGAAGCGGAATACCTAAAAAAACTTATAAATTATCAGATTGAGCGTTTTCAGTTAACGGTAAACGACTGGGCATTCTGGGACGATACTTACAAATTCGTCGGAGATAAAAACAGAGACTATATAGATTCGAATATAGCTCCCGAAACCTATTCCGAACTCAGCATCGATTATCTTGTCATATTCAACCGGTATATGGATTCGATTTTTTCCGGTGGTGCCGACAGGCTGTCACAAAAGGAATTATTTGTTCCCCAGGAACTTTTCGATCATTTCAAAGAAAATGTTTACTCAGGTGTTAACAGTTCCAAAAATGGTTTTTTGAATGTGAACGGAGATGCTTTGTTGTTTGCTTCACAGAGAATAAGCAATACGGATAAAACAGGAGAATCGAACGGGTACATACTCATGGCAAAATGGTTTTCGGACCAGTCTCTTCAGGATCTCGTAAAACTTTCAAAAAGGAAGATTCAAATTCTTCCATACGAATCGGCCATTTATGAACTTAAAGATTCGCAGAAACTTGAAGACGATATTTTCTTTTTAAAAGGTGTAAGTAACAGTTACAGAACAGTGTTTCTTGTCATAAAAGATGTTTTTAACACAAATTCCTGGGTACTCGAAATCAAATTTCCGAGTGGATTATTCCTGCAAATGAATTCCGCTGTCATGTTTTTCTTGATATCGCTTGTTATTACAGGTTGTGTGACGGTTTTATCGCTCATCTGGTTTTTAAGAAGAGAAGTTGTCAGCCGGCTTAAGGAGATGATTCTTCAGGCGAATTCCATTTCTGTGAATAAATCTTTTGACCAGCGGCTTGAAATAGAAAAAAATGACGAGATTTCCGAACTTGCATATTCATTCAATTCGATGCTCGATTCACTGAAAGATTATCAGAAATTCCTGAGGAATATAATAGATCTGATTCCCCATAAGGTATACGCAAAAGATATCGAAGGAAAGTACTATATGCTCAACGAAGAAACCGCCAAAATGATGAAGGTCAGTGTTGAAGGAGCCATAGGTAAGACCATTTCAGAATTAAACCGCAATCTTCCGGTTGATTTTGTTGAAAAAGTTCTGCATGAAGATGAACAAATAATCGAAAAGAACATAAAGCTTATAAATATTGAGGAATCATATATTGATAACAATAACAATTATGTATACCAACAAACTTCCAAGGTACCAATTGCCGAACCTTTTACGGGGAAAGAACTGTCTTTGGGCGTATCTATAGATATAACAGATCTGAAAAAACAGCAAAGAATCATAGAGAAGCAAAAAAAAGAACTCGAATTCAGTTTCATCAAATTGCGTGATACGAATTCAAGAATTATCGAATCCGAGAAAGAATTACTGAAAATGAATCAGGAACTGAGAAAAAGCGAAAGCAGGCTTGAATTGGCATTGTGGGGCTCACAGGAACAGATATGGGACTGGAATCTGAAGAGCAATATGGTCACCATACTTTACCCGAATGAAAATCCCGAAGATTCGAGGATCTCCAATTCAAAAAACTGCCACTGGAAGGATATTGTTCACCCTGATGATTACAACACTTTGATGAAAGAGTTTTCAGAATATATTGAAAAAAGCATAAACAACCATTTTGAATCGGAATTCAGAATACATTACGGCAGCAAAGAGTGGATTTGGTGCCTGTGCAGAGGCAGGATAACGGAAAAAGACAGAAATGGCGAACCGATAAGGCTCATAGGAACCAACAAAGATATAACCTCAAGGAAAGATACGGAAAAAGAACTCTTCAATCTGGCGCATTATGATACCTTGACAGGATTGCCAAACAGGTACAGCTTTCTTGAAAATATGAACAGGATAATAAACCAGCACATGAAAAGTAATCTTAAATTCGCATTATTCTTTCTGGATCTTGACGGGTTCAAGAACATAAACGACAGTCTCGGACACCTGAAAGGGGATATTATTCTTAAAGAGGTATCCGAAAGATTGAGAAATGTTCTCAAATCAAGCGATATAATTTCCAGACTCGGGGGAGATGAATTTACCGTAATCGCAGAAAACCTGAATTCGGAATTCCATGCGGCCAAAATAGCCAAAAGAATTTTAAAATGCTTCAACAAACCATTCATAATAGACAATAAGGAATTGTATCTCTCAACGAGCATAGGTGTTTCCATTTTCCCGGTAGATGGAATTGACAGGGAAACTTTGCTTAAAAATGCGGATGTAGCCATGTATTCAGTCAAAACCGATGGCAAAAATGATTTTGAATTTTACTCTCCGACTATGAATATACATCTGCATGAAAGGATAGATCTTGAAACGGATCTCAGAAAAGCGATTGAAAAAAAGGAGCTTCTCATTTATTATCAACCGCAGATAGATATTTCGAACAACAGACTTGTGGGCCTGGAGGCACTGATTCGCTGGAATCATACTAAACACGGTTTCATACCGCCATCCAAGTTCATACCAATAGCCGAAGAAACGAACATGATAATATCGCTGGGCAATTGGATTTTCGCAGAAGTGATAGATAGGATGACTAAATGGCATGAAAATGATTTTTTCCCGGGAAGAGTGTCAGTTAACCTGTCGGCGAAACAGTTCAACGATATTTCGCTGATAGAAAAACTCGGTAAAATTATCATGAATTCTCCGGTTAAAGCTGACTCCATCACTCTGGAAATAACGGAAAGCGTATTGATGAATTCCGGTGATGAACTCGTAAACAAACTTATGAAGATAAAAGAAAGCGGATTTCATCTTGCCATAGATGATTTCGGTACGGGATATTCTTCACTGAGTTATCTCAGAAGATTCCCCATAAACGCACTTAAAATAGACAGGTCATTTATAAACGATATTCAGAATGGCAAGGATTCGGAAGTCATAATAAAAGCCATAATAGACCTCGCCAAAAATCTGAACCTCGTAACCATAGCCGAGGGAGTCGAAACGGAAGAACAATTGCGATTTCTCAGCAATAACGGTTGTAGTATCGTACAGGGTTTTTATTACAGCAAAGCTTTACCCGCAGACGAAATAATCGATTTTCTCGTAAATAGGGGAATAAAATTCTGACTCTTATTTTGCCGTTTCTTTTTCGACAATCCTTGTGAACAGACTCATAAGCACTATTATTATTCCAATAAAGAATAATTCGTAATCCGCGGTATAATTCAAAGAAGTCCTCACACCGGCTGAGAGAAGTGTGTTGTAAATTTCTTCGGCAGACAGATAATCGAAGACGGGTTTTATGAATGAGAAAAGCATAATGCTGATCCCGGTTATCAAAACATACCTGTAGTTTTTTTTATCCGAGACGTCTTTTATGTTTTCTGCTTTGGTCAGATTTTTAAATATCTTTCTGACACAGAACAACAGGATTATCGTGTTAATGCAGCTTACAAGATTCGCAAAGTACATTGATAAGATAGTACTTCTATCCGAAACGTCAAACGATATGGATCCCAGTTCCGCTACTTTTTCTCCGGGAATGAGGTTTATCACGGGAGAAAATATTATAGACAGGATTAATATTTCTGTTAGGCGCAACACCAGATGACTTACCGATTTTCTCCCGAGCATTTTTACTTTCATATTATTTTATACATCTCCGTCGTTTTGAATATGGTCTGTAGAGAAACTCATATCTATAAACGGGATTATACATTTTATATCCTGAAAATGGAAGACATCCGGTTTTGAATGATAAAAACGGTTGTCATTCAAAGTTCGTATTAGCTGAATACGCTACGGAGTTCCTCACATTTAAAGAATATGCCTGCCAAGTTCAAGGTACATAAACCAATGTATGAGTAATTCACGAATTGCCATTTTATCATGTTTGCCATTCGGAATCACTCTCCCTCGATCCTTTATTTTCATGAAAACAAATTGATTAATTTCATGTAAATCAATATCTAAGTAACATTTACGTCAAATCCTATGATATAATCATAACAGGATAAAAAAAGGTGAGAAATGAAAAAAAATAGAGGTTCAATGTTAATCGAAGCCATGATAGCTTTGCTTATCATGACCATATCTGTATTGATAGTGGGAGTTAGTGTTGCTCCGATTTTCAGGTTTTCAAAAATAGTACAATGCGAAATGGACATGATAGATATCGCGTTGTCCGAGGCTGAAAAAGCTTTGAACGACAAATCAACCGTATCGGATATTTCGACACTTACCATAAATGAAGTAACATATAAAATAGACATATCCAAAGTTCCCACAGAGGCATATATCTCAGGAACATCTACCGGAACGGTGGGTTTCGATTATTTACAGGCCACGATAAGCCTGTATTCAAGTTGTACGTCTTTTGGCGAAAACCTTACTTTCAAGGTGGTGCCTGCCAATTGAAGAGAAGATTCGCATACACAATGCTCGAAATGATCATAACACTTGCCATAGTTATAATGATATTTTCGATCGTGACCGCAAATTGGGTTAAAATAACGAATGACAGTTCTGAAAGCGCTTATCTCGATACCGCGGCGTTCGGCATACTCAAGATATTCGAAAAAGCCAGATACGAAAGTGTCAGAAGGCAGGTTCCCATTAATTTTTCCATAAGTATTTCAGCCTTGAGTGGAAATTACGTTTTGTCGGCACAAAATCTGAATTCCACACCTAGTTCAACATTATCTTCATATGAATTTCCTGAAGGTATATATATAGACAAAAACGAAACGGAAAATAACAAAGTGAAGGAGTTATTTTACTATAACGGTTATTTAACAAAAACAGATTCGGGAAAATATATCGTAATAAATTCAGAATCGTTAACCCTTTTCTCCGGGAAATCCGATTTACGGAGAAATATAAATTTCAACTACGGCATACCGGAATTGGAATGATAATATGAAAAACAAACCGTACGGAAGGAAAAAAGGCTACACACTTGCGGAAATACTCGTGACGCTTCTCGTCATGTCTATTTTCTTCCTTATCATATCGATTTCTTTCCAGGCGACAAGCACCGTCATAAAAACCGAGCAGTATGTGCATCAAAAGCTCGCATCACAGGAAAAATTCCAGGTGTTGTTCGGGATAATGGAAGATACGCTGAAATGGTCCGGTTCCATGAATACTTTTCTGAGCAAAATGGATACATTCAAAGAAATCAATTCTGACAACGGGATATCCATAGATGCTTCCGGTACGCGTATGACAGTACAGACCGCGATAGTCGAAAGTCTTATTTTGAAAAAGATCGAATCGGATCAGGCGACGAATGTATTTCTTCCGCTGTCGAAAAGCAAATTTGAAAATAGAAATTACAAGGCATTATTCACCGAAGCGCTGTTGGATTATATGATGACTGGCACGGACCCCGCCACGGTAATCAATATAACAGCCATGCCGTCGCCTACCACATTAACCGATGTCGGTACGGAAACTCGCATAACAGTGACTCCGACCCCGCCGGCAAGTATGAACTATTGTTTTCTGATAAGAGACAGAAACACCGATGGCGATATACTCAAATTCGAAGCCATATCTGACAGGCCGTCTTTCACGGACGAAGGATATCAGATTTTCATAAACAAGTTCTATCTCGACAGGACGGAAGGCGAAGAAACCGGAAAAATAGTTATGGAAACATGGAAACCCGGATTCACCTATTCTCCGACAGTAATTTTGCTTGAAAATGTGAAGGATTTCAAATTGGCTACAACTACAACTCTTGAAAGCATACACGCCACGGTAACCGTGAAAATACCCAGCAACAAAAGCGGAAATTATTTTGAGATAACCAAAATCAGAGATTTCTGGATACCCGACGACTAATGGCAAACCGATGCAAAACAGGTTTGATACGGAGTTGATCTTATTTGAAGAAAAGAACGAGAAGAAATGGCGCACTTATGATAGTGATCGCACTCGCATTATTGGCCTTCTCTGGAATAACCGCAGTAATAATGGTGAACATGACAAATTCGCTGTGTGACACGCGAAAACAGCTTTATACTTATGCTGCCGACAAATTTCAGAAAACGGTGCTGATTTCCGCGGCAAACATATGGACGAAAGTATCCACGGAATTGGTGATGAAACCCGGTATGGTCTGCACTTCGACTCTTCTGGATTTCAACATGGGTGATACCGAAATATCCTACACGTTCAATTCCACTACACTTTTTCTCGAAATGGAACCGACACCGACACTCGCGATCGATATAAAACAATATCCGACGGCATCTTTTTTGGAAGCAGGAGACATTTCCGAACAGGGTCTTATGGTTATAATTTCCGAAGGAATATATTAGGAGGGAAAGCATGAGAAAGGGAATTTTATTAGCCATTATTTTTCTTTTTTCTTTTTTTTCGATAGAATTTTCTACAATATTTGGGCCTTCATCGATAATGGTGAAAGGTAAAGATCCGTTTGGCAATGAAGTTGGAGGAATGGAAGTTAATCTGGAATTGAATATGTGGAGAAACAGGGTACACAACACAACTCTGATTTCAAATGATATTTATAACGGTCATTACACGATAGATAAAATCGATGTTCCTTTTCTCAGAAGAGTTTCTTTGAAAATAGCTGATAATCAAGAAAATCAGGATGAAAACGGATACGTCTATTCAAATGACGGTAAAACGAGATACTTATTCGCTAAATGGCCCGGAAGAGAAATGTACCAAAAAGAATATACGGAAGTATTCGATATTTTTGATGTTTTTTGGAATACGTTTCAGGTATTCTGGTCATTGTTGCCACCATTCCCATGGTTTAATCCCATGTATTCATATACCTTATTGGATCAGCATTTGTATTCAGGAACCGGCTGGTCATATAAAAAAGATGCAGGCTCTCTCTTTGAAGAATCAACGTTTAATGTTAATGTACCTACAGGCTGCGAAAGAGTAAGAATAATAACACAAGGCAGGCAAAGCACTTTCGGAAATCTCGATTTGTATTCCAAAGATCCGGAAGATCGTGAAACTGTAGATAAATACCGAAAAAACTGGCTTTTATTTTGGCGGTGGCATAATTACGGAACAAACAAAGGAATAGAATATTCCCCGTTTTTATTGATACTTGATTTCCCCGAAGCTGGAAATTATAGAATAAGAACAAGAGGATACGATGGAAAAAAGGAAAAAGATATTATTTTCGGTGACGTTGATTTAACGGCAAAGGTTTATTATAAAGACTACGCAAATTTCGACTATATATTTTTCTCTTACATTCAGAATAAAATATCGACAACCGTGATTGACAAAAACAGCAATGTTTTGAATGAGGAATTAGAGATTATTATTGAAAAAGATCGTTACAATACCGCTGATAATAGAACCGGAACATTTGGATATTGCTATTCGGACATTGAGAATGGATGGTTCAACAATTGCGTTGATTTAACTTTTAAAGCACCAAAAATAATATTTGAATCCGGAGAAATTTATTATTTCGATAAATTCGAGTATTATCAAAATGAAGATAATGATAAAAGGAATTACAGTGATGATAATTACGAATATTTGGAATTAAAGAATATCAGAAAACCTAAAGACATATTGGTAATATATACAAAAATGGATTCGAATAAAAGGTTCGTAGAAATAAACACATACGATGTTTTTGACGGCTCAAAATTAGATGGTTATTCTATAGAATGCCATTCAAATCACACGAATCCATGGAATAAAGATGAAGAGATTATGCTGACTGAATTGATAAGCTCAGGAAACAAAGAACAAGTATCTTCTGCGATAAACCTCATGTTTTATATAAATACGGATAACCCAGGCAAAACAAATACAATTACTCAAGAGTTCGAAACGGTAAGCGAAATACCCGGAAAAGACTTAAGAATTATTTTCGATGACGGAAGATGGTCTGGAAATAATGATTGCGGCTTCAAGTTCCCGCTTAATTCAGACAGCTCTGACATAGCCCTTGATATAAATGTAAAGAGAATGTTTAAATTATATTCATATACAATGCCGGAAAACCTTACAGATGTAATTAATAAAAATGAATCATGGCAGGAAAACGGAAGCAATTACAATATCTCTGCTCCAAAAATAGTTAACAAAGATGGTAATGACTATTATTTCAATGGTTTTGAAATAAACGGTATTTATGTTTCTTATACAAACTGTATTGAAGTAAATGATAATATGGAATATACTATTCAAAGCATAAATGAACCAAAGAAGATAATCGCCTATTATTTAACTTCAAGATCAATTGCAATATACGCCACGAATTACAAATCATCCGGAGAATATATTGATGGATTTGAAATGTCTGTAAAAGAAGACGGTGTTTCGGTACCAATAAAAATAATCAGTTCGGGTAATGAGGTGGATGTTTCTCCCACTGTAAATTTAGAGATTTCTTTCGATAAAATTCAATTATTCGATAACTTTAATCTCGTTACCGAATATGATTACAGGCAAGAGTACAAAGGGATTTTTAATGGAACAAATTTTGAAGATGAAAATATAAACACAATTGATTTCAGTGCTTCACAAAATGATATAAACATATATTTCGGTTTGAAAGAAATGTATAAAATAGAAACCACAGCATCGAACGGAATTAACAATTTATCGATTAAGCGAGAAGGTAATTCAGAGAACTTTACCTGGAATGATGGGGATATTTTCAGCTGGCATGAAAAAAACAGCAGTTGTAGTTTCAGCGCTCCGGCTACTGTATCAGATGATAATAAAACATACTATTTCAAAGAATTTGAAATTTACACTCCACAGTCAGATTTTCCACAAATACACCCCGAGAATATTTATACTATAAATAATATTAGTACTCCTGTGCTGATAAAAGCGATTTACGCCGAACCAATAAAAATTTACTTAACTGCTGTTGACAGTTTTGGTGAGGAATTTGATGATTATGAATTGAAAGCGGTATACAGCTTTTTAAATTCAGATTATTCTTCAAATCTTATCAGTGGAAGTTTTATTGAGGTTCCGTCAAATATAGAATTAAATTTAGTCATTCCGGAAGGGATTGAGATTAACAGCGAACCTTCTATACCTTCTCAGGAATTTTACCATTTCCCTGATAATGGCGTCTCAGGAAGTAATCTTAGAGTGAAACTAAAAAAAATCGATGGTATTACACCCTTAAACAATGAGTTTTTAATAAACGTTGAAAATGATGCTGTTTATGTGAACATTGATATTGAGAAGTTCTTTAAAACCGTTGTATCTATTACCCCATCAATAATATCTGATAATGCTCAAATTAATATAAATGGTGTTTTAGTCGGATTTACAGATAAAACCGCATGGATAAAAAAAGGTGAAAATTATTCTACTTCGACACCAAGATTTGTAATGGGTATTGATAATAAAAAATATGAATTTTTAAAATTCAGAATAAATGAAGTATCGGATATATCGAAAGATTCTATACCTGAATTTTCCGGATTTTATACTCATAATAAATCAAACATTGATTCTCCAACTTTGATCAATATTTGTTATGAAGAATCTTTGAATTCCCACAAATTCACGAATCCCAAAAAGAAATTCATATTCACTCCTTGATTTTCAATCATTTGCGCGTATTATACAGGGGGAGAGCGAATCTCCCCTTTGATTTACTGGGGAGGTAGTCTCCCCCTTTGATTTACCAGGGAGGCAGGCTCCTTTTTATCTGAATTTATATTTGAAAGGATTTCAATCCATGAAAAAAATCGCAGAAGGCAGAACCGCCGAGGTTTTCCTGGTCGAAAAAGATAAGGTGCTTAAGCTTTTCATAAGCGGATACCCGTATGATTCGGTGAAACGGGAATATGAAACTAGCAGAATTCTTCATGAAAAGGGCCTGCCCGTACCACAAGCCTTTGAAATCACCGAAATGAATGACAGGCACGGAATAGTATTCGAGTACGTGTCCGGTCCTTCCATGCTGGACATGATTTCCGGCAAACCGTGGCGCTCTTCACATCTGGCGCGCGAAATGGCGGTGCTGCAATACGATGTGTGTAAAGCTTATTGCGAATCGCTGCCGTCGTTCAAATCGATATTGGCCGAAAACATATCAAAAGTCGGCATATTTTGCGACAGCGAAAAAACCGAATTGCTCAAAACCGTATCAGAAATACCCGATTCCCATCATTTATGCCACGGGGATTTTCATCCGGGCAACATCATATATTCCCGCGACAAGTTTTATATAATAGACTGGATGAACGCCTGCAAAGGCATTCCGGAACTGGACGCGGCAAGAACCGGACTGTTGCTGCGCACCGGAGGAGTTCCTTCCGACTGCGGCATTCTGAAGAAGCTGCTCATCAGACTGATAAGAAATAATTTTTACAGGAGATACATCAAAGAATTTACGAGGATTTCGGGAATCGACTACGCCACTGTGGAGAAATACACCATCCCCATGGCGGCCGCACGTATGAACGAAAATTCACCTGAAAGCGAAAATGCGGTTTTATTCGGTATTGTGAATTCCCGGAAATTCACCGGGAAAAGAGTCCATTTCCGTTTTCCGTTAGCCGGTTTTCTCCGGAAAAAATAAAAACTGAAATCCCATGCCGGATGCTCCGTACGCTAAGGATATTCCACATTCACGATATTTGAATACCCCGAAAGCTGCGTGTTTCCATTTTTATCGACGAACACGGATTTCACGGTTATTTCTATGTTTTCTTTTGTATCGTTGTCCACAGTCGTGTGGCTTATTCCTTCACCGATTTCCCCGTACAGTATAAAATCACCCGTACCGTTTTTTCTGGTGTAGACAAAAGTCTTGTTGGCGAAATTCGAATTGATTTGCCAGCTTATATCGATTTTATCCTCCGTTCCTGTCAGTTCTGCAGTTAAGTTTGAAGGATCCCTGAAATTGTGAATTACCATTCCGCTCCAGTCAGAATACCCGGCAACGTTGTCTTCATCCTTGTACGCGCGTATCTTATACGCGAATTCGTCGCTTCCGAATTCAGGTCCAGGTTTGTCCAGATATTTTTCAATGTTTTCCGAAGTGATTCCGGTTTTGTAGGAATGTCCGGAATCGAGCTGCTTCCATATCTCGTAACCGGTTTCGACATGTGAATTGTCCCGCCAGTACAGAATGTTGTTGTCGAAAACCCTTTCGATTCTGAATTCGGATGGGGCGGCAACCCATTGAAAAGAGTTGCTCCATCCGGAATATGTGTTGGTGGCAAGAGTGGTATCGTATACGTAATTACGGATTTTAAACAGCACATCGTACATATCCCAGCTTACCGAATCGATTTTTTCCATTACGTGGGATTTTGTCGACGGATCGGTGAGTGTAACCGTTATGGAAGGCTCGGCATATTTCTGATACCACAGTTCGTATCCCTGGCTTTTATGGGAATTATTGTTCCATTTAAGGAGTATCTCCCCATCATCGTACGGGAATCCGGCGAGGCCTGATGGTATGGCAAGCCATTGATACACGTTGCTCCATGCCGAATATACGGCATCTGCAACGGTCTTTCCTTCCGGGATATAATACGCCCTCGACTTGAACTGCGAATCCATGTTCTCGGGCATGATATAAAGCAAAGATGTGGCATCACCGCTCAACTCAGTTGTAACGGGTTCAAAATCGAATTCCCCGTCTTTTTCGATATCCACTTCATAACCGGTATTCCTTATCGAGATATCTTTCCATATCAAAAACGGATTGCCGTTTGTGGGTATACCCGTCATCAATTCGGGACACGCTATCAGAATTTTGGATTCGGGGGCGAGTATCTGATACATGTCGAAGTTGAGATGCTTAACATGGTAATATGCCTTAACCTGGAACGTGGCATCCTCATTTCCGTTGAAGGTGTAGCTTTCGATGTTCGCACCGGTAGTATCCAGCACATGGAAATCCGTTTCGGGATATTTCTTTTTGTATATTTTGTACCCCGTTTCGACTTTTGACATATCGCGCCAGCTTAAATAGGCTTTTTTATAATCGGGTGTCAGATTGAAATTCTCCGGAGCCCTCGGCCATTTGAATTCTATATCCCAGATAGGCCATTTGTGGTTATAAAGCGTGAATGATTTGTGTATGCTTATCCATTTATATCCAAGCCTCAATGTTATATCCTGTTCCAGGCCGCCGTAAACGTTGAAATCAATCCACATATCCTGCGGAGTCACCCTGTAATCGTCATCGAGAAAAATCCCTGCGTTTCCCTCCACCACACCTTCGAGATAGGGTATGGTGTCGCTTTCCACCCAAGCGACGTATGCAACCCCCAGCGCGAGTTTCAAATCGAAATATGGTTTCAGGTCTATTGTTCCCTTCGCTTTCGCTTCGGGGCCATATCTGTCAAAACTAAGCGTATGGCTGAAATCGTGGCTGAACCCGTCGCCGAGTTTGTAACCCACGCCGGCGGACAAGCCACCGTGCAACCTGTATCCCGTCCATATTTCCGCGACGGCATTCGCTGTAAGGTCCAGTCCTACGGTTCCGGAAGCGCGGAGATTTATCGGTACCCCTTCCACTATGATGGTTTTTGTTTCATCGAAAATCGTGTCTTCCCATTTTCTGAAATACTCGTATACCGCCTTGTAATCGAGGAAGAAGTGATGGTCAAAGTCAAAATCTATGCCGACGTTGCAGCTCAGTGAGATCGACGGATGCGGTGGCCACCAATGCCATTTTATTCCCGCGTGAAAGCTCGCGTGCAGCGTCACGTTGACGGCTATATCTCCCGTGGCTTCAAGTGTTTGGGTAAGTGTTCCGTGTTCGGTGGTCGCTTCTTTTGTCCACAATGTTTTTTTAAAGTCATGTGACCAACTCAGGCGCTGTGCGGCAGCTTCCCTCGCATCCATGAAAACGGTTACGGGTTTTTCGTAAAAAAGGTCGAATGTTATGAAAGCTTCGTCGATAGTGGTATCCGTCGACTCGAATATCACCATATCACCGATATATCTGGGTTCTTCCGTTATCTTCCTGAAACGTTCGTTTTGAATATCTATTATAAAATCGCCTTTCTGCAATTCGGGCATATCATGATTCAAGAAAGCCACAGAAGTCGCCGACGGAATGAAATCCAGACAGGGTGTGAAATTCAGACTGGTTACCACCAAAGCACCGTTTGGGTTTATATTCAGTATTCCCGACGGATAGGAATTGCCTTCATAGTTGCTTTCGGACAATCTGAAAGTACAGCCGTTTCCGTTCTGTCTGGGATCGGAAAATTTCAGAATCGAACTTTTAAACACATCATCTTCGGAATCACGTTCAAAAGATTCATAAGCTTCCGTCAAAGCACTCGACTTTTCCGTATAGATGGAATATGAATCGAAAAACACGTCTTCTATTCCGTCGGAGTTGAAGTCTATTCCCGTGTCATAACCAAGCGGCAGATTTTCACCATGCGAAAAGACCTTTCCATTTTCGTACAGCAATACAAAATTTATGAAAACCTGATTTTCGATGATTTTCTCTACCGTTAAGTATCCGTATTTGATATCTTCCTCGTACTCGCTTCTCGTGCTCCGTGCATTTGCGGGAATCGAACTCAACCTGAAAGGAATCTCCATGCCCTCTAAAAGCTGGTTGATATCCTGAGATTCCGGAGAATAAATCATTCCGCCGCCTTTAAAGGCTCCGTTTTTCAAATCTTCAACGGTATATTTTGATGTTATTTCCGGCTTTTCTCCATTGTTTTCAACAGGCATCCGAAAACACGAAGTAAAAAACAAACATGAGATTGTTATTGTCAATGTCAGCACGAATTTTTTAAACATCGGATTCTCCAGTCATTCTTTTGATTTTTCCACCTGCTATTTTTCCGGTGACGAATTTGTCTGTACCGTTACCGGTAAATTGGTTCTGTAACTCGAATTCGAATACATGTCCTTCACGAATATATCTATGGTGGGCTGCGGATTCGTAGTCAGATCACAGTTGTAATATGTTTTGTAAATATACGGGAATCCCGGTATGTACACGGTTTCGGAATTATCTATCGAGTATTTCAAAGTACCTATCGTAAGTGTGGCTACAAGCGTATCCTGCATTATTTGTTCGTGGAATGGCAGTTGAATATAATCCGCTCCCGCGCCGAAAACGATCATACCCGTTATCGGAGTAATGGGTTCCGGTCCTTTCGTATCCACTTTGAGCAGAAAAACCCTCTCGGTGCAATTGTCGGCGGTATCGGTGGCGATGACGGTTTTGATGACATTCCCCTCCGAAACGCCCGCTTTTGCGGTGAAAGTAGCGTTTGCCGTGTAATGCGAAATATCGGTAACTGAAATGTCCGTTTCATAAGATTCGAGAAGTCCATCCGCATCGGCAACGACAATCGTTGCCTCTTTTATTGAAAAATCGGTTATAAAGTCCGTTTCGGTGGCAAGTGGAGATGAATTAATAAACAAAATCGATCCCGCGGCCTGTGATATCCTCGGTGCGACAACATCAACAAACAACTCTGCATGTATATCTTTCTCGAATCCGGCTCTGTCAAATACCTTGATATCAATACTGGAAGTAGCACCGTCAATATTTTCGAACGAATAGGTGACAGTGGCGCGGTACGTTGTGGAATCGGGTGAGAGATAACTCTCTTCCGATTCTTTCAAACCGTTTTCCACAGCGCAGGATATATCACCCAATGCCAGCTGGTCAAAAGCTTCCACTAAAAGAATCAGTTCGTTTTTAGAATTCACCACACCGTTCAACGGATTCAAAACTGTCAAAGTCGCTTCGGGCGGTTCGTTTTCATAATATATCTTTATGGTGTCGGTTACCGAATACTCGTCATTTTCGTTGTAAATTCCCTCGACGGTGAGTGTGGCGGTGTAGGTGTCCGTTTGAGAAAGCCTCAGTAGCGCACTTTCCAGATTACCGGCAGTTTTAAGCGTCAGTGTCCCCTCGGTTGTGACATCTATTTTTCCGGACATCGAACCACCGCCGAGAGGAACCGTTTCAGCCTGGCCTCCGTTTGCACCAGCGATTTCGACTCTCCAGTCACAATCTTTGGCAAGTGTCCCGGGGAAAACCGCTGCGTCAATTTTAAATCTGTGGTATGCACTGCTTGAATATTCAGTGTCACCGTTTCCGGATTCATCGGTTATGACGGCTGTGGCCCATGGCAGATACAGGTTCAGTTTTGATGAAGACTGGAATTCCGTCTGTCCCGCAATTCTAAGGTAGAAGGAGTATTCGCCTTCGACACCTGCAAACGGATTTTCGTAGAGATCAAGACTCAATGTTGCGTTGCCGGTATCGTTGAGTGATGTTTCGAAATATTTCTTCCTTCCCTGTGCGAAATTCGGATTGTCCGCCGGAGGCAATATCCAGATTTCGACGATTTGATTCGGATTATCCAGAGAATACATGGAAAGAGCCACTTCTTCGGGCTGAGTTTTCGGATCTCCGAGAATAACAACTTTATTGCTGTTGAAAGTCATAGATATCTTTCTCGGAATCTTAATGAAAAACTCGAAATTTCTTTTGGTAACACCCTTTGAAGCTGTCAGCGTGACTTTGTATTTTTTTCCGGCTATGGCTTCAAATTCAAACATCTTTCCGCGGGTGGAAGCGGTAAGTTCTTCTTCGTCCAGTTTCATGATTATTTCTGCGTCGTTGTAATTCGCAGCAGCGTAAATACTCACTTTTCCCGGATTAAAAGTTAATTCCGTTCCCTGATCCGTTTCCTTAAGAAGCGTTCCGCTGACGAAAATATCCTCAAATGAAAGGTCGGGAGCCGATTCGTAGAAGAATTGCCTCTGTGCCGTGGCTTCGGCATAGGTATCGTCGTCAAAGGAACCGTTGACGGTAAGTATTGCTGTGTATGTTCCGCTTTCGGTCAACTTGAGCAATCCCGTTTTCGTATCTTTTTTTACATATGTTGTAAGGGTTCCCTGAACTGTTTCATCGACATCGCCATTTGTCGGGCCCGAAAATGGCAGAAACTGTACGTGATTCCCGAGCGGATCCAGCACTTTTACCTTCCACGATGTGGATTCGGTCAGAAGTCCCGGAAACACCGAACCGTTAATGGTGAACTGATGGTAGGTTTCGGTACCTCTTGCGGTGGATTCGACATATGCAGAATCGGTTATTCCGGCATTGATTTTCGCCGTCATCACACCTAAGGTATCTGAAGCGGCAAAATCCGCATTCAAAGGCTTTGCATAATATTCATACAGCCCTTCATGACCATCTATGTAATTCGTGTCGAATAAATCTATGTTGAAAGTCGCGTAACCGGAATCGTTCGTGAAAAGGTATTCGTAAACCGGGCCAACCATTCCCTGGCCTTTTGGATGTCCTTGCGGCAATTTAAGATAAACCTGTACCGTTCCGGCGTTTGCGGAATAAAGTGATAATGTCATCTTTTCGGGGTACGTAACTTTTCCGGATTCATCCACTATGATTGAGAAATCTTTATTCAGATTCATACTTATACCGTTTTTCGCATCCAATATGACTTTCCTGCTTGTCACCTGAGAATTCTTGGTCGCGGTTACCGTTATTTCGTATTTATTTCCTATCAGGGCATCGAATTTCTTATAAGTTGATGCTGTTCTTTCACTTAAATTTTCCACATAATTCGAAACTTCTATCGAAATCTCAGAATCTGAATAATTCGTGTCCGCGAATATCTCGGTATTTCCGGGTTTTATTTCCAATACTTCCATACCTTCTTCTATTTCGATGCCGTTGACCAGAAGGTTGTCTATTTTCAGAGGATCCTGCCCCGAGTAATGTATCAGAATTTCGGTACTCCTATTATATTCAGCAGGTCCGAATTCACAATCCGCCGAAAGTACGGCAGTGTACAGACCATTTTCCGAAAGCCTGAACAGCGGATATTCATTTTGTTCCGGAATGTAAGTAGTCAGAGTTCCCTCTTTTTCGGAACTGATATCACCACTCGTAACCGAGTGTGTAAAAGGTACGGGATCGACATTGTTTCCGTCAGGATCGGTTAATGTAAGTTCCCACGATGCCGAACGGGCTTTCTTACCCGGGAAAAGCGAGCCGCTTACTATAAATCTGTGGTATTCCTCGGTTGTGTAAATCTCGTTGTCGGGAAATCCCACATCTTCGAGTCCGAGTGTAAGGTCAGCAGAGTAGAAATTCACAGTGGAAGAAGCATGGAAAGTCTGATCTTCTACAGTTTTCGCCCACAGAATGTATTTTCCGGGAACACCGGACATGAATTGTGCATCGAAAGGATTCAGCGGGAAAACCGCCTCATTTGTTTGCGAAACATCGGCCACACCTATTCTTTTCATGTTCGGGCCGTAATTAGGATGTCCCACCGGAAACTCAAGCCAGGCTTCGACAAAATCCACGTTTTCGGAATTTATTATGAAATTGAGTGTTTCAGGATTGGACTTATTTTCACTGACCTTGACTATGGAATCGTTGCTCACTCTCGCTGAAATACCCTGCAGGACGTTTATCTGAACGGTTCTTTCCACAATCGTGATATCTTTTGTGGCCTTGATTTTAAGTGTGTATTTTTTGCCGGATTCGGCAGTAAACTGCATTTCCCCACCTCTGGGAGTGTCAAGCTGAATACCGTTCAATTCGAATTCTATAACGGCTGTATCGTCGTTTGCTTCCGCGAAAACATTCGTAATTCCTTCGTTTATATCGACATTGTCCGAATCTTTCGAAACGAATATTCCGTCAACCAGGATATCCACTATACTGAGACCGGAAGAGCGGACTTTTATCGTGTACGTATTCTCGGTTGCTTCATTAGAATTCTGTGAATGCAATCTCATCACATACGTTTCCTTGGGTAGAGCCGTAAAGGTACACGGATTGGTGTACTTTTGAGAGTTTATGAACACATCGACATCGGAATTCGGATCGTTGTATTCGGCAAACACCACAGTCTCTCCCGGATCGATTTCGATTTCGACGGAATCTGCCGGAACAATTTTATCGTCCACGAGAAGTTTTTTCAAAGACAGTTGCCTTTCAATCCTCACCACGAAATAATAATTTGCTTCATTGGAATCGGGACCTATTATCTGCAGTCTGACCGAATATTCTCCGGGATCCACATTTTGCCAGAACGCCGGATTGGAAAGATCTGAAATTTCTGCGACAACCTGAATCGGATCTTGAATTCCCGCCCATACTTTGATCGAAGAGGAAGCGGCGTAAGCATCGTTGACTTTCACCTTGAATTCTATGTCGGTGTTTCCAATTCCGACTACGATAACCTCACCTTGAGGTTGTGTTATCTGTATTCCCTGTACCTGAATCATTTCGATTAAAAATGGAATAACCGGGTTGTTCATACAACCTGTAAATGACAGCAGAATTATGGCCACAATTAAAACCGGCAACAATATGCTTTTCTTTTTCATGTTCATTCCTCCCGACTCAATGTATTTTATATGGATTTGATTTGTCGCTTATGTCAAAAACTATTATTCCGCCGTCACCAGCCGCTATGAACACTTTATCATTCTGCACCCTGATACCGTTGAATTCGTACAGGTTATCCGGAGAATTGTCGGTTTCCGAAATCAAAACCGGCGCTGCGGGTAGAGATATATCTATTATCGCAAATCCTTTCTTTCCATCCGCAACGTACACATAATCACCGAGAATGAATATGTCCCTGGCGAATCCCGATGTGGTTAAAGTTGCGGTAAGTGACGGAGAACCCGGATTCGATAAGTCTATTACACTCAATCCGTATTTACCGTCGTCAGTCACGGTATCGTCTTCATTATGTGAAGCACTCACACAGTAGACATAGCCATTTTTATAAGAAACACCGAGCGTATCCACATTGGTCGACGCGTATAAATCGATATTGGATTTCACGACCGGAGATTCGATATCGGTGATATCGAATACGGTCACTCCGGTTTCACCATCGGCGGCGAATAAGATATTTCCGTCATTATGCAGGTCCATAACGCTCCCCGAAGCTTCATGTGATGGGTCTACGTAATTTACGAAAGACGGCGAACCGATATTCGAGATGTCGGTTATTATACCGTTGAACCCATCGGCTGTGAATAAATAATCATCCTTTCGTATTGTCTGTATTGCAAATCCTGCGGTATCGAATTCCGAAAGTGTTACCGGGTTTAAAATATCCGTTATGTCTATTATTTTCACTCCGGCTTCCCCCAAATCGGCTATCAGTTTCTGATCCGAATAAGTGACTCCGTATACGGGGTAATCAAGGTCAATGACGTTTCTCTCCAAAAGTGCCGCCGTAGCCACGGAAGGCACATCGTATATCGCAAGTCCCCTTTCCCCCTGGGCCGCAAACACTCTATCACCGTGTATATCCAAAGCTGTGGTATATGAATTTTTCCGGTTCTGCGTCGTGAATGACCAAATCGGCGATACGCTCTGCCCGGATTGATTTACCCCGCGAACTGCCCAATAATAAGTAGTGCCCGTACTCAGCGCCGACGGAGCGTAAGACGTGAATGTCGTAGTTGCCGCCAGAATATCTGGATTTGAAGTTTCACCTATATAAACTTCGTAATAAGTGGGTGTGGAAGTTGTGGAGTCCGGAACTATGCTCCAGTCGAGTTCGGGGTAGACAGAAACGTCAGTTTGCCCGTCCGAAGGATATTTTGGGTTGGCACTGATTTCAGATGGAGCCAAACCTGTGGTGTTGAAAGTGAAAGGACCTGCCGTATCGGATGCCTGGACGATTCCATCCACGAAATACCTCGCTTCGACTTCCCAGACATAATTCGAATAAGGAGCCCATAAGGTCGAAGACATATATTGGGTTACATTTGTAGTGGCAAAAACCGTCAGCGATGCGTTATTGAGATCAGAAACACTGTCGGCAACCATTACGGTATATTCGAGATGCCCGGAAGCCCTGCAATACGATTCGGTAGCTTCCCACTGAAGCGCACAATCCAGTGAAGTGTCGGTGGCACCGTTGACCGGTGAAATTAACACAATTTGCGGCAGTTCGTAAATACCCGATCGGGTTTTGAAAGAACCGGTGGCGTCTTCGGTTTCCGGATTTGATGACAGTTTTATGCGGTAAAAATATTCCTCAGATTTCTCCCATCCTGCGGACGGTATGTATTCGAATTTATCGATGAGTGTGGTGGCCGGTGCCGTTATGTACAGGCCAGCTTCGGATTTGGAAATGAAAATGTTGAAAATGTCACTGCTCCTGGCTTCCAAATTGCCTGGTATTTCTTCCGAAACCAAATCCCATCGAAGTTTATCGAACAATTCCACATTTTCCTCTCCGGGAGAAGGATTTAAAACTTTAATTCGCGGAACCGGATTTATTTCCGCACAGGTTGTAAAAGATGCAGGACCGTCAAACGAGATGTATATTCCGTTGTGTCCTTCGAGTTTCCAGTAATATGTCGTGTTCCCATTCCATTTGCCGTTAAGAGGTTCCAGGTATTTGTCGTTGGTATTTATCGGAATCACATAATCCAGATGTTCGGGATTGTCTGAAATGTAAACCAGAAAAAATGGCTCGGCTTCGACCAAAGAACTCTTCGTGGCATTCCACGTAAGATTCTCCGTCAACCCCACATTTACAGAACCGTTCGACGGACTGTTTATTTTAACTTCAAAATCCAGACCGGAACCGGTTTTAAAGTTCCAAATCGTACTTTCAGAGAAAACACTTCCCTGAATCGCTCTGACTTTCCACGAGTATTCCCTGTTTTCTTCGAGATTCTTATAGGGTTTGCACTTTTTTTCCGATACTGTGGTTATAACCGGTACATTAATTCCGGATTCGTACAGATAAAATTCATATTTCAATTCGGTATCTCCCGTATCCGCCGGTGTCGCATTCCAAGTAAACGTGCTATCTATTCTCACGTTTACCGAATCATCGGACGGGAAAACCAGCGAGATTTCCGGATATCCGGGGTCGATGTCTTTTGTCGTGAAGTCCCTGACCTCACTTGAAACTGTCTTGCCGTTTTCGTGCACCACCACTTTCCAGTAATATTTGGCGGAATTTTTCCACCCGCCTTCCGGAATGTATTCCGTTTTATCAGTTATCACAGGATCGGTTTTGTCCAGTTCAGTCATCGAGTTTGCAATGTACACGTAGAAAATCAGCTCATCTCCGGCAATTCCAGCCTGTGCTTCCCATGTAAGCTTCTCATTCGTCTCCATTTCCGACGTATGGTTCTCGGGTGAGACTAGTGTTATCGACGGGTATCCGGGGTCGATGTCTTTTGTCGTGAAGTCCCTGACCTCACTTGAAACTGTCTTGCCGTTTTCGTGCACCACCACTTTCCAGTAATATTTGGCGGAATTTTTCCACCCGCCTTCCGGAATGTATTCCGTTTCATCGGTTATCACAGGATCAGCTTTGTCCAGTTCAGTCATCGAGTTTGCAATGTACACGTAGAAAATCAGCTCATCTCCGGCAATTCCAGCCTGTGCTTCCCATGTAAGCTTCTCATTCGTCTCCATTTCCGACGTATGGTTCTCGGGTGAGACTAGTGTTATCGACGGGTATCCGGGGTCGATGTCTTTTGTCGTGAAGTCCCTGACCTCACTTGAAACTGTCTTGCCGTTTTCGTGCACCACCACTTTCCAGTAATATTTGGCGGAATTTTTCCACCCGCCTTCCGGAATGTATTCCGTTTTATCAGTTATCACAGGATCGGTTTTGTCCAGTTCAGTCATCGAGTTTGCAATGTACACGTAGAAAATCAGCTCATCTCCGGCAATTCCAGCCTGTGCTTCCCATGTAAGCTTCTCATTCGTCTCCATTTCCGACGTATGGTTCTCGGGTGAGACTAGTGTTATCGACGGGTATCCGGGGTCGATGTCTTTTGTCGTGAAGTCCCTGACCTCACTTGAAACTGTCTTGCCGTTTTCGTGCACCACCACTTTCCAGTAATATTTGGCGGAATTTTTCCACCCGCCTTCCGGAATGTATTCCGTTTCATCGGTTATCACAGGATCAGCTTTGTCCAGTTCAGTCATCGAGTTTGCAATGTACACGTAGAAAATCAGCTCATCTCCGGTAATTCCAGCCTGTGCTTCCCATGTAAGCTTCCCGTACGTGTCCGTACCGCCCGCATGGTTTTCCGGCAAAACAAGCGTTATCGACGGGTATCCGGGTGTGCTTTTCGCGGTATGAAATCTCCATATCGATGTTTCGGCCGAAGAATACTGGTCGCTCGCATTGACTTTCCAGTAATATACGCTGTCCGGAATCCATCCCGATACGGGGAGATATTCTTTTTCATCTGTTATTATGGGTTCAACATTATCTATATTTTCAGGATCGTCGGAAATATACACTTCATAGTTGAGTACGGAATCATTTGTCGATGGAGTGGCTGCCCAAATCAAATATTCGTCTGTGGGGATATTTTCTCCATCGTATTGTGGGCTCAGCAGATTGACTTTGACATTACCTATGGGAATATTTTTGGTTTCAAAATACCACGGGCCTCTTACCGTGAAAAACTCCCCCTGTACGGCTTCAACCTTCCAGTAGTATCTTTTCGCCGATTCCCAGAGTCCGGGAAAAAAGAAATATTTTTTTTGAGTTATGAAAGGAATTGCAGAATCCAATCCCTCGATCGAATCTGATATGTAAATTCTGAAAAAAAGAGGTGAAGTGTTCAAATACGATCCGGTTGCTGCGAATGTCAACGGAGAATCGATATTCACGTTTGTTTCTCCGTTTCCCGGAGAACGCAGTGATAATTCCGGACTCATTACCGGCTTAGGTTCCGTTTCGAAAGAGTAAATCGCCGAAACGGATTTTTTTTGTCCCAGATATACTTTTATCTTCCAGAAATACTCGGTTCCATAATTCCAGCCGGTATTCGGAATATAATACGTCTTATCCGTGTGTATAGGCTCTACAATATCCAGTCCTTCGACGGATGTCGAATAAAAAACATCGTATGCAAAATCAACATCTCTTAAAGAATATTGCTCCGTTAAATTTGTGACGGTCGCTTCCCAAGACAGCATGGAATTCACCGGAATACCATCCGATTTATTTTCGGGGGAAAGCAGATTTATTGAAGGATCTGATGGAGATTTGGCAACGGTATCAAACGATCTGGTCTCGGATTCCGCCAGCACATTCTCAATCGCACCGAAAAAACATTTGATTTTCCAGTAATACCTTTCCTGCGTTTCCCAACCGGATGAGGGAATGAAACTTTTCTCATACGTGATTACCGGATTGACCGAATTCAGAGATTCGAGCGTTTTCGAATAATACACCAGAAAACCGGGGGGGGCCTGTATCGAAGTAGATACTTCCCATTTAAGAGGACTTTCCGTATCTACATCCGACTGGTTTTGGAGTGGCGATGTTAAAGTAATTTTGACAATTTCATCATTTCTGACTTTGAACGTAAAAGTATCGCTTATGTAATCTTCCACACCATCGAATATTTTAAGTTTCCAGTAATACAAAACTCCGGGTTTCCAACCACCGGACGGGATATAGCTGTTTGTTTTCAATATGACAGGCAGACAATTTAAAAAAGACGGAGTCTCTGAAATATACAGAGAAACGGTTACATTCTGGGATGTATATGTTTTTATGATGAAGGAAATAGATGAATTCTCCGGAATATCCATGCTTCCGCTTACAGGATGCAGATCTTTTATAGAAGGCGGCATATATCTGTATTCATCAAACTGACAGGAAACTATGGTTAGCAAAATAACCAGCAACGAAATGAACAAAATAATATTATTCCTCATATAGTCCTCCCGTTGAGAATATTCCATGATAGCACTTTTGGAGATGTCTTTACAACTTTTAAACTAATTCATATCCATACGTAAAATAACAAGCGATTCAAACAACAAATAGATATATTATATCGGTGTTTCATGATATACTACTGATATATCAGATGTATTTTAAACGGAGGGATGACATGATAGAAATCAGATGGCATGGCAGAGGAGGTCAGGGAAGCTTTACCGGCGCAAAGTTGCTTGGGCTCGCCGCTGCGGTATACGGCGGGAAATTCGCACAGGCATTTCCTTCCTTCGGCCCGGAGCGAAGAGGTGCACCTGTACTGGGCTTCAATCGTATTGACGAAAAAAAGATAACCGACCGCAGTGAACCCGATTCCTGCGATTATCTTGTTATTTTGGACGAAACATTGTGGAATGGAAATATACTTTCCGGAACAAAACAAAGTGTAAAAATCATAATAAACACATCGTCTCCGGAAAGATACGGCGGAATTCCGGAAAACAGGCTGGTATCAATAGATGCAACAAAAATGGCACTGGAATATTTCAATCTTCCCATCACCAATACCGCCATGCTTGGTGCGTTGGTTGCCGTGTCCGGTGTTGTGGACATGGACGCCTGTCATAAGTCAATGGAGAATTCTATAAGTCCGAAATTTTTGGAAAAAAATATAAAAATATTCGATAAGGCCTACGAAATTGTAAGGGGGAGAAACATACATGAATAAACCCATACTAAAACCGTGGAGTGAACCTGAAAATATCGAAAGCTACCCAGTGGGGTCCACATGCGATAGTGATCATATAACAAGTACCAACAGCAGTTGGAGAGTTTTCAGACCGGTAATAGACAGTGAAAAATGTATAAAATGCATGAGATGCTTTCTGCTTTGTCCGGATGGCGTAATCGACAAATCGGAAGATGAATTGAAAATCGACTATGATTTCTGCAAAGGATGCGGAATATGTGCCCATGAATGCAAAATCGGTGCGATCACCATGCAAAAGGAAAGTGATTTCAATGATTAAAAAATTTTTAAACGGGGACGAAGCGGTTGCCGAAGGTGTAAGGCTTTCACGGCCGCATGTGATTTCAGCTTACCCGATAACTCCCCAAACCATAGCCGTGGAGAGGCTTGCCGATTTTGTCGAAGACGGATCGCTGAAAGCAGAATACATGCATGTCGAATCCGAACACTCTGCGATGGCATGTGCAATAGGAGTGAGTTCGGTGGGAGCACGGGCTTTCACGGCAACATCTTCGCAAGGTTTGCTTTACATGGCCGAATGCCTTCCCTATGCGAGTGGGGCAAGACTTCCGATAGTAATGATGAATGCAAACAGGTCGATCGCCACTCCGTGGAATATTTACGGAGATCAGATGGATTCTATGTTTCTGCTCAACTCCGGATGGATTCAGGTTTATGTTGAAGATGCGCAGGAAGCTTTGGATATGATAATACAGGCTTATAAAATTTCCGAAACCAGAGAAGTTATGATTCCGATGATGGTTAATTTAGATGGATTCGTGATCACGCATACTTACGAACTAGTCGAAATACCGGATCAGGAAAGTGTGGATGAATTCCTCCCCCAAATAAACATGCCTGACAACAAAATGGATGTCGATCATCCCAGAAGTCTCTGCATAACAGCGGGCAACAATTTCAACATGGAATTCAAAGTGAAACAGGAATTGGATATGCAAAATTCGATTGCAGTGATTGAAAAAACGGATGAAGAATTTGGAAATATGTTCGGCAGATATTACGGAGGCATGGTTCAGGAATACGGATGTGAAGATGCGGATGTAATTCTCGTAACAACGGGCAGTATAACCGGAACAGCGCGGGTTGTCGTGGATGAATTGAGGAAAACCGGAAAAAAAGCGGGGTTGCTTAAACTCAGATATTTACGTCCGTTCCCAAAAAATCAGATAATGACAGCCATTAAAAATTCTGAAATTGTGGGTGTGTTGGATAAGAATATATCTTTTGGATATGAGGGTACTATTTTCACGAATGTAAATTCCGCAATTTCACAGTCGGATAAAAATATAAAAACCATGAACTTCATAGCCGGAATAGGTGGAAGAGACGTAACCAAGAAAAACATCCACGAGATTTTCGAAACACTTTATGATTCAATCGGCGACGAAAATCCCGAAAGAATAAAGTATGTAAATATGAGGTGTGGACATGAATAATACGAATGCAAGAAATTTGATAAACGACGAATTGTTTTACGGACATAAAGCCTGTGGCGGATGCGGTGAAAGCCTTGCGATAAGACTTGCCATGAAAGTGCTGGGAAGCCGCACTTTCGCATCTTTGCCGGCGGGCTGCATGTCCGCCGTATCGTTCATATATCCGAATATGGCTTTCACAAACAACGCAATCATCACACCGTTCGCATCTACCGCCGCAGTCGCCTCGGGAGTGGCCGCAGGTCTGAAAGCCCTCGGTGTTGAAGATACAGTTTCAGCCGGATTCGCAGGCGATGGCGGTACGGCCGACATAGGCATTCAATCACTTTCCGGAGCCATAGACAGGAACGATAGAATAATATATTTCTGCAACGACAACGAAGCGTATATGAATACTGGGATTCAGAAAAGCGGTCTGACTCCTTTCGGCTCAAAAACCACGACTTCGCCTGCCGGTAAGAATCTGCCGGGTTGCGCAACTCAGAAAAAGAACATGTTTGAAATAGTCGCGGCACACAACATTCCGTATGCGGCAACCGCAAGCATAGGATACCCCGAAGATTTCCTACGGAAAGTGCATAAGGCAAAAGAAAACGAAGGTACTTCTTACATACATATTCTGGTTCCCTGTCCAACCGGTTGGGGTTATTCAAGCGAAAAAACGGTATCGATAGCGAAAGAAGCCGTAGATTGCGGATTATGGTATCTTGCCGAATTTGAAAATTCAGAATTCAGGTTGAATAAAAAACCCGACAATTTCTCACCGGTTAAAGAATATCTCAAATCACAGGGAAGGTTCCGACATCTTTCCGATTCTGAAATTGAATTCATCGAACGGAGCAGAGATGAAAAATGGACTAAAATCATGAAAAATTGGAATTGATATTTTTAATCTTGTAACTATATTTGCGGATGGAGGATATTGGTTTATAATATAGCGAATTATCCGGCCATCCGTTTTATAGTTGTGAACCGAAAAGCTAAATTTTTTATGGAGAATGAATTTGATGGAAAAAAGTAATCTGGACATATTCAACGATCTGAAGCGAATGATTGTCGACATGGAATACAAGCCGGGAGATCTGGTGAACGAAAAAGAGTTGATAGATAAGTACGGTGTCAGCCGCACTCCCGTGAGAGAAGCACTGATAAAGCTGTCGCAGCTCGGTCTTGTCGATATACGACCGCGTGTGGGAACTTACGTATCACAGATCGACCTAAAATCCGTCAAAAACGCTTATGAAATAAAAAAGAGTCTCGAAGGGCTCGCAGCGGAACTGGCTGCTGTCAGAGCCAAAGATTCAGAGATAGAAGAGCTTTTTAAAATAATTGAAAGATTTGAAACATACGATATAGTCAATGATTATAAATTGTGTATAAAGGATGACCAGAAATTTCATACGATAGTCAGATCGGCATCCGGGAATTCGATGCTGATAGAAATACTCGACCAGCTGAATCTGAAAACTGAAAGATTCCTGCAATACATACAGTACGTTATAGATGACTACAAATGGTTCTACGAATCGCTGAAGGAAATGGCGGATGCGATTAAATCCAGAAACCCCTCCGAAGCCCGAAGGGTAACCGAAGACCATACCACAAAATTCCTGATACAGATGTCAAAAAATTTCTTCATCTAAAAGATTAAGGTATTTTATTTCCTTTTATCGAAAGTGAATAACGTCTGCCGCAAATAACTGTCAAGTTCGGATAAGAGCGGGTACGCCTCGTCGCAACCTTCCCCGCCTGTGACGCAAAACGGTGAAGTTCTTTATTTGTTTACACGGAAATTTAATAACTGGCGTCCTGCACGGGGACGTACAGGACGAGAGTGGGTTTTGGTTCCTGCATGGAAACTTACAGGATGAGAGGATAGCAACGTCCTGTCATTCCGAGTGCAACGAGGAATCCTGGGTTTGGTTTTCTTTGAAACATTCATAAACGGCAAAAATAACATAACCCGAGATCCTGAGTGAAAATAAAAACACATTTTCACTAATGATGTTCAGTTATGTCTCTGGACGACAAACTTCGTTCAATTCATTTCTACAATAGCAACAGGACCACAAAACTCATCTCGTCACAATCGTCCTCGCCTGTGACGCATGACATTTAAGTGCTTTGTTTGAAATTCAAAAGTCGGCGTCCTGCACGAGGACGTACAGGACGAGAATGGGTTTTGGTTCCTGCATGGAAACTTACAGGATGAGAGGATAGCAACGTCCTGTCATTCCGAGTGCAACGAGGAATCCTGGGTTTGGTTTTCTTTGAAACATTCATATACGGCAAAAATAACATAACCCGAGATCCTGAGTGAAAATAAAAACACATTTTCACTAATGATGTTCAGTTATGCCTCTGGATGACAAACTTCGTTCAATTCATTTCTACAATAGCAACAGGACCACAAAACTCGCCTCGTTGCAATCGTCCACGCCTGTGACGCATAACATTGAAGTGCTTTGTTTGTTTGAATCGGCGTCCTGCACGGGGACGTACAGGACGAGAGTGGGTTTTGGTTCCTGCATGGAAACTTTCAGGATGAGAATGGTTTGTCGGCTTCCCGTCAGCTGGGTGTATATGATGAAAATGATTATCTCATCTCGTCACAGGCGTCCTCGCCTGTGACGTATGACAGTGAAGTGCTTTGTTTGTTTGGAAATTATAATAACCGGCATCCTCCACGGGGACGTACAGGACGAGAGTGTGTTTTGGTTCCCGCATGGAAACTTTCAGGATGAGAGGATAGCAACGTCCTGTCATTCCGAGTGCAACGAGGAATCCTGGGTTTGGTTTTCTTTGAAACATTCATAAACGGCAAAAATAACATAACCCGAGATCCTGAGTGAAAATAAAAACACATTTTCACTAATGATGTTCAGTTATGCCTCTGGATGACAAACTTCGTTCAATTCATTTCTACAATAGCAACAGGACTACAAAACTCATCTCGTCACAATCGTCCCCGCCTGTGACGCATGACAGTAAGGTACTATTTGTTTGAATTTTAAAAATCAGCGTCCTGCACGGAGACGTACAGGACGAGAATGGGTTTTGGTTCCTGCATGGAAACTTATAGGACGAGAATGTTGTGGTGGCGCACCAGGAAGTAAATGTTATAATAAAGATAAACAAAAGCATGAAGGTGGTTGTATGAAGAAATTGCCCATAGGAATAAGCGATTTCAGGAAACTGGTTGAGAATGATTATTTTTTCGTGGATACTTCAGAGTTCATAACCGATATATACCGTGAATCGGCAGATACTATTCTCATAACGCGTCCCCGCAGATTCGGCAAGACTCTCAACATGAGCATGCTCAACTATTTCTTCGACAACACCCTCGATACCGCATACCTTTTTAGCGGGTTGAAGGTAACACAGGACAGCCGGGTTATAGAAAACATAAACGGTTATCCCACGGTTTTCATCTCTTTCAAGGATATAAAGAACAACAATTGGAAAAGCGCATTGGAAAATATGAAGTTCATATATTCTTCCATATACAAAAAGCATTATGAAATACTCGAGACTATAATTAAAAAAAGTGAGGGCAGAGAGTATATAAAAAAACATAATCAGTATGAAAGCGAGTGAAGAGGACCTTCAGCATTCTCTCTACAAATTGACGGAATACCTCCACCGGGCATACAACAAACCCGTACTGCTGATAATAGACGAATACGACGTGCCGATACAGAGCGGATGGACACATGGGTATTACGAAGACGTAATAGACTTCATGAGGATATTCCTGTCCGCGGCGCTCAAAGACAATCCGCATCTTTTCAAAGGCATCATGACCGGTATTTACCGCGTGGCGAAGGAGAGCATATTCTCCGGCCTCAACAACCTCAAAGTCTACACCGTACTGGACAGAAAATACTCCGAGTATTTCGGATTCACCGAATCGGAAATCGAATGGA
This sequence comes from uncultured Thermotogae bacterium, assembly GCA_963662785.2. Taxonomy (GTDB): domain Bacteria; phylum Thermotogota; class Thermotogae; order MWEM01; family MWEM01. The sequence continues at coordinate 76,860 of CAXXJZ010000013.1, forward strand.
TATTGCTCCAACTGGAAAAAGAGAAGGATGAGTCCGTGAGGGCAGGATTGAGGGAATGGTACAACGGATACACATTCGGCGGAATCACGGTGTACAATCCCTGGTCTGTAATAAATTACCTGTACGACGGTATGCTCAAGCCCTACTGGATAAACACATCGTCGAACGACCTTATAATAAGCCTGGTGGAAGAAAATCTGAAGCGAAAGGAACCGTTCAGGGAAGAACTCGAAACACTCGTTTCCGGAGGATGCATACGAAAATCCATAGACGATTCTTCCGCTTTGCGCGAACTGAAAACCGATCCCAACTCCATATGGTCGCTGTTCCTTTTCAGCGGATATTTGAAAGCATCGGGAAGAAAAACCGACCCCATAACACTCGAAGAAATATACGATTGCTCCATACCCAACAACGAAGTGATGAGATTCTTCAGAAGCACAGTGGTGAAATGGCTTGAAAGATCGAAATACGGTGTGCTGTCGGATATGGTACAGCCACTCGTGAAAGGACACAGCGAAGAATTCACCGCGAAACTGAAAGAATTCGTGCAGAGCACTTTAAGCTATTACGACATAGGTAAAGTCCCCGAAAACGCATACCACATGATGCTATTGGGAATGTTTTCGCATCTGCAGGGCGGATATCATGTAAAATCCAACCGCGAATCCGAACTGGGAAGATACGACATATTGCTCAAAGCAAAAGACAAAGACAATTACAGCGTGATAATAGAGATAAAAAAGGGAATCGATAAACTGGAAGAGGCCATTGCACAGATAGAACAAAAAGACTACGCGGCAGAACTGAGAAGCGAGGGATACACCAGAATAATGAAAGTCGCAATCGGGACCGGCGGGAAGAATATAGAAGTACTTACGAAGGGATAAAAACAGATAGAGGCTGCTGAAAAACTCAAATATTTGTCATTCCGATAACTATGGAGTTTGGCTGAAGGCCAACAATCCTGGAATAAAAACGCATTTTTCTTTTTTATTCGGAATCTCAGAGTTTAAATTACTTTATTTAAAAAGGGTTGAAAAATTAAACTATTTTTTGATTTCAATCACTTTATTTCTTTGACCTTAACCAATAAATGAATTAAAGTGCAAGGTTTTTCTAAGAATTCCCCAAAAAACCTTGCACTTTTAAAAGAAAATATTCTATGTATACCTATATTTATGCCAGTTGCAGAGTTATTCAGCAAGGCCAAAGTATTAATGTTTGAAAACAACAGCAAAACCGTACATCATCTCCTTGATAATTCAGCTTCGCACGAGATAATCCCGATATCCTTTCCCTCTAACTATGAATATATAAATGATTGCACTAAACTATCACTTTTTTGTCCATTTGTTATTTTTAGACGATGCGATATAAGTCTCTGTTTTGTTTTTGCTGATTTCATAGCCATTTGTATGTCCCGTATCCTCAGGTATCTTAACCCTTATCCCATAATTTGTCCTGTTTTCTATCGTTATATCCCCTATATAACTGCCTAAATTTATATACAGAGCCTGCAAATTTATACTGTTGCCTTTTCCCATAAAGAACCTGTTAATCGAATTTAACGTCCACGACCAATTCTTACTACCCCATAACTGACTTATCTTAATCTTTCCATTAACTTCTTCCACAACAACCGTAAAATCTTTACTGAGATAAGCTTTGTAATTATCGTCGAAGGATGTGGTTCCATCTTCCGGTGACTGGGCAAAAGATCCATACGATATGTTGTCCGGATCCAAGCACAATGTTGTCAGCCACTGATCCTGCGGAGAACAACAACAACCGGAAGGATTTGAACTAGCAACTGACTGAGGGATCTCAGGAACAGGTATTTCAACTAATCTGTATTTTATCTTTCCATCGTTTAAAATATCTATACTTTTCCCTATCACGGAACCCTGCACTTCACCGCTATTATCCATGGTTATATCCGCATATGGCGCGTATACATAATGTGAAGAAATACCCGCACCCGAAACGGTTACCTTGTCATGAAGCGAAACCAGACCGGATACGCTCGTAGAGCCACCTATCTTTATAGGTGCCTGCTTGATATAAAGAAGTCCTGAGAAATGGAATTGAGGCCATCCGGACATTGCTGCGGTTCCGTTGTAAAAAAGGAAAAGGTTATCATCATATGTAATCTGGTTTCCTGAACCGTCATATGAGTAAATCCTCGCATCGCTTGAAAGCTCGAGACTCTGATTTACCAGAATAAATACTCTTCCTTTTCCGTATCTTTCAATTCTCACATCCGGTTGCTGTCCTCCGGACCCACTTATTTTGAAAGAATTGGCATGTATTATCACATCTTCATCGTAAACCTTTATTGTCAGTTTGCTGAGAACTTCGAACTTGTCGTAATACCCGCTGTCTCCATACCCGATTTCAAAAGGTCCTCCATTCCATCCCGCCTGATACGATCCCTTGTCAGGCAATCCTGAAATACCGGTTTCTTCGAACGCAAGCCAGGACGGAATATAGAATTCCTGTATTTTATCAAGGATCTTAGAATCATTTTTAAGACTGTAAACTCTGTTTTTCGCTTCATCCCCCTGATTGATATCACCTACGAGCGTTGTAGGATCCGAATCGGGACCGAAGTAAAAATTATAGCATGGTGAAATTACAGACTGTGCTCCCTGGCCCAGCGAAACGGGAAACTTTCCATTTATCTTGCTATTTGCGTTGATTCCCACGCTTCCGCTGATATTGTTATAATCAAAAGGCTCTATGGAAGATGACCCTGTGAGATTGATCCTGCCATTTATAGCAAACACAGCCCACTCGGTTTTATCCGTGGATACCGGAGCTGAAAATATCGAGTCAAGTTTCATGCTGATAGGATTTCCTTCGGGATCTTTCGTACTTAATGCTTCCCAACTTGAGCCATTGGAAGATTTAAGGACTACGTTATTGCCGACTGCGAAAAAAGCATTTAATTCGCTGGAATATGTTACGCTTTTAAGAGTTATGCTGGAAGTAGAACTTTTTTTACTCCAATTGATACCATTTACCGAGGTATATATTACACCTTGATCTCCAACGGCAACAAATATCGAATCATTCCAGACAATATCGTTGAGCTTATGATATGTGTTGAATCCCGAAGTGGTTTTAATCCACGTAGATGAAAAAGCAGCGAGGTAAGCAATCACACCGTCACCAACCGCAACAAACTTGCCGTTTCCGTATGCTATTCCGTAAAAATCGTTTCCAGTACGATTATTACCTTCCTCCCATTTTTTTCCATCAGAACTGGTGTATATCCCTCCTAAACCATATGCTCCCACAGCTATGAATTGTCCATTATTGGAAGCTACGGCATGCAGATCCGGCCCGGAATGAAGATACTGATTTTCCCATGATTTTCCTTCACTTGACCATCTTATTGCTTCTTCTCCTTCTTGTCCCACCGCAACATATATTTTTCTTTGCCCGGTTCCAGACTATGTCGTATATGCCCGATCCGGTAAGCGACTTTGCCGTCCACTTGATACCGTCATCTGAAGTCACCAGTCCCGCAGCCCCCCAATCTCCGCCGACTACGAAACCATTTCCGTTTCCCGAAACAGCCCTGTGATGCCATGCGTTATATCCTTCATATTCCCGTTTAGTCCAAGTCGCACCGTCTGTCGATGTGAAAATACCCGATTCTCCCGTTGCGACGAGAATGACTCCATCATCGTTGTTTTTCTCAGGTTTCATAAAAACCGTTACTGTCGCACCACCTGATGAAGGATTGTACCAATAAAAATCGGTATTGGCAAAAAAAAGATACTGCCGCTAAAATCAAAAAAACTGTTATCAAATATATCCTTTTCATAGAATCATCTCCTTATATTATTTGCTATATCTTATTATTCCGCCTATCGCTTCAGTACTTGATCTTGTAGATGTACCCGGTTCGATTTCAACTTGAAAGAAGTAATTAATCTTACTATCTGAAGTTTCAGTGGCTAAAAAAGTCGAAACTGTTTTAAAATCAATTACCATACTCGAATAATTGGTACTGGTATAGTATTTCGGAAGTACAATCGTATACGTACTGTTTGATAAATTACCACTTCGAATAGTGCCGTTTATTATCTCTGTCGTTACCGAAGCCGCAACTAAATTTATGGAATTCTCTATGGATTTCATGACGATTTTATTGTATCTTTCTTCTTTTCCCTCGTCGAGTTTTGAAATCGTTACGAGAAGTTCTTTAGACATCTCGTTTATAAAAACCGCAGCGAGAGTTGCAAACAACAACATCATCAAAGCAAGCACCAGTGTGAAAAAAACCTTTTCTTTTCATATACAATTCTCCTCAGTAAAAGAAGATTCTATTTTTTTCAAAAATCTTTTCCTCCGCGAAAAAATTCCCCGAATGTATAACGTATTCAACTGTAATTTCAAAATAATTTCCATCATCATTTTTTTCGATATCGAATGTCTTAATCGCATCTGCAATATAAATGGTAAATGTGGATTCTATCGTGGGAATGTATTTATCCATGACGATAATAGTCGAGTCGTTCGTAAACGTTGAATATATCGTATCCACATACGCATTTTCACCGTACCACGTTTTTCCGTCGCTGTTTTTCAAGATCGTATCCGTACTTATATATGAAAAAGGAGATATATATCTGACTTCGGAAGAAGCGGGAGAGATTCCATCTTTGTTTTTCGCGTCGATAACAGTAGCCTTAAGATTCTCTGTCACAGAAAGCGAATCAGCTTTGGATATATTTATAAATTGTATAATATCGGTAGCCGGATCATCCAAATTATCATAGTAAAGCGCCCATAGGCTGTTGTTGTAAACTTCCGGAAATTTAGAAGCAAAAAGGGCAAAGTAAGTATTTGTACTGTCGGTTATTATAGGATAGTCTTTATAATCATCATTTTCTTCTTTTTTAAGGATTATCTTCTCTGAAAGTGCATATTCGATTCTCACCGTGTTGTCCGTGGCATTTATAACCGTACCCGAACTGTCTAAGGCCAGCTTTAGCAAGTTTTTCATACTTCCGGCATATCTGAGTTCTTCTTCTATAATGTTAAACAGATTGTCTATGTTGGCTTCCGCATAAAGCCTGAGCACCGCCGTCTTGTTGACATCATAGCTTCTGGTGACCACATCGAAGGTTATCATGAGTGCGGTGAAAAATATGAAGATTATTATCAGACTTATCAGAACTTCCGTTAAAGTAAAACCGCTTCTTCTCATATCTCAGCCTTTCACATTTTCAATCGTTTACCAGCAATCCGTTTAAAACAGTCATAGTGGATTCCAGTCCGTTTTCAAATTCTATTTTGAAATTAACCCTGTTTTCGATTTTGTAATCGTTGCTGAGCGTGTCCGTAGATGTGAAAAAACCGAAAGTATACGAGTACGATTTTGTGGCGGCAGGTGTCACATAAAAAGCGTCAATACCGTCTGCCGTCAATTCTATTTTCCTGCCCTGTCCCTTGCTCGGAGAAAATACTATGGAAGCCTCACCTGAGTCGTAAACCGTATAATCCAATCCGAGTGAAATTTTATCCTTGAGACTCGCGGCCCTGACACTTACGAACATCTGCTTCAAATTTGCTTCGAACGTTTCGAGCTTGGAATCCCTACCGATTTTCTGTACAAGCGGCACGAGAGAACCGAAAGATATGGCTAAAATCAGTGAAATTATTATGATGGTTATAAGAGTTTCTACAAAAGTGAACCCGTTTTTCATGCTTTCCTTCTTTCTTAATTCAGTCAATTGGTTTTAGTCGCAGGAGTGTAGTTGATGGATATTTTGAATTTATCTTCCATATTTACAGGGTAAACCGTTATCGTTGCGAAATAAATTTTCTCATCGAAAAAAACGGCTGTTTTCGAACTTTCAACAGAATACATGTATTGTATATTATTTGTAGTGGTTGATTCATTGCTTATCGCCGTTGCCTCACCTAAAATGTACTTCTCCGCAAGCGAGTAAGCCAGATCGTATATGTCCGATTTTATCTGAACTGTTCTGGTCAGTTCCACCAGATTTGCCGGAAATATGTAAATTATGGACATCGCGACAGATATTACAACCAGAGAAATCAAAGCTTCCACCATTATTGAACCGTTTTTGCACCGCATAATAAAATCTCCCGGAATTAAATATATATTAATTATAGCACGACAGACCCGTATAATTGCAAACCCGCTTAATATTACGTTAATGTTTAAGAACAAACCAAAACAAACAACCTTCTTCTAAAAGGCTTATAAATAAAGCTTTTCAGATTTGCTCCATCATCATCCGATTTGATACCGCCGGAACCGACTCGAGCTATAATTTTACACATTGCTTTAACAGCACGTTTCATTCACACATTAATATTTTCATAATTGTTACGGAGTATGAATCCGATTAAAGGTAAAGATTCCCATATATTTTGTTCGTTCAGAATGGTAAAATTTGGTTCTCAAGTCAGGCGGCAATCTGAAATATAAATAATATCGATGTGGTATGACGTTCAAAACGCATGTATTTATTTAGAATGTCAAATTCTCAACCGCGAAAGTTTGAAATACCGGTTCGGAAATTCGCATAAAATCTTTGGCAGAAATTAAATAGACGGTATCTACGATTCATTCATGTACTTTTACATATTTCCAAACACCTTTCAAATCGTTCGTCAGCACTGTAAGAATTTATTCTGTGTGCGAATGATAAATATATTGTTAAATATTTTGTTTTTTCGGTCGATTTATGGTATAAATATATACGGAAGCTTCCAGACGACTTCTTGTTAATGGGAGGTGGTAGATTAGTGAAAGATAGTATTTCATCTTATACCCATGGAGGTTCTTTTATTTAGTACGTGGGTGTATAAAGATAGAGGGCGCAGTGAAAACTGCGCCTTTTTTATTTCAAATTATTCAGGTTTAAGTTTTATTTTTCCCCATCATCTTTTTCGGAGTCCTGAATATTTTCATCCTGCAAGTCTTTGTTCCCGCCGGCGATTTCTTTCTGCACGCTTCCAAGAAATTTCGGCAGATCCATACCCGCCATGTTGAACATGTCGTTGAGCGGCGGAACCGATTTCATTATTCCCGAAAGAAAATTCGCGGTCGTAGGTGTTCCGTCTTTTCCTCCCATGCTGTCCCACACGGTTATCTTATCGAACTTTATGTTTTTAATAGCTTCAACCTGTGTTGCGACGAGTTTTTCCATCTTGTCGGCAAGAAGCAGCCTTATCGCATCGTTTGCCTCTCCGCCTGCGGCATTGACCATCTCTCTGAATCCTTTTGCCTGTTTGCTGAGAATTTCCTCGATACCGCGTGCCTGAGCTTCCATTTTGGCAAATATGGCATCCGCTTCTCCACGTGCCTGTCTTCTGATTTTCTCGGCTTCCGCTTCAGCCTGAATCTCAATCTGCCTTTTTTCAATTTCCGCCAACACTATTACGTCGGCTTCTTTGGTTGCCTTTTCCCTGCTTGCCCTCGCGAGTTCGGCTTCCTTTTCCGCCGTATATGCCTCTTCAAGTGCCTTGGCCGACTGTACTTTTTCAGCGGCAGTCGCTTTTCTCAGGGCTTCGGCTTCCCTTTCCCTTCTCAGGGATTCCGAGTTCGCTATCATAACTCTCGATTGGTTTTCACCCTCAACTGCGGTCGCATTGGCTTCGGCAACACTTACTCTCTGGTCTCTCTGTGCATTTGCCTCACCGATGGCTCCGTCCTTGTTCTTTTCGGCAACACTTTTCTTGGCATCGTTAATGGCTTTTGCCGCGGCTTCCTTACCCAGTGCCTCTATGTACCCCGATTCGTCGTTTATATCCGTGACGTTTACGTTTATAAGCCTGAGTCCGATCTTCTTCAGTTCCGTTTCCACGTTGCTCGATACTGCAGATAAGAATTTATCCCTGTCGTTGTTGATTTCTTCGATATTCATCGTGGCTACTACCAGACGGAGCTGTCCGAATATTATATCCTTCGCGAGTTCCTGTATTTCTTTAAGTCCCAGCCCGAGAAGCCTTTCCGCAGCGTTCTGCATGACACCCTCTTCGGTGGCGATACCGACTGTGAACCTCGACGGTACGTCAACCCTGATGTTCTGGTTGCTCAACGCACTGGTAAGATTTACTTCAATCGAAATAGGAGTAAGATCCAGATATTCATAATGCTGAAATACGGGCCATATGAATGCGGCTCCGCCATGTATGCATTTGGCGCTTTTGTTTTCCCCGGAAGTGCTTTTTCCGACTTTTCCGTATATAACCAAAATCCTGTCGGAAGGACATTTCCTGTATCTCGTGAGTACGGCAACTATAGTCCCGAAAACCAATACGACCAAAACAACTGCAAGAATTAAGCTTTCCAAATAAATCACCCCTTATATGGTATGATGTCAGTCATTCTTTTTAACTCTCAAAATGTTGCCATCCGCAAGCCCGGTGACTTTTACGAGCGTACCGGTATTGAGTCTGTAGTTTTCTTCGGAAACCGCATCCGCTTCGATGAGCCTCTCCTGAACGGTGATCTGTATTTTCCCCCGGCCGTTGCCTTTCTCCGGTATAGGGATGTATACTTCACCGACTTTGCCAATTGCATTTGCAAGACTTATGTTGCCCCTGGACTGTAATTTGTTGAGAGAATAGAAAAGCATGCCTATTCCAACATCCGCCGCTATACCGGCGAGTATGGAAATTGTGAAAACCAGAATGCTGTTCATTTCCGTTCCCGACAGAATAACTCCGACCCATCCGAGTACAGTAAAAAATGCAATTATCCCCCTCAGGGAAAAGAATTTGAAGTCGGCGATGAAACCTTCCGAACCTGTCCCGGCAATTGCCGAATTATCACCTTCCAATCCCGTATCCATTTCGATGTTCGCATCCGCCGTATCGAAATCGGTATCGCTTCCCCCGCCAAGTGAAAACAGGGAGAGAACGGTCTGGATAAACATCAAAACTGTCGAAGGAATGGCAAAATAATAAAATAATTTCTGAAGAGCATTCATACTTTCCCACCATTCAACCATCCGCATCATCCTTTCATAATTCGATTTTAACCACTTTAAACAATAAGTCGAAAAAAATGGTCAAATAATTTCATTACGACAAACCTTGAAAATCGAATATCATCTTTGTTAGTTTAATGAAAATAATTTCAAGTATTCTTCAATTATAAGGTTTGTACTGTTCTTTTTTCATAGAATATTCGTTTACCGAGATTATAAGATCGTTTTCAAAACAGATCACGGAAGAACCGAGAAAACCGGCCTGATTACCTTCGAAAACGCATTCAAAATACCATTCGACAGTCATGACGGATTCATCGTCATCAAAATACATTTTGTCAATATTCCATATAGTCACTCTGTTTTCATGCCTGTGCCAGTCGTTGAACCATCTCAGACATGCCGGTTTGCCTTCATAAACCGGACCATAACTTTCCTTGATGATTATCTCATCGTGAAGAACGGATAAAAACATTTCTTCGTTTTTATCCAGCCATGCTTTGAAGTATCTTTCAACGAGTTCTTTGGCAATTTCCCTCAGCATTTCGAATCACTCCTCTCAAAGTACTATCTTCGCAACCGCTTCGTCTCCATCCATATCGCCGGTGTCCACAAATCCAAGTCTTTTATAGAATTCTTCGGGACCTTGTTCGGAAGGCACGTAAGAAACGTACAATTCTTTATGCCCCTCCGTTCTCAGCTTGTCGAACATGATCTCAAGCGATTTTTTCCCATAGCCCTTTCCCTGATATTCGCCGCCTATCATGAATCTCCACAAATAAGCCGTGCAAATGTTGCCGGAATCATCTTTCTCCCCTTCCGGATTAATCCAGAACATGATAAACCCTACCAGTTCATCATCTGCGTAAATTGCCCTTTCCCAGGCATATTCACTGTATCTCGCCTGAGCCATGGACACCGCATTCGGAGCCACGCATTTCTTGTGTTCCTCGGACAGAGTGTCCGAAAGTTTTATAACTTTTACCACCGTATCGCTTGTCACTTCCCGTAAACTCACATTTTTTCCTTCTGACATAATTATATACCTCTCTTTTCAAAATATGTGAAAATAAAACATTGAATCAAATCGGATTATTTGTATGCAGTTTTTATAAGTAGAAAACAGCGGGAAATATTTAATTTACGATTTATTTTCAACAACCATATTTAACATTTTAGGTGTATCATAGATTTTGTAAACACCGGCGGTAATTCTCAATTATTTCATGGATGAAGGTGCATATAATTGGATAGCGATAAAAAGAACAGCGGATTTTCCTGGCTAAGAATTCTCATAATAATACTCGGCGTAATTTCTGCGTTCTGCTTTTTCAACTTTCTGATAGATAAAATATTCGTATCTTTCTCTTGAATATTTTAACCCAAAAATCCTTTCAAAAAGAATTCAGTATGTGCGCGAAATATATTCCCGCGACTTTTCCGCACATAAAAACCCCGAAGGAAATTATACGGTGCTTCCCGGCATATACCTCATCGACGAAGGAACATTCTCAGGAACAGAAATAGCCATATTCAAGTTTCAACCGCCACTTTTACGAAAAAAACGCCGTTGCTCCCTAAACAAAAACAAAACATACTTTCTTTCTCCTAACGTTTCCGAAATTCGGTAAGTTTCGCAAGAAATACCTGAAGCGGTGTTTTTCACGGAAAGTGACAGGAATATTTTATCATATATGTTTGAGTTATTTCCATATTCTCCGAAAGGAATTCATTGTTCATTCAGAATCGGATGATACTTATCTGACGGACACCTCCCTTTTGTTTTACAAATTTATAATATATTCCCGGGACATAAGTTGATGTTATAATATGTAAGAATATTTAAAAACTTTTTATACCTTTATCATTTTAATCTCAAACGCGGATCGGTGATCAACATGGACAAAAAGTTTTTAATTCCGGTTTTGTTGTTTTCCATTGTCATAATCAGTATTGCGTTTTTTTTGGTTAAAGGGGATACGAAACAAGATTATCGGGAAAAAAACGAAAAGATAAAACTCGATTTCAGGATAACCTGGGAAAGACATTCGGGACGCGGAGATGCAATAGATACCGTGATCACTGCTTTTAACGAAAAAAACGAATCTATTGAAGTGGAAATGCTCGGCGGGGATGAGGATCACGGCAACATAATCGATACGCTTGGATCCGATGATTCTCCCGATATAATCGTTCTGCCATATCGCGAACTGAAGAACGATGATACTTTGAAATATCTGCACTCCATGGAAAATCATCTTTCACAGGAAAAAAAGAACTATTACCCCGAAATATTAAAACTCGGTACCGATAAAAATGGGAATCTGTTTGGTATTCCATGGATAGGACATTCAATGTGCTTCATATACAACAAAAACATATTGGACGAATTTAGCATAAACCCCGATGAAATCCGAAGTTTCGATTTACTTTTAAATGCGGTTGAAAAAATATCCCGTTCAGGCGAATATACCGGGATCGGTCTAGTAGGAGCCGAGCATTACGACCTTTCATGGATGACCACACAATTCATACATTCTTTCGGCGGATCCCTTTGTGCTGATGGTGAAATAACTATAAACAGCACGGAAACAGAAAAAGCTCTGGACTTCTATATAAACGGTCTCGGTAAATATGCTCAACAGGGTTGGGAAAATGACAACGGTGTGGATGTCATGGATAAATTCAGCTATGGGAAAATGGCTTTCGAAATTCAGGGTCCGTGGGGAATAACCGATATATGGAAAATAGGCAATCCTTTCGAAGTCGGCACTTTTTCATTCAGCCAAATAGGCGGATATTCCGAAACGGGACCTCTGATGCTCTGTATTTCATCTGATGAATTCGCTGCTAAAAAGGATCAGATATTGGAATTCATAAAGTACATGATAGGCAAAGATGCTCTGGAAAAAGTCATGCTCGGGGAATTCAGCACGAAGCATCAGGAATACTATCCTTTCAGAGTTCCGGTGAGAAACGATATGGAAAACGGTACTTTTTTCAGGACATTTCCCGAATTCAAAGCCTTCACGGATGGTTTTGAAAAGCCGAGTATCGACACCCCCTCTCCTGAATGGTGCGATGTTCGTGACAAAGTATATATACCCCTGCTACACGAAACCATAGAAGGCAAATACGATATAGAAGAATTTTTACGTGAAGTTGAAATTCGCGGGGAAACGATACTGTCAGCGAAGAAATGAAGTTAGGAGGAAAAAACATGAGATCGAGTATTCTTATTGTGGATGATTCACCTGCGATTATTCATCTTGTATCGGGAATATTGGAGGATTACCATCTGATTTTCGCTCTGGATGGAGATGAAGCTCTTGAAAAGGTAAAGACTAACGATAGCATAGATCTTATACTGCTCGATATTGAGATGCCAAACAAAAACGGTTATGAAGTAATAAACGAATTGAAAAGCGATAAAAAAACAGAATCCATACCCGTAATATTCCTGACAGTCAAAGACGATATTTACGAAGAAACGAAGGGATTCGATCTCGGAGCAGTAGATTACATAAAAAAACCTATAAATTCTGCAATATTGAAGGCCAGAGTGGATACGCACATAAATCTCAGACTGGCTAAGTTATTCATAGAAAACCAAAATGAGATACTCGAAAAAAAGGTAATGCAGCGTACACGTGAAGTCATCTTCACACGTGATATAACGATTGATGCCATGATGTCACTGCTTGAAATAAGAGATGTGGAAAGCGGCCACCATATAAGGAGGACCCAGCTATATGTGGGCGAACTGTGTAATTATCTGGCTAAATATTCGATATATAAAGATCAGCTCTCAAAAGAAATCATATACAACATATACAAAACCGCCCCGCTTCACGATATCGGCAAAGTCGGAATTCCCGACAGTATTCTTTTAAAACCCGGGAAATTAACCGAAGAAGAGTTCAACATGATGAAAAAACACACACTTTACGCCATAGAGGCATTTTCCAATGTTTCTGAGAAATTGGGCGGAAACAATTTTCTGAGCGTTGCCAGAGAAATAGCCGGCTCACATCATGAAAAATGGAATGGAAACGGCTACCCTTTCGGTCTCAAGGAGACACAAATACCCCTTTCGGGAAGGATAATGGCCCTGGCGGACGTGTACGATGCGCTCGTCAGCAAGAGAGTCTACAAAAATGCCTTCAGCCATAAACGTGCCGTGTCGATAATAATCGAAGAAAGCGGAAAGCATTTTGATCCGGTGGTAGTCGAGGCATTTTTAAACATAGAAAAAAAGTTCAATCAGATACTGGCCAACAACCTTAAGAATATACTGGAAGAAATTGAGGAAATATTATGATAAAAAGATTCTTCACCATCTTAATGCTGATTTCCGTTTTCAACTCATTTTCAACCGCCCGGAATACCGAGACAGGCTTCACATCCGAAGAAAGAAGATTCATAGAAACATCGGGAGTGATAAATATCGGAATAGATCCCGAATTCAAACCTTACGAATTCATAGACAGCGATGGGATGTATAAAGGAATTGCAGCCGATTATGTGAAACTCGTGAATTTAAAATCCGGATTGAATTTACAGCCGGTATCCGGTATAGCTTGGGATAAGGCTTACGAGATGGCCGTTGAAGGTTCGATAACCGTTTTACCCTGTGTTGGGATAACGACAGAGAGAAAAAAGTATTTCATATTCACCGAACCGTATTTTTCATATCAGAGGGTTATTTTATCGAATTCGGAAATAAACAGAAGAAATTACACTGTCAACGACCTTGAATATCTGAATGTCGGAGTACAAAGAAACACTTCGCATCACAGTTACATCATATCCGAAACTGACATAATACCCATTCTTTTTCAGACTGCGGAAGAAGGACTGCTGGCACTTTCCAAAGGGAATATCGATGTGTTCGTAACCAACCTCGCCTCGGCCGGTTATATGATAAAAGAAAAAGGCATCACGAATATAAAAGTAGACAATACGATAACCGAAAATACCGACGAATTGGGTTTCGCAATAAATAAAAATTTCCCGATGCTTGCGGAAATAATTGACAAAACGCTAAAAATGATTACCGAAGAAGAAAAAATAGAAATAAGGAATAAATGGATAGGTATTCAAAAAGAAGCGGATTACAGCGGTATAATAAGAATAACTCTTATAATAGGCGGAATATTGTCGGCCATAATCGTATACACTTTCTTCTGGGCTTACAGGCTGAAAAAAGAAATAAACAGGAGAAAAAAAGTCGAATTGGCACTGCTTGACGCAAAAAAAGCTTCCGACGAAGCCAATTCGGCGAAGAGCATATTTCTTGCGAGAATGTCACATGAGATAAGAACGCCGCTCAATGCAATAACCGGAATGGCGTACCTGATGAAAAAAACCACTCTGTCGGATATACAGGAAAAATACGTAAAACGTCTGACGGACGCATCGCATAACCTGTCGGAAGTGATAAACGACATACTCGATTTTTCTAAAATAGAATCCGGAGAGATGAGACTTGAAAAGATACCTTTCAATCTCGACAGAATTCTGGATAAGGTAAGTAACATACTCAATTCGAAAGCGGTGGAAAAAGGTCTCGAATTCATAATTCATAAGGAAACCAGAATTCCCGACAATTTTCTGGGAGATCCCACAAGGATAAGCCAGGTACTCATAAATCTCATAAACAACGCCATTAAATTCACGGACAGAGGAGAAATATTCGTAAATCTTCAGCTGTTGTCGGAAGATACGGAAAATGTGATCGTCAGATTTTCGATCAAAGATACGGGTATAGGTATACCGAAAAACAAGATGGGCAATCTTTTCAACCCTTTCGACCAGCTTGATTCAAGCACAACCAGGAAATACGGAGGCACCGGCCTCGGACTCGCCATATCGAAAAACATAGTAACCCTTATGGGAGGAGAAATAGGTGTGGAAAGTATAGAGGGGGTCGGCAGCGATTTCTATTTCACCGTCCCGCTTTCAAAGGACAGGAATTCAACTTCGGAAATCGAAGTCCAGAAAACTTTCCCGGCTCTGGATCATATAAAGACTATCGTTGTCGACGACAACAAAATTTCCGAACAGATTATAAAAGAATACCTGGAATCATTCCGTATCAAATCCCGTTCTGTCCGAAGCGGCGCGGAAGTTCTGTCGGCAGTTGGCAAAGAAGACTTTGACCTTCTTATAATAAGCCATTCATTATCCGATATAGACGGATTTGAGCTATGTGAACACATACATCAGATGAAACTGGAAAAGGACCCTAAAATCATATTCGTTACGAACAGCGTTCGGGAAGACATATACAACAGCGCCAAATCGGTCGGCATAGATTACATCATGCTGAAACCGATAATACCGTCGGTCTTGTATGATTCCATAATACAGCTGTTTAGAAAAGATCTGGAGATAAAACCGGAAGAAATAGGAAAAATCGATAAAAAAAGGGGCGAAGGCTACAACGTGCTTCTCGTTGAAGATTATGAGGTAAATCAGTTGATTTCCAAAGAGATACTCGAACAGAACGGATTTATCGTAAATATTTCCGACAACGGCAGAGAAGCTCTGGATTTCATGAAAAACAGGGGCGACGAAATAGACGCGATTTTGATGGATATACACATGCCAATAATGAACGGATACGAATCCACCAGAGAAATAAGGAAAATATACGGCCGGACACCTATAATAGCCATGACGGCCGTTGCGATATCCGGAGTTCAGAAAGAATGTCTTGATGCGGGTATGAATGATTACATCACAAAACCCATAGATCCCGAAAATATGTTCATGGTTCTTGAAAAGCATATCTCGGCTTTCAGAAAGGAACGACTTGAAGAAAATGCAGACTGTGAAAAAGATGATACATCGCCCGGTGGCATAAGATGCCCGGACATGGTTATCGATACGAGACAGGGAATACTGAGAGCGGCAAACAACGAAAAATTATATTTCGAGGTGCTTGAAAAATTCTACGACGATAACATTCCGACATGTAAAAATGCGGACGAGATGATAAAAGCCAACGATTTGGACGCGCTGAAAAAACTGGTGCATAAAATAAAAGGCGCCTCCGGGAATCTCGGTGGAAACAGGCTTTACATATCTTCGAACACATTGCTTGCGGCCTTGAATTCCAAAATAGAAAAAAGTATTATCCCCTATTTCGAAGAATTTGAAAATGATATGGACAGCACACTCGGCGAGATAAAAAGAATTTTAAAAATCAGAAGAGAAAACGGCAAAAATGTCGAAAAGAGCGACGGGAAATTTTCGGGCGGCAAAATAGACCTGGATAAACTGAGAAAACTGCTGACCGGCAACGATATTGACGCTTTTAAAATACTCGAAGATATTAAAAGATCGAATCCTGACGTAGAACTTGAATCTTTAGCCGATTCCATAAAATCCGAAATGTCAAATTACAGGTTTAAAAACGCTCTTAAAATTTTGGACGAATATATATCGGAGCACGGAGCACAGAACTGATGCCAGAATTGTATCAGTCGAATTCTACGTTTCTTTTCATGCTCTTAACGGCGACATTCGCGATTAGTTTACCCACAGCGGTATACAGGGGATTCACATTTATTTCATAGAAGTAATTGTTTTTGCTTGCGTAAAATTCATAGTCCGCAACGATTTGTTTTTTTGAAAGAACGGACAGTTTCTTAAAGATCTGAAACCATATCACGTTTCCGAGATTTGGTTTTCTTATCGATTTATCACTCATATCCCTGAAGAATTTCCCGGATCCGATCGCGATTAATCTGTCCGTTTTTTTCCTGTAGCTCGCCGTCTCACCCCATGGAGTAGCCGATATGATGAGTTTTGAAGAAATTCTGCCTCCACCGAGACACATACCCAGAATTTTTATAACTTTTTTAAGACCCGAACCGCCATTTGCAACAAGCATAACCGATTGGCCGAAAAAAACAGGCCTATGCAGTGTGTACGCGAACCTGTCCATGAAGTTTTTCATCATTCCGCTGACATTCCATACATATCCGGGCGAAATCAATATTATACCGTCGGAAGCAAGAAGTTTTTTCTCTATTTCCTGTTTGTCATCCCTCAGCGGGCAAAATTCGCCGCCTTTCGAAAAACAGGTGAAACATCCTCTGCACATTTCCAAGTGTACGTCTTTCAAAGATACTATATCGAATTCATCTACCCCAAGGTTTTTCAATTCAGATTCGATCTTCTTGCATATCGCATACCCGTTACCCCTGTGAGGACTGCCTAAAACAGCCGTTACTCTCATAAATTCAACCCCTTATTTTTATTTGCCTTTAATTCTAATATAAAAAGCGCACTTGATGTGCGCTTTTTAAGTTACAACACAAGTTAAAATTGAACTGACATGAGCAGATCCGCGTAAATATCCTTCCACGCTTCGGATTCTTTGAAAGGCGCTACTCCGATGAACGCTATGTAATTACCGAAAATCACACCTTCTTTACTCGAAGCCGAATACAAAACCACCCATGATTTGTACTGCTCAAAATCCGATTCATAAACCTTCATAGAACCCACCCTGGGATCATGGAAGGATGTTTCAAGCACCGGCTCGTATTCTCCGAGCCAGCTTAAGTAAGCATCGTATAATTCTTTGAAAACTTCATCCGCATCGTTTTCTTCGGCGGCATAGCCTATGAAAAGCCTGGCCATTTTTATCTGGTTGTATCTGAAATCAAATCCTTCCAGGGTATCGGCGTTGAAATATTCCGCAATCCAGTTTTCCGGAAGGTATACCTTGAACGATCTTCCGAAAGCTTCTTTCCATCCTTTTGGAAGCTTGTCCAGAATGTAACCCGATACGAGCCATCTTGACAGGATCGCACCCAGATCGTTGTCCTCGGAAACGTTTTCTCCGTCGGGTAAAGTATCCGACTCTTGTACGTCATCATCTTCATCTTTGATCAAATCGTAGGTTTTCAAAGGTGCGAAAGCATCCGTAAGTGAAGCTCCGATACCTTCGATCCAGGCATTCACCTTATCCCTGTCATCTTCCCTCAGATACTCGACCGGTTCGCAAAGAAGCATGACAACCGTACCGGACTTCACTTCGGACTCTTCACCGTCTTTGGTATAGAGAAAAAGAACGGAAAACGGAATTTTTTCAGTTTTCATAATCAAATTGGTAAAATATGCCGTCCTGTCATTTCCCAAATCTTTAAATTCTTCGAACTCTTTATCATCTGTAACGGCCTCACCGTAAAGTGAACCCGTAAGATCCTTTAAAAGAGTTTCGAGACCGTATGATTCAAGCTGATAAACAAAAAGCTGGGCGAATCTCCTGCCGTTGGCATCCTTTATCTCCGAATCGTAGTTGAAACCATTTTTTTCATACTGGATTTTAAATCCTTTCGGTATGCTGAACTCCAATGTACCCAACTTCGCCTTTTCCCATTCGTAATCCCCGGATAAGGACCAACCGTTTCTGAAAGAGTGCAGAAGCGGGTCGACGGTTCTTAAAGCGGGTTTATTCATCGTGGATTCGACCGGTGCGGGGACTTCCGTAACTGTGGCTTCCACGGTTCTGAGCCCCAAAAGGTTTTTAGAGAACGAAATGACAGTCAGAATTAAAAGAACACATAAAATCAAAGTGATTTTTTTCATACTCTTCTCTCCTTAGTAGTTGGAATCTTTAAAACAAGAGAATTATAGCACAGAGATATGTTGAGATTTTTCACCATTTTTGATATTCACATTGCCTTAGACGGTGCATAATCCCTTTCCTTAATGATATAATCGATTCCCGCACCGAATATATGTTACTTCCGCGGCAATGATTAAGTTATTGGAGTGTATGGAATGAAAAAAGAATTACTGAACGAATTGATATCATCCGTTGAGAAGCAAGAACTGAATGTGCTGAATGTCGTTGTCAGGCAGAACGGCATCATAACGGCAAAACATGATTTCAAAGAAGAAAAACCTGTGCTATTATGGTCCGTAAGCAAAACCGTAACTTCGATGGCAGTCGGAATAGCTGTCGGAGAAGGATACTTCAATCTCGGTGATAGCATCACGGAGTTTTTCTCCGGCTACGCATTTGAAACAAACGAGAATATCGAAAAAATCACGGTTCACGATTTGCTCTGCATGGGAACGGGACAGGCCGAATGTCCGGTGATGAAAGCCGATTGGGGAAACGGAGCTACACACGATATCTGCCGGCTGTTCTTCGATGAACCGGTAATATTTGAGCCGGGCACCCATTTCGCATACAACAACGCCGCGACTTATATGCTTTCCAAAATAATAAGCGTTACCACCGGTATAGATCTGGATATTTATTCGTATGAAAAAATATTGAAACATCTCGATATACCGAAACCCCGTTGGGACACCTGCCCGAATGGAATACCGCAGGGGTTCTCGGGCCTTTACCTGACTGCCGGGCAGTTGTCAAAGTTCGGCCAGCTGATACTCGACAAAGGGGTATGGAAAGGCATGCAGATAATTCCTTCCGGATACATAGAAAAAGCCGTGTCGGTACAAATCAAAACTGATGATTTCAACCCTTTTTTTGCCACGGAAGACCATCACCGTGGATACGGATACCAGATATGGATGAATTCATATCCGAATTCATACCGCATGGATGGTTCATACGGCCAGTATGTCGTTATGCTGCCTGACAAGAATGCCGTTGTCACCTATGTTTCCGACGAATCTGAGAAGATGACGAACATTCTCGAGCTGACATGGGATAATTTGGTTGATAAACTGTAAAACAATCAGGCTATTATTCGACATATACTCTTGCGAAACCAGAAAAAACCGATGAGTGAAGCAAGCAAAATGGACAGGGCTATTCCTCCCCAGATATTGACTATGCTCGGAATTAAAATATTCTGGAGTAACAGTATCAGAGGTACGGATAAAAACAAAGTCCTCATTCCGGTTATGAATGTCGATATAAGAGGCTTTTCAATAGCCTGAAAAGACGTACTTGCACATATTGCCACAGCGGTGCCTATGGATTCCGGAATTGCGACGTAATAAACCTGGCTCAAAATCAGTTCGAGCACACGCGAGTTATCCGTCATCCGAGAGAATACATCACGCGAAAAAATTACGAATAATCCGCTCATTACGACTGTTATTGCCGTTATAAAAAACGTACCGTGGTTGAATATATCCCGTATGGCCCGGTATTCCTTCGCCCCGTAATTCTGGCCTATCATTATGGAAAGTCCTATTGCGAATGCAAGTACGGGAGTTACGAGAACACTCTCGAATTTCTGAAAAAGCGTATAGGCATTAAGCGCTGTCTCGCCTACATCGCCAACGAACAAGTTAAATGCCATGAAAGATACGGAAAGGATTATGAAAGAAACAGAAGATGGTATACCTATTTTGAATATCCTTCTGACGAGTATCGCATCGAACTTTATCAGATTGGACAGCTTAAAATTCCCGAAACCGGCTCGACTGTAAATTATCGAAACCAGTATCAGCAATATGAATTGCGATAAAACAGTGGCGATAGAAGCACCTTTAACGCCTAAACCGAAACCGAATATGAAAATAGGGTCCAAAATGGCATTAATACCGGAAGAAATAACCATACATATACCGATCGCCTTCGTTTTACCGGTTCCCTGCAGTACGGAAAATCTCGCCTGAACGAGAAACATGAATAAAAATCCCGGCAGAATATGTATCAGATACTCAAATGCCACATTTCTGGCATTTTGTGAAACCTCTGAACCGGAAAGCATTTTTATCAGGGGATTTGAAAATATTACAAAAAACAGCATCATGAAAATACCCAGAAATAGAGAAAGGTTGAATCCCGTATTCGCAGTTTTAACAACCTGTTTCCGGTTCTTTTCTCCTTCTGAAATTGCCACTATAGTCGATATACCCAAGCCGATTCCCTGGTCCACGGAAGCCAGCAGAAAAAGAATAGGGAATATCAGCCCCACTCCACTGACTATGGAAGTATCGGATTTATCGATCACGGAAATGAAAACCGTGTCCGCCAACGTGTAGCACAATTCGCATACCATTCCGAGAAGTATGGGAAGAGAATAAACGCTGAGTTGCTTACAGTGGCCGATAAATTTTGATTTTTTTAGCACTTTCATATTCACCACCTCCGAAAGCGGATTATATCCGATAAAGAACGAGTGGTGTTTTAATGGAGGGTTGAGAAAATAATCGGGATTTAATTTTCGGAGATGTGCAAAGCCAATAATTGGTTCTTAAATTGTGTCATTCATTAAAACGGATATTTAGTCGTTATATGAAAAAAGGCAGGGGATTATTCAAATCAACCTGCCTTTTTTCATATCGCATCTATTCAGCCATTCGTTTTTCATCCCAGATAAATCCCCATAGATGCTTCAGCTTTTATTCTTTCGTATTTTCTTTCAATTTCGTATAATTCGTATGATGCTTTTCTTTCAATTTTTCTTTTAAACATGATTTCACCTCCTAATAAAATTCAGACTCTTCTGCCAAAAACTTCAAAATACATATCCAGATTTTCTCTCAAACCTGGCTTTTCGCATTTTTCGGATTTCATATTCCTTTCAAATTTCATAACTCATCACCTCCTCCATCTTACATACCGATTTTAATACTCGGTGTTTACTCTCTGTCAACACGGGTATTGAATCAATTTATGTAAACATATAAATAAAATTGAAGTACACTGCAAAAGACCGTTTATTATTGTAAAATAAACGGCCTTTTGGTAAAAATGTCGGGATAACCCCTTGATTTTGAACTCTTCGATGGTTGGAAATTCCGACGCAGATATGCCAGACTTTGAAATTCATCTTTTTATCTTCAGGGTCGTATTCCCGCAGACAGCGGACACATGTATCTGCATTTGAAACAGGTTATTATGAAATCCCTTTTTGTTGAAAAAGCATAATTCCAGCATTTCGACTGGTTTATAACCAATGTGTCTCCGTATAGTGCCTGTGCCGGACAGTTATCGATGCAAATAGTACAATTTTCATAACAGTAGCTTTCCGTTATCGGTCTGTCCTTCTCCAATTCCAGATCGGTTATTACGGCTCCCAACCATATCATATTTCCGTATTTTTCGTTTACGAGCAGTGTGTTCTTTCCGATTCTGCCAAGTCCCGCTAACTCCGCCGCATGTTTCAGGGAAATCAATCCCCTGGATCTGCCGGCCTTTTCATCCCAGTTGCATGGTTCTATTGCACCAGTGGGGAGTGCGGTATAATTTTCACCCTCAAGAAAATAGGCAAGTTCGACGGACATATCGTCTATTGAACTGGAAATCCTGTTTCTGATTATAGTGTACGGTATGCTGCTTTTTGCTTTTAAAGTGCCTGATAAAAAACGCTTCGCAAAAACGATAACCGATTTCGCATCCGGCAGCGCATCTTTGGGATTGCTTCCCGCCGGAGCCCGTGAAAAGTCTTCCGCAGAAGCTATTCCGCACAAATCCGCTCCTATTGAAAACACATATTCTTTTATCGACGTACTCGTGATGATTTTCATAGTATTTTCACCTCAAAATAAACATAAGAATAAACGAAGAAATGAGATTTGTTGGAATTCTAAAAATCCGTATATAAAATAAGTTTCGGTGGAATGATTAATTATACTGCAGCGGATTGATACAGGAAGAGATTTCATTCACCCTCTTTTCAAAGGGGTACCTCCAGGAATCATCGGAGAAAATATAAAATTTATCATTTTTTATACTTTCCATAACATGGTCGGCGAATTCATCCGGATTTTTCCCGTTTTCAACACCTTCCTTTATCATGGAATCTATGCTTTTGGTGATATTGTCGAGAATACTTTCGAGTCCGTTCGGTTCGAATCCCCCGGAATCAACTGCGGTATCGTATATTTCTTTCACATCATCTTCTTCGGAAACATCTGCCAAGACCGATACCGCTTCGCATTTTTCTTTTACAATTCCGAGTGCCGCAGATAAAGTACCCGCCTCTATATCCGCCAAAACTAAATTCACGCCGCACTCTGCACACCTCTTGGCAATGGACAGACCAATTCCGCTTCCCGCTCCTGTTATCACCGCGGTTTTATTTTTCAGCTCTTTCATCACCATTCTCCTTTTTCGTATCGGTATTTTCCATTTTTTTACTTCGCATACGGCTTCTCCTGACATTTTCTCGATTTCTGCAAACCGGCGAGCAGTATTTTTCCCTGTTGCTTCGCGCAAAGAAAAAGTCTCCGCAATGCACACAACGGTTCAGAATTACATTTTCATCCGTGATGGCGAAGGCATAAATCGTCTCAATTGCCGTCTTGAGCGAATCAAACTGCCAGGCAATAGATGCTTTGTCAAATTTCTCGATGGCAAAGCCTATTTTGTTCGCGTTGAAACTTTCCGGCATAACCGTTACTTTTTCAGTCAGAAAACCTTTCATACTGTCGAAAGAAATAAGCTGGTTGAAATGAGATGCAAGCATTTGAGAGAAATTTAAAAACCATTCAAGTTTCTCACAGTAAAATTTCGAAAAAATCAGATCTATGACAACCGGCCTTTTTCCGTAATATTTAGGAGAATCCTCTGCCTTAACTATATCAACATAATTCCTGTAATAGTTGACTGTCAAATCCTCCTCCTGTGCGAATGGCGTAAATATTTGAACATAGTCGGATTCATTCATGGTTTTATCCTTTATACCAAGACTGTTTCCCTTTATGAGCATCACAGTCTTGTCACCTATGATATCCCTGTTGTAAACACTCGAAGACATGAAGCCGGGTAAGCCGTATTTTTTTACGAATATCAGGACGTAATGTTTTATCCTGTCAAATAGCTCAGTACCTTTACTCCTTTTGTACTCGAGCTGCATATCCCCGATACCCAGAATATCGGCAAGAAGCTGTTCCGCAACATCAAAAGGATTGTACATGCTGAAATATGCCCCTTCTTTGGGACATATATAGATTTCCCCATTATTTCCGGGATTGTTTCTGTACTCGTATTCCGAATACCTGAACCAGTCCGTGGCGAAATTTCCGATCAGAGAAATTTTTTTCTCCATAAGTTCCCTCCGTTATAAATCGATATGTAATATATGTAATATCTATTTATATTACAACGTAATTATACAATCGGTATATACGAAAGTCAACTATTACACTTCGGTATTTTTGAAACTATACTATCTACACGGACAAAAAATATCAATTGAAAAGTGACACGCAGTTCGTCGTACTGTCTGTTTTATATTTATCAGACCGGCTTTATTTTCGACTGAAATAATCACTACATTTTCAATTATTGGAATTCATTTAAATTCACTTTCTTATAATGCTTATAACACAAGTAAAATCAAACATTTAGTTTAGAATGCAAGCAAATTCGCAACTCTATAAAACACGCTTCCAGAACCGTAATAATTATTTTTTGTTTTCTTTTTCATTATTATATAGTTTTATATAAATTAATTATAAATTGTATCATAATTCCTGAAACCCTTTTCTGAAAACATTTTCAGAAAATAATTAAATAAAAATACATAAACACGACATATATTTACGGAATATGCTCTTATTTCATTAACATCAGAAAAATAAAAAGTGATATACTTGTTATTGACAGCATATTTTTTTGAAAGGGGAAAATTTAATATGAAAAAATTTCGTGTCAAAAGCATCAAGACGAAACTCTTGCTTTACTTCGTTCCAACCACAGTAATAGCGCTTGTTATAACAGGGCTGATTGTTGCCGCATTTTCTCAAAACCTTACACATGAACTGTCGACTTCTTTATCGGTGGAAATCGTGAAGAGTTCGGAATCCACTGTGGAAGAATGGTTACTCGGAATAAAGAAAGAAATTTTCAACCTTTCTATAACCAGTGTGGTTAAAAGCAATGATGAAAATTTATTTCTTCCACGTTTCAAAGAGGTTATTAATAACAGCAACGGATTATATGAATCCGTGTTTCTTACCGTTCCTGGAGGAAAAACCATAACATCCGAAAACAAGGAAATAGACCTGAGCAAGCGAGATTACTACAACGAAATATTCAACCAGAAAAAAGACTTTTCGATAAGCAACGCACTTATAAGCACATCCACGGGCAACCCTGTATTCGTCATGGCATTACCCGTTAAGGACGGAAACAAACTGACAGGCATGCTCGGAATTACAATCACGCTTAACAGCCTTACCGAAAAAATGAACAACATAAAAATAGGAAAACAGGGATTCGTATTTCTGGCTGACGGTACGGGATTGGCTCTCGCGCATCCTTCGAAAGACCTCATAATGAAATTCAACCCTGTCACAAGCAGCGAATCCGGCTATGTTGGTCTCGATGAAACCGGAGAAATGATGATAAGTGGAAAAAGTGGATATTCGGAGTTTTCAAGACCCGATGGCTCAAAATATATGATAATATTCGATCCGATTTCTCACACACCCAACTGGTCCATTGGCGGAGTAATACCACTGGTACAGATAAACGAAACGAGCAATGTCATCACACGGATAATTTTAGTAGCCTTCATAGCACTGATAGTTATAATGATAGTGCTTTCCTTCATAGTCGGAACGGTTATTTCTACCCAGTTGAAAGAATTGTCCAAAGTTATGAATAAAATAGCCAATTACGATCTCATATTCGACAAAAACAGCAAAGCCTCAAAATACCTGGAATTCAAAGACGAAATCGGGCAGATGACACATTCTGTAGCATCTATGGAATCGAGTCTGAGGAATTTGGTCGAGAAACTGAAAGAGGGAGCGCAGAAAATAGGCGACTCTTCTGACAATCTTGCATCGGTATCACAGGAACAGCTCGCAACTTCGGAAGAACTCAATTCACAGGCACAGCATGTGGATAACAACGTGCAGAACACTTCCGCTTCCATAGAAGAAGTGACTTCCGGAGTGGAGGAAGTTGCCGCAAGCGCGCAGAACGTATCCAAAACCGCACAGGAATTGGCCGTTCAAAATGAAAAAACTTCACTGAAAGCAAAAGACGGAGAAAAACTCATATCAAACGTCACGAAACAGATAGAAAAAGCCACCGATCAGACAGTGGGAACTGCAGAATTGGTGAGGAAACTTGCGGAAGACGCCAAAAACGTGGAGGAGATATTGGACACAATATCTTCAATAGCGGAACAGACAAATTTGCTCGCGCTTAACGCTGCTATAGAAGCGGCAAGAGCCGGAGAAGCCGGAAAAGGATTCGCTGTAGTGGCAGATGAGATCAGAAAACTTGCTGAAGAGAGTAAAAACGCCACGACGAACATTTCACATATCTTGAAGAACATATCCACAGGCGCAAAAAATGCGAATGAGGCAACGCATAATACCGTTGAATTAGTGGAGGAAGTCAACAGCAATGCACAACAGGTAGAAAAGCAGTTCACAGAGATACTGAGCATGGTGGAAAAAACTACGAATATGGTGGAAAGTCTCACGGCAAGTTCAGAGGAACAGGGCGCGGCGGCTGAAGAAATGGCAAGTGCTATGGACACATCCGCAAAATCCACTTCCGAGGTATCGGAGCAGGTTCAACAGATGACTAAAGCTGTCGAACAGCAATCACTCGGAGCACAGCAGGTGAGTCAGTCGGCCGAAGAATTAAGCAGCCTGGCATCATCGCTTGAAGATGAAATCAACAAGTTTAAGATTTAACAAGGAGTAAATTCCGGGTAATCGTTCGGGACAAATATATCTGAAAATCCTTTTTTGAATAGCGTTTGCTGAAAAACTCGATTTTTGTCATTCCGAGCTGCACCGAGTAATCTCGGGTTTAAGTACCTTTATTTTAAAGGAACTGAGAAAAAGAAATTATCCCTGTTTTCTAAAGATTATCCCACATTAGGATTTCAGATGCAAGGAATTTGGGTATAATACACAAAAAGCCCCGCATTAAGAGCGAATAAAGCAACACCGTCAATCTTTATTGTAAAGGGTTACAGAATTATTCAGCAAGCCCTAAATAGGAATATAACTAAAAATCGGAGTCGAAAATTCATAAACACATACATATTTTCGGCTCCGGTTCTATTTTATTTCGATTATCCCGTTTCGAATATTCTTCCGCTTTATTGGCCCATATTGCCGGTTTTTACATTTGTTTTTTCATACGTATTCCTTACTTCGATTTTGCCAGCCTGAATCCAGTACCGCAATAATCTTTTTCCGGCTCCACTCCGCTGCGTCTGACAAGACGGCAATCGATCCGATCTCTGTAAAATGCCCCGCCTCTGACGACACGGTTCCAGAATACGGTGTTGCAAACGGGATTTGTCTGCGGCGCACTTGTATATTCATAATTCCAATCGCAGCAGTACTCCCAAACGTTTCCGTTCATATCGTATATTCCGATCTCGTTTGAATCTTTCATTCCGACCGGATACGTACCTTTATCGAGATATATCGGAAACACGGCATTTGTCGAATTTTCAAAAAACCATGCCACCGTGTCAATGTCGTTGCTTCCTGCACATAAGTAGTCCGTAGGTGTACCGAAGTCGTTTTCCGCGCCTCGGGCCGCATATTCCCATTCCGCTTCCGTCGGCAGCCTGTAGCCTTTGTTCAACGGGTAGTTGATCAAAGTACCGTCGGCGGCAAACGCCTTTTCCAGGCCTTCCTTTTCACTTAGCCAGTTGCAGTATTCAACGGCACCTTCCCAGGTGACGTGAATAACCGGATAATTCTGCTTTTCGTCATGTTTCAAACCGAATTGATCGTTTGAAAATTGAAATTCACAGGTATCGGCTTCAATGGAGATTATTTTCTTACCGTTTAAATAACCTGCGGAAGTAACCGAAGCATCGTTGAGGAATTCAAGGAATTGCTTGTTCGTCGTCTCATATTTTCCCATGAGGTAATCGTATGTCAGAGTAACCTGATGAGATGGAAATTCGTTCTCAAAGCTTCCGGGAGAGCTTAAAGTGTTGCCCATGGTGAAAACTCCAGCCGATATCGAAACCATTTCGGGAAGGGTGTACCACCTTTCGATCAAATGCTTCACCATATTGCAGGAAGTAAATGCCAGAACCACAAAAACGGTACATATTATGACAAAGAAACGGCTATTCTTCAAAATAACACCCCATTTAAAAAAGTTGTTATATCTCCCTTTATATACTTAAACGCGTATGAACACAAATATATAATAACATTACCATCCGTGAATTTCAACATTGCGGATAAATATTCATTTTTTCTCAAATCGTCAAGTCAAACAAATCGTCCATAACCACAGAATCATCTATGTACAACCTGACCTTAATCCGACTGTCGTAGCTGACAGATTTGCCAATACCGAATATCAAATTGAATTTTGCCGATTCTTTTAAACCCGTACGATATTGATCTTAAAACAGGGCATTCTGTTTCTCCTTTCAATAAATATGAAATTTTACCGAATTATAAGTGAACAACATATTCACTTATTACCTA
Organism: uncultured Thermotogae bacterium; assembly: GCA_963662785.2. GTDB lineage: Bacteria > Thermotogota > Thermotogae > MWEM01 > MWEM01. The sequence continues at coordinate 105,233 of CAXXJZ010000013.1, forward strand.
TAATTAGATGGTATAATAACACGAATATATGTCATTGTTTTTTTATCAATAAAATTACGCACGGACGAAATAACAGGTTTTTGTCTCATTTTGAAATAACATGAAAACATTCGGAGTACCGGATCCGGAATTTATATATGGAGTAATTTTAAAATCTTATTTTATGAGAGCGGATTTTTTCATTATAACGCGTAATTATTAGATCGAAAGCAAGGAGGAGATCAAAATGCCTATCGGTGATCTTTTCAAAACAGGAGACAAATCTTGCGTACATGCAAAATACAAATTCGATCATTACGTCGACGGCTCTGAATTCCCAATACCCACGACCAGCGAGATGAATGTAAGTCTTAAAATCGGAGGTATTTTCCCGCCTATAAGATCGTGCTGCAAAGGTGCATATTGGAAGCTGGTCTCCTATATTTAATGTTTAACTCCCAAACATTGTATAGATAGTTATTGTTTCGGACTTGATTATAGCGGCATATGCCTAAAACGACTTTTCGCCTTTTTCGTTTTTAGTATGTAAGGTTGTATTTCAGACAGACCCGTAATTCGTTTATTTTTTATTGGTAAGGAGGCAGTTTTTTTTTGAAGACTTTCGTATTCTTGTGCCTGTTGAAAACATGATAAAGCGTTGTGTTTATAAAAGACTCGTATGAATCAGGAAAATATTTCGGAATTACCTGACAAAGACTGGTCACGATATCGGACGGACCCCCTAAAAATTGCAGTTTAAACAAGCGAAAAAGAACAAATCACACGTATACTTTCAATTCCTTCGGAATGCCTGGATTTTCAAAGAACTCCATTCTGAAATCGAACGGTGTTTTGTTTCCCAGAGAACCATGCGGTCTCAAACAATGATAATAGTGTATATAGGCATTTAATTTGTTCTTCAAATCCGCTTTGTCAAATGCCAGTACATGTGTTTCGAACTCTCTGTGACAGCTGGAATGAAATGATTCTATGTATGCCTGTGAGTTATGAAGCTTAATACCTGCAAGAGTCCCTGTGTTCGTGTCCTGTACATTTTTATATCCACCTGCCAGAGTTTGTCGGGTCTGCATACCAGATGTTCTTTCGATGTGTTGTACATATGTTTTCTTGTGGTGTATGTTCTCATCCATCCGGATTCTTTTCTCATTCGATCCAGTTTTTTGTGATTTATTATGATGCTCTTTTCTCGCCTCCGATACACACTGAGTTTTTTCGACCCCATTGTTTTCACATAGTAATGAGGATCATCCCGGTTCTCGTTTCCATATATCTTCAGAAGTATCTCTCCGACTCCTTCGTCTGTTATGAATCCGCTTTCACTGTTCAAATCTTGAAAGTCCGCCACTTCGCTGTATCTTTTACAGGGCCTTCCGCCTGATTTCTTTTTCTTCTCTGTCTGTGGGTTTCTTTTCCTGTGATAATAGGTTCTCTCTTTCAGTTCAAGTACCCTAATTATTCGGTGTGCCGCATATCCTGCCTTTTCAAGTTCATATCCAATTCCATAATCATCTATTGTTCCATCTTTTTTTTTATCTTTTCTCTCAGTATCTGTATTTCTATCTCTTTCTCCGCCACCAGATTCTTCAATCTCTGGTTCTGTTCTTCCAGTTTCCTGTCCATTTGACTTCAGCGGATAAGCCCTGTCTATCTCTGTCAGTATTTCAGGCATCTTCCCGGTGTTTCTCGTTTTTCTCGGCTGTTTCTCAAATCCGGCTTCTCCATGTTCTCTGTATATCCTTACCCATTTTGACAATGTCGGGATGTGTTTATCTCATACTTTCCTGACAGTTCTTCGTATGTCATATCGCTGTTTATATAATCTTCACATGCCCTAACTTTGAATTCTCCGCTGTACTGTTTTTTCGTCATTTTCTTCACCCCCTTTTTATTCTACTTTTTTCTTTCTTCCTCTGCAATCTATTTAGGGGGTGAATATGCTATACCAGGCGTCTTTACCTTCTCCGGTATGTTCGTCCTGAAACAGGAGGTAACCATGAATGCCAAAAACACCAACAACACGATCAGCAGAAATCCGTTCTTTTCCGACATGTTTTTTCTCCTTTTTCTATAAAGTGATTTTGTGGATATTAAATATTCTTTAATCTTTACACGCTAAATGATTAACAGTTGCTCTTAATAACTTCATAATATTTTAGCATATATTGCCTTCCTTGATTTAAGCTTTCATACAGTGGTCATGAATAAAGCAAAACCTGATATAATAAAATCTATTTATACATTAAAGGCAGTGGTTTTCACGGCTCAGTATCCTAAATAAATATCGGTTATCAAAATTTACATAATACATTAGATTTCGGTGGTGATTTATAATGAGCATTTATCATGGAGTCGATTTCAACGATTTTATCAGTGCGTTTTTCAGAATGATAAGTCTGACTGTTTCCGTGTTCGTCAACTGGTTTTAATTCGAAAAGTTGAATTATTTTATTACGTAATTTACCATTACGGACAGTCGCGAGATAGAGAAAAGCGGGTATAAGCTTCATATTTGTGAAAGCTTTGAGCAGAATGCTCGAAGTCAGAGATGAGCCGGGTTATGGTTATGGTGAATAAAAAGCGGTGGAAAAAATCTCGCAGATAAGAATTTTGCTTCTCTTCCGCTTGGTTTATTTTAAAAGTTACTTGATGAGCAGGGAGGGGGTTTATGCACACCGATATCATCACTGAGTATTTAAATTATTCCGAAAAAATAGGTAATAGACAAAAGCTGTATAAAACAGTTGTTGAAGAATTTGGTATAAAGAGTGCCATTTATCCTGGGTCTTTTATTGATATCGCACCTTCGATGTTTGTTCCGAAAGTGACATATATAGATAACTTTAAAGGAGCCGTAAAATTTTTCAAGCACATGGATATTATTAGAAATTTTATCGAAGAAAATAAAGAATATAAGGAAAAATGTGAAATTGATTTCTTCAACCAGGATTATAATTTGCCTTTGAGCATAGAAAATGCAGACCTTATCATATCACAATTCGGAGGTTTTATATCCAAAGCCACCAAATATCTTCTAAAAAATAATGGGATACTGCTATGTAATGATAGCCATGGAGATGCGACTTTGGCAAGATTCGATACTGATTTTAAACTCATTGGTGTTATCGATAATAATTTTAAAATCCAAAGTGACAGTCTGGAAAGCTATTTTATATTACACGGTGAAAAGAAAGTTGATCTGAAAATGCTTATAAAGAGTATGAAAGGTCCAAGATATAAATTATCCGCAAATAATTATTTATTCCGTAAAGTGTGACGTTAATACAAGTTTTCCTTAAATGAGATACGAAAATCTTTTAATATCTCCGAATATCATAAATTTTTGAATGCAATCTAAATTGAAATTATCAATATTTTGTTCCCTCTTTTTTTTGTGAGCAACACGCATGTCAAAACAGAAATCGGACGGTCCAAAATTATCTATAAAAGATTCTATTGTTACTTTATTTTTTCATTCTATTTATTTTAGCACACGACATCAGTTGCAGCATTAGTGTATAATGAGTTATTAAACATTGTAAGATTTGATATTTCGTTTTACGCATGATAATCGAGAAAATCCAAATTATGTCGAAGCCGTGAGCATATCTGGCGTTGGTTGTTGTTTGAGTTTTTTGTATCCGCAATTTGCTTTTCAAGCCGGCCGGTATTTGAAGTTGCTTAAGTACGGTCGCTGAAAATTTAGTATCCGTCGGCGGACAAGGTGTTTTGATATTTCCTGCATAACAATTTGCTTACAGACTCACTTTCAGCATTCTGTTTTCCGGTACTTAATTTGTTTTTTCTCTCGTGCTTATCCATACACAACTTAAACAAAACATTAAATTCAAGGAGGAGTTTTATGAAGCCGTCCAGGTTTGTTATGGTAATTCTCACAGCATCGATCCTGATATTCACCCTTTCATCGTGCTTCATCTTCAACATAAGCCATTCCGGTGCATATACGCTGGAAGAGCTTAGAAATGGAGCGTACATAGGCGGATCCATACTTCTGAATCCGGTAGATCTTAACTTGAGCCAGTTAAAACCCGGGATGTACGTACCTTTCAGAATTGACGAATACGACTGGGTATACGATGGTGAAGTTCAGGGTGATATTGAAGAACACATAAATACGGATTACGGATACCTTAGAATTTTGGAAGTACTGCCGCAGGATTTAAAAATAGATATCATTTTGTTCGATGAAAGCGGGAAAATAAGCATAAATAAGCATGGAACATTGTTGAGCCAGCTTGAAAATCTGGATTTCAACGGTGATTCCAGGAGTGACTTTAAATTCGAGAATATACTGTCTACCGGTTCTCCACGTACCACTGACGAAAACAGTTTCTTCCTCACTTTCCATTCGCAGACCGTGAACGGAATCCCCAAGAATACAAGAGACGGAGAAACAAGTTATTACTGTTCATACAGGATCGAAGATCCCGATAACGTTTCCGCCGGCAGCAGTTTGCCGGAAGACTTCGTGGCGGTCAGCCTTGATAAGAATTTCGTTTTCAACGATATGAATTTTAAAATTGCAACATCCACGAGTTTTGCCTCTCCGACACAAATTGCATATGTATCGGATAATTTCCCCCTCCTGAAAACAGGAGATATCATTTATGACAACCATTATATACAGCTCAGAGAAGTACTTGCAGTGAATGAAGCGGATGGGGTCACCTTGATCGACACGACACCTACCACCATGGATAAAATATACGGTTCGGTATACGTGGATGTGCAGGGCAGCGTAGGTGATCTCAGAAACAGATATTCCAGGAATTCTCCGAGATGGACAAAGAATTTACTGAACGAGAAATTCAAACTCAACCTGTATAAGCTGGGTGATGCCACAGCCGATCTCGAATTGGACACGGTTATGTCGATTGAAATAGATGCCAAAATTCAAATATCACTGACAAGATGCAGTTGTGATGTGAAAGTCTCGCTGCCATCCGAGCTGACGACACTTTTCAAGATCACGATTCCCGCCGAAGTCGAAATTCCGCTTCTGGATATCGAATTATTCGACACTCCCCCGATAGCTTTTCTGATAGGTGGAGTGCCGGTTTCCATACATATGCCCATATCTCTGTCCGTTGATACTAAAGTCGGAGGAGAAATCGAACTGGATTTCGGTGCTAAAATGGAAGAAGAAATCGGTGCCAGATTGTTCGGAGAGATAAAACTATCATGGTTCCAATTAAAGAGCAAAGCCGAGGTGACTCCGATTTTTAACCATAAATTCTCGATGGTAGGGCCCGAAATCAACGCAAGGATATTCGCGGAGGCAAAAGCGGCTATCGTATTCAGCCCTGAGGTATCGATAGCACTGATATTCTCCCCTAAGCTTGATATTCCGGTTTACTGCAAAGGAGAAGTCACATACGGCACGGACGGCGGTAATTTCGAGGTTGCCGTGGGTGCTGAAGCCGATGTGGGTTTGGAAATAGGGTATAAATGTCTGAAAAAATCCTGGGATTTTGGTCAGATTTTCGACTGGGAACATGTCATATACGAAAAACATTTTTAAACGATGAATTTAATCGCTCTGAAAAAATATTTTCAGGTTTATTCAGCGGATCCGAATTATATACATCAAAAGACAAAAGGTGAGAAAAATTTCTCACCTTTTCACATAATTATAAATATCTTTTTCCGATATATTCAAGTTATCGGATGAATTTGACGGTCGATCAAACTTTGAATTTGCCTATCTCCTCTTCAAGAACGGCCGCCAATCCATTCAAATCCTCGGCAGACTGGCTTACCTGCTGTGCTCCTATTGATTGCTGTTCGACGGCCTTCGTCATCTGCCGGACCTGCTCCGATACCTCGGAAGTGGATTTTGCGGAAGTATCCATCGCACTTGCCATTTCTTCCGCCGCAGCCCCCTGTTCCTGCGAACTTGCGGTAAGGTTTTCCACCATATTGGTTGTTTTTTCCACCATGCTCAGAATCTCTTTAAACTGTATTTCGACCTGCGCGGCATTCCTGTTGACCTGTTCAACCGTTTCCACTGTGCTGTGTGTGGCGTCATCAGCGTTTTTAGCTCCTATTGATATGCTTTTTAAGATATTCGAGATATTAGTCGTGGAACTCTTGCTTTCTTCGGCGAGTTTTCTGATCTCATCGGCGACAACCGCAAAGCCTTTACCCGCTTCTCCGGCTCTTGCAGCCTCTATTGCCGCATTAAGTGCGAGCAAATTGGTCTGCTCAGCTATGGATGATATGGTATCCAGAATCTCTTCGACATTTCTGGCATTTTCGGCGAGTTTTTTCACAATTTTCGCAGTCTCGACAGTCTGGACTGCGGCTCTTTCGATCTGTTCCGTGACATTTAGTATGAGTTTTTCTCCATTTCTGGCTTTGAGTGAAGTTTCTTCGTTCTGAACGGCCAATTCCTGTGCGGTTTTGGATACGTTCTGCGCACTTGCCGCGACTTCTTCTACTCCGGATGTGACTTCCTCGATTGATGCAGAAGTGTTCTGGACGTTGTTGTCAACCTGCTGTGCCTGTGACGATAATTCTTCTGAGGTGGCAAGCTGTTCCTGCGCAATCGAAGCCAAAGAATCCGCCGAGCTGCTTATTTTTTGCGAATTATCCTTGAGTATGCCTACAAGATTTCTCAGATTTGATTCCATGGCTGCCAAGGATTTTGTCATCGTACCGATTTCATCTTCCAATTTCAAATATTTAATGGCCTTGCTGTTTTCATCGAATTCAAGATCATAATTTGCTATTTTGTTCATCACTTTGGAGAGTTCTTTCACGGGATTTGAGAATTTCGTTCCGACAAAGAAAGAAATAAGTATCATCACACCTATCAATACGGCAAATGAAACCAAAACGACGGTGATAACGGTGTTGCTGACTTCGTTTAGCTGAGACATAGGAATTACAGCACCCAAGGACCAATTCGGCGTATGAGATATTGGTTCGTATATTATGGTGTAACGGGTACCGTCGGGTCTGGAATAATCGTTATATCCGCTTATGCCCTTCACCATCTTCTCACCGGCTTCGACCAGTCCGACATAACCTTCTTCGGCACTGTTCAGGGGGTTGAATTTCATGACCATGTCTTTCGAAGGATGCGCCAGTGCGATCCCGGTTCCGTCGGCGAGAAATACGAATCCCTGCTTTCCTATTTTAATTTTATTCATTTTTTCTGTGAGTTTGTTGAGCGTGATGGTTACCCCGAGCATACCGACAGTTTTATTTCCATTTTTAACAGGCAACGCCATTACAAAGATGGGATTTCCCGTCGAACTGCTTATAAGTGCGTTGCTTATTGAAAAGTCTTTGTTTAAATTCATTATATCGTTGAAATACGGCCTGCTTTTTATATCCGCTTCATAGTTTGACTGGTTATACGATATGCCGTTCGTTCCCGCTGCAAAAAGCGTTTCATAAAGTCCGTCGCTCTTTCTTATCACTTCGTTAAAAACGGGAATATATGAATCCCTGTCCATGCTTTTCACGGCATCCATTACTGCCAGAGTCGACATTTCCTTTTTTATTCCCATAAGCCATTCTTCTACAACGGACTCCGAACTCTTCACAATTTCAATCGACAGCGATGTGGCTAACTCATGCGTGAGATTTTGAGAATAAATTCCTATTATGAACCCGGCACAGATAAGAACCGCCACCGTTACAGGAATGAAGTAAAGTAAAAGCTTTGTTTTGATGCTTCCGACACCGTTTTTTTTCATATATTTCCCCCTTTAAAACAAGTAATTGTTATCGATAACAATTATATCATGCCAATATTTATTAATATTAATATAATTATACGAAATTAAAATTCGGGATCACGCTGTTATTTATAAAAGATAAAATCACACAACTAATTTCCATATTCTGCCGATATCGAATATGATAAAATATTCACATATAATGTGATCGTATGCCGGTATTAAATCATGAACCAGAAAACAACAATAATCATGTGTCTTACAAAAAAACGTATTCTATTCATTATTCACTATAGCACTACTATATTTTTGCTATTCTCTTAATAATTATCAGATGTTCAAATCTCATTGCATGTGTAATTATGTTGATATAGTGAAAATAAATACTATTATTTAATATAAAAGCAATCCGCAATACAAAAAAGCGAATTTATAATTCCTGTTGGATATATTGGCTGAACCCCTTCAAATAAATGATTTTTGATTGGCATTCAAAAGCTGGAATTTTATTGTGAAAAGCTCCATCAGGATCAACTAAAAACTGATTCAACACTGCCACCTGGAATGACAAAAGAATTACTCCTGAAACGATATCGGGAGTATGTTTATAATTTTGTATGCAAATTTCCAGATGACTTTAATTTTCCGTATTTATCAGATGGTACAGGATGTTTTTCCGAGGATATTTGAAAATATTTGTAAAAATCGGTTTTGAAGCTCTTAATAAATGCGTTATAAATAAATTCATATGAACTTTTTATTCAGCGGATAATAATTTTTTCAATTGATCCGAATTCTTGAAAACCTCAGTGAAGGCTTTCACGATATCACAGTCGAATTGCGTACCTGAGTTTTTAAGTATCTCGGAAAAAGCTTCCCGGGCGGATAGCTTTTTCCTGTACGGCCTGTCACTTATCATGGCGTCAAACGAATCGGCCACACATATTATTCTGGAAACAAGCGGTATTTCATTTCCGGATATTTTTGCGGGATAACCGCTGCCATCCCACTTTTCATGATGATGCATCACGTAAGATGAAATATCCTTCAAAGCTTCGAATGATTCCAGAACCCTGGCACCCCATATGGGATGGTTTTTGATCATTTCATATTCATCTTCGGTCAGGCGCGATGGCTTCGTCAATATCGACGACGGTATCAGTATTTTACCGATATCGTGCACCATACCCGCCCAGTATATCCTGGATATCAATTTCTGTTCAAGTTTCATTTCTCTGGCTATCAATACGGAGTAATTCGCCACGTTAAGCGAATGCCCTTTTGTGTAGGGGTCGTGTATTTCAAGCAATCCGATAAGTGCTGACAGAAGGTCCTTTTGAAATCTACCGTGTTCTATCATATACGTTTGCATGGTTATAAATGCGGAAGCGATGTTTGAAAATGCACTTACCATCCTCAACTCGTTCTGTGTGAATTCTTTATCACTGTTCTTGGCTATGTCAAGGGATATGCTGCCTATGAGTCTGTCGTTAAAAATCAGATTCGATACTATTGAACTTTTTATTGGTCTCGTGTATTCGGTCAATTTTTCGTATATTTCCTTGGGTATGTTGTTTGAGTTGAACTCCATCGTGTCCACAATTTGTGTTCCATCATCCTTGAAAACCAGATAATCCTTCAATAAATTCAATTCCTTCAACCCTTCTATATCGTGGCCTATTGACCATACGAATTTCCATTCCATGTTTTCAATTACCGATATGCTTCCGTAATCGGCTTTCCCTATGAATGTCATGAGAATTTCCAATAAATCCTTTAAAAAATTGTGGTCTCTGTTTATTGCCGAAATACATATTCTTGAGGTAATTGATATTAATTCTTCCATCCTGTACGTATATTCGTTTATCTTATCGTAGGAACTGTTCAGCTCGGCATTGTTCTTTTCCAGTTCTTCGTTCAGGCACTGCAATTCTTCGTTGTAATGGTTTATCTCATGAATGTTTTTTTCCAGCGAGTCGGCCATCGAATTGAAGTTGTCGTTTATATACACTATTTCCCTGGAACCTTTTGCGGCGGATCTCATACCGTAATTACCGGAGGCGAATTCTCTCATGCAGCCGGATAAATGTTCCAGAGGTTTCGAGATGTTTTTGCTAAGCAGGAATATCAAAAGAAACAATGGAATGAAAACGAACAAGGCAACACCAATCACATACCATGCCCTCTCATTCATTTCACTCAGAATTTCAAAATCCGAAGAAGCGATTATATAATAAAAGTTGGCCTGCTCCGCCTTACTTGTAACCACATGGTAATCGTGACCATTATGCCGAAGTACTTCATACTGGTTGAAATTTTTATACTGTTTCAGGAGGGGATTTACCGAAGATATATTTTCAAACAGAATATTCTTAGCCTCTGATGACGCGAATATTTTTCCGTTTTCATCAACCATGAAAAACTCGCCTTTTCTATACGTAAGAGTTTTTTCAACCAACTGTGTTAGGGATTCTAAAGTCACATCTATGCTTACAACCCCTAAAACATCACCATTTTCGCTTTCCACAGTGGTCACAGCTGCAATTTGTGGCAACTGTGAGAAAAGTGTTATGTAAGGCGGTGTCATCACAACTTCACCATTTTGGTTCAATGCACTCAAATACCACGGTCTGTTTCTCGGATCGTAATTTCTGCCCAGTTCGACAAAGGGATATTCAATATAGCCGCCGTATTCTGTCCCCAAAGATACCATGGTTACGGAAGGATGCGAATGATAATAACTTTTAAAGATTTCGAGAATTTCCCTGCCAATCTCGGAATCGTATTCAGGTATGCTTTTTTCGGGAAGGTTTTCGTCTATCATGGAGTTTATTGTTTGGTCTATTTTTTTAAGTACCGGAAAAGTAGAGAGCATGTTTAAGTCATTTTTTATATTTTCCAGAAAAAAGTCTATGAATTTATCCAACTGACTTATCTGATTCACAGAAGATGATTTAAAATCATTTATAAAATCTTTTTTTGTATTGTCATAAATGTACAATGAGAAAAAAATAATCAGCAACAGCGATAAAAACAGAACTATAAGCGATATTTTCCAGAAAATTCTCATTTTATCTCCTTTAAAGCAAAGCATCATATACATTCGATGGACAAAAACCGGAATCTTTACGGCAATTCAACCTGGTATCAAATCACCGGGCATCTGTTTTGCAATTTATCATAAAGCTCTTTTTATATACTCGAATTCCGCATTATTATTTACATCCGGTGTCGTATATATTGTGAAAAAGATCACGCCATTCATACGAAAAAACCATTTTTCTAAAATATTTTTCAAACTTTAATGCATATGTTTCAGGCATTCTATTATATCAGTTATGTTATGTTTATACACTCCCACTCACAGCACTGCATACAAAATATTTTTTCGTTGCAATTAAGGTTGGTCAGCATGCTTCTCTTAACAACAGATGCATCTTTAAGATTATATGTTGAATTTACGGTGCTTTGAAATAAGTTCGGAATGACGAATTTCCGGGTTTTCAACAAACCCTAATTACTAATTTAAGAGAAAAACCGGAAAATATATTATTTTCCGGTTTTTCTCTTAACGTATTTTAATTCAGAAAAGTTTTATTCTATTTTCGTAAATATTCCGGCTCCTTCATGTTCGGCTATTTCATAAACCATAGTTGTTTTGCCGTTCGCATCTTTCTCAAATTTCAAACTGCCAAGATATGGCAAGCCGTTTTCGAGCCATGTCAAAACAAATTCATTTTCCGACTGAGGCACGCATTTTAAGACGGCTTTTTTGGGTCCGACCGTCAATTTACATTCGGAACCATCACACGAAAAATCGACCGTACCGTAGAAATCATTGTGATAAAGTCCTATGTATTCCGGATTACATGAATGGAAATACTTCCGGGAAATATCTTCGGGTTCAGGATCGATATATGAGTTAATGGCAGATTCACTTTTCTTACCGGAAACCAGCGTTGTAAAAAAATCTTCTCCAAGCAATTCCGGAAGTCCGGTTCCACCAAGATTCGCGAGAATTACGATTCCGATTTCGTATTCAGGCATAAAACCCACATAAGCAGTACATCCGGACGTGCTTCCGCTGTGCCATATCAGAGTTTCTCCTTTGTAATTGTCAACGACCCATCCCTGGCTATAGAACACCGCTCTTTCAATATCATAACGCGCTATTGTCTGCGGATGATAAAGATATTCGATCGAATCTTTTGATATAATCTCTTTTCCATTATACTCTCCCGAATTCAAGTGCATCAGAAGCCATTTCGACATATCGCTGACACTTGAATTAATCCCACCTGCCGGTGCATATACATATGGCCAGTCGAAATAGCTGGACTCCGGATCAAGCTTGTAAAGAGAGAATTTGTGCCCCGAATCATCATCAGAATAACTGAGAACAGAATACATGGCAGCAGCATCGCTATTGTTCAGAAAAACATTGCCGTCGGCATTTGATGCGTTCATACCGATTTTGTCGAAAACCATATCTTTCAGATTTTGCTCATAGCTTTTTCCGGTAACATTTTCTATGACTTTAGCGGCCGCCAGGAAAATGCAGTTGACATATGTAAATTCACTCCTGAATTCCACCTGAGGTTTTAAAAACTTCATGCCTTTAAAAAAATCTTCACGGCCATATCCCATTATAGCGGCCATATCTCCAGTGTAAAAGTTCAATCCGCTGTGCTGAGCCATGAGGTCTTTGATAAGAAAATGTTCGGTTATCCATTTATCGGACATTTCAAACTCCGGGAAATAATCGGTTACTCTGTCATTCCAGTTTATTTTCCCATCCTCTATCAATTTCGCCATTAAGAAAGAGGTAAATGCCTTTGTTGTTGAACCGATTTGAAAAATAGTATTCTCGTCGACTTTTTCCTTTGTTTTTAAGTTCTTAACCCCAAAACCTCTGAATAAAGCCCCTCCGGACTTATCGACTATTCCGATTGCCATTCCGGGAGTATGCCATTTTTCCATGGCAAGCTGCGCATAATCAAAATATCCTTCGATAATATCGGAACTTCCACCACCTGATGCCGAAAACATATGAGAGCAGGCAAAAAACAAAATTGACAGTATCAACATCAAATAACTCTTTTTAAACATTTTAACCTCCGTTAAGAAATGATTACACGATAAAAACTCGTGAGTCTTTCATGATAATAAATAAGCGAATATGTTACCTCCCACAAAAAGCGAAAAACGGATTATGCTACTCCAATTTCTCGTAAAACACCAGTTCCGGAAATAAGGACAAGATTCGTAAGCAGTTACAAATGTCTCTTTTTTGGATATATTTTTTCAGTTTTTCTGAAAGAAATCGCCCAACACTGAAAATAATATGCAAGTAGAAAATAAACATAAACCATTTGCCATCTCAAACCTTCGAATGACAGATGTACGAAAAACAGCGAAACACTCAGCAAAATTATGCAATAGAGCGCTTTTAACCTTACTTTACCCGAAAAATGCATCAGGACTATCGATATGCAGCATATGATCAGAATTAGCTCAAACGTTCTCATTTCCCCTCCGAATTTGCGAATTTTCATAATAATAGTATTCACATCATAAATCCGGATGCTAAAATTCTTAAAAGCATCTTAAATTTTAAGCATCTGTAGTTTTTGTACGCGAGCATGAGAAATTTTCCGAAGAATTCGGATATTTAGAAATTACAGATATATTTATTCATTGGGTATTTTTATAGAATATCTGACTCCGGATCCGTGGTTGTCGTCGACTGTTATTTCCCAGCCATGTTTTTTTACTATCCCTTTCACTATTAAGAGACCTATTCCATGGCTGTCACATTCTTCGCATCCTATACTCCGGTCGATTTGTCCGAAGGGATTTCCCTTTAAATATTCCGGCAAGCCTCTGCCGTTATCAGTGATGTTAATTTCCAGTTCCATAGCCGATTTCACAACGGACAACCCAAGTGTACAACCGCTTTTGTTGTGCTTTACGGAGTTATCGAACAGGTTGTTGATAACCCGCGAAAATTGTTTTTTATCGAAATATAATCTGTATTCTTTTTCAGGAATATCGAATTCATACGCGAATCCCTTCTCTTCGAATTCAGGTATTCTTTCGGCGATCAATTCCCTTAGAAATTCGTTTATATCCTCAAGATATAAATCGAGTTTATAAAACGGATTTTCAAGTCTTGAAACGAAAAACAATTCGTTTATGAGGTTGTCGGCACGTTTTCCGTTCGAATTAATAATTCTCAGAAACCTGTTTCTGTCATTTTCACTGATTACTTCCTTTCCGATCAGGTATTCCGAGTATCCGACTATCGAAGATAGCGGGTTTTTTAAATCGTGCGATATGTCCGTTATCAGTTTTATTCTCTCTTTTTCGGAATTTTCAAGTTTTAAGACATCCTTCCGGATTCTCTCCGCCATTTCCTCAAAAGATGTGGCGAGCCGTCCGATTTCACTTTTGTCTTCGATTTCCGTTTTTAAGCAGTAATTTCCATTTCGAATCGATTTCATGCCTTTATCAAGCTTTTGCAAGGGTTTTACAATCTTCCCGGATATTATTTTCGAATCAAAATACAAAACTATAATCAGCAAAACTACGAAAAAAATCACGGAATATATGAAAACCGTTTGAAGTCTCGTATCAGGTGTTTCATCCTTTTTCCTGAATTCGGACAGCTCAAGAAAAAGCAACCCATTCTCATTTTCGTCTATTTTAATATATGTCCCCAACGATACCATCTCTTTCGGAACAGCCGTTATGACGAAATATTCGCCATTTTCGCTGTAACTCCCGGAATAAAGATATTTTCGGGAAGTATCGCTGTTGTAAAGCATGGTCATAATTTCCCGTATGTCAAACACATATCCTTCTGAATCCGGAGAGTTGAAAGACCTGAGAATTCTGAAACCGGAATCGGTCACGGCAGCCCATCCGCCTGTTTCGATTACATCGCGCGGATCAATTGATTCTATATCGTCGCTTATTATCTCTGCGGCCTGATATCTGGGATATAAATCATCTTTGAAATTCACGATTAGTAAAAAAAGGAAAAAAGCCATCGATAGAATTAAAATAGTCAATATCGTTGTGAATAACAATAAATTGTTGACTAAGAAAACACTTGAGATTTTTTTAAAATTTGAGAATATCGATTTCATTTATTTTCAGCTCTTTTGAATTTATAACCTATTCCCCTGACGGTTTTCAGGTAAACCGGTTCTCTCTGATCAACTTCGATTTTCTCCCTCAACCTGCTTATATGAACGATTACGGTGTTTTCATCGTTCAGGTATTCTCCTTCCCATACCGATTCGTAAATCTGTCTTTTGGTAAATACCCTCCCGGGATTTTCCATGAGCATTTTGAGTATGCCGAATTCTTTTTTATTCAGCGGAATTTCTTCCCCATTTACCGTCAGGCTACATTCTGATGTGCTGAGGCATATTCCGTCAATTTCAACCAGTTCGTTATCTTCAGGGGTATGAAATATCCTGTATCTTCTGTATTGTGCATTGATCCTCGCCACCAACTGCACATGACTGAAAGGTTTAGTCATGTAATCATCTGCCCCCAATCCCAGCCCCAGAACCACATCGCTGTCATCGCTTTTTGAAGTCAGCATTATCACAGGAACATCACTGATTTCCCTTATTCTTTTCAAAAGTAAATACCCGTTAATACCGGGTATGACTATATCGATCAGTAAAAAATCAAAGGCATCTTCCCGGAATTTTTCCCAGGCATACACTCCGTCATATGCAGCTACGGTTTCATGTCCTTCATTTTCCAAATACAATTTTATCAAATCGGATATATCTTTTTCGTCTTCCACTATGAGAATCTTCATTTATCACCTTCCAAATTCCTGTTCATGAAATAGACGGAAATGCATTCAAATATTTGAATTGAAATCAATTTAAATAATCATTAACTTACATTGTATATTTTTTGCAATTATTTTCTCTTTGAAATGTGCAAGCTCCAACCATTAAAAATCTCTATAGATTCTCATAAATAATTCCAGTCAGACATTAAAATCCAAATTTCTCATAAAACAACTGTTCTGCCGGAAAGGAAACTGACACGTTTTTCAAGTGTCTCTTTCGATCCGGAACCGACGTATATGAAATGCGATTCGGCAGGTGAGACGAACAATTCGGAATTCACAATTTTGTCATGGGCATATTCGGCATGCGAAAAAGGCAAACAGCCGTCATTTTTTGAATGTATTATTAGCACCGGGCAGCTTATCTTTCCTATATCTCCTGCTCTGTGGTCAACATCGGCAACGAATCCATTTCCCGAATCGTTTTTTGTCACCATGTATTCTTTCAAAGACTGTATTTCTCTTTCACTAAGCTTTGAAAGAATATACGACGGATCAAGCTTTGTAAAAAGCTTTAAATTGTCGGCCAATATTTTCTTTTCATTTTTTTCAAGTCCGTATTTCAATCTGCTCCAGAATTTCTTCTGTCTTCGAGGGTTGAACATAACCTTTACCGCATAATACTGAATCGACAGCTTACTGAACCAGGTCCTTACCACGGCGGATTCCAACACTAGTTTCTCCGTCAGCTCGGGATATTTTTCCGCAAAAACAAGTGCGGCCGGTCCACCTGCCGAAATCCCTATAACCGAAACTTTTTCGATTCCCAGTTTTTTCAGCAGTGCTGCAAAAAGAGCTGCGGTGGCTTCGACATTTTTTCCCGATTCAATGGGCGTTCCTCCGTATCCGGGCCTGCTTGGAAGGAGCACCGAAAACCCGTTGTTTATAAGAACTTGCTGTTTGCATTCACTGAAACAACTTCCATGTCCTCCGTGAAATATCAAAACTACGGGCCCGCTTCCCTCAAGAACGTATTCGACCTTTCCTTTTTCCGTACCGCATATTTTGATTTCTTTCATTTTTACCACTCCTTTATGTTTTCAAGAGAACGGATTGATTCATCCACCCACTCAATTTCACTTTTCAACACTCTGACTCCGTTGTTTCGTATGATTTCGAACAACATCCGTTCCATCGAATCATCAGTCATGCCAAGCATGGAGTGCACCTGTACGCTGTCTAAAAAACTCAGTCTGGCTTCCATCTCAGATTTGTAGTGTTTGATATTTGCTATTATCTTCTCTTTTCCAATATTCTTTGAAAAGAAAAGCTGAACGAGAAATTGGTTGCGATGGTTGGGTATTTTTACCGGAGAGGATAACCAGCACAAGAGTTCTTCATTTCCTTTTTCGGTGATCGAATAGACTTTTTTATTAGGTTTGTCGTCCTGGTATTTAGTTTCCGAGACTATGAGCTCCTCTTCGGTCATCTCACCCAGCGTACGGTAAATCTGACTTTGAGTTGACGGCCAAAAATGACTTATGGTTGTTTCGATTTTCTTTTGCAAGTCATATCCCGTTTTAGGTCCGTTTTTTATAAACCCAAGAATAGTATGTTTTAAAGACACAATAACACCTCACATATATAGCAATTGTATTATATAACACTTATGATATATTATATTATACATGTCATTTATTGTCAACTGTCAATTATAATTATCGTAGATTTCTGCAAGAAGTGGCAAGTGTGCCTGAAATCATGTACGACCCCCTTATAAGCTGACCGGAATATCCCAAACGCTTTTTGATGTTCCTTTTTTTATTATGTTTATGCGTCTGAATAATAAGCAACTTTCTTCGGGAATATAAAAAAGAGACCGCAAAAGCGGTCTCCGTTGAAGGTGAAACTCAGAAACTGAATCTTTTGATCTGTTCGGAAAGTGTTTCGGAGAGAGCATGCATATCTTCCACCAGCTCCCTGCTCTAGTCCACCACCGCCGCAAACCCTTTGCTTCTCCTGATCGTGCCGCCTCTATCGCCGCATTCAACGCCAGCAGGTTCGTCTGTTCCGCTATCTATGATATCGTGTTTACTATGTCCTGTAAGTTGTTCGATTTGTTTAGCTCTTCCGACAGACTCTGCTTAACTTTCCATTTGATTACACCGCTTTTGCTATTGAAATTATCATTTTTTACTTGCCACATCCAAATAAGGATCTGAAAGAATTACTTCCTTTTTCGTATTTACGGCTGATTTATACCAGATTCTCGCTCTCGGATCGTAATCGGCTGGCAGGTCTGGAATCGGCGGATAAATGTATAATTTACCGATTTTCTCGGTTCCCACGTAATGCAAACCACATATAAACATTAATTTAAAAATAACTTTAAATTATACACGCTGAAATCACTCCTTTAATTTTCCGAAGCAATTTATCCGTATGTGAAAACCTCAAGACCGCTATGGCTTTAGTAAAAACCGCATTACTCTTTGTACATCCTCTTAAAAACAGATTTGTCAATATCGCAAGATGATATAATCCATCATGATATGAATATTTTTATACCTCCGACCAAAAGACAGGGTGATTCCCATGGATAAATCGGAACTGTACGGTATTGAATTTTTCAAACTTTTACGACGTGAAGAAATAGATAAACTACTTTCAGGTTCGAAAATGGTGAGCATAACGGAAAATGAACAACTTTATTCACCTCATGACAGGTGCGAATGTCTGAGCCTGGTGGTTTCGGGAAGCCTGAAAGCCGTTAAATACATGCCTTCGGGGGAAGAACAGCTGGTTAAGACCCTCGGTAATCATGAGGTTTTCGGCGAGGGAATGGTTTTTTCAAGATTATTCTATCGTGTAAATGTGGTTTGTCTGCAAAAAGCCGACGTACTGGAAATCCCACGAGAGATACTCATCGATTCTTTTGGGAACAGGGAATTCCTGACATTCTTTCTGTGCGAATTTTCGAGGAAAATAGACAATCTCTCTTCGATCATTGATTACCTGTCTTTGCGAACGGTTAAACAGAGAATAGCCAAATATTTGCTGGACAAGTTTGCGGCTTCGGGTGAATCGTTATTCAAAATGAAGGATAGTAAACAACAGCTGGCAAAAATCCTCGGCACTTCACGCGAAGTGGTTTCCAGAAATCTGTCGACACTCGACAGCGAAGGAATTATAAAAATATCGGGACGTCAAATCGAAATTATGGATTTGAAATCACTTGAAAACATTTATATGAGTGCGCGTATATGAATACGCATATCAATATAAACGTAAGCGTGATTAAAGTCACGGAATAAAAGAGCACTTTTCTATATAATCATCTCCAGTTTACGGAGGTGATTTTGTGACTACCATAATACTCATTTCTCTGGCGGTAGTAAGTTTTCTTGTTTCTGCAACCAAGAGCAAAAGCAAGACATTAATGAGTTTGAAAATCGCAAAGGGACTTTTTCTCTCAATCTTCATACAGATAATTTCTGTGATGGCACTCATAGGCCTGATGCTTGCTGTAATACCGCAGCAAACCATAGAGAATCTTCTCGGAAGCGGCAACGAACTATTAAGTACCTTCTACGGGGCGCTGATAGGAACAGTAACCATTATCCCCGGGTTCATAGCGTTTCCGCTGTCAAAATCCCTCTATGAGAGCGGTGCGCATCTGATAGCAATTGCCGCGTTCATAACCACACTTACCATGGTTGGCTTCGCCACGATTCCGATCGAACGAAAATATTTCGGAAATAAGTTCACAATTTACAGAAACTCTCTTAGTTTCGTATTTGCAATATGCATAGCACTTGGAATGGGGTTGATTTTATGAAAAAAATAATTTTAAAAAATAAAATTCTTACCATCACTTTATTTCTTTACTTGTCGGTACTGATATTTAATCCGACGGTGTTTTCAAAAGCCTTATCGATAACCTGGGGATTTATTCTCGAAATGCTTCAGGTGATGATTCCCATAATGGTAATTTCATCGTTAATCACCGTTTGGATATCCAGAGAAGTAATAATGAAACATTTCGGGCAAGGATCCGGAATAAAAGGCAAAGGTATCTCATTGCTCATAGGGGCATTTTCGGCCGGTCCCATTTACGCGGCATTTCCCATGGCCAAGACACTTTTGGACAAAGGGGCGAGCATAGGCAACATAGTGATAATAATAAGCTCTTGGGCGGTTATAAAAGTTCCCATGCTTCTAGTCGAAATCAATTTTCTCGGGCCGGCATTCGCCGGAACGCGCTATCTGCTAACAATACCGTTCATATTACTGCTCGGATTCGTAATGGATAAAGCGTTAAAATATTCCGACCTGTCCTGCGATAAGAATTTCGGTATTGCGGAAAAAACAGAAGAAATATATGAAAGGCTACCAAAGGTAAATTGCGGGCTGTGTGCTTATAAAAGCTGCCGTGAAATGGCTTTGGCAGTATACGAAGGCAGAGCCGTGCTTAATGAATGTGCTGTTCTCAAAGATGGGGAGAAAGACGGAATATAACCGGATATCATTTTTCTTCGGAAGAGTTCTTATCTTATCTTTGAGAATGGCTTCTCTGATTGATCATATCACCAACACTGACTTTCGGGTGATGATACCTGTTTTTTATCCCTTTGAATTCACCCGTCTGTATCGCTTCTTCGGGACACCAGTGGAAACAACCCAGACAACCGGCGCAATTGTCTCCCCATACCGGTTTTCCATTTATAATTTCTATATTTCCCACAGGGCATATTTTCGCACATAAACCGCAGCTATTGCAGTTTTCATCGGTCTTAAACGACAGGGAATTCCAGCCATGTTTCATCACATAACAAAGAAGCGGCAGCATAACCGACAACTCTTCAAATATGACACCCTTCAGAATGAGGCGGACAAAGGTGTTAATTCTGTTGAATCGCACTATCTTTTTTCCTTCAATTATCCCGGCAATTTCTTCAATTCTTTTTTCCCATTTCCCGAAAAGAACTTCTTCCTCACTCTTATCGAGTTTTTTGCCGAACCCGCTTTTTGGCATCTGTATTAAAAAACCTGAAGAGAGCTTCCCCTCTTTTTTACTAACTTCTGCGTCCAGCTTTTCCAGTGCTTTGGATGGAGTAAAGCCATAAGTTCCTATCGCAAATAAATACTTCCCTTTCAGTGAATCGAATTTATCTATGAAGTCGTATACGATTTTTTGGTGCTTTGAAATCGTAAATCGGAAAAACGAAACCCAAAACATCGGTGTTTGCAACAACCACTTTTTTATCTTTCAGATAAGCGGCGACGGGCATCAATTCACCACCAATTCTTCCGGCTATATCACGGGCAACCGCCAGACTGTTACCGGTCCCTGAAAAATAATATATTTCCGCATTCATTATTTCCCTCCTTCATTGCAGACCTTGCGTCATGCATGCTTAAAACAGCCTTCCAAAGACTATTATAGCATTGAATTGTCAAGTCTGTATAAAAAAGATTTATATAATATTGATACCCATGTGTAATAAATTATATAATCGTGGAAGTAATTTCAATAAATATAGGGAGTGATTCATCTTGAATTCTTTGAAAGCGATGGTAGTGTATTCCAGCAAAACAGGGAATACGAAAAAAAGTGGCGGAAGAAATTTTAAAAGTTTTTCCGGAAAACACTGATATTTTCCCCGTTGAAAATGCACCCGATCCATCACCGTACGATATTATCGCGGCTGGATTTTGGGTAGACAGGGGAACTGCCGATTCAAAGGCGTTGGGAGTATTTTAAGAAAATCGAGAACAAAAAGGTTGGAATTTTCATAACTCTCGGAGCCTATCCGGATTCGGAACATGCGAAGACGGTGGTTAAGAATGCCGAAAACCTGTTCGGAGAAAAAAAACGAAATTTTCGGTCATTTCATATGCCAGGGCAAAATAGACCCGGCATTAACGGAGAAATTCAAAGATTTGCCGCCCGATCACCCTCATGCAATGACTCCCGAGAGAAAAGCACGTCACGAAGAAGCTAAAAAACATCCTGATTCGAATGATCTTAAAAAAGCTTGTGAAACTTTTTCCGTTATCCTGAACAACTTCATGCTTCCCTGAGAAAAAATAGATAATCGTAAAGTTAACATCAAATGGAAGTTATAACTTCCATTTGATGTTAAACGCTTCTTGCTTTTCATCCGAACAATTATGTAATATGTTATAATATTTTGATTAAATATTTATTCACATAAAACAAAGGTGATTTTCCGTGAAAAGAAAATATTATTACCGATTATATTTTCCTTCATACTGTTATTAATAATATGGGTATTTATGAGCCCCGGTTCTGTAAAAAATATAAAAATAG
The DNA here is from genome assembly GCA_963662785.2 of uncultured Thermotogae bacterium. GTDB lineage: Bacteria > Thermotogota > Thermotogae > MWEM01 > MWEM01. The sequence continues at coordinate 127,092 of CAXXJZ010000013.1, forward strand.
GCTTTCTGGGTACGCTGACGGGGTGATTTTCGGATTTGGGAATATCTTCGCTGAATGGTATATTGATCGCATTTGACGAATACGAAAAAGAATTGAAAAATGCCAGGATAAACGTCGAAATAATAGTTAAAAACGACGAAGGTGACGAAAGAAAAAGCTCTTGAATCTATTGACGAGTTCATAAAGGACGGAATCGATATAATCATAGGCCCTACTACAAGCCAGATGGCATTCGACGTACTGGACTATACTAATAAAAAACGGCATATTGCTCATATCGCCGACGGTTTCGTCAAGAAATTTAGCCCGGAATCGACGATCTGTTTATCAAAATCCCCCCAAACAACGATTTGGCTATGAAATTGCTTGCGGAAACAGCCGGTGGGGAATATCGGATACATAACGTGAAAATTATAGCCGATGAAAACAACAGAGTATATTCCGAAGATTTAATTCTTTATTCTCGCGGTATTTCCCCGAAAGCGGAGGTACGATAACGAGTATCGAATGGTTTGAGTCTTCGGATAACGAAACGTTGCAAAAAGCAGGTAAAATAAACGATGAAGACGAATTCGACGCAGTATTGATAATAGGAAGTGCCATAGACACGGCCTTCATTTCGCAGATTCTACGCTTGCAAAAAAAAGATTTGAAACTGCTTGCCACCGGATGGGCGATGAAAGAGGAATTACTTCTGAACGGCGGAATGAACGTTAACGGAATGATAATACCCGCTAATTTTGACTTTGATAATAAGAATGATAAGTATTTGGATTTTTCATCCAAATACGTTAAAAAATTCGGAAAAAACCCCGATTTCGCATCAGTCAGCGGATTTGAAACCATGCAGATTCTGTTGAATGCAATTTTGAATTCTGAGGAAAAAGTACCGATCGCACTTAAAAAGCGAATAACAACGGAGAAACGTTACGACGGACTTCAGGGATGGATAGTGATCGATGAAAACGGTGACACTTCAAAAGAAACGGTAATTTTGGAAATAGTGGAAGATAACTTCCAAAGGATAAAGTAAATGCGTAAAAAAATGAAGATGACATTCACATTTTTTCTGAATTCCATAGTGTTCACTTTGGTTATCATACCGATTGCAATCATAAGTATCTTCACCATTACGAAAACTTATAGGGACATCTCTGCGAACAATTACAACAATTACAATTATTTTATGGATTTGGTATCGGAACAGTTATCATCCAATTTATCCATGAATGAAAAATATGTGGATAGTATAGGGTTAATGCTTAAGACCAATTTCACGGATAACCACTATGCCGATTACTATCTAAGCGATTTACTCAATGTGTACGGTTGGATCGAGAAAATCCTGATTCTGGATATTGATGGAAAAGGTATTATCAACATCTTCCGATAAGGATTTGAGAACGGATTCGATCTTTCACACAGTGATTTTTTTTATGAAGCAAAAGAAACGGAATCTTTCTATTGGTCCGATTTGTTTCTGTCTGTTTCAACCGGCGAACTGTCGGTTACTCTGTCCAAAAAGTACGATTCGAAATTAATCGTCGCTTTCCTGAACATAAACTCTTTATTGGACCTGCTAATAAAATCGATACCTAAAAACGACGAATTCGAAATGGAGATAAGGGACAAAAACGGCAATTTAATTTCCACATCCGATGAAAAATTGTCAAATAGCCTGTACGTTTATCAAAAAGGCGCAAATACTTTTTATTCTGACGAAGAGAAATTATATTCATCCATGGGTTACATATTTTTCAGAAGTAAAATCCCCGTAAACGATTGGTCACTTTTCCTGATGACCGACGAGAAAATATACAACACGCCTATAAGAGAATATCAATATTTTATTCTCCTATCAATATCAGTAACACTTTTATCCTGCCTGTTAATTACTTATCTGTTCATAATGAAAATAAAGAAATCTTTTTCGGTTTTATCCACCAGTATTCTAAATATAAAATCGGGCGAATACTCCCCGGTTGAAAAAAACACCGCCTTTTTTCTTGAGTTCGATATTTTAAAGAATTTCATACAATCGATGGCGAACGAGATATCCTCGCGGGAAAATGATTTGAAAAACATAAACAGAAATATGAGCAGGCAGTACGATGAACTGAAAAGAATAAACGAAGAACTCGATTCTTTCAGCTATTCCGTTTCCCATGATTTGAGAGCGCCGCTCAGAAGTGTTTCAGGGTTCAGCCAGATTTTGTTGGAAGATTATGAAAGCTTACTCGACGATGAAGGCAAAGCAATCCTTCGTAAAATTTCGGATTCCGCCAATAAAATGGGGTTGCTTATAAACGATCTTCTAAATCTTTCGAGAATCACGCGTAAACAGATTGACGCAGAAGAGATAAATTTCTCCGATATGGTGTTAAAAATTTATGATAACCTCGAAACCGAATACAAAACCGATAAAACGGTTTTCAAGGTTGATGAAGGTATGACCGTAAAGGGAGATTTTCATCTGCTCGCAATAGCCCTCGAAAACCTGATATTCAATTCGTTAAAATTTTCTTCCAAAGAAGAAAATCAGATAATAAAAATCGGAAAAACGGAGAAAAACGGGCAAAGAGTTTTTTTTATCGAGGATAATGGGGTGGGTTTTGATATGAACTATTCAAACAGTATTTTCCAGCCGTTTCAGCGCCTGCATTCCGAATCGGAATACCCCGGGACCGGAATCGGTCTGAGCATAGTTTCAAGGGTAATAGAAAAGCACGGAGGAAAAATTTGGGCCGAATCCTTTTTAAATAAAGGCACGACTTTTTTCTTCACATTATGGGATGGTGAAAATGACGTCTATTAACGGGAACTCCGAAAAAAAAGTTTTACTGGTCGAAGACAATCACAACGAAGAAACACTCATCAAAAGGGCTCTGTTCAGCTTGAATCCGAAATTGAAAATCGAAGTTGCCAGAGATGGATGCGAAGCACTCGAATATATTTTTTCAGACAAAGAATTTAAAATAATAAATAAAATCGATATTCCGGATTTGGTGATTTTAGATATAAAATTGCCTAAAGTAAACGGAATGGAGGTTTTGAAAGCAATACGTTCCTGCCGGTTGCTGGATATGCTTCCAATAGTAATGTTCACCTCTTCGGATGAAGAAAAGGAAATCATCGATTCCTACCGTCTCGGAGCGAACAGCTATGTCGAAAAACCCATAGACTATAAAAAATTCAACGATGTGATATCCGGTCTTGAGAATTACTGGCTTCATATCAACCGAACTATTTAGGCAGTGTGATAATTTGAGCAGAACATATAAAATGCTTGTGGTTGAGGATAACGAAAACGATTTGTTTTTACTTAAACATGAGTTGAAAAAATCCGATTATGATTTCGAAATAGTCCATGTAAATAACCTTGAAGACTTGAAATGTCAACTGAACAGTTGCCGGTTCGATATAATAATTTCCGATTATTCACTGGCGGGATTCACCGGAAAGGATGTACTGGCACTGCATAAAGCCATGAAGATAAAAAGTCCGATAGTGATACTTTCGGGAAACATCGGCGAAGATACCGCGGTTTCTCTCATAAAAAGCGGCGCGAATGACTTCGTATTGAAAGACAGGATAGAAAAAATAAATCATGTGGTTAAGAGGGAAATCACCTATTTTGAAAACAAATCCGAAATCCGAAATCTGGATTTTAAATTTAAGAACCTTTTCGAAGGAAGCTCAGATTTCATCGGTACATTTTCCTGTGAAAAAGACAATTTCGGTGTGATAATAAACATGAACGAATCCTGTACTGAATTTCTCGGATTAAACGGATACGGTACCGAGATTACTATTGACGATTTTCTCAAAGACCCCTCCATTTTGAATGCGATTAAAAACAACACAGAAAATCCCGAAGAATTAAAAACCGAAACAGAATTTGTGAACCGTGATGGCAAGTCCATCCATGTGGATTTCAAAACAAGCTTCATCACTTACGATGATGATAAACTGGCCATGTTCGTAGCCAGGGATATTACCGACAGAATAATTTTCGAGGAAAGAATTCTGAAAAACCAGCAGGAGTTGACAATGCGCCTCAAGCAATTGACAAGCATACATAAAATATCAAATATCGAAGAAGACGATTCCCTCTCCTTTGAAGATGCGGTCAGAATGATTGTTTCGGAAATTCCATCCGCATTCCCATTCGATTCAAGCGTTGAGCTTTTTTATAACGGAATTTCGTATTCAAGTCCGCTCTTCGAAAGAGAGTTTATCGAGCATGAATTTCCGTTGTTTAAAAGCAAAAATGACGGATCGTACCTGAAAATTCTTTTTTACACGGAAAATGATGAATATACGATACAAAGGGAAGAAAACGAATACATATTTTCCGTAATAGAAGTCATAGTACATCTCATCGAAAAAGAAAAAAACAAGTCGTATCTGAGGGAAAAAGAAATGCTGTTCAACATACTCTTCGAGAACAACCATTCGCTGATGCTCATGTCGGATTACGGCAGCGGTAAAATACTCGATGCCAACAACACCGCATGCGAATTCTACGGTTACACAAAAAACGAATTCAAAAAACTGAACATGATCGATTTGGAAGCGAGTAAATATCACACCGAAACAGATCATGAAAAAGGAAAACCATTTTACACCAAACACGTATTAAAAAGCGGAACTGAAAAAGAGGTGGAGGTTTTCAGCGGATTCGGCTTTCTTGAAAACAAGAGTATCGTCTTCTCTATCATCCACGACATCACATCGCAAAAAGCCTTTGAAAACACTCTCAGGAAAGTGATTTCAGACAAAGACCTGCTTCTGAAGGAAGTACATCACAGAGTAAAGAACAACCTTCAGATAGTGTCGAGCATACTGATTCTCGAATCGCTTAAGATAACAGACGAATCGGCACTTGAAGCCATTAACAGCATACAGCACAGGATAAAACTTATGAGTATCATACATCAGGATTTATACGAATATGAAGATTTGACAAAGATAAATCTGAGTTCGTTCGTGAACGGATTGTTCATACATGTATACTCGCTGATGAATATAAAAGGCAAGTGCAAATCATATTCGATCAACGTGGATGAGGTCAAACTTGATATAAACAAGGTAATGGACATAGGCCAGATTTTGAACGAACTTCTGTCGAATATTTTCAAGCACGGGATGAATGAGGATTCCGGGAAAATAATCGTAAAAATCAAAAGTATCGACAACAGGCTGAGTATATTGGTTTATGATAACGGCAACGGTTTTCCGGAAGATTTTAACGACAGAAAATTGAATTCTTTGGGATATATGATAGTCGAAGAGCTGGTAAACAAGTATTCCGGTTCGATAGAGATAAAATCCGAAAAAGGGCTGTGGGCAATGGTCACGGTAAATCTACTGATAACTTAAATTTCCCATTTGCTTATCGGCTTTGCGACAATCCTTTTCTTCAAATCATCGTAAGTTATTTTCGAAGCTCCTATATCCGCCGGAAGCTTCAGTATATCGTTTCTTACCTGTATTTTCACACCTTCAAAAGCTTTTTCAAAAATCGTTAAGAAACTTTCTTTTTTACCGGATGATTTGATCTCTTCTTTCAGCGTCTGGTTTTTGGTTTCTTCTATGAGAAGAATATACTTATTTTTAGATAATTTGATTTTAGCCATAGTTCTCATCATTTCTTCTATTTTTTCCTTTTCAGTCGTATTTTTAATTTCGGCGATAATTTTATCGAGTACCGCCGAGAGTTTCCCGAGATTGTTCAGATAAGAAGATATTTTTTGGAATTTTTCCATCTCGAATTTCTTTTTTCTGTAATCTATATCTATGCCTATGAGTGTCGGTGTTCCTCCAACTGCCCCTGCAATTTTCACCGAAATGCTTTTTCCGCAGAGAACCGAACCGCCTGCGATTTTCCCTCTCCCTTTTACAAGAAGATTACCGCCGCATAGGACAATGCTATTCATAATATAATCTTCACAGACGATATCTTCGTCGCAAAAAACCGTCAAATTGTTCAGATATTTGGATGTTATGCCTTTTTTGGCGACCATCCTTCCGTTCCCGTTTCCATAGGCTCCCTGCCGGACCAGAATGCTTCTTTCACTGTAAATTCTCGTATCGATGAGCAAACCGTCTATTATTATGTCACCCTTTGCCTTAACCTCGAACGGAAGTTCCACATTTCCCTGAATAACGACGGTTCCGTCAAAATCTATATCTCCGACTGAATAATCCAGATTTTTATTGACTATAAATATCTCCTGTATATGTATCTTTCCCAAATCCGACAGATAAGGCTGTCCGTCTTTTTTAGATATTATTTTAAGTCCGTCGTCACTTATACCAAGCGATTTTTTATTCCCGATAAGCTGCGATAAATCCAAATCCCTTGCAAATTCCGCCTGTATATTCTCACCGGTCACCGTCATTCCGTTGTACCCCTGAATCATAGGAATTTTTTCAACGAGTACGTCTCCCGTCTTGCATTGAAATATTTCTTTGGTTTTTTTATAGTCTATCTTTTCATTTTCGTCCTTTTCTATATTTATGTAACCATCCTTTGGAAAATTCAGCTTGATTTTGGCATCCGAAGATTTCCCCGGAGGATTCCCTGCAGCGACTGTTAAACCATCAATCCCATTGGCTATGTTCTTTTTTGAAATTTCGGAAAGCATTTCACTGTCGATTCCAAAGACTATTCCGTTTTTATTCAGTAATTCAATCAAATATTCTTTGTCGTATTTCACGGAAATAGTCCCCGGAATTATACTTATGCAAGCATTCATAAGGTCTTCCGATATTTTAACGGTTATTTCCGGTGCCCTGTATTCCTCCTGTATCTCTTTATATACATCCTCTATTTCGGCTTCATCGAAATCGGCATCTTTTATGATTATTTCGTCGATTTCCTTCATGCTTATTTCTCGTGAATTTATCGGATATATTTCAGCTTGAATCTTACCGTCCGCACCCATATCGGTTTTTAAAAAAAACTTTTTATGCCAGTCTTTCCCGAAACGCGATTCTATCATTTTCAAGACAATTTCTATCGAATAAGCCGAGAAATTAGCCAATAGCCGTCTCCTTATCTTCCATAAATTCCAAAAAGGTCTTTCTCACACTTTTTCAACGCTTCAAGCACGAAAGGGTTGTATTTATTCCTGGAATTTTCCGTAATATCCCGCATCGCCTCTTCGACTTTCATCTTTACTTTGTAAGGACGCGGAGATACTATCGCATCAAAACTGTCCGCAACAGATGTAATCTGGGCTTCCAGAGGTATCGAATCGCCTCTGAGCCCGAAAGGGTATCCTGACCCATCATGCCTTTCATGATGGTAATAGGCGATTTTGTACGCCGTCTTCATTATGTTGCTCTCTCCGTCTTTCAGGATATTCGCACCAATATCCACATGCTTCTGCATGATTAAGAATTCTTCCTTCGTGAATTTCCCGGGCTTAAGCAGAATATTATCGGGAATTCCTATTTTGCCAATATCGTGCAGAGGAGCGGCAAACTGCATAGTCGCACAGAAATCGGGACTGAGTCCCATCTCTTCGGATATCCTGCCCGAAAGCCATCCGACGCGCATGGTATGCTCCGCCGTCTGGGAATCCCTGAAATCCGCTATTACGTATAATTTATTCAATATCTCGTTTGTGAGGGAAAAATTATCCTCGAGCAGCTTGTTTATGGTTTCCTTCTCGTATTCTATCGATTTTTTGAAACTCTTCTCCATAGATGTTCTGAATTGATGGAAAAAAGATGCCTTTTCGGATAATTCAAGTCTGGACTTAAGTTGGAGCAAATCGACGGGTTTCATTATGAAATCGTCCGCTCCGGCTACTGCGGCCTCTTTCATGAGTTCCTGATCCGAAAATGCGGTTACCATGATTATGATCAGCGGAACATTGCTTTCCCTTATTTTTCTCACGGCGTCGATGCCGTTCATCACGGGCATCGATATATCCATAAGCGCTATTTTTATACCCGGAACATTTTCTATTTTATCACAGGCATCCCTGCCGTTTTTTGCAGTTATGACTTCATAGTTATTGTATTCAAGAAATTCTTTCATGACATCCACGGTGGCCAAATTGTCCTCGGCAACCAATATTTTAGTTTTATTCATGGGAGACTTCACCTGCCAGATGAATTTGCGGTACGGTTATCTCAAATATTGTTCCCTTTTTCCCGCTTTTGTAAAAAAATATTTTCCCGCCCATCAACTCGACCATTTTTTTAACCATGGCGAGCCCGAGGCCGTTTCCGCTTAGTGCACCTTTCGATGTAAAAAACGGAAGAAATACTTTTTCCTTGTCTTCATCCGCGATACCTATGCCGGTATCAGCGACTGTCAAGTTAATCTTATCCGTATCGGAAACAAAAGAAGCTTTCACGCTTCCTTTTTCGGTAAACTTAACCGCGTTGGACAATAAATTGCTTATAATGGTTACCCAAACGTTGTAGTCACCTAAGAATGGCTCTATGCCTTTAAATTCGAAGTCGAACTCAATATTTTTCTGTTGTGAAAGTACCCGGTATTGCTCAACCATAGATGAAAAAGAATCAAAAACGATTGTCTCGACCTGTAGATTTATAACCCCGGTTTCCGCCCTTGATAATTCCAGAAGGCGCTCCACAAGATTCATGGCAATCTGAACCGATTTCTTAATCGAAACCAACTGTTTTTCTATATGATCAAGATTTCCGAACACTCCCATTTCAAGCAGTTGCACATTTCCGAAAATTACGTTAAGCGGAGTTTTTATCTCGTGAGAAACCGATCTGAGAAAATTAACCCTGAATTCTTCCAGATCCTGGAGTTTTCGGTTTATCTCTTCACGCTTTACGATTTCTTTTTTCAAGTCGTCATTCGCTTTTATCAGTTCTCCGGTTCTCTCCAGAACCCGTAGCTCCAATTCAGAATTGAGCAACTCCATTTTTTTAAACAATTCATATTTATACATGGCTATTTCGGTAGTGATGAGCAAATTCTTCTTTTCGAAGGGTTTTATGATATATCCCATAGGCTCGGTTTTTTTAGCCCTTTTCAGAGTTTTTTCATCCGAATATGCGGTAAGGTATACAAAGGGGATTTTATACTTTTCCTTGACTATTTCCGCAACCATTATCCCGTCCATATCTCCGGCCAGATTTATATCCATGAGTATCAAATCGATATTCATTTCATTGTTGAGCAGGAATTCAACCACATCTTCACCGTGAGAAAAAGGACCGATAACTTCAAAATTTTCGGATTCGAGTATGTATTTCAGCGACAAGCCGACAATCTTTTCATCTTCAACAATCATGATATTCTTTTTTTCCATAATCACTCCAGGATAACCAATTTTTCAAATAATTTTATATAATAATAATACATTTTACAATTGTTTGTCAAGTGTTATGCAGGTTAGCTACATCTCAGCAAGTTTCAGGAATAAATCAGGTTTTCACATATTGCATAAATAAAAATAACACAGCACTTTGATTGTCCGAGTGTTTTAAACAGAATACCGGCCGGCAAGAAAAGTTGTTATGGCTTTATTTCTTCCCTGACGGCTCTGAACGTATTGGAATCGGCGATCTGGAAAGAGTTTTCCGGCAAGTAAACCGGTGACCCGAAATGTATGATATTCCGGCCGCATACCGCGGAATTGTCTTCGACATCCGCGAATCCGCTGAGATGCACCTGGTCGCATCCGGTCATTTTAATAAGGGAGTTTACGTTGTTTTTTCTGATTCCGCCTCCGGGTAATATTTCTATTCTTCCGGCTGATTTCTCTATCAATTCTTTGAGAAGCAACGCGCCTTCAAAAGCGCTTCTCTGTTGTCCGCTCGTCAATATTCGCGTAAATCCCAGCTCGATTAATTTCTCCATACTCTTCATCGGATCGGGAGTAACGTCAAAAGCCCTGTGAAAAACCGTTTCACATTTCCCGTCCGTGATCTTCGATACCTCGCGGCATCTTTTCTCGCATATTTCGCCTTCCTGATTCAATATTCCGATTACAATCCCATCTACACCGTTGTCTACGGCGAATCTGATATCTTCCTTCATCGCCTCGAATTCAAGCTCCGTATAATCAAAACCGCCGCTCCTGGGTCTTATCATCATCATAACCGGTATTTTCAACCTCTTTTTCACTTCGATAACCGTCCCGGGAAACGGTGTCAATCCCCCGAGAAACATGGCAGAAGTAAGCTCAATTCTGTTGACTCCGCCGTTTTCGGCATTTACCGCATCATCCGCCGAAGCCGTAACGGCTTCGATAACTATATTTTCATTCATAGAAAGCTCCTTTTATTTAATCGGTGTTCTGAAAACCGAGGTTGTCCCCCGTATTATTACCCGAGTTATTGTCGATTTTGCGTCCAGTGTTTTGATGAAAGGAATACCCGAATTTAATCATACCACGAGGGTATTTCTTTTCCGAATCCCTCATGATCTTCGTAAATAGTACCCAACCTTTTTTTAGAGTGTTCCAGCTGTTCCATATCTCCGGTTTTTACTGCATAATTATAAGACCACACCATATCCGGCACTATGCTCATCGCCGAATATAATGAGTATTTTTTCCAGAACAAATCATCCGGTTCGCCATTCGTATATCCATCTACCTGTCCTCTGGAAAACGGTACACTGATGTTTCTGGAAAACAACGCAACCTTATAAAAATCATGTACCGGATCGCCCCAGTCATACCGGTTGAAATCTATGGCCGCCTTGTATTTCCCGTCCGCTATTATTATGTTTCCGGGATGAAAATCATCGTGCTGAAACTTAGATTCGCATTTCTTCATCAAATCGATATTGTTCCCGACGAATTCAACGACCCTGTTTATATCAAGAAAACTCGTATCGAATTTCAGTTCCCTGAATCTTTCAAAATACCTTTCATATTTTTTTCTTTTCAATCCGTACCAGTCTTTATACCGGCACGGGGCATCCAGACTGTGCATTTTTTTCAATTCGATTCCCGCTTCAAATCCTATTTCATATTGTATTTCTTCGGAATAGTCGTTCAAAGTGTTTTCGGCATCTTCTCCCTCAATATAGTCAAGTACCATGTAGAAAACACGAGAATCTTCATCATACCCGCATAAATGTGCCGCGGGAATTTTCTTCGAGTATTTACGTACTCTTTTTAAAACCTCGAATTCTTTTTGCTTAATTTCGATTTGTGTTTTGTCTTCTGTTTTTTTCAATCTGAGCAGTAAATTGCCGTCGTTTTCTCTTTTCAGAAATATCTTTTTCTCGAAAGAGAAACCGGCTTCGATAAAACTGTATGAATCATATTCGACAATATTTTTAATTTTTTCAAGTAATTTTGCGTATTCTTCCATGATGCCTCACTTTCGGAAAAAGAAATATAAATGTTATTATGCGAAGACTTTTGCTGTTCAAAAAGACAAGAAAAAAGTCCTCTTTCGGAGGACTTTTATACCGGATTCGGTAACTTTTTATATTATACCATACCGATTAACCTTTGTAAAGAAAATTATTATATACGGTACGGTGAATATTTCCTCAAAGGACTTTTATTATTTTGCATGGATTGCCGGCGGCGAATACATTGGCGGGAATATCCTTCGTCACCACACTGCCTGATCCTATGGTAGTTCCATCACCTATGGCAACACCCGGACACACTATGACTCCACCGCCCAACCAGACTCTGTTCCCTATCTTTATCGGAAATGCATATTCACCGCCGCTGCACCTTTCTTCGGGATCAAGCGGATGGCTTGCGGTGTAAATTTGAACGTAGGGACCGAACATAACTTCATCGCCAATCTCGACAGTACTTCCATCGAGTATTATGCAGCCATGATTGGCATAGAAATATTTCCCCACCGTTATGTTGAATCCGTAATCGCACATGAAAGGACTCTCTATATAACAGCTTTCCCTTACGTTTATAATCCTTTTCATATACTCAAGACGAGCGTCCCTGTCCGCATGGTCTATCCGGGAATAGTCCTCGCATAAACGTTTTACCCTTAACCTCGCCTCGGCAAGTTCCACATCCATCGGATTGTATTTCATCCCTTTTATCATTTTTTCTTTTTCCGTCAATTTTAATCCCCCTTTTTGTCCGGCCTGTAAGTTATCCCGGAAATTATATCATTAAACAAATAATTCATACTTTTTCAAGGCATACAGGGGTTTTGAAGCACATTTGCCGATATTCAACAGCTGACACCCCACATTACCTGCGTCGAGGTTTGGGTCAACAGAATTATTTGAGAAAACGAAATATTTTTCCGTGCATAAAATTAGCGCAGATTAACAACATTATCCATAATGGCGAATTTATAGGGAGTTTTAATGCAAACACAGAATTCTCAGAAGATAAGACCACCTGAAATTTCCGGAAGATTCTTCACAATTTTCAGAAGTAGGAATTTATCATATTGCTCAGCAATTCTTCGATAACGTAACCCGATTTTCGAATCAGAAGAGGGAACATGCTGTTGTCCGTAAAACCCGGAATCGTGTTTATTTCGTTCACCAATACTTCCCCATCGGGGTTTAGAAAAAAATCAACTCTCGCATAGTCTTTCAGACCGAACAATCTGAAGACCTTTTCGCACAGATACTTTATCTGCCGTGACTTTTCTTCGCTTATAACTGCAGGAATGCGCAATATGGTTTCTTTGCTTTCGTATTTGGCACCATAATCGTAGAACGATGAACTGTAATCTATTTCACCGGGAACGGTGCAGATAATTTTTCCATCGCACTCGACTGCGGCACATTCAATTTCCCGTCCCACTATTCCCTCTTCAACTATTATCTTTTCATCAAAGAACGATGCCGATTTTATAGCCGCTCCCAATTCACGCAGGCTGTCTATTTTTGAAATCCCTATCGAAGATCCGGTTCTGGAAGGTTTTATGAATACCGGAAATGAAATACCGCCGGCAGTTATTTCCTCTTCACAATTTTTCACATCGGTCGAAAAATCATTCGAAACAAAAAAATAAAAATACCTTGCCTGCTTTATTCGATGACTTGCGAGTATATCCTTCGAACTTGCTTTATCCATACACAAGGCGGAAGAGAGCGTTTTACTGCCTACGTATTTCTTCCCCATAAATTCCAAAAACCCCTGTAAATTACCGTCTTCGCCATTTCTTCCGTGTATCAGCGGAAAAAACAAGTCTGCCTTCTCAAGAATTTTTTTTAAATCCGCATGATGGCTTTCAAACGGTAAATCACCGCACGATATGCCTTTTTCCAAAACATCGCGGGATATTTTTTCGTCATGAAAAAAACCGTTTTTATCAACGTATACCGGAAATGCTTCAAATCCATTTTTTCCGTTGGAATTCAAATATCCGAATACGTTTACCGCAGATTTTATGGACACATCGTGCTCAAAAGATTTACCGCCAAAAATCAACCCTACATTTTTCATATGCATCACCTTCGTAGATTCTATCACAAAAAAATGCCAAAAACCGCTTTCATGAAAGTATATGGAGTGGAAAGCGATACGAAAACCCCCTTCAAATTCCGAAGGGGGAAATAAAGGGTTCAAGATTTCCAAATAAGCTTGTTTAGCATATCCACTACTTTGTCCACAATCAGGGGCAATATAAGATTTACAAGTGTCATGGGTACGGGGATATTAAAATTCTTCAAAAATCCCTTCACAATTTCTATCGCTTTCCGCTTCTTCTCTTTTCCATTTCCCGGTTCTTCTACCATGACAACCGCAAAAGCACAGAGCATCTGTATCATCGGAAGCAGATCAAAGCTATTTCCATTCGGTGAAACTTTTAAAACACTCATGGTAAATCCTTATAATTTGTCGATAATCTTGTCGACAGTCTTATTCACCACTCTGACTTCATCGAATACGGAAGGAAAAACAAGCACGGGTTCCAAATAAGAGGTCATTTTGGTTTCTATGTCTTCAGTCATGGTTTCGATGTTGTCGAGAGGGTCTGGTATGGATATGGTTCTCCTGCCTGTTCCGTCAGCGTTTCTGAATACGAATTCAAGATTTTTCATTTCAACACCTCCTCAACTTTTAGTTTAGTCTATCGGTCCGAGCTGTTCCTGAACCGTTAACTGTATTCCGTAAAGGGCCATTTTGCTGTAGGCAGCCATGGCATACGCGGAATCGTATACCTGTTGCAAAGTGGAGTCGTTCTTCACCGGATACCTCACTTTTTTCAAAACCGGTTTTTCATTTTTCGTTTCACCGGTATCAAATTCAAGTACCAGAATTTTTTCCGTCAATATTGTACCAGCGGTACTTCCTATAGCCATTCTTATTCCTCCTCTTTTTTTCAGATCAGATTGCGCAACCTATGGTTTAATTTTATATCATTTTAGTCAATATAACAACCCTTAGTTGTAAACTATAAGTTAACATTTCCCTTTTTATGGTATAATATTGGTTGATATCGCTTCGAATTTCCCATAAATCAACATAGAAAAGAGTGAATGCCAATGAAAGAAGTATTTGATTTCGGAATCAAGCTGAAGAATTTGAGAGAAATGAAGGGCGAAAGTCAGACCGAGCTTGCAAAAGTCCTCGACGTATCTCCGCAGATGGTATCAAAATTGGAAAACGGAAAATCTCAACCGACTGCCGCAACGCTGACAAAACTTGCCGAACATTTCAAAACATCGGTTGATGAAATGCTCGGTATTAAAAACAATGCTTTTTCAAAAGAAAACAGCCTTCCTATAATAGGAACCGTTTCGGCGGGTAAACCTATAATGGTAATAGAAAACATAATAGGTTACTATCCGAAACTTCCGGGAGAAAAAGGGGAATTCTATCTCAGAGTATCCGGCAACAGCATGGAACCGACTATACAAAGAGGGGCGCTCGTACTCATCAAAAAGAGCCGCACGATTTCCTCGGGCGCGATTGGAATAGTCATATTGAACGGTGATCACGGTGTTCTCAAGAGAATTTATTTCGATCCTTACGGAGTCATACTCAGAAGCGACAACAACAGTTATGCTCCGATTTTTATCACAAAAGAAAGATGGGAGAACGAATCGATGCTCATCGGGGTGGTGACTCTTACGGTCAGGAATATGGAAACGGAAATATAGTTTGGAATTTACTGTGCAAACATTTTACGGTTGGAGGGTAGGCTTTGTTGATATTCGAAGAATTCATTGATTTCTGTGAAAGAATTTTCGACGCTTCAAAAGACGACGAATCGGTTTATTCGAAAATATACGATTTGATTTACGAAAGATACAAACAGCTGGATATAAAAGAACTTGAACTTCATAACGGTGCCCCTGAAAAAATCAAGAAATTTATGGAATACTATTCGGGGCTGGTCAGACTCACTCCCGAGAGGGCAAAAAAAAGGATTTTAAACTCTTTCGGGATGCTGCAGAGGTTGCGTGAAGAGTATTTAATTCCGGTATTCGCCTCGGATAACAGTACCGTAAAAAACAAAAAAGCACTTTCGTGTTCCGAGCTGAAAACCGAAATAAAATTCGTGAAGGGCATCGGACCGAAAAAAGCCAAGTTGATGAATATGCTGGGTATAGAAAACGTTGAAGATTTGCTTAGATACTATCCGAGAGCTTACGAAGACAGGCGGAGGATAGTAAATATTTCGGACATAATCGGCGAGGAGAAAGTAACCGTTTCGGGAAAAATAGTCGCGGCGAAATCCACGAGGACTAAAAGCGGTATGTGGATTCTTTCGGCTTCCATTACCGATGAAACCGGTGTTCTTATAGTCAATTGGTTCAACCAGAATTATCTCAGGAACATAATCACGGAAGACAAATCGATATGCCTCACCGGAAAAGTCAAATACGGCAAGTTCGCAGGTTGGGAAATGCAGAGTCCGGATTTTGAAATACTCGAAGACAGCGAGATTGTACAGCGCATCATATTCCCTGTATACAGGGTTACAAACGGCATTCATGTAAGCAACATCAGAAAAGCCGTCAGAAATACCGTGAAATATGCGGATTGCCTGGACAACGGACTTCCGTCCGCTTTAGAAAGCAAATACGAATTGCTTCCCGTAAGTGAGGCCGTTAAAGGCATTCATTTTCCCAAGAGCGATTATCATTTGAAGAAGTGTAAAACAAGACTGGTCTACGATGAATTTTTCTTCTTTCAACTCGCTGCTTTGTATGCAAGAAAAATAACCGACAAGAAAAACATGGGAAAAGCCAAAATATTTAAAGGAACTCTGTCGGGCGAACTGGAGAATTCACTGCCTTTCAAACTTACTTCCGCTCAGAAACAAGCCTGCAACTCCATACGCGAAGGTCTTAAATCAGAATATCCTCTGAACGTTCTGCTTCAGGGCGATGTCGGATCGGGAAAAACAATAGTCGCTTTGCTTGGAATGCTGGACTCGGTTGAAGCGGGATATCAGAGTACCATCATGGCTCCGACTTCCATATTGGCTCAGCAGCACTTTGAAAATGTGAATAATTTGGTGAAGGGCTTAAACGTGAAAACCGAATTGCTCATAAGCAACATACCCGAAAAAGATAAAAAAGAAATCAAAGCACGTATAAAGAACGGCGAAGTGGATATAGTAATAGGAACTCACGCCATAATTCAGGACGATGTTGATTTCGATAATCTCGGAATGGCAGTAATTGATGAACAGCACAGATTCGGCGTAAAACAGAGGGAAAAACTCATAAACAAGGGACAGAAAGTCGATACGGTAGTGATGACCGCCACTCCTATACCCCGAACACTCGCGCTGAGTGCCTATGGGGATCTCGATGTGGTAATCATAGACGAATTGCCGCCGAATCGTCAGTCAATTAAGACCGTGCTTATCTCGGAGAAAAAATCGAAAGAATTGTACGATTTTATAAAATCCGAAATAGCTATGGGGCATAAAGCCTACATAGTCTATCCGCTTATAGAGGAATCGGAACAGATGGATTTAAAAGATGCCACGAGCATGTACGAATTTTTAAAAACCGGTCCATTTTCAGGCACAGGTGTGGGTTTGTTGCACGGAAAGATGAAGGCCGAAGAAAAAGATGAAATAATGCAGGATTTCATAAACGGAAAATATTCCCTTCTGGTTTCAACTACCGTCATCGAAGTCGGAATAGATGTTCCGGATGCCACCGTGATGGTTATCGAACATCCGGAAAGGTTTGGTTTGGCGCAACTTCACCAATTAAGGGGAAGAGTGGGCAGAAGCCACAGAAAAAGTTATTGCTTTTTGGTCACAACAGATACGTCGCCGGAATCCTACGGCAGATTGAGATATTTTTCGGAAACCGAAAACGGTTTTTTACTCGCGGACTACGATCTGAAAACCCGTGGCCCCGGGGAATTTATGGGAGTCAGACAGCACGGTGTTCCGAATTTCAATTTGGGAAATATCGTTGAGGATATAGACATACTTGAAAACGCAAGAAAGGATGCCAAAGAAATCCTCGAATCTGATCCAGGACTCGAAAGACACGAGGAATTAAAAATTTATTTATATAACAATTATAAAGATAAAATGAGTTTGATAGACATAGGATAATCATATTCGATTATGACACTGATAATTAACGACATTTTCAAAAGAGTTTATCACTAAGTGAATTAATGAGTTGTTAAAGTTTTTATGAGTAAATCCGATAAGAAAGTACAAAAGGCATCGGGGTGATATAAATGATTGATTCAAGCGGAATAGGCAAAATACATGGCACGGATTACCTGAATTCGTTGCAAAAAAAGGATAAAACCTCAAAAGAAAAGGCAGTTGCGGCGGAAGAGAATCTTTTTTCCGCGGAAAAACTTGAGATAAATTCCAAGTTGAGCATGAGGGAAATACTCAAACAGTCCGAGACCATTCCCGAAGTCAGGGAAGAATTGGTTGACAAATTCAGAAAAGCCATAGAAGAAGGCATGTACAAGCCCGACCCCGGCAGAATACTGAAAAAACTTTTTGGTTGATTTAAAACGATTGGAGAATCACATGGAGATCAATTACGGTCAGAATTTAAAGGAGTTCAGTGAACACATGGCTTTGATGCAGGGAATATTCACTGATTACAGGGATATTCTCAAAAAGAAAGAAGACGCCCTTGTCAAGGGGGAATTTGATCTGTTGAACGAGATAATTGCTCAGGAGGAGAACTTGGTTCTTGAGATGAGTATTTCCGAGAAAAAAAGGGATGAATTGAGCAGGGAATTCTGTGAAATCCTGGGAATCCCTGTAGATTCCGGCATATCAGAG
Source organism: uncultured Thermotogae bacterium (assembly GCA_963662785.2). Taxonomy (GTDB): domain Bacteria; phylum Thermotogota; class Thermotogae; order MWEM01; family MWEM01. The sequence goes on from CAXXJZ010000013.1 coordinate 145,284, forward strand.
ATATCGTCATCTTTGTCGGAAACTGACGGAACCGATTTGATGATAAAAGTGGCGCGTTTGATGGAAATGCTTCAGGAAGTGAGTCTGTTGCATTACAACATAGACAGGATGATAACCTTTCAGTTGAAACACATAAAAATAATAGAAAACACCATGTCGGGCAACGATAAAATAGGCACTTACAGTGCCAAAGGCAAGTATATGCCGAATAAGGGCAACGAATTTTTCCGCGGAAACGGGTAGGATGTGAGAATATGAGAATAAACCATCAGATGTTGCACAGCACCATTCTCAGAGACATAACGAATAATTTTACAAAAATAGCCAAGCTTCATGAGCAGGGCGCAAGTGGTTTGAAAGTACGCTATCCGTCGGATGATGCGGTTGTTGCCACTCGAGCTTCCAATATAATGAGCAGAATGAGGGATTTCGAACAGTACAAACGTAATGCCAACACAGTGGACACGTATTTAAAAGGATATGACAACGTCACGCAGGAAATCAGTTCGATAACCACGAGAGTGCGCGAGCTTGTGGTAAAAGGCGGACACGGTACTTTGACAGAAAACGACAAGCAAAGCATATCTTCCGAAATAGGAAAACTGAAAGAACAGCTGATTCAGATTTCCAACACCAACATAGGCGGGAACTACATATTCGGTGGTGCGGATTCGAAAACAGCTCCAGTGGACGAAGATGGCAACATAGTTCTCGAAGCCATAGCGGACAGGAAACAGGTAACAAATCTCGGCGGTTACAAATTCGAATACAGCTTCTCGGCTTACGACGCTTTTACAGTAGACGGCAACGAAAGCATATTCAACCTGATGGACGACATAGTGGAAAATTTGGATGAAGACAATCCTCAGGGTTATTTAAACGGAATAGCACTCGAAAAGGTAGAGAAATTCGAACTTCAGACACAGAGCATGATAGCGGAAAACGGTTCTTCGCAGAGATTCCTTGAAATGTCCTCAAACAGGTTTGATAGCTATAAAGGATTCCTGGAGGAGTATCTCTCGAAAGAGCAGGACGCCGATTTTCTTGAGACATTCACCAATCTCATGAACCAGAATTCCGTCCTTCAGGCGAGCATGAAAAAGCAGCGCCAACGTAATGATGATGTCTCTTGTGGATTTCATGAGCTGATGGTTTTAAAAATATAGAATAATAACGCCGTCTTTATGGCGGCTTTTTTTTGGAGGTAAAAATGAACGCGGTTGAACTGAGACATAAATTGCACGGAATGCCGGAAATCGCTTTGGAGGAATTCGAAACCACCGAATTGCTGCTTGCAGAGGTGGAAAAGCTCGGCTGCATGAAAATATACAGACCGTACGAAACCGGTTTTTTAGCTGAATACAAGGTGAATGATGGCGGATACCTGCTTTACCGGGCTGATATGGATGCACTCAGCATAAGAGAACAGACCGGCTGGGAATTTGCTTCAGATAACGGAAAAAATGCATGCTTGTGGACATGATATGCATATGTCAATACTTTTCGGTTTTATGAAAAAAGTCGCCGAAGAAAAACCTGAACAGAATATTCTGTTTTTCTTTCAGCCGGCGGAAGAAGGAGCCGGTGGCGCGAAAATCTACATAGATACCGGGATATTCGATAAGTTCAACATCAAATATGCTTTTGCACTTCATGTAAATGATTGTTACGATGAACATGCCATAGCGTTAAACGGTTCCGTACTCTTCGCTTCTGCGATGGAGCTGACAATAACCTTCGAAGGAATTGCAGCACATGTCGCATCCCCGCAGGACGGAAAAAACACGTTGAATGCTATGAGAACTTTCATGGACATGATTGACAGAATACCCAAAGATCCGGTATCACCTGTATTAATCGGAATCGGAAGATTCCACACCGGTGAAGTCAGAAATATAATTCCGGCAAACGGAAAAATAGAGGGAAGTTTGAGATCTCTTTCCATGGAGAGAAGCCAGCAATATTTCGATGAAATTGTAAAAATAGGAAAAGCTGTCGAGATGGCAACAGGAGTACGCGTACTCGTCGAAAAAGAAGTATTTTATCCGGAAGTTAGAAATGACGAATGTCTTTTTGAAGAACTGAAAGACAAATTGCTGTCCGAGAAATTCAACGTTATAGAAACAGAATACAAAATGACAGGTGAGGATTTTGGTTTTTTCACGCAGATGTATCCTTCCGTCATGTACTGGCTTGGAACCGGCGGGGAAAAACGTGTAGGTTTGCACAACCCGGCTTTCCTGCCTTCCGATGATGTTATCCAAACCGGAATAAATGCCGACTGGGCTATTCTGGAACATGTTATGGGGAAATAGTCTAATCGGAAGTTATATATCATTAAAAACCGCACATCTGTTTCTGATTGCGGTTTTTTGATGTAAATCATGATATCTTGCCGGATCCGGAAACAACAGAAATTGTCCGAAATATCATGAATAGATTAAATATACCTTGCTATTCATGTATCCACACTCATAAATCCCGATAACGGAATTTGCAAACAACCTTTTTTAGTTTTACAATTGTTTGAGATTAAAGGGAACGTTCCCATAACTTCGATTTCCAAAAAATATTAAAAAGGAAGTTTAAGTTGTCCGCTATTTTTCAAGATAGGGGTTATTCTTAGTATGGTTTTTTGGTTTTTCATTTAATTATGGGAACGTTCCCATAAAATTATTGAGGTGATACGATGCAATTCAAAAAAGTTACATTGGTATTGTTTATGGTATTTATAGCAGCCGGCATTGTTTTCTGCACTAAAATCACATCGGAATCGTTTTATTCTGAGACATTGGGAGAAAAAATCGAATACAACATCTACCTTCCGGATGGCTACGACGAAAACGGATTATTCTACCCAGTGATATATTTACTGCATGGAAGAGGGGGAAGCAAATCTGATTGGCTGCCTTCTCTGAACTTGCTCGACAGCGCCGTGAAAAATGGAATATGCCCGCCAATAATCGCAGTAATGCCGGATGCTCCTTATTATTCCGGCGGCAGTTATTACGTAAATTCGGAATTCGGCGAGAAAAAATACCAGGTTGAAACCGCATTCACGAAAGACTTAATCGAAAATATCGACAACAATTACAGAAGCATAGATGAAAGAACCGGCAGAATTGTCTGCGGCTTTTCCATGGGTGGTTACGGAGCTCTCAGATATTCTCTCGAATATCCCCAGTTATATTCCGGATCCATAGTACTGAGTCCGGCAGTGTATAATCCGCTTCCTCCGCTGGATTCGAGTGCGAGGGAATTCGGTGCGTTCGGAGAAAACGAATTGAATTTCGTTGACAGAATCTATCTTTCGAAAAATTATACGAGTTTAAAAGACCATTTCGAATCATCCGGACTGAGATCCAAAATTTTCATAACTGTGGGAGACGACGAATGGCAGTGCGGAGAATATGAGCACGATCTCGATTACGAGGCACACACACTCTACAAATATCTTCAGAAATTCAGCGGCATGGACGCACAGCTGAGAATAGTTGACGGCGGACATGATTGGGATGTATGGGGAAAGGGATTTGAATCCGGTTTATCCTTTATGAACGGATACATATCCGAGCCTCGAAATGAAAGAGAAAACACGGTATCCGAAGGCAATCTCAGTGTTGTTAAAACACGTTTTTTCGGAAACGACGGTGAAGACAACGCAGGTGGAATCGCTGTGGATTCTGATGGAAACACATATCTGGCTTTGAATTTGGAAGGGGATTTTGAATCGCATGAGTCACTCGGTTTAAAAGATGTGTTTCTGGCAAAGCTCAACTCGGAAATGGAAATCGTATGGGTAAACCAGATAGCCACTTCTCAGACCGAAAAAGCATATGGACTGGAGCTCTCCGATAACGGAAACATATTCATAACGGGATATACAAAGGGCAATATCGATGATGGCCATCCGTCGAATTCCAAAGATGACGTTTTTGTGGCCTGTGTTGATGAATTCGGAAAAACCAAATGGATAAAACAGTTCGGGGACCCCGAAAATGCCGACAGGGGATATGCTATTGCAATACATGGCAAAAATGTTTTTATATCCGGTTATACCAAAGGAAATATCGCGGGCGAGAACAAAGGTGACAAAGACATTTTCACCGCATCATTCGATGAAGAGGGAAACATGCTCTGGCTAAACCAGTTCGGTACCGACGGCGAGGAAAAATGTCAGGGTATGGCGACGGATGACGAAGGCGACGTTTACCTCACGGGCCTTACTTCCGGAGAATTCACGCACAGTTTCGGGGATTATGATTTGTTCATCGCGTCGTTTGACTCTGCGGGAAGGCAGAAATTCATATCGCAATACGGAACGGATGAGAAAGACGAAGCTTACGACATAGTATTCTCAGAGGAAATCCTGAACATCACGGGATTGACGGCGGGTAATTTCGCTTCCGAAAACAGTGGGGATAAAGACGTATTCATCCTGAAAACGGATAGAAGCGGTAAATTAATTTCCTCGCATCAATTCGGAACGGAATTGAACGACAAGGGAGTCAAGGTCTTTTCTGATGGAAAACAGGATTTTATAGCCTGTATAAGCGACGGAAAATTCGTACGAAATGAAGGCAAATTCGATGTGGTTATTATAAAAATCGATGAAAATGGGACAGTCGATTTTTACCAGTTCGGATCATTTGAAAATGACGGTGCAGACGACTGGGCCGAGGGAAACCTTTTCATTGGTATTGAAGATGACATCGTAATGGTATCGGGTATAACTTACGGTAATTTTGGCGGATCTGAAAATAAAGGCTCCAGCGATGTATTCGTATCGCAGATAGAACTGTCTACCCTGAAATAATATAAACTGTTTTGTTTCAGTGACTAAGCATTCACAGGATTCAGAGCCTAAATGGAAATTGGAACCGGAATCGGGTACGTAGTTCATGAATTCGTACCGGATATAGTGATACATTTTATCCCCGGTAAATAGTTTCCTAAAACAAAGAAGCGTGCTTTGCACGCTTCTTTGTTTTAGGACTGTGATTTTCTCACGTATTCTTCACTGTATTTTTATAATTGCATCTTTATTTTGCGGGTTCGGGGTTTTACAAATCCGAGTATTACAGTTATGATTATCATGATGAAATAAAAGGCGACGAAAGATTGTAAACCTGAAAAACCCAGCAAACTGCCACCGGAGAAAACGAGTACCGCCACGGAAAATCCCAGGACTATCGGATAGCAGAGTGCGAACAGCATCCATTTGAATCCGGCCTGCGTGAAAAGAGTGACAAGAGTAGCTATACACGGCGGATAGAATGCCATGAACAATATCATCGCTGCCGCGTGAAGCGGTGTCCATCCCGTGTTCTGCTCCTTAATCCTTTCACTTAATTCCTGTGATTCATCGGAATCATTTGTACTCGATTTGTAAATGCTCCCGAGTGTGGAAACGGTATTTTCTTTTGCCGCAAATGCGCTTATGAGCCCCACGTTTATTCTCCAGTCAAATCCGGCGTATTTTGTGAAGGGTTCGACAAATACTCCGAGTTGTCCCATGAAGCTTCCGTTAAGCGTGGTGTCATGGCTGTCAAGCCTCAGGGCTTTTCTTTCTCTTTCAAGTGTTTTAATGGCATTGGAAAGAATTTTGGCGTCGGAATCTTTTATAACGTCTCCGCTAACGCTTTGTATTCCCGTCCTGGCAATTCTGAACAACAAAGGATTGGCTTTTTCCCATGAAGAATAAAACATATTTTTCATCACTTCGGACTGATAATGGTCTTTCCCGGTTAAATCCACAGTCAGCATTTCAAAAGCATTCCAATAATCATCGGAATAACCCGGGAAGTAATCCAAATTCGTTTTATCAATGGTAAAACTGCCTTTCACCGCCACTTTGAAAAATTCGGGGTTTTCCATTATGAATTTTTCGTTCACCGACGATAATTCTTTTTCGTCTTTTGCGGCGTTGAACGCTTTCCTGTAGTCTGCGTTGAATGCAAGGTATTCGGCTATTTTTTCAGGAGTGTCGAAATACCTCAAATATGGGTTTTCTATTCCTGTGGCACTTATGAATTCAATCATAGCGCTATCAGCCCTGCCGCTCAACTCAATTTTTTTGTCTTGGCCCAATCCCGGGAAATTCAACAGGAAATACAGTACCGCCATCACGAAAATGATAACCGTAACCACTTTTTTTATGAACATCCAGGTTCTCTCAACAACTCTCCGCATAACGTTACCGAAAGTGGGAAGATGATAAACCGGCATTTCCATTATAAAAGGTGCCGTCGGCTTATTTTTAAGAATCGTGAGCGACAGTATTTTGCTTATGGTCAGCGCCATAAATATAGTTATCGTTGAAATCATGAACATGACAAGCGGGCTGTGGTCGAAAAAGAAAATATCTATGAGCAAAACGTAAAACGGTATTTTAGCCAGACAGTTCATCAACGGTATCACAAGCACAGTAGCAAGCCTTGCTTTCTCATCTTTGATGGCACGGGTTGCCATGATACCCGGTATTGCGCAACCTCCTACGTAAAAACCTCCGAGCATCAAAGGCAAAGCCGACTGTCCGTGAAGACCGAAAGGCCTGAAAACCCTGTCGAGTATGAAGGCAATACGCGCCATATATCCCGAATCTTCCATTATGGCGATCAGCGCAAACAATATCACAAAAATCGGTATGTAATTCAATACCGCCATAACACCCTGCAAAATCCATCCGACAAATGATGTTATGAAAGGATCGGCCAAAAAGCCCTCATTGGGCAGAATGGAATTTACTCCGTCCTGTATCCAGGCGAGTACCTTCCACCAGTAATTCGTAAGCTCGTATCCCTGTACTATTGATAACCAGTAAACTGCGAAAAGAGTAAGCACGAGAACGACCGGACCGAAAAACCTGTTACAGACAAATCCGTCAACCTTGTCGGTAAAACTTCTTGCGAATTTTCCCGAATCCCTGGTACATTTTCTTATGATTCCTTCGGACAGCGCATATCTCGATTCGGCTATTATCACCTGTGCATTGGTTTCGTTATTATCGTTGAACTCTTTTTTCAACTTTCTCAATTCTTCGAGATTTATTTTTGTGTGATCATTTTTATTCGAATCCATTTTATCACTTGCTTCCTATAAGCTTTATCTTGCCATCGTATTTCTTTCCCTCTATCAGGTCGATAATTTCGGAATCATTTTCCATGAACTTTATGGCAAGCCATCTTGCCGGATACATACCGGCGATTTCACTGCCTTTTATGATTTCGGTAACTTTTGATATGTACTCTTCAAGATTTTTACCATAATCAAGTTCGAATTCTTTTTTTGTTATCCCTTCACCGCTGACGGCTTTACAAATACCCGCTTTCAACTCCTCAATCCCCCTGCTTTTACTCGACATTATAGTGTAGAAGGGAATGCCGAGTTCTCTTTCCAGAGACTCGTTGTCAATATTCACGCCTCTTTTTTTTGCGACATCGGCCATATTCAAAGCCGCAATCACGGGAATGCCGAGTTCGAGTATCTGAAATGTCAGATACAGACTTCTCGAAAGGTTGGAAGAATCGATGACATGTACTGTCAGATCAGGTTTTTCGTTGAGAAGAAATCCTCTCGCGACACGTTCTTCGAGTGAATAAGATGTAAGGCTGTAAGTACCCGGTAAATCCGTAACGTTGAATTTCAACTTATTGTATTCAAATGCTCCGGTTCTTTTTTCCACGGTAACACCCGGATAATTTGCCACGAACTGCCTTACTCCTGTTAAACAGTTGAAAAGCGTAGACTTTCCCGCATTCGGCTGTCCGGCGAGCGCAATGGAGAACTCGTTTCCGCTCATATTCTTACGACCTTCAATTTCTTGGCCTCCGAATGTCTCAGATTCACGTTGTAGCCTCTTATGCGTACCTCGACCGGATCTGAAAAAGGAGCATTCCTGACGATTTCAACTTCTGTATTTTTTATAAATCCCATATCCAGAAGTCTTTGTCCTTCTGCACCTTCGAGGAAAACATCCACTATTCTGCATTTTTCTCCAGGTTTGATTTCATCAAGATCTATTTTTTCCGTATTCATCATTTCCCCCCGCGATTTTTGCATTCTTTTCTTCTATTTTTTCCAAAGAAAAACGATTTCATCGTACCGCCATTTCTGTGCCGGTGATGTCCGCAATGCCTTCTGTTTACCATAAGCATTTCGGCAAGAGATGGCTCCAGTGCTATTCTCGAACCGGAAATTCCTATCAGAAATGGAATGTTTCCGTTTCCGGGTACTATTACCTCAACTTCGACACCGTTGCACAAACCCATGTCGGAAAGCCTTCTCATATCTTCCGAAGACCCGTTTTTATTGACTATTTCCACTTTTTCCCTTGTCTTTATCATACTCAAAGGGATGCAAACCTGTTCTTTGAAGTTATCCATAATTCACCTTCTTAAAAAAGCGGTAGACTATCTACCGCTTTTTTCATATACAAGAATTTTTTACAGTTCGTGAACTTTCATCATCATAGCGGCGCCGACTTCCTGATCTTTACCTTTATAGGGTTCTCCTTCCATGAGTGCCGCGAACCCCCACCAGCCGGCCCAGGGATAGGAAAAGGAAAATTCTCCGTCTTTGTTCGCCTTTATCATCATCGCCGGTGATTCCCCATCGGAGAAATCGATTTCTTTTTCTCCGGCAAATGCATCCTTAAACGGCTTTACGTTGAGATATTCCACTTCAATTTCCGCATTTGGCACCGGTTTCCCATCCAACATCACAATTCCCCTGAATGTCGATCCCACATAAAGATTCATCGGCCATGTGAGAGGAACTATTTCCGCTTTCATTCCTATTTCCGCATCCCAATCCGTCGGAAGGCCCGCCCTGTTGACTATGACTTTCGAGTACTGAGTTATATACTTCTCTTCGCTGGCTTCCCAATACGGTTCAGGTTCCAAGGTGAATACGAAATCCCCCATACCCCTGAGCCTGTAATTGGTTCTGTATGCGTCGGCTTTCCTTTCGCCGTGAGTGAAAATGAATTTCTGAAGCTGTGATGTCAATTCCGAATATTCCCCTTTGTTAGTAACGCCGAATTTTACCGGATTTCCCATATTCATGGATAGGGGGTCGGCTATAGTGTCATGCGTCGATCCGCCCGGATGGGTGAAAATAAGCGAAATCTCAAGATTACTGCTTTCACCTTCACCTACGAAATCATCTGTCACATAAATCATCTGAAAATGTGAAAATCCCATCGCCGATAGCGTCAGAACCATTACCGTCAAAAATAAGTTTCTAATAGCTCTTTTCATTTAAAAACCTCCTGAATTTTTTGATAGTTAATTTTTCCTGTTTACCATAGCCACTGCTATTATCAGCAGACTTACAGCGATTACCGCCAGTAATACGGTTATTATCGCCAAAAACACGGTATTTATTATTTCATTGTGATTACCGTTGCCGTCCGTGCTCGAATTTCCGAAATAAGTACTCTGAGGCAACCAGTTGACGGATTGCAAAGGCTGTGACACCACTGCGGCTTGCGTTTGAACCGGAACACCTGCCGGGCCTGTGACTCCGCCGGAATTCTCGTCCGTTGTCCTGTCCGGTATATCCGTTTTTCCGGTTTCGGGAATTTCTTTTTCAACATTCCCGGGTCTTGATGGGCCTTCTTTTTTCACGATATGTCCAGGTCCCGCATCAAAAACTATGAAATATGGTGACACATCGGGAATTTCGATTTCAATCGAATTGAATTCATCGAATTTGCCTTCCCACAAAACCTTGCCGCTTTCATCCTCAAGCCTGCATGCAAGACCTTTGGCTCCCGAACCATCGGAAAAACCCGCCTCGGCATATACGGTACCGTCACCGTTATCTTCCACAAGCAGAAGCGGAGTGTGTGCGAAAATAAAAAAAGAAATTGAAATAAACAAACATAGAAACAACTGTGCTTTTTTGATAAAAAACACCTCCATATATATCGAAATATTTATATTCTTATCGGATGTGAAATATATGCCGAACAATAAGTATTATACATATTGAATTTTACAATGTCAACCATTGCTATTTTTAATTTTTTTGTATATAATATTATGATAAGCATTCTTTTTATATATCAACCTACATCACAAAGGAGATGGTAGAAATAATCGAAGTAAGAAATTTGAGCGTCGCGGCGGAAGGGAAAAAAATACTGAGTTCAATTTCCATGGAATTCGATGCCGGCAAAATCTACACTATTCTCGGAAAAAACGGATCGGGAAAAACCACTTTTGCCAACTGTATGATGGGCATTCAGGGTTATGAAATAGAAAACGGCGGAATTTATCTCGATGGTTTGGAAATCACAAATATGGATGTACATGAGAGGGCAAAGCTCGGTATAACCAAGTTCTGGCAGGATCCGCCGAATTATCGTGGAATAACAGTTAAAGAATACCTGACTCTGGATGGCAGGATAAAAATCACAGGGGAAGATCTCAAGGAAGTATTCGACATAGTGGGTATGGAAAAAACTGTTTACGAAAACAGGTTACTGGATTCGAATCTCAGCGGAGGAGAGCGGAAACGCATAGAACTGGCTTCAATCCTGATTTTAAGCAGAGATTACACCGTGATGGACGAGCCGGATTCCGGAATAGACCTCATGTCGCTTGAAGTGGTTATAAATGCTCTGAAAAAGTTGAAATCCAGGGGTAAAACCACCATATTGATAACACACAGGGAAGAAATTGCGATGGAAGCGGATTTTTCATATCTGGTATGTGATGGAAAAATAATAAGGAAAGGTAGCGGAGACGAAGTGATCAGCTATTACAAAAACAATTGCGATACATGCAAACATCCGAACACTCCCGATTCTGAAGATGTTTTTTCAGCAGGAAGCGGGGTGAGCTGATATGAAAGTGAAAAATAATCAGACTGTTTATCCCGGTAATTTCTCGAGGGAATTCGAATATCTGACCGAATTTTTAAAGAATTCCGACAAAAATGTTTCCGATTTCCTTGATAAAAAAACCGTATCTGTAATAATAAGCGGAAATGAGATAATCGGGTCCAACTCATTGGATGGAGTGTCAATTTCGAAAATCGAATCTTCGGAAGAAGATGTCCTTCACTACAGGCTTGAGATCACAGATGGAGTGGTTCTCGAGCGGCCTGTTCACATCTGCACGGGTGATATGAGAAGCACGGGAGTGCAAAAAATAACTACCGAGATCATAGTGGGAGACGACTCCAAAGTCAGCTTTCTTTCGCATTGTTCATTCCCCAAAGGCGACGGTTTCAAACATGTGGCAAACATGATGATAAAAATCGGAGAAAATTCAATGGTCGAATATCTTGACGAACACATGCACTCTATGAGTGGAGGCACATCTGTCATATCCGACACGAAGGCATCAGTCGGAAAAAATTCGCAGTTCGCAAATACATTTTCGCTTTCAAAAACCAGAAGCGGTGACCTTGAGGTAAATATGGACGTTGAGGTTTTAGAATTCGCAACGGCAAACATGCTCTCAAAGATAAAAGCATCCCAAAACGACAGGGTTAAAATACACGAAGTCCTAAAACTCAAAGGTAAAAATTCAACCGGAATGGCAAAATCGGATATAGTCGCCCTGGATGATTCCAACGTGGAAGTCTATAACGAGGCATACGGTATTGGCGAAAACTCGACGGGACATGTGGACTGCGACGAAATTACCAAAGGAAACGGTGTAATAGTCAGTACCGTTCCCATACTTAAGATATTCACGGATAGTGCGGAACTGACTCACGAAGCATCCATAGGGAGAATAAATAAAAAACAGCTGGAGAATCTCCTGGCAAAGGGACTTGATGAAGAAGAGGCAACCGATTTTATTGTCAAGGGTATATTGAAGTAATATTTAAGGGGGATTTTTTACATGAGCAAGGAACTTTTAATGGCGAGTTTGGGTTTCGGACTGTTTGTCGTTTGTCCAAGAATGGCGGGCATGATGCACATAATTCATCAGAATTCAAAAGTACCGATAGCAGGAACGGTTCTGCTGGGTATTCTTATTTCCGTTCCCATAATGCTGCTGATGGTGTATATATTCGGAAAATTCGGAATCTGGGGTGCTTTGGCAGTTTGTGTGATGACAGACATAGCTGCGGCCTTGATAATGAAAAACATAAGCATAAAAGCCGGAATAGAAACTTTCATAGTGGCTTTGTTCGTGATAGCAGGTGTCAAAATAGCCCCTATGATATCAAAGTTGTTCGTAAAATAAAATTGATATAAATGAGAAATTTGTTATAATACACACGAGCGAAGGCATGACCTTTGCAAAAACTGAATACGTACCTCCAGGATTACAGGTGTTAATCACTTAATAGGGAAGCCGGTGAAAATCCGGCACGGCCCCGCCACCGTAACCGGGAACGAAATTCGCATGATGCCACTGTTGAAAAACGGGAAGGCGCGAAGATTAGGATGATCCGGAAGTCGGGAGACCTGCCTTGATCTCTGAGGATTGAGTATCTCGTGGGAGAGACTTATACTGCACAGGGGGTGTTTTTGTGAAAATCCACGAGTACCTTGCGAAAGGTACACTTTTTTTTCATGGGATAAAAATCCCGACTTCGAAATTCTACGATTCTTACGTAGAAGAAAACATTTCATTTTTACCATGCGTTTTAAAGTCACAAGTTTTAGTGGGAAGCCGTATGAAAAACGGTGGGGTTCTTTTTGCAAAAAGCCGCAAAGAATTCTTGAATTTCCTTAAAGAACTGACTGAAAAGCCTATCAGAGGTGAAACTCCCGATGGAGTTCTGGTTGAAGAACTCGTGGACATACGGCATGAATATTACGTGTCATTGCTTCTCGGGAGAAAAGAGCGGGATCTGATTCTATGTTTCTCCGAAAAGGGAGGCATAGATGTCGAGGAAAATGCGGAAAACGTCGTGTCGGGACCATTCGATGAGATCATAAAATCAGTACCGGAGATACTCAGAGAGACCATATTCCGTATGAAAAACGCTTTTGAAAGCGAAGATATGATTTACCTTGAAATTAACCCGCTTGCGGTTGCCGGTGACGGACAAGTATACGCACTCGACTGTGTTATGGATCTTGACGAAAACGCTTTTTTCAGGAAGACTGTTCATACGGGTTACAGTTTTCCCGCGGAAGAAAATCCAGGTTTTCATTTTGTGGAACTGACAGGTGACATCGGGATAATAGGATGCGGAGCCGGCATAGTTATGGCCACCATGGATGCCGTGAAAATGTACGGCGGGGAACCTGCGGACTTCCTTGATATTGGCGGCGGAGCAGGTAAAGAAACTGTCATAAAAGCTTTGGAAATGCTCAGCAGAAAAGGGCTGGAAAAAATACTGCTTAACATTTTCGGTGGAATAACCAGCTGTGATGAAGTTGCGGAAGGCATTTTGAGTTTTAAGAAGGCTCATGAAGAGGTGCGGCTTTATATTAGAATGGCCGGCAACAAAGCGGAAGAAGCAACGGACATGCTTAATCTCTTCGGGATAAACTGTTACGACAACGTATACGAAATGGTCAGATCCTGCTTACAGGTTGGTGATGAGTATGCTTTACGGTAATGAGAGAGTATGCGTTCAGGGAATAACCGGCAGATACGGCAGATATCACGCGTTAAAAATGAGGCAATACGGAACGAATATAGTTTGCGGGGTATCCAGGAACAAGGCGATTAAAGAAATTGAAGGAATAAGAGTTTTTCAAAGTATGAAAGAAGCGGTCGAAATAACCGGAGCCGATACGAGTATAGTATTCGTTCCCGCCCCGAAAGTACTTGAGGCTGCAACGGAAGCATTGGAAAGCGGTATAAAGAAAATCGTGATCATAACCGAACACGTCCCGCAACAAGATTCTTTGAAGATTTTCAAACTTGCGCATGAAAAAAAAGCGTCCATGATCGGTCCGAATTGTCCGGGTGTGATCGTTCCAGGTAAAATAAAACTCGGTATAATGCCGGAATCGGCTTTTAAAGGCGGAGATATAGCTATAATATCGAGATCGGGAACACTTATGTACGAAGTCGCACTGCATATTTCAAAAAACAGCAGCGGTGTAAAAGCCGGAATAGGTCTCGGCGGTGATCCGATAATAGGAACAAACGTTGCGCAGGCCATGGAATTCGTGATGGAAAATGAAATAGATAAAGTCGTACTTGTAGGTGAAGTCGGTGGAAATGACGAAATCGCGGGTGTTGAAGAAAGTATAAAAAAAGGGTTTAAAGGAGAAATTCAGGCTTTCTTTGCCGGGAGAGCGGTACCGAAAGGAAAAACCATGGGGCATGCGGGAGCTATCATAGAAGGTTTTGAAGGCACAATCGAGTACAAGGAAAGAAAATTGTTGGAAATGGGAGTTAAAACTTTCAGGAAATTCGATGAACTATTCATATGATCGAAACGCAAAATCGGATATTCAACGAAAAACAACCATCAGGGAGGCTGAAAATGAATAACATACGCAACGATTATTCAAAAGGATATATTGAATGTGTTGAGAAATGGAGTGCGAGAAATTACAATCCGCTTGACGTAGTCATAGAAAAGGGAATAGGATGCTGGGTATGGGATGTCAACGGCAATAAATATCTCGACATGCTGGCGGCATATTCCGCTGTGAATCAGGGACATTGCCATCCCAAAATAGTAAGTGCCCTGACTAACCAGGCGAATAAAATCACTTTAACATCCAGAGCTTTTCAGAACGATAAAATGGGAGCTTTCCTGAAAAAACTCTGCGAACTTACCGGATATGAAAAGGCATTGCCCATGAATACAGGTGCAGAAGCCGTGGAAACCGCACTTAAAATGGTAAGGAAATGGGGATATCAGAAAAAAGGAGTCGAAGAGAACAAAGCTAAAATAATCTCCTGTAAAAATAATTTTGCGGGAAGAACCGTAAGTATAATAAGTTTTTCAAGCGAGGAACAATACAGAGAAGGATTCGGTCCCTTCACTCCGGGATTTGAAACAATACCCTACGGTGATGCGGATGCCCTTGAGAATTCCATAGACCAAAACACCGTCGCTTTCATACTCGAACCCATTCAGGGTGAGGGGGGGATAATTGTACCTCCACCGGGATATCTGAAAAGAATTCGGGAAATAACAGAAAAACACAACGTATTACTTATCCTGGACGAGATACAAACAGGATTCGGAAGAACGGGTGAGCTTTTCGCACATTATCACGAAAATATCAGGCCGGATGTATTGATAATGGGTAAAGCCCTGAGCGGCGGAGTATATCCGGTATCGGCGGTTGTGGCGGATGATTTCATAATGGATGTTTTCAAACCCGGGGATCACGGATCCACCTTCGGCGGAAATCCGCTCGGTTCAGCAGTGGCATTAGCTGCTATGGAAGTCGTAGTCGAAGAAAATCTTTGTGGTAAAGCCAAAGAACTCGGCGAATATTTTATGAAAGAACTCAAAGAAATAAATTCGGAAAAGATCCGCGAGATAAGAGGCAAAGGCCTTTTCATAGGTGTGGAAATCAAGATTCAATTCGGCAAGGCGCGCATTTACACGGAAAAACTGAAGGAACTCGGAATTCTCTGCAAAGAAACCCACGAACAGACGATAAGATTCGCCCCACCCCTTGTGATAAAAAAAGAGGAAATTGACTGGGCAATTGAAAGAATAAGAAAGGTACTGAATTAAAAACACAAGATAAATACGGAGGGTATCGAAAATATCCGGTTTTGTTTCGGTATCCTCGCTTTTTTAATCGATATATTTTATCCACACTTACAATAAATTTCATTCCGCCGCTTATTTCCGCAAACGGTTAAGAACGATAAAATCACGCCACAGTCTTTCGGTCAGCTGCATTTAAGAGCAGACAAAGCCTCTTTTTTCAAATTCAGGAATACTCTCTGTCCGATTTCAAAAAAATCGTTTTTACCTGTTTTGACAAAAATATCTTTACCATTTATATTGACGGTATATTCGATGCTATCCCCTTTATATTTCACTGATTTCACAACACCCGATTCTTCACCGGTTTTCGAAGAAACCGTCAAGTCCTCCGGTCTGATACTGAAATAAACATTTTTACTCTTTGCATAGTAATCCTGGATTCCGCTACCAAAAATATTGTCATCAGAATATATGAAATTAGTCTTTCCGATAAAATTCGCCACAAACTCATTTGAAGGATTCGAATATATTTTAAATGGCGTATCTATCTGCATTATTCTCCCGTTATCCATAATCGCGATTCTATCCGACATCGAAAGCGCTTCGCTTTGATCGTGAGTGACGTGAACAGTGGTTATACCGAATTCTCTTTGAATATTCTTTATTTCATTCTGCATCTGCTCGCGCAATTTAGCATCCAGATTCGAAAGAGGCTCATCCAAAAGCAACAGCTGCGGGTTAGTGGCCAGCGCGCGGGCGAAAGCCACCCTCTGCTGTTCACCGCCACTGAGTTGATGCGGGTATTTGTTCTCACTGCCTTCAAGTCTGACCATTTCAAGCATCTGCCCCACTCTGCGCTTCAATTCAGCTTTTTTTATTTTTTTGAGTTTAAGAGGATATGCGACATTTTCAAAAATATTTTTATGCGGCCATAAAGCGTAATTCTGAAATACGAATCCGATATTTCTCTTTTCGGCGGGTATGAAGGAATTTTTCCTGCCCGAACTGAATAAGATCCCGTTAATGGTTATTTCACCGGAATCAGGCAATGTTATACCTGCTATGCACCTGAGCAAAGTACTTTTACCGCAGCCGCTCGGCCCGAGAATAGTTATCAGCTCGCCGTTTTCAATATTCAAACTGACGTCTTTCAGCGCCTGAGTGCTTTCGAATCTTTTGCATATTCCTTTCAGATAGCTTCCCATACTTTCTCCTTTTTTTACCTTTTTCTGTGAACAATCTCCCCAAAAAACATAACGCTATTATTATAACCGCAATCGCGGAAGTCGTTTCATAACTACCCGAATTGGACCTCATATCGAACAGCAGTACTCCGACAGTTTCGGTTCCGCTGCTGTGAAGCATCATGGAAATCGGAATTTCTCTGAGTGATATGAGAAGTGAAATTATCAAGGCCGATTTTATGCCGGGGAAAACCATGGGAAGTATTATATCCTTCATCGCCCCAAACCCGTCCGCGCCCGATATCCTCGCCGCTTCGACTAGTTTCGGATCAATCTGCTCCATAAGTCCCGCTATATTTTTCATACAAATCGGCATGAACAGAGCCGCAAACGTTACGATAAGAATCCACGGCGTCGAATAGAGTTCAAATGGCGGACCGTTCCACGCCAATATTGCGGCAATTGCGAGAACCGTATTCGGTATCGCCATCGGCATCGAAGAAAAAAAACTCAATATTTTAACTCCCCTGCTTTTACTTCTCATAGTCATTCGGACTATCATCAACGAAGCGGTTATAGCCATCGCAGAAGCAATCAATCCGTAGACTATGCTGTTTGAGAAGGCGTTAAAGGTTTTGGGGTTTGTGAAAATATCGGTATAATTTTTCAAAGTCAGATTTTCAAATGTAAACGGCAGTCCCCACCTTTTAAGAAATGATGATGCAAAGATTGAAACCACAGGCAGCACGGACCCGCAAAACAGGAATAATACCGTAAACACCGTCAAAGGATATTTAAGTTTACCGAGAGATATGGTATTCGTGTTTTTTTCATTTGAGTTTATCGAAGAATAATTTTTGTTTTTCGTAAGAAAATACTGTATTAAAAATACCAATCCCGAAATACTCACGAGAACTATAGAAACAGAAGAGGCACCTCTCAAATCCAAATCATTCAGAGCGTAAAACACCCTCGTGGTAAGAGTCTCTTCGTATATGGGCACCAAAAGCAAAGCCGATACTCCGAAATTCGCTATCGATCTGCTGAAAACAAACAACCCTATTGAAAGTACCGTCGGCATTATCAGCGGAAGAGTGATATCCCTGAAAACTTTAAACCTCGTGGCTCCGCTTATTGATGCAGCTTCTTCGAGACTGTGATCCCCTTTTCTGATAGCATTTGAAACGGCCATGAAAACAATCGGATATAAATGCAGACCCAGGACGATCACTACCGAAATAACGGAATAAGCACTGAACGGCCGTGTATTCTGTCCGGTAACATACACGAAAATCCTGTTAAAGTAGCCATTCCTCCCAAACATCTCTATCCACGATATGCCGAGTATATAGTGCGGAATCACGAAAGACATGAACACCATCCAGTTCACATACTTTTTTAGCGGGAAATCGGTTCTGCATACGAGAAAGGCGAGAAAAACGCCCAAAGTCAAAGCGAATAAAGTAGTGCCTGCGCCTATTATCAAAGTGTTTTTAACAGCGTTGAAGGTATGTATGTTTTTAAAAATACTCACATATGATGAGAATCCGAAATTTTCAAAATTCCCCTTCGATATCCCGAAACTCTCCAAAATTAAAATAGAACTAGGATATACTATTAAAAAAACGATCATAAGCGCTGAAATAATGAATATAAAAGAGGAATTACCCGTTATTCGGGTAATTCCCTTATTGACTCCGGAATTTTTCAAATGCGTTTTCCCCTTTGATCCGAAAATATAAGGCATATTATCTGAGCATCAATTCTTTGAATTCATCTCTCAATTCCAGCTGTTTATCAGCCAGTTTCTTCCAGTTAACCTTGAATACGGTAAAATCAGCCGGCATGCCTGCGGGTGCATTCAAATCCCCTCTGACCGATATAAAACCGAATTTAACCGTTATCTGCTGAGCCTTCCTGGAAAGCATGAAATCCACAAAATCGTGTGTCAATTTTTCTTTTCCTTCGGATCTTTTTTCATTCTTAACTATGGCAAGCGGTCTTTCCAGTGAAATAGCACCTTCTTCCGGCCACGCAATCGCAAGAATCGACTTGTAACCTTCTTTTTTCGCCTTATTCTGCAATCTTAAAACCGAATCATGCGGAGCAATCCCGAGTAATAATTCACCTTCTTCGATTCTTGAAGGTACTTCCGAATTTTTTCTCGTCATCATTATTCCATTGTCCTTCATTCTTTCGAAAAATTCCCAGTTCCCGCCGTATATCTCCCAAATGGACGAAACTATCGCCAAAGCCGTCGAAGAGAAATTTATATCCGCGATACCCACCAGATCTTTCCATTTCGAATCCGTAAGCTCGTCAAAAGAAACCGGAGCATCACTTTCAGCTATCAGTTCTTCGTTGTACATTATGACACCGTATCTCGAATTAGCTATCACGAAATCGCTATCTTCGTAAACATATTCCGGTTTGATGAATTTCTCGTTGGGTGAAACGTATTTCTCGAGCATTCCGTTTTCCTGAAGTACAAAAAATATCAGCGGATCAGATCCCCAGATCACATCTGCGTGGATCTTTCCGGCTTCCATCTCGGCCCAGACTTTCTGTCTCAGCGGTCCGCAACCGGTGAGAAATATGTCCAGCACATCTCCGCGTTCGGCTTCAAATTCTTTTTCAAGTGCATTTATCATCTCTTCCGGACCCGAAAGGTAAACGGTTATCTTTTCAGCCGTTTCTGCCATAAAAACCAAACCCGCCATAAACAAGACGAGTGTAAAAACCATAAATTTTCTCATTTGATTCACTCCTATCTCATAAGTTTACACATATATTTTCAGTATATCATCAAACAAAATAGATGTCAACATATTATAATTATTCTTATCTAATTACGTTTGATGTTATATATATGTGGAATTCATCTTTATCGTTGTTCACAAAATGTATAATATGAGGCGACTTATGAAAAAAAGTTTTTTAAATGGAAGGATATAAATGGCGGTTCGGATCGTAGTAAAAATTCCCGAAGGAACGTATTCCGCAAACAGCTTTGACAGCAGATGTTTTGGCTTCATATTCCGTAAGAACATACTGGAAATCATATTATAAGGTTTTGGCCTTTGGACAGATTCCGTACCATGTAAAATTGATACGTTTGAAATTATAGAAAAACCACACTTTATAGTTTCTTTTTGTTTTCGGATTATCTTGCAGAAAGTCATCCGTTGCCGTAAAAACCGCAGTAATGATAAAATACGATAATACTGTAAATAATGATATTGTGATTAGTTTCAGGAATTGGATTTCAAAATATCAAATAAATGGTAAATTTTTAATCATAATAAATTTGTTACCATTTATGACGTGTTTTCAAAACACATTTATGCTAAAATCGCCTTTAGCTTTTAATATCAAGGAGTCTTCGTTTTGACTGACAAGGAAAAAATATCCAAATCTCTTAAGATTTCAATAATAGAGGGGTCTGGTGCGGTAGCTTTCGGGATACTACTTCAGGGTTTCGTTTTTACGAAAATCGCTTTGGAATTCAACGCTTCGGATTTTGAACTCAGCATCATGTTCGGTATTCAGCTGCTCAGCCAAATATCACAGTTGTTCGTTCCATTTATAATAAACAGAATAGGAGAAAGAAAAAAATTTGCGATACTGTTTTCGGGAATCGCCAAAGTATTTTGGCTCGTACTGCTTGTGGCAGGTATACTTGGAATAAGATCCAGCGGTTTCTTCCTCTTCATGGTGGCGATGAGTTTTGTTTCGGGAGCCATGGCTGGAAACGCCTGGACCGGATGGATGAGAACCCTCGTTCCGGAAAGACAGATGGGAAGCTTTTTCGGTTTGAGAAATCTGATACATTCGTTTGCGATAATGATATACACGTTTTTGTACTCTCAGATCCTGAATGCGGAGCCTAATTTCAAAGGTGTCGCTATCGTTATAGCGATTGGACTTGCCGGAGGATTTTTCAGTGTTTTTTTCCTCACCAAACAATACGAACTCGGAAAAGTTCTGCCCAAGCAATTCAATTTCAAAAGGATTATAAAATCCGACGGAAATATAAAAAAGCTGCTCATTTTCGGTGGGATATGGAATTTCAGCATAATGTTTTCCGCACCGTTTTTCTCCATACATCAGATAAAAAATCTCGGTGTGCCTTTCAGTTTTCTTGGAAGCCTTTCCATAGCCATGAGCATCGTGAATATGGCTATGTACCTTTTTTGGGGCAAAATGGCGGACAGATTCGGTCATAAAAACGTTCTCATGATAGGAATTTCATTCGCTTCTTTCCTTCCTTTCATGTGGTTTTTCATGACACCGCAAACTATGAACGTACTTTTATGGGTTGATTCGATAATTGCAGGTGTGGCCTGGTCTGCAATAAACCTCGTGATGTTCACCCTTCCCATGCTCATAGGCAAAGAAGACACGCTTGAGATAGTATCTATCTTCGCAACCGTCAATGGAATTGTGGGTTTTATGGGATCCGTATTCGGCGGTTTTATCGGCAGCTTCGTCTCCCCGATGCGATTTGAATTGATGGGTATGGAATTCATGGGGGTTCAGATAATATTCCTCATAGCATCTTTCATGAGGGTCGCAAGCCTGTTCTTCCTTTCAAGGCTTGAGCTGACTTCGACTGTTAGCATGAAAACCTGGATGGTTTCTAAAATACAGGGTCTTGGTAGACTATTCTTCCGAGATATCTTCGAACCCACACCAAGAATATTCCTGGTGTACAACAAAGTCGAAAAACAAAGAATTGCCAACTCAAAAGAAAAAGGAGTTTTATAAAACCACCGAATAGCCGTCGATTATTTTCCGAGCAGCTTCAAAAGCTGTTCGCCATCTGGAGACATGTACAGGTAAAAAAGACACCAGAATTCGAGTTGTTCCGTTATTTCGGCGGGTTTACAGGCTTCGATAACTTCTTTGATCCTCGGCATTCCGGTCAGTTCTATCATGTTCATGGTAGTATCCGCATAGGCAACCGATTCGGCAAATCCTTTGCCCAACAAGTCACCATCTCCGTTAAGTACATATGTACCACCCTCAGAATACTGGGGACCTGCGGCGAAAAAGGCATACTGGCCGTTATCCACTATCGGCTCCATGAAAAAATGTCTTTTCCCCTCCGGTACGTTTACATTTTCATCATCGAATATGAATTCCCAGCGATTCGGATACCATGCATTTGTAATCCAGAATCTATCCGGATCTGTGGATTTTGTGGCTTTAATCCATTCATCTATCTTCAAAATGCCTATGACATCAGTGGCATTTCCTGAAGCATCCACATACTTCCCTTCCAGATCGGCTGTCATGACAGCCGGAGGATTTTGTCCGGTTTGATAGTAAAACGGAATATTCTCCGCACTGTGAATTGCGGAAAGTCCCATTTCCGTATCGTCGTCAAATTGGACCATGAACCAATCCCATCCCGAAGGGGTAGGCGGCATGAGGCATTTCAGAGCTCTGATGGAAACGTCGCGGGGGTTCCCTTGCGGCGATAATCCGTTTGCCCATTGATGGTCAAACCAGAATTTCCCTTCTTTAAGGTTTATAATCTCTCCGTTGATTTTTATATAGCTGTTTTCGGGAACCAATTTCATGTTCGTAATCGAGTAATAAAGAGTTCCGACACCGCCGACACTCGGACATGCACCGTTTTTACCGTTTAACACCGGTTCTTTATCCTGATCCACGGTTATTCCTATTTCTATCTCAGTGATCTCTTCCGTTTCATCCCATCCTCTCGCCACGAGCCTCAATGGTGCGAAGGAATCTTCAAGTGAATATATCCTGTTGGCACCCATGGAATAACTGAAAGGCTCGGAATCGAACTTCAACAATCCCGTGGTTCCCGATATAACTGTCGGTTTTGCGCTGTAATGCCTGTCACCATCTTTACTTATTGCCAGATGGTACTCTATTATCTGATTCTCTTCATCCGTTAGGCCGAAGTATTCCGCCATTTTCGGCGGCAGAAGAGAATATCTCCAGAACATGAGCTGTATTCCGTATTCCACATCTTTTTCATCATGGCAATTCCCTACGAAGAAATGCCAGCCGACCTGATAATCGAACTGCACAGCGTGATCCCGGGGAAATTGTATATCCGGCACAGCAGGGAGTTCCTTATAATCCTTGTCGCTGTCAAGTCCGAAAAACTGACTCAACACATAAGCCTGGTGCGGAGACAACGATTTCGTGAACTTCATGAACTCATCATACTTGTAAGTGTAATCAGGCGTGTAGGAATCCGGATTGTTGAGCAAATACTCCATCCTGAAGCTGATTCTTTTCCCAAAACTCTCGTTGCCGTTTTTTTCGTCGAGAAGCATTTTTACAACATCAGACGGTAACTCGTCATATTTGTATTGCCCGTTTTCGTAAAGCCACATGGATCTCATCACGTTGAAAACCGTTTCCTGATCCATATTCTCCATCAAATCATTTTCCACGTTTCCGGCACCGTAAACCGATACGGCAAGCAGCATGAATCCTAAAATGATAAAAAAGTACAATTTCCTCATTTTTTCATCTCCTCATTGATGTTAAGGCAGAAAAGTAAAAACAGTATTACAGAACAAACGATATTTTACCGATGTTAAGGATTTTCTCAGTTTTCCGGTTGAAATTGAATGTATCACGCACCGGCTTTGAGCAAGTGCGCATGAGTTTATGCGTAGAAATTTCGGGCAAAGGATAATTGTAATTGTAGCACAAAATACGCCGTTATTAAAGATATTTTTTACAATAATCTTTAATAACGGCAAATTAAGTACCGGGGATATCCCCCCACACAGATTAAAAGAGCCCCTGAGGGGCTCTTTTAATCTGTGTTTATTCTACTCCGGCAATACTCACATTTTTTATTTTGATATGCTTGGGACCGCTGTATCTTTCGACCTGGCAGGTTTCTTCGGAAAAAATCATATTGTTCTGTACTTCGAGAATGTTGCCGGTTACCGATCCGCCGGTTACGGGTATTCGTGTTTCTCCGTCGCAATACCATCCCAGTCGTATTTCTCCGCCGAATTCTCCGGTTACGCTTTCGAGATAGAAATCCGAAAATTTTTCAACCTCGAGATACTCGCCCTTCCTCATATCTTCGACAGAAACATCACCCGGAATCACGGAGTAATTTGTCAATTCCCCGCTGGGTTCCCGGTTCAAGTAATGGGAATATCTCATGTTTCCCCAGTATTTTTTCACTGTACCGTCTTCTATAATGTCGATCTTCGCGAGCTTAAGTCCATCGTCATCGTAAGGGCAAGAATAAGCCGATCCTTTTATAAAAGGGTCGATACTGATGCTGAGGTTCATTTCCGCGTTTTCGTCGCAAACACTCTGTCCTATTTTGAAATCGGAAATTTTCTGATATACGCTTTTGCAATCCGTATTGTCCACATAATAATAAAGCAAACTGCCTGGCGCACCGCCGGAAAGAATTACCGGCAGTTTTTTGATTTGCGGTG
Organism: uncultured Thermotogae bacterium; assembly: GCA_963662785.2. Taxonomy (GTDB): domain Bacteria; phylum Thermotogota; class Thermotogae; order MWEM01; family MWEM01. The sequence goes on from CAXXJZ010000013.1 coordinate 169,534, forward strand.
TGGGTCTGGCAATTGCCCTCTGAGTGGCAAAGTACATTTCCTGCCGTACTTTTTCGGATATTTTTCCGGGTATGACGGCGGAAAATTCCATGCTATCGTACAGTTCGATTTCTTCGCCACCGGAACTTGAGTTGACTATCATTTCAATGTATAAATTATCGCCGCAATAATTTACATCCACTCCATCGGAGTTTATTATTCTCGTACGGTATTTGGTGAGAAAAAATTCGCTCGAATTTATTTTCGCATCTTTAAAACCATTTTCTCCGTAGAATTCCTCGACGGCTTTTATTATCTCTTCCTCAGCACTGGTTTCGTCTGACTCGGATGACGATTTTTCGGATACTATACCGCGTGGAATCGGGTACCATTTGTTTTTTACAAACGATGCCGCATAAGATGCTTCGAGAATAACCTTCCCGACTTCCTCCGGTTTGGCTGACGGAGTGATTTCAACGGTTGCGGATCCTCTGTATTTTTCACCGTTGTCTTCAAAATCCCTGAAAACCGTGACCGTAAAATCCGTGATTTTTTTTGAACGGTTCATATCAAGTGCATTGCCTATGAAAAAAAGCTCCTGAGATTCTTTGCTTTCGGATTTGATATTCCAGGCGGACAAATCGCCGTTTTCCGTCAATATCTTTTTTATTGTTTCAAACATCATCCCAACCTCGCTTTTGCCTTTATATAAGGGCCTCCGCAGGATACTTTAACGAATTCCTTGTATCCTTTGCCGCATCCCCCGCTTCCGGATAATTCGACTTCCTGCGAAACCATGGAAATGGATTTCAGCAAATCCGGCACATAACCGGTCATCATTACCGGAGATACCACTTTACCGGTAAGTCTGCCGTCTTTTATCTCCTTTCCGAAAGATACTATACATTGAATACCCCAGTTTTTGGGATCCTCCATGCCGCTGTCATAGTTTTCGAGAAGGTATCCGTGCTTTGTCGAAGAGATCATGTCTTCAAGATTGTCCTTACCCGGCGAGAAAAATGTGTTCGTCATCCTCGTGTAAATCTTTCTCTCATAGGATTCTCTTTTACCGTTTCCGGTCGAATTGATACCCAGCTGCATAGCGGTAAGCTGATCCGAAATTCCGGCTTTCAGTATTCCGTTCTCTATCACGACAGTGTCGTTCGCAGGTACGCCTTCATCGTCAAACCAATAGGAGGAAACCTCTCTGGCCGCTGCCGCGCCGTCGTGCATGGATGTTATAGGCGAAGCCACATATTCTCCCATATATTCTTCTGCTTTGGCCCGTTTTTTGACAAACATATCCATTTCCACTCCGTGTCCGAAAGCTTCATGCGCTATCAGACCGGCGACTGCGGGAGAACATATCACATCATACTCTCCCGGCTCTATTCTTTCCGCGGTTAAAAGCATCTCCGCATTTGAAATTGTTTTTTCAAGTGAATTCTCGATTTCCGCGATCAATTCCGGCCCCTTAAGCCCCGAGAAAGAATCAAAAGCCTCTTTGGTATTCTCGGAATCTTCCGGATCTTTTACAACCGCATCTATATATCCTTGAGACCATATATAGGATTGAATCAAATCCTTTTTGCCGCTCAGGAAAAGTTTGGTTATCTTTACCTCTTCGTAAACTGTTGCCACCATAACCAAATTCGTCGAAATCGCATGGGCCCTCTCGACTATTTTCTCCAGACGTGCGATTTTTTCACTCGAATCGACTGATTCGGGAAGAATCTCCACATATCCGCGGTAATCTCCGTTCATTTCATCTTCTTCAACCGCTTTGTAATTAACGGTTTTCAGTCCGAGCGAACCGATTTTTTTCTTGAATTCCACTGTCTTCCTGATCCTGCTTAAATTCTCTTCAACGTACTCTTTTCCCAATTCGTTGAATGAAAATTCGGAATAGGTATTGCCGTCAAAAACTCTTATCACGGCACCGCATTCAGACCACGAAGAATCCTTTATCGATGTTCCGGTAGTCGTTACCGCATATCTTTTTCCGGATACGTCCGATGCCAGAATCGATACGTATTCGAATTCTTTGCCAAGTCTTGAAAGATATTCCTCTAAAACGCTTCTGGAATTGGTTATAAACTCAGAATGTTCTATTTCCATCAAAAATCCCCCTTTATGAAATCTCTGGAATATTTTATATCAAGGGGTTTAGTGATTGTCAACAGTAAAAAAATATATAATTTGGCATTTTTAATTGCCCGTATATAAAATTCCGTTTCATATCCGGCTTTTAAAGCAATTCAAGCAAAAACACGGGGTAAAGACCATTTTGAGCAAATACGTTTATTCACTTTCCTTCTGAAATCAAAAAAACTTGAACAAATCCGCAACAACCGCAGCCTTTTTCTTAATACCGCAAGGAAATATAAGCGCCTGCTGAAATCTCGCGTTGATTTTTCCATTAAGCGATTTTCTGTCGGTGAAGAAAGATCTTCTGAGATAATTTACAAAATTTTCTTTCACTTGCTTTTCCCATTCCGGAAATGCACGAAATATTAGGTTCTCTTCAAAGCCCAATATTCCACAGGCTATATACACGGTATACAGCAATATTCTCGCTTTTTCGGTGGAATCGGCCCACGATAAAACCTTTCCCCATTCGATTTCCCCGTGAAATTTCGAAATATACAGACATATGTCCGAAAGCCATTTGAATCCGGTAAAGCCATGATGAACCGCCATATGCATAATGGAATTGAAGAAATCGAAATTTATGTTCGGGATTTTGATTTTCTTTCCGTTTTTAAGTTCCATGAATTCGCATTCCAGAAACGGGTTCACATCAAAACCGTATATTTTATTCCTGAAACTCGATTCTTTGAAGCTGTTCATGCTGAAATGCAGATCTATTAATATTTCGATTTTACCGATTCTTTTGACATATGTGATTTCCGGCAATATATTTATTTTCTCTTCTATTCTCCTCGAACGCAGATACTTGTCGTAATATTCGTGATTTATACTATATCCGGCCGATTTCAAGGCATTTCTGGCCGGAACGTAATCCCCCGCATCTATAAAAATATCTATATCGGATATTCTTCTTGGAAACTCTTTGCGGTAAAGTCTCCGTAAAGTCACCAGCCCCTTGAAAAACACGAAATCGACTTTACCGTCCAAAAAAATGTCAAAAAGCTCCTCAGACATATCTTCCAGAATTTTGTTGAAAAAACAGGTTTTTCTGCAAAACGTTTTCAGCGATTCGGAAGTCGAGTCATCCAACGTGATATCACCTCTGCCTTCAAGATCGGAAAAAACAAATTGCAACTCGTATTTATGTATAAGCCGACTGACTCTTTCTCTTCCGATCTCCGCTGAAAGTATTCCGATATCTACCTCGGAATTTCCGTTAAGGTATTTGCCGAAAGAGTTCCAGATGAATTCCCTTTCACATTCTCTGATCATAATTTATTCATCTTTCCCATAAATTTTTCGTGCAAGTATCCAAAAACACCTTTTATTCCGTATTTGTCGTATATCCTTCTCCGGTAAATACTTCTGACAGCGGGGAGATATCTACTCTTCATCCAGTTTTCCCTGTCAATTTCCGAAATTTCCGAAAACCTGTCTTTCGCGTAAAAATTTTTCACTTCACATTCATTCCATTCGTTGTTTTCAAAAAAACCGTTCCCGTATTTCTCATACAGCGTTGTGCCGGGAAACACTCTCAGCATACTGAAAGTAATCGAAGTTACCCCGAGTTCTTTTATTTTAACCAGCATACGATCCATGTCATCCAAAGTCTCATCTTTAATCCCGGTTATAACGTACGCATGTACGTTTATATTTTTCCTGGCACATAATTTTATCGCTTCCTCATTCGTCTCGACCGGTATCTTCTTGCCGAGAAAATCGAGCTTATTCCGGGAAAAATTTTCAACACCAAGTTCAATGGATTCGCATCCCGCTTTAACCGCCAGATTTAAAATTTCTTCGTTTATTCTCTCTGAACGTGTCTGCATTCCCCATTTTATTTTCTTTGAAATTCCGGTTTCGATGAATTTTTCGAAAATTTTCAAAGCCCTGCTTTCGTTCGTGAGAAAATCCGGATCGGAAAAGTAAACTCCTTTCATACGGTATTTTTCATACAGGTGTGATATCAGCTCCGTTACATATTCTGCGGAATTGCTTCTGAAAGAATGTCCCACAGGAATATTTTCCGCACAGAATTGACATCTCATCGGACAGCCTCTCGAAGTTGATACATTTACGCATGAACCATAAAAACCTTTGACAGTTGCACGGTTGGGTCGGGTATAAAATTCCATATCAAGTGCGGAATAGTCAGGAAAAGGTAAATCATCGAGCTTTACAGGAATCGAAGGCTCGTTTTTCATGATTACGTTATCTTGATTGTACGCAATTCCGCTTATTTTTTCATAAGGAATTCCCGAAGCAATTTCCGAAATTGTATTTTCACCTTCTCCGAAAACCGCAATATCGCAATTGCCTATTTTTTTAAGCGTAAGTTCGGGGAAAGCGGAACCATGATGTCCACCGGCGATTTTAACGATATTTTCTCCGCTTATAACTTCTTCAAAAAGATATTTGACGAAATGTATGTTCATCGATGATGTGTTCATGCCTATTATGTCCGGTTCGAATTCCGACACGAGTAAACGAAAATTATCCAAAGATTTTGAAAGCAAGTTGCCGTTTCGGTTCATCTGAGCTTTAAAATCAAATATACAAACCCGATTGCCAAGCTTTTTCAAAACAGCACTCATAGACGCAAGCCCCAGCGGAGCCCATCTCTCACCACCGGTACCGAAAAACGTATTTACGAGTATTATTTTCATGTACTCCTCAACCCGACTTTCAAAGCATGCAGAATTTGTACCGATTTTCGCCAATCAGTTTCAAAATCTTCAGTACACCCGTATTTCGATTTCAGTTCGGAAAAATATCCGTATGCGAAAATGTCGGTTTTCAGCGGAGAACTACCGAATATAACCTTATTTCCGTCTTCAACCCGTCCAATCGACGGGCCTCCGCTGACGAATACTTTCATGGCATCTATTATCGATAAATCGGCTTCAAAAGCGAGATTGATCTCAGCCACTTTCTCCCGGAGGTTTTCTTTATGAATGCCGTATCTTTCAAGAGGGTGCAGATATCCTACCGACAGTTTCATGCAAAAAGAAAAGTCCGCCAATCTGTGCGATTTCATGTTGGCAAGATGTATGACTCTATCGAATTTGAAAATTTCTTCGGGTAACGCCACTTGTTTCAGATATTCCCCCTGTATGGATACCCCGACCCATTTTTTTTCGTCGAAAAAGAGAAACTTCACATCTTTCAATTCATCTGAAAAAAAGCCCAGGGATTTCGCGACTTTTCTGGTAGGCAAAGCCTTATTGGAACTGCAATCAGCGATTGTAAGGTCATGGAGTCCGAGTTTTTTCATGGCAGCGACCAGCGCTTTCAAAGTTTCGGTATTGGTAGAAGCCGGATATCCATCCGCTGTGTTGAGGTTTATCTTTACCATAATTTTATTTTGCGGAGAAAATGATCGAAACAAAGTATCGGAATGATCAAGCAAGTGACGCTCCATTTCCCGGCTTTCGCGGCATTCAACCATAAACGGCTCAAATCCGGCTTCCGAAGAATAACGCGGTTCATGATACGATACCAATTTTTTGTTTTTCAAAACCCCAGGTCTAAAAATGTTTTTTACCTTTTCTAACAAGAACATTTTCACCACGCCTTTTCAAGCAGCTTGTGCCTTAAATCATCCATGCAGCTTCCCGATATCAATTTCTTCACGATTATGCTTTCATCGGACACCATATCCGTAAGAAAATCAAATTTGTTTCTCAGAGTTTCTTTAGGCATAACCGAATTCATAGTCACCGGAAACAAATTCCAAACGATATCCGGAGTATCCAGATCACAAATCACGGAGTGTTCACCGTGCTTACCGGAAATAAAAAGCATGGTTTCAACCGCAACACCATCAGAATGCTTTTCACGCAAACTAAAATCCGACTTTTTAAAATAAATATTTTCGCCGAACACATGAAATTTTTTAACGTCCTTTATGTTCCCGAAAAGACCGGACAGAGTAACACCATCTATTTTTATGTATTTCAGAATCGAATGTGCGGAATATACTTCACCGGCTTTCTTTACGACAGTCCACTCGTCGGATATCACATTTATCCCGTTAACCGCAAGGTTGAAAGTGCATGTCGATTTCCCGGCACCGCTTCCGCCTATTATCAAAACCGCATTGCCGTTGTTTTCGAAACAAGCCGCATGTATTTTCACATACCCGAATTTCTCGGCTAACCTGAGCAGTGGTGAAGCAACACATAGTTGTATATTCCATAATTTGAAAAAATTGAAATCATTCGGCCTGAAAATTTTTATGCTCATCTTCTCATAATCGGTTATCACAAGCGAATAGCCCTGAAAATAACTGATGTAAGAATTTCCTTTCAAAAAAGAATAACACATGATTTTCCTGTCGATTTCAAAAGGAATACTTCTGATATCAGAAACGTTTTGAGAATAAAAGCGGTACAATTTCTCAATTTCGCATTCTTCCATACGATAAAACTCAACGTATATACCATTTTCATCGGAACTATCACAGCCGTATAATTCAAGATATTCAGTTATTTCATCGAAAATACATTCACAGTTGCTGTTCACTTTGATCGACACGTCGTTCCATACATATTTTCTCAGCAACATATTCTTTTTTAAAAACGATGATGAATCTCCCAAAATTTTTTCCCTCCCCGATAACACATCCGTCTCCAGTTCTGACCCATGAATGCCCCAAAAGATTCGGTCCATCTCTGTCGACTCCTATAAATATCCCGCAGCTGATTTTTTTCTTAACACATGTTTCAAACAAGATAACCGATCTGTATAGGCACACATTATCGGAACGCAGCAAAACCCGCACAAGAAATCCGACAGCACATGATAAAGCGTTTAATTTCGTTGACATTTCCTTTTTTTTGCCGTAAAATGCGATATTCTTCGTTTCTTTCAGCGATTCTATATATTTCAGGATTTCTCCGTTCAAAACCCTTTTCCTTAAGCCTGAAATTTTAACTGCAACATATGGAAGGTAAAGCAAAGTACGTGCGGTCATATTCATATGATTTCGAGTATGCCGTTTTGCTTCATTTCAAGTACCAATTTTTCAAAATCCCTTTTCAGAACGGATCTCTCGGCATCGTATTCTTCCTCGATCACATCGAGTATTTTTTCAAAATCCGATTTCCCGTCCACAAGTTCCAGAAACCTGCTCCCGACTTCGTTCAGGCCATAATATTCGCATGTATCCGTATTCAGCATCACATACTCGTTTTTTATCTTCTTGCATATATAATTCTCTCTGATTTTCAAAACCACAATATACCTCCTCGGATTTATAAGAAGTTGTCATGCGAATTTATAAGTTAAAGTTGATTTTATCGATGCATATATTATATAATTTAACACAACTAATAACCAAATATATTCACATATTCAAAAACGGGAGGTGTTGCTTTGAAGAAAGAATACACAACCCCAAAACTCAGCAAATATGAAGACCTGACTAAAGTCACAAAGGGTTTTGCATCCGGAGCTGAATAGATTTCGCAAAAATAAAACAAACCACCTTTTTTAAGGCGGTTTGTTTTATTTCAAATTCGCATTGGGAGGCAAGTTTAAATCATCGTACAATTTCCGATACACACTTTTTTTCAAGTGAAAATACCAACTCTTCGATTCCCGGATAGTCTATCTTATCGGTTGACGCGAAACAAATCTGCATATTCTCTTCGCTGGTCAATTTTAGCGCACCGTCCCTGATTCTCTGCGTGATAATCTGAACTGTGTCACTTTTCAAATTCGATATCACAATCAGAAATTCACGTTCTTCCCATTTACCTATGACATCCATCGATCTCAGCGATTTTTTGGCCCTCTTTAAAATATCGGATATGACTTTTTCATCATCTTCCGAAAACATTTCCCCGTTCGGTTTGACGATTTTCATCATTATCAGCCCAAAAGTACTGTTTTTTATCGTAGTTTCTTTTATCTTCTCGGAGACGAAATTTTCGATAAACGCCCTTCCGGGTATATTCGTGTCCTTATCGAGCAAATCCGGATGCCTGTAAAATTCTTCATCGAGTGAGTTCATACTGTATTCGGTATCCACCCTGAAAGTTTCCACCATGGCCATTATCTCACCCTCATCATCAAGAAGCGGAAATACATTGAGTAAAATAGGAATCTTCTTGCCGCTTTTATGGAGAATCACTGCGGAGAGGTTTCTTGATTTCCCATCGATATACGTCCTAACTATGGGACATACCTTATCGCAATAACAGTTGCCGTAATAATCGTAATGCCTTATCAGGTTGTTGGAACAATTTTTCCCCATGATTTCGGTGGGATTGTAGCCGGTTATTTCCTTTGCGGTGTTGTTCCAATAGACTATTTTCCCATTCTTCTCCATTATAAGTATACCCTGGTCAAAATCATCAAGAACTTTTCTGTAAAGATTATTTCTGAGTCCCATGCCGTTATCCTTTATCTTTCGTTTTAGTATGTTTTATTTTATTTTATTTCTTTTTATTATACCATCTATTCGGATATATATCAAAAAAAGTTTTAATTTATCTGATATAATCCGAAAGAATATTTCGTAAAACACATCATTTTGATTCCGGCAGCCAAAGTCCCCTCTTTAAGAATTTGATCGCATTTATTAAAAAAAATTAATTTTAATTCGCATATGCTGAAAGAAGGAAATGTAATATTGCACTGAAAATAAAATTTCAAAACCATTTTTTTGCAGCGTTTTTTGCAGGAGGTAACGATGAGCACTTTGAAATTCCTTTGGTTCGACCTGGGCATGACACTTGTAAGACGAAACAGAGAAGAAATAATGAAAGAGTACCTCAAGAAATTCAACATAGACGCGTCTTTGAGCATGCTCGAAAAAGCCTATCATCTTGCCGATAAAAAATACATGAAAAACAGAAAAGAATACGAAAGAGAAGGAAGGATGAATTTCCTCAAGCTTTATTTCAAAGACTTCGCCTTAATATCGGGCGTAGGAATTGATTCATGCGAACTGTTGAAAATATTCGAAGACGAAGCGCTGGTAAAAAAATCCTGCTGGAAATGCTTCGAATTTACACACGACGTACTCGGAAAACTTCGGAAAAATTACTCGTTGGGCTTGATATCGAATTGGGATAATACCGCAAGAAGCGTTTTGAGGCAAAACGACATCGACAGATATTTCGATCATATAGTCATTTCCGAAGAAACAGGTTATGAAAAACCGGACAGGGAAATATTCGAATTCGCTTTGGGAGTATCCGGCGCAAAATCACAGGAAAGCCTTTACATAGGCGACAATTATTACGATGATGTCGTTGGTAGTGCCAAGGTGGGTATGAAATCGCTGCTAATCAACAAATACGGAAATTATGGAATAGAAGAAATAGACCATACGGTGATATTCGGAATACATGAACTCCCCGAGCTACTGAGTACGTTCTTCTGTGATGAAAGGCAATTGGTATGAATATAATAGACTCCATAGACAGTAATTTTGATTCGTTGAGTTCTTCCCAAAAAAAAGCGGCGGCGTATATAAGAAAACATCATGCCGAAATAGCTTTATGCAGTTTGAAGGAACTCGCCGAGAAGACCGCGGTGAGTCAGGCCACGATAGTCAGACTGTGCAAATCAATCGGATACGAAGGGTATCCGCATTTCCAAAAGAGTCTCGGTGATTTCGTTTTAAACAGGCGCACCGTTATCAGACTGAACGAATACGTTTCCGAAATCAAGGAAAACGATTCCTGGCTTGAAAAACATTTCTCACAGGAAATACGGAACCTGAGTATGACGATGGCTTTTCACCAGGAAGAAAAGCTCAATTTATGTGCCCGCGCTTTACTTTCGGCAGAGAGAATATTCGTAGCCGGATGGCGCTCCGAGTTATCCGTATCTGTATTTTTAAGCTATATTTTAAATTATGTGCTGGGGAACACTTTTTTGGTAAAACACTACGAAATAGCGGAAACATCGGCAAAATTGAAAAACGGAGATGTGATTTTTATCTGCGGTTTTTCACGTTATTCGAAAACATCGCTTAAATTGGCTTTAAAAGCCAGAAACAGCGACGCATTCGTGATATGCCTGACCGACTCCGAATTATCACCATTCGTAAAATACTCGGACATACCTTTGTTCGTAACTACCAATTCAAAAGGTTTTTTGGATTCCTACACCGCAGCGGTTTCAATAATAAACGCACTTATAAAGGAAATAGCCTTTATAAACCATGAAGAAATACAGAAAAATTTGCTGGCCGTCGAAGAGAATTTCGAGTACTTCGACGAATCATACAAATGGGGCGAAGATCTATGATAATGACAGTCATCGGATTCTGGGGAGCTTATCCCGAATCGGGAGAACCGGCATCCGGTTATCTTTTAGAGGCAGACAGCCAGAAAATACTCGTAGAATGCGGAAGCGGCGTGTTGTGTAGTCTGGGAAAGTACCTACCGGTCAGCGAAATTGATTCCGTGATAATATCGCATGAACATTCAGATCATTGCGCCGATCTGATATGCCTTATTTACAACTCGATGATAGAATTTCAGCTGGGTATCAGAAAAAAACCTTTGAAAATATACGCGCCTTTTTCCCTGCGTCATGTGGAAAAATACTGCGAAAATGAATATGCGGATTTTGAAATATTCGATGAAAAAACCATAATAATTTCGGGAAATCTATCCGTCAAATTTTCAAAAAACGTACACCCCGTTGATTCTTACGCCATGTCTTTCGAGATAACCGAGAAGGGAATACACAAAAAAATAACTTATTCGGGAGATACGCAGCTGAACGATGATCTTATAGACTTATGCGATAATTCCGATTTACTTGTTTGCGAATGCAGCCTGTATGAAAATATTGATATAGATATTGCCGGACACATGTCTTCAACCGATGCTGGAAAGCTTGCCCGCATAAGCAAATCAAAACACCTGATATTGACGCATTTACCACATTTCGGAAATCACGAGCTTTTGCTGGAAGAATCGGGAAATATTTTTAATGGAAAAATCGAACTCGCAAAATGCGGTTTGACTCTGAAAATATGAACAAAAATCTAAGGAGGAACAAAATGAAAAAGCTTTTAACGCTTATCTTGCTTTCTATTCTGACCCTTACCTTTTTTTCAACAGGAAAAGTGGTGGTATCCGTACCTCAGGATCCCGATTTTCTCGATCCTCACAAGGCATCGGCATCAGGTACCTATGAGATGATGTTCAACGTATTTGAAGGCCTTCTCAAACCGGATTCAACCGGAAATGCCGTACCTGCAGTCGCCCAGTCCTATTCGGTCTCAGAAGACGGATTGACTTACACTTTCACACTCAGAGACGGAGTCAAATTTCACAACGGTAACCCGGTTACCATGGACGACGTTCTCTATTCTCTCAACAGGCTCAAGGGCACGGTAGATGAAAAAGCACTCTCTTCCGATTTCGAGAACTTTATAGAATCCATAACGGCTTTGAATGAAAAAACAGTTGAAATCAGACTCAACAAAATCAACAGCGATTTTCTCGGAAAATTCACAGCAGCGATACTCCCCAAGGACAACGCCGACCACAATAAAAATCCAATAGGCACCGGACCGTTCAAATTCGTGGAATATGCACCGGGTCAGAGAGTTGTGATAGCAAAATTCGAAGATTACTGGAAAAACGGAGTGCCGAGTCTCGATGAAGTCGAATTCAGAATAATAACCGAAAACCAGGCATCTCTTATGAGCTTCATGGCCGGTGAAGTACAGATGCTCCCAAGAGCGGATGCGATACAGGCCGATCTGCTCAGGGACCGTTTCAACCTTGTCAGTGCGGCGCAGAATATGGTTCAGCTTATGACTATGAACATCGCACGCAAACCGTTCGATGACATAAAAGTCAGACAGGCCGTAAATTATGCCATAGACAAAGATGAAATTATAGATATAGTCGCGAACGGCTACGGCAGTAAACTCGGTTCCAACATGTCCCCTATAATGAAAAAATATTATCAGGAAGGATTGGAAGATTATTATGCCACGAATTTGGAAAAAGCCAGGGAACTTCTTTCTGAAGCCGGTTATCCCAACGGTTTCAACACAACGATAGCGGTCCCTTCCAATTACCAGTTTCACATAGATACCGCACAGGTTATTTCGGAACAACTTAAAAAAGTCGGGATAAACTGCTCCATAGAACAGATTGAATGGGGAGTCTGGCTTGATAAGGTATACGCAAAAAGGGAATACGATATGACTATCATAGGACTCACCGGCAAATTGAGCGCTTATGATATCCTAAAAAGATACATGTCCGATTATTCAAGGAATTTCATGAATTATTCCAACCCGGAATATGATGAAATAATAAGCAAAGCCATAAAAGAAACTGATGAGGATAAAAAAGCTTCTCTTTACAAAGAAGCTCAGGTAATGCTCACGCAAGATGCTGCCGCAGTTTACATAATGGACCCGAACTTCATAGTGGCTCTTGCCCCAGACCTTTTCGGATATCAGGTATATCCGCTTTACGTACAGGATATGTCCACGGTTTATTACAAATAAAACTCACACGATCGGCAGGGAGACATATCAGTGTATATTTATCTAAGAAAATTCACAGCCATGATACTGACGGTACTCTTCGTATCTGTAATAACATTCGTATCTTTCGAGATAATTCCGGGAGATCCCGTCCTGTCAAGACTCGGAGTGGATGCAGATGAAGCACAGATAAAGGCTCTCACCGAGGAACTCGGTTTGAACGACCCGCTGCCCGTAAGATTTATGAAATGGGCGGCGGGAGTTTTCACAGGTAATCTCGGTGAATCCTCAAGATATTCCAGACCTGTTATACAACTCATATCGGAGAGAATACCCGTGACTGTTTCGCTCGCTTTGATTTCCATGGCTTTGATAGTTGTATTCGGAATACCGCTTGGAATATTGAGTGCGAAATATGGTGACAGACTTCCCGGAATATCCATTTCCGTAATTTCCCAGTTGGGCATGGCCATACCGTCGTTCTGGACGGGAATAATACTGATGTTCGTTTTCGGACTCATTTTAAAATGGGTTTCCCCTGGCGGCTACACATCCTGGGACGTGAACCCGGCAGAAGCCTTCAAATCACTGCTGCTGCCTTCGATAGCCATAGCCTTGCCTTCGATAGCCACTGTGACGAGATACACCCGGAATTCCATCATGGAACAGATGAAAAAAGATTATGTAAGACTCGCTTACTCCAAAGGGCTGAAAACCAACTCGGTTCTTTTCGGACACGTGCTGCGAAATGCCCTGATACCTGTGATAACCGTACTCGGCATGATAACGGCGAATATTTTAGGCGGAAGCATAGTCATAGAACAGGTTTTCACACTTCCGGGAGTCGGCAGGCTTCTCATTAACGCCATATCTACGAGGGATATGCCGCTGGCTCAGGGAATGATTCTATACATTTCGCTCGTGATAGTGCTGGTAAATTTCGTAATCGACATAATATACACGCTTATAGACCCGAGAATAAAACTCAAATAGGTGAGGAAATTTACATGAAAAAGAAAAGAATAAGCCTGAGAATAGGTGTAATCATAATATCCTCTATAATGGCCATGATGCTTATCAGTTTTTTTTACACACCATATTCCGTTACCGAAATGAACAAGCGCGAAAGGTTTTCTCCGCCAAACTCATCACATCTGCTCGGTACCGACAATTTCGGCAGAGATATTCTGAGCAGGCTGATGAAGGGATCGCAAACCGCTTTTTTTGTAGGGGGTGTGGCAGTTTCCATAGGGTTGATATTCGGAATAGCAATAGGTGCCACGGCCGGTTATTTCGGCGGCGTACTCGATGAATTCATAATGAGAATCATGGATTCCATGATGGCATTTCCCGGTATTTTGTTCGCACTCATGTTCGTCTCTATATTCGGTGTGGGAATTAAAAACACGATTATAGCAATAGGAATAATGTCGATTCCTTCGTTTGCAAGAATAACCCGCAGCGGCTACATGCAGCACAAGGAATTCGAATATGTGAAAAACGCACGGGTAAAGGGAATTTCAACATTCAGAATCATTTTTGCACACATATTGCCCAATGTGATGTCCCCGATAATCGTCGCGGCATCCATGGGATTTTCAAGCGCGGTGTTGTCCGAAGCGGCGCTGAGTTATCTCGGCCTCGGCGTACAGCCGCCGGATCCCAGCTGGGGAAGAATGCTGAACGAATCGCAGGTGTATATTTCGATGGCGCCATGGTATGCAATCGCACCCGGAATAATGATAACCCTCATTGTGCTCGGCTTCAACTTTCTCGGCGACGGAATAAGAGACATGCAGGACAAGGGAAAGTAGGCCATAATATGTCGGAAAACATCTTATCGATAAAAAATCTGAACATATCTTTTGAAACACAGAAAGGTTTTTTTTCAGCGGTAAAGGATATATCGTTTGAAGTGAGGCGGAACAGCATAACCGGAATAGTGGGCGAATCAGGTTGCGGGAAAAGCTTGACATCACTCTCTGTAATCGGTTTGTTGCCTGAAAATGCCGTGACAGAAGGCAGGATAAAGTTTATGGACGAAGAAATACTGCCTTACAACGAAAAAGTAATGAGAAAAATCAGAGGCAAAGAAATTTCTATGATTTTCCAGGAGCCGATGACGGCTTTAAATCCCTTATGGAAAGTCGGCAGGCAAATAGACGAGAATTTAAAATTACATACGGTTTCGGATAAAAAAGAGAGATTTTCCAGAGTACTCGAAATCATGAACGATGTCGGTCTGCCGGATGTCGTAAATCTGTATCATAAATACCCGCATGAATTATCCGGCGGTATGAGGCAGAGAATAGTTATAGCGGTTGCCATAGCCTGCAGACCAAAACTAATAATTGCCGACGAACCCACCACGGCACTCGATGTTACCATACAGGCACAGATACTCGAATTGCTGAAAGAGATTAAAATCAGAAGCGGTTCCTCCATTATTTTCATATCGCATGATCTGGGTGTCGTAAGGGAAATATGTGACGAAGTATGTGTGATGTATTCGGGGTATATAGTTGAAAAAGCCAATACTGCGGCTATTTTCGAAAAACAATATCATCCCTATACTCTGGGTCTCATACGGTCAATTCCGACAGTCGAATCAAAAGGGAAAACCCTTTACGTCATAAACGGAAAGGTTCCTTCGATTTACGACGATATTCCCGGATGTCCTTTCGCCTCCAGATGCGAATATGCGGAAAAGAAATGCGAAGTTCATTTACCTGAGCTTCGGGAGATATCCGGCAACCATTACGTGAGATGCGCGAAGGCGGGTGAAATAACTTGGAATCGCCGTTGATAAAGGTTTTGAATCTTAAAAAACACTATCCTTTGAAAAAGGTTAAACTTTTTGAATCACCCGGCAGCGTAAAAGCGTTGAACGGAGTGAGTTTTTCCATACGGAAAGGGGAAACGTTCGGACTGGTGGGCGAATCGGGAAGTGGGAAATCAACCGCGGGTCATACCATAGCGAGACTTTTTGAAGCCACCGAAGGCAAAATAATATACAAAAACAGAGACATAACCAGGCTAAAAGGCAAATCACTCAAAGAATTGAGAAAAGAAATACAAATAGTTTTTCAGGATACATACGGCTCGCTGAATCCTAAAAAGACTATAGAATGGATACTCAAAGAACCTTTAAAAGCACATGGGCTTGAACGTAAAATGGATGAAAACATAAGGGAATACCTTGAAATGGTGGGACTCGATGAAACTTATCTGAAACGATACCCCCATGAATTGTCCGGGGGCCAGCGACAGAGAATAGGCATACTCAGCGCACTGATACTCAAGCCCGAATTCATAGTCGCCGATGAACCGGTATCCGCACTCGACGTTTCGGTTCAGGCACAGATACTGAATCTCCTCAAAGGCCTGCAAAACAGACTCGGTCTGACATATCTGTTCATATCGCATGATCTTAACGTTGTTCATTACCTGTGCGATAAAATCGGTGTGATGTATCTCGGAGAAATAGTGGAATCTGCCGGATCAGGCGAACTGTACAAAAATCCGCTTCACCCTTACACACAGGCACTGCTTTCCGCAATCCCCGGAGAAAGCGGGTTGAATTGCGGCAGAATAATACTGCAGGGGGATGCTCCCAATCCGACAAATCCGCCGCCGGGATGCCATTTTCACCCCAGATGTTTTAAAAAAATGGACATTTGCAGTAAAATACCTCCGGGAGAGATAGAAATCAGCGACGGACACAGAGTAAAATGTCATCTATACTACGGGAAGTGAAATAATGAAAATTGCGATAATGTCGGACATACACGCCGATATAAACCACGACGAATACGATTCACTTGAGACAGCCATCATAAATTATCTGACGGAAGTTTCACCCGACTTTTTCATAATCGCGGGAGACGTATCGAACAACTATATTAAAACTTTGGAATTCCTCGACAGAACTCAAAACAAGTCGGGGATAAGGATTCTTTTCGTACCGGGAAACCATGATCTTTGGAATATTGAAAACGCGGACAAGGATACGGAATACATATACGATCAGCTGAAAAAATTTGGCGGAAACCTTTGCGACAGGCCTTATGACATAAATTCCGAATGGTCGGTTATCGGAGATACCATGTGGTATGACTACACTTTCGCGGACAGGAGTTTTTCGGTCGAAGATCTCGAAAGCGGAAGATACGCGGAGAGGAACTGGAAGGACAAAGAATATATAAATTGGAACAGAAAAGACGTTGAAGTTAACGATATGTTCGTAAAAAAAATCATGAAACAGCTCGATTTAAAAAATGACAGGAAGATAATTTTCGTCTCGCATATGCTTACACACAGTTATTTTACGGTAAAAAACAAAGATCTGTGGAGATATTTCAACGGATATCTCGGAAGCGGAATACTGTCCAAATATTTCAAAAACAGAATAAACGTTAAATACTCGATTATGGGACACGTGCATTACAGAAAAGAATATTTCGAAGACGGCACGAAATACATTTGCAACTGTCTGAATTACAGGAACGAATGGTTCTCCGAAAAAGCCATCGACGAGATAAAAGCAGCCATGAACATAATAAATATATAAACCCCGATTCAATAAATCGGGGTTTGTTTCGTTTATGCTTATAAATCAGAATCGCTTACCGTGTATGTAGGGGGCATTGCCGGAGTCCAATTCATATTGGGGGCTACCGGAAATACTGAAAAACCGCCTTTTGCGGTCTCGACGAGTCCGGGAATTATTTTACTCTCCATTATTTCAAACGGTGCGACGAATACGAGTTCATCGTTCTGCGTTCCGCCGAAAATCCTGTCTCCTGCGCAAGGGAATCCAATTACGGGTTTTCTCTCCGCAATGGCGTAACCGATTGAAGAGCAAAGTGCCGCTTCGGCAACCGTATCGGCGGAGATTTTCTCTCCGGTTTCGTATGTGTTGGCGTGTATAAATCTCATGGCCTGCGCGGGAGTGCAATAAACCACTACTACGTCAGGATCTTCCTTCATGTTTTCGAGCGGTTCGACGAATATGCCTTCGTACTTTTTACCCTGATCACCTATCTTATAGGTATTGGCCATGAAAGTTCTTCCCGCTTCCACATCTTTGCAGTACGGTCCTACGGCAGCTTTTCCGCTTTCAATATCTTCGGGAGTCTTTATAAGTCCCACGCATGCAGCTCCCATGGCACAAATCATCTTATCCGGCGTACCGGTATTCGCCCTGCCCTGATATCTTGCCATCGCCATAATCTGACAAATGTTCAGCTTGAAATTCTGCGGTTTCCTCGGAAGATCCGAAGATTTTTCGTACATCTTCACGCCTACCGGCCTCGTGTTGAGCCTCAACAATTCTTCCAGTTTCTTTGCCATTTCGTTGTAAGTCATAATTTCACCCCATGAAAGTTTGTGATATATTTCGCAATATTATTATACTATTTTGTCATTAAGCCATCAGGTGTGATTGTTTATTTACGCTGAATTCTTTGATAAATATATATGCTCTCGAATTTTATATGTTCATTGCATATATTACTATAATGTGTTATTCTTTTCATTGCAAGCCTCAGAATTAAGTAATGTTATAAATACGGTAAGAAGATATTATAATTGTTTGCGCAACAGTTTTGTGGAATTATCAGCATATGGGCAAATGGAGAAAAACCATAGCGGTGATTCGGGCAACTTTAGTTGCAAATTGCCCCTACCGAAAACTGAAATTATCAACACCTTCGCAAATGGAGAAAAACCAACGGAAATGTCAATACATTCGCAAGTAAATCAGACAAATGCGGAATTCAAATTATATCCGGCTTACTCACATGGATTTTTTCGTCTGTTATACAGACGCAGGTAACAAAATGTTATAATTAATAAGTATTTGATTTATATTAATTGATTCGTTCACACTGTATAAAACTTTCTAAGGAATTATGTTTTATTAAAATAGTGCTTTCCCGGCTGATTTGGAGGAGATAAAATGCCACAGGACAACAATTATCTTTCATGGGGTAAAGACGATCTCATAAAAAGGCTTAAAGAACAGGACAATCTTCTTGAAGACATGCTGTCCGATGCGAATAAAGAGGCTGCGGTTAATTTTTCCTGGACCGGAAGCCTCGGAAGATGGTATTGGAATATCGAAGAAGATTTGGTGTACTTCAACCCGTTGTACCTGACAAATCTGGGGTATTCTCCCGAAGAAATACGCGAAAAATATCCCATGGAATTCTTCGCCGACAAGACCCATCCTGACGACCTGGTAAAAGTAACAAAGGTGCTCGACGATATCGTTCAGGGTAACTCGAACGTGTACGAAATCGAATACCGTGCGAAAGTTAAAGATGAGAATAAATTCAGATGGTATTTTGTAAAAGGAAGAGCCGCACGTTTTACGGAAGAGGGCAAACCACTCCTTATTTCGGGAATAGTGTTCGACATAACTTCAAAAAAGACCGAAGAAGAGAAAGTTAAAAACCTTATAGAAAATTACAGGGAAAAGGCTATGTACGATCCGCTGACTAAATTGCTGAATCATGGAAGCATAATAGACGAGATAAAAAAGGCCGTGGATTATCTCAACGAAGTAAACAGCCCCTTTGAAAAAATGAGTCTGCTTTTCCTCGACATCGATGATTTCAAACATGTGAACGACACTTACGGGCATTTATCCGGTGATTCGGTTCTCAAGGAATTCGCCTACATACTTGAGCAAAGTTTTAGAAAAAAGGATATTATGGGAAGATACGGCGGTGACGAATTTGTAGTTTTGATAAGACACAGCGAATCCGACAATCCCTATATGATAGCCGAAAGGCTCAGAAAATCCGTTGAATCGCGTATTTTCGACGGCAACATCAAAATCACCATCAGCGGCGGAATATGCACATATGATTCCGAAAGTGCCTTAGAATGGATTAACAGGGCCGATGAATTTATGTACGAAGCAAAAAAAACGGGTAAAAATAGAATATACAGATGACAGTCTCAAAACCGCCGGACATTTATGAACAATTAACTTTTGTATTAATACTCACCAAGTGCATGAATATTACGAAGTAAGACAAGCAAAAGAAACACAATAGAAAAAGAACGAATTAAGATAAAAAAGGGTCATTGAAAAGGGAAACGGAATAAGAATAAGAAAATCGGTACTCCATGTAGTATTATATGTCGCTTAAAACCTACAATACAATAAAGGGGTACCGACATGAACATTTTATCATCAATCGCAGGAATAATCAACAGGTATTTCGGAGCTTATTTTGAAAACATACCCGCTTTTTATCTTAAAAACTTTTCTGTGCTGGTTCAGGGATTGATTTCTAACGAATACAACAGTATAAGCAAAATAGCATCTTGTCCCCTGAACAGTATGAGTCATTCCACACTGACGAGATTTCTATCTTCATATGAAGAATTCTGGAAGGAATTGGAAAAAGTGTTTCAGGAATCAGTTCAAGGCGATGATGCTCAAAACCGAATACTCATAGCGGATGACAGTCTGCTTGAGAAAAGAGGCAAGCGTATACCTTATGTATCTAAAGCATACGATCATTGCACCGGCCACTTTAAAAACGCACAGACCATACTGACTATAGGCGAATCATCGAAGGGCAGGTTTCATCCCAGAGATATTCTCTTCTCTGAGTTCACGGATAAAGACAGAGGCAAGCAGCAGAACAGCAAGAACGAAATGCTTGTGAACTGGTTCAGAGACAACAAACAAGAAAACACTATACTCGTAGCGGATAGCTGGTACACCAATTCATACCTTATCGAAGCATGCAACCTCTGGTTTGATTCCAGCTTCATAGGTATGATGAAAGGCAACCGAATACTCAAACTCTCGGAGGAAGAAGATGAAAAAAAGATAAACGAACTGGTGAACAGTGTCCCATTGCACAGGAAGACATTCGTGAGAGGACAACGCATAAAATACCACAGCTTCGAAGTACTCGCAAAATCGATACGCCATCCGGTCAAAATAGTGGTGACGGAGTTGAAAAGCGGAAATAGGGCTGCACTCGTATCCTCGAATGTGAACCTGTCTTCAGAAGACATAATCACATACTATTCCAGAAGATGGAGCATAGAAGTGTTCTTCAAATTTGCCAAACAGAACCTGGGACTGGGTAAATGCCATCTGCGTTCACAGACCGGCCAAAGACATTACATGATATTGGTTTCAATTGCCTATCTCGTTGTCAATGACCTTAAAGAATACATTCGTGATAAAGTGAAGCCAAAAGAAACATTCGATTTTTTTATATTTTTGAAACTGGCACTCTCAGTTATGATCTCAAAGAAATGCGATATGGCACTCAAGTCCTTCAACCTGCTGAATGATGATGCTTCTCAGTTTTTATGCCGTTCTCCCGATTTGTTACAGCGACCGTTACATTCGTGCACATCATGAGTTAATATTATAGTATAATATATCATATCAAATTAAAGGCAAGGGGATTATAAATGAAAACGATAGTCGATAAAGCAAAAAAATTACTGAAGAAGAAAAACCAAATTGTAATAGGTATAAGCGGAATAACCTTTTCGGGAAAAAGCGAAGTCGCCAGTGAGTTAAAACAGGAAATGGAAGAAGCCGGTTTGACATGTAAAATCATAGAAGTAAAAGAAACTGATGGTATCCTTGAAAAAGCCTTTGCCGAAAAAAATCCCGCTAAATTCTTCTATGAGAATTTCATAGAAGAATCGGATATTTCGAAGAGCATTTCGGACAGCGATGAACCGGTTCTGATAGTGGACGGGATACTGCTGTTCAAAAACAATTCTCCCGTCAAAACAGATTTGAGAATATGGGTTGACTGTACTTTCACGACTTCTCTTAAAAGAGCCGAAGCTGCCGGAAAAGATTTGAAAATACACAGAGAATTATACGAAGCCGTGCAGAAGATTCATTTCCCCATAGATTCTCCGTTTGAAAAGGCAAATCTCATAGTCATGAACGATGAACTTCTCGATGAAGATGAAAATTTCATGGTTTACACCGATTTTAAAGACGGAATACCCGAAAACATGAAATGGCTGAACGAACCGAATAGAATGGAGAATAAGGGCAAGGGACTGAAAATAATGCCGGATTCCCCGACAGACTTCTGGCAGCGTACTCTTTACGGTTTCAGAAACGACAACGGTCATTTCCTGTACATGGAAACGGAAAAGGATTTTGAAATGACCGTCAAACTCGAATTCAACCCGAAATTCCAGTACGATCAATGCGGTCTCGCCGTGAGGATAGATGAAAACAACTGGATAAAGACTTCGGTGGAACATGAAACAGATAAAAGTCCCACACTCGGTGCGGTGGTTACCAATCTCGGATATTCGGACTGGTCGGTGCAGGAACTCGAAAAACCGGAAAATAAAATAAGATTGAGAATAACCAGAAAAGGCAGCGACTATGTGATAGAGGCGAAGCTAAACAAGAAAAACGAATGGAAATTACTCAGAATCTGCCACCTTCACCACAACACCGAAAAAGTTCTCTGTGGTTTCTACTGTTGCAGTCCTATCAGCGAAGGGTTTACTGTGCTGGTTAAGGAATTGAAGATCAGGGAAGTCATTTCATGAGCGAAAAATATTTAGTCATTTAATTCGTTTACTGTTTTAAGATAATTAAAGTAGCAGCTTATTATTCGTACGGTGTTTTTAAAATCGGATACACTCTTTAAAAACATTCCACCAACAAGTACCGGAGTGATGCACATGAAAACTTTCAGGCTGTTTTTATTTTCGGCAATTATAATGATGTTGACGGCTGGATGTTTTGTAAACGGTATGTTTGTTTTGCCGGTGAAGGAATTTATGGTTTTTCCCACGGATAACCCCTGGAATACCGACATATCATCGTATCCGTTGCACCCAAACTCAGATAATTATATAAACAGTATAGGAAAAGACCGGAACCTTCACCCGGATTTCGGTACTTTCTGGGAAGGGGATCCCATAGGGATCCCCTATGTTTTTGTCGGTTCAAATCAAGCAAAGGTAAATATAAATTACACCGCATACGGAGACGAAAGCGATGCCGGACCCTTCCCGATACCCGATGACGCGCCGGTTGAAGGTGGAAATGCAAGCGGCGGAGACAGGCACGTGATAGTCGTGGATACCGATAATGTTTATCTTTACGAGCTTTACCGGGCATTCAAAATTCCCGGTGGTTGGGATGCGGACAGTGGTGCGAAATGGGATCTGACCTCGAACGATTTGAGGCCGAAATACTGGACTTCCGCCGATGCGGCGGGTTTGCCCGTTTTCCCCGGACTCGTGCGCTATGAAGAAATACTCGAGGGGGCTATAAATCATGCGTTGAGATTCACGGTTTCCAGTACTCAACGGGGTTTCATAAGTCCGGCAAGACATTTCGCCTCGTCTTCTTCCGATGTGAATTTACCTCCGATGGGTCTCAGGCTGAGGCTTAAATCCGATTTCGACATAAGTGTCTTTTCCGAAAAAAATCAGATAATATTGACGGCTCTTAAAAAATACGGTATGTTCGTGTCGGACAACGGCAGCAACTGGTTTCTGTCGGGATCGCATGATACCAGATGGGACGATGGCGAACTCTCGGAACTTAAAGCGGTTAAGGGAAGCGACTTCGAAGTCGTATACACCGGAGAAATAGAAAACTGACATCTTAACTTAAGCGAATTCACACCGATATTTTTTCACATACGCTATCCATAATTGCAACACCGTTTCCAATGAGGAATATGGTGTTATTTTCCTGCCAAATATCCGTGTAATAGTTAAAAGTTTAATTAAAAATCACTTCATTTTTCCAACAACAGATAATTATGGAACTTTTAATTTGATATAATCTAAGTGATCCGGTTGAGAAAACTTTCTTTACCGTTTCTCCATAACAATTAACAACCTGACGGATGAGTACTACTTGGCCGAAAGAGAGTTATTCATAACGATTTCCGTTTTCCCGTGAGGGTTTTCGGAATTGCATGATAACTTTCCTTTTCGGAAAGATTTTTTTTGAAAGGAGAGATTATGAAAAGAATTGCGGTGATAAGTGCAATACTCGAAAACCCCAGAAATTCACAGGGAAGGTTCAACGAAGTGGTAGCCGAATTCAAGGGAATCGTAAGGGGTAGAATGGGTATCCCGCTTCCGGAATTGGATGTAACCGTCATAACGATAACGGTCATATCGGGTCTGGACGAGATCAACAATTTAACCGGAAGACTCGGTAAAATTCCCGACGTTCTCGTGAAAACTTCGATTTCCAAAAAGGAGTTTGAATGAGAGAAACAATAGACAAACTTTTTCGTACCGGGGAAATAGAAAAACACGAAATCGAATTCCTGCTGGAAAACCACAAAAATCATCAGATCAATTACCTTCACGAAAGAGCAATCGAAAAATTATCCAAGACTTACGGAAAAAGAATTTTCTTAAGGGCTCTGATAGAGATAAGCAGTTTTTGCTTCAGAAATTGCGCCTATTGCGGAATAAGATCGGAAAACGATAACGCCGTCAGATACAGGCTGTCACCCGATATGATTTTCAAAACCGCAAAATGGGGATACGATTCCGGATTTCGGACAGTGGTGCTTCAGGGCGGAGAAGATGCTTATTTTACCGACGACATTCTCGTCGAAATAATCAAATCGATAAAAAATGAATGCGCGGGGATGGCGGT
Source organism: uncultured Thermotogae bacterium (assembly GCA_963662785.2). Taxonomy (GTDB): domain Bacteria; phylum Thermotogota; class Thermotogae; order MWEM01; family MWEM01. The sequence continues at coordinate 193,797 of CAXXJZ010000013.1, forward strand.
AACTTTATCATTGGGAGAGCGGAGCCGCGAAAGTTACGGTAAGCTATACGATGCGGGGGCGGACAGATATTTGCTGCGCCACGAAACCGTCGACGGTTGTCTGTATTCGACGCTGCATAAAAACATGTCCCTCAAAAACCGGCTCAATTGTCTCGGTAATCTCAAAGAAATAGGCTTTCAGACAGGTTCCGGATTTATCGTAGGACTTCCCGGACAGGATTATTCTTCAATTGCCGAAGACATAATATTTTTAAAGAGTTTTAAGCCGCATATGGTGGGAATCGGACCCTTTGTGCCGCATCGTGACACTCCGCTGAAAAATTGCACAAATGGAAGCACATCATTGACTTTGACGATTCTGTCCATTATCAGGCTTGTTCTGCCGGAATCGTTGATGCCGGCGACAACCGCTTTGGAAACGATCGAAGAAAACGGAAGGATAGATGGAATTCTATCGGGCGCCAACGTAGTCATGCCGAATATTACGGACAGGAAACTGAGAGAAGGCTATGAGCTTTATAACGGTAAAAAAGGGCTTGACGGATTGTCCGCCGATTCTATGGCAGATTTTGAAGGTCAACTGAACTCAAATGGATTTATTTTGGATTTCTCGAGGGGCGATTGCCTCAATTTTAAAAGAAAAAAATCGATTACGGGGTGAGGATATGAATAAAACAGATAATATGATAAATCATGAATATATAAATTCTCTGATAAAAAAAGAAGGTTACGGCGACGACCGGATTGAAGAAGTCCTTGATATAGCGGAAACAAAAAAAGGACTGACACATGAGCAGATAGCGGTCTTGCTGTCAATAGAAAAAGACGGACACATGAAAAGACTCATAAAAATCGCCAGAAACATAAAACAGAACATATACGGCAACAGAATAGTGGTTTTCGCTCCGCTTTACATCAGCGATTACTGCGTGAACAACTGTGTTTACTGCGGTTACAGAAGGGATAACATATTCTCCAGGAGAAAGCTCACCATGGAAGAGATTCAGCGCGAAGTCATGATTCTTGAAAAAAGCGGACATAAAAGACTGGCGCTCGAAGCCGGTGAAGATCCCGTAAATTGTGATATAGATTACGTTATAGAGGCACTCAAAGCCATATATTCTACTAAAAACGAAAACGGAAGCATACGCAGGGTGAACGTGAATATCGCCGCAACCACGGTCGAAAATTATAAAAAACTCAAAGAGGTCGGCATCGGAACATATATTTTATTTCAGGAAACATATCACAGACCGACTTTCGCAAGTATGCACCCGAAATCGATAAAAGGAGATTACGATTACCATCTCACTTCTTTCGACAGGGCAATGGAAGCTGGAATTGACGATGTGGGAGCGGGTGTGCTTTTCGGGCTGGCGGATTACAAATTCGAAGTCATTTCGCTGATGATTCACAACGAATATCTGGAAGATAAATTCGGTGTGGGTTTCCACACGATTTCCGTACCCAGGTTGAAAAAAGCCATGGGAATGACCCTCGAACAATTCCCGAATATCGTATCGGATGACGAATTCAGAAAAATCGTCGCGGTACTTAGGGTAGCGGTTCCGTATACTGGTTTGATACTTTCCACAAGGGAAACGGGTGAAATGAGGAGAGAATTGCTGACATACGGAATATCACAGATAAGTGCCGGCTCCTGTACGGATGTCGGAGGGTATGTGGAAAGGGAAGAAGGACACAAAGTTCCCAGCCAGTTTGAACTGGAAGACCACAGAACACCTCTCGAGATATTGAAGAACCTTGTCGGGGAAGGGTACATACCCAGTTACTGTACGGCATGCTATAGAATGGGAAGAACCGGTGACAGGTTCATGAGCCTGGCAAAATCCGGGCAGATCCACAACGTTTGCACCCCCAACGCCCTCATGACACTTCAGGAGTTCGTACTCGATTACGGCGATTCCGAAATGGCGGAAATGTGCGAGACTTTTATAGAAGAACAGGTTCAAACGGTGGAAAACCAAAAGATCAGGGAATTGCTCAGGATCAACCTGAAAAAGTTGAAAGACGGCCAACGCGATCTCTATCTGTGAGTTGAAACAATGAACAGCACACCCAAATCAAACAGAATTCATATTTCCATTTTCGGAAACACCAATGCCGGAAAATCCTCTCTGCTGAATGCCGTTGCCGGTCAGGAAATTTCGATAGTATCTCCCGTAAAAGGCACAACTACGGATCCGGTGAACAAGGCCATGGAACTGCTGCCGATAGGGCCCGTACTTTTTACGGATACCGCGGGGTTGAACGATGTCGGCGAACTCGGAAAAAAGAGGGTTGAAAAAAGCCTGAAGGTAATCGAGCGAAGTGACCTGTGCATTTACGTAGTATCCGCCTGCGAACTGAATGATAAAACTATGGACATTTCTAAAATCAGCGGACATTTGGAAGCTTTTAAAAAATACGGCTGTCCTTATAAGATAGTGGTTTCAAAGATTGATTTGATAAGCAGGGAAAAGCTTGACGAATTAAAAAAGAATATGAAAACGCACATTTTGTTTCGATCAAGGATAACGCCAGTATTGAGAATTTCAAAAAAAATATAATTGACGAACTCGAGAATATCGAAAAAGAAAAGCCTATATTGGGAGACCTTCTGCCTTACGGAAGCACGGTTGTCCTGGTTGTTCCGATCGATTCGGAGGCACCGAAAGGCAGAATAATATTGCCGCAGGTTCAGGTAATAAGGGATTGTCTGGATCATGGAATAAAAGCGGTCGTCGTGCGCGATACGGAATTGGAACAGGTATTTGAGGAAAACAAAAAAATCGACATGGTGATAACAGACTCGCAGGCATTTAAAAAGGTAGCCGGAATCGTTCCGTCCGAAATTCCACTCACGGGTTTTTCGATATTGTTTTCGCGCCATAAAGGGGAAATAGAAACTTTCATGGATGGAATCAACAGACTCGACAGATTGAACGACGGAGATAAAATATTGATGCTGGAAACCTGTACACATAACACTTCACACGAGGATATCGGAAAACACAAAATACCGAAACTGATAAGAGAAAAACTCGGTAAAAACATCGAATTCGTATACCATTACGGTCCAGTACCGGTAAACGGACTCGAAGGTATAGCACTCGCCATACATTGCGGCGCCTGCATGCTTAACCGGAAGGCAATGCTTTCAAGGCTTTCCTTATTCAAGGAGATGAAAATCCCCGTCACAAATTACGGTATGGTGCTTTCCCATCTGAACGGTATTCTGGGCAGAAGCATACAAGTTTTTGTGAAAGATCGAAAAAACGCCCTTTAAGGGCGTTTTTACCATTTTATGCGCATAATTTCCTATTCGTTTATGCTACCCGGGAAATCCCTTTTCAGCAGAGAAAGGCAATAATGGTCGTAAAATTCGCCGCGAAACAGATGTTTGTCCCTTATTATCCCTTCTTTTGCAAATCCGAGTTTTTCGAGCAAACTGAGCGAGTCTTCGTTTCCGACATAAACAAAAGCTTCTATTCTGTTGAGAACCATCTTTTCGAATCCATATCCCAGCATGGCTTTCAGCGCTTCGGTCATATAGCCTTTTTTTCGGTAGCCGGAAGCCAGATCATAGCCTATTTCCGCGATTTTGTTACGCTTATCCCATCTGTGAAAACCACATGTCCCCATCGGCAAACCATATCCTTTTACCTCAAGAATCCATCTGTGATGATCAGGGCTACCGGAAATATCGTTCGCCCACAACACTATTTCTTCGGCCTCTTCAAGCGTTTTGACGGGTTCATTATCGAACAGATACCTGCAAACCTCTCCGTCGGAAAAGTGTCTGTAAACGAAGTTGAGATCACCATAGCAAAATTTTCTGAGATTCAGCCTTTCGGTAGTCAAATCCTTGAATTCAAACATCGCATAACTCTCCGAAACTCATGCGGCAAGCGGAATAACATAGAAGAATATACAGAAAAAATGCAGTATACTCCCAGCAAGAACGAAGAAATGCCATATGAGATGGTGGTATTTGAACTTCCTGTACAGGTAAAAAAACGTGCCTGCGGTATACGCGATTCCGCCCCAAACAAGTAGGGCAAGTCCGTTGCCGTTCAGATTTTTCATCAACGGTCCGAATGCGAAAACGATTAGCCATCCCATCAATATGTATATTATGGTTGCCAAAAAGTTGAATTTTTTTATGAAGAAAATTTTGAACAAAACACCGAAAACCGCAAGAGCCCATATTACACCGAATATCGTCCAGCCAACGGCTCCTCTCAGAGTAACCAATGCGAAAGGAGTATATGTACCGGCTATCAGAAGATATATGGAAGCATGGTCGAATATCTCAAAGACTGATTTCGCCTTCTTTTTCTGTATCGCATGATACAGAGTCGACGAAAAATAAAGGATTATCAGCGTCGTGCCGTAAATCGCCGTACTGACTATATGCCATGCATCACCTTTGATTGCAGAAAAAACCACGAGAAGCACCAGAGCTAATATGCTCATCAATGCGCCGATACCATGTGAAATCGCGTTGAATACTTCTTCTTTCAATGAAAGTTTATCCACGTTGTCCATTTTTCTCACCCCTTATATGAATTATATATCAAAACCCGGTATTTTTTCACATCTTCTAATTCAAAAATGTTAAAATACCGCAATGGGGGGATAATATGCCATCTTATTTTATAGCCTGCATAAACATAGAAGACCATATTGAATACTCGAAGTACCTCGAAAAAGTGGATGAGGTTTTCTCTAAATTCGATGGGAAATATATTTTACTCGATGACGATCCGGAAATACTTGAGGGGAATATCGGTAAATGCAGAGTCGTTATGATCGAGTTCCCGGATAAAAACAGCCTTCGGAAATGGTATTATTCCGATGAATATCAAAAAATACTCAAACACAGGCTGAAAGGCGCGAAATGCACGGCATTCGCAGTTCAAAGCGATTGATTACAGTCCTTCAGACCGAGTAATTGTGAGTCAAGAGTCTTTCCCACTATGTCTTCCGGTATTTCATCTCCGGAATTTTCGTTGATGGCATATTGGTTTTTAATTCCGTTCGAATCCAGCAAATCTGTTATTTTTTGCTGGTATTCGAAATTTTCATCTCCCGACAGTTCTCCTTCGAGTAGAAAAAAGACTGTTTTCTTTATCTTGCCTATCTCAACCGAATTGAATATGGGAAGACCTATTTCGGGAAGACTTTGCAGAACCACGCCCCTGAATTTTATCGAAGTTTTTGCCGCCGTATAGAGAGCTGCCGCCGCTCCTCCGGAATAACCGAAAATGAAAACCCTCTGTTCATCGATCAGATAATCTTCGAGCATATCATAATACAGTATTTTTATACAGTCGCATGATCCGGGCAAGTCATCGTACCAACCGAAATAATTTTTACAGGAAGGAAAAGGGGATTGGAAATATGCCACTATATAGCCCATTTCAAGATACAAATCGGGTACCCAAAGCTCTGAGATTTTCTCGGCATTTCCGTTTATTCCGTCACCGTGAAGTATTATTATCATCGGATATGCGAGATTTTTACCGTATTCTTCAGGAAGGAATACTTTACTCATCGGTCTGTGTTTTTTTCTCTCCGATGAGATCAGTGAATTGTTTATACTCTCGAAAATTTCGAATTCTTCATTGTTCCTTATAGGATCGAAAAAATCCCGGTTGAATTCAAAGAAATTCCCCCTGTTGAGATTCTTCCGAATCAGGCTTTTAGCGGTTTCATATTTCCCGAGTTTTAAGAAGCAGCGTATCTTAATGTAGTCGGTATCGAATTCGTTTTCCGCAGGATGCATCTTAAAATCGGCCAACAACTGTAAAGCCCTTTCGTAATATCCGTTGTGCATACCGTGAATTATATCTTTCCGTACCTGATCGTATTCAGTTGGTTTCATACTTCACCTCCGGCAATCCGTTCATGTTATTTTACTATTTTGAACAGCGGTAATTCCCCGTACGAAAGTAACTAAATCACGCTAAAGGTAATCAAAAAGTCATACAGCCATTCGGCAATTCACATTATTATGGTGTTTTTTCCGGATTTCTTACCCACATAAAGAAGTTTATCCACGATTTCAACTATATCTTCAACATCCATTTTCCTATCCACCCGCGCAATTCCGAAAGTCATGGTTATACTTATCTTCTTGTTTCCGATATGGAATTTTTCTGCCGATATCCTTTCACGTATGTTATCCATTCTCAGCTTAAATTCTTCCTCCGGCTCGAACGGCAGAACCATTATGAATTCTTCACCACCCCACCGGGCCACACATGAATTTTTATCCGGATTCGAATTCAATATTCCGGAAATACTCACAAGTACTCCATCACCGAAATTATGCCCGTACATATCGTTTATCTGCTTAAAATCATCGATATCACCAATGGCAACACAGAAAGGCACGAAACGATTTCCGAGATGGTTGAGTGAAATCCAGCGTAAAAATCCTCTTCTGTTGTAAATTCCGGTCAGCTGGTCAGTAAAAGAAAGCGAGGCTATTTTTTCGTATGCATTCGATATTTCTTCTCTGGCTATTTTATGTTCGGCAATTTGAGATTCCATTTCCCTCATCTCCGCTTCCAGCATTTTTTTATCACTTTCAAGACTGCCTATTATCTTCATCAGAAATTCAGTTTGATTCGACATCCTTCTCTCCAATCTTCTGTCCAGAAGTTTCAGTTCGGTACTCATCTGTCTGTTTTCCACCGAAAGTTTTTCGGAAATTATGTAAGAACGGGCTAACTCTTTAGAAGTCACGATCGCAAGGCAAACCATGAAGAAAATCAATCCCATACCGGACAAATCGATATCCGGTTCAATTATTACCAGGAAATTCTTCATGAATATATCTGCGACTATCAATAGAATCGAAAAACACCCGCCTATCACGAGTATTTCCCCCTTTGAATGTCCCTTGAAATACGATCTGATTATCACGGATAACGAGACAAAAAGAACCAATATGTATACAAACAGTTCGTATTTCTTATTCCACCAGAAAAAATCGTCGGGAATCATCATGCAGCACGATGAAATGAGCAGCAACACGGATATTTTCAGAACTTTCTGTATAAACGCATTCTGGCATATATCTGTCAAATAAATCAAAAAAGCTATCAACGCTGTCGATGTCAGCATACTCTGTACGAACATATACGTTTCTATATCGGAATTGAAAGCAAAACAGTTTTTTATCACCGTGTTGCTGAAAAAGACTCTCAATGCCCCGAATATCGATATCATGGCAAATATAAGCAGTTTTTTCTGTTTGAGCATTGAATAAAAAATCAAATTGTAAATACCCAAAAACAGTATCCCGCCTATCATGATCATATCTTTTAAATCCCTTATGAAAGCCATTCTGTAATAATTGTACCGGCTTGTCATGAACAGTAGTTTTTCGCCCGCTTCGATTGTGCGAGTACCCTTCGATTTAATATTGATTACTACTTCAAGTTTTTTTTCTCTTGTGGATATGCAGTTGATTTCGAACGGATCGAAGCCGCTTTTGCCATATTCATACGCTTTTTGACCGTTAACCCATATTGTCAGTTCCTTAAACGGATTGGCATACATCCCCATGACGAGATCTTCTCTATCCTTTTCCATCTCCATCGAAAATTCAAATGTTGAAGAAAGATATTCGTTCTGCCGGACAAATTCGTCCTTTTTCAGTGCCTTATAACTGAATTCATGGTTTTCAGTCTGTTCCGGCGGAATTATTTCATTTGCATAATACTTCATTTCTCCGTTTATCACGGAAAAAGAGGGGAAATCAAAAATTTCCGACTTAACATATGCTTTCCCTTCTCTCAACTTTATCTCGTTCGGTGTTGAAATATTCATGACAATTGCAAACAATGCCATTCCGCATAGAAAGGACATTAAAACTACAAGAATTTTTCCGTATTGTGCTTTCAGATCTTTAAAGGGCATCCAGATATCTCCGTATAATTTCCGATTATAATTCCGACCATATTATAAACATTTAATCGTCGTCAGACAAATTTTACCGGCTTATATAAATTTTTCATTTCGATGTCAATTCGAGTATTTTCGACGCAAGAAGATCGAAGTTAACCGGTTTGTTTAAAATAATATCGGCTTTGACTTCTTCAAATCTCTTCATTTCTTCCTTAAAAGTGTAGCCGGAAAGGGCAATTATAGGAATATCCGTTTTACCGCAATCGTTTTTTATGATCGAAATCGCTTCAAAACCGTTCATAACAGGCATCTGTCCGTCCATTACTATTATATCCGGTTCAAAGTCCGGAACACTTTCAACGGCCATGCGACCGTTGGCAACCCTTTTTACACAGCCCTTCCTGTCGTTCAGGGATTTTTCTATTAAAAAACCGATTATTTCGTTGTCTTCCGCTACGAGTATTTTTATTCCTTCGAGGTTGTATTTTTTTGTTTCGATTGTTTTCGGTTTAATTTCGGTTTCGATAAGATTCAACTTGACCGTAAATTCACTTCCATGGCCTTTCTCGCTTTTTACCGATATCTCTCCGCCCATTTTATCTGCCAGACTCTTCACAATGGCAAGTCCCAGGCCCGTACCACGATATTTTTTGTTGTAAGAGGAATCCGCCTGGAAAAACCTGTCGAAAATATGGCCGAGTTTATCCTTTTCTATTCCAATTCCCGTGTCTATAACTTTTATTATCAAATTGAAATCGGAGTTTCGGTATACGCTTACCGTCACTCCACCCGTGTGTGTAAATTTGAGAGCGTTCCCCAACAAGTTCATGAGAATCTGCTTTATTCCGTATTCATCCGCTCTGACTTTTTCGGGAACCGAAGAATCAATTTCGTATACGAAGCGAAGGCTCTTTTCGGAAAAACGGAATTCGAAGAGTTCGAATATTTCCCTGAGGGATTCCTTCAGAGAAAACACCTCTGTCTTTAACGTGAAATTATCCGACTCAAGCTTCATGTAATCGAGTAAATCGTTTATTATGAAAAGCAGCAAATCCGAAGATGTTTTCAGCATGCCGACGTATTTTCGCTGAGCATCGCTCAAAACAGTTTTACCGAGTTCATCCACCAGTCCTATCACTCCTGTTATTGGAGTACGCAGTTCGTGGCTCATGTTCGAAAGAAACATGGATTTAGCCTCGTTCGCTATTTCCGCTTCTTTTTTTGCCTGTCTTAGTCGTTCTTCATATTCTTTTCTTTTGGTTATATCGCTGAAAATTATCGTTCTGCCGCCGAACTTCCTGCTGATGTCGAGCATGCCCTTGGTTTTCACTTCGAAATATCTGACTCCTTCGTAGGTATTCATTTTCTTTTCGGCAAGAAAATCATTTTGATTCAGTTTTATCTCTTCCATAAAAAATGCTAAATCCGGAATCATACCCGACTTGTCGATATCCCCATAATACATATCACCCGGTATTTCCCTGTTGAAGAAAATTTTCAGCGCCGAATGGTTCAAATTTACTATTTCGTGATTTTCATCCAGTAAAACCACGGGAGAAGCCAGACTCTCGAAAACGGTAAGGTATCGGTTTTTCTCATTTGTCATGTAGATATTCGTATTTCTGAGTTCCTCAAGGAGTTCTTCGGATTTCTTCCCGGTCCATTCCCTGAGATACGAAATTTCTATATACCAAAAACAAGATTTTATCCAGGATGAGAAAAGTTCTTTTTCGGATTTGTCCCTGTCGCTTTCGGTGATGATATCCTGAAAACTCTGGGAGTAATATTTATAGAGCCCCAGAAACAGTTCAAGCGAAACTCCCCTTTTTCGGTGGTTTCTCGCTTCTGTTATACCAAAATCATTGAGTGAATTGTCGCCGAAATCCATATCTGCATACGGCATCGGAGGCTTGTCCATCGATTTTACCGCATCCACGATCGCATCCGTGAGGCCTTTTATGGACACCCTCCAGGCTTCCTTCAACGTCGATGTGTATTTCGTATAGCTGTTTTCCAAAGCAAATTGAAGTATTTTTCCGACAAGATTTTCTTCGCTTGAAATCAAAAGCTCACACAAAATACTCTTTTCGGTGTCGTTCATAATGACCTCCGGATATGTATCATATCAATTGGTTTTAACCGGTATCGTGATTTTGAAAGCGGAACCCTTTCCTACTTCCGACTGCAGTTCCAATTTTCCCTTCAGGAACCCGACATATTCCTTGACTATCGACAAACCAAGACCAAGGCCTTCGTAAGGTCTCGTATAAGAATCGTTGAGCTGCCGGAATTTATCGAATATCAGATCTCTCTTGTTCTCCGGAATTCCGGGGCCGCTGTCGGATACTTCCATCTGCAACTCATGACAGCCATCGGTGATAATTTCTTTCGCGCATATTTTAACAAAACCTGTTTCCGTAAATTTCAGAGAGTTCTCCACCAGATTTGTCAGGATCTGTGTGATTTTCTTCCTGTCCGAATATATTTTTTCCGAACTGAAATCTTCGCATATTATGAATTGAAGATTCTTTTTTTTCATGGCATTCTCGAACTGTACCCTTATGAATTCTATTATCTCCTCGAATGAAAAAACCTGTTCATAGTATTTCATCTTGTTGTTTTCTATAACTGTGGTATCCAATATCTCTTCGATAACTTCGAGAAGTCTTTTGGAAGACACTTCTATTATGTTCAGATACTCTTTATCTTCCTGTGAAAAACAATCACGGTTCATCAATTTCAAAGCAAGGTTTATTCCGTTCAGCGGTGTTCTCAATTCATGACTGACATTTGCGAGAAAATGATCTTTTATCTTGTTGGCAACTTCGGCATTCTTTTTCTCCGATATAAGCTTGTTCTCATATTTCACCTTTTCGGTTATGTTGTTACCGATCTCGACTATACCGAGGACCTTTTCTTCATAATGTATGGGAGTAGCCGTTATTTCCCATATGGATTCACCGTCAAACTGTCTGCGTTTGCTGAATATATCGTTGTATTTCAATATTTCTTCCATCGGACATTCTTCACACGGAATATCTCTTTTAAAAACGAGTTCATAACATTTCGCATCGTTGAATTTACCGATACGCGATTTGCACATTTCTTCGACGAACGCGTTAAACCACTTGATTTTGTATTCCGAACTGATGTATAGAACGAACTCCGAAATACTCTCGAGTATTCTGGTTTTAACGAATTCGGATTTTTTAATATCTTTCTGTACATAATAACTGTTTAGTGCAATCTCAATATTCAGTTTAAGATCTCTTTCGTTAAACGGTTTCACTATGAATCCGAAGGGGTTTGTGCTTTTCGCCCTTCTGAACGTATCCATATCCGAATGCCCGGTTATGTATATCACCGGTAACTGATATTCGCTGTTTAAATACTTCACAACGTCAATTCCGTCTTTTTCCTCCGAAAGATAAATATCCATCAGGATTAAATCGATTTCAGTTTTCTCAAGACAAGATATTATCTCTTCAAAGCTGACAGCTATACACGGCACATCGTATCCTATCTTTTCAAGAATCTTTTTCAGATCAAATGCAACAATTGCCTCGTCTTCGACTATCAGAATCCTTGGGTTGCCCATTCAAGATCACCTCTGAATTTCAGGAATTACGACAAGCATCTCAAACCCATCTTGAAAATATTCCGAATATTTACCTCCAAGTTGTTTGGTCAGTAACTCGATTATGGTCTTTTCGTCGAGCCCTCCATATTTAACTTTCAAATCATCTTCGGAAAAATCCGATTTGATTCCGATTGAAAAACCGGATTCACTTTCGTTGAAGGATAAAAATATAGATTTGGAATAATCATTCGTATTATCTCTGTTCAGCAGGTCGAACACATATGCGAATATCTCGTTGCAAAGCAACGCAAAAGTTGATGAAAATATTTTCCAGTCATTTCCGCATCTTATATCACTTCTGAGATTATCGTATTCTAATTTGGTTTCTCTCTCATATTCAAAATAATGATGGCTCAGAAGATCTTTTAAAAAACTTTTCGTTTTGAAACGCATCTCTCCGTCAATTTCATGCTGGTATTCATATATCATCGAGAATGCCTTCATTCTCATTATGTTTTTTTTCAGCAATCTTCTCGTTTCGAATTCCTCGATCTCTCCGGCATCGAGATTCATTATGCTCGACAATATCTGCATCTGATTGCTGAATTCATGCTTCATCTCCCTACGGATACTTTTTTCATCTGTTTCATTACTCAATATCTCAACAATTTTCCCTCCGGATATCTCTACGGTTTCTTCAACCACGAAAATATTCCCGGTTTCATCCGTGTGGTTTTCGGATTTAACGATTCCGTCATCCAGTAAAAAACGCCTTACTTCACATTTTCTGCCGTCATGGTCGGGAAAATCCGGCAATTCATGGCATACGTAATTTTCCAAAGATCTTCTGTCTGTTGCCAATAATTCACAAAATTTTTCACTTGCGTATTCTATTTTTGAATCTTCTCCGACAACGATAACATATAAACCTTTACTCATAGCAGCCTCCGCAATTTTTTATCTGATGTGATATACGCCACAATTATCAGCCTGCCAATAAAACCTGTTTCGTTTACCAGTTCGTACAGATCCCCCACTATCTCTTTCAATGTCATGGCCTGCGCATTCAGTTCTTCGGAGGCGGAAGCGTTCTTCCGCCTATATCCTTTTTTCCTTTTCCCCTTTTACCAGTTCGTACAGGTCTCCCACTATCTCTTTCAATGTCATGGCCTGCGCATTCAGTTCTTCGGAGGCGGAAGCGTTCTTCCGCCTATATCCTTTTTTCCTTTTCCCCTTTTACCAGTTCGTACAGGTCTCCCACTATCTCTTTCAATGTCATGGCCTGCGCATTCAGTTCTTCGGAGGCGGAAGCGTTCTTCCGCCTGCGCATTCAGTTCTTCGGAGGCGGAAGCGTTCTTTATATCCTTTTTTCCTTTTCCCCTTTTACCAGTTCGTACAGGTCTCCCACTATCTCTTTCAATGTCATGGCCTGCGCATTCAGTTCTTCGGAGGCGGAAGCGCTCTTCCGCCTATATCCTTTTTTCCTTTTCCCCTTTTACCAGTTCGTACAGATCCCCCACTATCTCTTTCAATGTCATGGCCTGCGCATTCAGTTCTTCGGAGGCGGAAGCGTTCTTCCGCCTATATCCTTTTTTCCTTTTCCCCTTTTACCAGTTCGTACAGGTCTCCCACTATCTCTTTCAATGTCATGGCCTGCGCATTCAGTTCTTCGGAGGCGGAAGCGCTTTCCTCGGCTGTCGCAGCGTTTTGCTGCGTAGCCTGTTCCATCTGGGAAACGGCTGTGCTGATCTGTGTAATTCCCTGAGCCTGCTCGTTGCTTGCGGCATTTATTTCATCCATCAATTTATTTACCGTACCGACTTGATCGTTTATCTCCATGAGAGTATCCTTAACACTGCCGGCGACTTTCACTCCCTGTTCAGAAAGATGTATGTTTTTCTCGATTATGTTTGCCGTGTCTTTGGCCGCCTGGGCACTTCTCTGGGCCAGATTCCTGACTTCTTCGGCAACAACGGAAAACCCTGCGCCGAATTCGCCGGCCTGAGCAGCTTCAACAGCAGCATTGAGTGAAAGAATGTTTGTCTGAAATGCTATTTCATCTATTACTTTTATGATTTTGGCTATTTCATCGGATGATTTCTTTATTTCATGCATGGAATTCACCATAGTCATAGCCTCATTTTTCCCTTCATGTGAGGAGTCGTTGGCATTTTTCAAAAGTTGGGAAGCCTGATTTGTGTTACCGGTATTTTGTTTTATCATCGAACTTGATTCGTTGAGTGTGGCGGAAATCTCCTCCACACTTGATGCCTGTTCCCCGGTTGACTCCGCCAGCTGCTGGGCTGCCCCGGAAAGCTGTTCTGCAGCCAGTGTTACCTGTTCGGAGCCTTCGTCGATAGAATCTATAATCTTCATTATCGGAACCGAAATACTCTTTGCCGTGTAGACGCCTATTATGAAACCCGCGACGGTAAATGCACAGATAATTAATATAATCAGATTCCTGAGAAGCATCACATTTTTGAAAACCTCATCGGAATTTATTTCGATGACAAGTCCGGCGAAATCACTGCCCATACCTATCACACCCTGGCTTCCGAGTACGGTGTTCCCCATATAATCCGTATACTCTCCCACCGCTGAATAATCCGGATTCTTCAGTAATATGTTGGATTTCAACTCATCGTATGCAACCGCCTGAAGTTTCTTCTTCAGCGCGGCACCTTCACTGTATTCCCCCATTTTGGTGTCCGTGAGGAGAAAACCCGAACCGTTTATGAGAAATGCGTCGGCAGTCTTGCCCAGAGACCTTAATCCCTCATGGACTACTCGCTGTATTTCCTGCTGCAGCACCACGACATTTATGGTACCTATTATTTCATTTGAAGAACTGAAACTGTCGTATATCGGCGAAGATACGACTATAACGTTGGCATTTACGAATTCAGAATAAAACATCTCGGAACTGTTCAGCAATCCTTCAAGGGAAGTTTTCACATAGCTTCTTATGCTTAAATCCGCATTTTCAACTATCCCTTTACTGTCAAAAATCACAGTGCCTTTTCTATCGGTTATGAATATCTGCCCGTATTTGAAACTCTTTATCGCTTCATCGGAAAATTTCATCAAGGTTTTTTTCGCTTCCGTCCATTCATTTGAATCCGATGACGACGAACTTCTTATTAATACGGAATTTATTACCCTGTTTATAGTGGATAAATATCCAATGTTGTTTTCCATATTCGTAAAAAACTCATCGATGAGTTCTTTTGTCTGGTCAAAATAAATATTGTTCGATTTGATAACTTCCAGTTTTATATTATCCTGTGTTATCAGTAATACCACTATCCCAAACAAAAGCAACGGTATTATTCCGACGAATACTATTAACGACAATATCTTCGAAGATAATGACCTTTTTTTCATTTTACCGTCTCCTTTTTTATTTATAAGACAAAACGATGAATTTCAAACACCGGAAATCTATACAACATGCGTAACATCGAACCACTATTATCTATTTTTAATAAAATTCAATTCAAAACTATATGTTTGACGATCACAATTTTCATCTCTCAACAATATATAAAGTATAACACATCTTTACCTGTCTGTATCATAAGATTTTTTCACATCATCACTGCTGTCAACCGCCGAAGCGTGAAAAAACATTCGCAATTTATATTCGCACCGTTCAAGTATACGGGTTTTAACAATAAGAAATATCGTAATCAGAATTTCAGCATACGGGAATGACATGGTTTAATTCCATGGAAAGATATCGTTAAATATTAAAAAACATTAACCTGGAAAGCCTCGACTCGTATGCAACAGATTAGCAACACCGAAAAGGAATAAGGAGTGGGGAAAATTCTATCAGATAATAAGTCATATTTTTATCCAGCTTCAGATTCCGGGTAGAAAAACCATTCCCTCGACGGTCATGGACTCTCTTATGTTATTTTTCTCAAGATGATATTTTATCATCGCCGAAACGAAAGACCTCAACAGAAAATAACTTGCAGAATCGCCACTGAAATTTATTATGCTTCCAAAGTACCCCGTTATAGCATCCAGTGTACGTTTATTTACTATGTAATCCAAAAACTCCACTGTCTGTTTTGAGACAAAATCCAAATTGAAATCTATGGAATCGCGATATTCATTCCTTGTCATTACTGCTCCATGAGAGGGCACAAAGAAATTCCCCTTAAAATCTTTTGCCCTGTCAAGAGATTCCAGATACTGACCTATGTCGGTTGCATACAGGTAACCATATTTTTCCGCAATTCTCTTTTCGAACACAAGATCCCCGGTGAAAACGCTTTCTCCGTACATTAAAACGATGTGTCCCGGTGAATGCCCGGGGGTTCTGAGAATCGTGAACGGAATTTCCAGTTCTTCGATGTCACTTATCATTACTCCCTTTGCGGAGAAAAAGGAATTGTTGAAAAACTTCGGTGCCGTGGCTGAATACAGGTAGTATTTCTCAAGATCCGGATATATACCGAACGGCATTTCTTCTTTAGTGGCGAAAATGTCGGCATTGAGATGTTTTTTAAATATGTAATTCCCTTTAATATGGTCTACATGACAGTGTGTATGAAGTACAGCGAATTTATAATTCCCATAATTTATCTTTAAATAACCGGCAAGTTTTTTTGCCAGACTGTCGTTTGAACCGGAATCTATCATAAATACGGTTTGCAGTTCAGAGTCTGCTATTATTCCGATATTGGAAAATGACTTCAGGTAAAAACAATTTTTTCCTATGATCTTTATTTCTTCCATATCATCACCGTTTCTTATCTTATAGTTTTCGTTGATCCGGATGTTGTAAAATTTACCGGTTTAGTGGTAGAATATCTATGTTTTAAAATATAACAATTTCATAACTTAAATGTCAAACGTTATCAAATATTTCTTTAATCCAGGGAGGTATAAAAATGAAAAAAATATCAATAATTTTTATTTTATCTTCATTATTCGTTTCGCTTATTTTATCCCGCGACTTCTCGTCCGATTTTTCCTCTCTTCGGGAATTGGCTGTTTCCTGCCAAAAAGAATACGTTTTTTACGAAGAACTTTACGATATGAATTCAACGGTATCGTTCGCCGACGCTGTTGTAATTCCATTTGAAGCTATTAATCCGGGTTTATCCGAGTACGGATACACGACTCCTACCGCCGCCATATATCTGAAAGTCAACGATTATTACGGAATAGATGGCCTGTACGACTTAACCATAGATTCGGTAAGAATCAGCGGAATGGATGTTGCGGGTAATTACATACTCGACGAACTCTCGGCGATTTCAATTTTAAGTCAAAGTTTCATCATGGATTTATCCGACTACGACTGTAGGATAACAAGTACTGAGAACATCTTTATAATTCTCGTTTATTCTGCGGTTGATTTTTCCAAAGATTACGTGATAAACCTGTCGGTAAACTCAATTCAGGAAGATTGGAAAATCAGAAAAAACTCGAGAGATTTCAGGGTGATTCAGGAAATCTCGGCGAATTTTAACGGTTGATATTTCCCCCGTTACTTCAAAAATTCTTTAAACCACAGGTTGACTATCGGTATGGCTATATATGCGGCCTCGGTATGTTTTTTATTGCCTATTACAGGAACGAGAGTGACGTCATCTACTCCTCTTTCAACGAATTTGTTGTAAGCCTTCACACTGTTATCGTACGGAACCTGGTCATCACTCACTGAATGGACGAGTTTTATAGGAAAAGACGGGGTCCAGTCGTATACATCGTTATCTAAAAGAGCCTCGTACACTTTGCCTGTCCTGCTTTCAATTTGCTTCAGAAAATTCTCGTCGAGAATATCTTTGGGAATTCCGCTGCCGGACATGGCATTACTTATGGTTTTCCCGGAATTTTTTCCGTTGAAAAGCGGCGGAACGGTTTCCGAATACGGATATTTGAATATTTCACGCGTTTCTTCAAAAAAACCGTACACTTCCTGAAATCCCAATATGACATACGGCAGATAATATGGAGACGGGTACGGCTTTCCCGAAAGCATTATGTTTACCATGGTGTCCGACATGTCAAAAGGCCCCGCCATAGGCGAACATGCTGTTATTGAGAATTCATCCGGATATTTTTCATGCATTAGTTTGGCGGCACTCATAGTGGCATATCCGCCCTCGGAATAGCCGGTCATGAAAAGTCCGTCCCGATATTCAATACCGGTAGAATTTTCGGAAAAATCCCTGAAGGCTCTGACAAGATCTATGACGGAATTGCCAAGAGCTTCATTCTGACAATAGGGGTGCATGATATCGGAGAAATCCTCCATGCCTATGTAATCTGCCATGAGTACTATAAAACCTTCCGAACAGAAAAGAACTGCGGTTTTCACTTCTGCCGAATTCAGATTCGACGAAGGCGAATCTGTTTTTTTGACAACTGTTCCGTGCTGCAGCGATAAAACGGGAAATGAATTCCCTGCGCTGTCGACCGGCAGCATTATCAGCCCCGAAGTGAGAACATTCCCCCTGCCGGGATGCTCGGACCAGTACTTGATTCTGTAAACTTCAACATCATAGTCGTTGACAAACCCCATTTTCAGAATTTCCGTCCACTTCATTTCGGAAAGGCTTTCTCCGATTTCAACAACACCCTGTCTGGTTATGCTTCTTAAAAGAGTTACTTCCTCATAATCGCCTCTGACACCGTGTCCATTTCTGTTTTCGATATTTTCCGAAACAGCGACAAGCGAGAAAAAAAACAAAACAAGTAAACTCAGATATTTCCTCATAGGCATCATCCCCGTTTTTTATTTTAAAGCTGTTCATTAAAGTATTATATCTTATTTCATACGCTAACTCGACCATAATTCCGGTGATATGAAAATTCGAATCTGATTTTAACCATCTAAATAAAAATGGGCTTTCTATTCAGCCCATCGTTTATCAAACCACTATTTCATTTTTTCTGTCCCTGTCTTTATCCCTGCCGGTATTCTTGCCTTTTTTCTTTTCCATTCTTGTATTCTGTGCCTTCCACTTCCCGCACTTGTCACCCCAGATTGCAATAACTTCTTCGTTGGATTTTATCATGACTATCTCACAATTGTTCGAACAATCGCCGCAAATGACACTCGTGGGTTTGAAACTCGTATTCAGAGAGTCGAAACCCTTGAACGAGGTGATTATGTTGTTGCTTTCCACGTAGTCTTTTGCCAGAATAGCGATTCCCTTGGCACCCATGACGCTGTAATGTTCCAACACTATCACTTCGTTTTTTACCTCTTTTTCGAAAGCTGCCCTTATACCTTTATTTGCGGCAACACCACCCTGAAACACAAAAGGCGGTTCAAGTTTCTTGCCTCTTCCGAGATTGTTCAGATAATTTCTGACAAGTGCCGTACATAATCCGTTTATTATATCCGGTTTTGAGAAGCCGTACTGTTGTTTCGCTATCATATCCGATTCGGCAAAAACGGTACACCTTCCTGCGATTCTGACTTCGTTCTTCGATTCCAGGGCAAGGTCTCCGAACATTTCTATCGGAATTCCAAGTCTCTCCGACTGATGGTCGAGGAAAGAACCTGTTCCCGCGGCACAAACCGTATTCATCGCAAAATCCACAACCATCTGGTCCTTTACGAGTATTATCTTCGAGTCCTGACCACCAATTTCGAATATGGTGCGTACATTCGGAACTTCATCTATCGTCGCCACGGCATGGGAAGTGATTTCGTTTTTGACCACATCCGCACCGACTATGACTCCGGCAAGCTCTCTTCCGCTTCCCGTTGTTCCGATACCGCATACTTCATATTCTTCCTCGATGCACTCCCGCAAATCGTTCAACCCTTCTTTTATTACCTCTATAGGCTGTCCGTTTGTCCTTTTATAAGTTTTGAAAATCATCTTTTTATTTTGATCCAAAGCAACGACATTAACGCTAACAGAACCAACATCAATACCTATGTATACTTTCCGCAAAGTGGTCACCTCTTATTTTCTCTTTATTTAAAACCACCGCTATCCGAGCCTTAATTCAATCAAACTGATTTTCTGCCAAGCGGTTTATAATTATTCCTCTCTCTGTACTTTTTATTTTTCAAAAGATCCACAAAGGCTTCTATCCTCGTCTGATTGTTTGCCATTCCCGTCTGCTCATCCAAAGACAGTGTCATAACGGGAATATCCTTCGAAAGTGTCTGTATAACACTTTGAGAAACCAACTCGGGAAGACAGGAAAAAGGCATCAGATGAACTACTCCGTCAAATCCTCTATCCCTGAAATCCGCTATGCTACCGACAGTCTGTTTGGCATGTCCGCCGATGTTTATCTCAATATAGCTCTCACCTTTTTTAAGCACATCGAGTTCATGCTGCTTTTTCGATTTCGCAGGGAAGAAATTGTAATCAATCCACTCCAAAAGATATTGGGATCTTACAGTTTCACATCCGAGATAGTTGAGCTTCTTTTCTATTTCTCCGTTCACCGATGACTCCATTACCACATAAATCTCGCCAACTATTCCGATTTTAATCCTCTCATCTTCCCTAACATCGTACCTTTCTATTGAATCGAGTATCTCATCGCATTTGCCGGAATTTTCAGAAAGCTGTTTATAGTTGTACGTTCCCCTCAAAATGGTATTTATCTTGTCCCAGGCTTCATCCGTGGCACCGAAATTCTTTTCATATGGTCTGATTTTTGTGATTCTTCTCTCGACGGTATCGATATATTGGAGCAAACGATAACAGAAAATAGATGTCGGAATGGCTTTCATGAGGGATTTCCCGTTTCTGATGAATTTCAGCTTTTTCATGAAGCTTTTGGTATTTCTGAAAATGGAATCGAAAATCACTACTTCGACATCGTATCCCATCTGTTTCAATATTCTCTTATGAATTTCACCATAAAACCCTGCCCTGCAGGGTCCGTGGCCGCCGCTCGAAACTATTACATCCACTCCCATTTCGCATGTCTGTATGTATGTTCCCATAAGCACTTTAAACGGGAAACACGCAAATTCGGGACTGTACTTGGCGCCAAGCTCAATCGTCCTTTTATTCGGTCTGACAGGCATCACAACTTCGTGCCCGAACTTTTCAAGTACTTTTTCGTATAAAATTACGGGCCCCATATATGGAAAAGACAATCTCATAGGTAAACACCAGCCTTTTTTCTTTTCAGCATGTCCGCAAATGCCTCTATTCTCGTGACCAAATGATTTTCACCGCTGTGTTCATCGACACGTATTGTCAGAAAGGGTATACCGACTTTCTCCGATTCTATCTCGAAAAGCTTGCCGAGAAAGGAATCGGGCCCGCATCCAAAAGCCGTGATATGCACAAGTCCGTCGATATTTTTTTCCTGAAGCAGATGCAGTCCGGCTCCGAGCACCTTGTTACTGAAAGTCCAAAACAGGGATTTATCCATTTTTTCCGTCTGGGAATATATTTTCTCATCTTCCACCATTTCAAAAGTAGTGTACCCTATTCCCATTTTTTCAAGCTTATCGGTTATATCCATGCTCAGGTAGCTGTCGTATATATTGTACACATATCCCATCAAACCTATGTTTATATCGTACGCATCCTTCCCGTCCGGAAGCCTGTTTCCGGAAATCACCTTATTCAGGTTGATTCCTTTTTTCGATTGCGTCCTTGAAACATTCCAAATCCGATATGCTTTGGAAACGGCAGATTTCATCTCGGCCTTACCGATACCCAATTTCTCGGATAACTCCGAATAACATCTGTGGTCTCCGATGTTTTCATTCTTAACGTCTATTTTAAAAGTCAGCATCCTGTCCCCTATTTCCGGAACGGAATGTAATGTCAGATCGGGCAACCCCATGAATTTCGGACAAAAGACTTCATACTTGTTTATTGAAACGAATCTCGGTACGAATATGAAATCGACTTTTTTCTCGATGAGTTCTACCACATGTCCGCTGTTTATCTTCACAGGTGCGCACAATTCCGGCACCGAATGGATGACACCTTTGTTCATTATGTCCTTGTTCGTATCTCCCGATATCACGACTTCAAAACCGAGTTCCTCAAAAAGCGGCTTGAAGAAGGGTATGTAATACCAATAAAGCAGAGATTTCGTAATACCAACAGTTCTCATTTGAATTATACCCCCTGAGGTTTTTCTGCGCAACTGTTATTTATTTTTAATTCCATACAAAATTAAATCCACCATCTTATCCACCTCATAGTCAAGGTCCATATCCTTAAACTCTTCGGCAAAAAGCATCTTCTGAACAAACATCGCCCCTATCATGCCCACGACAGACCGAACTATCAGAAAAGCATCCGTATCCCGTACCTCTCCGAGTTCGTTTCTCTGCAAAATCATTTGTTTAACAATTCCGAGCATCCTGTCAGCAACTTTATCCACAAATATCTTACGAATTTCTTCATGAAGCTGTATCTCTCTGAAAACAACCCTCATCAGGCATCTGTTTTTTTCAACGAGCATAATCCTGTCTTTTATAAGCGCTTTGAGTAAATCTTCCACCGGCCTGTCCTTATACTGGACGAGAAGATCCCTTATGCTTTCAAAAAGCATTGAATCCAGAAATTGTTCCGTACCTTTCAGGAAAATAGTTTTGAGCAACTCATCCTTGCTATGAAAATATTTAAACAGAGTGCCGTTGGCGACGTTGGCTTCTTTCGATATTTCCCTCGTCGTTGTAGCCGCATATCCTTTTTTTGAAAACAAATAGATGGCAGCTTTCATAATTTTCTCTTTGGTTATTTCGGATTTCCTGTACGCCATCACAATTCCCCATAAGTTTGATTGAAGCCGTATAAATCACCGGGTATAAAAAACATAATCTTATGAACCGGCTCCCTTTATTTTTTTGTTGCCCGTCTATTCATAATTAACATAGTTGCGATAGCGAACCTGAATTGTCGGGTTTAAGCAAACGATAACACAAGATTTCGATTCGCCAGAGTCAAAAGTGAGCAACCGCTTTTTATACCACAAAATACATCAGTTTGTCAAACATTAACATAGATAAATGAAACATCTTCCGTAAATTCAGAAATCAATACACCCAAAAATTCATATACTAAATGTTAGATTTCCAACTATATTTTATATCAAATAGTCTGTTTTTTCAACATCCGAAAAATGAAAAAGTTTATCCGGCTTTTTTCGCGAAAATACCCATTCTTTTCGAAAAATCCGTATACTCTTTACCGCGTAAATCTTCAAAAATATGTTCTATTTTAAACCCGTGCATTTCCAACAACCGTTCAATTTTCGCCAGAGTGTAGAAATTCTCGTAAATCCTGTATATTTCGACATCTGCGGAACTATCGACTACAGTTGCCTGAAACAGAATCGTTTCCCTGTCTCCATATTCGAAGAATTCCTCGAGTACCAGGTTAAATCCTTTACCCCAAAATCCGTTTTCATCAACATACCAATTTTTTTTGACGGGTATTTCAAAATCGTAAATCGTTCTGATATCAAAAATAAAATATCCATGTTTCTTCAACATTTTATTGACTGTATCCAACAGTTTATGGGTATTATCCATGGAAAAAGTCGCAAAATCGAAGAAAATAAGGCAGGCAACATCATATTCGCTTTCAAATTCCAGCTCAAGATAATCCCTGTTCAGGTATTTAATTTCCATATTCTTTTCCTTTGCAGATTTCATGGCATATTCTATGGAATTTCCAGAAAAATCAACACCCGTAACATACGCCCCTTTATTGTAAAATCTCTCGCAATAAGTTCCGGGCCCGCATCCCAGATCGATTAATTTCCTGTTTTTATGAAGATGAACTATTTCATCGATAAAATCCACTTCACCGTTGATAGTTTCAATCCTTTTGCTTGCTTTTTCGCTTTTGAAGTCCAGATGCGTGTTGAGTATCTTTTTTGCTATGTATTCATTTGTCCAGAACACATCCGTTCCGGGAGTGTATATCTCCGGTTTGGAAGACGAAATTTTAATTTGAGACAATATTTTACCGAAATTCTCTATCATATTATTCCTCCTTTTATAGAAAACAGAAAAACCCGCAAAGGATTTGCGGGCTTTTCTATAAAACCCGAATAGCCAACAAAAACCACATCAAAAAAAGATCACCGTTAAATGATTAAAAGAACGATATCAAATTCTGATGCCGGCTTTCTTAGCTTCTCCGGGTTTTCCTGACTTATCATAAGGAAAACCGGACTTAACCGCCTCCCGATTTTATTTTCACCGATTATAACACGGTAAAAATAAAATCGGGTCAGATTCTCCGTTTTTATTTTGTGTTTTTAAACAATCGTGATACAATACATTCGACTGATCAGTCAATCAAATATTATTGAATTCGATTAAAGGAGGAAAAAATGAAAATTGCTTTGATAACTGGTGCATCGGCAGGTATAGGAAGAGAAACGGCGAAATTGTTTTCTGCCAACGGAATTAAAGTCTATGCAGCTGCGAGGAGAATGGAAAAGCTCGAAGAATTGAAATCCGAAAATATAACACCCATATACCTCGATATAACGGAAGATGATTCGGTTCAGAGTTGCGTAGCTGAAATCATAGAAAAAGAAGGTAAAATAGACATACTTGTGAACAACGCCGGCTACGGTTCTTACGGTTCGCTTGAAGAAGTTCCGATATCCGAGGCCAAACGCCAGTTCGAGGTGAATGTGTTCGGTCTCGCCAGAATAACTCAGATCGTACTTCCAACAATGCGTAAGGCCCGTTCCGGAAAAATTGTCAACATCTCTTCTATGGCCGGAAAGATTTCAATGCCGCTGGGAAGCTGGTATCATGGCACCAAACATGCTCTTGAGGCTATGTCAGACGCACTGCGTATGGAAGTAGGTGATTTTGGGATAGATGTGATAATCATAGAACCCGGAACGATAAACTCTGAATGGGATTCGATAGCATATGAAAGCATGAAAAAATATTCATCAGACGGTCCTTATAAGAAAACAGCCGAGACTATGATGAAGCTGTTTCGGAGTAATTACTCGGAAAAAGCACCCGGCCCCGAACTTATCGCAGATCTTATACTTAAAGCCGTCAATGCGAAAAAACCCAGAACCAGATATGTCGCCCCTTTTAACGCCAAGGCCTCTATATTGTTGAGAAAATTGTTATCGGAAGATTCATTCGACAGAATTTTCAGGAGGATACTCGGTTTGACCAAATAGGAGGAGAATACTTGATATGAAAAAATCTGCCGTTGCAGTTGTGAAGTGTGATGATTACGTATACGATAACGTATATGATTCGCTAAACAGATCCATAGAATTGTTGGGCGGGATAAACGGCTTTTGCCGTCCCGGGGAAAGGATAATTTTGAAACCAAATCTTCTCACAGGCGCAAAGCCTGAGGATGCGGTTACAACTCATCCGGCAGTTTTTGAGGCAGCGGCAAATATCTTTAAAGACAGCGGTGCCGTTTTGGGCTACGGAGATTCACCGGCTTTCGGTTCCGGGGATAAAGCATCGAGAATCAGCGAACTGACAACCATTTCGGAAAAGCTCGGCATAGAATATCTGGATTTCGAAGACGGGATGAACGTGGAATTCCCGGAAGGAAAGCTGGTTAAACATTTTTTCATAGCCAAGGCGGTAAAACAATGGGATTCGTTGGTGTCCATTTCCAAGATGAAAACCCACGGGCTCACGAGAATTACAGGTGCATTAAAAAATCAATTCGGTTGTGTTTCGGGCAGGAGAAAAGCTCTTTATCATGCACAGTTTCCCGATTCAGACCTTTTTTCCATGATGCTCACAGACCTTAACACGCTATTAAAACCCAAGTTGTTCATCATGGACGGCATATTGGCCATGGAAGGCAACGGTCCGAAAAACGGCACTCCAAAAAAGATGAATGTGATACTTGCCTCGTCCGATCCCGTTGCACTTGACACCGTTTTCTGCAAGCTGATAAATCTTGATCAGTTTCTGGTTCCCACAATAGTTCGCGGTAATCTATGGGGACTCGGAAGTTGCAGCGATATAGAGATAATCTGTGACGATGAATTTGAAACTTTGATTTCCAAAGATTTCGATGTCAACAGAAATCCGGTTGCGACAACCGTTTCCGGAAAGGGGATAATAAGGTTCATTAAATCGGGAATGACACAACGGCCGTATATAGTTGAAAGCAACTGTGTTTCATGCGGACATTGTGTCAACATGTGTCCGGTTGAACCGAAGGCGTTGAATTTTAAGAAGGACAGGAAGTTCCCCGTTTACGATTACTCAAAATGTATAAGGTGTTACTGCTGCCAGGAGACTTGTCCGCATGATGCCATTAAATTGAAAACACCGCTCCTTGGGAAATTACTCGGCTAAATTACGGAGGTCGTATGTTGGAAGACAAACGCGCAAAAATATTAAAGGTCGCAACCAGGCTTTTCACCGAAAACGGATTCCATGCCACACCCACTTCTCTTATCGCCAAAGAATCGGGAGTGGCGGTCGGTACACTTTTTCATTATTTCAAAAACAAAGAAGAACTCATAAATTCCATCTATTTTGAGATTAAGAGTGAAATGCGGAACATGCTTGCGCAATCAATACCCGAAAATAAACCTTTTAAAATAGCTGCCGGGATTCTCTGGGAGAATTTCGTATTATGGGGAATCGGCAGCAGGGACAAATTCGGATTCATAACCCAATTCTACAATTCCCCTTTCATATCCAACGTAACCAGAGAAGAAGCGGAACGCGGATTCGAGTTCATAATTCCTCTGGTGGAAAAAGCGAAAATGGAATGTACCATAAAAAATATCGAAACAGAGTTATTCGAAGAACTGTGGTTTTCGAGCATAATATGCATAGTGAATTATCTGATAAAAAATCCGGATGCTGTCGTGGAATCTGTCATCAGTATCAGTTTCTCTTTATTCTGGGAAGGGGTGTCCTTCTGATTTTAGCCTTTAACACCCGATGATACGCCCGAATCGACGAACTGTTTCTGAAATACCAGAAATATTATTATCATCGGTATTGTCATCATAAGTGACGCAGCCATCATATACTGCCAGAAAGTATAATAGCTCGATCTGAAAAAATCCAACCCGACCGATAGCGTGAACATCTCCTTGCTCGACGTCATCAAAAGCGGCCACAGGAAATCATTCCATGTTCCCATGAATACGTATATCGACAATGCCGCTATTGCGGGTTTTGCGTTGGGGAGGATGATACTGAAAAATGTTTTGAAGATTCCGGCACCATCGATTTTGGCGGCTTCTTCCATTTCTTTGGGAATGGATGTGAAAAATTGCCTCATCAGAAACAACCCGAATACTCCCGTCAATTTTGGAAGGACAAGTCCATAAAACGTGTTTATGAAACCGAAACCGACCATCAAATTGTACTGTGGTATCAGTGTGACCTGGCCCGGAACCATCAGCGTTGACATGAAAAGTGCGAACCACATATTTTTCAGCGGGAACTTCAACCGTGCGAAAGCATATCCCCCAAGAGAGTCAAGCAGCACATGCCCTGCCGTCACCAGAACAGCGTACAGCAGTGTGTTTATTATCCACCTGGCAAACGGTGTGATTCTGAACACTTCGGCATAGTTTTCAACCGTTGCCGGGGCTCCGAAAAGCCTTACCGGACTGGCTATCAAATTGATATCCGGTGGCCATTTCATTATGTCCACACCCTTCTGAATCCCATTTTCGCCATAAGTCATCGGCGTGAAAGAAATAAAAGCCGACCAGATAAAAGGAAAAAGGGATATCAGAGAGTAAGATATCAGGATTATATAGACTATTGTCAAACCCGCTTTTTTCTTGCTAAACCGCATTCCCATCCGCCCCCATATCAATAATACGATTCCGATTTGAAAAACTTGTTCTGTATTCCCGTCAGCATCAATATTATCAGGAATAAGACCATGGCAATTGAAGAGGCATATCCCATACGTTGATACTCGAATGCGTTTTTGTATATGTAAAAAGATATCGTGATATTCCTCATGTTCTTTATCAGGAAATAAATTTGGTCGAATACCTGCATGCAGCCAATTACACCCATTATGCTTACAAAAAGTATTTGAGGCTTCAGCAGCGGAACAGTAATCCTGAAAAGTTTCTGGGTGAATGAAGCCCCATCTATATCGCTTGCTTCGTAAAGAGACTTCGGAATATTCTGTAAACCGGCCAGAAAAGTCACCATGAAATATCCGGCGGTTGTCCATATGTTCATTATCATAACCGCAAGCAATGCCGTACCGGGATCGTTCAGCCAGTCGACGGATGTTCCGAGCAATCTGTTCAAAACCCCCGGTTTGGAATATATCAACATGAATATCATGGAAATCGCCGCTGCGGAAGTTATCGACGGAATGAAAAAAATCAGTTTGAAGAATTTCCTTCCCCTTATTCCGGAGTTTGCGGCAACAGCCAACAATATGGCTATTATAGTTTGACTCGGAACTACGATTAACGCGAACACGAATGAATTTTTCAAAGAAATCCAGAAATACTTATCCTGGAACATCTCGATAAAATTATCCAACCCGAGAAAATTCGGTATGTACCGTGTGAATTTCTCGCTTTCTTTGTTCATATATTTCTTGAAAAAATCCACCGCAGATATTTCCCCACCGAGTCTTCCTTCGACGAAATCCTCCAGTAATCTGTTTTTATCCAGATTCGCCACAATTGTGTTTATCTGTTCTTCATCCAGGTTTATTCCGATATCGTACATCAGAAATTCTTCCGTATTGAATATATTTTTCAACTGCACGAGGTCGACTTCTTCTTCGTCGGGAAAAACGCTCAGATTCATCATCAAAGACTCCTCGAGATTTATCATTGATTTGAATTTCTGTGCCTGTGTGGGCTGGTAATCCGTAAAACTGTAATACACTGCGGAAACTACCGGATAAATCGTGAACAGCAATACCGAAATAATTATCGGTGCGGCGAATATGTACCCCGCAATTCCCTCTTTTGACTTCTGATTTAATTTTATAATGATTGACACCCCCAGAAAATAAAAACAGGCCGCCTGAAAGCGGCCCGAATCACCTTTATTTAACCCAGGAATCGTAATTATCCATTATTTCTTTTACCGCTTCTTCCAAAGTCACT
Organism: uncultured Thermotogae bacterium; assembly: GCA_963662785.2. GTDB lineage: Bacteria > Thermotogota > Thermotogae > MWEM01 > MWEM01. The sequence goes on from CAXXJZ010000013.1 coordinate 222,349, forward strand.
TTTCCATAGAATAAATCTTTCAGTCTGCTGTTAATCTGATCGTTGGCCCTGCTGAATATTCCGCTTGGTGTTGCGACTTTCCATGCTGTGCCATATACCACACTGTCATAAAATGCCTTTTTCACGGGGTCGGTATCTTCTGATGCTATGGATTTCCTGGAAGCGAGAACTCCAGCACCTTCAACGAATTTCTTCTGGCCTTCATCAGTGAGATATTTGAGAACTTCCCATGCCGCGTCTTTGTTCTTTGAATTTCTGTTTATTGACCAGCTTACGGTGTATATCATGGTCGATTTTTTGTTAAGATGAGGCATTTCAACTATTCCCATATTACCGTACACTTCGGGGTACTGTTCCTTTACAAATCCGTATGTCCATGGCCCTGACATGGCTATTGCCACATTTTCTTTCCCAAATGCCTCTCCAATCCATCCGGCTCCGACATTGGCCGGTTCCTGTGCCACACCGTATTTGGCAACGAGATCGACATAGAACTTGAGACCCAGAATCGTATCTGAATTGTCCAGATTACATGAAAGATCTTCTTTTACTATGTTTCCGCCGGTTCCGTAGATGAAAGGAAGCAATCTGTTCAAATCGGCAGCGAGAACCAGAGGGGTTTCAAATCCCTTTGACTTAAGCAATTCACATTTATGAAGCAGATCAAACCAGGTATCATCGTTCTCAGGATGTTCAACTCCATACTCGTCGAATATTTTTTTGTTGTAATAAAGTCCGAGTGTGGAGAAGTCTTTTGCGAGTCCGTACAGTCTGTTGTTGTAAGTGAAGGAATCCACGAGAGTGGTGTAAAAGTCTTCGATATCGAAACCGTCTTTTCTGAGGTAAAGATCGAGAGGTTGCATCATGTTCTGCTTGGCAAATTCCTCAAAGTAGGATACGTCAACGTAAAAAAGATCCGGAGCGGTTCCCGCCGAAAATTGAGTGATCATCATCTGTCTGTAATCACCCGGAAGAGGCTGCCATTCCGCAGTTATTTCCGTCTGGGAATTGTTAAAGTCATCCACAATACCCATTATTATTCCCTCTTCAACCGGATTGCCCGGCCAGCCTGTTATCCTCACGTTTACGGCACTAAAAGCTGCCGAAAATATTAAAAAACCAACAAATAAGAAAACCAAAAATTTTTTCATGCAAAACCCTCCTTATGAGTGATAGAAATTCATATGAAATTGAACCCGTGTTTTATTGGAAAATGTTATTTTCTCTTATTTTGTCTTTCTCAGCGCATAATCCGTGGATTCTCTTATGACCAGCTCAACAGGCAGCATTTCCGATTCGGGATTTTCACCGTTTATTTTTTGTACGAGCTTCTGAGCGGCTTTTCTAGCTATAATTCTTATAGGCTGCCTTATGGTCGTCAGAGTGGGCTGCGATATGTTTGCAAGGGAGACATCGTCAAACCCGACTACCGGAAGTTTTACCTTCAGATGATGCAATGCTTTCAGAATACTTATCGCGGAAACATCCGAATTGGCAAACACACCGTCAAAATGTCTGTTTTTTATCATAGGTTCCAGTATTTTAAAACACTCGTCTTCGCTGAAATCACTTTTCAATATCATTCCCGCAACGTCACCCCGAAATATGAGTTCCTGGTCTATTTCCCTGCCTTCTTCTCCCAAAGCCTTTAAATAACCACTTAATCTTTTTTGGGATGCGAAATCGTTGCTGTTGCCATTTACTATCAGGATGTTCTCACATCCGAGAGAAATCAGATGCCTTGTTGCAAGATAACCTCCCGATTCGTTGTCACAGTCCACCCAGGTGTAATGTGAGAATTCAGGGTTGTATCCGATCGTGACGAATTTCTCATCTCTTTCCAGCAGAAATTTCATTCTTTTATCATTTTCGACCATTCCCATCATTATAAATCCATCCACAAGATTCTTCTGCAATAGATTTCTGTAGGCGATATGAGGTTTATTGGGGTATTCTTCGGGAGCAATTATAGTATAGTATCCCTCTTTCGCAAATTCTCTGGTTATCTCGTTTGCGAAAACCGTAAAATACGGCGAAGTCAGAAAGATATCTTCCCCCTCCTGAATGATAATAGCCACCATATTCTTTCTGCTGCTTCTGAGACTTCTCGCCATTTCATTCGGAAAATAGCCATATTTCACTATCACTTTATGTATCTTTTCCTTAGTCTCTTCGGCCAGTTTTTCCGGATGGTTGAAATATCTCGAAACAGTCGTCGGAGATACTCTTGCCAGATGGGCGATTTTTTTTATATCCACTTTCATATGCACACCTGAACTTCTTTCTCCACATCTTTTCTTATAAAAACTTCCTCTCCGAAAACCTTGACTTTAATGTCGGTATCGGCATTGAAAATCATTTTCTCATGGGATATTTTCACTTTTATTTTGGAGTTTCTCCATTTTATGCAATATCGTATGCCTCTCCATTTTTCAGGAATCCACGGACTGAAATTCAATTCACCGTCATTATCCACAAAAAACCTGCCGAAGCCTCCGGCTATCGAAAGCCATCCGCCGCCGGCCGAAGCCGCATGCAAACCATGACCGGTATTACCCTGATTATCTTCGATATCGGTTAAAATAGTTTTCATGAAATAATCGTACGCATGTTCGTATTTGCCTACTGCAATACCGAGTATGGAGTGTATGCAGGGACTCAGTGAAGATTTGTGCATGGTTCTGCGCTCGTAATAATCGAAATTATCTTTCAACTCCTCCCTCGAAAATTCCTCCGGAAGAAGGTACATGAGCATCAGCACATCCGGCTGTTTTATCAACCTGGTTTCGTGAATTTTACCGAGATCAAGATTTTCCGGCCATTCCGGCAACCCCTTCACGTTGATTCCGCTTATCTCAGGGTCGTCAAGTTCAAAATAATTCTCAAACTGTTCGATTATCTTTCCATCGCAGCTCCTGTTTATGGATATGCCACTCGAAAGTTCATTCCATCCATATATTTCCGACTCGGAAATCCCGATTTTTTTCATTACATCTTCTAATTCTCCATTCCCGGCCGATTTAAGTGTTTCGTATATAAAACCGATTTTTTTAAGACACCATTTAAAAATATAATTCGTATAAAAATTATCTTTAACATGCGGGTGAAACTCATCGGGTCCCATAACCGAGCTTATGGAATAAACACGCCCATTTTCCGACAGTTCCACTCTTGAAGAGATGAAAACACATATCTCCAGCAGCATTTCAATTCCGTATCCAAGCATGAAATGGTTATCTCCGGTAGCCCTCCAGTAATTCCACACGGCATAGAAAATGTCGCCGCTTATGTGTATTTCCTCATCACCAGTCCATATCCTTTCATTCTCGCCTTTGTAATTAACACCCCATTCCGGTGTCGTTTCCAGACCTCTGACGGCAGATTCCCATGCGTACATGGCTCCTTTAAAACCTTTCAGCCTGGCATTCTGTCTTGCCCCGTCCAACGTTTCATATCTGTACATCAGTAAATTCTTCGCAATCTCAGGATAAGTGTATATGAAAAAAGGTAGCATGAATATCTCGGTATCCCAAAATACATGTCCTTTATACCCTTCTCCGTGCATTCCTTTGGCTGCTATGGAAACCCTTTGATCCCAAATATTGGAGCATGACGACAGGTGGAAAATGTTGAAACGCAAAGCACTCTGTGCTTCCGTATCGCCTTCTATAACGACATCCATTTCTTTCCATCTCTCATACCATATTTTCGCACTTGATTCTTTTTCGTACGGGTAACTTCCAAATGCGTATTTCAGGTATTTGTTTCTGCAAAACAAGGTGCAGCCCTTCACTTAAACCGTCGCGTGAAGTCGCCGTGATACCGAATTTATTGAATTTGAAAATTTCACCTTCACCGGCTTCAAACGAATAAAATTCACATATTTTCTGGTTTAAATTCTTAATTTTTCTTCTCGGCTTCCCGGGAAAATCATTTTCGAAAACCAAACCGCAGATCTCAGCTACTTGAAAGTTCTCATCTTTGGTATCGGCAACCATACATATCGAATCACCAAAATCGTATTTTCTGAAGGAATTAAAATGTTCCGTACTCGTGAAAGAATAACCGTCGGAATTTTTTACATACCCGTCGATCATGCTCTCTATTATGAGTTGCCCCGAAAAATTCAAAGTACTTATTTCATATCTGCTTGCCCAGAGGTGTTTATCTTTCAGCGAAACAAACCTTTCGGCTTCGATTCTTATTTTTTTTCCATTTTCGGATTCTGCGATACAGCTCGAATAAACGATTCCCGCTTTCATATCCAGCTTTTTGCTGAAACCGGACAATTTCACAGACGAATCCGAAAAACTCTCGATTCCATTTTCATCCTGTACGTATATTCTTATATCAAGCGGATTCGGGCATTTTGCAAGTTCGATTACGGTAGAATCGTTTTTATCGAATATTCCCGCTATGATATTTGCTCCGCCGTTATTTTCGAGAAATTCCAGGCTGCCCAAAAAACTTCTGTAGCCGTTTGAAATGGTAAACTGTGTGCATTCTCCGGAAATATTGCGTCGATCAAACTTTTTGCTTTCAAAAATAAATTCATCTGACATATTATTATATGTTCTCCTTATAATAGGTATCATATTAATGAAATCATTTTCATCATATTTTCTATATTATCACAACTTAAACTCAATATAAAAAGCAAATAGAAATGATGAAAACGATACCATTTCAATTATTATGTAGAATAATTTATATTTCCTCTCCCGATTGCAGTTTTTCATGGTTTTCCTTTCAATATCTCAAAATGCTATTTTTCAGAGCCAAAAAAAGACCGTCAATATTGACGGTCTTTTTTTGGCTTAACATATATGATTGCATTATTTCTTGGTATATTCCGTTTTCTGTTTAGACCGGATTGCACAAATGGTTTTTTACGAAGGTTGAAAACCGAACACATTATAGTTCGGCAGATTCCTATTCCAATTCTCTTTTCAGCAGCAACGATCATTTCTCTGGTTTTTCCACAGCCGTATAATATTCTCTATATTTTACAACGCATTGCCGCATTGCTCGACCAAACTTTTATTTTGCCATAGTTTCCGGCTATCACAACTCAACAATATGGAATTCAGTTTCTTTAAAACCATAATTCCTGTACAAATAATACGCTTTCATCTTCGTTTCCGTGCCCAATGATAGAGTTTTCATTCCCCGTTTACGTGAGATATTTTCTGCTATTTCCAGCATTTTTCTTCCATATCCCTGTCCCTGATATCCCGTATTCACACACATGCAGCTTATATGTACATTCTCTTTCCCGAATTGCATTGCATACAAATATCCGATGAATTCTCCATTTTTGGAAATCGCATGTGATTCCGGCTGTTTGAGTACGTCGGGCAGACCTAATTCTTCTTTATAATACCTGGCTTTTTCATCGTTATCCTGCAATTTATAAAAAACCGCATCTCCATTTTCAAAGCAATTATGATACATTTTTTCACGCTCAGCTTCATCAATATCTGCGATATTAATAATTCCAATATCCGGTAATTCGTCAGTCATGGACTTAGCATTCCCGATTTCATACACCATTTCTACGTATTCAAATTTCATATTCAACCTCCGTTTTTTATACCGCTGCCGGAACACAAGGTCACCCAAACATTGAAGCGGTTATCGGGATCAAAACAACAGAGAAAATAAAATCAAAATCGCGTATTAAAAAGCTTTAAAAGTATAAATTTAAAAATCGATAAGGCTTTTTCTGGATGGAATGTATCCGTCATCTCCCATCAACAGCTTCTGCCCTTCGAGAGTGAGATATTTCAGCAGTTCCCAGGATTCTTCCATGGCATATGACTGATTGTTTATACCCCATGCCATTATCTCCGATTTATCCCCGGGCAATTTCAACACAAATCCGTTTTCACAGGAAACGACACTTTCGTAGTTGCCGGTAAAACCGACCGGTAGACAGTACAGTTTCCCACAGCAGCCGAATAAGGAAGTCAATTCATAAAAGAAATCGTCCAGAAAAAATTCATCCAGTCTTATATAGAGATCAAGCGGAAATAGCAGTTTTTCATCTTCTATTTCCTGGAAATCGCCAATATCCATCAAAATCAAATCGGGATACGATTTCCCGGACATATTCTGACCGTTAAAAACAAGTTTTTCTACTTCTTCGATATATTCCCCTTCAATTTCAAGGGCGCTCACACGAATTCCTTCATGTGCTTCGTTGAAGAGATTTACGATCTCATCGATTTTCCCGTTTGAATAAGTTAAGTTGGCTTTGTACACCATTAGAATATTTTCGACCGCATACACCGGAATATAAATTATCGAAACCAAAAAAAAGAATAAAAGCATTCTTTTCATATCAAGGCCTCCCTATTCGATTGCGGGTGTACTCAAAGATAATATCGATGATGTACGAAAATTACAATGAGCAGCTTATCCTCACCAATTCGTATTCTCTGTTTCCGATTCCGATTTTCCGGGCATGTTCGAGCTGGACAAGAGAATCCGTATGCGAATGAATTTTCGCGAAAGGATCGTAGCCCACACTTTCTTTGACAAAATCATAGCAAGCCTGGTCCAAAGCCACAGGATCGAGACTGACGGCTATTCCTATATCCGGTGCTATGGGTGGTTCATTCATACCCCAGCAATCACAATTTGGTGATATGTTATTTATAAAATTAACATGAAAGCTTTTTTTACCCTGCAGTACGGCTTTCGAATACTCCGCTATTTTCATGGACAGCAGTTCCGTCGACGAATCCCATACGGGTATAACCGCACCAAAATTGCACATGGCTATGCACTGGCCGCATCCTATGCATTTTTCGTAGTCAATACTTGCATAATCCCCGACAGATATCGCCGAAGCAGGACAGTTTATCTCACACATACGGCATTTCACACAATTCTGCTTATCTATTACGGGTTTGGAATTCGAGTGCTGTTCCATCTTACCCGAACGTGAAGCGCTGCCCATACCGATATTCTTCAAAGCTCCTCCGAACCCCGTCTGTTCATGTCCCTTGAAATGCGCAACGGAAATCACACAGTCTGCCAGCGCTATCGCCGAACCTATTTTGGCTTCTTTAACATAGTCGCCGTCAATTCTTATCTTTACCTCGTCCGATCCTCTCAATCCATCCGCTATTATTACCGGCGCTCCCACAACCTCCGCCGAATACCCGTTTACCACTGCAGTTTTCAAATGATCGACCGCATTGGAACGCGAGCCTTTGTAAAGAGTGTTCGCATCGGTTACGAAAGGAACAGCACCTCTTTTCTTCAATTCGTCGACTATTACCCTTGTATAATTCGGACGTATATATGCCAGATTTCCATACTCGCCGAAATGAATTTTAACCGCCGCCATCTTGCCTTCTTCAACGATTTGTAAAACTCCCGATCTTTCAAGCAGTATTTCGAGTTTTTTCAAAAGACTCATACCCGGTTTTGTTGAAAAATCAGTAAAGAATACTTTCGCTTTGTCCATTAAATCACCTTCCATACTTTTTTGAACCAGCATAACCACAAACACTATTATAACACCAATTTTACATTTGCGGGAAATTCATTCAATTGCCGGATTCGGTTCCGGAACACGAAGACTATTTCATGTGTTTCAAAAACTGTCTGAAATCTTTAAAATATCCATCGGACAGTTCTATTAACTTTTCCCTCAGATGTACGGATGCTTCATCCTCCATTGCATATACCGTCATTCCGGCTTTTTTTGCCGCGATTACACCTGCGGGAATATCTTCAAAAGCGACGCAATCGCCGGCATCGACGCCCATTTTCTGTGCGGCTTTTAAAAACACATCGGGGAAAGGTTTCCCGTTATCGACTTCACATGAAGTACAAACCGATGCGAAGTATTCATGGAGATTGAACCTTTTGAATATCAAATCCACGAGCTCACGTGAATTGCTTGTGGCTATGGCCATTTTCACACCTGAAGCCTTGAAGTATTCCAACAATTCCAGTGCACCGTCTTTCAACTGAACCTCATTTTCGTACAGATCCCATGCCATACTGTTCCAATCTTCTTTTATTTTTTCCACATCATCTTTTATTCCAAATTTCCGCTTGAATAAAAGCGCAGTTTCCGTAAAACTCATACCTTCAAGCTGATCCTGCAAATTTTCCGGACATTCAACACCGAATCCGGCAAGATACTTTCGATCAATATCTTTCCAGAGCCACATTGAATCTATCAAAGTTCCATCCATATCAAAAACCGCACCACCGAACATTATGCACCCCTTTTAACACGTATTTCAGCAACGCCGTCCGCATCTCCGCCATATCATAAACATCGAATCCGGACGCAAACCGCATACATACATTTCCTCGAAGATTCTACCATTTTGATATTTTCTTTCCAAATATTTCGTTTATTATTATGTATAATATGTTTAAAATAAGAATTAGATCGAGATATCACAGATAATAGACGATCAGAATAATAAAATTAAATAAAACATATACTATAAGCAAACGTAACACAAAAAATGTAAAATTTGTATATAAATCTGAGCATACGGAAGGTAGAAGGTATGTCGAAAAAAAGAAAATTCAGCAGGAGAATTTATTTTAATTTCAACATAATTTATTTGATCGGTATGATAATCATATTCGCATTCACCATTTTTGTGGTTAGATTTTATCTTAATGAAGAAGCATCCGACAAGCTTGTTTTCATGTCACAGAGTTACGCATACAAATTGGAGCAGAGATTCATAGAGGTTAAAAATATGGTTTTCACTCTCAATTCGGTTATAAGGAATTATTTCGACTCGGAAGAATACGAAAAAAACGACATGGAGTATATAAAGAGTTTTGAAAATGAGCTGAAAAATCTGATCAAAGAGACTACCGAAGAAATCCCGGATACGAGGACTGTATATTTTTATTTCAACCCCGATTATTTCAACATGCATTACAACATTTCGTACGCATTTCTCGATTCGGACGAGGCCGTGAGACTGAGAATACTGCCGGCAACCGCATACGATGAAAATGATCCCGAAATGCAATGGTTTTTCAAACCTCTGAAAGAGCGGAAGGGAATCTGGAGTCTTCCTTATTATTGGGAGCTTTTTAAAACGGAAATCGTGACTTATTCGGAACCGGTGATAAAGGACGGTAAGGTCATGGGAGTTATCGGTCTTGATTTTGATTTTACGGATCTCGAAAAAATGGTTTACGATTTGAAGGTATACGAAAACGGATATGCCTATTTGTTGAACGAAGATTTTCAATTTATCGTACATCCTTTTCTGACGGTGTACGATAACCTGAGAACTCTGGAAAATCTCGACTCGGAAAAAATCATAAACATTTTAAGCGAGTATTCTACCGGAAAAGCAACATACAACTACAGCAACAGCGATAAAATGTTCGGTTTCACAAAATTAGCCAACGGGTGGATACTCGGAATATCAGCACCGCTTTCCGATCTGCAGCGTCCGTTGAACGAAGTGATAACATTCATTTTAATCATAACATTAATCATGATAGTCGTTTTCAATCTGATTTCAGCACTTTTAATAAAGAGAATAACAAGTCCGCTCAAGCTCATTTCCGCTTCGATGAAGGAATTCAGGGAAGACAATATGGAATTCAGAATGGTCGAGAACGGGGATTCCGAATTGGTGGAAATAGTGAGTTCCTTCAATTTCATGGCCGACAAACTTCAAAAATCATTCGAAACCCTCAAAGAAAACAAAGAGAGGATAAAAGAATCGAAAGAAACCATAGAGGAAAGTAACAGGGAGCTGGAAGCTTCCTACAAGCAGATAGAATATCTTGCCAATGGTCTCACAAGAATTTTTTCAATAGTGTCAAAAATCTCCAAATCGGCAACGGAAAATGACGAAACTCTGCTGAACGACATTCTGATTTCGCTTATGAGCCTCGTCAACTGCGCCGATTATGGTACCATTTCCCTTTTCGAAAAAGAAAATTGGAATTTCACGTATGCAGTGGGACATGACAGACAGAAGTTGCTGGAATTGAGAATCGCCAAAAAAAATTTTCAACCTAAAGAAGACACTTTCATAATTTACAAAGAAAATTCAAACGGTTTACTCTGGCCCGAAGATTTATTCAGCAAAATCGAAAGTGATGAATTGGCAAAGGCTTTGCTGCCGGTAAAATCTTCCATCATTTCTTTTTTAAAAATAGGAAGCGCATACGTTGGATGTATGACGGTAGATATTTCGAAAGACAGCAAAGATAAGTTCGGTGACGAAGATATTAAGATAGTGAGCGCTTTTGCAAGCCTCGCCGCTTCTTTTCTGACCATGAAAAAATACCTGATTTCCAAAGAGAAATTCCAAAAAGATATAATTCTCTCCATGATTAAGCTGGTGGAGCTTTATGATCCGTTTACACGAGGCCATTCCGAAGTGGTAGCTTCCATTTCATCCATGATAGGAAGGAAAATCGGTCTTTCCTCAGACGAGGTGTCGGCTCTGTACTGGTCGGGATTGGTTCACGACATAGGAAAAATACTCATACCGCCTGCCATACTCACTAAACCCGGGAGACTCAATGCCGAAGAGTTCGAAATTGTGAAAAGGCATCCTTCGCTCGGCGCGGAGGTGCTGAAAGCATCCGAAGAACTTCAGGAAATATCTTCGATTGTGCTACACCATCATGAAAAATGGGACGGCTCCGGTTATCCCTATGGTCTGAAAGGTGAGGATATACCCCTTCAGGCGAGAATCGTGAGCGTCGCCGATGCACTGGACGCCATGGTATCCGAAAGGCCGTACAGGGACGCGATGACACTTGAAGAGGCGTTCGAAGAACTGAAAAAATGTTCGGGCAAACAGTTCGATCCTTACATCATTTCCCTGATAGAGTATCATGACTTATACAGGGAAATAATCAGCAAAATACATAAATCGTATTGATATACGCTCTCTAAAAAAGCGAATATACAGCTACGTACTGCTATAATATCTCCGTATATCACAGGAGGTATTTTTTGTCTATTTTAATCGTTGACGACGACAGGGAAATAAATATGCTTATAAACAAGTATCTCTCTTTGGAGGGTTATGAAGTGAAATCGGTTTTCAACGGAAACCAGGCTTTGGAAGCTTTTGAAGACGGAAGTTATGATATGGTGATAACCGATGTGATGATGTGCCCGGTAGATGGTTTTGAGCTTGTCGAACGCATAAGAAGAAAAAACAGGGATGTGCTGATAATTTTCCTTACCGCAAAAGATTCCGAAGTCGAAAGGGTTCTCGGCTTCAAGCTCGGTGCGGACGACTACGTTACCAAACCATTTTTCATGAAAGAATTGGTGGCAAGGGTGAACGCAAGTCTGAAAAGATATTCAGATAAAAACCATTCTGAAAAAGAAAGAGATTTCATCGAAATAGCCGGACTGGAAATAGATATTCCCGGGGTAAAAGTTTCAAAAAACGGTATCGAAATTCCACTGAGAACAAAAGAATTTGAACTTCTGGTTTTTTTTGCAAAAAACAGGGGAAGGGTATTCAGCAAAGGGCAGATATTCGAAAACGTCTGGGGTGAAGAGTATTTATGCGACGATAACACCGTAATGGTTCACATAAGCAGGTTGAGAACAAAAATCGAAGATGATCCCGACAATCCGGCGGTAATAAAAACAGTTTGGGGTTTGGGATACAAGATGGAATTATGAAGGACGCGGATTTTTTCATTCTCTTACTCATGGCGGCTTTGTTGCTCGTGGTTTTACTGTTTTTCCTCACCCTGAGAAAAATCAAAAATCAGTACGAACACAGATGTGAAACTCTCGATGACGTTTTAAACGGAAACTTAAACGCGAGAATTCTCAGAAAACCTAATGAATACGGGCGTAAATTCGATTTCTCCATCAATTCCGTAATAGAAGATTTCCAGAATAAAAAAAGAATGTACGAAAGATCGGAACTTGCCAGAAAAAGACAACTATCGAGTATAGCTCATGATCTGAGAACTCCGCTGACTTCCGTGATAGGATATCTGGAAGCAGTCATAAATGGTATTGCGGATGATGAAGGACAGAAAGAAGATTATATAAAAATAGCATACGAAAAATCCGTTGAGATAAAAAGATTCACCGACGAGCTATTTGAAATGGCCAAGATTGATGGCGAGGAATTGATTTTAAAACCCGAAAAACTCGATGTAAACGAAATAACGAGAAGTACGCTGATTCAATTCATCCCCCTGTTGAAAAAGGATTGCCTGGAACTGGCAGTCGAAATACCGGAAACCAGATTCATGGTTCTTTTCGACAAATACAGCCTTGAAAGAATAATACAGAATGTCTTTCAGAATGCATTACAGCACGGAAAATCCGGAGGAATACTGGGCGTATCGGTTCTGGAAAAACCAGCCGAATACTCCATAAAAATCTGGGACAAAGGTAAAGGCATACCGGAAGACAAAATAGAATTCATATTCGACAGACTTTTTAAAGTGGATGATTCGAGAAAATCGGAATACACCGGATACGGTCTCGGTTTGGCCATAGCGAAAAAACTGTGTGAAATAAACAACTCGAGAATAACCGTCAGCAGCAACGAAACTACGGGAACCGAATTCGAAATAACAATACCGAAAATCAGAGTATGACGTTGAAAGCCGTGTTTTATATCACGGGTTCAACAGGTAAAGATAGTCTCTGAGGGAATATCTGTGGTGATTCCCATATCCTACGGTATATTTGGAATTTATCATGGAACTCAATATAGCCTCTTCGGTTGATTCTGCAATCGCCCTGAACAAAACATCCATTTTATTCTCGTTGAGTACTTTCATGACCGCAAAGTCATCTTTGGTTTTCGAAACTGTATTTGCAGTGGAAAAAGCCAAAACCAATTCACCGCTGCCATGTCCCGTATATGAACCGAGCCTTGCCATTCCGACCGCGGAACGTTTGCAAAGCCGCTTGAGCTGTCTTGAGCACAGCGGAACGTCGGTAGCAGCGACTACGATTATAGATCCCCTGTCCACGTTGCTTTCAGAGTCTGTCAAGTCCTTAATTCTGCTGCCTATTCTGATGCCGTTTATCGACAAATCATCCATAATCCCGTGGTTTGAAAGAACAATCACACCGAGCACATATTCTCTGTCACCTATTACAAAAACTCTCGACGAAGATCCTATCCCACCCTTGAGGCCATGGCAAGACATTCCGGTTCCCGCTCCTACATTCCCCTCTTCAAATTCCTTTTCGGATTTTTCAAACGCTTCATAAACATGCTCTCTTCCGACCGGCCTGTCCGTAATCTTGTTGAGATAGCTGTCGTTGCACTCCGTTACCACCGGATTGAACGTTTTAATCTCCGTATCCCGATATTTCTCGACCATGTATTCGACGAGTGCATCCTGAACTTTGCCGACATTCAGCGTATTCGTCATCAAAATAGGGCTTTCAAGCTCACCAAGTTCATCGATCTGAATAATTCCAGTGGTTTTGCCGAAACCGTTTATTACATGTGCCGCAGCGATTAATTTATCATTGTAGATATCACCGGTTCCGGGTATCACGACGGTGACCCCCGTTTTATATTCTTCTGAATCCAGAGTACTGTGCCCGACAGTCACACCGGGAACATCGGATATTCTGTTGTATATGCCCTTCGGCATCTTACCGATTCTCAGCCCGAATTCTCCAATATCAAGTTTATCAGGAATAAAAGCACCTCTCTCGCAATATCGGCAGACATACAACCGACTATTTGTTCAGCCAGGAAAAAAGCTTTTCGATCATTTTGAATCTGAAAACGGTGATAATGTCGAAAAACACACAGAGCAAAAGTACAATCAGAAATATGAAGAAGAAAGGAACCCCCACGAGCATTTTTAAAAACCAGAAATCCCCGTTATTCTTTTTGGAGAAATACTTTTTGAATCTGCCTATGATGAAACCCCCTTTAAAACAACATAGAAAAGAGATAATTACGTATTCGTCTCCGCCCTTAAATTCTACCATATTTAATTTATTTTGTATTTGCATAATTTTCTTTTTTCAAGATATATTCTCAAGGTGAATCCCCTTTGCCTCACAAAGATACACACCGTCAAAAAAACACCTCTCCTTAATGTAATCTCACATTAATTAAAATGGATTTAAGAATTCTTATTACAAGTTATTTCAAAAACTAATCCTAAAACTAATTTGCTATACTATTATTCTGTTGAGCATCGGATTTTTAATTTTTCCGGCTGATAGCTGATATTTTAAAAGAAGGTGGGTTTTTTGATTGAAGATTTGGTGATTGTGGGAAATGTCGCCGACAATGTTTTTGTGGACGACATTTCCCATCATATGAGACAGATTGAAAATTATTCCGATTTGATATCCCTTAAAAGCTTTTTAAACCGTGAATTCTGTCCGAGATTTATAATCGATGAGGAAAATTGGCAGAATATCGGGAGAAAACTTCAGGATAAAACGGTTTTGATAGTCAGTACTTCTTCGTTGGAATACTCAAGGGACGAGTTGGCGATGAGAAATTACCTGATAGCCAGGGCTGCAAAAGACAACGGTTCAAAAAGGGTTTTGCTGCTTGAACCGGATCTTTATTACAGCGCACAGGACAGAGGCCCGAAAAGAAAGCACAGTTACTGCAACGCGGAAAGATCTCCCGAAGACTACAAAAAATTTGACGGCCAACCTTTTTCTTCTCTTCTTTACTCCGAATTACTTCAATATTCCGGTGTCGACGAAGTTATAACGGTGCACAACCATTCCGAATCTGTAAAAGGATTGTTCAAGGCCCGTTATGGTGAAGGCTTCCACAATCTCCAGCCGAGTGATATTTACGCCGATTATCTTGAAAGCGGCGACATAGTTAATCCTTCAAACCTCGTACTCTGCGCACCGGACAAAGGGGCAAGAGCTTTTGTCAAAGAGGTGCACGCGCTTCTTAAAAACAGAAACACGGGTATTCTTACCATGGACAAGGTCAGAAGCGGCGAGAGAGATGTCAACATAACCGTCGAAGAATCATCGCAGCTGAATCTCGGAGATATAAAAGGCAAAGATGTCGTCGTCATAGATGACATGGTCAGAACCGGCAAGACGATAATCGAATGCTGCAATGTCCTGAAAAAAGCACAGCCGAACAGAATTATTTTCCTGGTCACCCATTTCTACTCGTCACGCGAAGGCAGAAGCAATCTGAACGAATCATGCATAGACGAAATAGTAACTACAACCACCATCCCCAACATTCTCAACCGAGATATCCAGGGCAGATTGAGGAGCAAGATGGTCGTACTGCGTATATCGAGATGGATATCAAATTATCTGATCAACCTTCTCGACAGCAACCCCAAGCCTCTTGAATTACCGCTGTATCACGAGGACATGTCTTCGAAAAATCCCCGATGGTATAAAAAATTCGGAAGAGATTACCATATATAGTATAAAATTCACCGAAATACATTCCGGTGTAAAATAAAAACAAAACACAAAATCCCCCGAAACAACGGGGGATTTTCTTTTGAAGCTGTTGATTTGTCTGTCGTTCAATGTTTTATCCTTGACCTGTGAAACAGTTCAGGAATCGTATATTTTGAAAAAAGCTTTTTATCAACCGGAATTTCGATTTACTTCGGTCAGACCAGTCTGTTTCTCAATTCGAAAACAACAGCCACATCACAAACATTTCACCTCTTGTAATAATATATATGGTCTTTAAGCTCGATTTCGCCTTCGGAAAGCAATCTCCCGAATTCTTCTGCGGCGTGTTCGAAATCGTCTCCGGCTATGTATCTGAGGAAATCTCCCCTGTCATCTTCTCTGATTACGGCGACTTTCAAAAGCCGTTTTATCGATGCGCAAATCAGAGACTTCAGCAATTCTTCCTCGCCGCATTCTATACGGACAACTGTGTTAAAACTGACATAATCACTCTGATTGGGACCTATCAGTTTCCCCGAGAATTTAGCAAGCCTGCCGAGAGAATTCACGATTTTTGAGTTCATGCCCGAACTATCCTTTATTATATCCAGAATTTCTCTGATTGTCCTGTTGCCTTTTGCCGCGTGCTGATGAAACATCGCCGAAAACTCTCTGAGTTTCTCCGGATAGGGCAATTCACTTTTCAAGAGCATATCCCATCTTTCCGGAACTGGAATCGAAAGATTCGAAACGGAATTTTTCACTATGTCTCCATTCAACTCGAGTTTTTTAACAAAATCAGCCAGCGACATATCGCCCGAAAAAGCCCATCTCTGTTTTTTATCGGCGAGCTCTACCAGTGAAGATTGCGATATTCCGTCAATGTTGAAGGATGCGATAAGTTTTTTGATAAAATTCTCATAGGCTTCGATATAAGATTTATCTTTGTAATTTCTGTAAACCAGTGCCGATAACTCATGAATATTTGAAGATTTGAAACGAGAGGCGTTGACTTTCATCGAAGCGAGTACCCTTGCTACGTTTTCGGGAGTAATCTTAAGGTCCCTGTCCATAAGCAACTCGGTAACCTCTTTGGTAAGTTCCGAAAGATTTTTTCCGGTTATTTCAAAAATCAAATCTTTTTCCTTGACCATTTCATCGTATGCCATAAACCTGTCGCTCAACCTCACTATATAAGGTGATGTGGACTTTTTCCTCGCAATCGTGACCACTGTCTTTCCGTATTCGCGGAGTTTTACTATCAGCGGATGATAGTCCAGATCACCCGCAACCAATATGAAAACTTCCACATTACCGTGGGTGAACAGCAATTCCATGGCATCAACCATCAGTTTCACATCGTTCTTCTTGTTGTTTCCGAATCCTTCTTCGGGTATTTCGACCAATTCGGCACCCATTTTCGCGTAATTCAACACATTCGATGCCTGGCCTGACCAATGCCCGTATACTTTGGCACCGGAGATACGGAATTCTTCCGAAAGGATATCGTATATGAGAGATAAATCCACCGGTTGATTTTGAAAGTCAACTAATAAATATGCCTGTTTCTTCTCAGTCAACATCCTTCACATCCGTTTTATATGAGTTCCCGCCGTTGTGCCCGGCTTCCGCCACGAATTTTTCAATTCTTTTAAAAAGCGAATCGATATCATCCTCTTTCCTGAATTCGGTTATGCCCATGGTGACGGAAACATGGAGTTTCCCTGCCAGGTTGAGATATCTTGAGGCAATGGTCATCAATTTGTTTTCGTTTGATTTCACCGCAACTATCATGAAACTGTCTTCCGAATATCTCGCCACGAGATCGGATTTCCTCGAGCTTGCTTCAATTGTTCCGGCTACCGTCTCAAGAATTTTATCGGTGTTTTCCGGCCCGTATTTGATTTTAAGTTTATCCAAATTATCCATTTTCATCAGTATGACCCCGAATTCACTGCCGTAACGCCTGTATTCCTCTATTCTCGAATCCAGAAAATCCATCAGATGCCTGCGGTTGTACACTCCCGTTATTTCGTCTATCAAGGAATTCTTTTTCAGAATCTCATTTTCTCTTTTCAGATCGTAAGAATCGCTTTCCGAAAACATTATCACAACCACTTCCGTCTCACTGTTGGACTCGTCCAGCAAACCGAAAACCTGAAAATCACAGGCGTGTACATTCCCATCGGATGACTTGACAAATCCGAGAAAATTTTTTTCCTTACCATCCTTAAGTACTAAAAAAACGGGATTGTCTTCCTCGGAAACTCGTTCTCCCTCAGGATTTACGAAAAGAAAAAATTCGCGGTTGAATGCTTTTCCGGCAAAACCAGGCTGACTTTCGCCAAGAAATTTCCTCAAATAAGAATTGGTGAAAACAATATCCATGTTTTTATCAATTATCATAACCGCTTCGTTAATCGTATCGAAAATTCTGATTGATTTGTTCGAAAAAAACTCACTTAATTCGATCGAATCAGCCATCAAATCATCTCCCGTTATTTATTTTTCATTTTGATTATACCTTAAAAAATAAAAACCTTTAATAATCGCTAAAAAATGGCGAATAAAGAAATTAGAGTGAGTATTTGTGTTATAATAAATGAAATCAGGAAGAGAGGATGAATTTCTTGTCTATTCAGAGTATGACAGGGTATAGCAGGTACGTATACACAACCGATACGGCAGAGTATCAGGTGGAAGTGAAGTCGGTCAACCATAAGTTCTTGTCTTTGAACGTTAAAGTTCCCCGAATCTTTTCTTTTCTTGAACCCGTTGTTTATTCAAACGCTCAGGAGAAGATTAAAAGAGGTAAAGTGGATGTTTCCATAAGGATTAAAATTGTAAATCCGGAGATGAATTTCACGAGTCTGAACACCAACACCGCGATGAGTTATTACAATTCTCTGAAGGAATTCAAAAACAACGCGGGTATGCTTGAGGATGTCTCACTGGCCCATATTTTGGCTTTGCCCGATATATTCACATTCGATATCGATGATGAAAGTGCCGATAAGATCAAAGCGGAAGCTTCAAAGGCACTTGAAGAAGCAATCGAAAAATTGAAGTCTTCCTGTTCGGTCGAAGGCGGGAAGCTCGGGAAAATTCTTTACGAATATATAGATCAGATTGAATTAAAAGTGAAAGAGATAGAAAAGCATTCCGGAAGAATGAAAGAATACTATAAAGAGAAAATAAGAGATAATTTGGGAGATTTGCTCTTTGAGACCGATGCATCGTATTCCGAAGAAAGACTCGAAATGGAATTGGCTATGATAGCAGAAAGAGCCGATATTGAGGAAGAGATGAACAGAATCAAGGTGCATTGCCACTCCGTGAAAAATCTTTTGAAGAACACGGATAAAAATCCGGTCATCGGCGCAAAACTCGATTTTTTCTGTCAGGAATTGGTGAGGGAATTCAACACCATCGGATCGAAAAACAAACTTACAGAAATCAGCTTGCTTGTCATCGACGGCAAAGCATTGATTAACAGTTTAAGAGAACAGGTTCAGAATATTCAATAGCCTTTAGGCAGATGAGTCCAAGATAATGCCGTAACAGGAAACGAACTGGAGGTGTTTATGTACGGAATTATAAACATAGGCTTTGGCAACATCATTGTCGGAGACAGGGTCATTGCGATCGTGAATCCGGAATCAGCGCCCATGAAGCGCTTAAAAGAACAGGCTAAGGATGACGGAAAACTCATTGACGCCACGTATGGCAGAAAAACACGTGCCATAGTCATAACCGACAGCAATCATGTAATTTTGAGTGCTATTCAACCCGAAACAATAGCTTTGAGATTCAAGCAGAGTTTTGAAGAATTGGAAAGGGTACTCGATAAAATCAGAATGGAGTAACGGTTCAGGATATGGGGATAATTTATGTCTGATGGAATTCTTTTTGTGGTTACCGGACCGTCCGGTGCGGGCAAGACCACGATAATAAAAAAAGTATTGAACGATTTTAAAGATGAGATAGAATTTTCCGTTTCGTACACTACGAGAAAAATCAGAAACGGGGAGATGAACGGCACAGATTATTTTTTTATAAGCGACGGGGATTTCGCAGATATGGTTGAAAACGATGAATTCCTGGAATACGCGGACGTACACGGTTATCGGTATGGTACTTCAAAAAAATATATTGATTCCAGAATCGGTTGTGGCAAGAATGTGTTGCTCGATATAGACGTACAGGGCGCTTTAAACGTTCTTAAAAACAAAGTCGATGCCGTGACTGTTTTTGTGGCTCCGCCGAGTTATGACAACCTCGTGGTGAGGCTAACAGGAAGAGGCACTGAAAACAGCGTGGATCTCGGTAAGAGACTCGAAGATGCCAGGCATGAGCTTTCTTTGATCGGAGAATTCGAATACGTCATAGTAAACGAGAGCGTGGATAAATCGGTGGAATTACTGAAATCCATCGTGAATGCGGAGAAGATAAGAGCAGTCAGAATGAGAGATTTCTGGATGAATCTGTAAAAAATAAACGTTGGAAGGATTGATTGATATGTACAAACTCAAGTACAATTACGACGAACTTTTGGACAAAGTATCCTATAAATACGCATTGCCGGTACTAATAGGCAAAAGGGCCGAAAGAATAAAGGAAGAAAGGTCCTTGAGAGGGGAGCACGTGGAACTTGCCGAACTCGTTGAGCTCGCCACCGAAGAAGTTTACAGGGATAAGGTGAAAATTAAAAACGAAGACATGATGAAGTTACTCAAACCGAATGTGAAATGAAATTCGCAGTTGTACTCATTTACTCTTTGTTTTTGTGTTTCGGTTGTGTGGCTGCACTGTGTTTCGAAAGCATAGACATCTTTACGGAATTTGAAGATGATGAAAAATATCTCTACATAGTTGGCAAGTTGGAAAAGGGGTGTGAAATCCCCTCTTCCAATTTTTTTATATTCGGGGGAGACTTTTTTTTAACCGTAAAGCTCTTTTCCAAAGGGGAGGGGTTTTTCGGCAGAAGTGCATATACAGGAGAGCTGGAAGATTTTTCGGAGTTGACCGGCCATTTTGCTTCAGGGTATAACTCTCTGAGACTAACGTCACTCGGAGGAGTTATATTCATGGAAGATCCGGCACCCGTAAACTATCATCTGGAAAAAACGGCAACTTATGAAGTTATTCCCGGAGATTATCTTTACAGAATTGCACAGCAGAATTCTTCGTCAGTAGCACAGCTTGAACTGATAAATTCTCTGGATGACGCAAACATAAAACCCGGGCAGGTTTTGGATATCGGATCGGTTAAATTCGCCGAATCCTATTTAAAACTCTCAATAGAGAGAGACACATGCCAGCTTAAAATCCTGTATGACGGAGTCCTTCTGAAATCAATGCCGGTGGCTGTCGGAAGAAATGACATGACTCCTTCCGGCGTATACACTATCATGAGGAAAATCGAAAATCCCGCACTTTACTGGGAGGGAGAATACATAAGTCCGCTCGCTCCCATAAACGGACTGGGAAAATGGTGGATCGAACTGAGCAACCCACAATATGGTATTCATGGCACGAATAAACCTTGGGAAACGGGCAAGAGGATTTCTCACGGATGCATCAGGATGTTCAACGAAGACATATCCAATCTCCAGAAAATAATACCTGTCGGAACCGAGGTTGAAATAAAATGAAAACTGTGGATTCAAGTTCGATCAGGCCTCGTTGTGAATGGTGCCTCAGAGAAGAAATATACGTAAAATACCACGATGAGGAATGGGGAAATCCGGAATTCAACGATGGCAGGCTTTTCGAATTCATACTGCTTGAAGGCGCTCAGGCAGGTTTGAGCTGGCTCACCATACTCAAACGCAGGGAATATTACCGATCGGCATTCGACAATTTTGATTATGAAAAAATATCGAAATACGGTGAAACTGACTTCTTAAGACTTATGAGCGATAAAAACATAATACGCAACAGACTGAAGATAAAATCGGCGGTGGACAATTCACGGGCGTTTATCAGGATAGTTGAAAAACATGGCAGTTTCAGCGATTACATTTGGAATTATGTTAACGGTCAGCCGATAGTAAACGAGTTTGGAACGCTGAAAGATATTCCTGTGAGCACGCCGTTATCGGACAAAATCAGCAAAGACATGAAAAAAATCGGATTCAGTTTTTTCGGAACCGTGAT
The DNA here is from genome assembly GCA_963662785.2 of uncultured Thermotogae bacterium. GTDB lineage: Bacteria > Thermotogota > Thermotogae > MWEM01 > MWEM01. The sequence goes on from CAXXJZ010000013.1 coordinate 243,893, forward strand.
CTGTTATTCATATCTGCAGGCGATGGGCATCGTAAATGATCATGTGCTTTCATGCCACAGACATCCGTACAATTTATGACGAGAGGTTGAAATGTGATTTATAAAATTGAGGTTTTTATTCCCGAAGAACATACGGAAGCACTCAGAAAAGCGGTCAACGAAGCGGGGGCCTGTAAGGTAGGAAATTATGACAACGTGTTTTCCTACTCCACGATCAAAGGATTTTGGAGACCTTTGCCCGGATCTTCTCCGGTAACCGGAGAAAAGGATAAAATCAATTTCGGAAGCGAGGTAAAAACAGAGTTTTTGTGTCCGGAAGAAAATATAGAAAAAGTGTTATCGGCCATCATGAATGTTCATCCATACGAAGAACCCGTGGTGAACATAATTCAAACGGCCAACCATATTTTTAAAAAGTAAATTAAACCAAACCTCCGAGTTTGTTTTCCTAAAATCGATATGTAAATACTCAGAATCGTTCAAGGAAGCAAACCGATAGGGTGTAGATGGAAACGTCTGCGCCTCCCGGATTTGGAAAGGAGGATAATATTTGAAAAAATATGCCTTATTTTGCTGTTTTTTCGTAATTTTGCTTTCATGCACTTTTCTTTCGTTTGAGGTGATTGTAAACGGCGAGAAAACTTACGACTCAAATTTGGAGTCCCCATGTTTTAAAAGCGATATCTCCCACAGAATATCCCTCGGCGAGATATTACCGCTATTCATCGAAATCGATGAAGTGTTTTTTGTATATGAAAACGGCTATAAATTCGAGTTCTCAACAGACATATCCGACGGTGTTTTCGATGTTTATCTGGATTCTAATGACGACGGAGACATTTTTTTCCGAAACCGGAAAATCTCGCAGGTGTATGCCACGGGAGAAATATGCACGATTCCCGGAGACTTTCTTGAAATATGGATAAGTTGGGAAGGCGAGGCCGAGCTTAAAAAGATAATCGCCGGTTTCTCAGAAATATTCGGCATAAAAACTCATGTGCTGTATGTTCCCAACACATATTCGAAATTGATATCGATTATCAGATCTGGCGGAAAGCTTCCCGATGCGATCATGGTTGAGGCCGATTACATCGCAACCCTTGTGGAATCAAGGGCAATACAGAATATCGACTACGTCGCTGACCCTGAAAATGAAACCGCCGACCATTTCGGCAAACTGAAAGAATCGTTCACGCTCAAAGATAAAAATTGGGCCTTCCCTTTTTATGCAGATACACATGTGATAATTTACAACAAAAAACTCATAGATTTCCCAAATGAAATTCTCTCTAAAAAATCATTGACTCTCATGGAAATGAAAGACATGGGGAATTTCTTGAAAAAAGATGGTTGTATTCCGATAACATGGAATGCCTATTCCGGTTATTTTTTCATACCGTTCATTATGGGGTTCGGCAAGGACAATTTCATAGAAGAAGACGGCGGTATAAATATCAACGACGGTCATTCACTGAGTGCGCTTGAATACATACTTGAACTTGCGGACTCGAATGTACTTGATATTTCCGAAAGGGATGCGATGACGGCCCTGTTCGTCGAAGAAAATGCCGCTTCGATAATAGGTGGAACCTACATGATACCCTATCTGAAGTCTTTGGGAATGGATATAGGCGTATTGCATCTTCCTTACAACGAATCTTCGGAAAAATATGTTTCTCCCGTACTCGATGTAAAAGGATTTTCGATTTCGAGAAAGGCGAGAAATCCGATTCTCGCAAAGAGACTCATACAATACCTTTGCAGCGAGAAAATCCAGGAATATTTCTGCAATCAACTGTTTAAAATACCATGCAGGGCTGAAAGCCTGAAAAAAATATACGGAGAGGGAATTTACGGAGATGTTCTCGAAATGTCGGTTTCCAACGGAATTCCTATTCCTCCGGAAAAGACTTACTCTATTTACAAATCGACACTGTGGAATACCCTGAGATTCGCCATAACCGGCCAGATGACAGCCGGAGAATCACTTGATGCGGCTCAGAAAATAATCGACAACAATCTTAAAAAGTAGGTGATTTAATGAAAAAGAGTATCTCAGCACTTATGTTACTTCTTCTGTCCGTTTCTCTTTTCTCCCAATTGACTTTGATAAACGGAGAACAGCGTAAAACACTGTCGATAGAAACACTGTACGTTCTTCCGATGGAAAGTTTCGAAACTTCCTATGAAAGCTATTTGGCAAATGATGGCGTAAGCCCCAAAAAATCAACTTACGAAGGGGTAAGGCTTTCCTTTTTACTGAATTACGTCGGAGCAGTCAAAGATTCGGATGTGCTATACCTGATAGCTTCTGATGGCTATTTTCAGGCTATTCCCAAAAACGTATGCGATGGTTTTACGGCATTGGGAGTTCCTTTCGTAGCCATTGCCAAAAATGGAAAAGAAGGAATTTATTTTGCTTTCAAAACAGATGACGGACTTATAGAAAACATGGAAATGCACCGGGTTCTCGGCGATGAATTTTCGAAATACAGGGAAGGGATACTCTCCGCGTCCGGCATGCAGATAAAGGATTTGGAGTACATAGTGGTCAACTGGAACGGTGATTTGAATTCGTTGAAAATCCCGGATAAAAAAGCCGAGATTTCCAATTCCGTACCTTTGGAAAAGGGAGATTCGAAGTCCGATTTCAATTTAAGCATAAAAGGTCTTGAAGAGCTGTCTATAAACGACTCCGATTTTTCGGAACTCATCAGATGCGAACACCATTGTAAAAATTTCTCGCTTGAAGAAAAGGGCGAAAAAAACGATTATTCCGGTATTCCGCTGAAGAGTTTGATAGCGGCTGTCGATGGCGGGAAAAGCAGTCATCCGTATATTTTCGACGAAGATTTATGGAAAAAAGGATACGAAGTGACTATGACTTCAAAAGACGGATACAGTGTTACTTTCGATTCCTCGGAATACGATCCCGGTAAATTCTATCTGGCATTCGCAAAAAACGGCGAAAGAATGGCACCCATGATTACCGGTGATATTTCAGGTAAGTTGAAAATAAAAGATATTGCCGAAATTGAATTATCAATCGCCGAATCGGAATACGTGATTCCGGAAATCAGCATTAAACTTGTATTTTCGGGACAGGAAATATCGTACACACTGGACGAACTTGAAAAATCCCCTTACTTTTTCGAGGAAGAAGGTCAGTTCACGACCTCCGCCGGCAGTGTTTACAAAGATCTCTATTCCGGAATAAACATGGCCTCTTTCTTAAAGGACAAGGCAAACCTGGAAACCGGCGACACACTGAAAATAGCCGCTTCCGACGGATACAGCATGGATTTCGGAGGGAAAGAAATACTGAATCCCGAAAACGGAATATGGATGCTCGCTTTTAAAATGAACGGCGAATACCTTCCCGAAGATCCGGGATATTTCAGGACAATAAAAGTAGGAAAAGATGTCGACACCGAAGGTCATAACTCCGTTAAAATGGTATCGGAATTCGAGATAATAAAATCCGAATACGTCGATTTTTCGCTTGAATTCGAAGGCTTGATGGATCTGACAATAGACAGGGATACCATTCAAAGCGGTGTGAATTGTCACAAAACGACTGTTGAATGTGAAGTGAAGGGCAGCGTGGACGAATACGAGGGAATAGCGCTGTGGAGACTTCTCGCATATTCCGACGATGCAAACTACGCACCACACAGGCAGGATTCGGAGATAATTTCCTATAACGAAGAATCAGCCTCCAGGGGATATGAAGTTGAAATAGTCGCAGACGACGGCTACAGCATAAAACTCGACTCGAAACAGCTGCACAGGAACGACGATGTGATAGTAGCATTGCTCAAAAACGGAGTAGAACTGGAAGAGAAGCTTTGGCCGATGGTTTTGGCATGGAATAGCCGGGGAGAAAGAATTCCCGATGGAATCAAAATGGTGAAACGTATTTCAAAAATAGTGTTGACGAATTTCAAGTAAACATTCACTAAAATCGCAGATGATTCTATAAAACGACGAAGGGAACATACCATGAAGATTGAAACGAATACCAAACCTATCGGGAATTTCGTTAAAAAACACTGCGACATATTTTTAACATCGCCGCTTTTTTTTCTCGTGTTCTTCATCGGCATAATTCCCTTTGTCATAGCCTTCATAAACGGTTTTTACTTTGACGGATGGACGCAGAAATACTTTGTGGGATTGGAAAACTATATGGATGTCCTGAAAGATGAGGGAATGTTCCTAAGCTTGAAAATATCCGTCGCATATTCTTTCATATGTACACTATCGAGTGTTTTTCTTGCGTTCCCCATTTCGCTGACATTGAATAGAAGCAACTGTTTATCGGCTTTATTGTACATCGCATTGCTCATTCCATGGGGGGTTCCCGCATACATTCTCGTTCCGGTTTGGAGGGCGGTACTTCATGGTGGAAATGGCCTTTCTCTCGTATACAAGCTTTTGGGTATAAACCTCAACCTGCTGACAAATCCGACCGATTCTTTCTTATCGGCGGTATTCGTATCAGTCTGGCTGGTCATACCTGCTACTGCCATAGTGATGCTTTCAGCGATAAGGAAGATAAACAGAAACATGATAGAATCCGCCAAAATGGAAGGTGCAAATTCTTTCGACATTTCTTTTAAAATAATATTACCTCAGATAAAGTCTTCCGTAATAACCATATCCGTATTGAATTTCATAAAATTTTTCAAGGAATTTACTGTAATATACCTGCTGACCGCCGGAGGAGCACCCCTGATAGACGGCATAACTCCTACTCAGATAATAGGGGCAACTACTTCAAGCGAGATTTTCATATACAACAGATTTTCTTTGGAGGACAATTTCGGATTAACTTCGGCATATGCCGGAATAATGGGATTGATAATCTGCGGTTTTCTGATCCTTTTCTTTTCGGTGAAAAGACGTGATAACGGAAAAGATACCGGTTTAAACCCAAATACGACCAGATATATAACACTGGCCGCGATTAACCTGCTCCTTGGAAATACGTTTTCAAAATTCTTTTACGCCTTCATATTCGCCGTGTTATTCCTGGTAAATAAGAAATACGGAAAAACCGGATTCGCTGTTATTTTAATTTTAATTTTACAGGTCGTACAGATGACATTCGGAATTTGTAAAAACGGAATACTTTTAGGTTCGGATATGGCTGTAATAATAACGCCCTTATTGTTTTTACCGGAAATACTCCGTACAGCGGGGGCCTATTTCTCAAAACTGAAATCCGGATTAAACTCCATCTTTTTCTCCGTGTTCAGGAATTTCATATCCGGCATATTCATACTGCTGTCTGCTTTGGTTATTTTCATATTGCTCTACATGAGTTTGTCAAAATACTCCACCACGTACATAACGGGCTTTCTCCCTGAAACATTCACAATTTCGAACTTTAAAAAAGTGCTGTTCGAAGAAGATATAATAATCTATTTCATGAATTCACTCAGGCTTTCTTTGCCTGTTGCGGCTATAACTCCTTTGCTATGCCTCCCCACTGCGTTTTATATGACAAAGAAATCATCAAAAGCCACTAACACATTACTCGCAATACTATCTTTCACCGGAGTATTCGGAGGAATGCACACCCTGATCCCTTTGTATGCCGTATTCAGACAAATACAACTGCATATGTCGTTTATTCCGCTAACACTGATCTATGTTTTTCAATCAATCCCATTTTCTCTGTTCACCATAAAGAGTTATCTCGATTCCATGCCTCATTCAATGAGTGAATTCGCGAGACTTGAAGGAATGGGACAATTTGGATATATTTTCAAAATAGTGCTGCCACTTTCTCTTCCAGCCTTTTTTACCGCTTTCATGCTGTCCTTCCTGAGTGCCTGGAACGGTTTTCTTGCCCCTTTGATATTCATCGATTCCGAAAATCTTTATCCGATCAGTTTAAAAATAAGCTCCTATGTCGGAAGTATCGCCTCGGGAAATCCCAAATGGAATCTCTTCGCATCACTTTCAATTTTGAACATGGTGATAATCATAATTCTTTTCCTGTACATAAAAAAGCCGCTTAAACATACCGAACTCTCCACATACTCGGACTGATTTTCCTGTCCGCTCACTCGGACTGATTTTCCAGTCCGCTTACTCGGACTGATTTTCCTGTCCGCTTACTCGGACTGATTTTCCTGTCCGCTTACTCCGGAAGCAACGGCGCAGCATAAAGCACATCACTTCGAAGTCGTCTGTCGATTAAATCCTTCAATTTCACTTTGACAGAAAAGGACATAAATCATATAAAACAGTTTACTTATCCTTAATTTACGCACTTTTTAAGAGCGTCAAGTATGGTATAATATTTTCAATTGTTAACCATTAATGGAGGGAAAAAGAATGTCTGTTGAGAAATACCTTAAACATCTCAGACTCGATAGGCTACCGCATGTATGGTGCCCGGGTTGTGGACACGGAATCGTGTTGAAAGCAGCAGTCGGCGCTATCGAAGAACTCGGATTGAATCCGGATAAAATTGCGGTCGTATCGGGTATAGGGTGTTCTTCCCGTGCTACGGGATATCTGAATTTCAACACCATGCACACACTTCACGGAAGGGCAATAGCTTTCGCCACGGGTGTTAAGCTTGCAAGACCGGATATGCATGTAATTGTAATGACAGGTGACGGAGACGCGGGAGCCATCGGAGGCAATCATTTCATACATGCCGCGAGGAGAAACATGGATATAACTGTCATAGCATTCAACAACAACATATACGGGATGACAGGCGGACAGTATTCCCCGACCACTCCCGAGGATTGTTATGCTACGACTTCGCCTTACGGGAATATTGAAAGGCCATTCGACCTGTCAAAAATGGCTATAGCTTCCGGAGCCTCTTATGTTGCAAGGGCAACCACATATAATTTCCTTGATTTGCAGAAATATATAAAAAATGCGCTTTCGAATGAAGGTTATTCTTTCGTCGAGGCAGTCACTCAATGCCCCACTTACTTCGGAAGATACAACAAAATCGGCACTGCCCCGAAAATGATGGAGTTCTTTAAAAATTCAGCCATAAGCCTTGGCAAAGTTAAGAAAGAACTGTCCGAAAAGTTTGATTGCAGCGATATTAGCATGTCGAGAGTTTTTGAAGAAAAAGACGAGCATTATCCCGAAAATATAATTATCGGAGAATTTGTCAACCAGAGTAAACCGGGTTACGTAGGCGAGTATGAAAAAGTAATTCAAAAAGCCATGGCGTCGGCAGAATAAAATTGAAACCACAATTTTTAACGGGTATTTATACCTGCTTTTAAAACAAAGGGTGAATAATGATGATTCCAATAGAAAAAAGTCCTAATTCCATAAGAATAGGTGGTATAGGTGGACAGGGAAATATAAAGATGGGTTTGATTCTCGCGAAAGCACTTACTTACGATAAAAAATGGGTTATTCAGACTCAGCATTATGGTGCTCAGGTGAGGGGAGGCATAGCCTACAGTGACGTTCTGTTCTGTTCGGATCCGATTGATTATCCGGTGGCATACAGTTTTGACATATTATACATGATGCACCAGAAATCCCTTGACCAGTATTACAAACTTGTAAAACCCAACGGAATTCTTTTCTGCGATTCCACTTTTGTGAACAAAATACCGGTAACCGTGAGGAGACTCACGAGAAAAATAATATCGTTTCCGGTTGCCGAAATGAGTAAAGAAAAATTCGGAATGCCCGTTCTCGCAAACGTCATAGGTCTGGGATTGCTTCAGAAAACCACCGAAATCGTAAGCATGGATTCCCTCAAAAAGACTGTTCTTGAGGAAGTTCCGGAGCGATTCAAGGATTTGAATTTACAGGCTCTCGAATACGGTTACTCTCTCTGTGAGAAATCGTATGCGGTTAAGGAGAAGAAAACATACACCCCTGTCAATTTTGAATAGAAACGATGAAGAAGTGGATTTCTTCTTTTCTTAAGAGTTTTGTTTACGCGTTTACGGGGATTTTTGAAGCTTTACGCAGGCAAAGAAATCTGAGATTCGATTTTTTGATAGGAATCATAGTACTCATAGTATGTAGTTTTTTGCCTTTGAGTTTCGGTGAATTGCTGTGGGTTGTTTTCTCCATAGTACTCGTGATAGTTTTTGAATTACTGAATTCACTTTTAGAAGAGCTCATGGATCTCTTGTACCCCTATTTCAACGAGAAAGTAAGGATTGTGAAAGATCTGGCCGCGGGTATAGTTCTTGTTGCAGCCGTTTTTACGGTTGTTGTCGGTTTGATAGTTGTCTTGAGACATTTGTTTGGAATTGATAAAATTATTGGAATTTTCTTTCTCATGTTCTTTTTAATAATCGTTTTCGTTTTTTCAAAAAAGGGGGGCAAAGATGAAAAAAATAAGAGTGATGATATGTGATGATTCAGCATTTATGCGAATGATAATAAAAGAAATACTCGATGCCGAGCCGGATATCGAAGTTGTCGGCCAGGCGAGGGATGGTATGGAGGGTGTGGAAAAAGCAATCACTCTTCGTCCCGATGTGATAACCATGGATGTTGAGATGCCTAAACTCAACGGCCTTGAAGCGTTGAAATTAATACAGAAAAAAATCCCCACCAGAATCATAATGGTCAGCAGTTTGACGCAGGAAGGTGCGGATATTACGGTTGAAGCCCTCGAAAATGGAGCTGTTGATTTCGTCCCGAAGCCGTCAGGATCGGTTTCGACTAATTTCAGAACGATGGGCGGGGTTTTGATAGAAAAAATTCACAACGCGATAAGTATAGATCCGGCTAAAATCACTTTAAAATCCAGAATCGTCCCACAGATTTCAAGGAGGAAATTTTTGTCATCGGGAAAAATAATCATGATAGCCTCTTCTACTGGAGGACCCAAATCTCTTGACAGCGTAATCCCTCTGCTTCCAAAGGATCTTCCGGCACCCGTTTTGCTGGTTCAGCATATGCCTGCCGGATTCACCAAATCTCTGGCCGACAGGCTCAACAGAATTTCTGAAATAAAAGTTGTGGAAGCGGCCGAAGGGGACACTCTTGAAAAAGGTATCGTTTACGTAGCTCCAGGCGATTTTCATATGGGTTTGAAAATCGATGGCGGGGATGTGAAGATTTTCCTCGATAAAGGCGCTAAGATAAACGGAGTAAGGCCTGCGGCTGATTTCACTTTCGATTACGGAGCCGAGATATACAAGACGAAGGCAATCGGTGTTGTGATGACAGGGATGGGCAGGGACGGAACCAAGGGTTCTTTCAAGATAAAGCATTATCAGGGAAGGGTTATCGCCGAGTCGGAGGAAACCTGCGTGGTATATGGTATGCCAAAATCGGTCGTTCAGGAAGGCTACGCCGATCACATAGTGCCATCATATTCCATAGCGGAAAAGATTGTGGAAATCATATAGAATCGTTTGTTCTGAAACAGTTTTTAAGGTACAAGACAATCCTTCAGGGATTATGCTTTTGTGCTTAGATGAATAAGGGAAGGAGATTGAATATCTTGAAAGCAGTAATTTTGTGTGCGGGTAGCGGGACAAGGCTCAGACCATTCACATATACGAAACCAAAACAGTTGTTGCCTATAGCAAACAAACCCGTTATGCAGTACACTTTCGATCTTTTAAAAAAAAGCGATATATTCGATATATGCATGGTCGTAAACAACGACAATCAGAATGATTTTGAAAACTATCTCGGAGACGGTACCCAATTCGGTGTCAAGATCGAGTACATCATACAGGCCGAGCCCCTCGGGATAGCCCATGCCGTTTCCAAAACGGAAGATTGGGTAGATGGGGATGATTTCGTACTCTATCTCGGAGACAATCTCATTCTCGAACCTCTGAAGAATTTCATAGACAAGTATCACAAGACGTATTCATCCGCGGCACTTATATTGAAACACGTTGACGATCCTTCCAGATTCGGAATAGCCGAACTGGCTGAGGATAGGATAGTGAGAGTAGTGGAAAAACCGAAAAATCCTCCCACGAATCTTGCAATTGCCGGAATATATATTTTCAATCCAAAAATATTCGACCTGATCAGAAAATTAAAACCCTCATGGAGAGGCGAATATGAGATAACCGATGCCATACAGCTTCTTCTGGAGGAAGAAGATAAAATTACATATCAAATAATGGACGGTTGGTGGAAAGATGCCGGAAAATCTGAAGACATACTCGATGCCAATGAAATGTTTTTGCAAACAGTGACATTTTCCGACGGATATAAAAGTGATTATCTGGCGCATGTTGAAAATTCCAAAATAGAAGGCAGGGTAAAATTCGGCAGAGGTTGTGAGATAATCAACTCCAAAATAACCGGACCCTGTGTTTTCGGCGATAACGTCATAATAAAACATTGTGAAATCGGACCCTGTGTTTCCATAGGAGCGGATTCGAGGCTTAAAAAAATAAAAGCCGAAAAATCCATATTGATGGATAACGTGTTTCTTGAGGATATACCCGCAAAAATAAGCAGAAGTATAATAGGAAGCAGAACAAAAATAGCACTTTCGTCAAAAAGCGAAGAAATAAAATTATTGATAGGTGACGACAACGGTATAGAATGAAATAAAACTTACTACCTCAATATTTCATACGAATACCGTTTCAAAGTCATCCGGGAAATGGGATAACAAGGGGAAAAAACAGTTTTATAGCGGGGAGGATATTTATGAGGACTTTATCGGTTTTATTATGTATTGCCATTTCTCTGTTTTTATTCGTATCCTGCGGACCAAAAGTATCCGCATCTCTTTCGGGTACAGTTTTCATAGAGGGGGAAGCGCTCGCCGGAGTGACTGTTTGCCTTTCAAACGGATACAGTACGGTTACCGATGAACAAGGGAGATATACTTTTCAACCGGTTTATCCGGGATTTTACACCATCACTGCAAGTGCTACGGAAAACGGATGTTTTGTTTTCAGCTGTGTAAAAAGTATAACCGTGGGATCATCCGATTCAAACCCATCCAATCTTGACTTGAAACCTGTTAGAAATGAGGTTAAGGAATGGAATATAACCGTTATCGGCCTCGAAGATACGCTTGATCCGGAAGCGCTTTTTTCGGATACTCCTTTCAGTACGGATCTCAGTTTAAATTTCCTCAAAAGAAATACGGAAGGAACCATTTCGCTGATTTGCCAGACCGATTCAGGCTGGAAAACCGCATTGACTCTAAAAACAAAAAATTTCCCCGAAGGCATTAAAAATTATCTCAACGTCAGCAAAGAGATGAATCCGGCAGAAAATGAAATTCTGATAATACTCAAAAAAGGACATGGATGGAGAGCTTCCGCGCGCCTTCCGGAAGGACGTTATCCGGAAGACGTCTTCTTCGAAGAAACCTTTTCAACTTTTGAACTCTCCAAAGCCCTCGAAAATTTTCATTTTGAAACGATAATATCGGTAAGGCCTTATTCGAATCTGGTGGAAACGGCTTACCAGCTGAAAAACAACTGTGAATATTACGCAGGTTTCGAAGGCAGCTTTCCGGATTGTTTCGGAAATCTATCCTCCATAACGGTCCCGATAACCGATGGCTTGTCCAAAGACATGCCCGATTATCTGAACAGGTTGCGTGATGATTTTTCAACCAGACTCGAAAGTTATGTGCCTGAAATGAATCAGAAGAAAAAGGGAGTCGCATTCTCCGTAATCAGGAGCGATTTACTGGAAGAACTGGCTTTTCGTTTTTCTGTACTTGTGGATTCTCTTGAATTATTGCTTTCCGATATGACATTGAACATGTCTCTCAAGATGGATTTGGCAAATACTTTGGTATGGCAGCCGTTGAGATTCGAATTTGAAGATTATATAGATCTGGGTGACTGGGTATCAAAGATTAAATCCATACTGGACGGGAGTCTTTACGATGACGGCTATGCGGTGAAATCGAGAGAAATCGGTTTTGAATACGATTTGAACAACAGACTCGTTAAAACACTGATAGAAGACTGCGATTTCTTATTGGAAAATATATCGAGAACCGTCACCCATAAATTTCACAAAGGATACTCCACGTACTACACTGAGAACGGTTTCAGGTATGCCAACAAGAATTATTTAAATTCATCGGGAATCGGTTTCTGGTATCCCGTTGCGGTTGAAGGCGGACTTTGGAATGTTTTTGGAAAAGAATTTTATGACAAACTCGATTTTTCCAAACGTACAAAATGGACTTCATTCCTGAAACGCCTGCTGTCCGTAGACATATTGCCTTCTCAGGTACTCATGAAAAAAGACCTTTCCGGAAACGTAGAATGCGACAGGGACCTTTACGATCCGAACAGTTCGCTTGTAACTTCCGGAATTACTTTAAACCTTGGATTCATAGATAAATCCGCAATCGACAAAGTATGGCTTGTGCTCGGTGATATACCGATATCCATGGAAAAAGTCGAAGCTGGCGGTGGAGCATTTGAAGAAGATCAAAATTCTTACCGAATTTATTACCCCATAACCCTTGAAGATCAGGGGAAAATTGTGAAAGCGCGGATATGGATGAAGGGCGCGGAAAACTCTGAAGAAAATTATGCGTACAAGATAAACGATTTGCCAAGCGGAAACGGCATAGCTATTTTCAGCGCATCGGGAAGCACACTGCTTTATGCGGTTCCGGGCAGCACCTGCAAAATAACCCCTGACAATTCGCTGAGATTCGAAATAGTCACGGGAAAGCACGAGTTCTCAGCCGATTCTTCGGTTAAGATACGGATGCTTTCAATGGATACGGGCGTGGAGAAGGTTATCGTGCTTGAAAATAAGTCCGAAACCGATTCAAGCTATATATGGAGCTCCGAACTGATAAAAGGCGAAGATATAGCCTATCTCGGCAGTATGCGTACGGTACTCGAATTTTCAAACCAGGATGGATACATAAAAAGTGTGAACGAGTTCGGAAAAGAAAACTGGGTTATAAACATTTCGGAATAAAATAATCTTCGGGAGTGGTATTTTTTGTCGATTGCTATTTATCCGGGAACATTCGATCCCATAACATACGGTCACATAGATGTCGCCAAAAGAGCTTCAAAAGCATTTGACATTTTGATAGTAGTAGCGATGAACAACTCCATGAAAAGAGACGGCCTATTCAATATGGAGGAGAGAATCGAATTGCTTAAAATGACTTTCGGGGGATTCGACAACATCAGAATCGATTCGCATTCCGGTCTGCTTGTTGACTATCTTAAAAAGACCGACATACATGTAGTGGTCAGAGGCCTGAGAGCGGTTTCCGATTTCGAATACGAAATGCAGATGGCAGCTGCCAATAAGGCTTTACTCCCTTCTCTTGACACTTTTTTTCTCATGACGGATACTCAATATTCCTTCATCTCATCAACACTTGTGAAGGAAATTGCCTTTCATGGTGAGAACATCGACAGATGGGTGCCTCCGTACGTTAAAAAAAGAATCAAAGAGAAAATCGATCTGATTAAAAAGGATTTATAAAGAAACAACGGAATAACCGTTTTATATACATGACACTGAATTTGTTGAATTTTCAGTGTCATGTTTTTTTATGAGGTTTTCAGGAATTGTCTATACATGGACAAAATAAATTCATCATAACGGAAAAACGAATTTCGCAGGACACAGGTCCTTTACATAATTGAGAAGATGATATAGAATCAGTTCAAAGCTTTCCGGAGGTATCATGGAGAAAATTAACGATTCGAAACTTTTGAATTATTACATAAAATATCATGGCATAGATAGATTGCTCGATGAAAAGAGCCTTTCGAAGTTGAGTATATGGCGGTTGAATAAGGGTGAGATGCTTTTCGAACAGGGCGATACCATAGACTCTCTTTACATGCTGGTCAAAGGTAGAATAAAGGTGAGCATTATAAACGATAACGGAGATTCTTTCGTGTTGAGATATATGAACAGATTCACGATATTGGGCGAAGTAGAGGCTTTTTCAGGGGATCTGGGACAATGTTCGGTCGAATCAGTCGCGCAGTCCGATTTCCTGAAAATATCCGCGGAAGATATTTCCGATAAGTGTTTCGAATCATCGAAATTCCTTAAGAAAATCATAATCGGGCTTGGGGAAAAGCTCAGGACTTTCTCGTCACTCTCGTATATCAATTCACTTTACCCGGTCAAAAAAAGGCTCGCCATATATTTACTTTCCATTTTCGAAATCACCGGAAACACTTCCTGCAAAACGGATAAAAAAGAAATAGAAGAAATTCTTGGGATAAGTACCAGACATCTGAACCGTGTGATTTCGGAATTGTCGGAACAGAAAATAATAAATTCGGAAAACAGTGAAATAGAAGTGCTGAACCTGGAACAACTAAGAACAATAGCAGGAGATGAGAGACTTGAGTTTTAAGCTTAACACCTCGATTTTTTCAATGGGAATTATAATAAGCATATTCCTGTTCATGAACGGTGTGCTTTCAAAATACACCGGACTCTATCTCAGCACCTTTTTAATACACCTGTTAGGACTGATACCGGCGGTAATATTGTTTTTCATTTTCGAAAAAAATGAAACTAAAAATATACTTCCGACTTTTAAAGCGAACAAATTAATATTCCTGGGCGGAACAATCGGTGTGATCATAACTCTGGCGAACAACTTCGCCGTATACAATATCGGAGTACTTTTAATGACTCTTTCCATGACGGCCGGACAATTCATATGCTCTTCATGGATAGATTTTACCGGAAGTTTCGGATTTAAAAAAAGAAAGCCATCGACCAGGGATTATCTCGCGATAGCACTCGTGTTTTCCGGCGTGATTCTTATATCTATTTAGGGGTGGAACATGTATTTTTTAGGAATAATAATAAGCTTCGTGGCTGGGTTTCTACTGATTTTATCCAAAACCTGCAACATGTCGCTTTCGAAAAATATCGGCGTATACGGTTCGAATATGCTCAATTACTTAACGGGACTGGTATTAAGCGGTATATTTTTGGCAGCGAGCTATTTTTTCGGAAATCCGGAAACTCCTGATTTCAGCCAGATACCTTTGTATGTTTATCTCGGCGGCCCCCTGGGGGCTGCGGCCATAATAATTTCGAATTTCACGATGTCGAAAACAACAGTCATTACGACTACGATTATAGCATTGGCAGGACAGATGGCAGGTTCTATGGTAATCGACACATTTCTGCTCAACATACCGCCGAAGCCCAACACGTTTCTGGGAAGCGTGCTGATATTGTGCGGAGTAGTTTTATTTTTAATCAGAGATAAAAAACAATCCGAAGAAATCGTGGTGGAAAAAACTTCTTCGGATTGAAATTAAAATACATGAATCAATAATCTTCTATTTTGATTTTTTTGTTTCTCACTTTTTTCGAATCGTCATGCTTCCTGGAATTGTATTTTTTTTCCTTTTGCTTTTTCCGTTTCTCCAGGTTTTCGATTTCATTAATCATACGGCGGTAGTTAGAAAGCCTTTCTTCATCGATATCTCCGGATTCAATGGCATTCCTGACAGCGCATCCGGGTTCCGTAGTGTGTGTGCAATCAACGTACCTGCACTGTGTGGATAGCTGTGAAATATCCGCGAAAAATCCGTTAACTTCTTCCGAATCCGACCACAACTGCACTTCCCTTATACCCGGATTGTCTATCAATATACCTCCACCCGGGATTACGACAACCTCTCTCCAGGTCGTGGTATGTCTGCCCTTACCGGTTTTATCCCCGATATCCCCCGTAACAACATGTCTTGTACTCTGCAGTGAGTTGATAAGTGAGGATTTCCCCACACCGGAAGCACCGAAAAAAACGGCTGTGATTCCCTCGCTTAATTTGTTTTTCAACTCGTCAACACCTCTGTGTTTTATCGCATCAGTCAGTATTATATCCGTATCACCCGCCACTTTCCTAACTTCTGCAATTTTTCCTTCTCTATCTTCGCACAGATCCATCTTGTTGAGTACGACCACGGGTTTTGCCCCGCTTCTGGATACCTGAATCATAAACCGTTCGAGTTTCCTCAAGTTAAAATCGTAAGTCATGGCCATCACAACGAATATTATATCGATATTTGCGGCTATTATTTGCTGTTCGGTGCGGCTGCCTTTTACTTTGCGTTTCAGGCAGGATTTTCTTTTCAGAATGGAGTCGACTATGAGCATATCGGTATTCGGGTAATACGATACTACCAGCCAATCTCCGACACAGGGGTAATTTTCCCTGCTGCCGTTGGTATACATGAATCTGCCGGACATTCTGGCGCTAACCTCTCCATTTTCCGTGAGAAGAGAGTACACGCCTTTGTTTGCTGAGATGACCCTGCCGCATATATAAGTGCCATTTCCGAATTTCAACGAATCATACTGTGATTGAAAATAATCATTCCATCCCAGAATTTTTAAATCCATGATTTTTCCTCCAATTTTTAATATTAAACCGGAAGAAAAGCAAATCCGTACTATTCAATTGTTCGAAATGTTTTGAAATTCCTGAAAAATATCAGATTAAAATGAAAGTTTTTCCAGGAAAGGTACCGGATATCGTTTTTCTTCCACACTTTTCGATGTTGTTTATAATTTTTTCCGACATTCGACACCACCTCCTAAAGATTTCGATGATTATACCATTGCTGATACTTAATTTAGTTAACGGATATTTACCGGATATCATATTTATGTAAATATACGGCTTTAAACTCGAATCGCATATCTTCCGATTGATTTCCGATTCTTCCGGATCCAATTCAGAAGCCGTAATATGGGGCCAAGTGTCTCCCATATATATTTTCGCTCCATTGCAATTTGGTACCGGGTATGTTCATCTCTTTTTCCGTTGACATAACGACGGAAAAATGATAAAATATGGACGCTTGAAAGTCAGCTTTTTTTAACTTCTGAAAAAGGGGGAATCAGTGTGCACGAAAAAATATGTGTCAGGCATGCCCCCGACTCTAAATCATTGTAGCCGGGGATTTTTGAAAAAGTAAATATCGCGAAGCCGATTTTTTTTGATGTTGTGGGCTTTTTGTGTGTTGACGGACATATGAAGTATGCTGCGGATAATTTCATATGTGTTTTTGTGAATTAAATTTAAAGAGGTGAGAAAATGAATTTCTTGCAGAATCTTATGATACAGAAAATGCTTCAGAATTCCGAATACGGAGTATATGAAAAAAAGCATAAGGAAAGAAAAAGAGTATAAAAATCAATTAGAAAAAAAAGTGCACTGGACCGTAAGAAAACGTTTCAGCGCACTTTCCATTTCTTTACCTGCCATTTAAACCATTTATGATTTCCTCGCAACAATCGCAGAAGTCGCAGCGGTATTTCAGCAAAACGAATAAAAGCACGGATGATATCACGATAAAAAATATGAGAAATAACTTTTCCCTGCCGGGAATTTTACTCCATCTGTTCATGAAAATATTCAGCCATTTCATATTTTCATTCCCCTCATAAAGAAGAACAGGTTTATTAAATATACTTTAAACACAGAGTCGATGGTTTCGCCAACCATATCATTTAACACAGATTATTATATCATGATTTCATCATAAGTTAACATATTATGCAAACACATTGTTTTATCTTCACTATAAATCATATTTTTATTAAACATTACCGGTAAAATCTGAATGGAATCAAATCGTGTTAAGCAACACCACGAAAATCATCTCGCTCAGCATAGCCGTTGCACCGAGTACGTCTCCGTTGAAACCGCCAAGTTTTCTTTTGGAATAGTATCTCAATGTGAGAAAAGAAAGCGCGGCCGAAATCATGCCGATAACCATGAATTTCCAGTAAAACGCAAACGGAATCAAGAACAGCATGGATAATAGAAACTGGTGTTTTTTCAGCGGATAAAAAAGAGCGCCGAGGCCCTTATCCGAGTAAGGTTTTGAAAATTTTATCTGCATTATCATGGCTATTCTTCCGAAAACAGGGAAGAAATACCATCCGTTTTCCAGATATCTTATTCCTATGAATTCAAGCAGAAGAAAAAAGAAACCGAATAGAAGAGCAAAAGCCCCTATTGTAGGCTCTTTCATGATTTTGATAATTCTTTCTTTATCTTTGTGGGATGACATGAAACCATCTACGACGTCAAGCAAACCGTCAAAATGAAAAAATCCGAATATAAAATAATAAATCGCCAGCGCAATAGCCTTTGAGAGTATATCGTTTACAAGATTACGGGAAGCAAAATAAGCCAGAAAGAGAATTGCAGACGCCAGATATCCCACCACAGGGAAAAAAACCACCGATGCGCGGTAATCTATATTTTTTATTCGCGGTGTTCTTATTCTGCTGAGCATCGATAGTGCGAGAAATAAATTATCGAACAAAGTTTTTTAGCCTCCTTGCAATTTCAGACGTGATTTCCCAGTCGAAAGTCTCGATACATACCGGAACATCGCCGTTTCCAACTATATTCCGGAATTCTTCAAACGTCTCATCGGACGGCATGGAGTGATCTTTGCCGTTTTTTACGCCATGGAAATGTATTTCGGAAATGATGTTGAAATACTTTTTGTAAAATTCCCGCGGATTTTTTCGCTTCAGCACGAGATGGCCGAAATCCATTGTGATTTTCGTTTTTTCCGTTTCACCGGCATAAATATCTATAAATTCGTAAAAATCTTCATTTTCAAGGTTTTCAATTGAAATTCTACTTCTGCACTTTTCTTTCAATTCGTAAAAATACCATTTCGCGAGTTCCTCAAAAGGTTTCAGCGGATGCAGTGTCATATTGCAAACATCGTATTTCACGAAAAAATCAACAGCCTGTTTCACATTTTCCAAATTGTCCGTGGGAAGATGTACAGATATCTCGGTCATTTCGAGTATATCTTCGATTTCGGTTTCGAGAAGGTTTTTTGTATCTTCATCCCATGTATATACGAGCAATTCCACGAAGTCGAGATCTTTTGAAATAACCCTGACGTTATCAAGGTAAGTCCCCGGAAATTGCCATGACGTCGCACCTATCTTCACTTTAGCCTCAACCCCAATCCGCATGCCATCAGATAAACTTCGTCACAGACACGGGCGATTTTTTTGTTCATCCGGCCCAATGCCGAACAATATTTCCTGCTCAATTCGTACATTGGAATTATGCCGCTGCCCACTTCGTTGGTAACAATCACAAGTACTCCGTCGGTTTCCGTGCATTCCGCATTTGAAATGAATTCCACAAATCTGTCCGTTTCCGAATTCAATTCTTCTTCACCTGATTCTATAAGTAAATTCGAAACCCACATAGTCACGCAGTCAATTATAACAGCGCCGGGTTTTTTCTCCATTATTCCGGCTAACGCATCAGTTACCCTTAAAGGCTCTTCATGTGTTTCATATCTGCCTTCTCTTTCCTCTATATGCCTTTCTATCTTTTTGGAAGTTTCGTCATCAACGTGTCTTGCCGTGGCTATAAAATATTTCCCTCCGGAACATTTATCGGCAATTTCAAGCGCTTTTGAAGATTTTCCGCTGCTCTGGCCACCGGTCAACAGCACTTTTTTCATTTTCGGTCTCCTTTCACTTCATCGTATAAATAACCGAGAAGAATGGTATTCGCAATTTTCTCATGTATTTTCAAGTCATCGCTTGTGAATATGCCACACGTAGAAGGACCAGCCGATTTATCAAGCGAAACCTCACCATGTTCAACGGTTTTATCGAAATACAAACCGTTTTCGGCGCAGAGAACTTCAATTTCCTTGTATATGCCACCCGATCCGCATGGAATTATATCACCCGTGTTGAAATTGTCCATTAAATTCTTTATGACACAGGGTTTTAAATTCCTGTACTCGTTAGGCAGTACTTCGGGGCCGACGGACGGAATTCCGTACAAATACAGGGCATAACCGTTTCGACTGCCTCTCCAGCGGGGCTTGGCAGTCTGTGAAACAACCGTTATCCCGAAAGCTGTCATGTCGGTGTCAAAGTTCTCTTCCGTACTGCCGTTTACCGCAGGTATGTCTATAGAATCAGCTTCAAGTTCTTCTTCTATACCCTTGTAAACCTCAATCCCCGTTGGATTCCATTCATTACTTACGGTAGATACTATACATATCGGGGTAGCCCCAACGGAAAATACTTCATTTAAACATACCCTTAAAGTGTATTTACCGGAAATCCGCGGTGAAATTCTGAAACTGTCATGTTTTTTTTCTCCGATACCGCCGAGAGAATCACATGCGATGAAAGTATATTCTCCGTTCCTGTAAAAAACCGTCAAATCTCTTTTTGTTTTTAAGAACAATTCGCTGCCTCCATATAGTGATTGCGTTCCTGATTATTTTACTAAATTGTACATCAAAAAAAGCAATCGAAATTCATAAAGACAATACGAAAAATAATATTGTGATATAATTTAAAAGAAATGTATTTTCAATTGATTCTTAGGAGGAGATAGTTTTGATTCGAAAGCCAGCAGTATCCGGTATTTTTTATCAGGACAATTCGTTGGGGTTGAGGAATCAAATCGGGCAGATTTTCAGTCACAGTCAGGGTCCTGGAGAAATCCCTCCCGTACCTGAAACAAACTTGAGCAGAAGTTACGGATTGATACTGCCGCATGCCGGATACGTTTACAGTGGTCCGGTTGCTGCCTGGGGACTCAGAGAGGCAGCAAAGAAAGGATTACCGGAAACTGTGGTGATAATTGGCCCTTCCCATACCGGCATGGGGATGCCGGTAAGCGTATGGGATAAAGGGAGCTGGGAAACACCTTTTGGAAATGCCGAAGTCGACGAAGAGCTCGCATATGAATTTCTGAAAAGCTACGATTACGCGAATTCCAATTACAAGGCTCACATAGGTGAGCACTCGATAGAAGTGCATATACCGTTGTTGCAATTCGTATTCGGAAATTCTTTCAAAATCCTGCCAATTTCCATGATGGACCAGAGAAGAGAGACGGCGGAAGAAATAGCAAGCGTTTTCGAAAAAATAAAAGATATAAAAAAATGTCTCTTCATAGCCTCTACGGATTTGAATCACTTCGAAACCGAAGAGATCACGCAGAAAAAAGACAAAGAAGTCATTGATGCGATTTTAAACAACAATGTTGAAAGACTTTATTCCGTAATCACGGAAAAGAATATCTCCATGTGCGGATTCGGTCCTGTGGCATCACTGCTCAGGGCAAAACTCGGTAATCCGGTATTGTTGAAGCATTTGACCAGCGGACAGATGAGCGGTGATTTTTCTCATGTGGTTGGATATTCAAGCTTATTGATTGACTGAAATCGGAGGCGGAATATGAACAACATAAGTTTCGAGGGTTTCTATCCCATGTTTTCAGTGTTGATAAACTATTGGTATATATCGTTGCCTGCAGCGATTGCTTTGCTTTTCGGAAGCAGATGGTTTCCAAAGATCGTAGTTTCCACAATAGGATTTTTTGCGGGAATGTTTCTCATTTTTCCGCTTTTACTGCAGGTACAGTTTATAGGAGATTACATAAGCAACAACCCGTCTTCGGAAATATTTTTTCAAATACTCACCGGATTGGTCGTTGCGGCAATAGTTTACTCCATATTCAAATTCGTTTTCTTTGTAGGTGGGTTCATATTTGGGGCTTTCATCGGGATGTGGCTTTGGAAAATATTATTCCCGAGTCTGACTAATTTTCTGACCACCAATTTCCCGAATTATCAACTGCCGGATTGGGTATATTATGCTTTTATAGGAATCTTAGGACTTATAATCGGGCTACTCGCGATAATCTCACAGGAAAAAACCATGGTTTTCATATCCATCATATCAGGAGCCATGATAATAATGTTTCTCGGAGTTTACGGTCTGCTTAAACTGACATCCGGAACTTTCGGCAGTCTGAACAATTCGGCAAACGGCAATCTCGTTTCCATACAGATGAGTACCTGGGGAGTACTGGTATTTTTTGTCGGGATGATAATATTGATGTTCATAGGTTTCAGAATAAGTTACCGGCCGCATAAGCATTGACAGAATTATAAAAATTACAGACAGATTACCGGATAGAGGGCCACCCATATGTTGAGTGGCCCTTTTTTCGCGTCGTTGTTCGGTATACGGTATTTTTTGTTTTTAACAGATTTTCAGATAATAATCTGTCACGGATATGCAAACAGGGTATGCCCGGAACTTCCGACCTACGGGTCACATTCGTGCCGGGCGTTTCCGAGAACCATAAAAATATTTTTTGACATGTTCACGGTTCAAATTACTTACTCTTAAGCTTTAGCGCGACGGAATCTTGACCCGGCAAAAATATCTTTATGAATTTTATCCGTAATAGTTTAAGCAATCATGATCCGTTTATTTCGAATACATCCTGCCCAAAGAATCCGCAGTCAGAATTGCCGCACGGACATCCTGGGGAGTTATTGCGAAAGGCATGTTGTGAATCGTCTCTCCTTCAGCGCATGCAGCCCGTGCTACGTTTAGAATATCTTCGTCATCGAACTCTTTAATCCCAAGGTCTTCCAGTTTTACAGGCAAACCAACTTCCAGACAGAATTTAACAACAGTTTCAATTTCCTGTTTCGAAGCATTTTCAAGTACAAGCTGCACCAATGTGCCGAAAGCCACCTTCTCGCCGTGGTACATTTCCCTGCATTCTTTAAGTACGGTCAGACCGTTGTGTACGGAATGGGCCGCAGCCAGCCCGCCGCTTTCAAAACCCAATCCGCTCAGATAAGTATTCGCCTCGATTATGTTTTCGACGGCTTGAGTCACCGATTTGTTTTTAACCGCCGTAACCGCCTTCAGCCCGTCTTCAAGCAAAATGTCATAGCAAAGTTTCGCCAGAGAAATCGCAGCCAGAGTTGGCTTTGAACCAGCCATGCTATCGGCACCGGAACGCAAACACGCTCTCGCCTCAAAATAAGTGGCGAGGGCATCTCCCATGCCGGATACGAGCAAACGTGCCGGCGCACAGGCTATTACTCCCGAATCTACGAGCACCAGATCCGGATTTCGCTTCAGCATCAGTATCTCGCTGAATACACCCTCAGTGGTGTATATTATGGAAATCGCACTGCACGGCGCGTCGGTGGATGCTATAGTAGGTACTATGGCAACAGGTACGTCCTCATAATAGCTTATTGCCTTTGCGGTATCGATTATCTTTCCGCCTCCTATACCCACCACGGTATCACAACCGTTATGTTTGAATATGTCTCTCAGCCTTTCTATCTCTTCTCTTGTCGATTCGCCGCCGAATACTTCAAATACCAATCTGCAAGCACCATCTTTAAAGCTCTTTTCGATTCTGTCTCGGGTACGTTCGATACCGGATTTACTCGCTATAAAAAAGAAAGATTTTCCGATTTTCTCAAGATGTACTCCGATATTACCCAATTCCCCGTTTCCCTGAACATATTTACAGGGAGCTATCATGCTTCTCGACATATTATTCCTCCTAAATCGGTATTTTTATTAATTTCACTAAATTACATATTTTAACGGTCAAACGCGTGAAAATTATACCATTTATAATACTTTTACAAATGGGTTTATAGGACCAATCGGAGTTTATATGGTTTGTTGAGGTATAATAAGGTATTATCAGTTTAATATTTTTTTTGGAGGTACGAAAATTGAAAGACTACAGGGAATTCAAACTCTGGAAAGATGTCAGTCCTGAAGAGTGGAACGATTGGCGCTGGCAGCTGAAAAACAGAATCATGGACGTAAACACCCTCGAGGAGGTCATACCCCTTTCCGACCATGAGAAACGAGGGGTAGAACACAGTCTTGAATTTTTGAGAATGGCGATAACTCCTTACTACATCACCCTCATAAATCAGGATGATCCCGACGATCCCATAAGAAAACAGGCCATTCCCACGGTTAAAGAACTCGAAGTTGCTCCCGAAGATATGCTCGATCCGCTTCACGAGGACATAGATTCTCCGACTCCGGGGCTCACACACCGATATCCGGACAGAGTGCTTTTGCTGGTAACCGATATGTGTTCCATGTATTGCAGACATTGCACGCGAAGGAGAAAAGCCGGCGAACTGGACAAGGCGATGCCATTGGATTACGTTGACAAGGCCGTGGAATACCTGAAATCGCATACCGAGGTAAGAGATGTTCTGATTTCCGGTGGCGATCCGTTGACTTTGCCTACCGAACATCTTGAAAGAATTATCGCGAAGATAAAAGCCGTTCCGAGTGTGGAGATAGTCAGAATTGGTTCAAGAGTTCCGGTGGTTTTACCGCAAAGAATCGACGACGAATTGATAGCGATGCTCAGGAAATATCAACCGATATGGCTCAACACGCATTTCAACCATCCAAACGAGATGACTCCCGATTCCGAACTCGCACTCAGAAAACTCGCCGATGCCGGAATACCTCTCGGAAACCAGTCGGTATTGCTCTGCGGTGTGAACGACCATCCCGAAATCATGAAAAAGCTCGTACAGATACTCGTCAAGAACAGGGTAAGACCGTATTACATATATCAATGCGACTTGTCACAGGGTCTGTCACATTTCCGAACCACCGTTGCAAAGGGCCTTGAAATAATGGAATATCTCAGAGGCCATACATCAGGCTTCTCAGTTCCGACTTATGTAATCGACGCACCGCATGGCGGGGGAAAGATTCCGGTCATGCCCCAGTATCTGCTTTCAATCGGTGAGAACAAGGTAATTCTCAGAAATTACGAAGGTGGGTTGTTCGTTTACGAAGAGCCGAAGAATTACAGTGCCAAAGCAAACCCGAAGGGTATTCTCGAAGAAAACAAGAAGAGCAGGGACGGGGTTGCCAGCATGCTGACCGGTGACAGAAAGTGTCTCATCCCCTCGGATACCAAGAGGTTGAAAAGAGCTACCGATTGGAAAAAAGATCATTGAAAGATTCATTGTCCATGCTGAAGGAACTGGCTGAAAACTTACCCGAAGGGAAAGTTGTATCGATTGTAGGTTTGAATAAAAATGTCGGCAAAACCACATTTTTAAATATGCTTATCAAGCAACTCGCGAAAGTAGAAAGATATTTTTTAATAATGAGTATAGGAAGGGATGGAGAAAAAGAAGATATTTTAGAAAAAACCCCAAAACCTTCCATAGTATTGCCCAAGGGTAATTATGCGGTTACTTCCGACCGCCTGCTTTCAATAGACAGCTTTTTAGAGGTTATTGAAAGCTATTCGGATTCTGCGGGCGGTAAATTGTTCCTGGCGAAGGCTACGGAAGATACCAGTATTCAGCTGATTAATCCCGGAAGCATGGAAAAGATGAAAGAGATCGCGAATCTATGCCTTAACAGCGGTTATTGTTCAAATGTGATAATAGACGGTGCATTGAACAGAAGCAGCCATTCCTCTTCGGAATTCTGCGATTATGTAGTCATAGTTACGGGTGCGGAAGTTGAAGGCGACGTTCAGTCCATAGCACAAAAAACCGCATTCGAAGTCGAGAAATACGAATTGGACATCTGTGATGATTCGATCGCAGCAATGCTGAAGGATGCGATGAAAAAGAAAAATAAGACTATTTTGATAAGAAATGGTGATATAATCGAAATGAACGAAAGCAGTCTTATTGAATCGGATTCGATATGTTCCGGTTTATGCGACGGCGATATCCTTTTCAACAACGGTGCTGTGACCGCGAAGATTTGCGACAGGCTACTCAGTTTGGGAAGAAAATTTATTTTAGTAGTCAAAGACGGGGCGATGTTGCATCTTGATTTCAGAAGTTATAGAAAGTTAACCAGAAATGGCATCGTTATAAACAGTTTGAACAAAGTAAATGTTTTGGCGGTGGTGATGAACTGCAATGGAATAAGACGTTCTCTAAACTCGTCAGATTTGTTGAAAGCTCTTGAAACGATAATAAAGGGCAAACCTTTGATAGACGTGATGCAATTATGATTTTCAAACGGATTGAAGGGTGGAATAATTAACCTTGAAATATCCGTAAAATATAGAATGAAGGGCATTCCCGTATGGGATGTGAATCCTTCTAAACCCTTGAAAAGAGGTGTTTGTATGGACTACAGACTAATAACAAGAGGTTTTAACGCCAGTGATTCTTTGAAAGAGTACCTGGACAAAAAAACCCAGAAACTCGAAAAAGTAGCACCCGAAGGTGACCACGTGAGTTTGGAAGTGAAAATCGAAAGGGAGAAGAGCCGTTTCGACACAGAAATTACCCTGCACATCAGGGGAGGTGTTGCAAGAACGGAATGTTCCTCGGAAGATGTTTACGTCACGGTTGATGCGACTGTAGACGCCTTGGAAAAAAAGATGCAGAAATACAAACAGAAAAAGATTGCGAGGCATAAAGTAGGGCACAAAAGTACCGTAATCGATTTGGTTGAAGGTCAGGAATCTGAAAGGGAAGAGGAAGAGGAGAATATGGAAATTGCAAGGAGTAAGAGATTTTTCCTCAGACCTATGGATCTTGAAGAGGCGAAGTTGCAACTTGAAATGCTCGGACACAATTTCTTCGTTTTTAAAAGAGACGAAACCGACGAAATTAATCTGATTTACAAGAGAAAGAACGGCACTATAGGATTAATTGAATTTGAAGTATAAATTTTATTGAAAAAACGGGGTTCATTTGTGAACCCCGTTTTTTTATTCTTAATTTTATGTCCAATATTCTTTAATTTGCGATATAATAGGCTATGAACAATCGATTATATCGAATAGAGGTGAGTTTTTATAGTAATATCCAACCCTTTGATTAAGAGAATACTTATAGGAATGATAGAAGACGAGATAATGATGGCGGTAATGGAAGGTGACAGGCTTGTTGAGCTTCACCTTGAAGAGATGGATAACGAAAGCATAACCGGAAATATTTTCCTCGGAAAAGTTGAAAATCCCGTTTCGAGTCTGGATGCGTCTTTTGTCAACATAGGAAAATCAAAGAACGCATTTCTCAGGAACAAAGACCTCGTGAAAGGTATACGGAAACTCAAGAAGACGGATAAGGGAGAAGTGTTGCTTGAAAAAGGCGACAAGATAATAGTTCAGGTTAAAAAAGATCCGATAGGAAGCAAAGGACCCCAGGTTACGACGAATATAGGAATAGCCGGCAGGTATATAGTCTACATGCCTTATTCGGCAAACATAGGCGTTTCGAAAAAAATCGAGAATCCAGCGGAGAGAAAAAGGCTGCACGATTTCATGTCCGAACTCGTTACGGATGACGGCGTAATAGTCAGAACCGTGGCGAAGAATATAGATCTTCAGATAATCAAAGAAGAATTTGAAACACTGAAAGTGAAATGGAATGAAGTTTTCAAAAATTTCCAGCGATTCAAAAAACCGAGGGAACTCTACACGGAATCGGATATACTCGAACACATAATGAGGGAAAAATACGATTCAACGGTTGATGAGGTGATAACCAATTCCCGTGACCTGCATTCAAGGCTTGAGAAAATTCTCGGTAATTTTGAGAAAAAAAC
This sequence comes from uncultured Thermotogae bacterium, assembly GCA_963662785.2. Taxonomy (GTDB): domain Bacteria; phylum Thermotogota; class Thermotogae; order MWEM01; family MWEM01. Next base: position 271,244 of record CAXXJZ010000013.1, read on the forward strand.
GGTAAAAGGCAAACTAAGATACTGGAATGAAGATATATTTGAAGTGTATAAAGTCAATTCTCAATTGGAAGATCTCTACAAGAGGACTATAGAGCTTGAATGCGGCGGTAGTCTCGTGGTGGACAGAACAGAGGCATTCACCATAATAGACATAAATTCCGGCAGCAACGTCAACAAGTCCAAGAGCAGAGATATGGCCCTTGAAACCAATGTCCAGGCAGCCAAAGAAGTTGTCAGGCAGGTGAGGTTGAGAAATCTAAGCGGAATCATAATAGTCGATTTCATAGATATGGAAGAGGAAAACGACAATTTAACCGTCCTTAAAGTTCTTGAAGAGGAGTTCAAAAAAGACAAAGCCAAGACAGCCATCATGGGTTTCACGAAACTGGGTTTGGTCGAAATGACTCGAAAAAGATCATCGCCTCCTCTTGAAGAACTTTTATTTGAAGATTGTCCCGTTTGCAAAGGCGACGGATTAGTTCTGGCTCCGAAACGTATTCTGAAAATGATATCTTCGGAGATGAGTACGGCAGCGAATATGACCGATATCACAGAAGTCGAAATAAACGTTCACTGGAGTCTTTCCGGGTTTATGAGCAAGGAATGGCGGGAAGATATGGAATCCGTGAGCAATAAAAAAATTAATATCGAATTCAGCAGAAAAGATCCAAACGGATATGACATAAAGTTCAAAAAATAATTTGGCGCGAGGAGGATAATATGAGGAAAATAAACTTTCTTATCGGAATCCACAATCATCAGCCCGTAGGGAACTTCGATTTCGTAATTGAAGACGCTTTTAAGAAATCCTATAAACCTTTTATCGATACTTTGAGAAAGTATCCCAAGGTAAAAGTGAATATTCATTTCAGCGGTTTTTTATTGGAGTGGATTTACAAAAGGTATCCGGATTTTTTCGATACGCTCAAAGAAATGATATCCAAAGGCCAGCTGGAAATTTTCACCGGGGGTTATTATGAGCCTATTTTGCCCGTGATTCCCGAGAGTGACAGGATGGGACAGATTAAGAAATTGTCCGACTTCATCGAAAACACACTCGATTTCAAACCTAAGGGATTGTGGTTGGCGGAGAGAGTTTGGGAACCTCAGCTTTCTTCCACCCTTGCCAAAGCCGGTGTCGAATACGTGGCACTGGATGACAGTCATTTCAAAAATGCCGGTCATTATGATGACGAGCTCAACGGATATTATGTCACCGAAGATCAGGGGAAATCTATTAAAATTTTCCCGATAAATGAAAAGCTGAGATATCTTGTTCCCTTTGACGATGCCGAAAAAACCATCGAATATCTAAAAGAAAGAGCTTCCGAATCGGGGGATAATATGTATCTCATGTTCGATGACGGTGAGAAATTCGGGGTTTGGCCGGGTACGTACGAAAGGGTTTTCAAGGATGGCTGGCTTGATCGATTTTTCGAATTGCTGGAAGAAAATTCGGAATGGCTTAACACCGTTACGTTTGATGAATATTCAACTTCCTGCAAGGCGCTAGGCAGAACTTATATTCCGACTTCTTCTTATTTCGAAATGATGAACTGGGCCTTGCCAAGCCGTGCCAGAACTCATTTTGAAAGGCTCGAAAAAGAATTGAAAGCCGAAGGGAATTGGGATAGATATTCGATGTTCATGAAGACGGGCTTCTGGAGGACTTTCCTCGAAAAATATACGGAATCCAATTTCATGCACAAAAAAATGCTCGATATCAGAAGCAAGTACGAGGAAGGAATGCCTGTCGGAATACTCAACAGTATATGGAAAAGTCAGGCAAATGACGCCTATTGGCACGGAGTTTTCGGCGGACTTTATCTGCCGAACCTCAGACACGCGGTTTACGAGAATTTAATAGAAGCCGAAAAGAAAATAGATGTTATAAAACACAAAGGACAGAATTTCATAGAAGTCACGGAAACCGATATAGACATAGACGGAAACGACGAGATAATGGTCAGTACCGAAAAATTCACCATGGGAATATCGCCTGCAAAAGGCGGCAGGATTTTTGAATTCTCAGTCAAGGACAGGAATATAAATCTCGCCAACAACCTCACAAGACGATACGAACCTTACCATGAAGCGATGACAAATGCAACCACGGCGGAAGAGGGCGGCAGCGGAGCGTTTTTGACGAAAGAAAAGGGACTGGAAAAATATCTCAACTACGATTGGTATGAAAGATATGGTATGATTGACCACTTCTTCGGTGAATGGAATGATCTCGAGAAATATTCGAGGAGCAGGTATCCGGAGCAAGGCGATTTTATAAATCAACCTTACGAGTACCAGGTTACCGCACGTGACACGGGCGAAGTCAGACTCTGGCGGAAAGGGCATATTTGGCATGGTTCTCTCTGGCTGCCTGTTAAAGTCGAGAAAACCCTTCAGATAGAGGATGACGGCATATTCGTCACTCATACTATCGTGAACGAATCCAACGAATACATACCCGTGATATTCGGATGCGAGTACAACGTGAATCTTCTGGCACCGAATACCAACGACAGGTATTTCTATTGCCCCGAATTCGAAAAGAAAACCCTGGGAGAATCGGGTAAAGTCAAGGCGGGCTTCTTCGGTGCGAAAAGCGAATATGAAGGCGTGGATATACTATTCCAGCCCGACAGGGAAATCGAATTCTGGTTTTTCCCGGTTTACACCGTTTCGTATTCAGAAGCGGGATATGAGAGGGTTTACCAGTCTTCAAGCATAACACCGATATGGAGATTCAAGCTGGATCCGATGGGATCCTACAGCACCGAATTCAAGATCAGGATAAATGTAATATAAGCAGTGACGCTGAACTTATAGAAGGACCCGATGAATCGGTTTTTTTCATAAGTATAATGATATGAAAGTTTCGAAAGGAGTTGTATTAAGTGGCATTTAAACAATGGAAAACAGAAATTTGCGGCAGAGAATTGACGGTGGAAACCGGAAAACTCGCAAAACAATCCGCAGGAAGCGCATACGTAAGAATGGGGGATACTGTCGTTCTTGTCGTTGCAAACGCAACAAAAAGCTCCAAAGGCGGAGATTTTCTGCCCCTTACTGTTGAATTCATGGAAAAATATTATTCAGCAGGAAAAATACCCGGAGGTTTCCTCAAGAGAGAAGGCAGACCCGGTGACACATCAATACTGGCCGCAAGGCAGATAGACAGGCCTATACGCCCGTTGTTCCCCGAAGGCTTTTCCAACGAAGTCCAGGTGATAGCCACCGTGTTTTCTCTGGACGAAGACAATCCGGCTGATGTACTGGGAATTATGGGTGCTTCGATGGCACTGAATTTTTCACATATACCTTTTGACGGATGCGTTGCGGGCGTGAGAGTTGCACATATCGACGGAAAACCTGTCGTATTCCCTTCGGCCGAACAGCTTGAGGAAAGTGCGATTGATCTCACCGTTGCCGGTTCCAAAGAGGCAATTGTGATGGTTGAAGGCGAAGCCAAAGAAGTATCCGAAGAGATAATGCTCGAAGCACTCGCCGCGGCACACGAGGTCATAAAAAAGATGTGTGAATTTCAGGAAGAAATTCTTGGCGATATCGATCTGCCGGAAAAGATGGAGTTTGAAGTTCCTTACCTTTCCGACGAAGACAGAGAAATATTCAACTCTATAATCGATTTGGAAACTTTGAAAAAATGTCTTTTCACCGAAGGCAAAAAAGCCACTGAAAAGGCAATTTCCGATTACAAGGACGAAGTTATTTCCAGGTTTTTCGAAAAAGCGACCGATGAAGAAATTTCCGAAAAATCCATGCTGGTAAACGCGTTGTTCGAAGACACGTTGAAGCACACGATGAGAAGATCGATAATCGAAGACAAAAAGAGATCAGATGGAAGAAGTCCGACGGATGTAAGAAAAATAGTATGCGAGACCGGATTGCTCCCAAGAGCACACGGATCGGCACTTTTCACCAGAGGAGAAACTCAGAGTCTCGGTATAGTGACGCTCGGAAGCAAAAAAGACGTACAGTTCATAGATACCATATACGAGCAGAGCGACAAGCATTTTATGCTGCATTATAATTTCCCCGGTTTTTCCGTTGGAGAAGTCAAACCCCAGAGAGGCATCAGCCGGAGAGAAGTCGGTCACGGACATCTTGCCGAAAGGTCTGTCAAATTCATAATTCCGGATAATGTCGAATTCCCCTATGCCATAAGGGTGGTTTCGGAAATACTCGAATCCAACGGTTCATCTTCTATGGCAACCATATGTTCCGGTTCAATGGCGCTTATGAATGCGGGCGTCCCCGTAAGCAAGCATGTTGCCGGTGTGGCAATGGGTATGATTCTCGAAGCCGATGGTGTAGAAGTGCTGACCGACATACTCGGCATGGAAGATCATCTTGGCGACATGGACTTTAAAGTGGCGGGAACCAGAGACGGAATAACCGGATTCCAAATGGATGTCAAAGTCAGCGGAATTAGCCAGGAAATAATGGCAAAGGCATTGCAGCAGGCAAAAGATGCAAGACTTCATATATTGAATCTTATGTACGACACCATAGCACAGCCAAATTCGGAAATGTCTCCTTACGCACCTGTTATGCTGAAGATTCAGATCCCGTTGAATTCAATCGGCGATCTCATAGGCCCCGGCGGAAAAACCATAAAGGGAATAGTCAAGGATTACGGTGTGGACCTGGATGTGGAAGACGAGACAGGCATGGTTTACATTTCCGGTGAAAATGCGGAAAAGGCTATGCTTGCAAGGGCTTACGTCGAAGGGATTGTCAGGAGAATCGAAGCCGGTGAAGAATATAACGGAAAAATAACCAGACTCGAAAAATACGGTGTATTTGTAGAACTTGCTCCGGGAAAAGTCGGACTGCTCCACGTATCGAATATGGTAGGTTTCGTAAAGGATCCCTCTCAGACTATGAAAATCGGTGACAGAATTGAAATAGTCGTGGGCAAGGTCGAATCCGACGGCAAATTCGAACTCAGGCAGAAGGGTGCGGAAGAAAAACCTGACAAGAAGGAAGGTTCTGACAGAAGACCAAGAAGAAGCCCAAGAAATGACCGAAGTAAAGACAGAGAAAACGGGAAGTGATCATGTGTCACAGACCGGAGTCCTGAAAAAAACCTTGCCCAACGGTTTGGAAATATACCTTCAGCCGATGCAGGGGGTAAGGTCGGTGAGTATGGGTGTTGCTATCAGAACCGGTGCTGCGAGCGAAAGCGAAGAAATTGGCGGAATCGCCCATTATATAGAGCATATGGTTTTTAAAGGCACTAAAACGAGAAATGCGTTTCAGATAAAAGAACCGATAGAGAAAGTCGGAGGAACGCTTAACGCGTTCACGGGCAAAGAGAGTACCGTTTATTTTGCACGAATTCCGGATTCTCATTTTGAAATTGCAGCAGATATTTTGATGGACATTTGTTCTTCCGCGGTTTTCCCGGAAGAACAGGTTTTGCTTGAGAAACAGGTTATTATGGAAGAAATTTCCGCAGCCGAAGACGATCCGCTCGACAAAGCATATGAAAACTTATTTTCAAATGTATGGAGCGGTTGCGAGTACGCGAATCCGGTCCTTGGAACCGACGAGACCGTGGGCAACATAGACAGAAAGGCACTTGAAGAATTCTTCACTAAAAATTATGTGTCATCGAACACATGTCTATCCATTGCCGGGAATTTTGATGAAGGGATAATCGATAAATTTCAGGGTATAAGTCACGGATATTTTGATGAAAAAAGACCCCGGATAATCTATTCCCCTGAAAGAAAGCTCACGATGGAAAGCAGAGCCGACATCCAGCAGATTCAGTTTGTGATGAGTGTCGAATCACCGGGACGCAAAAATGAATATTTCGACTCGCTGCAAGTTCTCAACACCATATTGAGTGGTGGCATGAGTTCAAGACTTTTCAACAGAATACGCGACGAACTCGGTCTGGTTTATTCGATCGATACCGGAATGATCGGATATCCGGAAGGCGGTTTGTTTTATATTTATGCGGCCACTTCCGAAGAAAAAATATTTTTACTTATCGATGAGCTGAAATCACAGATAATTTCACTTCTCGAAAACGGTGTAACCGACGAAGAACTGGAATACGGCAAGGAAAGGCTGAAAGGTAAACTGTTGTTATCTACGGAGAGCACGTATTCATCGATGATGAGAAATCTCGACATCGGTTTGGCTTTTGGCAGGCCGTTGAAAGTGGATGAAATCGAAGAGAAAATTGAGAAAGTCAGCAGAAAATCGCTTTTGGATTCTCTTGGAAAGTATTTTTCAAAAGATTGGATATACAGTCTTATCGTTCCAAACGCGATGAAAGGTTCCAATAAGCTGGGAAAGGCTCTCGAAAGGGGCATATGACTATGAAAGTCAATTGGAAGAATATCGATGAATTGAAACCGGGCGAGATATGCGGCGACGATATTTTTGATCCGAACAGTTTTGTGTTGCTCGTTCACAATTCTTCGATTCTCGATTCCAAGACAATCAGCTTTCTGAAAAAGCACAATGTGACTTATGTCCCCGTGAAAGCTAGTCCCAGCGGGGATATTTCAGAAGACATGGTACTCGAAGTCGAAGAAGAGATATCGGCAATTTCCGACGGAATTCTCGCACCGGAACTGCCGCTTTTCTTTTCCGATGAAACTTACCACAAATCAATAAGCGATTTCCAGAATATAGCGGAAGAACTTATCAATTCGGGAAAGATAAAGGAACAGGAAATCGTGAATTTATGCAACGATTTGGTCAACGAAGTAATAAAGACCAAATCTTACGTACTCAATTTCATGACGGAAGTCACACCGGGTTTCATCATAAAACATGGTTTGAATACCGCAATAATGGCCGCCAACATAGCCCACTACCTCAATCAGCCCTGGCATCATTTGATACAGATAACCAAAGCTGCACTGCTGCACGATATCGGTTTGGTCTATGCTCAGGGTGAAAGTAAAAATCTCTACGAAATTGAGGATATACAAAAACAATATTCGAAAGATTACAACAGCAGGTTGAAGCTTCATCCGATATTTTCGGTGAAAACCATAAAAGAAATTGACAGTAAATTCCTCGACAGGGAAGTAGAGCAGGCAATACTCGAACATCATGAAAGGTATGATGGAGAAGGTTTTCCATTTAAGCTCAGAGGCAAGAAAATAAGTTTTTACTCTCGGATAATTGCGGTGGCCGATTCTTACGACACGCTTATAACCTCCGTTAAAAGAAAACCTCTCATGACTCCTTATCAGGCTTTGAAATGGATAGTATCAAATACCAATAAAATATTTGACCCCGAAATCGTGCATTCTTTTGTGGAAATTTCAGGGCTTTATCCCACCGGCACGATATTAAAATTAAGCAACGGAGTGATAGGAAAAGTGATATCACGTGGTGAGAATTCTGTCGGACGTCCTATAATTCTGACATCCACAGGTGAAATCGAATTGGAAAAAGAAGAGCAGCTTTTCATATCTGGAGTGATCGGACTTGATAAAATGGGTGATGACGGAACAACTGAATGAAGGGGATATGGTTTATGAAACCATTCTCGGCAACAAAACCGATGATGTTATAGTCACAAAGGGAGAAATCGTATCCGGTGACTTGAGGGAAAGACTCAGACTCAGGGGTATAAAATGGGTTTCGGTTTGGGTGGCAGACGCCTTCAAAGAAGAATTGAATCCGATTTTTAAAGATGAGACAATAAAACAGTTTGAGAATGATCTGGAATTGGTATCGGAGAAAATACAGAAAGACGGACGCATAGACATTCCCGCCACCGAAATGATAGCATCGAATATCACCAAAACGATTGTGGATAACTTTGGGGAATACCTCGCACCGGCACTTGCAAAACTGAAGAGCTTCGACGAATACACGTTTACCCATCAGGTGAACGTTTCCATAATATCCACGATGATAGCAATGGAGTTTTTCGACAAAAACGATCCCATTCTTCACAAGATAGCCACCGGTGGATTGTTACATGATATGGGCAAACTCTGGATACCCGCGGAAATACTTTTAAGTCGTGAAAAATTGGCCGACATAGAATTCAACATAATAAAAAAGCATCCTAAATACGGGCACAGCATCGCATCATTTTCGGGAATTGAGGACGAAACCATATTGAACTGCATACTCTGTCATCATGAAAAATACGACGGCAAAGGTTATAACACGGGTCTTGGCGGCTCCGATATTCCGTTGGTGGGTAGAATAATGTCGGTCGCCGACGTATATGACGCACTTACCACTGTAAGGCCTTATAAAAGCGCCTGGACACCGTATTCGACAGTCAGCTACATAATAAAGGAATCGAAAAAGATGTTCGACCCTCAAGTCGTCAGCGCTTTCGTAAAACTGTTCGGCATATATCCCGTAGGAACGGAACTCGTACTTTCCAACGGAAAAAAAGGGGTAGTCGTAGGTGTAAAAAAAGGATCGATATCGAGGCCCGTAATTCGTATCCAAGATAATGGAATCAATATCAACATAGACTTATCCGAGGAGAAGAGAATAAAAATAGACAAAGTCGTTTGATGAAGGGAGGTAGTTTTGAAGAGATTCGTAAAAGATCTGTGGCTCCCCGATTATGACGGAAAATCACTTGTTAACCTTGCCAATTCGGTTTTGATGAATTTCAACGTTGTTCCAGTTCATGAACCTCTCGGTATAAATTCACTTCCCCATGTGAGAAAAAACATGGTGCTTTTCGTGGTAGATGCCCTTGGCTACGGTAATCTCGCGCATATTGAAAAGAATTCAGAAGAATTGAAAAACGTGCTCAAGAACTTCAGAAGAGAAAAACTGACGAGCACTTTCCCCACAACCACAGCTACGGCACTTACTTCGCTCGTTACGGGCACTTATCCTGTCGAGCACGGAATGCTCGGATACATAATGTATCTCGACAGATTCAACACGTTTGCGAACATGATCAACCTTTCGCCCATAGGTTTTCCGAGAGACATACTTGTGAGTCACGGACTCAACCCCTCGAAATTCCTGCCGGTAAAGACCATTTTCCAAAGGCTTTCGGATGCAAATGTGGAAACCTGGACCGTCACATCGAATGCGTTCAAAAACTCCGGCCTTTCAAAGATGCATCATCAGGGTTCATCGATAAGGGGCTATTCGGATATTGTCGAAATGTTTTCGCAGTTGAAAAACCTTATAAGAAAAAGCAGGAGAGAACTTTTCGTCTTTTGTTACTGGGGATTATCCGATATGTACGGACATCTTTACGGGACTTCCTCCGAAGAATACTGTTTCGGTATCGAACTGCTTATAAAAATGCTTTACGAAAGGGTCATATGCCGGCTGGACAAATCCATTCTCGACGACACCGTTTTCATGGTTACCGGAGACCATGGGCAAATCAACACTTCCTGGAAAAACGAATGTACGCTGAACACTTCGGATGAAATGGTCAGAGAGTATTTTTCCATGCCACCTTTCGGAGACTCGAGAACCGTGTACATGAACGTATGTGGAAAAAGCGGTTTTGAAAATTATTTTTCAGACAGATACGGTGAAAAATTTCACCTGCTGACCCGCGATGAATGTGTTGAAAAAGCTCTCTTCGGTCCGATTTCCGAAAGCAATTGTGTGAATGGTATAATTGTCGGGAATAACCTCAGAAGAACCGGTAACTACGTTGCCATAGCCCATTCGAGATATTCACTGAATTACAAGTATACGACCGAAGACAGGCGGCAGCACGGGAAGCATGGCAGTTTGACGGAATCGGAGATCTTTGTGCCGCTTTTGGTTTTTGAAAACAGGTGAAATAAATATGAGTACCAGCATAAAGATATATCTCCTGAAAGATTTCAGCATTTTGGGGGAAAACGGCAGCATTGTGGAAGTGGATTTAAAATATGCCCGAAATTATCTTTTTCCAAAAAAGATAGCCCGAGAGGCAACATTATCTGATATCGTCGAGAAAAAAAGAAGTATTTCGATCGGAAAGAAAGAAAATAAATTGACCTTAAAAGGCAGAGGCAATCTCGATAAATATCTCAAAAACCATTCGCTTTCCGATACACGTGGAAGATTTATAGAGAAAGTACCGGACTTTTCCAACTTTTTCAGGAATCACGAAAGTTCCAGGGAGAAATTCAGCTGGAGATGGTATGAGGCGAATCGTCTTTCGCTTCTACCGTATGGACCGAAATATGTCACAATTAAATACAGAAAAAACGAGTACCTCGCAACTTATACGTACTTGAAAGCGTTGATAAGCAGAAAAACAAAATCTCCGATAATAGTGGATGGAAGCAATCTGGGATGGTATAATGGGTACCCGTCGCTGGATTCGGTTTTTTCCCTGTTCGGGTATCTTGCGGTAGAATCGAATCAATTCTTTTTCCCGATAATATGGGTTTTCGACAATTCTTTCAGAAGAAAGCTAACCGAAGGGGAAAAGCGGAGTTTCGACGAATTCAAACGATGGTCCGGTGTAAAAATCGTAGATTACGCCGATAAAGAGATTTTTAGATTGGCTAAGATATTTGGGACTAAATACCTTTTTTCAAACGATCATTTCAAAGAATACCATACGGATGGATTTGTAAGGATAAGTATGAGATGAAATATCTTTTGGGTTCGAAAATCGTATTTGGATGAAAACTTCTTCCTGAATTGATATACATCGTTCGGAAGATAAAAAGAGCTGGTGAATATGAAAATCGACGAAACACTTGAAGAAATACTCAGAACGACAGTTATGGTAAGAAACTGCATTGAAAGAGATGATATCGAAAAGATAGATGATATCATGGATTTGAGACAGGATTTGCTCGAATCCATACAGGACGAGATTAAAAACCATGTTTTAAGTGAAACCGGCCTGAAAATCGTTGATAATATACGTCTTGAAGAAGACAGAATAAGGGAAATAGCACGAAAAGAAATGGAAGAACTGAGAAATCAGGCGAATAACGTAAAATTGGGAGCCAAAGCTATTAAAAACGGTTATATGAAAATCAATGAGGAATTCAGGGTGAAGCGGGATTTCTCAGGGAGGGGTTAAAATGTCCAGCTTTTTGATGACAGGAGTATCTATTTACACGGGTAATAAATACATTGAAAAAGGATATATATACATAGTAGACGGCATCATAGAAAAAATAGGCGAAGGTAGAGTCGACTGGGAACTTGGAAGAGAAGCCGATTCGTTCCAGTCGTTTGAAAACCGGAAAGTTCTCGTATCTCCGGGATTGGTCAATTCGCACACGCACACGGGCATGGCTTATCTCCGGGGAGTAGCCGACGATGTTTCATTTGAAGAATGGCTTTTCAATCAAATTCTGCCGAGAGAAGACCTCTTCAGCGAAGAGGACGTTTACTGGGCATCTCTTCTCTCACAGCTTGAGATGATAAAAAACGGCATAACGTGTTTCTGCGACATGTACGTTCATACGTCAACCATATGCAGAACAGTTGAAGAAACGGGAATGCGTGCGCTGATTACCCGCGGATTGACCGACAACGCAGGTGACAACGGAAGACTGGCGGAAAACGTCGATACCTTTGAAAGATGGCACGGAAAGGCAAATGACAGAATAAGAGTCGGTTTCGGACCGCATGCTCCTTATACGTGTTCCATGGATTATCTTTCGGAAATAGCTGCAGCTGCTTCTGAACGCGGCGCCATAGTGAATATACACCTTAAAGAAGCCGCCAGGGAAGCGGATATGTATTCGTTCCGGCAGCTTGAAGAAACGGGGCTTTTCAGAAACAGGACGCTTGCAGTACATTGCGTATACGTAAACGAAGAAGATATGAACGTGATGGCGGAAAATGGCATATATATGATACACAATCCTTCGTCAAATTTAAAACTCGCCAACGGTTTCGCACCAATAAAGAAAATAATGGACAAAAACATACCTGTCGCATTGGGAACCGACAGTGTCGCAAGCAACAATTCTCTTGACATATGGCGTGAAATGCTGCTGTCTTCGCTTATACACAAAGGAATCGAAAAAACACCGACAATAATTCCGGCGAAAACCGCTCTGAATTTCGCAACGGAATGTGGTGCGAAAGCACTCGGATTCGATAAAGTGGGAAAACTTGAAGAGGGATATAAGGCTGATCTCATTTTGATAGACCTTGAGAACATATCGTACCACCCCGCGCAGAATATCGAAAGCCATCTTGTATACAGCGGCAGAAGCTCCGACGTTCTTGCAACGATGGTGGACGGCGAATGGCTGTATTATTTCGGAAAATATCCGAATCTTGATGAAAGCAGGATAAAGTTTGAAATAGCCGAAAGGTCCTTCAGGATAGACGAAGAATTCAAAAACTCAAGAAATTAAAAAACGGTAATCAGTGTGGACTTTGATATAACGAGATTTTTGAGGGAAACTTTGGTCAGAATACCCGCAGTTTTTTTTGCACTCGGCCTCCATGAATGGGCTCATGCTTATGCAGCAGTTAAAATGGGGGACGATACTGCGAAAAAGTTAAAAAGATATACCCCAAACCCTTTTAAACACGTGGATCCGGTTGGTTTAACGGTTTTTTTTCTTTTTGGTTTCGGGTGGTCGAGGCCGATACCGATAAACCCTATACGAATTAAAAACAAGTTTTGGGGAATCCTTATTATTGCTCTTGCAGGTCCTTTTTTCAACCTGATACTGGCTTTCGCAACCGGTATAATATTTTACGGGCTGAGGTTGTTCCAGTACAGTTATTTTTTCAACATAAACGCCAGCAACAGTTCGTTTCTGGTCATGTATTTTGCAGATCTAATGGGCTATTTCATGGTTGTGAATTTGGTGGTATGCGTATTCAACCTGTTCCCCGTAATGCCCTTGGATGCGTCCAAAATATGGATGGCTTATATGACGTCAAAACACATGAAAATTGTAATTCAGTATCAAATATATGGTATCCTTTTATTACTGATTTTGATAATACTCGGAACTGTGAGTTTGATAATGGATCCGGTTATAACAGGTTTTCAGAATTCTATCATTCAGTTATTCGGATGGTTTAAATAAAAGCTTTTTAGGAGGGTTTATGGACAAAAACAAATATCAGAAAGTCTTAATAGTCGGAGATAACGAATTGAAACAAGAAATAAGCAAAATACTCGATTCTTTTTTCGAATACATAAAATTGCCTGAATCAATTCTGATACACGATGAAAGCTACACACCCGATATTTCTGAAAGAAAAGAATGCCTTACACGTCTTTATTTTAAGGAAAGCGGCGTGATAGAGGGATATCATAACGGTGAAAAAGTTTTTGAAATTTCGGACGGCTTTGAACCACGGAATATAAACATATCGATTTCATGGATGGTCAGTCTGAACAGTTCCATGATAGGTGAGTTTTGCTGGCCTTATTCCGTGAGAAAAAAACTGATATCCGTACTCGAACCTTTCATTGTTCTCATGGAAGTTGAAGACGGCAAAGGATACAGCCATTCCCAGAGAGTTGCTGAGATCTTTTCCAATTTCTGTATTCATATCGGTCTGGATCCGGAGAAAAAACGAACTTTTGTGCATTATGCGTTGCTGCACGATGTTGGAAGAATAGGACTTGAACAGTTGATGCTTTACTCTCCGACACGGCTCAGAAATTTTGAGGAAACCGGACAGGATCATACGGTTACGGGCTCCGTATACGTTTCGACACTCGAAGTTCTTGACGATTTTATTCCGTTTATCAGGAGTCATCATGAAAGATATGACGGCCACGGTTTTCCGGACAGGCTTAAAGGCGAGGAAATACCATATTGGGTCAGAGTGCTTTCGATAGTGAATTGGTATGATAACGCTCTGAATACGGTTGATTCGGAATTTTCCACGGGGGTCATGACATCTGAAGAAGCTTTTGATGTTATAAAAAACGACAACGGAAAGATGTTCGATCCGGATCTGTGCAGTAAATTTTTGAATTTCATGAAATACGAGGCATGAATTTATCAAAAATAATCGCAGCCGTCTGGGATTTCAGAAGGGACCAGGATTGCCTTGCAACTTACGGGGGAAATACGGTTTTCATTTTGAAAACGGATCTCATATCCCTTCAGGGAAACCTGAAGCATCTGAGAAAGATAGGCAAGAAGGCTTTCGTGGATATAGATTTCGTTGACGGGTTATCCAACGATGAATATGCGTTGAGGTACGTATCTCTGTGCGGTGTCGACGGAATAATAACCGTTAAACCGAAAATGATAGAGCTTTGCAGAAAATATGCCATACCGAATGTGTTGAGGTCTTTTGTTATAGATTCAAATGCCCTTAAAAAAACTGCCGATACCATAAAAAATGTCAGACCGGATTTTTTGGAGATTCTGCCCGGAAGTTCTTTTTTCAAGGCCAGAGATCATTTGAAGGCCAATTTCGGTGATGATATGCCGCCTCTAATAGCCGCAGGTCTTGTGGAATCCAAATCGGATTTGTTCAAGTTGTTTGATGGTGGTGCGATTGCTGTTTCGACAAGCGAGAAAGAATTATGGCACACGGAAATATGAATTAATCGCCGCAAGCGTGTCGTACAAATACCATGCAAACGATTACAATTTGACAGTGAGGTGAAATATGAAAAAGTTTTATTCTTTGTTATTTTTATTCATAATTTTAGCCGGAGTTTTTTTGGGTGAATACCTGATACTGTATCCCGACGGATATTCACTCAAGGGAGATAACCTTGAGAAAACCGGTATGGATGTCAGACTGGAAGTTATGGACGGTATCGTACTCGATTCTTTCCAATCTTATCCGATGCCGCAGAATATCGATTTTTACGGTAAAGAAGCATTCAGCCGCAAGGGTACGCTTGACAGGCTCATCGGCGGTGAGATAAAGTGGATGTCGGAAGACGGAACTGTGAAAGAATATACGCTGATATCCTCTTCTCCGGTTTTGCTGAAATCCGATTTCGGCATATTCGAACCTGTTGACGGAGTGCCTGTTTTCGATAATATTTACGAAAGAAAAGAAAGCTATCTGGATATGCGATTCCTCGATAAAAGTGCCGCTTTCAATTACTCGTACCTTTTCACCGGATTGACCGGATATGTTAATTACGATTTTCTGATAGACGGAAAAGAAACTGTCGATATTTTCGGGAATCTTTACATAACGAATAAATCAGGCAAAAAGATAAGTACAGACAATCTGGTTCTCTTTTCAGGTGATGTGAACAGCGTTTCGAATTATGGCGGAGGTTTCAGCAACGTGGCAAGATCTGCCATGATGTACGACGAATCTGCGGTTTATTCAAAGTCAACTTCACCTTCATCGGTCGAAAATTATAAACTCTACGACATGGGTGGAGGATATGCGTTTGAAGAAGATAAAACCGGAGTTTTCGGTTTCTATTCTTCCAGAACCGAATATGAAAAGATATTCATGTTCGACGGTTATTACGGTGGAGGCAGCGGTGAATTCACG
The DNA here is from genome assembly GCA_963662785.2 of uncultured Thermotogae bacterium. Lineage (GTDB taxonomy): Bacteria > Thermotogota > Thermotogae > MWEM01 > MWEM01. The sequence continues at coordinate 286,658 of CAXXJZ010000013.1, forward strand.
CCACTCGTTCAAACCGTATTCATAGAGGAACTGCCGAGGGAAATCCCTGCCGGAAAAGCGAGGTTGTACACGAATTTCAAAAACACAAGAGTCTTTCTCGGAGAAGACTATGTATCCAACAAATCCAGTGGGGATTCACTTGAACTGGATATGGGAAAGTCAAGCGACGTACTGGGGAAATACGAACTGCTTTCGTCAAAAACAGTTGGCCAAATCATCTATCAGTCTTACAGGTTCACTTTGAAAAACCTTTCGGAAGAGCATAAAAATGTGAGGTTTAAAACTTCAATACCACGTGATGCGAAAGTTACCGTTCATGGTGTAGAATACCTCAGGCCTCAGGCGGGGGAAATGGTGATACCCATGGAAATAGATGGCAGCCGTGAGATTGAGGTGGACTTTGAAATACAGTACAGCCGTTGAAGAAATAAGAGATATCTTAAAAGATAAAGTTACCTCAAAACGCCTTCGGCATTCCGAAGGCGTTTTGCAATACTCGCAAAAACTTTGCAGAATGCATGGATACGATGAAGGTCCGTGTGCGGTTGCGGCTATAGCCCATGATTTGTTCAGAGATATGCCGAAAGATGATTTATTGGCACTCGCAAGAAAATACGAATTGCCTTTGATGGAAATAGAAAAAAAGAATCCGATTCTGCTGCACGGCAAGATAAGTGCATGTTATCTGGGAGAGCATTACGGCGGAATCGAAGAAATAGAAAGCATAAAAGAAGCGGTTTCTTTCCATATCGGAGGATACCCTTTCAATTCGTACGTCGGATACATTACATTCATATCCGATGGTATAGAAACGGGCCGTAAATTCAAAGGAGTGGAGAAACTGAGAGAACTGTCTCTCAAAAATCTTGAGAGATGCTATGAGGAAGTGTTGAGAAATACCCTGAATTACACTTTGAAAAAAGATCTTTTCCTGCTTCCCGAATCGGTAACCGCATGGAACAGAATAAAATACACAGACGGATGGAGTGTGGCAAGATGAACAATATACTCGATTATAGTTATAATTCTATGATTTCCTCTTTCGAAGAAAAGGGAATTAAAAAATTCCGGGCAAATCAGATTTGTGACTGGATTTACAGTAAAAACGAATTCGATTTTGACAACATGACAAATCTTTCCAAAGAATTACGTGCTAATCTGAAAGATGTCTACAAAATCGATATACCTGAACTTGTCGAGAGAAAAATATCCAAAAGGGATTTGACACAGAAATATCTTTTTTCCCTTGACGATGCCAACAGCGTGGAGTCGGTACTGCTTTTCCACGGAAAGCGGGTCACCGCATGCATATCTTCACAGGTAGGTTGTGCCATGGGCTGCAAATTCTGCGCCACCGGAAAATCCGGTTTTAAAAGAAATCTCAGCGTCGGCGAGATAACCGGACAGATACTCGCAATGCAGAAAATATCCGGTGAACGGGTAGGAAATGTAGTTTTCATGGGAATGGGCGAGCCATTATTGAATTTTGAAAATGTCAAACAGTCGATTTTGATTCTGAACGACGAAAAAATGTTCGGCATCGGAATAAGGCGGATAAGCGTATCCACATGCGGCATAGTCCCTGCCATAGAGAGAATGGCTGACGAATTGCCGGAAGTGACGCTTTCGGTTTCGCTTCATGCGCATAACAATATGACGAGGGATTTACTCATGCCCGTAAACGGCAAATACCCGATTGAAGAACTCATACAGTCCATAAGGACATATCAGGAAATCACGGGAAACCGTGTCACCTTTGAGTATATTCTCATTGACGGGGTAAACGATTCGAAAAAAGACGCAAAATCACTCGCACAGCTTTTAAAAGGTCTTAAGTCGAATATAAACGTAATACCGGTAAATCCTGTGGAAGACAGCTTCAAGCGGCCAGAAAAAGAGCAAATCAAAGAATTCGTGGAATTGATGAACGGACTCGGAATTGAAACAGTGGAAAGAATCGAAAAGGGAACCGATATCGACGGAGCATGCGGCCAGCTTAGAAACAGAAATTTATAACCTGGGGGTATTTTCATGAAGAAAAGAGTATTGTTAGCCGCCATAGCCGCGGCAGTTTTTATAGCCCTGTTTTTCTTTTTGAAAGCGAATTTCAGCAACGAAATGTACGTCAGTCCCATGTTGTTTTCGATCGGAAGCATAAGGGTTAACTGGTACGGTGTTCTCATAGCTTCGGGCATAGTACTCTGCTACTTAATCGGCAGAAGACTGGCCGCGAAAGAAGGGGTTAACGAAGAACAGGTGGCCGAAGCGGTTATAATCTCGGTGTTGTTCGCCATAGTGGGGGCAAGACTTTATTATGTGTTTTCATCATGGGAAACGTACAGAGACAACTTACTCGAAATATTTATAACATGGCATGGTGGCCTCGCAATACATGGGGGAGTCATCGGCGCAATGTTCGGATTGTTTTTATACACGAGATTCAAAAAGAAATGCAATTTCACATTCTTTCAAGGTGCCGATTACGCCGCATTGCTTCTGCCTTTAGGCCAGGCAATAGGCAGATGGGGGAATTTCTTCAACCACGAAGCCTATGGAAATCCCACGGATCTGCCGTGGAAAATGTACGTACCATTTCAGTTCCGCATGCCGGGATTTGAAAATTACGAGTATTTCCATCCGACTTTCCTGTACGAGAGCGTATGGGATCTGATGGTGTTCGCGTTGCTTTTCTGGCTGTTCAGCAAAAAACGTAAAAAATTCGGTGAGATAGTGGCTTATTATTTCATATTCTATTCAATCGGCAGATTCTTCATCGAAGGTCTGAGATTGGACAGCCTGTATTGGGGTGAACTCAGATCCGCACAGGTTATAAGTGTTCTACTTATTCTTGCGGGAATATGCCTCATCTTCGTGTTGAAAAAATTCGGTACAGACTCAAGTTACCGAAAAAACATCGAAAATAACAAAGGTGATTGATTTGGCGTTGAAATTACCGCCTCAGGACATTGAGGCAGAAAAAGCCGTACTGGGATCGATTCTTCTCGATCCTTCGGTTACGGGAGATGTAATGGAAATACTCAAATCAAGGGATTTCTACAACGATTCACTGAAAAAAGTCTACAATGCGATGGAAATACTTTACGATTCATCGGAACCAATCGATGTGATAACCGTATGTAATGTTATGAGATCAGGCGGAGACCTCGAAAAAGTAGGCGGAGATCTTTTCATAGCACAGCTTGCGGATTCGGTACCGACATCCGCCCATGCGGTTCAATATGCCCGTGTTGTCCGGGAAAAGTCGGTATTGAGAAATTTGATAAATGCGGGCGGCAAAATCGTCGAAAGCGCTTACAGTCTTGAAGATGTCACGGATATACTCGACCAGGCAGAAAGAAGCATTCTCGGAATCGGTGAAAGATATGTAAACAGAACATACTCCACCATAGGGGAGGCCGTAAACTCCGCTTTCGCAAAGCTCACAAGCATAAAAACCAACAACGACAGCAACGAAGTCAGCGGATTGTCCACGGGATACAAAGCACTTGATGAAATAACTACGGGATTTCACCGATCCGATCTCGTTATAATAGCTGCAAGGCCGTCTATGGGAAAATCTGCGCTGGCGCTGCACCTTGCCAAAAACATGGCCCTTGAAAAGAATTTGAAAGTTGCGGTATTCAGTCTCGAAATGTCCGCAGAACAGATAGCGCTCAGACTTCTCAGCCTCGAATCGGGAGTGGCATTCGAAAAAATACGTAAAGCACGCAATATAACACAGGAAGAATGGGACAGACTTACGCATGCCGCGAGTAAATTCGTGAAAGCGCAGCTCATAATAGACGACGATTCTCTTCTCGATCCGAGAACGCTCAGGGCGAAGGTCAGGAGAATAAAGAAAGAATACGGTCTTGATGCCATAGTCATCGACTACCTTCAGCTCATGAACGGTGGAAACAACCGCGAGAACAGACAACAGGAAATATCCGAGATATCGAGATCGCTCAAGCTGATCGGAAAAGAAATGGATGTGGCGGTACTTGCCGCTTCTCAGCTGTCGAGGGCTGTGGAGCAACGGGACAACAAGAGACCCAGATTATCCGATTTGAGAGAATCCGGAGCCATAGAACAGGATGCCGATACCGTAATATTCATACACAGAGAAGCCTATTTCAGCAGGCAGAAAAATTCATCCGACGAATCGGAAATCCAGATGCTCAACGATCCTCACGAAGCCGAAATAATAATAGGCAAACAGAGAAACGGACCTGTCGGTACGGTTAAACTGATGTTCCATCCGCAGGTGGTCGGATTCTTCTCTTTGAATACAATAGACAGAGTACCGGGAGAACAGAGGTAGATTAAATTGAAGATATTGCTTGTAAATCCCTGGATATACGATGTTGCATCTTTTGATTACTGGCTCAAGCCGTTGGGGCTTCTGATAATCGGGAGATATATGAGAGAATACGGACACGATTTAAAACTGATAGACTGTCTGAACAGGTATGATGACGATCTTAAGGAATTCACCGGCAGAAAGGCCAAAAGCAAATGGAACGGTACCGGAAAATTCCCGGATGAAATAGTTCAAAAACCGCTTTCAATGAAGCATATACCACGCAATCTCAAAAGATACGGGATGCCTCTGGAAGTGTTCGAAAAAAAATTAAATGACCTTAAGAAATCGAATTGGACTCCGGATTACATATTCGTCACATCAGCGATGACATACTGGTATCCGGGACCCTGGAAAGCCATAGAAATACTCAAAAAAAGTTTCAATGATGTGCCGGTTCTTCTCGGGGGAAATTACGCGGTACTTATGCCCGAACATGCAAAAAGAAGCGGCGCTGATTTCATATGCGGCACATCCAAAATAGATGAAACACTTGAATTTCTCAGTAGCATAGGTATTAAGACGGAGTTTGACAGGATCGATCTGACTCCGGATTATTCCCTTTACGGCAAGTCTACCGGTCATCTGGTTTTTCTGACTTCTTTAGGCTGTCCTTATGCCTGTACGTATTGCGCCACTCCGATAATACAGAAGTTTATTCAGATGGATCCCGATTCCATGGTCAAATCCATCTTGAAATATGTAAATCTCTATGAAGAAAAAAACGTGGCTTTTTTTGACGATGCTATTCTCATAAATCACGAAAAACATTTCGATAAAATACTACGCGGAATAATAGACGCCGGGCTTCCCGAAAGAGGTGTGCAGCTGCATGTACCGAACGGTATTCATGCCCGTTTGCTTGTTCCCGAAACCGCAAAGCTGATGAAACAGGCAAATGTCAAATCCATAAAGATAGCGATTGAAACAATGGATCCCAAAAGGCAGTTGGAAACAGGTGGAAAAGTGAGCAACGAAGATTTTTTCCGGGCGGTAGACATACTGAAAAGTGTGGGATTCACCGAAAAGGAATTGTCCGCTTTCGTACTTATGAATCTTCCGGGCCAGTCATCCGATGAAATACTTGAAGCGTTGTATGCCTGCAGAAAACTTGGGATAAATTCCGAGATCAACGAATACACACCGATTCCAGGTACAGTTGATTACCAACGTTTTCTGGATAGAAACGGCAACTTGTCGAATATTGATCCCATACAGCTCAACAACACAATTTTAATATACTCATTTCAAGATGGACTTAGTCCTTCGGAAGCAGAAAGTATAAAAAGCACTTATAAAACCGAAATAAAATTCTGGAGGTGAGAGAAATGGTTGATTTAAAGATTCTGAAAGACGCAATTTCTACGGTAATCGAACTGGGTGGAGATTTTGCGGAAATATTCGTGGAAGAAAGGACATCTTCGAATATCAGCGTGGCTAACTCAGAAATCGAAAATGTAGTTTCGGGTTTATCCTGCGGTATAGGAATAAGGGGTTTTTCAGGCAGCAAATCCGTATATGCCTATACGAATGATTTCTCCGATGAAGCCATACTCGGTGCGGCTAAGAGAGTTGGAACGGCTTTGAAAGGACTGCCGGATTCGAATTTCAAAATCGATTTGAGAACATTTAAAAATGAAGACAGGCATAACATCGTGATTCGTCCTTCGGATTACCCGAAAGACTTGAAAATCAAAATAATAAAAGACACTCTCGAAGGACTGAAAGTTTACGAAGAAACTGTAAAGGAAAACAGCATAGTACTTGCCGACTATGTCCAGAAAGTACAGATCGCAAATTCCGATGGTTTATTGGCTGATGATACGAGAACACGTGTTCGTCTTGCCGTTTCGGCTGTTGCAAGTATGAACGGACAGAAAGAGACTGGATTTTACGGACCGGGGGCGGCTATGGGGTATGAGTTTTTCAGTTTCGTAGATCCGTTTGAAGTCGGTAAGGAATCCGCAAGGCAGGCTGACAGGATGATAAGGGCCGAATATGCTCCGGCGGGGAAAATGCCCGTAGTGATTTCGAATGAATTTGGTGGGGTCATTTTCCACGAGGCATGCGGTCATGCACTGGAAGCCACATCGGTTTCAAAAGGCGCTTCCGTTTTCTGCGGAAAAATCGGACAAAAAGTAGCTTCCGAACTCGTTTCAGCTGTGGACGACGGAACCATACCTCACGCCTGGGGCTCAACCAACATAGATGACGAAGGAACGGCAACCAGGAGAAATGTACTGATAGAAAACGGCATTCTTAAAGGCTATATGGTTGACAGAATGGGTGCGAGAAAGATGGGGACAGATTACACAGGCAATTCAAGGAGACAGGATTATACTTTCGCCCCCACTTCAAGGATGACCAACACATTCATACTTCCCGGGAAATCGCTTCCCGAAGAGATAATCTCCGCCACGGAAAAGGGGCTGTACGCGAAACGGCTCGGTGGAGGATCGGTGGATCCTTCGACTGGAGAATTCAACTTCGCCGTAAGGGAAGGATACATGATAGAAAACGGCAGAATCACCACACCGGTCAGGGGCGCCACGCTCATAGGAAGAGGAATAGAGGTTCTCGAAAAAATCGATATGGTCGGAAACGATCTGGGACGCGGACAGGGCATGTGCGGCTCCATATCCGGTTCAATTCCGGCGGATGTCGGTCAGCCGACTATAAGAGTTTCCGAACTCGTAGTGGGGGGGAGAAGCAGATGAAATACGAAGCATTTAAAAGTGAAGTTTTCGATTACGCCGCAAGAAAAGGTTTGAAAGAGTTCGAACTTTTTTCCGTAAGCAGTAACGAGTTTGAAATATCGGTTTCAAAAGGTGAAATAGAAAGATATAAAGACGCGGGATCGGGCGGTGCGAGTTTCAAAGTCCTGAAAGAGGGAAAATGCGGTTACAGCTACACCGAGAGGTATGATAAAACCACTGCGGTAAAAATAGTCGACGATGCACTCGAAAATCTGAGCATAATAGAAAATGCGGATAAAGATTATATTTTTACAGGAAACGCATCTTATGACGAAATCGGTAATTATGACATGCTTTTTGAAAAATTGGACAGCGATAAGAAAATCGAAAATACGTTGGAATTGGAGAGAAAAATTCTCGATAGCGACCCCAGAATAAAGATGGTACCGTATTGCATGTACATGAATTTCTCTTCCACATCCAATATTTCTAATTCTTACGGAGTAGAATTATCACATACAAGCGGAGGCGGAGGCGCATTTGCGATGGCGTTGGCATCTGAAAACGGAGCCACCAAAACCGGTTTTTCATTCATACTGACAGACAATCCGGATTCGTTATCCGTTGACTTGATCGCTAAGAAAGCTTGTGAGGAAACACTTGGCAAACTCGGTGCAAAATCCATATCCAGCGGGAAATACCGTGCATTGCTCAGGAGGGACGTGTTTTCATCCTTTTTGACACTGTTCACGCGAATGATTTCAGCTGAATCCGTTCAAAAAGGATTCTCTCTCATGAAAGGAAAAATAGGGGAAAAAATTTTCGACGAAAAAGTGACGATTTACGATAAAAACGTATTTAAGGGAAGCATGTTCAACACCCCTTTCGATTCGCAGGGAGTGCCTACAACAGACAAAGTGCTCGTCGAAAACGGTATTCTTAAAACCTATTTGCATTCATTGAAAACAGCCGTCAAAGATGGCGTATCACCTACCGGAAACGCTTTCAGAAGATCTTACAAGGGGAAAGAAAGCATATCCCCGATAAATATAATCGTCGAAAAGGGTGACAGCACTTTCGAGCAACTCACCGAAGCACTGGGCAACGGAGTTATAATAACCGATGTTCAGGGCATGCATTCGGGAGCCAATCCGGTTTCGGGCGATTTTTCACTCGGCGCCGAAGGATTCTATGTGGAAAACGGAAGTATAGTACATCCGGTTGAACAGATAACCGTGGCTGGAAATCTGCTGAATATTTTTAAAAGAATAATCGGAATGGGCAATGACGTGAAGATAGCACCCGAATTTTCGCAAGGTATTTATACACCGTCGATTCTAATAGAAGAAATAGATATTGCGGGTTAACGGTGAATTCCGAATGTTAAAAACAGGCATTACAGGCGGTATTGGCAGTGGAAAGACGTCGGTAAGCAATTTGTTCAGAAATCTCGGTTACACCGTAATAGATGCCGATATTATAGGACATCTATGTCTGACTCACGATGATGTCAGGAAAAAACTGAAAAATGCATTCGGTATCGGCATATTCACCAAAAATGAAGTGGACAGAAAAAAGCTGGGTAAACTGGTTTTCTCATCCAAAACAGAGCTGGAAAAGCTGAACGGAATTATGATACCCGAAATGGTATACGAGATAAAAAAAGAGTTCGAACTACTCGAATCTCAAAACTGTAAAATCGCCTTCGTTGAGGCTGCCATACTTTTTGAAATGGAACTTGATAAGATTCTCGATAAAGTACTGCTGGTAACGGCAGATGAGAAAATCAGGATAACGAGGATAAAATCGAGAGACGGAAAAAAAAAAGAAGAAATAGAGAAGATAATAAAAAACCAGAACAACGAATTCGCAAACAGAAAAATCGACTGTATAATCGAAAACAACAGCACTCTCGATGATTTAAAAACAAAATGCGAAGAAGTGTTGAAATACTTGCAGCTATTTTCTTAGAAGCCCCTCCCGGGGCTTTTTTATTTGGTGTTATTCGCGATGCCTCCGAATCATGGTTAATATTTTGTTATATATGCCGATAATAATAAGGAGGCGATTTTATGAGAATAAATGCGGAATATACCAGTCTGGCATTTTCTTATCAAAAACAGCAATTCAGTGTAAAAACTCAGGAAAAAGACGGAGAGCAATATAAAGACACGAGCATGGAGATGGAAATGGTTTCGCTTCAATATGAGAAGATGACCTATTCTCTTTCTTCACTCAATGCAGGTAAAAAAGACAGAACTTCGGTTTTGCCATATGCTGATACAACCGGAGCGGCCGAAAGCAATTCTCTTTCATGGAACGGTATGATGGATTCTATAGAAAGTCAGATAAGCGAATTCATTGAAAAACTCGAAGAGCTTATAGGCATGCAGGTCGAAGAATCGTACGACAAGAAATTGGAACAAATGAGAGCCGAAGCATCCAAAAGCATAGAAGACGGCGAAGAATGGGGAGCCGATACCGTTTCCGGCAGAATTCTGGACTTTGCCAAATCGATTTCAGGAAATGATACATCGAAAATAGAACTGCTTAAAAAAGCCGTTGACGAAGGTTTTTCATTCGTCAGGGAAAAGCTCGGCGGGGAACTGCCGGACGTATCGCAGCGAACATACGAACTTGTCATGAAAGGTTTCGAAGAATGGGCCGATTCTGAAAACGAAGGCAAATCCGATTTGCAGGAAGTTTCATCCGATAAAAAATAAAATATTTATGTTCCGTATTCCATTCGAGTGTCGAATATACAGTGTCCTTGATGATTTAAATGAAAAATCCAGCCTAAGATATCGATTTTCGAATTCCGCAAAAAAAAGCATCCGTTAAGGATGCTTTTTTCAATGGCTGGGAGAGGAGGACTCGAACCTCCACCGGCGGTTCCAGAGACCGCTGTCCTGCCAATTAGACGATCTCCCAACTTTCACGTGGAATTATACACTAACGGTTGAGGAATGTCAACCGAACATAAGCAGACTATATTTTTAATATTCTCTTAAGAATTTTAACGATATCCCTCTGTCTGAATATGTACAGAGATATTATATAAACCGCAACCGAAAGCAGTATCTCTATTACCACTTTTATGGCAGAATATTCAAAAAAACCGTTCATGAGTATCACGACAGCAGTCAGCGAAGCTGTACCGGCGAATATTTTCATAAATTCCTTCAGATTGAGTCTGGACATCGAAATTCTTCCAAGCGATATCAAATGGATAAGCAAAACCGCAAAGCCGGATATCCCCGCAATTGAAGTGGCAAGCGCTATTCCAAGCGGTCCGAGAATGGGAGCGAGGTAAAAATCGAGAAAAACGTTTACGGATACGGAAACAACACTTGCCAAAAATGTGATTTTAATTTTACCAAGTGAATACTCGGCTTTGGCGAGAAGCGAATAGAGAGAATAAAAAGGCAGTCCGATTACGTATCCAAGAAGGATCTCAGATGTCATTATAGTATCGTAAGTACTGAATTCGCCTCTTTGAAACAGTATTCTGATTATATCCTCCCTCATGAATATCAAACCCAAAGTGGCAGGCAGTACGAAGAAAAGCATACGCTCGAATCCTTCCATGAGATGTGATTTGAATTCATCACCGACTTTTTTCGAAAGCTGTGTCAAAGCGACGGTAGAAACCGATATAGCGAAAACCCCCAGGGGCAATTGAAACAATCTGTTCGCATATTGAAGCAACGAAACACTTCCCGAGCCGAGTGACGAAACCACGTTGGTATCTACAACCGAATTTATCTGTGTTATGGAAAGCGCGGCGAAACTGCTGAAAAATATCGGAAAGAATTCCTTTAAGTCATCTTTTTCATACGTCGGACTCATCCTGTATCCGATTTTTCTGCTGCACACGTACACCAGGAACCATTGTGCCGCTCCACCGAGTATGAAAAAAATCGTCGGCCCCAGAATAGGCGGGTCGAAATGAGGCGCCATATATATTCCGATAATTATGAAAATATTGTGAAGCGCAGGAGATAAAGCCGGTGTGAAATATATGTCGTGGCTGTTCAGCATCCCGGCATATACGGCCCAAAGGCTTATGAATATAATGAACGGAAATATTATCCTGCCCAAAAATACTGTCAGGTCCCTGGTGTTGTCTGTCAGCCCCGGAGCCATAAGCATTACAATCTGAGGCATGAAATAAGTGCAGGCTATGATTATCATCAGTATAACCGGAATAAAAACCGTCATGACAGAATTTGCGAATATTTTCCCTCTTTCGACGCTTATCATGCACTTCTTGTTGTAAAGAGGCACAAAAGCTGTTGAAAGTGCCCCTTCGGCAAACACTCTCCTCAGGATGAACGGGAGCAATATGGCCACAAGGTACGCATCGTATTCCGGAGAGCTTCCGAATTCTTTGGCGAAAAGCACATCCCTCAGCAATCCGAGTACTCTGCTTATAAGAGTGGCTATAGCCATTTGCATTGAAAATCTGAGTGTTTTTGACAAATCAGGTATCCCCTTCGAACCTTTTATATTTTCTTATGTAAAACTTCATTCACCGTCGTCATTCGAATAAACAAGCGGAAAAAGCGCATAAAATGCCGCAGCCTTGACCAGATCAGTTTCGGGACATTGGTCATCCGGACTGTGTGCGTATATTTCATTTGCAGGTCCGAAACCCACTGTAGGAATGCCATACATTCCGGCGGTCGCTATGCCGTTTGTGCTGAAGGTCCATTTATCCACCCTCGCTTTTTCTTCAAAAAGCATTTCATAAGTTTTTTTTGCCTTCTGAACGTGTTCGGCAGTTTCCTCAAAAACCCATGTGGGGTAATACTTTTCAGTGGAATATTCCAACCCCCTGTATGTGGTCTCGGAGTATTCCAATATTATTATCCGGGCGTCTACGCCGTTGTCATCGAGTATTTTCTGTATTTCAGATACCGCCGATTCTTTGGTCTCTCCCGCCGTCAACCTTCTGTCAAGCTGTATTACACATTCATCGGGCACGGCATTTTGAGACGGTGATTTGAAAAATATCTGGGTTACGGCTACTGTTCCCTTGCCCAAAAATTCATCGTCCTTCAGGTTTTCATTTAACTCCTTGATTCCGTTTATCACGGGCATCATCTTGTAAATCGCGTTTTCTCCCCTTTCAGGAGCACTCGCATGGCATGAAAGGCCCGTTGTCTTAACCTGTATTTCCATCCTTCCCCTGTGGCCTCTGTATATTCCAAGATTGGTAGGCTCGGTTATGACTACGACATCCGGTTTTATGATATTTTCTCTGAGTATGTACTGCCAGCATAACCCGTCACAGTCTTCTTCCATTATCGAACCCACGACGTAGAGCGTATAATCCGATTCAAGGGCAAGATCCTTTATTATTTTACCCGCGTAAACCATGGATGCCATTCCGGCTTCCTGATCGCTCGCACCTCTGCCGTATATTATTCCGTTTTCGTATTTCCCTTCAAAGGGATCTACTTTCCACAGCTCGGGATTCCCCACGTCTACCGTATCTATATGAGCATCCATGGCTATGATTTTCGGTCCGTTCCCGATTCTGCCGATTACGTTTCCGAAATCATCGATGAACACATCGTCAAATCCGACTTTCTTCATTTCCTCCACGATTCTTTTCACGACTTTTTCTTCTTTCAAAGATGTACTGGGTATTCTTATCATATCCCTTAAAAATCCGACCATGTCCGTGCGGTAAAATTCGGCTTTCTCAAGTATTTTTTTCTTATCCGTTTTCATTTTTTCACACCTGTCCTTTCATTTTTAAAGCTTCTTGTTTTTTAAAGCTTCTTCTTTCGGTTTTTCCTTTGAAAAAAGAGTTATGACGGCTCCAAGAACAAGAATTGGCACAGTTGTCAAGAAGCTTGTTCTGATATCCAAATAGTTAGATAAAGGTGCATATATCATAAACAGAAGTGTACCGGTACCCCATGAAAAACCCATGGCTATGCTTGACGCTATTGCCCTGTCATTCGGCAGCAAACTCTGTGCCGCAACGATATTCGTGCCCATCGTGAGATGTAGGAAAAAATCCATCATCGCGAAACTCGCAAGCAGCAACAGGTAATTGTCCGTGAACACGAATAAAAATATGGCTGGTATAACCGCCACAAAATGTATGAAATTCGTGGTTTTAAACGAGTATTTGTTGTAGAGTATGCCGCCGAGCATGTTGCCGAGGCTTCCGGCCAAAAGGCCTATGGTTAACAGTATTCCGCTCTCAACAAGAGATTTTCCTTTCACCGAAACAAGGTAAATCGGCGCATATGTGTTTAAAAGAGTCATAACAAGAGATCTTAAGGACACTATCATCCATATGGTCCTGAGTTTTTTCAAGCTTTGCCTGCCCGGAAATACTTTTCTCTGTTTTTGCGTGGCCGGCAGCCTGAGATGGTGCCTCACCGTGAAAGAATATGCCATAAGCAGTATTAAACCAGGAAAAATCAGCATCCAGGTCGAGTTTAACCCTGCGGAAGAAACTATTGCGGTTATTCCTATGGGAGCCAGAGCACTCCCCACTGCGCCTCCCACTGAAAATATCGCCATTTTAAACGCCGAATCGGAAAAAGTACCCATTATTCCCGATGCGGAAGGATGAAATGCGGAGTTTGAAAACCTCGATATCATCAATACTACGACGAGAAAAGAGAAAGTCGGAACAACACCTATCAGCGGTGAGCTTAAGAATACGAGAAGCAGACAGAAAAATACGAATTTGAAAGGATCCGTTCTGTCCGACAAAATTCCGAAAATCGGCTGGGAAAAAGAAGTCAGAAAACCGGTGAGAGAAACAAGCCAGGTTATCTGTGCAGTATCAAGCGTGAACCTTTCCATCAATGCAGGTATCAGCGGAGTTAAAAATCCCGCATAAAGGTCGGCAAACAGATGGGAAAGGGTCATCAATATTAAAACGAGTTTCATTCAGCTCACCTCGTCAGTTTACGAGCGAATACATGTTGTTTATATCCGGAAGGAATTGCAGTGGATCGTACGTTTCGGTGTTGGCGAGATTCCTGACCTCAAAGTGCAGATGCTGTCCGGTGCTGACGCCGGTGGTTCCGATCCGGCCTATTATATCTCCTTTCTGCACCTTTTGCCCGTTGAAAACGCATATTCTGGACAGATGACCGTATCTGTAGATATTTTTCTCTCCCTTGATATCTATCGCATTGCCATAACCACCGTTTTCTCCGGCGAATATCACAGTTCCGGATTCCGCAGCGAATACGGGTGCTCCATAAGGCGTGTCATATTTTATGGTGGAAGCATTCCTCGCAATATCAATCCCCGAATGAAAGGAATCTTTTTTCCCGGTTACCGGATGAGTCCTCCAGCCGTATGGGGATGTTATGACGCCGTAAACCGGCCAAATAAGACCTGACGAATTCTTGTTGAATCCCTTGCCGATGGAAGAAAGCGGAATCAGGATTTCCTGCCCGACTCTCAAGTTATACGGATAGGCAAGGCTGTTGGCTATGGATATTGTTCTCATATCCGCAAAAAAATACCTTGCCACAGAAGACAGGGTATCCTCTTCGTTCACGCGGTATATGTATCCGTTCGGGAAAGGTATGTTCAGAACCTTTCCGGATTTGCAGTTTTCGGGTGTGGTACCCGGATTCCAATCGAGCAGTACGGGAAGCGGTATGCCGTAATCCTCTGAAATGGAAAAAACTGTGTCTTTGGAATTCACAAAATGTTTGAGCGTGATGTAGCCAAATGAACTGTTGACAATTATCAAAAATAAAAAAAAGCAGATTAAAAAACTCTTTTTCATACCCCCCCCTAATCATCTATAAAGCAGAAAATATATAAGAAATTAAAAAACACGCACCCGAATAAACAAGCATCCCAAAAGCGACGTAATCTTTTCTTTTCCTGTCATCCTTCTCCTCAACTCTTACGTTTCTCGACAAATATATCCAACCTACATTCACGAATATCACGCCGAAAATGAAAATGACATTTGACGAATTTCTGAAATTAAACCATGTAAAAACCAAAGATGCAAAACACGTTATAACTAACAGATACAACGGAATTATGATTATCGAGTTGAGTTTTTTATCATTCGCAAGTATTTTCATGGATTCCTTCCTATAAATTTATTAAGAATGTCTTCATGCCTGCTTTTCGGAAACATCAGAAAAAACCTGAATGTGTTTTCATACCACTCGGGATCACCGTTTCTTCTCTGCAATGTTATAAGCGAAAACATCGCATCCATGGATTCCATGCTGTCGGGATAGAGAAATAGCAACTTTTTTATGTAGTAATTCAGCTGGTATTCATCTTCGAGTTTTTCGTATTCCGAAATTATATACGACAATATTTTCATAATCTTATCCGATTCGGGAAATTTCCTTTCAAAATCTTTTAAAAGTATTATGTTCTCCTGAGGATCGCTGGAATTTATCCTTGTGAGTATATTTTCATACGCCTCGCTCTCATCGAGCGGCAAATTGGTATCAACTATCTGGTCGAGATATATGTTCTGAATTATCTGCAGCATCTTGTCGACGTAAGGTGAGTTCGGATAACAGGATATGAATTTGGTATAGGTGTCAATTGCCCTCTGTTTATCACCCTGATGAACGAAAGTATCAAATGCCGTGTGCATGAGCTCTTCGGGATTTTGTCTCAGAGATATGAATTTCTGCTGAATCACCTCGGCATACATGGACGATATGGATTTCAGCATGGAAAATTTCAGATCTCCGTCATTTAAATCCGCTATCTCTTCTTTGGAATAAGAGGCTATATCGGCATCGGATTTCACCGTCAAATCATACGGACAAGGCAAGTCGAAAAAAACTTCGGCGATGCAGATAAAAGATCCCCCGTCAAGTGTGACAGGCTCCCATGTTTCCCATTTCCATTCCAGCAAAACCCTGCCCGATTTTATCAACAGGCATTTGTCTACCTTATCTCCCCTGGATACGATTTTTTCATTTTCAAAATATGCCGTACTGTCCATATTTCCCCTCAGAATCACCCGAGCAAGGACTTCATAAGTTCCACATCGTTGGTGATTATATAGTCGAGCAATTGATCTTTTGCCATCTTCAAAGCGACTTCTCCGTCATCGAGAGTCCACCACATGAATTTAAGATTCATCAGTCTTTTCATGTTTAAAAATATATCTTTTGCCGCTTCATACGGAAATATGTCGAATGCCTGCACCGGAAGATTCAGAGAAAACGGTCTGTATTCGGCGGCTATCTGTTCTATGAATTTCAGGGGATCCTGCGAATTCTGTGCATTGTCGCCCACTAAAAGAGCCTTCCTGACTTCAGGCAGCAATTTATCCGTAATGCCTATCGCTTCGTAAATGAACGATGAAAATACGATATCATCCAATCTGCCATAGTTTTTAAGCATTTCGCAGAGAGGAACGGCAACTTCTATTTCCTTGAGTTCGATGTTCACGGTTTTTCCCGGAGGTGTTATTTCAAGCACTTCCGAAAGCCTCGGCACATACTGGCCCATGGGCAATTCTATGGCCCTCAGTTCATCGATGTTCATACCGGAAATTTTTTTCACCATTATACGGGCATCCGTACTCCCGGCTTCACACACCCTGCCGACATTATCATCGTGTATTACGACGATTTCCCCGTCCAAAGTCTTTCTTATATCCAATTCTATTCCGTCCGCACCGTTCTTATATGCATTTTCAAATGCTATCAGCGTGTTTTCGGGATATGCTTTCGAAAATCCTCTGTGTCCCAAAATTAAAGGTCTCATTTATTCCTCCTGCTTTTATGATGACTGCTACATATTATAACACAGGACACACAACCTCTTCGGGAAAAGAATCCTAAGATTTATATTCAAAATTCCGGTTTTAATTCCCGGCAATATCGGGCCTGAGTGAAACAGCTTTCCGTAAATAAACCGGTTTCAGGTCAGGGCCTTCATAAAAAACCAGCGCCCTGAGTATCCTGCATGCCGAACCGTCGAAATCCGCTTCTTTCACAACCATGAGCGATATGCCGTTTGCCTTTGAAAATATTTCCCGCAACGATTTGGCTGGATTTTTGCTCCTTATGTCTTCAGTGACTGAAAAGATTATGGCATGTGTTTTTTCGAAAAAATCACCGCTTTGTGACAAAAAAGAGCCAAACAGCTCTTTTACCATTTCGTCGATGAATTCAGATTCATCCTTTTCTATGGATATTGCGCCTCTCACCGTTTTCAAAATATCACCCTTTTATTTAATTTCCGCGAAATAATCGATCGCCAGCAAATATCCTTTCCATCCCAATCCCGTTATGGTTCCGGTACACACCGGAGATATCACGCTTTTGTTTCTGAATTCCTCACGGGACGCTATGTTGGAAATATGAACTTCCACAACCGGACATTCGAGAATTTCTATGGCATCCCTTATCGAGTAGCTGTAATGCGTGAGAGCTCCGGGGTTTATGATCAGGCCGTCAAAACCTTCAACACATCTGTGAATCTCTTCGATTATCTCTCCCTCGTGATTGGATTGAAACGATTCGATTTCAACGGACTTATACTGCGAATACTTTGAAATTTCCCTTATAAGCTCTTCAAAAGTAATCGCCCCGTATATCTTTTTATCCCTTTTGCCCAGCATGTTGAGATTCGGTCCGTTTATTATCTTTATTCTTTTCACAATTCACCTCCCGTATTTTCCCCCGTACTTTTCTATTTGATCGGCATTCAGCCGCTCCAGAAAAGGTTTGCCGGGGGAGTGCAAATTAACAAAAGTTACGGCGGAGCTGTCATTTTTTTTGTCTTTAAGCATCAGTTCCACGATTTCTTCGTCTGTTACCGATTCGTCCACCTGTGTAAAGCCTGAAACGATCTGTTTAAGAAACGCGAGGTATTCTCCGATTATTTTGTTCTCATTGCCGGATAAAACTCTGAGCATACCGAGCGCAACCGCAATACCGTGACTCAGCCCGAATTTCATCTCAAAAGCGTGGCCGAATGTGTGGCCGAGATTCAGAAATTTTCTGTTTCCGATTTCCTGGAAATCTGATTTGACTATGGTAACCTTATCCTCAATCGAATTCACCGTGAAATTTTCGATGTCTTTGAGTGTGGGCTTTTCAAATATTCTCTTTGCCGTTTCAAGCCTTTCTGAAAGCATCGCTTCGTCGTCATGAACTATGAGGCAGACCTTAAGACCCTCCACCAGACCGTTCAGAATATCCTCACGCGAAGTGCTTAAAACAGCAAGCGGATCAGCCAGGACTATTTCCGGTTGATAAAAAGAACCTATCATGTTCTTCACATTTTCAAAGTTTATTCCGTTTTTGCCGCCTATAGCCGCATCAACCTGGGCAAGCAGCGTAGTGGGTACGGATTTGTATCTCATACCCCTTTTATATGTTGAAGCCGCAAAACCTCCGAGATCGGTTATCGTACCGCCGCCTACGGATACAAGCGTGTGATTCCTGTTGTAATTGTTGCCGAGAAGCTCCTTCCAAATACGCTCGAGATTCAGAATGTCTTTGGCTTTTTCGCCATCCGGATATACGGCGCATTTCCGCGGCAGCATTCCGCCGTATATTCTGTTCACCGTTTCGCTGGTGATGAAGAAAACTGAATCTTCATTCTCGCAAAGGTTTTTTTCTATGTCTGATAACGCACATGCCTTAACCTTTATGTCATGGTCGAAATCCACATGTTTTTCGGTGAAAAAACCCGATAAATCACCGATTTTCCGGGAAATGGTGTAAATAAAACCGGGTATATCGGAAATCCCATTTTCAAAATACGTACTGTCATAAAATTCACGAAATTTATAAGAAACGAATTCTCCGTAAAGATCTTTCCTTTTTTGATAAAGATTTTCTACGTCTTTTCGCACATCTGTTATGAGTGGTCTGTGATCATCCTCAAGCGTTATTCTGTCTATTATATTTCCCAAATCCACATCGAGGTACACCGTATTCTCTGAAAGCAGAATGTTTCTGTTTTCACCGTCGCAGATGATTCCGCCGCCTGTGGATACTATTATATCGGAATTCCTCCGATTCAACTCGTTAAGAAGCTTTTTCTCCGCTTCGCGGAAAAAACATTCTCCCTTCGTTTCGAAAATTCTGCCGATACTCATTCCAGCTCTCTTCTCTATCTCCTTATCCATGTCCACAAAATCAACCGACAGAAATCCGGAAAGTTCTTTTCCGAAAGTACTTTTACCCGATCCCGGCATTCCCACGAGAAAAATTTTCAGATTGTCTTTCATCGTATCGCCTCCAATTCACCTCATCAGTCCATTAGAAAGCACGGCATCGAAAATCGTAATGGCCATGACGGATTCGCAAACCTGTACCGCCGGTGCGATTGCGGTAACGTCTGATCTCACATATTCAGTATGTGTTTCCATTTTTTTCAGAACATCCACTGAATTCAAACTCTTTTTCACCGAGGGAATGGGCTTGAAATGAACAGTTGCGATTATATCCTGCGAGTTGCTTATCCCACCTTCTATACCGCCGGCATTGTTCCCCGTCCTGCGTATGGAATTGTCCGCAATCGAAAATTCGTCATGAGCTTCAGAACCGTAAAGGCTTCCGATATTTTCCGCGCCTATGAACACGCCTTTCGCCGAAGGAATCGACATCAGATTGGCACATATCAGAGAATCAAGCCTCTTCGACGGAGTGGAATAACTACCCGTTCCGCCTTCGATTCCGCTCGCAAAAACCTTCACCGTGCCTCCAAGGGTATCTCCCCTGTTCATGGCTTCAATTACGGCTTCTCTGGCTTTTGAATATGTCTTTTGATCCGGAATGAACAAATCGTTTTTCATCTTTTCTCTTTTCAGAAAATCCATATCGGTTTTCCCGTTGAAAGCCATGGATAAAACATCTGTTTTAACATCCTTCACGCTTTCCACGAAGGCTTCGATAAAAATACCCCTGGTTTCAAGCAGATATTTCAGGAATGCGCCACAGGCAACTACCCCGGCAGTTCTTCGGGCACTCGCACCCTCGGCGTATATTCTCATATCCGGATCTTTGTATTTCATAAACGCGGCATAATCGCAATGGCCGGGCCGTGGAATATTTCGCTGCGTTTCGGATTCGGGATAACTTCCGCGATTTTTAACCGCCAACACAACGGGCATGCCTGTGGTTTTACCTTTCCACGTTCCCGAAAGGATTTCCACTTCATCCTTTTCAAGTTTCATCCTCGCTCCTCTGCCGAATCCGGATTGCCTGAGTTCAAGCATTCTGTCTATATAAGATTTATTCACAGGCATTCCGAAAGGAATACCTTCGATAAAAGACACTATCTGAGGTCCGTGGGAATCCCCCGCCACCTCAACGTTCAAAGAATTGGTAAAGAACACGAATTACCTCCTTTAAATCCATTTTAACTTCAAAAAAGTTCACACTCTGAAACTATCGACAATATCGAAGAAATTAGGGAATGATATTCCCACGGAAGAATGATGCCTGACATCTACGCCTTTCTCCGAAACCAGCCCGCACAAAGAGAAAAGCATGGCCATTCTGTGGTCGTCATAGCTGTCCGCAACCCCACCCTGTATATTCTGCACTCCCTCTACTTCAAAACCGTCTTCCAGCTCGTTTATCATGACACCGATTTTCCTCATCCCCTCGCAGAGAACCGCTATTCTGTCCGATTCCTTCACCCTCAGTTCGGAAGCATTTCTGAGAACTGTTCTGCCGCGAGCTTTCGCCCCCAGCAACGCCACCAGCGGCAATTCGTCGATCGCGGCGGGCACCAACTCCGGAGGAATCTCCACACCGTGAAGTTCCGATGTTTTTACGCTGATATCGGCTATCGGCTCCACCTCCCCATGCTTATCGGTAACTTCAAAACTGCCTCCCATAAGCCCTATAATATCAAGAAGACCCGTCCTCGTGGGATTTACCGACACGTCTTTGAGCTTAATACTGCTGTTGCCGTGCACGAGAGAAAGCGCGATAAAAAAAGCCGCGGATGAAAAATCACCCGGAACGGCCATATTCAATCCCGAAAGAACGCTTTTCCTTACGGCTACACAATTATCGGCAACTTCTATGTCCGCCCCCATGTGTTTCAGGATCCGCTCGGTGTGGTCTCTGCTTTTGACCTTTTCGAGGACTCTGGTTACCCCATCAGATTTCAGTCCTGCAAGGATCACCGCACTTTTAACCTGGGCGCTTGATTTTTCATTCACAAAATCTATGGATTTCAGATTTCCGCTGCCCTTGAGGCGAATAGGCAAAAATCCCTCACGGTTTTCATAACTAAAGTCGACGCCCATTCTGCCCAGAGGCTCGGTAACCCTTTTCATAGGTCTTGCCGAAAGGGAAGCATCTCCGGTGAGTACGAACTCCCCTTCGATTCCACCCATAAGGCCCATGATTATTCGGGCCGTAGTTCCCGAATTCCCGCAGTAAATATGGTATTCCGTATTTTCGACCTTTTCCGGAAAGACTTTTAAATCGTTGAAATTGCCTTCAAATCTTATACCAATTTTCTTCAGCGCTTCATACGTACTCTTCACATCTTCCGACTCAAGAAGGTTGAAAATCCTCGACTGGCTTCCGGCGAGTGCCGAAAAAAGCAGGCAGCGGTGACTTATCGACTTGTCGGATGGTACTTTTATTTCCGCATCAATCCTATCCACGGGAGTAATCAGCATATTACACCTCCAAAATTCACTGTTGATATTTAACTATCTGTCGAATTTAACCTCTTTCAGTCTGTGCAGATTATCAAGCATTTTTTCGAACATTTTAAAATTGAGAGATTGTCTGCCATCGGAAATCGCCTTCTCGGGATTTTGATGTATTTCCACCATTATACCGTCAGCTCCCGCTGCAAGCGCGGCGTACGCGAGAGACGGAACCAATTCCCGCTTTCCGGCGGCATGGCTCGGATCTATGAACAACGGAAGATGCGATATCTCTTTGATTACCGGAACGGCCGAAATATCCAGAGTGTTTCGTGTCGATGTTTCGAAAGTCCTTATGCCTCTTTCACACAGAATCACATTCCAATTTCCGCTTGCGATAATATATTCAGCCGATTGCAGGAATTCTTCCACCGTGTTCATATAACCTCTTTTAAGAAAAATGGGTTTGTCGGTTTTTCCGAGTGACTGAAGCAATCTGAAATTCTGGGCGTTGCGTGAGCCTATCTGAATAACGTCCACATATTCTTCGAACATCGGTATATCATCTTCGACGAGAAGTTCGGAAACTACTTTCAAACCGTATTTTTCCGCCGTCATCCTCAAATATTCCAGGCCTGTCTTACCCATTCCCTGAAAAGAATAGGGAGAAGTGCGCGGTTTGAAGGCACCGCCTCTCAGAAATCCAATACCCTTTTCCTTCAGAAACGCACCTATTTCATCTATCTGTTCGAGAGATTCCACGGCACACGGTCCGGCAATTATTCCGAAATCATTCCCTATTTCGCAATTCCCGCCCGCATCTATAACCGTTTTTTCCGGATGGAAATACCTCGTTACGAGTTTATAAGGCTTCAACACTTTTATGACTTCGTCCACGCAGTCCAGCGAAGCGAAAACATCCTTGGACACATAACTGTCGTCTCCGATGATTCCCACAAGACTTTTTTCAGTTCCCTGCGAAACATGCGTTTTAAAACCCAATTCCGCAGCTATTCCGAGAATTTTGTCCAAATCTTTTTGTCCATGTCCATGTTTCAAAACCACTATCATATTATCACTCCTGTCATCTAATGAAAAAGGGCCTCCGTTTCGGAGGCCCTTTTTTTTATATTATCCTCCGGAAAGAAAAAAAGCATCTCACCGAAGGTACAAGTCCTACGGACGGATGCGATTGCTCCTAAAATAATAATATTCAAATGTGTTCCTGTTTATAAATAAGTTTTCTCTCATGAAAACCTCCCTATTTCGATGATTATAACACAACATGGTCAAAAAACGTATCTCGCACCTATTCCTACGCTTCCGGTCGTGCCTATGAAAAAATCCTTGGTATTCAGCACGGTATAAAAGCTCGGCGCAGCTTCCAGGAACACGTCTATCCTGTTCTGCCTGTTATTCACGTGAAATGGGTAAATCAGCCCAAACGGAATTCTAAATCCTATTTCACTCCATCCAAGAAGCCTGATGCCGCCACCGCAGTAAAAAGTCATAAAATCGTTGTTGACTTTAAAAGCCGTGTCGTTGAGCCAAAGCAGATTGGCGTTTATGTTGAAACCGTTAGTTCCGAGAAAAGTCCAGCCGCTGAAAACAGAAAAAGCGAACTGTCTGTCATATCTGTACATCATAGAAATTCCCGAATTGGACCCGGCGTAAACGCCAAGTGAAAATTCAGGTATTTTGGAAAAAGAAAAAGATGAAATTAAAATAAAAAAAACCAAAGTAATCAAAATAGATTTTTTCATATTACCTCCGATTTTTAAGAGTTTCAAGATCAATCTTCAATATTCTCTCTCACCTTGTTTAAGAATTTCCGCATCTCTTCAAAGTCTCTGTCCTTTATTATATGCGAAATATAAGACAATTGCGAACTAATATTCTGTATCTGTTCCACCGTGTAGGGATTGAACAATATCTCGGAAAGCAGATAATCATCTTCCGCCATGAGATTTTTGGCTATGTTCATATGTCTTTTAAAAGTTGTACCGGGAGCCACTTCCCTTTTCATACATCCGCTGAAAACCAGTGTGGACACGAATGGAGTTGCCAGTGAATACGCCATTGTCCTGTCATGTTCATCGAAAGAATATTCAAAAATATTCAACCGCAGTCTGATGAAAAAGTCTTTGAAAAATTCTTTACCCTCTTCATCGGATTCTTTTATAACAACAGCGTTTTCGGAGCTCAGATCGCGTATATTCGCGAATGTAGGCCCGAACATCGGATGTGTCGAGACGAATCTGAATCCAGAATTTGAATAATACTCGCTCAAACCCGTTTTTACCGAGGTGATATCTGAAATTATGCAATTTCCGCCTATGAAATCTCTGACACTTTCAAAAGCAGCAATGGTGTTGTTCAGAGTGACACAGTTTATGAGAAGATCCGGATTAAAATCTTTCAATTCACCTATTTCCCTGAACCGGGTAACGTTGAAAAAATATTTTAATTTCCTGATATCTTCGTCATAAACAGCCACTTCGTAGTCGTGGCATAACTCTTCGGTAAGCCAGGCACCCATTTTCCCCGCACCGAGTATGAATATCCTCATTTCACTTTCCTCTCTTCGTAACAGCCTATCATCCTGAAATCATCGACTATCCGCTTTACCTCTTCCAAAACCCTCTTGATTTTCTCATCATCTGAAGCACCCATGAAATCGAGGAAGAAAGCGTAATTTCCCATCTGACTCGGAATCGATTCTATTCGCGTCAGGTTTATTGATTCGGATGCGAATTTCTCGAGAACGTTGAAAAGAGTGCCGGCTTTATGTGCGGTAGAAAACACTATGGAGCATTTATCGCCGTTTCCCTCATTCTCATGCCTGGAAAGCACCAAAAACCTCGTTCTGTTAACCTCATAATCTTCTATCGACTCTTTTATTATCTCGAGGTTGTAAATTTCCGCAGCGAGTTTGCTTGAAATAGCCGCCACGTTTTCCTTGTTTTTTTCGGCGACCATTTTGGCTGCTCCGGCGGTATCGAAATAATTAACCGGTCTGAGTTTGTTCCTTTCGATGAACCTTCTGCACTGCGCAAGTGCCTGAGGATGGGAATACACTTCCCTTATCTCCCTGTGGTCTGTTCCCGGATATACCAAAAGACAGTGCGAAATCGGAATTTCCACGGCTCCGACTACATAAAGTTTCGTATGAATCATCAAGTCGTTCACTTCGCTGACTATTCCTCCGAGGGTATTCTCGACAGGCACTATGCCGTAATCGTACAATCCGTTTTCCACACCGGAAAAAACATCGGAAAATTCACCACAGGGTATGGGTACGAATTTATCGTTCCATGTTTTTGAAGCCATCTCGCTGTAAGCACCGTGCTCTCCCTGAAAAGCCATGATTTTCAAATCCCTTGAGCCGATGGCGGAACTCTGCCCGGCTATTTTTTCATATATGCATTTCAGGAAATCGTCATCGAGCAACGAATGGGCACGGTGAAATACCGAATCCGAAACTTCACCGCATCCGGCGGCAAGACCATTCTCTTCGGAAAACTTTTTCGCTATGACTATTTTTTCCATTCTCTGGTTGAGCAGTTCAACTATTCTGGAATCGATAATTTCTATTTGATTGATAATTTTTTCAGGATTCATAAATATCTCCCTTCGAATATTTTAAATTAAAATTTTATCCTCAAAGTATTTCCCTGACGGAATCGTACAGTTTTCGTGCTTTGACCATTATGGCCTGGAATTCATCCGGAGTGAATTGCTGCTGTGCATCGCTTTTTGCTTCGGAAGGATTGTTGTGCACTTCCACCACAAGACCGTCCGCACCTGCCGCGATCGCTGCGTAAATCATCGGTTCTATGAGATGTTTTTTTCCGGTACCGTGAGAAGGATCTATGAATATCGGCAGATGCGTTTCCGCCTTTACGGCCGGTATCATGCTCAGATCGAGTGTATTTCGCGTATATGTTTCAAAAGTTCTTATACCTCTTTCACACAAAATCACATTCGGATTCCCTTCGGCCAGAATATATTCCGCACAGTTCAGCCATTCGGAAAGAGTGGAGTACATACCCCTTTTCAGCAAAACAGGTTTTCTGACCCTTCCGACTTCTTTGAGCAGCGAGAAATTCTGCATATTGCGCGCTCCGATCTGAATCACGTCGGCATACTCACAAATCCAGGAAACATCCCTCGTATCAACAACTTCCGTCACTATTGGGAGCCCTGTCTCCTTCTTCGCCATTTCGAGTATTTTCAGTCCCTTAAGCCCGAGCCCCTGGAAATCGTAAGTGGAAGTGCGCGGTTTGAAAGCGCCGCCCCGAAGCATATTCGCACCGGCTTTTTTCACGCCGTGAGCCGTTTCTATCGTTTGTGAAACACTCTCAACCGAACATGGTCCGGCGATTACCGTCAAACCCTCTCCAATCCTCAGATCACCGATTTCTATGATGCTTTTTTGATTTTCTGTTTTTTTACCAGCAAGTTTTAAGTTTTTCATATTTCACCTTTTTATTTGTTTTAAAAGATCATATATCGCATGCGTGCCACAGTATGTAATTAGTCTCGGGAATAGAATATACCGATATCGTTAAGAGAAAAATAAACCCCGTTATTTTTACGCAGAAATCGGAAAAAAACTTGTGAGATTTATCGGTCACCGTAAACATTTGGTGAATTATAACACAATAAAAATAAAGAAAAGAAAATTTCGTCAGCATGATGGGAAATCTTTTCTTCTCCAACCGTGGAACACAGAATATACATAAACGAGATAACGGGAGAAAGCGGAAGATAGCCCCCGTTATTTGCCATTAATCAACCATAAAGCTATTTATATATTTTTTCTATGGTATAATAAACTGGTAAAAGTGGAAAAATTTCTAAGCAGCAAAAAAGGAGGGAAACAAATTTATGTCCAAGAAATGGGTTTATTTTTTTGGGAAAAGTAAATCCGAAGGAGATTCCTCGATGAAGGAAATCCTCGGTGGCAAGGGAGCAAACCTCGCTGAAATGATTAACATAGGTATTCCTGTTCCTCCAGGTTTCACCATCTCCACGGAAGTATGCAAATATTTCTACGACAACGGAGAAAATTATCCTGAAGAACTTGCAGAACAGGTAAGAACGGCAATGAGTGATCTGGAAAAAGACAGCGGAAAGAAATTCGGAGACGAAACAGACCCGCTACTTGTTTCTGTCAGGTCAGGTGCCGCAGTATCCATGCCTGGTATGATGGATACGATACTGAATCTCGGACTCAACGACAAAACGGTGGAAGCTCTCGCAAAAGGCTCCGAAAACGAAAGGTTCGCATACGATTCCTATAGAAGATTCATGCAGATGTTCGGTGACGTGGTTCTCGAAATACCTCACCACGATTTCGAACATGCGCTCGAATCCGTAAAAAAGGAAAGAGGTGTGAAACAGGATACCGAACTCGATGCAGCAGACATTAAAAAAGTAGTGTCACTTTACAAAGCTGTTTACGAAAAACACGGAAAGGCTTTCCCGCAGGATCCGGAAAAACAACTCTGGGCATCCATAGGGGCAGTTATTGGCAGTTGGATGAATGACAGAGCCATAACATACAGAAAACTCAACAACATACCCGAAGGTTCTCTCATGGGTACGGCCGTAAACGTAGTGGCTATGGCTTACGGAAATATGGGCGACGACAGCGGAACAGGCGTTGCGTTCACCAGAAACCCGTCAACCGGCGAAGACCATTATTACGGCGAATATCTCACAAATGCACAGGGTGAAGACGTCGTGGCCGGTATCAGAACTCCACTGCCACTCGATAAAATGGGAGAATCCTGGCCCGAAGTTTACAAGGAATTACTCGCGGTATTCGATAAGCTCGAAACACATTACAAAGACATGCAGGATGTGGAATTCACAATTGAAAAGGGAAAACTGTACCTTCTGCAGACCAGAAACGCGAAGAGAACCGCGGCGGCGGCAGTCAAAACCGCAGTTGATATGGTTGAAGAGGGAATAATAGACAAGAAGACCGCTCTTTTAAGAGTGACACCTGAACAGATAGAAAACCTGCTCCATCCGTCATTCGACTTGAACGAAAAAAAGAACGCAAAAGTAATTACAAAAGCACTTCCGGCTTCTCCGGGTGCGGCAAGCGGAAGAGCCGTATTCGATTCGAAAGAAGCGGAAATATGGGCCGCAAAAGGTGAAAAAGTCATTCTTGTACGTATGGAAACATCACCTGAAGATATCGGCGGAATGGCAGCGGCGGAAGGAATATTGACCGCGAGAGGCGGTATGACATCTCACGCGGCAGTTGTTGCACGCGGTATGGGAGAGCCCGCAGTTGTCGGAGCCGAAGAAATAGAAGTCAGCGAAGTTGCAAAGCAGTTCAAAGCCAGCGGAGAAATTGTGAAAGAGGGTGACTGGATCTCCATAGACGGAAGTACCGGAGAAGTCATGCTCGGCAACATCAAAACCATAAAACCTGAAGGACTCACCGGACCGATAGCAAAAATACTCGAATGGGCCGACGAATTCAGAAAGCTCGGCATCAGAACCAATGCGGATATCCCGAGAGACGCAAAAGTTGCCAAAGAATTCGGAGCAGAGGGAATAGGCCTTTGCAGAACGGAACACATGTTCTTCGAATCAGACAGGATACCCATTGTCAGAAGAATGATAGTTGCCAGAAAACTCGAAGACAGGCAGAAAGCGCTCAACGAGCTCGAACCCATACAGAAAGGCGACTTCTACGGTATTCTCAAAGAGATGAACGGCATGGGAGTCACCATAAGATTCATAGATCCTCCTCTGCATGAATTCCTCCCGCATGAAGACGATGCACAGAAACAGGTTGCGGATGAACTCGGAATGACTATCGAAGAGCTTAAAGCGGTTGTGGAAGAGCTCAGCGAATTCAATCCGATGCTCGGTCACAGGGGCGTAAGGCTCACCGTAACTTATCCTGAAATAGCCGTCATGCAGACAAGAGCCATTATTAGCGCTGCAATCGATCTCAAGAAAGAGGGATTCGATCCGAAGCCGGAAATAATGATTCCGCTCGTCGGCATGAAAAACGAATTGAAAATGCTTGAAAAAATAGTTAGAACGGAAGCGGACAAACTCATAGCGGAATCCGGAATTGAACTTCACTATCTCGTCGGGACCATGATCGAAGTTCCGCGTGGTGCGTTAACTGCGGATGAAATCGCGGAGTATGCCGAATTCTTCTCATTCGGAACCAACGACCTCACACAGATGACATACGGATTCAGCAGAGACGACGCCGGAAAATTCATAACCGATTACATAGATAAAGGTGTTCTCGAATTTGACCCGTTCAAAAAACTCGACAGAGTAGGTGTCGGACAGCTGGTGAAAATGGCTGCAGAAAAAGGCCGAAGTGTCAAACCCGGTCTGAAGCTTGGAATATGCGGCGAACATGGCGGAGAACCTTCCTCAATAGAATTCTGCCATCTCGTGGGACTCAATTACGTAAGCTGTTCCCCGTACAGAGTTCCGGTTGCAAGACTCGCAGCGGCACACGCAAACATCAAAAACGGATAGAATTTCAAAATACGGAAGCAGCCTTCGGGCTGCTTTTTTTATGGTATCGATTTTAATTTTCACAATTGCTATTCTTTACAATATCTAAACAATAATTATTTTCGCCTCCGGACACGTCACTTCTAAAAAAATCCCTATAAAAAGATTACATGTTTTTTTCTTTCAGAAAACCGACAATACGTATTTTTGGTATATTTTCTTTCGAAATAAGCAAAAATACGGAGTATTTCCACAAAAAGAAGAAACACATACGAATAATCGTTTTTAATCGAAATTATTCGACTTGTGTTGGTTTTTACGGTGGTTTTTTTATTTTTTCCGCAAAATTACTCAAATTCTTATTTATTAAAGTTTCATACAGTATATTTTACTTTATACATCATATTCGCCATATTATTTTTCTATATTATTTCAAATATAATATATATTAATTTTCTGAAAAAAATTCGCCCCAAGTTTGAGTTTTTAAACTTTTTTTATGTGAATGAATGTTGACATGGATTTTCTTTTGGGCTATAATAAAATAGATTTGTATTCCTTACTATTTATCATTTGCGTTTTGCACACCGATTCATCATAAGCATATTATACCGATATACCTTTATATAGCTATTTATATATATTAAATGAAACATATGTTTCTTAATATTTTTGCATGCCGACGATTCTTAAGCTGCCAATAAATCCGGTCACACAACGGGAGTTGACAGTTGAAAATATGTGAGGTGAAAGAAAATTATGAAAAAGGTATTATTGGTTTTAACCGTCGTTTTGGTACTGGCATTTTCCAGTACATCTTTGTTCGCGGAAGAACCCGCATTTCCTTCGTTGGAGCTTCCGGCAGTGGTAACTCCATGCGGACAGAGTCCGGGAGCGCTTATGTTCAGATTGATATGCGCAAGGAGCAAGCTTGTTTTGAAAGAAGTACCGTTGCTGCAGGCTGCCGATCTCAAGGCAGGGGGCTACAAAACGCTCGTGATAATAACGGGAACCAGCGGAAAAGGCATGGGTGCCGCGGGAATAAACATCGATCAGGAAATTAAAAGGGTTAAGGATTTGATATCCGAAGCCAAAGCTCTCGGCATAAAGATTATTGGCGCTCATATTGAGGGAATGGCAAGAAGGGTGGACAGCATGGATGCGGCCTCAATCAATTGCGTGATGCCTGATTCCGATATGATCATCGTCATAGAAGACAGCGACAGCGATGGTTTCTTCACGGATCTTTCGACAGAAAAAGGCATTCCTCTGTTAAAGGTAAAGGATTCAATGGAAATTGGAAAGGCTTTAAAACCTCTTTTCGAAATGTGAGGAAAATAAAAATTTTTAATAACGGGGGAGGTCATTGATGTATTTCTATGCGGGTTTGGTTCTCGTGCTTATGGTCATAGCTTTTATAATCGGAAAAAAGTTCAAATTGAGTGTGGAATTGTGTATGCTTTGCGCGGCTTTGGCAGGTTCGCTCGTCTATCTTTTCAGCGACGGGGAGTTCCCGCTGAGGCATATGGTGGAAGGTGCATTTACCTACTTTGATGTGGTTTTGATATTCATCACGGCTACTTTCTTCATGAACCTTTTAAAAGAATCGGGTGGAATAGCTTTCCTGGTCAGAAAAATAGTGGTTTCTTTCCATAAGAGAAGGGCGATGTGCATGCTCATGCTGACATTCGTACTTCTCATTCCGGGAGCCCTGACAGGTGCCGGCGCGGCAACTGTGCTGACGGTGGGCACACTTGTGGGTACGGTGCTGATGTATATGGGAATAAACAAAGAAAAAACTGTGTCCATAATATTCATATGTGCGGCTATGAGTGCAGCAGCTCCGCCAATAAACCTCTGGGCCATGATGGCAGCCGCCGGTTCGAACATGCCCTATGTGGGGTTCTTCCTTCCTTTGCTGGTACTGACTGTAAGCGGAGCACTTTTTGCGATGTTTTTCCTCGGAAGAAAAGGTACTCCGATCGATCTTGAAAAGGCACTCAAAGAACTGCCGGAGCCTCCTGAAAAAATGAACGGTTTCAGGGTCGGAATACCTTTCCTTGTTCTCTTTGCGCTCATTCTGGCAAGCAGACTCTGGCCTTTCCAAATGCCGACTCTCGGCCTGCCTTTGATGTTCGTAATCGCGGCACTCAGCGCGGTAATCCTGAGTCCTAAAAAACTGCACATAATACAAATTGCCATGAACACCATCAAATCTTTGACACCTTTGATCGGAATGATGATAGTAGTCGGCATCCTGATACAGATAATGGCTTTAACCGGCGCAAGGGGCCTCATCTCTCTCGGTGTGGTGACACTTCCGCTCACGGTGCTGTTTTTCACTCTCTTCATAATACTGCCGGTTTCGGAAGGCTTATTGCAATACGCAGTTGCTCCTCTTCTCGGCGTTCCGCTGATACTTCTGTTCAACATGAAGGGATTAAACCCCATCATCGCACTTTCAGCCATGGCAGTGATGTGGCCAGTGGGAGATATTCTGCCTCCTACCGCGGTGGTCGGAAGGGCAGTCGTCATCGAACTTGACTACAAGGGAGATTATTACAAAGGATTTTTGAAGACCAGCCTCATTCCGATGGGTTTCATTCTTCTGATGGCTACTTTATTCATCGTGTTCAGCAATCAATTATCTTTCTTGGTGGCGGGATGATTAAAATAATAAAAGAAAGAGGAGATAAGAATGGATGCTATTAATTGGATAGTTAATTTGTGTTATTACCTTTTGAGTGCATTTGTCGCTTTCGTGCTGATAAGGAATATTTTCAAATCAAAGAAAGCCCAGGAGATAATCCTTTACAGTGTTATGCTCATACCTTTCATATTGAGAGTAATTCATATTAAATGAGGAGGCGGTTTACATGTCGGATAAATCTTTAAAAACTTTCAGAATTGCCGTTCTCCTGATTGTGGCAGTGATAATGGTTGTTACAGGTCTGGATTTCTACAACCACAGAAATTACAGAGAAACGGTTGTCAAAGGACCGGCAGTCGTGAGTGTGAAAAAACTCAGCGATTATTATGCGCCCATGAAAGGTTCGGTAAACGATACCAATGTTTACATACTTGACAGCGGCATTCCAGGCGGCACGGGACTTATAATAGGCGGCACGCATCCCGAAGAACCTTCTGCAAATCTCGGAGCGGAAATCATCATGGAAAATGCAAAGCTCGATTCGGGGAAATTGATAGTAGTGCTGAGGGCCAACAAAAGCGCATCCATGGTCACGAGACCGGGGGATGCATACCCAATGTATTATGAAATTCCCACAAACTGGGGTGTCAAGAAGTACAGGATGGGAGACAGGTGGTCAAGCCCGCTTGATTCCTGGCCCGATCCTGAAGTCTATGTAAATTATCCGAGCGGGCAGTTGCTGGCTTATATGGACGTAAGGAATTTCAACAGAACCTGGCCCGGAAGAACCGATGGACTGATAACTGAAAAAACAAGTTATGCTTTTATCGAACTCATAAAGAAAGAAAAAGTCGACATATTCATCGATTTTCACGAAGCCGAGCTTGAATACCCTGTCATAAGCACAATAGTCGCCCATCAGGATGCAGCAGACATTGCGGCGATGTCTTCCATGATGCTCACGGCAACTGAATTCAAGATAGGTATGGAATTTTCCCCGCCTTCACTTCACGGTTTATCACACAGGGAAGTAGGAGACCACAGCGACGCGGTATCTTTGCTTTTCGAAACTCCCGAGCCTTTCCTCGACAGAGTACGTGGAAAAACCGATGTCAGGCTTTTACTCGAAGGCAGGGATGAATTCGTTATGAAAGCCGGAGAAGCGGGGTTGCTTTACGAAAAGATAGATGAGAACGGATGGCCTATAGCCACAAGAGTTGCCCGTCAGGTAGCAACCACACAGATGGTATTGGATACCTGGTCTGATTTCAATCCAGATAAAGAAATACGTATGGTGAATTTGCCGAGTTATTCGGAATTGAAAGACAACGGTGTGGGAAAATATCTGAAAGATCCTTCGAGCGTGAGCAAAGAAGACTTATATTACGAATAATCGAATCATCAGTTTTGCATAAAGCAAACACTGAATACTCTTAAAAGGGGGACGAATTAAATGAGTAAAAAAAGTATTTTCAAACTGTTCACGGTATTGGTATTGGTGTTCTCTCTGCAAATCGCAGGGATAGCCTGTACGGACCTTCTCGTAAGCAAAGGCGCATCCGTCGACGGATCGGTAATCACATCACAGACCTGTGACGGGCGTTACGATTCAAGACTTCAGGTAATACCCGCAGCAGATCACGCGGATGGGGAAATGGTTCCCATTTACGAATGGGGAGTATACGGTGACAGAATGGAACTCGTGAAACTCGGTGAAATTCCACAGGTTCCTCATACCAACCAGTATTTCAGCATCGCATACCCATTTGCCAATGAACATCAGCTCATCATGGGCGAAACCACACTCGGCGGGGCGAGGGAAACTACCAACAGCGATGCCGCGATAATGACTATCGAAGCGTTGAGTGCACTCGCACTTCAGAGAACCGACAACGCGAGAGATGCCATAAAACTCATGGGAGAACTCGCCGTGAAATACGGTTACAGAGCCTCATGCTATCTCGGCGAATGTCTTACAGTTTCCGATCCTGAAGAAATATGGGTTTTCGAAGTTTATGGAAGCGGACCGCTGTGGACTCCTGAAGATGGAACCCCCGGTGCCGTGTGGGCGGCACAGAAGGTCCCGAATGGTCATGTCACATGTGTACCCAATTTTAGCAGAATTCACACAATTAATCCAGAGGATACCGATAATTTCCTGGTATGTGACAATTACATCGATACAGCCGTTGAACTCGGCCTCTACGATCCGGCTTCAGGCGAAGAGTTTTTCTGGAACTGGACTTACGGTGCTGTAAAAGGCGGAACAAATTCGAGACTCTGGAGAGCGTACAGCCTTTTCAAACCGTCTGTGGAATGGAGCTGGACCAATATGGATGACTATCCGTTCTCCATAGAACCGGACAGTAAAGTTTCGGTATTCGATGTCATAAGCATGTTCAGAGATGTCATGGAAGGCACACCCTACTCTGCGGAAAGCGACGAACACTGGTATTACACTAAGAGTAACGGTGAAAAAGTTCTCAGCCCACTCGCAACACCTCAGGCACCGAGCAACTGGAGAAATCTCATCGGAGTGCCTTACATGAGAAATATCGGAGTTACACAGTGTTCTTATTACTTCGTATCCCAGGCAAGAGACTGGCTTCCCGACGAAATCGGAGGAGTATGCTGGTTCGGCGTTGACAATCCTCAGAAAGGTATTTTCGTACCCGTATATGTCAGCAATACCGGAGTACCGGAAAGTTGGGAAAATGTAAACAGGGATATGGTTGACAGATCCTGTTCTTACTGGGCATTCGACCTCGTAGACAAACTCTCGAACAACAAATATCAGGTTCTTTATCCGCAGGTTAAAGAATTCGTCAACAATTTCCATGCACCGATATTCGCGAACCAGGATTCCGTTGAGGCGGCCGCGCTCGCACTTTATGGTTTAAGCCCCAGACTCGGCGTGGAATATCTCACAAACTATACTAACAATCTTTTACTCAAGGCCGAGGAAGAATATTACGAGTTCTCCGAAGTACTTCTTTACTCCGCACTCGATTAATAATTTCAGCCTTGCCGCGGGGGACAATTAAAAACAATACATAAATTACAATTGCTCTGATCAGATTACATTATCGGAGTCCTTGGGACCGCGAAAGCGGTCCCTTTTATGATATTATAGTTATGTTAATATTTTTTCGTTTGGGAGGAGTAAAACAAATATGCAGGATGAAATCCAAAGGATAGGAGAAAATTTTGATATATTCGAGTATCTCAACTCTCTTGAAAATGCATCTTATGTTGTTGACAGCAACAGAACCATTATATTCTGGAGCGACATGGCACAGGAACTCACAGGTTACCCCAGAGAATTCGTTCTGGGCAAAAGGTGTATGGACGATATATTGAAGCATGAAGACAACTTTGGAGTGAATCTGTGTAAAACCGATCTTTGCCCGTTGTTCAGAACTATGAAATCGAATAAAATCGAAATTCTGCCTTTTTCCGTGAACGCCTTGAATAAAAAAAACGAGAAAAGAATTTCGTTCGATGTGTTTGCAGCCCCATTAAATGTGAACGGTGAGATAATGGGAGGTATAGAGTTTTTTTCCCCCGCAAAAGATGCGGATGAATTGAAAAGGGCGATGAGAATTCAAGCTTCGCTTATGCCGGTGAATTTGTCCGAAGAGATAGAACTGTTCTATCACCCGTCGAATTCGCTCGGCGGAGACATGATTTTCATGAAAGACCCTTGGATAGCAGTTTTTGACGTAAGCGGCCATGGTATGTCCTCGGCACTTATCAGCAGCGGTATCATAGCCATTCTCAACGAAATTTTGGACGTTAATTCCAGTTTCGAAGAAATCGGAGACAAACTCGAAGAAAGATACTCGCTATTCGATGAATCGGAGATATATTTCACCTGTCTGCTCATGAAAAAGGCAGGAAACCACATCGATATAGTTTCTTTCGGACATCCTTCGCCGATGTTGAAAACCAACGCCGGTTACAGGTTTGTAGAAATGGAAAACGATTATCCGATAGGTTGGAATCTGGGAAAACACAACTCTAAAGCAGTGAGCATAGACTTACAAAAAGACGATTACCTGCTTGCATACACCGACGGTTTCACGGAAACAAAAACTGTCTCTGCGAAAGACGGCGGCGGAATCATAGGAAATCAGGGCATGATAGATATTTTCAGAAACGTTGCCTCTCTCGAAGAAGCTTATATAAGATCACAGGAAATCAACAAAAGTGTTTTTCAGGAAGATGACATAACGTTGCTGAGAATTTATGGAAAATAAAATCATTTGTTTATGAGATATTTTCCGAATCCGTTGGTGAAAATGTGTTCTTCCGGCGAATTCATAACCATGAATTCACATTCCCATTCGGCGGATTTTGTGCGCGCGTATTCCGTGGGTGATACCTGTACCGCTTTAAGAATACACTTTGATCTGAGAGCATTCGCAGAAATGAGCGATACCGAATAAAAATCGGGAGTCGTGACGGTTCCGTCCACGGGACTCAACAACGGTTCCGCCTTTCTTATCACGGCACCTTCCGGTACGTAAAGCAGTATCATCGTTTCATCCGAATATGTCAGTTCTTTATCCGGCTGAAGTATCGGGATAGTCCAATCGGAAGCGTTGAACTTCCTGCCGAAAATCAGGAAATCCTCATCGTACTGTATATATCCCGAAATATTTTTATAATTCATTTTTATGAAATCGAGGGTTTTATCCATGGCGTAATATGGAATGAGATCCTTTATACTCATTTCAACACCTTCTTCCAGCCTTATTTCATATTCATCCGCGTATATTTTATAGTACCCGTTTTTAAACAATATTTCGTCCGGATCGCTTACTGCATAATCTTCTTTTGAAAAAGTCGGATCGAAAAGTCCCTCCGTCAACTTCGCATAATCTATTATCTCTCTGATGAGGTTAAAAGTCTGCTCATCCTCATCTCTGTTGAGTGTTTTTCTTTGATTCAACATTTCGACGGGATTCCCGAGCGAATAAGCGTATTTCGAAATTGTGCTTTCAAAATGTGCCAAAGCCTCTTCACCCGCTGTCCGGTTGTCCCCGTCAACACGCAACACGAGTTTTACGATGTGCCCGTTTATGTCTTTGGATTCTATGAAATAATCGGCTCTGTTCAGGAGTGTGAATACGATCACGGCCACGAAAAGCCCTGCGATTATGGAATATGTGAAAGCCCATGATATCTTCGACATCCTTCTTTTTCGCTTAAGATCGTCGTATGAGTTCCTGTTTTCATCATTCAAGTTAATTCCTCTCCTATAAGGAAAAATAAAACCCAGGCCCGGAAGCCTGAGTTCTGATTATATCAAAAAACTTTATTTATATCAGTGTCCGAGAGCTTTCGGATCAAAAGCATCTCTTATGGCATCACCCAGAAGGTTGAACCCGAGAATCGCGAAGAACAGAAACACGCCCGGAAGCAGCAACCATGGGTTGTTCTGGAGCACGTTAAGATCCATAGCCTGTGAAAGCAACAGTCCCCAGCTCGCATCGGGTTCCTTTATCCCGAATCCGAGAAAGGACAGGCTGGCTTCGCCGAGTATGTACCCGGGAATGGACAGGGAACCTGCGACTATTATATAAGTCGTGGTATTCGGAATAACGTGTTTCCATATTATTCTGCCCGAAGGATATCCCATTGCCCTGGCGGCTTCCACATACTCCCTCTGTTTAAGCGACAACACCATTCCCCTTAAAACCCTCGACATACCCGGCCAGGATATGAAGGACAGTATCACGATTATCATCATATACATAGTCGTCGACGGCATCTCTTCGGGTAGAATCGCCCTGAGCGACAACAGCAGATACAGACCGGGAATCGCCATCAGTATCTCACATACCCTCATTATCAGCTCATCTTTCCAGCCACCGAAATAACCGGCGATTCCGCCGAAAAACATCGCGAGCGTGAAAGATATGAGTATACCCAGAAAACCCACCGAGAGCGATACCCTCGAGCCGAACAGAATTCTGCTCCAAAGATCTCTTCCATACCTGTCGGCACCGAATATGTAAAACGAAGCCGGTTCGTCCACCCCGTAAAGATGCATATTCATCGGTATGAAGCCAAGCAGTTTGTATTCCCAGGAATTCACGAACCATTTTATTGTGAAAAGTTTGAAATCGAAATTCTCGACGGTTTTAACTTTAACTGATTCTTTTTCCCCCGATTCGTAAACGAGTTTCAGCTCCGAAATGCTTCTCGACAGTTTTATCTCCTGTAGTTCGCCTATTTTCTTGAGTTTATACGAATAAACCGGGTTGGAAGTGTATTTATCCAGTTCGGATTTTTCCGTTATGTGGATGACAGAACCGGTTCCCGAGAAAATATCCTCATCCTTCAGCGGTATAAGCTCCATACTTTCATTCGTCGATTTCAGCTTGAGTTCGCCTTTGTCACCAATCGCATATTCCGTCGTAGAGATAACGGGTATTATACTGTTGAGACCATTTTCACCGAGTATCAGATTAACACTTTTATCGGAATCGTCCGTAATCGATATATTTTCTATAATAGATGCGTCGTAATATGTTTTTCTGTACGTAACAGGATCCCTGACGCCTACTATAGGCAGAACATACGGTGCCACTTTTTCACCTTTGTACTCACTATAAACTTTCGTAGGCGGTGAGAAGGTATTCTGGTTCTTGAGCGTGAAAGGATTCTGCGGAGAGAAGAAATCCGCAAATATCGCCAGTATGTAGAAAATCAACAGGACTACCAATGCCACACGGCCGAGCCTGTGTCGCCTGAACGCCCTGAGTATGAGCCTCCATCTGCTCATGTACTGGACTTCAAATGTCTTGTCCAGATTCTTTGCGTCGATCGCTTTTGATTCAGCGGCTTTTTTATCCTTAAACATTCTCAACCACCTCAACGATATCTTAATCTTATTCTGGGATCGACTGCCGCGAGCAACAGATCCGCTATAAGATTCCCGATTATGAGCAAGAGGGATGACAGCAGAAGAGATGCCATCACGAGGAATATATCCTGAGCCTTCAGCGCTTCTATTATCAACTTTCCCATTCCCGGCCAGTTGAAAACCTGTTCCGTGATTACCGCACCGCCGAGCAAACCCGAAAGCACGAAGCCGAACATGGTGACTATCGGATTTATGGCATTTCTCAATGCATGTTTGTAAACCACGATTTTACGCGGCATTCCCTTTGCCCTTGCAAATTCGACATAATCCTGGGACAACTGGTCCAGAAACTGTCCCCTCATCTGCCTCATTATGCCTGCCATTCCCGAGAACCCGAGAGTTACGGCAGGTCCTATGACGTGCTTCAGATAATCCCCCATCTGACCGAAAAAACCGAGATCGGCATGATTCAGCGACTGCATGCCACCTATCGGAAACCAGCCGGTTTTTGCCGACATGAAGAGGAAAAGCAACCCGAAGAAGAAGTTCGGAATGGAAAGACCTATGAAAGCCACCACAGAGGCTATCTGATCCCCTGCGCGATACTGGCGCAATGCAGCATAAATCCCCAATGGAATACCAATACCCCAACTTATGAGCAGAGTCGATAAACTAAGGAACAAAGTCGAATTAAGCCTTTGCCATATTAAATTGAATACCGGTTGATGGTATTGGAAGGATAGACCCCAATTGCCTTTCAACACCTGGAAAAGCCAGTTGAAGTATTGAACAACTATCGGTTTGTCAAAACCGAATTCCTGTACCATGGCATCCACTCTTTCAGCACTGAAAGCGGGATTCATCCTGAATTGGTCCAGAAAATCACCTGGAGCGGCCTGTATGATTATGAAGGAGAGAATCGAAACCCCAAACAAAACCGGTATGGAGAGCATCAGTCTTCTTAAAACGTATTTAAGCAATTTAAGATTACCTCCGTGTCGATTGATTACCCGGATGATTTCTCATCCGGGTATATATTAAAAACTTAAAATCATTCTTTGCAGATGGCCCAGATGTTCCAGCCCCAGCTTGAGAATCCGCCTATTTCGATATTCTTAAGCTCGGCTTTGTAGGCATAAAGTCTCAGCTGCATAACCGTGTATACCAACGGAACGTTCTCCGCGGAAAGTTTCTGGTATTCGCTGAAAAGAGCCCATCTTGCATCGGGATCCATTTCCTTCGTCTGCTGTCTGTATATCTGGTCTATTTTCCAATCGTAGTAAGGGATGGAGTATTCGTCTCTGTTCACAAAATCGGCGACTTCGGGATTGTAATTCCAGAAATGCAGTCCGCCGTCTATTCTCTCTACGTTGGATCCGCTGTGCGGATCGACTCCGCCGGTGAGACCCATTATCATGGTCTCCCAGTCTCCGGTTCCCATGAGTTTCTGAACGAGCGTGTTGAAGTCTATCGGTGTGAAATGAACTGTCATACCGATTTTTTCGAGAACATCTTTCAAGAGGTTGCATGCCTGTTCCCTTGTGGAGTTTCCGGCATTGGTGGTGAGTTTGAATTCCACGAGATTTCCGTATTTGTCATGGAGTTTTCCTTCTGCATCCCATGTGAATCCGCCTTTGGCGAGTTCTTCTCTGGCGAGTTCGAAAGAATGCTCGTATGTGTAGTTTTCTTCGATTTCAGGATCGTAGAAAGGAGATGCGGGACTTACGGGTCCCCACTGCGGCATTGCGAGTCCGCTGTAAATAACGTCTATCATTGTGTCTCTGTCCATTGCATGTGATACGGCTTTTCTGAAATGTACATTTTTGTACCATGCGTTTTTCACAGGATCGGATGAAGTCATGTTCATGGCGAAGAAAAGAGTTCCGGTTGTGGGTCCGTATGCGTCGACAACCCAGTTCTTTTCAGCTTCCATTTCCTTTATATCGGGGTAGTCGGGTGCGGAAACCGCAAAGAAATCTGTTTCGCCGGTTTCGAATTTGAGTCTCATGGTATTCTGGTCGCCGCAGATTATCCAGATGAATTTATCGAAATAAGGCAGTTTGTTGCCGTCTTTATCGACTCTGAAATAATACGGGTTCTTCGTCATGACAACTCTCTGTTCGGGAAGGTATTCCGTTACGACAAACGGTCCGCTTCCTACCAGATCGGCGACATCGGCGACAGTCCACTTTTCGCTTATGGCACCGTCTATAACAGCCTGTTCGAGTTTGTGTTTGGGAAGAATCTGAACTGAACCTATGCTTCTGAGGCCGGGTGCGAATGGCTGCGGATAGTAAATCTTGAATCCGTTTTCTCCGACTATTTCAACTTTAGGAACGTTTCCGTCACCGTCTTTGAGTACGTCGATGGTGTTTGCGGTCACGAGATTCGGAACAAGCCATACGTTGTTGAAAGACCAGTATACGTCTTCAACGGTCAGAGGATGACCGTCTGACCACTGCAGGCCTTCTCTGATGTAGAATATCCAACCGTTTCCCTCCGGCGTGACTTCCCAGTTCTTCGCGATTGAGCCGCTTCTGATACCGAAGTCCTTGTCTAAATCCACAAGCGTCTCGAACATTCTGTCGAGAATATCGGTTGAGCTTGTTTCCTGCGCTTCACACGGATTGAAAGTTTTCGGACCGCCAAGTGCACCCACGAAGAATGTTCCTCCGGGATTACCTGTTACCTCTTCCACGATGTATTCCGGCGCCGCAAATAATACTGAAGCGAGAAGACATAAAACCAACGCTAAAAGTATACTTTTTTTTCTCATTTACGAACCTCCTGATTTGAGATTAGCCTCGAAGGGCGTTTATGTTTTGTCTCATTCTTATCTCATTTGTCAAACAGGTGACAGGCAACCGAATGGTCTTCCGAGAGTATCTTGAATTCCGGATACTCCCTTTCGCAAACGTCCATTTTGTATTTGCACCTGGTTTTGAAGAAACAGCCTTCAGGGCGGTTGATGGGGCTCGGAACCTGTCCGCCTATCAAATCCTTTCTGTCTCTCCTCTTTCTCGGGTCAGGTATCGGAGACGCAGCCAGCAATGCTTTGGAATACGGATGCAGCGGATTGTCAAAAATCTCATCGGAGCTTCCCTTTTCTATTATCCTTCCGAGATACATTATTCCGACTTCATCGCTTATGAATCTCACAACGGAAAGATCGTGGCTTATGAATATGTATCCGGCATTCAGTTTGTCCTGTAGATTGTTCAGAAGATTTATTATCTGCGCCTGAACAGAAACATCGAGTGCTGAAGTTGGTTCGTCGAGAATCAGAAGCGACGGGCTGACTGTTATCGCCCTTGCGATGGCTATTCTCTGCCGCTGACCACCGGAAAACTGATGGGAATATCTGTCCAGATGATACGGTTTCAAGCCGACCTGCACCAGAAGGTCCTTTACCATTTCTATAGCTTCTTTCCTCGATGAACATATGTTATGGAAAAGCAGCGGCTCTATCAGAGTCTGTCCGACTGTCATCTTAGGATTCAGCGACGATGTCGGATCCTGAAAAACTATTTGCATGTTTCTCCTGTAACTTTTGAATTCACGTTCCTTTATCTTCGCTATGTCTTTTCCGTTTATCAGTATTTCTCCGTCTGTAGGTTCGTGAAGCCTTATCAGAGCCCTGCCGGCAGTACTCTTCCCGCAGCCCGACTCACCCACGAGTCCGAACGTCTTTTTACAGCCCACTTCGAAGGATATGCCATCCACGGCTTTCAGCTGGGCAAGCGTTTTCTGTATGAAAAATCCCCCCTTGACGGGAAAATATTTCTTCAAATTGTTGACTTTTAAGAGTGTGGTATTTTCGTTCATTTTCTTTCACCGCCATTTTTTTTCACCGAATCGATCGTATGCGGATTGAAACATCTCAAATGATGGCCCGGAGATATTTCGACAAGGGGCGGCATGGTTTCGAGGCATTTGTCGACTTTACGGGAGCATCTCGGCAAAAACGGACAAATCACCGGCGCGTTCAGCATTGTGGGCGGTTGTCCCTGAATCGGTTCAAGCTTGTCCTGTTTCGCGTCCATTCTCGGAATACAACTCAGAAGCGCATGGGTATATGGATGAAGAGGTGTTTCAAATATCGTGAAAACATCCGAATATTCCATGGTTCTGCCACCGTACATTATCATTACTTTATCCGCCATTTCCGCTATTACGGCCAAATCATGCGTTATGAATATAACACCGCTTTTAAATTCCTGCTGGAGATCTTTTATGAGCTCGAGTATCTGAGCCTGTACGGTGACATCGAGTGCCGTGGTGGGTTCGTCAGCGATCAATATTTCCGGGTTGCAGGATATTCCAATCGCTATTACCACTCTCTGCCGCTGACCGCCGGATAATTCGAACGGATAATTGTTCATCCTTTCTTCCGGATTCGGGAGTCCGACTTTTCTGAGCATTTCAACCGCTATGCTTTCCGCTTTTTTCTCATCAACTCCCTGGTGATAGCATATCGTTTCCACCATCTGCTTTTTTATCGTCAATAT
Source organism: uncultured Thermotogae bacterium (assembly GCA_963662785.2). Taxonomy (GTDB): domain Bacteria; phylum Thermotogota; class Thermotogae; order MWEM01; family MWEM01. The sequence goes on from CAXXJZ010000013.1 coordinate 329,869, forward strand.
CGGGTTCAGCGATGTCATAGGATCCTGAAATATTATGCTTATGTGATTTCCTCGAATTCTGGTAAAGTTATCCTCTTTGAGCTTTGCAAGATCCAAAAATCCGTCTACCTGCTTGTTTTTAAATTCATCGGTTTTAAAAAGAATTTTCCCGCCGGCTATATGTCCCGGATGCTTTATCAATCCGGTTATTGTTTTAACCGTGACACTTTTCCCGGATCCGGTTTCGCCGACTATACCGAGAATTTCGTTTTTATTCAGCGTGAAAGACACTTCATCCACGGCTTTCACCGTACCTTCGGCTTGTTCGAAGTACGTCTTGAGATTATCAACTATCAAAATAGGTTCTGACAAGAAAAACACCCCTATACAGGAATTTTTAACAACAAAAGAACTGTACGTTCCGTTGAGTCAACTCTATTCAATTTTAGTGATTTTTTTTTTTGCACGAGATATTACTACGATTATAACAAAAAAAATCCTGTTTGTAACCAACCACTTATAATGAATATTTAAATGTAAGTAAATGTGTATTTAATAAATATTGATATTACGCATAAACGCGTTATCAATAGATACAACGAATTATTTCCCGACCGGATTTAAAATGGTTTAATTACTGTTGATGAGGACAGCATCGTATATTTATGCATTTATACATATTATTTTATTGTGAATTAAATGTTTTTAATATTTACTTTTCAGGTGCACCATGCTATAATCTCAGGCTGAAAGTTGTTTCAACGGAAGATGGTTTTTTTCGTAAGCCGAAAGAGAGAATTTATACAAACTTTCTGTTTCTGATTCGATTTGTTTCATCCGGTTGTGGTAAATCACACTAAAATGCCATAGTATACGGGTTTTGTCCCCCAAATGAATAATCAGAACGGCAGCGTTATGTCTCATTTTTGTGGTGTTTGATATACCGCAGTTTAAACCGGGACATTACCGTGTTTTTTTACGGTTATAAAGTATTTTATAATATAAAACTCATTCTCACCTTCCTTTGAAGCAGTTTTTTTTGCGATATTTAACGGATATGTGTTAAGTACACAATCTGAAACTAAAAGAGAAAGGAAGAAGCGTTGATATGAGAGATTTGACAAAGTTTGAAGAACTGGGGTTGTCCGATAAAACCTTGAATGCATTGATTGAAAAAGGTTATGAGGAACCCACGGAAATTCAGGAAAAAGTGATACCGTTATTGCTGAAAAACGATATCGATGTAGTCGGTCAGGCACAGACAGGCACAGGTAAAACGGCAGCATTCGGATTGCCGTTGCTTGAACTGATAGACGACAGGAAAAGGGGCGTAAAGGCATTGGTAGTGACCCCTACCAGGGAGCTTGCAATACAGGTTTCCGATGAAATAAATTCTCTGAAAGGCGAGAGAAAACTCAGGGTACTTCCCGTTTATGGCGGTCAGTCCATATCTCACCAGATAAAAAGGCTCGGAAGCGGTGTGGACATAGTCGTGGGCACTCCCGGAAGGCTCATTGACCATTTGGAAAGAAGAACCATGAATCTCGATTCCGTAAGTTTCGTAGTACTTGATGAAGCAGACGAAATGCTTAACATGGGGTTCATCGAAGATATAGAGAAAATTCTCGATTACACTCCTTTTGAAAAGAGAGTCTGTCTTTTCTCAGCCACCATGCCGCAGAGAATTCTGCAAATCGCGCAGAATTACATGAAGGAATATGAAGTAGTCAGAGCCCACAGCGAACAACTCACAACAGACCTCACAGACCAGATTTATTTCGAGGTAAACGAAAGCGATAAGCTTGAAGCACTTTCGAGAATAGTCGATATAGAACCGGAATTCTACGGCATCGTTTTCTGCCGTACAAAACAGGAAGTGGATTTCTTAGGCTCAAAATTACAGGAAAGAGGATACGACTCCGAATGCCTGCACGGGGATATTTCTCAATTCCAGCGTGAACGAATAATGAGGCAGTTCAAATCCAAAAGGATAAACATACTCGTGGCAACCGACGTTGCGGCAAGAGGTATAGACGTAAACGATCTTACACATGTTATAAATTACTCGCTGCCACAGGACCCCGAATCATACGTACACAGGATAGGAAGAACCGGAAGAGCCGGAAAAAAAGGAATAGCCATCACTTTTGTGACCCCGCAGGAGTACCGCAGGCTCGTGTTCATAAAGAGAGTGGCGAAAACCGATATCAGAAAAGGAAGAATCCCGAAAATCAAGGATATAATGGATCAAAGGCGTGGGAAAGTACTTTCGGAAATCCAATCCGTACTCGATTCCGAAGATTTCGGCGAATTTACGAACCTCGCAGACGACATTCTCGAATTGTACGATCCGCGCAACGCACTTGCGGCTTGTCTGAAATATTCCCTCAAGGAAAAGCTCGATGAAAATCAATATTCCGAAATAAGTGAAGTGTCTATGGACACGAAGGGAAAAACCAGGTTGTTCGTGGCACAGGGCCGAAAAGACGGGATGACCCCGAAAAAGCTTGTGACTCTGATAATGGATGAAATAAAAATCAGTAGCAACTCCATAAAGGACATAGATGTCTTTGAAAACTTTTCTTTCCTGTCTGTTCCGTTTGAAGAGGCTGAGATGCTGGTTCAGATTTTCGATAAAAAAGCCGGAAGAGGCAGAAGGCCATTGTTGGCAAGGGCCGAAAATAGAGGCGGAAGCGCAAAATCTTCCACTGCACCAAAAAGAAGCAGCACCAAAGCACCACAAAAGCCATACCATCAGCCCGGAAGAAAATCTGCCGGAAAGAGAAATCCGAGATAATCGTTTACTAACAAATACAAATAAAAAGATCCCCTCTTTCGAGGGGATCTTTTTATTTTCATCCCTTTTGTTCGGCTTTCAGTCTAAATCCTTCGGGTATGAGCTCACTGAGCATGTATTCTTTTACGTTGCCTTTTGAACTCACGAGTATCACGGGAAAATCCCCGAACTCCCAAAGAAACTGCCTGCATGCGCCGCACGGTGAAGCGGGCGTTTCGGAATCCGACGCTATAGCTATGGCTTTAAAAATTTTTTGTCCCTCACTCACAGCCTTCACGGCAGCAGTTCTTTCGGCACATATGGTGAGCCCGTAGGAAGAATTCTCCACATTAACTCCCGTGTAAATCTCTCCGCTTTCGGTAAGCAAAGCAGCACCCACTTTAAAGTTTGAAAACGGCGCATACGCTTTCTCTTTGGCACTCAATGCCAATGACATCAATTTATTTTTCATCTTTTCTTCCATCGTTCTCACTTCCATTTTCAAAAGGATTTTGATCCGAGCTTTTCTTCTTTATAGTGAGCTTTATCTTCTCTATTTTACTCTTGCTTGCGGCGAGAATCTTGAAATGAAATCCGTTTACATCTATCTCTTCGCCGACTTCCGGCACTTTTTCAAATACCTCGAAAAGATAGCCACCCACAGATTCAAACTCGGTTTCGGGAAACTCTATGTCAATTTCTCTTTCTATATCGTTTATCGGAACTTTGGCATCGATTATGTAAGTCTTCTCGCTTATTTTCTCTATGCCGTTCTGTTCACCTTCATCGAATTCGTCGAGTATTTCTCCCATGACTTCTTCGATTATGTCCTCTATGGTGACGAGTCCCTCGGTACCTCCGTATTCGTCGACGACTATGGCCATGTGAATCAGATTGTCTTTGAATTCCTGAAGCAGGTCGTCTATTTTTTTGGTTTCGGGTACGAAAAACGGCTGTCTGATTATTTCCCTCGCAGTAACTCTGGAAAGCATCTCGGGTCCTTTTTCATCTATGGTTTTCAATATATCCTTGGCATACAGCAAGCCTATTACGTTGTCTATACTCTCCCTGTAAACCGGATATCTCGAATAGCCTTCTTCGTTCACCGTGCTGATTATTTTACCCAGACTGTCATTTTCGTCTATGGCAACCATATCCACTCTCGGTATCATGATTTCTTTGACATTGGTGTCTTTGAGTTCCAATGCTCTTGTGAGCATTTTCCTTTCCTCGAGCTCGATTACCCCTTCTTTTTCACCTACCTGCATGGCATACACGATTTCATCTTCCGTGATAAACGGCGGTTCGATTACTCTTTTTCCGCCCATAATCCATATGAAGAAATTGCTGATTTTTATAAGCAGCCAAATTACGGGAGATAACAAGTAACTGAGAAAAGTCACAACGGAAATTGTCTGATCAAAAACTTTCTTAACACTTTGAGAAGCATGAACTTTTGGAGTGATCTCTCCGAAAATAAGAATCAGCACGGTCATTATGCCCGTGGAAAGTGCCGCTGCAACACCCAATCCGTCTCCCTGCGGAAACAGTGAAAGTACGAGCAAAGTCGTGAGAGAAGATGCAAGTATGTTGACGAAGTTGTTCATTATCAGAATTGTCGTCAGCAACCTGTTTGGTCTGTGCAGAGCCTCATGCAGTATTTTCTTTTTTTCTTTTTTTCGGGTTTTTTCGAGCATCTCCCTGATTTTCAGCTTGCTCATCGAAGTCAACGCAGTTTCGGATCCAGAGAAGAATCCGGAGAGAAAAAGTAAGAAGAATAGCAGTAAAACTATCCAGATAATATCACCACTCATATTTCCGCTGCTACTTAAAGGTTCCGGTTCCACTTAAAACCCCACCATCCTTTCAAATTTAATAATGATATTTTTCACCGCGCATTATTTTAAACGAGCGGTAGATTTGTTCAATCAGCAACAACAAAGCCATCTCATGTGTATACGTCATCTTCGAAAGCGAGAGTTTCGCATTTGCCCTCTCCGCTACCAAATCCGAAAAACCGAGATAACCACCGATCACAAAAACGATATCTTTCCCGTAAACTGTTTTTTCGTCGATGAATCTCGAAAAATCGACCGAATTCATCTCTTTGGCATGTTCACTCAGCAACACCACATAACTATCTTTGTTCAGATAACCAAAAAGAAACTTAGCTTCGTTTTCGAGAATTCTTCCCTTTTCCATCCTGTTAACATCTCCGCCCGAAGGTAAGTTTCGTATTTTAAGTTTTGTATAAGGCCTAAGCCATTTCTCGAATCTTTCCACGCCTTGTCTGATATAATCGGTCTTGAGAGAACCGAAATAAACTATTTCCAACTTAGTCTCCAAACATTACAAATGACCTGAAAATTATATCACAATCTAAAAAAATTAAAAAGGATGATATAATAATTTGAATTTCTGTATAGGGGGATTTCAATTGAATCTGACCAAATCCGAATTGAGCAGGATGAAGAAGATGCAGAAAGTCGTCGGTGTGGAATTCAAAGATTTGAATTTACTCTACCGCGCTTTATGTCATACTTCATATGTTCATGAAAAGAATCAGATATCCGAAAACATCAAGTCCAACGAAAGGCTCGAATTCCTCGGAGACGCCATTGTAGGTCTGATAATAGTGGAAGAACTTTTCAAGAGATATCCCGACACCGCCGAGGGAGATCTTTCAAAAGCCAAAGCGGTACTTGCGAGCGAGACGGTGTTGTCGAGGGTGGCAAGAAAATTGGACCTGGGCAGGTATCTTTTTTTAGGCAGGGGAGAACTGCATTCGGGAGGCCGGAACAGAGATTCCATACTCGCGGATTCGGTTGAAGCGCTTTGTGGTGCCCTGTTTCTTGACAGGGGTCTCGATTTCGTGAAGAATTTTCTTCTCGAAGTACTGTCTCCGTATATAAAAGAAGTTATGGACGAAAAACTTTGGATTGATTATAAAACCAAATTGCAGGAAATAACGCAATCCGAATACAAATTGCTTCCGGAATATCATTTGATGGAAGTCTCGGGGCCTCCACACAACCCGGTATTCATAATGGAAGTTACCATAATGAACAGAACTTACGGAATAGGCAAAGGAAAGACAAAAAAAGAAGCGGAACAGGAAGCCGCCTGTAAGGGAATGAAAAAACTTTCGTCCGAATTGTTATCCAAAGATACGGAAGAAAATATGGTTGAAAATGGATAAGCAGCGTAAAAACATGGTCATACCCATTTTCATACCATGGGCAGGCTGCGTTTCGCGGTGCGTTTATTGTAATGAGGGAATCACAACGGGTATGGATGGGGGCAAATCCCCGGAAGAATACGATGAAACCGTCAGGCAATATTTAAAAGGAGCCGGCGGATACGAAAGAATTCAGCTCGGTTTCTACGGTGGTACTTTTTCGAATGCCGACGCATCGCTGCAAATGGATTTTTTGAAATGGGGGAACAATTGGATAAAAAACGGCATGGTAGATTCCATAAGAATTTCTACGAGGCCGGATGCGCTTGACGATGATATTTTATCGGAATACGCCCATTTCGGAGTGAAATCCGTCGAACTGGGTGTGCAGTCTCTTTTTGATCCGGTTCTCGTAAATATCAACAGAAGGCACGATTCTTCGGATGCTTTCAGAGCTTTTGAAATGGTTAATTTTCACGGTATGGAACTCGGAATACATATGATGACCGGTCTGCCGGGATCGGATTTTGAATTAGACAGAAGTAGCATACTAATGTTGATACCGTTCAAACCGGATACCGTAAGACTTCATCCGACTATAGTGCTTGAAAACACCTCTCTCGAAAAAACATACCGTAAAGGCGACTTCATTCCCGAAACTTTGAAACAAAGCGTAGTAAACTGTGCGTTACTTAAAGACATACTGGAAAAAGAAGGGATAACGGTTAACCGTATAGGACTCTTTATCCCACCTGAAAACAAAAGTCAAATTGTGGCCGGACCTTATCATCCCGCTTTCGGTGATCTTGTGAAAACAATGTCAAATATTCTCGCCGCTGTAAGGCATGCCGAAAACGGCAATGTGGTTCATCTTCCGAAAAGAGAGTTCGATTCGCTTTTCTCGCATAAAGGTTTCTTTTTGCCTTTTGTCGATAGATACCTCGAAAATGGAACTATAACAAAACTTTGATATGCTGGGGTGAGTGTTCATGAAAAAAATCCTTATAATACCGGTTTTTTTTGTTCTGTTTCTGAACGTCCTGTTTTCTAACGAACTCGAAATGTTTTTATCCTCATTTTTCGAAAACAATCCGGGGGCAGTATCGGTAGAACTTGAATGGCAGAACTGCAGGGACAATTACAACGCAAGTCTGCTTAACGCCGGGTCGAAAATGGATATAATACAGGCGGACATAGTCAGATACGAAGGTTTTGAGGAATACATCGGTCAAAAATGGGACATAGCGCTCTCTCTAATAAAAACTTTACTTGACATGAAAAAAATAACACTTGAGAGAAATATTGCCGATACGGAATACAAAATGTACAGCGAAGACCTGACAAACAAGCAGAAAGCTCTTAATTACGGCGGAGTATCATCCGAGCAGGTAGACATGGCTCTTGTGGAAAGAGATTACGGGTTTAAAGTACTCGAATACTACAAAACCCTTTACACACAGACGAGAAAATACCTTTTAGAATCACTGTACGTATCGAGCATTCCCGAAGTATTCGTGTACATATCTTCCGCACCATCAGTGTCTGCGGAAGATATGGCAGAGATAAAAGGCAGGGTAAATTTCCTGAAAAAAATTTCTCTTCAGCAGGAACTCGAAAATGCGAGATACAAAATGGCATCCGCCGGAGTGACGACTTCATATCTTGCGGAGTATTCGCGAAACAAGGCAAAGGTATACGAACTCAAAGGGAAATCAGCCGAACAGGATCTTTACTTCCAATTATCCACCAAAAGCGAAAAGATGAAGCTTTCGTTTGCGAAATACGAGTATGCGACGGAAAAAAAAGCGATCAAACTCGACAGCATGAAAAAACTGCAGGAAGCATATGAAAAAGGCTATATAACTTCCATAGAATATTACCGTGGAGTACTTGAACTGTACGAATTTGACAGGCAAATGCTATCCGCGGAAGAGGAATTCATAATGAATTACATTGATTTTCTCAGATTGTCGGAAACGGACCCGGAAGAGGGTATATTGTTGTTTCTTGACGGCAGAAAAATATAAAACCGAGGGGTGAATGTATCATTTTAAGAGAAGATGCGGAAAAAATAATAAAGTATTCCATTGAATCGGTACTTCCCGAAAAAAAGTGTGATAGAAGCACTGGAGAAAATAAATACCGATACGCGGTTTACAGTTGTATCAATAGGGAAAGCGGCCTGGAGAATGGCAAATGCCTGCAGTTCATATTTGAAAGACAGTATAAAATGCGGTTATGTGATAACTAAATACGGACACTCCAAAGGCAACATACCCGGATTTGAGATATTCGAAGCAGGCCACCCGATACCTGATTCCAACGGAATAGCAGCCACAAAATACGTACTCGGGAAAACTTCCGATATGACCGAATCTGATACGGTTTTATTTCTGGTATCGGGTGGCGGCTCGGCTCTGTTTGAAAGTCCGTTGGAGGGAATATCCCTGGAGGACATACGTGTTTTGACCGATAAACTTCTAAAAAGCGGCGCATCGATTGGAGAAATTAACTGTGTCAGAAAGAAATTGTCCAGGATAAAGGGTGGAGGATTTCTCAACATCGTGAGCCCGGCAAAAGTCATCACACTGTCACTTTCGGATGTACTCGGCGATGATCCCGCCACAATAGCTTCGGGACCGACCGTGCCCGACGGAACAGATAACGGAAATGTCCGTAATATTTTGAGTAAATATAAAATAAACGCAAACGACAGCATACGCGCCGCACTCGAAACCAGAGCCGAAATTAAATCATGTTCAAAATCCGATTATAAAATAATCGGAAGTCTTGACAGAGCATGCGACGCGGCATGCAACATATGCCGCGAACTCGGATACGAACCTTTCATGCTGTCTTCCGCGGTAGATTGCGAGGCACGCGAGGCCGGAAAATTTCTTGCATCCATAGCAAAATCGGTTTCGGCGAACAAAACGGGTTTTAAAAAACCTGTGGCGTTTATTCTGGGCGGTGAAACCGTAGTCACTATAAAGGGTAACGGTAAAGGCGGTCGAAATCAGGAATTATCACTGTCAGCAGCTATTTCGATACGGGGATTGCATGATGTCATAATCGCATCTGTGGGAACCGATGGCACTGACGGCCCCACAGACGCGGCAGGTGGAATCGTAAGCGGGGATTCTGTGGAAAGAATGCTTAAAAATGGTATTGTTCCTGAAAAATATCTGGAAAACAACGATTCGTATACCGCTCTTTCGGCAAATGGCGACATAGTGAAAACCGGACCCACAGGTACCAATGTCAACGACTTGATGTTTATTCTGTGTAAATAAAGAAGCGGTTCTGTATTAAAAAAAGACGATAAACAGGGTGATGATGAATATGATGAATTACGAATTAAAAAAAGAAATAATTTGCGTCGGAAGCGTCAACATGGATTTGGTGATGAACGTTTTGGAATTCCCGCAACCGGGCGAGACCGTACTCGCAAAATCCTTCGATACATTTCCCGGAGGCAAGGGCGGAAACCAGGCAGTGGCTGTCTCAAGACTGGGCGGAGATGTGAGAATACTCACAAGACTCGGCGACGATAATTTCAGCCATCAGCTCAACCAGGCACTTTCAGACAGCGGAGTCAATGTCGAATACGTAATACGCGAAGAAAACAGTATCTCGGGAATCGCCATGATAAACGTGGATACGAAAGGGCAGAATTCCATATCGATTTTTCCGGGATGTAATTCCAATTTTTCGCCTGACGACATTAAAAAAAGCAAAAATCTATTTTCTCACGGAAAGATTCTGCTAATAAACATGGAGATTCCGGTTGAGACCGTTTATGAGGCCATCAGAACCGCCAGGAAAAACGGAATGTTCGTGATTCTCGATCCGGCACCGGCACCTGCGGGCGGAATACCGCAGGAAATAGCAAAATGTGTGGATATTGTAAAACCCAACGAAACCGAAGCCGCTATCATAACCGGAATTGAAATAACGGGCAGGGGCAAAGCGATCGAAGCTTTGAAGAAAATGAAGTCCATGGGGTTTGCGGTTCCGATGATAACCATGGGCAAAAAGGGTGCCATCGCACTCGAATCGGATACCTTGGTCGAAATAAACTCTTTTGTCGTGAACGCTATCGACACCACGGCAGCCGGGGATGTCTTTTCGGGGGCTTTAACCGCAAAAATAGCGGAAGGTGAAAAACTTCACGACGCCATGAAATTCGCTGCGGCCGCAGCCGCAATCAGTACCACAAGAAAAGGAGCACAAAGCTCCGTACCTGCGGTGCGTGAAGTTGAGGAATTTTTGAATAAAAATAGTTGAAATATTATTCGTATGAAAAATCAGAAGTGCCCGGTGTTGCCGGGTGATTTTCTTTTGTAAAGCATTTCAAGAGTCTCTGTGAAAGTTTTTTCGATTTCTTTCGGTGACTTCCCGGATATCTGCAGCGAAGTCACATCGACATCCAGGCCGTCGTATCTTCTGCCCCATATGATCTGCCGCTTTGCATAATGTCTCGTGTTCTTTTGCAGGGTATCAAGATATTCTTCAAATCCGCCGAACCGTCCCTTTAAAAAAGCAATCGTTTCACGGTAGCCTATGGCTTTCATGGACTGGAGGCTTTCATCGTAACCCGAATCTATCAGACTTTGCGTTTCCTGTATCAGGCCTTGCTTTACCATCGTGTCCGCACGTACGTTTATTCTATCGTACAGCTCGCTTCTTTCTCTTTCAAGGATTATCACCGAGTACTCGCCATTCTTCGCCCTCTGCTTCCCCATCTCGCTTATCGGTTTTCCTGTCATTTCGTATACTTCCAAAGCCCTTATTATCCTTTTTAAATCATTTCGATGCAATTTCGAGCCACTTTCTTCATCCACCTCGCTCAGTCTTCTGAACAAATACCCCGGCTCTTTTTCTTCCATCAGCATGAGTCTGTTCCTTATTTCCTCATCTTTTCCGGCACCTTCAAATATGCCAAAAAGAAGGGTTTCCAGATACAGTCCGGTACCACCTACGAATACCGGTATTTTATTTCGGTGATAAATATCGTTCACGATTTTTTTTGAATCTGATACGTATTTGTACACATCGTATTCTTCATCCGGGTCAACTATGTCTATCATATGATATGGAACCGTTTTCCGCTCGGTTTCAGAAGGTTTTGCGGTACCAACATCCATTTTTCTGTAAATCTGCATGGAATCCATCGAAATTATTTCCAACGGCAGCATACTCGCGGCGGCAAGTATCAAATCGGATTTTCCGGTAGCGGTCGGGGCATACACTACGGGAATCATTTTTCTATTACCCCGTAAAGAACGCCACTGCTCTTGCTTCCGACGGTGTAATCGGTTTGAATTCTTTGAAACAGCGAATCCCTTTCAAGCGCTTTCAGCAAAACCATTTTTTTAGCAACCCTTTTCATCTGTTCAACGTCTTCCGGTTCAAGCTGGTCGTACGCAGCAAAAGGACGCATCGCATTCAATCCTGAAGAAGTCATCACAGGATTTTCAAACATAGGATCGCAATATACTATATCAAAACTGTTATCATCCTGTTTTTTTAGAAAATCTTTAAAATTACAGTTTACGAGCTCAATCCTGGTCATGCTCCTGTTAACCCACGGCGAAACATCCTCGTACTCCTTCAAACCATACTTGACAATGGTATAGATGTGTTTGGAAGCTTCTATTCCTATAATCTTTCCGGTTTCCAGATAGGCACCCATGAGAATGGCCTCACTACCAAGCCCGAGAGTAAGGTCGAGTATCGTCTCGTCTCCTTTGAGATTCAGCGTCTCTATGAGATAATCTCTCTGCTTGTTTCTTATGTTTCTCATTCTCATCTTGGAGCTGGAAGGGTGAAAGAAGAATGTGCCGTTTTCATCCCATCTTATCACGAGTCTTTCTTTTTCGACCGAGTAATAAAAATCCAGCGGATTATCCTCTCTATACTCCGCAAGTTTTCTTCTGGAAACATAACGCGCATCCAATTCCCTCGCTATGCGCCTTGCCTTCAGGACAAGTTCCCTGTCCGGCTTATTCGCCGTAGTTACCACAAAATTTTCGTGGTTGAACACTTCTATATTTTCCGGTTTAATATCCATCCGCGTTTTCTACCCTTCTTCTCAGTTTTTCATATTCCTGCATTTTTAGCTCGAGTTCCTCTTTTTTCTTTTCATATTCCTTTTGTATATCCGTGTACTGTTCTCTTATTTCTCCGTATTCGAGCAGCACGTTCACATTCAAATAAAGCATCCAGGCCGTGAGAAACAGTACGATTATCCAATACGCTTTTATCTTTCTGCTTTTTTTCTTTTTCGGATCGGAATTATCCCTCTTTTTCGCACTTAAATTCAGTTCACCGTTTACGGGTTCTTTTGGCCTCGGATATATCAAATCAATCACCCGACATAAACTCGAAGTCAACTTCGAGATTCTGTTTGTCATACGGTATGGTAACAGTTTTGGAGACATCTTTAAGAGGTTTGTCCGGTATGTTTACTTTTACCGTGGAAGAATATCCCGAATTGGTCTGTTGCGGTATAAGCATGTAATAATATCTATTCACGGAATCCGAAAAGACCGGATAACTCAGATAGTTAAATTGTGTTTCACCGAGATAAAAAGTGCTGCTGAGGTTTACCACGAAACCCTCTCCCGCATGCAGTATCGGAGTTTCATTCGTATCGGTAAGTTTACCGGAAACCAGGCAAATATCATCCGTGAGCATAGCAAATGAACCGTTGAAACCGTTTGTCAAAGTCGGAACGTCGCCGCCGATATCTTTCAGTGGAATTATCCCGTCAAGATTCAGCATCATTATGATTTCACTCTGGCCTTCGGGGAGATCCAATTCGCTCATCTCGTTGAGGTTTCCAGCCAAAGTTTTAATTTTCATGTCTATTTTCCTTTTGTCGGCCGGCACGCTAAAATACACTTCCGTTGCCTGTGCTCCGCCTATATCCTCTTTCAGATAGGTTACCTTAAGCGGAGACTCGAATTCCATTTCAACATGAGGCCCGGTCAGCGTAGTGTCTGCGGGGAAGACGAAATTCGAAAGCGAAGAATAGAATCCAAAAAATGTCCCGAAATCCGTGAATTTCTGATCACATCTCAGAGTCAGAACTTTATTTCCCACATCATCCTTTTTATTACCGTTAAGGGAAATACTTTTTATTGGAATTTCTATGCTTTTTATATTTCTGTTTTCCCTGTTTATCGTGTAATAATTGAGATAAACGGATACCTTAGCCTCGTTTTCTCCGATAGGAGGAAAAAAAGTTTCGAGGACAAAACACCCGCTCAATGCAAACGAAATAACCACTAAAAAGACTGAAAAAACAGCTTTCTTCAAGTTTCTTCCACTCCTTTCAGCAGCATTGAAAACGGGATATCACAGTTTTCAAATTCCGTACCGCCTTCGAGCAATATGAGTTTGGGATAATTCATGCTTCTCAAAGTGCTGCCAATTTTCAGAAAATCTTCGTTGTTAATTTTGAATATCTTCTCGGGATGGTTTTCATGGATGTTCATGGATAACGTTATCAAAAGGTATTCCGGTTCGTAATCGGTAATCTGTGATGAAACCAGTTCAAGCGCCCAGAGCATATCTTTAAAATCGCTGCCTTTTTGCAGCGGAAAGTTATGATTGAATCCCCTTCCCATTCCTTCACCGGTTTCCCATTCGTTGCCGCTTATCCACGGATAACATTTCTCCGGTGAACAGTGTACGGACAGAGTCAGCACTTCCGGATCGTCATAAAAGAATTCCTGCGTGCCGTTTGAGTGATATGCGCCTATATTTAAAATGGCTATGTTCTGTGCTTCTTCCATAAGTATGTACTCGGAAGCGATAGCCGCATTGTTGAAAAAATTCTTACCACCGCACGAATCCACTTTGGCATGAATACCGCCCGGACGTGTAAATGCCATCACATCACTCTGCGAAGCTATCATCTCTCTCGCCCCGGTCAGTGCTATCTGTGCGGAAAGCCAGGCTACATCAAAAGTTTCACGTGTTATCGGCGTAAAATTATCGTATACTTTCTCCCTTCCGAACAACGTCGGGAAATATTCCGATCCGGTTTTCAAATCGCGGCAGTACGATTCGAGCCATCTCACGTAATCTGATTCGTGTATTCCGTGAAGAAATGATTTCGGAAATTCCCTGCAGTGTATGAATTCCACCGAGTTCATCAGAGCAAGGGACTTGTGTATGTCTTCAAGTCCCTTTTCATCGGAATTCATATAATTCCTCATATTAAGCAAATCGTTTTTCGAAGGAGAATAGGCTTTGTGACGGGAATCGTATACTATTTTCATCAATCAAAATCCTTCAGCTGTTTTTTTTCGATTTCTCCGATTTTATCGACTCTGCGTGCATGCCGCCCGCCTTCAAATTCCGAATTCAGGAAAGCATCGACAGTCCATTCGGCCAGCTGCGGCCCCATTATCCTTCCGCCCAGTACAAGAACGTTGGCATCGTTATGTCCTCTGGCGAGTTTCGCACATTCGGGCATATAGCACAAAGCCGCTCTTATTCCGTTTACTTTGTTTGCCGATATGGACATACCCAGACCGGTACCGCAGAGAAGCACTCCAAAACGGGCTTCTCCATCGTTTACGGCATCACACACTTTCAGCGCAAAATCGGGATAATCGACACCTGTTTCCGCGTTATCCGTCCCCATATCCGACACATCGTGCCCAAGAGACGACATGTATTTCTTTATATGTTCCTTGAGTTCAAAAGAAGCGTGATCAGAACTTATGGCTATTCTCATCACTGTGTCATCCGTTCTGCAGTACGGATTTAAAATCCGGATATATGTTCAGTGCCTTGTCGAGTGACGTGAGTTTGAACAGCCGGGAAAGAGTTTCATTCAAACCGCATATCGCAAGTCTCCCGCCGTTCAGTTTGCTCCTTTTGTGCAAACTCACCACGACACCCAATCCCGAACTGTCTATATATTCGAGATTTGTAAAATCGAGAGCTATGTCCACTTTGCCTTTTGAAATAAGCTCATTCACTATCTCATTTTTAAAAGCGGTCGAATTCCCCATATCCAATTCTCCGCTCAGGTTCACTATCACCCATCCTGATTCTTCTGACCAGTTAAGCATTTAATCACCTCTGCAAATACTAATTGTTTTCTTCCGTTTCCGTAAAGGCTATCCTTTCGATCGAGGCTACAAGATCATCGTTGGAAAGATCTATGGCCTTCACGCCTCTCGTGACCCTTCCCATTTTTCTGATATCCGAAGCCGAAAACCTTATGGTGAATCCCAGTTTAGTCACCGCTATTATATCATCACTGTCTTTTAGAAGTTGTACTCCAACTACCTCTCCAAGTTCGGACTGCCACGCAAAATTCTTTATACCTGTGCCGCCTCTGGACTGCAATCTGTATTCTTCAATCGGAGTTCTCTTTCCGAAACCCTTCTCGGTAACCGTTAAAACGGTGAGAGCTTCGTCATCTGCCTTCAACGATGTCAAAGATACCACTCTGTCATCTTTTTTAAGATTTATGGCCTTGACACCCATGGCATTTCTACCCATTCTCCTGAGATCGCTGAGCTGTATCCTTATGGCCATTCCTCTTGAAGTGCCTATGAAAATGTTCATTTTTTCTTCCGCCGAGTCCACTAAAATAGCGTCAACAACCTGGTCTCCCTCTTCGATCTTTATCCCTATCACACCGCTTGTGCCGGACCTGGCGAAGTCCTTGAGGGACGTTCTCTTTATCTTTCCCTTTCCGGTTATGAAAACCACATCGTAATCCTCGGTGAAATCCCTGCCGATTTTCAAAACGGTTCTGATTATTTCACCTTCGTCGAGCTTCAGGTAAGTCATTATGTGTTTCCCTTTTGTGCCTTTGGTGGAAGGTTCAACCTCGTAATTTTTCAACGTATAGGCTTTCCCCGCCGATGACACGAAGAAGGTGTTGGACAGCTTACTCGTCACCATTATGTGCTTGACAAAGTCCTCTTCACGCGTTTTAATTCCCTTCGCGCCCCTGCCTCCTCTGTTCTGGTTTCTGTATGCATCGAGCGGGGATTGTAGTATGTAACCTCTGTTGGTTATGGTTACCACAATCTCTTCTTCGACAACCAGGTCCTCTATGTCCACCGCTTCCGCCGCGCCTTTTTCTATGACGGTACGTCTGGGGGAAGTGTATTTCTCCTTCAATCTTAGCAGGTTTTCCCTTTCTTCTTTGTGAATGTTGTCATCATCGCTGAGTATTTCTTTCAACCTGGAAATCACCGCATTCAGCTGTGTCATTTCCTCCCTGAGATTGCCTATTTCTATATTCGTAAGCCTTCCCAGCCTCAGATCGAGAATTGCCTTGGCCTGTTCTTCCGAGACTTCGAGAGATTCCATGAGGTTGCTCACCGCATCCTGCTGGTTCTTCGAATGTCTTATTATGTCAACCGTTGTATCTATAGACCTGACCGCCCTTATTAATCCTTCGACGATATGTGCCCTCTTGCTCGCCGCAGCCAGTTCGTATTCAGCTCTTCTTCGTACGACTTCGAACCTGTGTTCGAGAAAAGCTACCAGAAGCTGTTTCAGATTCATAATCCTCGGCCTGCGTTTGGCATCTATCACCCTCATGTTCGCAGGGAAAGTGGTTCTCAGTGCGGAATGTTTCAGAACATGATTAAGTACCACTTTCGGGTTTGATCCTTTAGCTATCTCTATTACAACTCTCATTCCGTTTCTGTCGGATTCATCGCGAATATCCCTTATCATCTTTTTCTCAAGTTTTTTGAAATATTCTGCGATCTGCTGAATCATGGTCGCCTTACAAACACCGTAAGGTATTTCGTTGATTATTATCCTGTCTTCTTCGATTTCGTATACTCCCTCCACCGGGATGGAGCCGGAACCTGTTTCGTATACTTCTTTCAATATTTCTCTTCCGAGAATCTTTCCACCTGTCGGAAAATCCGGACCTTTTATGTAATTCATCAATCCCTTGACATCGATTTCGGGATCGTCTATGAGTGCCACGAGCCCATCTATCAATTCATCGAGGTTGTGAGGGGGTATGTTTGTAGCCATACCGACGGCTATACCCGAGGCACCGTTCATAAGAAGATTCGGAAGGGCAGCCGGTAAAACTTCAGGTTCAGGCATAGTCTCGTCAAAATTCAGAGACATATTCACGGTGTTTTTATCGAGATCTTCCAGTATCTCTTCCGCAAGTCTGCTCAATCTCGCCTCGGTATATCTTGGTGCGGCAGGCGGATCGTTGTCCACGGAACCGAAGTTTCCCTGCGGATCGACAAGCGGATACCTCATAGAAAAATCCTGAGCCATTCTGACCATGGAATTGTATATTGCGGCATCTCCGTGAGGATGGTACTTACCCATTACCTCACCGACTATTCTGGCACTTTTCTTGAAAGGGGTGTTATGCCACACCTTGAGTTCGCGCATTCCGAACAATATTCTTCTGTGAACCGGTTTCATACCATCTCTCACATCGGGAAGCGCTCTTCCCAATATAACCGACATGGAATAATTTATATATGATTCGCTCAGCTCTTCTGTAAACGGTCTCAATATGAGTCGAGAATCGTCATTTACAGGCAAATCCGTGTTATCGTTGTTTTTAGACATCTTTCATTCCTCCGAAACATAATTTTCTTGGAAACCGCTTTATGTGTAAGTTTCCCTTAAGGGTTATCAGGATATTTTTGCTCCCGGTTTTATTTCTCCGTCAACGGTGAGAAGTCGAAGACTCTCTCCGTCTTTAGCAGCAAGAAGCATTCCGTTTGACTCAATCCCCATGAGTTTCGCAGGCTTCAGATTGGCAACGATTATTATCTTTTTACCTATCAACTGTTCGGGTTCATAAAACTGCGAAATACCGGCAACTATCTGCCTGTTTTCATTTTCTCCTATATCAAGCTGCAATTTTACGAGTTTTTTGGATTTGACAACTTTTTCGGCTTCCACGATAAGGGCTACTCTCAGCTGTACTTTGCCGAATTCTTCAAATCCTATGAGTTCGACACCCTCGATTTTTAAAGGTTCTTTATGCTCCGGTTGGATTTCTTTCATACCTTCAGCCACTGAGTTATCTCTCTTTTCTTCCATCTTTACCACCTTTTCAAAATTCTTCATATCTATTCTCGGAAAAAGCGGATCATCCGATTTTACAACATTCCCGGACTTCACCGTTCTCCACTTTATATCGTCAATATTCCCCGAATTCCATGATTCAAAATCATAGCCGAGTCTCAAAAAAAGTTCTTTTGAAGTATCCGTCATTATAGGCCTCAAAAAAAGCGCAATGTTTTTCAAAGAATCCGCAAGATTGTAAAGCACCGTGGCAAGCCTCTCCTTTTGAGAAGCATCTCTGGCGAGTTTCCACGGCTCGTTCAAATCTATATATTTATTGTTGAAGCCTATCAGTTTCCACAC
Organism: uncultured Thermotogae bacterium; assembly: GCA_963662785.2. Classification (GTDB taxonomy): domain Bacteria; phylum Thermotogota; class Thermotogae; order MWEM01; family MWEM01. Next base: position 348,204 of record CAXXJZ010000013.1, read on the forward strand.
GGCATCAAGAGCCTGTGTAAACTGATATTTTTCCATTCTGATATTGTATTCTTTAAATGTCTCTTCAAGAAGTTTTCTCAAAGCCATATCTGATTCGGATTCATCCTGTTGCGGAATGGGTATGATACCGTTAAAATTCTGGTTTATCATCGCTGAGGTTCTGTGTATGAGATTGCCGAGATCGTTGGCAAGATCGGCGTTTATCCTTCCTATGAGGCCATCTTCCGAGAAATCTCCATCTTTTCCGAAATTGATATCCCTCAAAAGATAATATTTCACCGCATCTTTTCCGTAAGCATTCATGAGCACGCGCGGATCTATGGCATTGCCGGTCGATTTGCTGATTTTCTCTCCGTTGAATGTAAGCCATCCGTGGGCGAAAACTTTCTTCGGCAGCGGCAGGCCAACTGACATGAGCATTGCCGGCCATATTATCGAATGAAACCTGTTTATCTCTTTTGCCATGAGATGCAGATCGGCAGGCCAGAATTCGTTGAACAAAGACTCATCACTTGTGGAATACCCGAGTGCCGATATGTAATTGATGAGTGCATCCACCCACACGTATATCACGTGCTTTTCATCACCGGGAAGAGGAACTCCCCAGTTGAAGGTGGTACGAGATATGCTCAGATCTTTGAGGCCGCCCTCGATAATTCTGAGCATTTCATTCTTTCTGAATTCCGGTTCGACGAAATCCGGCAGTTTTTTATAAAGTTCCAACAACTTATCCTGATAAGCCGACAATTTGAAAAAATAATTCTCTTCGGCAACCCATCTTAATTCCCTTTTACAGGACGGGCAGCATTTTTTCCCGTCTATCATCTCGATATCCTCTTCAAGGTAGAAAGCTTCGTCGGGAACGCAATACCACCCTTCGTACATGCCTTTGTATATATCACCGTTTTCTATCATTTTTGCGACAAATTTCTGCACGACTTCTTCATGTCTTTTCTGAGTCGTACGGATGAAATCATCATTCGTTATTTCGAGATCTTTCCAAAGACTTTCAAAGTTCCAGGCAAGTTCGTCACAGAGTTCTATTGGAGTTTTACCGAGTGATTTTGCAGTCTCCATTATTTTCTGCCCGTGTTCGTCGGTACCCGTTAGAAAATACACTTCGTATCCGCAAAATCTCTTGTACCTTGCTATGATGTCCGCAACTATGGTCGTATAAGCCGAACCGATATGCGGATTTGAATTTGCATAGTATATTGGCGTGGTTACATAAAATTTTTTCTGATTCATTGGCTACCTCCGAAAATAATGCTTTTATCAGGTTATTATAACATATTTATACCGCTCAAATGCGCTCAAATAAAAGAATAAGCAGGTTATCCGGTCATTTGTGATTTCACTTTCCCAACCACTCGAAGTACACTCTTGCGTATATTTTTGCCATTTTCAGCAACGAATCAACCGACATTCTTTCATTCGGTTTATGCGCGACCGCTTCCTCCCCGGGAAACATCGCTCCGAATGCAACGCCTTTGGGTACAGCACGGGCGTAAGTGCCGCCTCCCATTGAAAAAGGAGTGCTGTCAAGCCCGGTGACATCTTCATAAACTCTTCTCAGCATTTTTATGAAATCGCTGTCGGGCGATACGTAAAGGGGTTTTAAAAATCCGTGTTCTCTGACTTTCATGGGTGCCATTGCCTCTTTAACCTGCGAAGTTATCATTTTTTCGGAGAAGAAAATCGGATATCTGATATTTATCGTGACGGAAAAAAAGCCGTTGGCATAACCAAGTTTGCCTAAATTGCAGGTCAGATCTCCGGTAACTTCATCCCTGCCCTTTATTCCGAGACTTTTCCCGTCAATTTCATAGCCTATTTTTTCGCCAACCAGTGAAATTGTGTCCGCCACCGCTCCTTTGAGACCTATCGTATTCAGAAAATCGACTGCGGCGCTTATCGAATTAACACCCTCGTCAGGAGTCGAAGCATGTGCCGATCTGCCCTCGAATATCATTTCGGCCATATTTCCGTCAATCGTGCAGTCAATTTTGGTATTGTTTTCAGGTTTAAAAGATCTCAGGCATTCCGTGAACTCCGCTTCGTTTTCGAATTCGATTTTCACGACTGTCTTTGCGGCTACACTGTTTGCGGCTTCACCACCCTTGATGGAAATCAGGTTCATATTGCCGTCTTCTTTTTCAGATTTCAATTCCGATTCCAAATCATAGCTTATTATTCCTTTTTCCGCGAATATCATGGGAAATCCGGCATCCGGTGTTAAAGCCTCCAGAGGTTTTTCCTCGTGCATGAAATAATGATGTATTCCTTCCCAATTCGTTTCCTCATTCGTGCCCGCTATGATTCTCAATCTGTTTTTGGGAATGAATCCACAGTCTTTAAGGGCTTTAAGAGCTATGACACTCGCAACGACAGGCCCCTTGTCATCCTGTGTGCCTCTTCCGCATATATAACCGTCCTTCACAAAAGCTTTGTACGGATCATATTCCCAACCTTCACCCTCGGGAACAACGTCAAGATGTCCGAGCACCGCGTAGAGTTCGCCCGTGTTGCCGAACTGTATGTGTCCAGCATAATTATCGACATTTTTGGTTTCAAAACCCAGTTCTTCTCCGAACGTTAAAAAACATTCCAGAGCCTTGTCAACTTCTTTTCCAAAAGGTGCATTTTCTTCAGGAGCACCTTCAACGGATCTGAATGCTATCAATTCAGTGATTTTATCCAGCATGAAATCCTTCATGGAATCGATTTTTGAATCCAGTTCATCGTAAAACTCTTTCATTTCAACACCTCCGAAATAATTATATTGTATAACGAGAAAAGGGGTGCGCCGATTCGCACCCCTCTTTTTATTTTTAAACAATAAACTACTTTCTGTTCTTTATGAATCCGATCAGTATGGGACTCGCTATGTATATCGAAGAATATGTTCCGACTATTACGCCAACCGTGAGCGCGAAGGCAAACGGTTTCAGACCGGATCCGCCGAAGAAAAGCATGGTTCCCACAACAACGAATGTCGTCAGAGACGTATTTATGGTTCTCGTCAGAACTTCGTTTATACTGTTGTTTATGGTTTTCTCGATTGAAAGGGAATGGTTCTTCTTCATATTCTCCCTGATTCTGTCGTATACCACTATGGTATCGTTCAGAGAGTATCCTATCAGTGTCATTACCGCAGCGACTACAGATACGTCGAAAGATATGCCAAACAGCGAGAACAAACCGAGTGTGATAATACAGTCGTGGATGAGAGCCGCAATAGCACCCATACCGAAACCTACGTATCTGAATCTGAATATTATGTACACGAGAATAATCAATATGGCAAATATGGCTATCCACCATGATTTGGACTGAAGTTCGGAAGCCGCAAATCCGCTGACCGTACTGAAAGATTCCACTTTCAGATCGGGCAGATTCTCGATGAGTGCCTCTTTTCTGTCACCTGCATAGAATTCAGTCGTTGTTACCGAATACCTGAACTCGTCGGCAGCCTGTCCCACGGTATTCGTGAGTTTTACTATCTTGGCGGTTTCAAAAGAGGTATCAGCAGTAACTATCTCGTCTCTGAACTGTGCCACCGTCATATCTTTATCCGTTAGGAAAGTTATTTCTGTCCCTCCGGCGAAATCAACACCGAAATTGAAACCTTTGGCGAATATGGATATCAGGGATATCACTATCAGTATCACCGAGATGGTGATAAACAATTTTCTCTTTCCCGTGAAATCAATATATCTCTTTATCATTTCTCATCACCTACCGTTTTGAGCGGCTTAACTTTTATAGCCCCGGAGAACGCATCGATGAATACTCTTGAAACCACCAGCGTCGTGAACATGCTTCCTATGATACCGATTATCAGCGTAGTGGCAAATCCCCTTATCGTTCCCGTACCGAGGTAATAGAGAACTATACCCGCCAAAATCGTGGTGATGTTAGCATCCATAATGGTGGTGATGGATCTCTTATATCCGCTTGCTATGGCATTCAAAGCGGTTTTACCGAGCCGCATCTCTTCCTTTACCCTTTCGAAAACGATTATGTTTCCGTCTACCGTTGTACCAATCGTGAGCAGTATACCCGCGATACCGGGCAAAGTGAGTATGAACCTGCCCGCCGCCATCGCACCGAGAAGAAGCAATGCATTGTATATGAGTGCTATATCGGCGACAACTCCGAATACTCCGTAATAGACGAGCATGTATATCAAAACTATTATCAATCCGACCATACCGGCAAACAGACTGGAATTGATTATGTCTTTTCCGAGTGTCGGACCGAGTGTTCTCTCTTCGAGTTTAATCAGTTCTGCAGGCAGATTACCGCTTTTTATCAAAGCGGATGTCTCCATCGCTTCCTGAGCGGTATATTTTCCGGTAATACTCGCCCTGCCGTCTTTTATTACGGCTTCGACGACCGGTGCAACCAGTACTATGTCATCCAGCACTATCGGAACCTGTTTTCCCATGAAATTGGAGGTTATCTTTGCGAAAGTTTCCGCACCTTCACCGTCAAATGTAAGCGATATGCTGAATCCGCCTCTCTGCGTATCGGCAACAGCTTTGGCATCTCTGACGCTCGAACCGTCGAGATAGTATTTCTGTGCTCCGATTTTGGTGTAAGGTCTCACGAGATACCATATATTGGTTCCGGTACCGCTTCTTTCTCTCTGTTTCAGCCAAACTGCGTCAACATAGTTGATTCCGATTTTCTTTGCAGGCTGTGAATCGGAATACTCTGTTTCAAGTATTTCACCGAAATAAAGTTTCCCTTTTTTACCTACCAGTCTTTCAGCAGCAGCCGGGTCATCGATTCCGGGTATCTCAACTCTGATTCTGCTATTTTCTCCGCTGCCTATCTTCATCACAGTGGCCTCGGTGTAATTGGCGTTGTCAAGACGCTGCCTTACTACAGTAATTACCTCGTTCGCAACTTCATCAATACTCTTATCGATTCCTTCTTCAACTTTTATGGAATAATCCAATCTGGATCCGCCTTTTATATCCAGTCCAAGTTGAATATTCCCGAGCAATCTGCCGGCGAAAGAATCGTATTCCGCTCCGTTATCAACCCAAAAAATCGCTACCAGTGCAAGTGTGACCAGAGCGATTACAAAAATGAGTCTTAGCCTATCCGCCTTCAATTATATTCCCCTCACTTTCTATAGTTTTTATCTAAGAATCACTGTCTCTCAGTGGCTTCGTTGGGGTCTTTTGTATTCTTTCCGAGAATTGCGGAAATTGCCCTTCTTGTAATTTCCATCTTGGTACCGCCAGTGAGAATTTCCACAGTCTGATCGTTTACGGTTACAACTTTGCCCATTATTCCGCCGATGGTAACTATCTTATCACCGGGTTTAAGTTGTTCCATCATAGATTTAAACTGTTTTTCTTTCTTCTTCTGTGGCATGATCAAAAGGAAGTAAAAAAGAGCAAACATGACTACCAGCATTATTATCATGGTCCATCCTCCGCCTGCCGGTGCTGCCGCGGCGTCGGTCGGCACAGATGCCGTACTGGAATCAGGTGCAACAAATGCTCTGAAAATCGCGTCCATTAATAAATCACCTCGCTAAGATAAATGTAAATTTCCCTAAATAAAGAAATGGCGGAGGCGGTGGGACTCGAACCCACATAGGCATATATGCCCACCGATTTTCGAGACCGGCTCCTTAGCCAATTCGGACACGCCTCCGCTAAAACCAAAACGTATTATATCACATTAATTACTAAATCCACCAACTCTTATTTCATCGTTCTCTAAAACCAGAATAACCTTGCTCAGTTGTTTTGTGACATAATATTTCCTGTCCCTTATAGAAACTTCCGAACCCGCGTTAAGCGTTCTTCTGACAACTATTTTAGCCTCTTTGACAGCAGTATCTATCCTCAACTCTATATCTCTTATCTCCTCTTCCATTATCGGAACTTTTGCGTTGAGAGTGTTGATGGAATTCACGCTTTTAACAAGAAACATGAGCTTATCCTGCGGGAATTCGTCCTTCATCGCAATCTTCAGATCACGAAGCTTTTTAACTATCTTGGTCAGTTTTATGAGGTTTTCCCTGTCAATTGCCACCTGTGATTTCAACAAAGCCAGTTTTTCTCTCATGGACGGATCGACTCCTACCTCAATCGTTGTCTTCACGTTCATGGAAGAACCAAGAGTCTGAATATCGACCATCTGTCCTGCGGATATGTTCCCCCCGATTATTTCCCCGGGTTCTCCGGTGGTTTTAAGCATACGCTTGGCTTTCAGCTTCGAATTCACGGCCGAGGATTCTATTATCAAATCTCTTGCGGCTTCCATTTCGGAATTTTCGACGAATTTCGCCTTGATATCCCTACCGGAAGAAAAAAACGTTTTCCCCCTGCCCTTGACACCCGAAAGTATTTCTATATCCCTTCCCGCTATGAGTGTCGCGCCTTCTATGATTCCCGCAACTTTAATATCCTCGTTGGCCTTTATTATGAATCCCGATTTTACCGTACCTTCTACTATCACCGTACCATCGAAGTCTATGTTGCCAACAGAAGGATCAACATCTCCGGAAATCATAAGAACTTTCTCAACGGAAACCTTTTCGTTTGAATAGGAAAGTATGCCGTCACATGCCGAAACCAGACGCGACATATCTTCCGTTATAAGGGTATTGTCACCGCTCAGTGGTTTGAGGCTGATGTCTTTTGGCTTCTTCGGCAGTATGTCGTTTCCGAAAAGATCTATACCGTTGCTGCCTTCTTTAATCGGAATTTTCTTGGCAAGAAGTTCCCCTTTCTTAACGAGAAACTGCTTGTACATATTCCTTTCCATGCGGGTGATCTTACCTGACGCATAGAGTTTCAGCTTATCGATGTCGAAGTTGAATATTATCCGGGAATCTTCGCCCGGTTCACAGGGTATGCCTTTGGCAAAAGGCACGGGAACGTTCGGCAGGCTCTGCTTTACGAAATATTCTATTTTAAGTTCGTCTATCCCATATTTGATACCGACCATCTTTATAGCATCAGACACCTCGCCTTTTTCGAGCGGGGCATCATACCCATCCACCGGATGAAAAATCAGAAAGGCATTCAACTTATTCGAATCGATCTTTACTTCCACTCTCTTCTCAAGCAAAAAATCACCCGCTTATATAATTGATGAATATATATCAGTATTCGTCCAATTCCACCCTCAGATCGGAAATCGATTCGAGTATCTGGTCCGGAGAAATGAGTTCCCCGTCTATTTTACTCAACAGCTTGATCAGCTTGCCTTTTTTATTCAACCGGGACACTTCCTTGAAAATCTGTCCCATGTTGAGTTCGGCAACCAGTACCGCATCAACCTTGTTTATGAGTTTTGAAAGCCTCGCATTCGGAAAAGGCCATATGGTTATCGGTCTGAACATTCCGATTTTCATGCCGTCCATTCTTGCGAGCTTAACGGCTCTCTTCACAGCTCTCGCCGTCGAACCGTAAGACACTATGAGAATCTCGGCATCTTCTGTCATGTATTCCTCATATGTGATTATCTCATCAAGGTGAAGCCTTATTTTCTTATCCATCTGCCTTACGAGTTTGTCGGCGGCATCGGAAGTTCCCATGGGAAATCCGCTCTCGTCATGCACAAGTCCTGAGACGTGGAATTTACTTTTTCCCATAACCCTGAGCGGCGTAGTGTTGTCGTTTACATTTTCATAAGGGTGGTATATCTCTTCGTCTTCCATATCGTCGGGAAGCCTGTTCACTATGAGTTCGTCCGGGATTCTCGGCACCTCGAAACTCTCCCTCATATGTCCGAGCGTTTCGTCCATCAGGAATATGACCGGTGTTCTGAACCTCTCGGCAAGGTAAAAAGCCTTCACCATAAGGGTGTAAGTCTCTTTGACCGTGCAGGGATACAGAACTATTATCTGATGGTCACCATGCGTACCCCATCTTGCCTGCATTATATCTCCCTGGGAAATCCTCGTAGGCATACCGGTACTCGGCCCGCCCCTCATTACGTTTACTATGACGCATGGAGTTTCCGTCATCGCGGCATATCCTATGGCTTCCTGCATGAGCGAAAAACCCGGTCCGCTGGTTGCGGTCATAGATTTTACTCCTGCGAGTGATGCGCCGATTATGGAACAGGCACTCGCTATTTCGTCTTCCATCTGTATGAATCTCCCTCCGAGCTTCGGCAATTCTTCCGCCATAGTCTCGGCAATCTCAGTTGCAGGAGTGATGGGATATCCTCCAAAAAATCTGCATCCCGCCTTAAGTGCACCTAAAGCGGCGGCATGGTCGCCCTGCAGCAGGACATATTCTCCTTCTTTAACCATCTTTCTGCTCACCTTCTCTTTCAAGAACATCGATCGCGAAATCCGGACAAAGCCTCTCGCATTGTTTGCATCCGATGCATGCATCTGGATTTTCAAATTTCGGAGCACCCAACCATCCCTCGACAATCGCCTTGGTCGGACATGCCCAGTAGCAGATCCCACAGGATTTACAAAGCTCCGGGTTGATCTTAACCTGGAACTTTTTCTTCGTAGCTGTCAAAGACAACACCTCCACAATAATACTTTCTTAAATAATTGTATATTTCAAATCTGATCGTTTCAGTTAAAAAAAAGCACTTGATGTTTACTTTTAAAATCTTACCCTTCAATCTTATCATATAACCAGCTTTATTATCAAACTTCGAATATTCGCGGAAGATGATTTTATCCATCGAATAACATTCGTTAGCGATGAAAATACACCCCTCGGCAGTATCGATTATTATTTTTAAAGTTATGAATGAAAAATAAAATAAAGATGAAAAAAAAGAAGAAGCGAGTACGAATAATTTAACGGGCAAAGAAACGGGAAATAACAAAAAAAACACTGTCATAATAATAGAAAAAAGATAAATAAAAGTGAATATTATTTTATGAAAATTTCTGATATTGGCAAAAATCATTGCATCTCCTATAAATAAAGCGCGGAATCCCGCGCTTTATTTATACAATTTTCTGCACTTTACCTGCTTTTAAACATTTTGCGCAGACTTTGATCCTCTTGTTAAAACCATTATCTCCCTTGACTTTCACGGTCTGAAGGTTCGGCTTCCAGGTTCTTCTGGTTTTCCTGTTAGAATGGCTGACAGTGTTACCAGTGGTTGTTCCTTTTCCACATACTTCGCATTTCCATGCCATGGTAACCCCCTCCTTTCATCAATTATCGAGAAAATTTCCAGAACCGATTATATCAACGATGAGGTTTTTTTTCAAGTCCGTAATGTTAAAATTAACCCCATATTTATAATACGTTTGAACTTTTACGTCGAATCACGGGTAAACAATCGTATTATACATGATTATTCGACGCAGGAAAAGATCCTTTTCCTTACAAATGTTCGATTAAAGTATGTTGTGGTAAAATATGACATGTTTTAGATCAGAGGGATTTATCATGCCAAAAATTAAAATGGGTTCTCTTCCGAGAGAACTTAGAAAGATTCTGAACCTGCTCTACAAAAATTACAGCGAAGAAGAGCTTGCCAAAGTTGTTGAAGCTTATGAATACGCAAAGCTCTATCACAGTACTCAGGTGAGAAAATCCGGCGAGCCCTACATAATACATCCTTTGAATGTAGCTCTTATCCTGGCAGAACTGAATTTGGACATCGTGAGCATACAGGCCGGATTACTTCACGATGTTGCCGAAGATACCACGGCTTCGCTTCAGGACATAGAAGATTATTTCGGAAAAGAAGTGGCGAAAATAGTGGACGGCGTCACTAAAATAGAAAAACTCAACATCGCCCAGTCATCACTTGACAAAAAAGCGGAAACGGTGAGGAAGATGTTTCTCGCCATGGCGGAAGACATTCGCGTAATACTTATAAAACTGGCGGACAGACTACACAATCTCAGAACCATGGATTCCATGCCGGAGATAAAGCAACGTGAAAAAGCCAAGGAAACACTTCAGATTTACGCTCCGCTTGCGCACAGATTGGGCATACATGCCATAAAATGGCAATTGGAAGATCTCGCGTTCAAATATTTGTATCCGGATGAATACCACAAGATAGCTTCGATGGTTGACAAAAAACGATCGGACAGAGAACTCATCTCGGAAGAATATCAGAGCCTGCTCCAGCTTTCGCTCGCACGGCAGGGTATAAATTTTGAAATATCCGGGAGGCAGAAACATTTTTTCAGCATATGGAAAAAAATGGATAATTTTTTCAAACCCCTGGATGAGATATACGATCTCATAGCACTCAGAGTCATAACCAACACCGACAAAGAATGCTATTACGTGATGGGACTCGTGCACAATCTCTGGAAGCCTATTCCCGGAAGGGTTAAGGATTACATAGCCACGCCGAAATCCAACGGATACCGGTCGCTTCACACTACGGTAATAACCCACAGGGGAGAGCCTCTTGAAATACAGATAAGAAGCAAGCAAATGCATCAGGAAGCCGAATACGGTCTTGCAGCACATTGGATTTACAAAGAGGGAAAAATATCCAAGTACCAGCAGGAGTGGCTTGAAAAGCTTAAAGAATGGCATGCGGATTATGAACAGGGCGTATCCGGTCTCGCGGAGTTCCAAAAGGAACTTGGCATAGAAGATGTCTACATATTCACCCCGAAAGGCGAGGTTAAGCATATGCCGCGCGGTTCAACCACCATCGACTTTGCCTATTCCGTACATACCGAAGTAGGGCATCATTACGCCGGGGCAAAAGTGAACGGAAAAATAGTCTCCATGGATTACGAGCTCAAAAACAGCGATATGGTGGAGATAATAGTCAACAAAAACAGCAATGGTCCCAGTCGTGACTGGCTTAAATATGCGGGTTCTTCCAGTACAAGGGCGAAGATAAAAAGATTTTTCAGGGAAGAATACAACGTCGAACTGGAAGAAAAAGGAAAAGAGATTCTACGTCAGGCGGCAAAAAAACTGCAGATGTCCATGGACGACATCTCGAACTCGCCCGAATTTCTGAGCATGCTTTCGAAAGATAACATGCTCCGGTCCAAGGACATACTCCTGAAATTGGGTGAAGGCGAACACACTGTCGAAGACATAGTATCGCTTTTTTCCCAAAAAAATGCCGAAGAGGACGGACAGGTTCTGGAAGATTCACCTCTGAAGAAAAAAAACCGGCCGAAAAACACCGTGACAGTTAATGGCGAATCGGGGATATTCGTAAAAATGGCAAAATGCTGTTCACCGGTTCCCGGTGACCCCATAATCGGAGTTCTGAGTCCGAAGGGAATAACGATACACATACAGAGCTGTCCGAACGTCAGCAAAGTGGTACACGGCGAGACAGTGGAAGTCAACTGGGGTGACACTTCAAACGAAACATATCCGACGAGTATAATACTCGAAACCAATGATGCTTCCGGAAGCGTACTCAAAGAAATCCTGAAAAGGGCTAAAGATAAGGGCATAAAAATAGACGAAGTGAACACGACTTTCAACGGTTGGGATAATTTGATTTACAAAATAAAGCTTAACGTAAGAGGTGCATCGCAATTGTTGGAAATAATAGAAAATTGGGGTAAAATTAATGGTGCGATCAGATCTTACAGAGTGGGAGAAAATTTATGAGAGCCGTGATACAAAGAGTCAAAAACGCAAGTGTCAAAGTAAACAGTGAAACAGTGGGGAGCATCGGAACAGGCTTGCTTGTTTTTTTAGGCATAACCCACGATGATAATTCGAAAGATTGCGAATGGATATCGGATAAGATAATCAATCTCAGAATATTCGAAGATGAAAATGACAAAATGAACCTGTCATTAAAAGATATCTCGGGAAACGTTCTGCTGATTTCGCAGTTTACGCTTTACGGAGATGCGAGAAAAGGCAGAAGGCCCTCTTACTCAGATGCGGCCGATCCCAAAATGGCGGAACCGCTATATGAAGAATGCGGTACCATGATGGAAAAGCTCGGTGTGGCGGTGTCTTACGGCATATTCGGCGCGGATATGAAAGTTGAACTGCTTAACGACGGGCCGGTTACCCTGTTGCTCGATTCGAAGAAGAATTTTTAAATGCCGAAAGAAAGCGTACTGTTGCACATATGTTGTGCCCCCGATGCAACAACGGCGATAAAAGACCTTGAAAGACATTTTCACGTCATAGGTTTTTTTGACAATTCAAACATATTTCCGCTTTCGGAGTACAAAAAACGGCTCAGAGCGGCGGAGAGACTGTGCAACATATGGAAAACCGAATTGATAGTGCCCGAATATGATCCGGATTCCTGGGAAAAACAGATGCGAGGTCTGGAGAAAATCCCTGAAAACGGTGCGAGGTGCAGAAAATGTATATATTTGAATCTCAGAAGAACCGCTGTTTATGCTGCGGATAACGGAATAGAAAATTTCACGACCAGTCTGAGCACCAGCCCGAAGAAAGATGTGGGCTGGATACTCAAATCGGGTGTGCACGTATCGAAAGAGTTTGATGTAAATTTTACGGATACGGTATTCAGAAAGAAAAACGGGTATTTGAGAAGCGTTTTCTACACGAGGCTTTTGGAACTTTACAGGCAGGAATACTGCGGTTGCAGATATTCAATCGGAAGAAGGGCATACTGATCATGAATTATTTTGAAGATTCCTTAAAGGTAATGACTGCGTTGGATTTGGATGCCACTCTGGATTGCGGACAGACTTTCCGCTGGAAAAAAAATGGCGATTCATGGCACGGAGCAGTCGGAGAAAATGTCTTCATATTGAAGCATGACAAGAAAAACGGGAATCTGGAAATTTGCTCCAATAAAAACGAATTCCGTGGTTTATCATTGAAAGAGGGAATTGAAGAATACCTCGGGCTAAAAGATTCTCTTGAAAGCATAAGACAGTCCATTCACGATTCCATTATTGAAAACGGCTATCCCGATTTCGTCGGTAAGATGGACGAAATTTACCGCTCCGCATACGGATTGCGGCTTTTGAGGCAGCCACCCCTCGAAATGTGTGTGGAATACATAATATCAACACAGATGAATATAAACATGATTAAAATGCGTGTGGAAAGAATATGTGAGCTGTTTCCCGAAAACAGGGTGGTTTTAAAGGGAAACATGTTTTATAAATTCCCGGTTTTGTCCCAGTTGAAGAGAATCACTACCTCAAAGTTCAGAGAAATAGGATTGGGATACAGATCGGAATGGTTGAACGAATTTTTATTAAGAATCGAAGCCAAACAGCTGGAAGAAATCAAAAATAGCAGCATAAGGGAAAAGATAGATTTTTTTCTCGATTTTAAAGGAATCGGCTACAAAGTGGCAAATTGCATAATCCTGTTCGGATATTCTGATTTCTCGGCTTTCCCCGTGGATGTATGGATTTCGAGGTTCATGGAAGACAATTTCAAACTCACCGGCAATCCCCAGTCACTTTATGAGAAAGGCAGAAAAATATTCGGAAAATACTGCGGATATGCACAGGAATATTTTTTTCACCACTCTCGGAACCTTTCGAAAGTAGGAGGATGAAATGCGCGATGAATTTGATATGAGATTCGATTCGAGAATAAACAACATAAGGATAGTTAGAGCGGCACTCAGGACATTTCTAAAGCTTAAAAACGTCCACGAATCCGATATTTTCGATACGGAATTGGCGATTAACGAAGCTCTTGCAAATGTCATAGAACATACTTACAAATTCAGGGAAAGTGAAAAAATAGATTTCAACATGGTATGGAAACCGGAAGAACATAAATGCGAATTCCTCATAAGGGATTACGGAAAGAAAATAGAGATGGCAAAAGTCGTATCCAGAGATCTTGAAGATGTTAAAGACCACGGACTCGGAGTTTATCTGATGAAGAACATAATGGACGAGGTTTATTTCATGGAAATGGAAGCTGAAGGCAATTTACTTTGCCTGGAGAAAAAATTCGAACTGGAGAAATGAAATGGGAAAAGAACGTATCGATATAATCGGCGGCGGTCTTGCGGGTAGTCAGGCTGCCGTTTTTCTTGCGCAAAGGGGTTATGAAGTCTATTTGTACGAAATGAGACCTGAAAAAAACACCGATGTACATAAATCAGGCAAGCTGAGTGAACTCGTATGCTCGAATTCTTTGAAATCGGAAGACATCAAAAATGCCTCCGGTGTACTTAAAGAAGAACTAAAAATGCTGGGATGCGAGCTGCTGCAAATTGCATACAGAAACAGGGTTCCCGCCGGAATGGCCCTTGCCGTCGACAGGGAAAAATTCGCCGATGAGGTTACTCTTGAAATTGAAAAAATCGGAGTCAGCGTAATCCACAGGGAAATCGGTTCAACAGACGAGTTCGACACGAAAGAAACAACTCTTATAATAGCCACGGGTCCCATGACCACTGACATTTTCATGGAAAGCATAATGAAAAAAACATCATCGAAAGATCTGTTTTTTTTCGATGCGGTTTCTCCGATAATAGACTCCTGCGGAATCGACATGGGCAGATGCTTCACAGCAGACAGACATTCGTCGGAAGAAGGCGGAGATTACATAAACTGTCCGCTTGATGAAACCGAATACGAGAAACTCGTATACGATCTCGTGAACGCACAGGTTATGGAAGACCACACTTTTGAGAGGAAATACCTTTTTGAAAGATGTCAGCCTATTGAAGAAATTGCCAGAAGCGGACGCGATGCATTGAGATTCGGTCCGTTGAAGCCCGTAGGACTTACGGATCCAAACACGGGAAAAGAATCTTATGCCGTGATTCAGCTCAGACAGGAAAACACCGAAAAAACCATGTACAATCTGGTCGGTTTCCAGACGAGAATGAAATGGGGCGAACAGAAAAGAATCGTCAACTCGATACCCGGACTGGAGAAAGCCGAAATACTGAGATATGGCGTTATGCATAAAAACACCTATATCAACTCTCCGGCGGTTCTGAACGAGAATTTCTCGATGAAAACCAACGGAAAGATTTTCTTCGCAGGGCAGATAACCGGAGTCGAAGGATATGTCGAATGCATAGCTTCCGGACTGTATGTCGCGATGAATGTTGATAGATTTCTTTCGGGCCGTGAAACGGTTATTTTCCCTGAAAGCACCATGATTGGCGGATTGATGAAATACGTTACCGGTGCCGAAAAGCTAAAACCAATGTATGCGAATTTCGGGCTGCTTCCGGAAATACGCACGAAAAGGAAAGAGAGAAGACTTGCAAAAGCTCAGGTGGCTTTACAGTCGATGAAAACATTTCTCGAAGAAAACAAAACATAAATGTATACCGTTTATTCACAAATAAATGTTAATATTGTCATGAGGAAATCGCCTTGCTTTTTCCGGTAATAAAAAATAATGAGGGAGTGAATCATGGAAAAAGAGTTTTTTTTCGGGGTCTTGGACAAAGGATTCGTAGAGCTTTACGATTCCATGGGAGATGATTTGAGAGCGGTTGAGTCTGCAAGAGTGTCTTTTCAGAAAGGATTGTCCGATGAAAAGAGAGACAGAGACTTGATAGACTACCTAATGGCTCATGGCCATGAATCGCCTTTTGAACATATAGTTTTTACTTTCAGAGTGAAAGCCCCGCTGTTTGTAGCCAGACAATGGCTCAGACACCGCATAGCGAGCATAAACGAAGTCAGCCAGAGATATTCCGTAGTCAAAGAAGAATTTTACATACCCGATCATGTTAGGATTAAGGACGAAGTGAACAGACAGGGCAGCGTAGTGACTGATGATGAAGAGTTGAGTGAGGATTTTATCGGCTGCATCGAAAAACATTCAAAGGCGGCTTACGAAGAATACCGCAAACTCCTTGAAAAAGGTGTGGCCAGGGAAATGGCCCGCATTATACTTCCGACCAACATGTACACGATGTGGTTTTGGACAGTTAATGCGAGGAGCCTGATGAATTTCCTTTCACTCAGAGCCGATTCACATGCTCAGTACGAAATACAGCAATATGCGTTGAAAATGGGAGAAATATTCAGAAATGTTTGTCCTTGGACATATGAGGCCTTTTTGCGGTACAATTACAAAGGCGACTTGTTAAAAGTATAGGCGGGAGCGTGGTAGTATGAAACTTAGAGAAATAGCTAATATTCTGGATGCACAATTGTATTCCTGTGAAGAAAAGTTGGATGATCTTGATATCGAGAGAGTAGGGGCTGCGGATATGATGAGCGACGTTCTTGCCTTTGCAAAACCCGGAATGCTTCTCATAACAGGGCTTAACACTTCCCAGGTGGTAAGAACCGCGAGTATAGTGGGAATATCCGCGCTCGTAATCGTGAGAAAAAAACAGATCCCCCAGGAAACCATTCAGGCGGCAAAAATGTTCGGAATACCGATTCTGCATTCTCCGCTGGCAATGTATGCGGCATGTGGTAAGCTTTACCAGCATTCTTTGAAAGATATAAAATCTTTGTAAAAAAGGGGGGCGATTCTATGAAGCCCACAGTAGATCATTTAATAGATCAAATGCAGTCTTTGTTCAAAGATCTTATAGCAAGAGACATAATGGTTCCCAACGTGGTTTCCATAACTTCGGACAGAACCCTTGAGCAGGCCAAGGAATTGATGAGATTGAAGAGAATTTCAGGGCTTCCCGTCATAGAAAACGACAGGCTTGTCGGCCTCGTAAGCATTGAAGACATAATAAAAGCCCTCGAAAAAGGGGAAATTCTCGAGAGAGTCGGAAGCTACATGAGTACCAATCTTGTAACCATAGATCCCGAGGATACGCTGCCGAAAATATTCGATAAATTCACCCGCCACGGATTCGGAAGATTCCCGGTAGTAAACGATAAAAACAAACTCGTGGGGATAATCACTAAAGAAGACATTCTGAGAAGCATACTCGAAGAATTCCGATTGTTGTACGTCAGAGACAAACGGCGCAGTGACGTACTCAACGGTGAAGTTCTGAACAGATCTCTGATAACCGGAGAAGAAATCAACAAATCGGGAGCCGATTTCGTGTTCCCCATAGATTACGTTGAAGTTAGTCTTTCCGGTGTGGGGGCCGCAAGACTGAAGGAATTTCTGCTGACAAAAGGATATTGTGAGGATTTGGTGAGAAAAATAGCCATAGCCGCTTACGAGGCGGAAACAAACGTGGTAATTCACAGCGGAAGCTCCGGTAACATATACTGTTTCATATATCCGGACTACATAAGAGTCAGAGTGGAAGACCACGGCAAAGGCATTGTGGATGTAGAAGCCGCCATGCAGGAAGGATATTCCACCGCCACTGATCAGATAAGAGAAATGGGATTCGGTGCGGGTATGGGAATACCCAACATGCACAGGTATTCCGATAAGATGGTCATCGTTTCGGAATCGGAAAAAGGCGTAATAGTCGAAATGCAGTTCTTTTTGGAGCAATGATGAGTATTTTTGACGGGGGAACGGTTATCAGAAATATCGAAGACGAAAACCTGAAATCCGATATCTGCGGAAAAATATTGCGCGCATTACCCGAGTGGTTTGGAATAGAAAGTGCCGTCGCCGAATACATTCTATGCGTCAGAAAAATGTTCTTTTTATCGTTTTTTGACGACGATATTCCAGTTGGTTTTCTCGCATTAAAAGACCATGGCAATTTCAGCAGCGAGGCTTTTGTGCTCGGTGTCCTGAAAGACTATCAAAACCGCGGAATAGGCAGACAGCTTTTCATACGTGCGGAAGAATACCTTCTCGGATGCGGAAAGAAATTCCTGACAGTTAAAACACTCAGTTCGACTCATCCGGACAGGAATTACGCCAAAACCAGAAAATTCTACGAATCGACGGGATTTGTTCCGCTTGAAGAATTCCCCGATTTATGGGGCAAAGAAAATCCATGTCTGATGATGATAAAAGAGCTGAAGACAATTTGAAAGGCATTTCAACCGATAATTAAAATCTTGTTTTCATGAGTATATATTGGTGCTATCGTAAAAACAGGAAGTCTGACACATTTCGGACTTCCTGTTTTTTTCATTATTACAAAACAAATCCATCAAAACACCCTTCGCAATATGTTCAGCTATCTATGGGATTCACAAGCCTATTCAGAAATTTACAACATCACGAACAAACGTAAACAATGAAATTTTAAAAGAATACTACAAGGCTTTTTTTGTTTATAAGCAAATTTATCATAACAGTTAGTTTTCATGAATAATCGTTGATAACTGAGTTTTGAATGAAAACTTTTTCGTTATATATTTTCATTGTCACGCCAAACAAATAAATTCGGAGGTGTAATGGATGAAAAAAGCAATGATAGTTGTTTTACTGTTCAGCATTATGTTCGGGCTGGTATCTTTCGCCGAACAGTACGAAAGAAATGAAACACTTTACGTAACCGGTGGTCTTTGGGGTCCTCCGGTCAACTGGAACCCGGCCCTTCCCTGGGATGCCGTGGCGGGAACCAACGGACTTGTTTACGAACCACTTTACCTTTACGATGCGGTACACGATGAACTCACACCATGGCTTGCCGAAGGTTCAACCTGGCTCGACGAATACACTACCGAAATCAAGATCAGGAAAGGAATAAAATGGTCAGACGGCGAGCCTTTCACCGCGGAAGACGTTGCATTTACCTTCAACCTTCCTTCGGCAGTCGAAACGATATATTACAGGACTCTTTTCAACAAGATGAGCAGCATAGAAGCGACTGACGAGTACACGGTAAAAATCACGTTCAATCAGAAAATGTACAGGGAGTGGAATTACCAGCTTTATCAGATTCCAATGCTGCCGAAACACATCTGGCAAGACATGTCTCCTGAAGAGATTCTCTCTACATCCAACGAAAAAACGTGTGTCGGAACCGGAGCATATCTCCTGGATACGTACGCGCAGGATAGAATGGTATGGGTCAGAAACGACAACTGGTGGGCAAAAGAAATCCTCGGGCTCGAAGTGGCTCCGAAAAGAGTGGTCGTGGTCGTGGCACTCAGCAACAACGTGGTTCTCGGGATGATGATGAAAGGCGAAGAGTTAGACCTTTCAAACGATTTCCTGCCAGGAGTGCCCACAATAAAAAGGGCATATGATATACACACATGGTATGAAGGTGCCCCTTACATGAAACCGGATGCAACTACTTTCCTTTTCCTGAACAACACGAAAAAAGGACTTGAAGATCCCGAATTCAGAAAGGCAATCGCATTCGCCATGAATAAAGACGAAATAGTGAAGAGAGTATTCGAATACATGGTACTCCCTGCAAATCCGCTTGGATTGCTTCCGTCAGACGGATGGATGAAATTCTACCATGAAGATATAGTAAACGAATTCGGTTACGAATACAACACCGCGAAAGCCAAAGAAATTCTTAAAAATGCCGGTTATAAAGACGTAAACGGAGACGGTTACGTGGAAGGAAAAGACGGACAAATACTTAAATACGAAATAATAGTTCCTTTCGGATGGACAGACTGGATGGAATCCATAAGAATAGTGGCCCAGAATCTCAAAGCGGTCGGAATCAACGCCGAAGCGAAGTTCCCGGATTACAACAAGTATTTCGAAGACCTCACACGTGGAGATTACGACATGGCTCTCAACAATTTCGGAGCCGGGATCACCAATACTCCCTGGACACTTTACAGATGGCTGTTCGATGTGGTCACTGGCGATGTGGCCTACAATGAAAATTTCGAAAGATATGCCGGCAGCGCTGAAATGAGAGAACTTTACAAGGCTTTCAACGAGACAAAAGACGACGACGAAGCGCAGCAGTACATGAGACAGATTCAGAGAAAATTTCTCGAAGACATGCCCGTCGTACCCCTTTTCTACAACGGATTATGGTTCGCCGGCAACAACGGCGTATGGGCAAACTGGCCTGCGGAAGGCGGAGACAACCAGTACTACCCGAATACATATCAGGGCGGATGGGTTCTCGGTGGTCTAATGATGCTCACAAAACTTCAGGCAAAATAAAAACTCATATTTATTTGAACCAATCCCCGCAATTTTAGCGGGGATTGGTCTGAATCAAGTATTAAGGGGGCCCAAAATGGGAAACTATCTTCGCAGAAAAATATTCATATATCTCATAACCTTTTTTGTTGCAGTTACCCTCGACTGGATCATACCGCGTATGATGCCCGGAAATCCGGTTGATGCCATACTGATAAGAGTTGCCCGTATGCCGAGTCAGGAACAGACTCAGATACTGAGATCGCATCTCATGAAATCATTCGGCATGGACGTGCCGATTTTTGAGCAGTATCTGAATTTCTGGACCGGGTTGTTCAAAGGTGATCTCGGAGTGAGTATAAATTACTTTCCGAAACCGGTGACCGACATAATAAAAGACGCTTTGCCTTTCGATCTGTTACTGACCGTTCCCGCCTTGCTTCTGAGTTGGTTTATAGGCAACAAATTCGGCGCCTTTGCTGCAAGAAAAAAGAGGATGGATAATTGGGTTTTACCTGTTTGGTATGTCATAAGCGCAATGCCGTATCTCTGGCTAGGAATATTGCTGTCCTGGACTCTCGGAGTAAACATGAACGCATTTCCCGTCGCAGGGGCATACAGCTTCTCTATCAAACCTTCGTTTTCCTGGGGGTTCATAGTCAACTATCTTCACCACTGGGTACTGCCGTTTCTGTCACTTTTCATAGTTCAATTGGGTGGTTGGGCTATAGGAATGAGAAATATGATCATATACGAACTTGAGGCGGATTATTCCAAATATATGGAAACCATGGGAATGCCGCAGAAATTGATCAGAAAATATGCTTATAAAAACGCCATTCTACCGCAGGTAACCGGATTGGCAATTCAGGTCGGTCTTCTCGTAACCGGTGCACTCACGACAGAAATAGTATTTTCGTATCCGGGTATAGGCTATCTTCTGAATCAGGCGATTTTGAGACAGGATTATTTTCTGATACAGGGTTGCTTTCTCTTCATAATAATCGGAGTGCTGCTTGCGAATTTCGCGATAGATGTTATATACGTTTTCATAGATCCGCGCATAAGGCATTCGGTGGGCGGTGATGCCGCATGAAGTGCAAAAATGAACTTCTCTATTTCGCATTCAGGAACAAAAAACTCGTAATCGGGCTGACAATATTCATGGCTTTTCTGATACTCGCATTGGCCGGTCCGCTGCTCACGGACTTTGAACCGCTGGACTACACCGGTATGGGATCGGAACCGCCTACTCCGCAGCACATATTCGGCACCACATTTTTCGGCCAGGATGTGTTTTCACAATTCGTATACGGATTACGGTCGTCTTTCATAGTCGGATTCATGGGAGGCGGAATCGCCACACTCGCGGGTCTGCTAATAGGATTTTTCGCAGGCTATAAGGGCGGATTCATAGACGAATTGCTGATGATGCTCACGAATGTCATGATGGTTATACCCACCGTGGCACTTTTGATAATACTCGCGGCGTATCTTCCCTACAGAGGCGTTGAAATCCAAAGCATCATAATAGGTTTGACGGCGTGGCCCTGGACGGCAAGAGCCGTGAGGTCACAGACATTCTCACTCAAGCAGAGGGAATACGTTTCGCTTGCAAGAATCACGGGATTCTCAAGTCTTAAAATAATACTTCAGGAAATAATGCCGAATATGATGTCTTACGTATTCATGGTTTTCATACTGCAATTCGGCGGTTCCATACTCGCAGCCGTTGCACTCGATTTCATAGGTCTCGGACCCACGGAGGGCATATCACTCGGACTCATGATGCAAAACGCAGTACACTGGAACGCCATTCAGCTTGGAATATGGTGGTGGTCTATAATTCCCGGCTTGGCCATAACCATGATTGTCGGAGCGCTCTATTTCATGAATACCGGACTTGACGAGGTATTCAATCCAAAGCTGAGGGAGATGTAACCATGTCTTTGAAATTCAAAAATCTGAAAGTATATTACAGCACATTGCGCGGAGATGTAAAGGCACTCGACGACGTTTCCCTTGACTTGAAAGACGGAGAAATACTCGGTCTCGCAGGTGAAAGCGGCTGCGGAAAATCGACTCTGAGCAACTCTCTCATACTCCTGAAACCTCCGATGAAATACATCGGAGGCAGTGTCGAACTGGACGGCGCAGAATTGCCGATATACGATTATAAAAAGATGAACGATTTCCGTTACGAGAAAATATCTATAATTCCCCAATATGCCATGAATGCAATGAATCCGACCGTAAAGATCAACAGATACATTTCGGATCTGCTTGCGGCCAAGGGCATGAATTATTCCGAATATGAAAAAGAACTGAAAAGAAGGATGAGCCTCGTCGGATTGGATTATTCGGTTCTCAAAATGTTCCCGATAGAACTCTCGGGGGGAATGAAGCAGAGAATGGTTATGGTCATCGCCACGTTGCTTAACCCGTCTCTACTTCTCGCCGACGAAATTACCTCCGCTCTCGATGTTTCAACTCAAAAGGCAGTTGCCAAAATGCTCGTGGAATTCAGGGACAGAAAATTTGTCAAGAGCGTCATATTCGTCACGCACGACGTTTCCGTACTTTACCAGATAGCCGACAGAATAATGATAATGTACGCGGGAAAATTCGCCGAACTGGGAAAAACCGAAGAAATCATACACAATCCCAGGCATCCGTATACGAAAATGCTCGTGGGTGCCATGCCCGAAGTGGGAATCAAATATTCCCGGACACCTCTGAGCGGAATCGACGGACAGCCTCCCCTGTTGCTGAATCCCCCCGAAGGCTGCAGATTCCGCGAAAGATGCCCTTTTGCTTTTGAAAAATGCCTTTCGGAGCCACCGGTAGCCGAGAACGATGAAGGTCACCTTTGCTCATGCTGGAAGGAAGTGAAATAAATGCTCAATGTAGAAGGATTGTCGAAAATATACCGGAAAGGTTCGTTTGGCAAGACAAAGTTCAACGCGGTGGACAACGCGACATTCGAAATCGGAAATGGAGAAATCATATCGCTCATAGGCGAAAGCGGCAGCGGGAAAACAACCATAGGTAAGATGATTTTGAAATTATCATCCATATCTTCGGGAAAAATCGAATTCGATGGCAAAGATGTCTCCCTTCTGAAAGGCAGTGAAGTCAAAGAGTACTACAGACATGTGCAGGGAGTTTTCCAGG
Source organism: uncultured Thermotogae bacterium (assembly GCA_963662785.2). Taxonomy (GTDB): domain Bacteria; phylum Thermotogota; class Thermotogae; order MWEM01; family MWEM01. Next base: position 371,228 of record CAXXJZ010000013.1, read on the forward strand.
ATCCGTTCAGCAGTTTCAACCCCATATTCAAAGCGGATAGGGTTTTCAAAATGGTGAAAGAAGAATTCTTCAAAGATATTAGTGCTTCCGAATGGAACGGGAAACTGAATTCTTCGCTTAAAAAAGTCGGTCTGAACCCGAATGAGGTATTCGGCAAATTCCCCCACCAGCTCAGCGGCGGTCAATTGCAGCGGCTCCTGATAGCGAGGGCTTTGATGCTCGATGTAAAACTACTCGTTGCCGATGAGATAATCAGTATGCTCGACGCCTCGACGAGAATCGACGTTCTCAACCTTCTGGCCAAATTGAGAGAGAACGGCTTATCCGTACTCTTCGTGACACATGACCTTTCTCTGGGTTATTACATAAGTGATAAATCCATAATACTCTACAAAGGAGTGATAGTGGAAATGGGGAAAACAGAAAAAGTTTTCCAGAACCCGGTACATCCATACACACGCTCACTTCTCGAAGCGGTACCGAGACTTGACAGCAAATGGGATGAAATAGATTATAAGTACTCTCATGAGACACGCGAAGACATTTATATTCCCGGAACCACATGCGGCGGTTTTTTACTTAAAGAAATCGAAAACGGACATTTTGCGGCGGTGAAAAAATAGCGTTTTACGGAGGTGAGACGGATGAACGCAACTATCAAAGACGTTGCAAAAAATGCCGGTGTTTCAATCGCCACAGTATCAAGGGTATTGAATAAAAGCGAAAAAGTGAGTAAAAACACCAGGGAAAAAATATTGAAGGCGATTGTAGATACCGGATACATCTCAACCATAAGCCAAAAAGAAAAAACGCTGAAATCAATTTACGTGCTGCTACCCGAAAACGGATACGGGTTTTTCGATGAATTCTGCTACGGAATAGACGAAGCCGCTTGTTTAAGGGGATACGAGACTATAATAACCACTGCCGGAACGGGTAAACATAAAGGTTTTCGCATTTTCGACGGAACCTCGAGAATCGGTGCGACAGGTATCATAACACTGTCCCCGTATGCCGAAAGAAAATTGCATGATTCGACTGAACACAAATTCCCCGCCGTATCCATATTTCCGAACGGATATTTGAAAAGCTACGAATTTACGGATGGCATAGATTCTCCGAAAACCGATTCCGTGGGTATATATACGGTGGAAACCGCGAACGATGTGTTCGCCAGGTTTGCCTCCAGCGGCAGAAAAAATATAATCGTATTCTTTTCCGAAAAAACATATATGCATGAAGGTGATTTAAAAAGGGCCGTAAACAGTTCAAGCTTTCCGGAAAAAGGTATGCGCATAAAACTGGTCAGATTGGAAAATGCGTCGCCTTTCCGTGCAGAGGAAAAGATGACGGAAATTTTGAAAAAAAGAACCTGTGAATTTTCGGCAGTGTTTTGCACGAGTGACTTGATGGCGGCGGGCATATACAGGAGTTTCAGAAATTTCTCACGCAGCATGCCCGAAGAAATCTCCGTCATAGGCATGGGGGATCATGATTTTTCTCCGTTTCTTTTCCCTTCACTGTCCACTATAAGCATGCCCAAAAGAGAAATGGGAAAAAGTGCGGCGGAACTTCTTATGGATAAAATTGAAACCGTATCGGTAAACTCCGGTACTTACAGAAACATATTATTCCCTTCAAAGCTGATAATACGCGATTCGCTGATATGATGCCGTCTAATTCGTCATAAATGCCGTAAAATCGTCATATATGCCGTTAGTTCGTCATAAATGCCGTTAGTTCGTCATAAATGACGTTAGTTCGTCATAAATGACGTTAGTTCGGCAGTGGTGTAGATTTGTATTATCCTGGATTCTTTTCGTCCCCTGTTAGGGGACATTTTTTTCTCCGCTCCTTATAGTGAGACTCACACGATGAGAATAACATAAAAATTCCGAAAAAACCGTTCACATCAAAACAAAACAATAATACGTCTTTTTATTTTGAGTTGCCATATCCTGTGGTCCTGTAATCCGGCGGCAGTTCACATTAAAATGTTATAATCAAATCGAATATGGTTTTGAGGAGTTGATTGCTATGAAAAAGATGGTTTTGATTTTTGGTTTGATATTGTTGTTGATCGTGATAACATCCTGTAATTTCAAACCCGAAGAAGATTTTTCAGTTTCTTCCTTTGTAGACATGAAAACCAACAAATACGCACTGGTATCGTACAGATTTAAAAGTATAGGCGAAATACTCGGCAAGAACGAAAATCTCGGAAATGCCATAACGGCAGAATATAAGGGAAATTCCAGCTTGAGTTTCATGGCCGCGAAGGCAAAGGAGAATTCCGGGGCGAACGAACTCTGGAGCAGTTATGCCCAGTCTGACGAAATAGGAATAAAAAGATATTTTTCCTCCATACCGAATTTATACGCATCTTACGATGAAAAAAAAGATGGAACATACATAAGATGCTGGTTCAAAGACAATTGGTTTTTCAGAATACAGGGATTCAACAAAGAAGAAGTGGATTACTTCTATGACAGAATCGAAGAATTCACAAAGAAAAAAATGATTATAAACGGGAGTGTAAGCGAAATTTGAATTTATACAACAGGCTGAACACGCATATGAGAGAAATATACGGGACAAGAGTGCAGCGGATACCGATAAGCGCCGGTCTTGGTTGCCCTAACAGGGACAGCAACTCCAACAGGGGGGGCTGTATTTTCTGTGATTCCACCGGCAGCGGCTTTGCCGCGGCTCACCACACCGTATCCATAAAAACACAGATGGAAGAGATGAAAAAAAACGCGGTTAAAAAATACGGCGATGACACGAAATTCATGGCTTATTTCCAGTCCTATACCAACACCTACGCACCCGTTGAAATACTGAAAGAACTCTATTCCCAAGCAGTTGAGCAGGAAAACGTGATCATACTCGACGTATCCACAAGGCCGGACTGTATCGGTGAAGACGTACTAGATCTTCTTGAAAGCTATAACGACAGGGTGGATGTGATGGTGGAATTCGGATTGCAGTCCGTGAACTACAGGACATTGAAAACGATAAACAGGGGTCACACACTGGCTGATTTCATAGATGCTGTTCTGCGGACGAAAAAAAGAAACATTTCAGTAGTCGCGCATTGCATAATGGACTTGCCTTGGGATGATGACGAAGATGTCGTTGAGATGGCGAAAATTCTCAGCGCACTTAACGTCGACGGTGTTAAATGCCATTCTCTGTATGTTGCGGAAGGAACCAGACTCGACGAGATGGTTAAAAACGGCGAGATTCGACTCGGAAGCAAAGAAGAATTCATAGACAGAACGGTTAAATTTCTGGAACACCTCGACCCCGCAACGGTAATACACCGTTTGGCCGGAGAGCCTCCGAAAGAAGGAGCCTATGGAAATTGGGGACAGACTAAAATTCAGATAATCAACGATATCGAAAACACAATGAGAAAAAACGGAAATTACCAGGGGAGAAAATATTGCTATTTCAAAAGATAGACGACAAACTGTTGAAAGAGATTTATTCAGCGGGAAACGATGTTAAAATAAACGAAAACATATCCGCGCACACAAGTGCCGGAATCGGAGGAACTGTTTCCATATTCATATCCCCTTACGATAAAAGCTCTATAAACGAAACTTTTAAACTGCTTGAAGCCGAATCCCTCGAAACCAGATTTATGGGCAGGGGAAGTAACATAATAGCGAGCGACGAACACATGGATTTTGCCGTGATAGACACGTACAACCTGAACAAATTCAGCATTTCCGGGGATAGAATCAGTGCGGAATGCGGATGTTCGCTGAGAAAGCTCGCGTTTGCCGCCGCCGAATCCGGTTTATCCGGACTGGAACCGCTCAGCGGAATTCCGGGAAGCGCAGGCGGGGTGGTCAGAATGAATGCCGGCGCTTATGGCGGAGAAACATTCGACTTCGTCGAAAGCGTCATGGTCTACGACAAATCGGTTCACGAAACATTCGTTATGAAAGCCGGAGAATGTGGGGCTGGATACCGCGAAACCATATTCAAACACAATGGAAACCTTTTAATACTCGAAACCACCTTTAAATTGATCCGTTCAACCAGACAGAGTGTTTTGAAAGGAATCCGGGAATACGCGGAAAAAAGGGCGGAAAAACAGCCCGTCGACAGAAAAAGTGCCGGAAGCGTCTTCAAAAAACCAAAACCCGATTTTCACGTGGGCAAAGTCATAGAAGAACTTGGTATGAAAGGCATGAAATATGGTGGAGCGCGGATATCCGAAAAACATTCCGGCTTCATAATAAACACCGGAAACTCGACTTGCAGAGATTTCATGAAACTCATAGAAATAATTACCGATAGAGTTCACGAAAAGACCGGGGTAATTCTTGAAACCGAAATAGAGTTCTGGAAATAAAAATTCGGGAGGATAACATGTGCGGAATTTACGGATTCGTCGATGAAAAAAGGAAACTTGGTGATTTGATAGACGGTTTGAAAAAACTCGAATACAGAGGCTATGACTCCGCTGGAATAGCTTACATAACAAACGGCAGAGTGGAAATAGCAAAAAGCACCGGAAGGGTTGCCGTTTTGGAAAAAATCTACGGAGACAGACTATCGGCTTTTGTCGAATCCGGTATTTCCCACACCAGGTGGGCGACACACGGAAACCCGAACGACATGAACGCGCATCCCCATAGCGATTGTTCGGGAAAAATCGCCGTGGTGCATAACGGAATAATCGAGAATTTCGATGAGATAAAATACAGGCTGATAACAAACGGACATAAATTCATTTCCGAAACCGACACGGAAGTGGTGGCGCATCTTGTGGAAGAATACTACGGCGGAGATCTCCTGTCGGCAGTCAGAAATGCCCTCAAACAGATGAGAGGTGCTTATGCCATAGGGGTTATTCATTCCGATAATCCCGGAACCATAATCGCCGCGAGAGAAGGCAGCCCTCTCATAGTGGGCAAAACGGAAAAAGGCGGTGTCATAGCGTCCGATGTCATGCCGATATTGAAAGACACCAGAGAGGTCTATTTCATAGATGACGGCGAAATAGTCGAAATAAAAAAAGAAACCATAAAATTCTACAACCTTGATGGAGAGGAAAATTTCAAAGAACCCCAGTCAATAGACTGGGAAGAAGAAGCCGCGGAAAAAATGGGATTCAAATTCTTCATGGAAAAGGAAATATACGAAGAACCCAGAGTGGTAGAATCGTCCATGCTCGGAAGGATAAAAAACAACAGGGTATTTTTCCGAGAACTAAACGGATGGGAAGAGCTTCTGAAAAACATGGAGAAAATAACGGTTGTAGCCGCAGGCACAAGCTCACATGCCGGATATGTTTTCAAATACTTCATGAATGAAATACTCCCGGTCAAAGTCGATGTGGAAATATCTTCCGAATTCAGGTATCAAAAACATTGGGGATTCTCGGAGAAAGACCTGTATATTTTCATATCACAATCAGGGGAAACCTACGACACTCTGGAAAGCCTCAAATTAGTAAAATCAAATGGTGCGAAAACACTCGCAATATCCAACGTGCTCGGTTCCACAATCACCAGAGAGGCCGACAAAACAATATTCATAAACGCGGGCCCCGAAATAGGCGTCGCATCTACCAAAGCATACATAGGTCAGCTGATAATACTGTATTTACTGGGAATAAACATAGCCCAGTCGAAAAATATCGAAATCGATGATGAAATCCTGAACGGGCTGGGAAACATGAAAGAAACTTATATGCAAGTACTCGAAACCAATTTCGACATAAGGGCGGTAGCTAAAAAGTATTTTGCATATTCGAATTTCATGTACATAGGCAGGGGTATAAATTATCCGACTGCAATGGAAGGCGCACTTAAACTCAAAGAAATCTCCTACATAAACGCCACTGCATACGCGGGCGGAGAACTGAAGCATGGTCCTATAGCACTGTTGGACATAGATTTTCCGGTTTTCGCCGTAATCCCCGATGACGAATTGTTTTCCAAGATGAAGAACAACATACTCGAAGTCAAAGCGAGAAACGCAAAAACCATATGCCTTACCGACAGTGAGAAAAATTGTAATAACAGATTGGCAAACGATGTGATAAAAATGCCGGGTTGCCATAAACTCCTTCAGCCATTGGTATGTGCCCCGCTCATACAATTATTCGCCTACCACATGGCGGATCTGCGGGAACTCGATGTGGACAAGCCCAGAAATCTTGCAAAAAGCGTGACTGTTGAATAAATAGTTTTTAAAATAAAAGCGAATTCATCCGAATTCGCTTTTATTTTAAACGGTGTGCATTTCGACTAAACAACCGGATTTATTCGCCGGAAATTTTTAATAAACAGGTGTAATATATGGTTGAAACGGCTTTAAAAGACGCGAAATTCGATTTCATATCTATTGAAAACAAAGAGTTTATCGGGAAATTCGACGCCGAAATGGAAACAATCGGTTATTCTTCAGGTAATGATATAGGCAACGGTTATTGCTGGGGAAAATACATGATAATATACCGAAAATCTTCCGGAAAAGACAAACAGGGAATAGCAAGAATATACATCAGAGACGACGGAATAGTACTCAGACTCTATCTGAACAAAATAGACAAACACCGCGAATACATAGAAAAAGCCGAACAATTTATAAAAGAACCATTCGTGAACGGCTACGGGATATGCGGCCATTGCCACAATGAAAAGCAGGGAATATGCAAATTCCGCAAAACGTACACACTCGATGACATGGAAATCAGCAAGTGCAACGGCATGACATTCGAATTTCAGAACCCGGATACGGAAAAAACTGCCTGAATACATGGCATTACTGAAAGAGTTTTTGCCGAAGAGAAAAAAACCGGCCGACACCCGGTGATTTGTTTAAACGGGTATGCAATGATGTTGAGATAACTAAAAAAACCGAAGCCAATAAAAATGTTATATCGTTTCGCACGAATTTTCGTGAATTTTCATCGTGGAAACCGTATATAATTTTTATTCGTCCAGAGAAATGTCAAAGAAATCGAAAAACAAATCTGTTTAATATCCGAATTCATTTTGGAGGTAAAAATGGGAGAACTCGAAAATCCGGTTATAGTACAATTTCCGTTAAGGGGTGAATGGGTAGCCCCCACCACACCCGAAAAGCAGATACCAAGCCACGGAACCGACATGCTCGGACAAAGATACGCATACGATTTCCTCAGGCTCGACTGGGAAAAAACAGGAAATAATTATTTCAATTCAAATATCTTGAAGTATTATTTAATGGGAATACCCCTGAAAGATTGCCTTTGCTGGGGAGAAGGAATTTTCGCGCCGGCCGACGGCACGGTGATAAAAGCAGAAGACGGTTATCACGAGAGAAAAAGAGTGAATTTCTTCACCGATATGTTTGTGATTCTTAGAAACACATTCACCTTCGATTTGCAAAAACACGATATAAAAAGAGTTGTTGGAAATTACATCATTATGGACCTCGAAAATGGTATTTATGCATTGTTTGCGCATCTTCAGAAAAATTCTATAATGATTAAAGAAGGTCAGAAAATAAAAAAAGGGCAGATACTGGGCAAAGTAGGCCATTCGGGAAATTCAACCGCACCACATCTCCATTTTCAGCTCATGGATAACAAAGATTTATCCTCGTCAAAAGGCATACCATGTGCTTTCGATCAGTATGAAAAATACTGCGAAGAAGAAAACGTCTGGAAAACAGTCATAAACGGCGTACCAAACTACAAAGACAGAATAAGAGTATTGTAAACATGCCGATATTTCTGGTTTTATGTGATTTTCACATCCGGTAGTCTTTGCATGAAATTTTCTTAACGTCTTCCTCGTTGACAGTGATAGTCGCGTTCTTTCTAACACGGCGGCAAAGGCTCCGAATGATAAAAACAAAGAAAGGGCAATTCAAGCAACTTTAGTTGCAAATTGCCCTTGCGGTATATATATAAATCAAATAATTCAACGATTCCGAAGGTTTTTTATTTACGTTTCAACTTGCTTTTTGTGTAAATTCAAATAAACTGAAACACTTTAAAGCTACATTCTTTCGAGTGTGTTTATTCCGAGCAGCTCCAGGACATCGTCCAATATCTTCACCGCGAGATATATCAGATTCAGCCAGGATTGTTTTCTCACTTGGTCTTCCTGTGTTATTATTTTATTCTCGTGATAGAACTTGTTGAATGTGTTTGCCACTTCGTACACGTACTCGCACAGCTTGTGGGGAGCCTTTTGCTCGAAACACATTTCGACAGTTTCGCTGAATTTGCAAATGCTGAGCATTAAATTTCTTTCCGTCTCGCCTGCAGGTTTCACTATGAGATTTTCCGAATATTTGAAATCCGTTTTTCTGAGTATGGACTTTATCCTCGCCACCGTGTACAGGATGTAAAGACCGGTGTTACCTTCGAATGAAGTGAACTTGTCCAGATCAAATACGTAATCCTTGGTGATTATGTTGCTCAAATCTCCATATTTAAGAGCCGAAACGGATATCGTTTTCGCAGTCTCTTCCTTTTCTTCGAAGGAAATTTCCTCGCTGTCCCTGAGTTTTATCTTGACCCGGTCGTTTACGAGTGCTATGAGGTCGGAAAGCTTCATCACTCCGCCGTCCCTTGTTTTGAAAGGTTTGCCGTCTTTTCCGTTCATGGTTCCGAATCCGATAAACTGCAATTTCACATTTTCACCGGCGATCCCGGTTTTTTTAGCGCATCTGAAAACCTGTTCGAAATGGAGTTCCTGGCGCTTGTCTACCACGTATATTATCTCGTCCGGTGAAAACACTTCCATTCTCTCCCAAATAGTCGCCAGGTCCGTAGTCCCGTACAATGACGCACCGTCGGATTTCTGTATTATTATGGGCGGCATCGGTTTTTTGTCGTCCGGTTCTTCGACATCCACCACCAGTGCCCCCTCGCTGATTCTCGCATATCCGTTGTTTTTAAGATATTCGACCATCGCGGGTATGAATTTCTCGCTGTCGCTTTCACCGTTCCATAAATCGAATTCGACGTTAAGGTCATGATAATTCTTTTTCAAATCCTCAATCGAAACATTCAATATCTGCTTCCAAAGAGCAACATAACCTTTTCTTCCATTCTGGAGCTCGGCGGTTATGTTTTTGGCACGATTCATGGCATCTTCGCTTTCTTTTGCCAATTTACTTTCCTGAGGGTATATTTCCTCAAGTTCCCTTATGTTAAAGGCCGGGTTATTCGGGTATTCACCCTCATAAGCCTCATTAAAGTAAGGCATTTCCGGATATTTTTTTTCAAGGCCGGATATTACCAGACCTATTTGAATTCCCCAATCGCCTAAATGAACATCCCCGATAACTTTATTCCCGAGGGCTCTTCCGAGTCTCTTCAGGCTCTCACCTATCACGGCGGACCGGAGGTGTCCGACATGCAGCGGTTTGGCGACATTCGGTCCGCCGTAGTCTATGATTATCGTCTTCGGATTTTCAGCGGGCTTAAGTCCGTTTTTATCATTTTTGCTCATCTCATTCACATAATCCACTATGAACTCGTCTTTGACATCTATGTTTATGAATCCCGGACCCGCTATTTCGACTTTGCCTATGATATCGTTGCCCTTCACATCATTAACGACTTCTTCTGCGATGACTCTCGGAGCTTTTTTGAAAGCCTTGGCTGCGGACAACGCACCGTTGCATTGAAACTGGCATAGGTCGGGCCTGTTTGAGAAAACCACCTGGCCGAAAATTCCATCGTAGCCCAGCTTCTCAAAAGTTTCTTCAAATATCTTACTGACAGATTCGATAAATTTATCCATGTCCTACATCCTTTCAAACTATATGTGACTTTGAATTTCATTAACTATAACACACCGACATCAAAAACCACGCGGTTTTAATAATGTATCAAATGAATGGTCAGGTCTCGGGAAATTCTCATAAGAGAATCGGTTTAATTTCTTGATTCAACGTGACACCGTATACCCGGATTATTATAATACAAAATAATCCCGAGAATCAAACATAATACAGATGACAGTACAAGCGGCATTTTTCTTTTTTATCCCTGTTTTATGCCTTATTCATGAAATTCCTTGACACAGGGTGTATACGACAGTATAATCTTCGGTATGCCCTGCCTGTTCAAAACCGTTTTAATGCATTATAACCGTACAGTTTCGATCGAATCGGGCCGAAAGTTGGTGACAAATTGAAAAAGTGCATTGTGATTACCGGAATAGCTGCAGGAAAATAAAAAAACACAGGAGGTTTTTATGGCTGTTCCGGGCAAAAATATTTATCCACGTACCAATGACTTTGAAACAGTGTATTTGAAAGATACGATCACGAATCCCAACATAACAGTAGGCGACTATACCATATATAATGATTTTGTTTCCGATCCCACACAGTTTGAAAAAAGCAACGTGCTGTACCATTATCCTGTCAACGGAGACAGGCTGATCATAGGCAAATTCTGTTCCGTAGCATGCGGAGCGAAATTCATATTTAACAGTGCCAACCACACTCTCAAATCTCTTTCCACATATCCGTTCCCGTTGTTTTTTGAAGAATGGGGTCTAAAAAAAGAGCATGTCAGGTCGGCATGGGACAATAAGGGTGATATTGTAATCGGAAACGATGTCTGGATAGGGTACGAAGCCGTCATATTATCCGGTGTGAGTATCGGCGATGGTGCTGTAATAGGAACGAGGGCGGTCGTGACAAAAGATGTCCCCCCGTATACCGTTGTCGGCGGTATACCCGCAAAAGAAATCAGAAAGCGTTTTGACGAAGATACCATCGATAAATTACGGCAAATACGGTGGTGGGACTGGCCTTTTGAAAAGATAAGGGAGTCTTTGCCCTTTATAATGAGCGGTGATATTGACAGGCTGAAAATTTAAAATCACTTTGAACATACAGAGGTAATTTGAAAGCGGGAAATAGCAACCGCAAGTATTTCCCGCTCTTTAAAATATCCTGAGAACCGGTTATATAACTCGGTTTTGTTTTTGCGATTTCTTCCATTCCAACCATGATTTCGAAAGTACGGTGGATTTTTCCCTTTTCAACAGTTCTTCACAGGGAAACAGTTCACAATGTCCGCAGAATTCCAATCCCTTTTCCTCCGCACATTTTTTGGTATAGCACAGTGTGTGTTTTCCATCCAGGCAGCCTTCACATACCCCATCGACAAAAGTCGGGCACGCTCCGCAGTAAAAACCGCATTTAGCGATCGGCGCACTCTTTCCCATATTCCACCTCACAGTAACTAATATATTTATCCTCTACAACTGTGTATTCTTTTCGATAAAAATATACAATTAATTTCATGTAAAAGTTTTTTGCACCGGCAACACTGATTTAATGTATGTTTTAAAAAAAGAAATTAAGTGTACTCATTTGATCAGTATAACATATGTGTGTTTGTATATTAGACGAAGGAATTTAATCAAACTCCAAACCCGATTTTATATCCATAATTAAAATTTGCTGCTTCTCTTCCAATGAGAAGCGGCTGTGTATTTTTATCAACAATGTTTTCAGTAATTTTCGAAATGCGGAGGAAATGAATATGTACTTTAACAGAGAAGTGAGTATGGAAAGAAAGCCCGAGAAAATAAATTCGGAATTCCCCATAAACAAATTAAATCTGTTTACCGCCATTCCCATAGTTTTACTTAACCTCGGAATTTTATACATATTGTCACCAGCTATTTATATTTTCGGAAATTTCGACACGAAAATACCTTTGGTAATCGGTAATTTGGTGATACAGATAATCGCTTTGGTTTGGTTTGTTTGGCAGGTAAAATACAATGGCATCAGCAGGAAGCAAATTTACGCAAAGCAAAAAAGAAAGGTAAATCCTCTGACTTTGGTTGGAATGCAATTTTCCGATCTGTTTTTTTTCAACTCCATATTTATATTTACCGCACTTTTAACAGCTTCGGAAAGCACAAACCAATTATTTTTCGGTCTCGGAAAGACTGAGATGGTAATTTGGTCAGTTAACGCCGTCATATTCACACCCGTCGTGGAGGAAATAGTTTTCAGACTTATAATCATGAACAAGGTGAAAACCAAATATGGTAAGAATCGGGCTATCATTATTTCTTCAGTTCTTTTCTCTCTGTTCCATATTAGCAACGGTTGGCAAAATATGATTCATGCTTTATTTTTAGGTTTTTTTTACGCAGTTGTGTATGAGTATACGGGCAGTTTGAAAGCCTCAACTATAATGCATATGTTAAATAATGGTATGGTAGTTTTATTCATTTTTCTTTCAAAACCTATTTTAGAGAGTTTTATTTATATAGCAGATTTCTCTTCATCACTCACAATACTCATTGTAATTGCTTCGGCATCATACATTGTATTTTTCTTTGCGTATTACTATAGAAAAATAAGTAAGTTAAATATCGAAAACGGTAATTCCGAAGAATAAAAATATAAAGGTGAGATTGTGTATTTCAACAAAGAAGTAAAGATACATAAAAAAATTAATAAAAAGCATAATGGAATTCCGGTAGGTTTTCCAGTGGAAAAAATCAACTTATTTTCGATAATTTACGTATTGTATATAAATTTAACCTTTTTTTGCCTGCTGGGAACAATCGCAGCTTATGAAAAACCTGAAACATCATATATGCTAATGTTTATAAGTACTGCAATATCATATTCATTGCTTTTATTCTGGTTCATAGAACAATGTTTTATTTGCAAAATAAACATTTCACAGATATATAGAAAAAGCAAATCGAAAATCTCTTTTATATCGTTAATATTATTCCAGATCAGCAACTTATTCATTTTCATTCCGATTTCCAGAAATATAACGGCAGTGTTGGCATCGTCTTCGGTAACTTCTTTCTCACCACTGATAATAAACGATGTAAAAAACTTTTTCTGGTATTTGAACACGTTGTTTTTAATACCTGTCACGGAGGAGCTCTTATACAGATTCGTATTTTATAATAAAATTAAAAATTCAATCGGATTAAAATGGGCAATCGTATTTTCTTCTGCGGTTTTTGCTTTTTTTCATTTTCCCAACGGATATGCCAATGTCATTTACTCCTTTTTTCTGGGATTTTCGTACGCGATTATATACGAATACACCGGAAGCATAATCATAACTACCTTGATGCATATTTTAAACAATTCATTGGCAAATATACTTTATTCGATACCCAACCAAATCCTCAACAACATTTTTTTGCTTTCCGATGGGAAAAACTCTCCAGGATTGACTTTGGTATTTACATTATCGGGAATAGTTTTCGTGTTTCTGTTTTTAACTAAATATACCCTGAAAATTATAAAGAAATATAAAAACTCACCATTTATATGAAGAATGTGTATGAATATATGAATCGAGAAAAATAAAAAAAGGTATGGACTTGCGTCCATACCTTCTGATAATTCACTATCTGTTATTTCTTATTTGCCTTTGGGAGCATTACCTTTGCCATCTCCTGAAGGTTTTCCCGCGTTGTTCGGTTTGAATGGACCTTTTCCTCCGGCTTTATTCCCGCCTTTGGCTCCACCTTTATTTCCACCTTTTGGTTCGTCTTTAAAATTAATATTTTTCATAAATTCACCTCCAGTCGTTTTAAATGATGGTTGTTTCACCCACATAAAAACAACTTTTGTTTTTAATTTATGTTCGCTGTATTAGACTCTTAAAAAAAAATTTAGTTTCAAAATTCAGATTATTTTTCCCCGGATAATCAAAAACACCTTGTTTCTCTACTTATTATTTTGCAACATTTGAAAGCGAGAAACTTTTAACACTGCGAATCATATTCGGCAAGGCATGCAGCGAGTTTGACGCAAGCAATCCGTAAAATTCCGGACTATGTATTCCTGGAAATTTCATCCGTTTCATTCCGATAAAATTATACCTTGCATTACGAGGTATAATTTGATATAATAATCAAAACTTTAAAGAGGCTGAAAATGGACAGAGAAATCCTTAAAGGAAGCATAGATATAATAATACTCTCGATAATTTCAAGAAAAGACACGTATGGATACGAAATCGCAAAGAAGATAAATTCGGAAATGGATACTCTTTACGATATAGGTGAAGGCACTCTTTACACCGCTTTAAAAAGACTTGAAAATAAAAAACTGATAAACTCTTATTGGGATGACATTCCAGGCGGAAAAAAAAGAAAATACTACCAAATAAGCGATGCCGGTCTGAAAGTACTCGGCAGCAAAATAAAAGATTGGAAGTGTATCACTTCCATTATCGATAATTGTATGGAGGGAATTTGATTTGACTTCGATTGAAGAATTCTCTGTTTCACTCGCAAACAGTCTGTATTGTGACAGAAAAAAGAAGATGGAATATTACAATGAATTTTCAGATCATCTTTATGAATTGAAAAATGATTTCATAAGCGAAGGATTTGGTGAAACCGAAGCCGAGATAAGGGCCATAGAGGTTTTTGGGGAAAAGGAAGATGTTTCCCGTACTCTGAACAAAGAATTGTTTTATTTCGACGATTATACACGGAATATTTTTAAAATACTCTTCGCAGTCTGCGCCGTATTCGTATTTTTATGCTTCGCCGTCGAACCATTCAGAAGCATATTGCGTTCTGTATATTACCATGGCAGACTATTAACTGTTGAGGAAATATCCGAGGAATTATCCTACTTGCAATATCCGGAAAGGACAAAAATCGAGATGAATTTCGTTCCTTTCAGGAAATTTTACCAAATTCCGTTTTCCGGAGTTGTCAGAATTCAAGATTTTATCAAGGTGCTGCTTTTCATTCCTCTTGGTTTCTTCTTCCATTCTCTGCTCGACAAAAAGCGATTGTTGAAATACATTTTTTCCGTTTTTTTTATTTTCAGTCTGGAGTTAATTCAGTTTTGGTTTTCCCTTGGAGTGGGTGATATAGATGATTCTATAAGTTATTTCATAGGATTTGCAATTGGAATGGCATCATACCGGTTTATGGTATCGGTTTTAAGAAAGACTTCCCATATAAAACTGTAAAAATACATAAAATTTAACAATTTCTTGCTTACCTCCTGTGTGTTTTTCGTCTTCAGATGAAAAATGCGGGTTTACTCTGTCCATTACTCTGAAAAACCCGGAGGCTATTTATGAAACTCGAAATTTCTCAACCCATAGATTCACCCGAACCCGGATATGCTGTGTATCCGGTAAGAACAGGACTCATAACCGAAAACAGCGATATTTTCGATATAATGGGCGATATCGGATCACGGTATTTATTCCCGGATGATATTGTTATTATTGCGGAGAAAGCTCTGGCAATTTCCCAAGGAAAAGCGGTGAAGCTGTCCGAAATAAGCCCGGGGTTTCTTGCGACTTTTTTAAGTAAATTCGTCACCAGATCCAAACACGGAATTGGACTCGGAATGCCCGAAACAATGGAAATCGCACTCAGAGAATGCGGGACAGCGAGAATACTCGTAGCTGCCTTTTTCAGCGCGTTTTTCAAGCTTTTAGGAATAAGAGGTGTCTTTTATGTCATTTCCGGAGTCAAAGCCTATTGCATAGACGGTCCGACAAAAAACACCATACCGCCGTATAACGAGTATGTGGTTCCCGGCCCGGATAATTCCGAAAAAATAGCTGCCGAAATCGGAGGTTTAATCGGGGTAAGAACTTTGATAGTGGATATAAACGATATTGGAGGCAGAATACTGGGTGATTCCCACAAACTGAAAGACCACAAAAAAATACTGTCAATTTTGAAAAACAATCCGCTGGGTCAGGATGACGAAGGAACCCCCATAGGTATCATGAGGAAAATACCGCAATCTGAACAATCCGGGAATTAAAAAAACCTTTCGGGCATCACGCTAAAACGGCATTATGACACGATGCCCGAAGCATCATGAACAAATTAAAGTTATCGGCCGTAACCGTTAGTTATCGGATAAATCCTGTCAATGCCGAATTTACAGGTCGATATCTTCGGCCCGAGCGGTTCCTGTCTGCGTTTGTACTCGTTTATCCTGAGCAGTCGATTGGTTTTTTTAACCGTTTCTTCCTCATACCCGCAGGCCACGACTTCATCAACATCCATATCCAGTTCTATCAATCTGTAAAGTATCTCATCAAGCACTTCGTATTCGGGCAGGGAATCGCTGTCTTTCTGCCCGTAAGACAGTTCGGCCGACGGCTCTTTTTCTATTATTTCCACCGGTATCAAATCCTGTCCTTCCATCTGGTTTATCTTTGCGGAAATACCGTAAACCCATTTCTTGTATAGGTCGGATATAGGGGCAAAACCGCCGACGGTATCACCGTACAGAGTTGAATATCCGGTGGCGCATTCGCTCTTGTTGCCGGTGTTCATGACGAGATAACCGAGTTTGTTTGAGAAAGCCATCAGATAGTTTCCCCTTATTCTCGCCTGTATGTTCTCCTCCGTAGTATCTTTACCGTTGCCGGGTACGAAATCCGAAAAAACCGGTCCGAGTATTTCGAGATATTTCTCAAACACTTCGTTTATACCTGTTTTATAGGTTCTAATACCGAGATTCTCCGCAAGTTTCTCGGAATCTTTCACGCTGCCCTCCGAACTGTACTTTGACGGCATCATTATCCCCAAAACATTTTCCCTGCCAACGGCCATAACACACAATGCCGCAACGAGTGCGGAATCTATTCCGCCGCTTAGGCCAATCAGCACTCCTTTAAATCCGTTTTTTCTGACATAATCCTTTATGGACATCTTTATCGCGAGTATTATTTCCTCTTCGGTTCCCGAAGGCATCTCGGCAATTTTGGGATATATTTCCCTTTTCGGTTCTTCGGGCAAATCTATTTTTATGACATCCTCACAAATGTATTTGTTTTTTTCGTACGACGGGATTCTTTTTATCTCATACGGAAATTTAGGGATCAGATCGGATATTAGAAAATCCTCTTCGAAAACTTTCCCGGAAGATACGAGCAAACCGTTCGAATCGATTACGACACTTCCTCCCGTAAATATCAGTTCATCCTCTCCCCCGACGTTGTTGCACTGACATATGCACATGCCTGTTCTCCTGCTGAGGCTTTCCATATCCTGATACGGTTTATCAAGAATACCCGTCTCATAAACCGGTGAGGCAATGTCAATGACCAATCCCACACCGTTTTCTCTGAATTCATTCTCCATGACACTGTCTTTAAAGATGTCTCCACCGATAGATATTCCGAATCTGAAATTCTTGATTTCGAATATGTCGATTTTTGAAATACCGGAAAAATATTTTTTCTCATCGAACAACCCTTTCACTTCCAAAGAGGCTTTTCCGCATTGAGATATTATATTTCCCTCACTCGCAACGACCGCACCGTTGAATCTCCTGTCATCTATGCCTACGCATCCGAAAATCAAAACCGGAACTTTTCTCGACGCAAATTCAACTATTTCGGTTATAGCGGAAATATTCTCCCTCACAAAATTTCTTTTGAGCAGCAGGTCGTCAGGAGCATATCCCGTTATCGACAGTTCGGGAAACACCACAATATCCGCCTGCATCTCCTGTGCCATGAGTATTCCCGATTTCATGTTATCTATATTTGAGCTTATGCTGCCTACGCACAGATTCGATTGGTTCAGCGCTATCCTTACCGATTTTCTCATGATTCACCTCGTCTTATTTTTGATGACTGAGTATCTTTTGCGTTTATACGCAAAGATATGTTGCACAGCCAACGGTGAAAAACTTCTGATTTTTTATAGATACTGTGCAGAATTTCAAATCCATATCCACAAAATGATTTCCGCCGCTTAATTTTACATTTTTTTTCATTTTATTTCAAATAAATATACAATCACAATTATATATATAAAAGAGGTATGTGCCATAAGGGGTTCAGCGGTACGGAGTATGTGAATTTACATGGTATAATTGAATGAAAAGAACATAAAAAGATTGAGAGAAGGGTTGATTTGTATGAACATTCTTATAACCAACGATGACGGGATATGGGCCGAGGGTATATCGGTATTGAAGGAATATCTCGAAAAAGCAGGTCATGATGTGCTGGTATGTGCCCCGGATGTCGAGAGAAGTGCTACCGGCCATGCCATTACAATAAGAAAGCCAATCTGGGTTAAGGATATAATAAAAAACGGAACGCTTTTCGGTTATGCCACAACCGGAACACCCGCGGATTGTGTTAAACTCGGGCTGAGACAGCTTTCTACCAGGAAAATTGATTTGGTGGTTTCCGGAATAAACCGCGGTGCAAATCTGGGAACGGACATTCAGTATTCGGGTACCGTATCAGGCGCACTCGAAGCCGCAATACTCGGTTATCCGGCCATAGCAATATCAAGCCAGAATCAGGAAACACCTCATTATGAAACCGCGGCGGAGTTTCTCTGCAAATTCATCCGGGAGTTCGATATGAGTGTCGTGCCCGATTACGGCGCTATAAACATAAACGTGCCTTCGATAGAATATTCTGACCTCAAAGGTTACAGGATAACGAAGCAGAGTACCCGGAGATTCAACGATTTTTACGAACACAGAAAAGATCCTTACGGCAATTCTTATTACTGGCTGATGGGATCCTATCTCGAAGAGGAACTCACTGATGACAGCGATATTTATGCGGTTCTGAACGGATTCGCTTCAGTGACACCGCTCACGCTTTTCATGACAGATGAAAGACTGTACGAACAGTTAAACAGATAAATATATATTAGTTGAGGTGTACGATGGAATACAGATTGAGATATTACGGAGACCCGGTTCTCAGGGAGAAAACCCGGGATATAACGGCTTTTGATGACGATGACAGGAAATTTTTCAAAGATTTGACCGCGGCTCTTTATCTTGCAGAAGACGGAGTCGGTTTGGCTGCGCCGCAAATCGGCGTGAGCAGGAGCGTTTTCGTCGCAGATGAACAGAACGGCAACGGAGCCAGGATTTTTATAAATCCTGTCATAGTAAGTAAAAGCGAAGAACAGGTACAGATGGAAGAAGGATGCCTGAGCATACCCGAGATATACGAGAATGTGTACAGACCGAAATCGGTTGTTTTGAAATATTTTACTCCGGAAGGAAGCGAAGTTCATGAAGAAATCGGCGGGTACCTTGCAAGGATAGTACAGCACGAGTATGACCATCTGCAGGGAATACTTTTCGTGGATCATCTCACACCTGTGAGGAGAAAAATGCTCAGAAAGAAATTGCTTGAAATACATAAAATGGCTAAAGAAGTTATGGAGAATCTAAAACATGAATAATAAGATAGTTTTCATGGGAACCCCTGATTTTGCCGCAAGACATCTTGAAGCCATGATAAAAGCGAATTATAATATTGCGGGGGTCTTTTCGCAACCCGATAAAATTTCCGGCAGAGGTGGCAAGTTGCGTCCGACACCGGTAAAAACCGTAGCATCGAATGCTGGAATTCCCGTTTATCAGCCCGTATCGGTGAACAAAGGAATCGGGTTCCAGAGCTTGCAATCCATAGAACCCGATGTCATAATAGTCGTGGCATATGGAAAAATACTTGGAAAAAGAGTAATCGAACTGCCGAAAATGGGTATATATAACGTACATGCCTCATTGCTACCGAGATTTCGAGGTGCCGCACCGATTCAGAGAGCTATTGAATGCGGCGATGAAATCACCGGTTCATGTATAATGGAAATCGCCGAAGAACTCGACGCAGGTCCGGTTATCTCGAAATGCGAGGTAAAAATAGGATTCGAAGATACCTTCGATGATGTCAGTGGCAGGCTTGCCGATGCAGGTTCTGAAATGCTTGTTTCTTTTTTGGATAAACTACGGAATGAGGGCAGACAGACAGCCGTACCGCAACCCGAAACGGGTGCGACATATGCGCGTAAAATATGCAAACAGGAATTGACCGTAGACTGGAATAAAACCAATTACGAGATACACAACAAGATAAGGTCTCTCGATTCCGTACCCGGATCGGTAACCTTTCTGGAGGATGTCAAGGTGAAACTTTTCGGATCGGCCGATATAAGGAAGAGTGGGGCCGATGGTGCGAAATCCGGTCAGATACTTGAAATCGGTAAATCCGGAGCGTGGATAAGATGCGGCGACGGAGATGTACTTATCAAATCGGTTCAATTTCCGGGGAAAAAAGCCGCAGGCTTCAACGATGCCAAAAATGGCAGAAAATTGGATGTGGGGGCCATTTTCCGCGGCGAACAGGAGTGATTTCATTTGATACAGCTCAGCTATTCCAAAATATCCACTTTTGAACAATGTCCGCTGAAATTCAGATTTCAGTATATAGAGAAAATGCCGGCAAAAACGACTCCGCATCTTCTGCTCGGTCAGACAATACACTCGGCGATCGATAAATTTCTGAAATCACGCCAGGAGAACCGTACGCTTGAATTGTTGAAATCGATTTTCAGAGACGAGTGGAAAAATTCAAGGAACATGTACCGTGCCCAAAAAGCCCTCGAAATGGATATAGATACCGAAAAGCAATTCGGAAAAAAGGGACTTGAAATGCTCGGCAATTTCTACAACAGCAATTTCAACAGTACTCCACACGCAAGCGAGCAATTTGTCAAAGCGATAATAGATGATGAAGTGACATTCGTGGGAAGAATCGACAGAATAGAACTTTTCGGGAACGGATTCAGGGTAGTGGATTACAAAACGGGAAAATTCTCACCGATGTTTGTGGATTTTCTTCAGTTGAATACCTATGCGTGGGTCATGAACAAATTCGGAATGAAGACTTTTTCGTCGGTTTTCTATTATCTCGAAGAGAATCAGACAATAGAAAGGGAATTCGACGATGAGAAGCTTGTAGAAACCGAAAGAGAGTTGCTTAACAGGATAAAGTTCATGCTCGAATATTTTAAATCGGGTGAATTCAAACCCAAACCTTCCAAATTGTGTGCCTGGTGTGATTATACCGACATGTGCGAAGAAGGCCGGAAGTATACGGGTATGATAAAAGGACAGTACTGAAATGGAGAAAAAAAAGGTTTCCGTAGCCCTGATAGGATCTACAGGCTCCGTAGGCACACAGACTCTCGATGTTATCGAAAGGCTCAATTGCCTGGGTATGGATTATCAGGTAACGGGCTTAAGTGCGAAAAGCGATAAAGCCATAAAAGAACAGATAAAGAAATTCACTCCGAAGGCATATTCCTTCGAGAGCAATGTCTTTTCGGATATTTGTGAAAATTATCATCCTGACTCTGAGTCACTGCTCGAATCTTTGAGACCTGATTTTTCGGTGATAGCGTCTTCCGGCGGGGATTCGCTGCGTTACACCATGAAAGCAATAGAAGTATCGAAGAGAGTCTGTCTTGCCAACAAGGAATCACTCGTACTCGCCGGCAGCCTGTTGCTTAATCATGCAAAAAAATCGAATACCAGGATAATACCCGTGGACAGCGAACACAGTGCGATATTCCAATTGCTTGAGTGTGAGAAGAGAGAGAATATAAAAAAGATAATAATAACCGCTTCAGGTGGAGCATTGAGAGATTTCCCCGTGGAAAGGATTTACGACGCCCGTGTGGAAGATGTACTGAAACATCCAACGTGGTCCATGGGCAGAAAAATCACGATCGATTCCGCAACTATGTTCAACAAAGGGTTGGAGATAATCGAAGCACATCATCTGTTTGACGTATCGGCGAAAGATATCGAAGTCGCCATCAGCAGGACGAGTTACGTTCATTCTCTGGTTGAATTCAAAGACGGAGTTGTGAAAATGCATGTCGGAAAACCGGATATGAGAGTACCGATAGCATACTCGCTTACGTATCCGTACAGAATGGAATTCATGAATAAAACAGATGACGAAATAACGAGCGAATCACTGTATCTCGAGGAACCCGATTTCAACAAATTCCCGGCCCCGCGTCTTGCACTCGACATATTATGCGAACCATCATCGGTTCACATAGCGTACAACGCATCGAACGAAGCGGCTGTCGAACTGTTTCTAAAAAAAATCATACCTTTCGGGGAAATATACAACGTGGTTTTAAATTCGGTTAACACCGTTGAAAAGTTTTCACCCGATTCGATAAGAGACACCATCTGTCTGCATGATGAAATAAAATTCGAGGTATTAAAAAAATACAAACTCTGATAATATGGGAGGAGATAATCATGAAAGTCGTTCTTCTTGAAGATGTTGCGAAACTTGGAAAAAAAGGTGATGTGAAAAAGGTATCGGACGGATACGCGAGAAATTTCCTGTTCATAAGAAATCTCGCCGTTGAGGCAACCGACAGTGCGGTGAAACACAACAAGGACATTCAGAAAATACAACAGGAACATGCGGATAAAATAAAGGCAAAAAACCAGGAGAAACTGGACAAGATAATGAAAGAATTCTTTGTCATCAAAGTCAAAGCAGGCGAAACCGGCAAACTGTACGGATCGATTACGAATGCGGATATCGCGGACGCACTGAGCGAATACCTCGGTGAGAAAGCGGATAAAAAAACCATAAAGCTTGATTCCCCTATAAAAGAACTCGGAACATATGAAGTCGAGATAAAAATGCCCGGCGGAGTCAAGGGGAAACTCAAAGTAAAGCTTGAGCGCAAACAATAAATGACAGCTATAGATGCGGTGAATTGAATTAATTAAATTGGAGATGACGTATTGGAATTGTTAATTTTTTCCAGAGCCATGTATTCGACATGGATTTATTATGCGCCGGACAGACTTCTTTTCGATTGCGGCGAGGGAATCAGCACTAATCTCACGAATAAAATATTCGCCATACAGAGAATCTTTCTGACACATTCCCATGCCGATCACATTTCCGGACTCTGGGGTTTTCTGAACACGAGAAACAGCGCCATGGGAGAAAGAGAAAAACCTTTGGAGATATATTACCCCAAAGATTCGGAGATAATAAGAAGATATCTGGATTTTATATTGGATTCTTCGGCGAATATGAAGTACGACTTAGCCGTTAAGGAAATTGACGAGAATTTTTCATTGCAGCTTTCCAACGGCAATTGCAAGCGATATATAAAGGCTTTTCCCACACAGCATATCAACAATTGCCTGACACTGGGATACCATATACTGGAGACGAGAAAGAAACTCAAAACCGAATATCAGGATTTGCCGCAGGAACAGATAAAAAAACTGGTAACCGAAATCGGCAGGGACTCTATCAGCGAAAACTACGAAAGAAGACTTGTTACGATAAGCGGAGATGGCAAAACCATACCGACCGAGTACATGGAAAACACCGATACTTTAATACATGAATGCACTTTTCTTGATGGAGACGAGATTAAAGGAAACAATCACACCGTACTCAAAGATCTTATCCAAAAAGTGCTTGAGGTGAGACCAAAGAGGCTGATACTGTACCACATATCGGGAAGATACTCTACGGTCATAAAGAAGATAATGAGACAACTGAAGGAAGAACTGAAGTCTGCCGGTATTTCTCTGGAATACGTTTTCCCCGGTAAAACCGGAGGTTTTTGAAATTCGGGTTTCCGGGGAAAAACACGTCTGTTTAAGGAGACGATAACATCGTGATAAACGAAAAAAAAATAACCACTCTTTTGAAGAGCAAAGATTATACACCTGCGGTACTGAAAGAACTCTATGTTTTTTTTAACACGCAGAGCAAAGAAGACAAACGCGAGCTGAGAGATTTACTTAAATTTCTGCTGAAAAACGAAAAAATCGCGAAAGACGCCAACAACAGGTATTACATTCCTGAAACGTCTTTCCCCACGGGCAAGCTCGAATTCGTCAGAAGGGGCAACATGGCATTCGTGAAAGCAAACGATTCGAACGAATACGTGGTTTTTCTGGAAAATTGCAAAAATGCTATGCACCGTGATTTGGTGGCATTGAAGCCGAAAGGTGATTACAAAGAATGGCAACGAGCCGAGGTAGTCAAGGTAATACAGAGAAATATGACGGAAGTTGTCGGAGTTCTCACCAAAGAAGGGAAAAAATACTATGTAATTCCGGATGAAAAGAGAATAGGATACAGGTTCTACGTGAAAATGAACAACGCCAAAAGCCTCAAAGGTGCGCTCCCCGGTGAAAAAGTCCTCGCCAAAATAGTGTCGTATCCTTCACGCAGAATACCGCCCGGAGTGACTATAGAGAAAGTTCTCGGAAAAATCGAAGACCCGAAAATACACCTTCCGTCCATAATAGTGAAACATGCTTTGCCTTTCCCGGAGGATTTCCCTCCCAAAGTGCTGGAAGAGGTAGGGAAATTCCCCAACAGGGTTTTAAAGGGAGAGATATCCCAGCGCAAAGATTTCAGGGATAAACTGGTGGTAACCATAGACGGGAAAGATGCCAAGGATTTTGACGACGCTGTAAGCCTTGAAATGCTCGAAAACGGCAACTACAAACTGTACGTCCTCATAGCCGATGTGGCACATTATGTCAGACCCGACACCTTTCTCGATAAAGAGGCTTTCGCAAGGGGCACAAGTGTATACCTCATAAATACTGTAATACCGATGCTTCCATTCCCGCTTTCGAACGGTTTATGTTCTCTGAAAGAAGGTGTCAACAGGCTGGTAATGGCACTTGAAATGGAAATAGACAGGGATGGCAATCTCAAAGAATACTCGATATCCGAAGGTGTTATGAACAGTGCGAAAAGATTGACATATACCCAGGTAAACGAATGGTTGGAAGACGGAAAGGAAAAAGCCGTAAAAACCCTTTCAAAAGTCGATGGATTGATGCCCATGCTCGAAAAAATGAACGAACTTGCGGAGATACTGAAAGAAAGCCGAAGAAAAAGGGGCGCGATAATAAATATCGAAAGCGGTGAAGTCAGAATAATCATCGACGAAAACGGTGTGACTACGGATATAATTCCCCGCCAGAGACATATGTCCGAATCGATAATAGAAGAATTCATGATCAAGGCCAACGAGGCGATCGCCGAGGTATTTCACCATGCAGAACTTCCTTTCGTGTACAGAATACACGAAGAACCGGATCATGACACGCTCGAACAACTCAAGAAATACATATTCGCACTGGGAATCGAGGATGAATTGCCACGAAAACTCACTTCTTCAAAGATTCAGGTTTTGCTCGAAAATCTCAAAAATCATCCCCTGAAAAACAGCGTGGAAAGGCTAGTGGTACGCACGATGAAAAGGGCCGTTTATTCGAATTACAACGACGGACATTACGGACTGGCATCGGAAGCATACACCCATTTCACATCGCCCATAAGAAGGTATCCCGATTTGATAGTTCACAGAATACTCAAGGAATACGTTGCGGGAAAGTCTTTCGACAAATCCAGAGTAGAGTTCTGGGAAAAATCACTTCCGGGAATATGTGTCAACTGTACCCAGCGGGAACGTATAGCAAACGAAGCCGAATGGGATCTGATAGCTTTGAAAAAGGTCGACTATATATCGCGCAACAGCTCGGAACTGTTCGATGTGGTAGTCACGAATGTCAGTAAATTCGGATTGTTCGTAGAGATACCCGAAAAACTCATACCTGGATTGATACACGTTTCCACCATGCATGATTATTTCATATACGACGAAAACAGAAACATGCTGATAGGCGAGCGTACCGGAAAGACTTTCAAACTCGGAGATACGCTTAAGGTAAGGGTTAAGGACATCGATTTCGTAAGAGGTGAAATTGATTTTGAAATCGTACACTGGTAAGAAGCTCGGACTCGCTCTGGGGAGCGGAGGCGCAAGGGGATTCGCGCATATTGCCATGCTTGATTTTCTCGACGAAAAAGGGATAAGGCCTTCGTATATAACCGGTTCAAGTATGGGTTCGGTCATGGGTGCTGCTTACGCACTTACCGGCAGCAGTAGGGCCGTAGAAAAAATGACACACCATTTTGTGAAAACCCAGCAAAAAAAAATCTCGTTTCTGATAAGAAGCGTTGAGGGAAAATCTTCTCTCACCGAACAGTTTGAAGTGGCAAAAAGAACCACTCTGAATCTTTCGGTACTTGAAGAGAATTACATATACGATATGCTTTCCTCCATTTTCGGAAAGGCGAAGTTCAAACACACGAGAATTCCTTTCGGTGCCGTCGCGACGGACTGGAAAACCGGTAGTTGCGAATTGATAGATACAGGGTACATTGTGGATGCCGTCTGTGCCAGCTCTTCAATTCCCGGCCCTTTTCACCCCGTGAGACTCGGAAGTACGAGATTTTTAGACGGTGGTGTGGTTCGGGTGGTACCGGTTGCCGAAGCATTTGCCATGGGTGCCGACGAAGTCATCGGTGTTGATGTCAGTTATGTGGAGAGAAAAAAAGCTTTCAAAACTCCCATGGATCTGATAGGGTATATAAATGGGCTTAAAACTGAAAAGCTGCTGTTTTCGGATTTGAAATCCGCAAAATACCGCATATTATTCCATGAAGTTGAGATGCCGTGGTATAGGTTCGACCTGTTCAAGGAAATTGCGGAGAATTCCAGGAGAATACTGAAAGAGAAATTCGAAAAGGAGTTGACTGAATTATCGGCTACGTATTGTATGTAAACGGAAATAACATTTTTTCGATGAGAAGTCTCGGTGCTATGACGGCACTCGAAGAGCATTTTGGTTCTCCCGAATGTGTTGTCACGACCGGTGTGGGTACCCTTATCTGTGCTTACAGCTGCTATATGGGAATCAGGGCTGCACAGGTTTTTTTTGACAATAATTTCGGATTTCTGAGACGCAATATAAACATGGATATGCTCAGTTTTCTGACTTCTCCCGTAAATTCGATAAATAAAAACTACAACACGTTGAACGATTTTTACACCCTTTTCAAAGCGTATATGAATAAAAAATCGCTCGGTATTTCCGAAAACCAGAGACTGATGTATTTCATCGACGATAAATTCTCTTTTCTTTCAACAAAAAAAGCGGTAGTGAAATCTTATTTTTCATCTTATGAACTTTCAACCGCGGCGGAAAAGTTGTTTCCCGCCATTTCCCCGAAACATGTAAAGGCATCGCTCGCGATAGTTCCTTTTTCTTCTCCGGTTGAAATCGGAGAGGAAAGTTACATTTCCACTCAGTGCGTACAGGGTGTGGCTTCCAGGATAGCTGCCGGCGATGACACGAAGCATATCTGTCTGGATACGGTGGGGAAACGGGGAACTTTCATGAGCCTGACGTCTTTCCAGGTTATGGTATCCGCAAACGAGATGATGATGCTGGAACTCAAAAGAAGGGAACTCGATAAATTCGACCTGACAATAGACCTGCGGGAACATTTCAAGGAAGACGAAGGTTCCTTCTCCGGACTATACAGGGAAGGTTATCAAAGAGCCGGAGAATACCTGAAAAAATTGGATTTTAAAACAACGGGAGAGGTTTTTTAATGCATATAGATCTGATACCGTATTACGACGGTGAATCCGATTACCCTCAGTACAGAGGGAAAAAGTACGACATGATAGTACTTTTCGATATATTCAGAGCGACAAGCACAATAACCGCTTTGAAAGAAGCCGGTGCCGAAACGATAACCGTTTCCGGCAGCACCGATTCCCTTATCAGAATAAAAAAATCAAAAAACGATTCTTTCATATGCGGGGAAAGAGGGGGGCTGGCTCCCGATGGTTTTGATTCGGGCAATTCTCCTCTGGAGATAGTCAAACTCGATCTGAAAGCTAAAAACACATATATAACTACCACAAACGGTACAAGGGCATTGAAAGCTTTTCAGGAATGCTCCGAAGACTATCGTGCGGTTTCGCTTTTCAATCTGGAATATTCCGCTAAATCAATCGCCTCAGATGAATCTGTCGCGGATTTACTCGTTGTATGCGCCGGGACCGAAGATCAGTTTTCAATAGAAGACTACGCAGCCGCTTCCATGCTTATAAACTCCATCGCAGAAAAAACCGAAGTAGACAGAACGGATACTGTAAAGGTATGTGACAGAATCGGTAAAATATACAACAACGATTTTCGTTCTCTGTATGAAGATCTTGCGGATTCATTTCATGCTAAGAGACTTGAAAAAATCGGGAAGAAACCTGATGTGGAATTCATTCTTAATTCCATCAATGTTTTCGAAGTTTTTGCGAAATTATACGTTTTATGAAAATTTTCAGCAATTTAAACATCGTTTTTTCTCAAATGAAACAATATCAGAAGAAAAAATATCCGATATTCTTGACGAATCGGGGTTAATGTGGTAGAATAATGCCGCATTGAAGAGGCAGGAATAGCTTCAAGGGTAGAGCGCCGCCTTGGTAAGGCGGAGGTTGTGAGTTCGAATCTCATTTCCTGCTCCATGTCATCCCCCGATAGGGGGATTTTTTTATTATAAGGAGAGATGAAACATTTGAAAACAGGTCAGGTATCGCTAATTGGAAAACCGAACGTGGGCAAATCCAGTCTTATAAACTCGATAATGGAGCAGAAACTGGTAATAGTGTCGGACAAGCCTCAGACCACATGGCACAGAATAAATTGCATATATACGGATGAAGAATATCAGATAATTTTTTCCGACACTCCGGGAATACACAAACCTCTTTCAAAGGTGAATTCTTACATGCTAAAAGCAGCGAAAGGGGCTCTTGAAGGCACGGATCTGGTTTTATGGCTTTTTGACGCACAGCGTGGTGTCACGAGAGCGGAAGACTATGTATACGAGGTTATCAAGGATTCGGGAAACCATATTTTCGCAGTTATAAACAAAATCGATCTGGTCGAAGAAGAAATTATCGGGAATACGGTAGACAGGATTAAAAACAAATACGGGCTGGAGGAGATATTCACGGTATCCGCAGTTAAAAACCTCGGAATACCCGATCTCATGCGGGGTATCAAAGACAGGCTTCAGGACGGGCCGGTTTTTTACGATGCCGAAACCCTTGTAGACAAATCTTCCAAATTCCTCATATCGGAAATAATACGTGAAAAGATTTTCAGATACACCAGTGAAGAGATTCCCTATTCCTGCGCTGTTTTTGTGGAACATTTTGAAGAAAAACAAAACGGCAATCTGTACGTAAGAGCCGAAATATATGTGGAAAGAATGTCTCAGAAGGGAATGATAATAGGAAAAGGCGGAGAACTGGTCAAAAAAATACGCCTGAACTCAAAAAAAGATATCGAGTATATGTTCGACGGCAAAGTCGAGCTCGAACTCTTCGTCAAATTCAAAAAAGACTGGAGAGAAAGGGATTCAGTGCTTTCCGAAGATCTTTACTTCGGTGAGGATCTTTGATTTAAGGAGACAGATGGGCTTAAGCAAAGATGAATTGGAAGTCATAATCCACAGGCTTTCGTGTCATATTCCGCAATTCTATCTGGTAGGCGGTGTTTCAAGAGCCATATATACAGATGACTACACGAAAATTTCAGATGTGGACATAGTAACCGGCATCCCACTCGAAATTCTGAAGAAAAAACTGCGACCTTCTTTTTTCAAAGGAAAAGAAGTCAGTACTCTGGAGTATTTGCACGGAAAATCTCGTGTCGAAATCGCGGGTTTCAGGGCAAATTCGATAGAAGAAGATCTGTGTATGCGTGATGTCACAATGAATTCCATCGCATATGAGGTACGGGAAGGTATCGTATCGTCATCACCCATAGACCCGGCAGGCGGTAGAGACGACATTCATTTTGGAATTTTGCGGACTTTCAGAGAAACCAACATCGTAGACGACCCTTTAAGGATACTGAGAATATTCCGTTTCGCATCATCGACCGGATTCGAAATAGATTTAAACACTTTGAAAAACATGACCGATCACAAAGAGCTCCTCTCATCAATCCCGCCAGAAAGAATCAATAAAGAGATCTCGGGAATACTCCTCGGTAAAAACTGTGTTAAGACACTCAGACTCATGGCTTATTCAGGTATTCTCGGCGTGCTTATACCAGAAATAAAACAGATCGAAGATTTTATGCACATTGACAGATACCATAAAAACGAAAGCGTATTCGAACACAGCCTGAGAGTCATGGGAAACTGCGAGAACGATATTGAGATGAAACTTGCGGCGCTTTTCCACGATATGGGAAAACCCGCAACAGCGAATAAAATTAAAGCCGGCAGTTATATAGGACATGAATCCGTCGGAAGCGATATTGCACGTGAAATCATGATGCGTCTAAGGTTGCCGTCAAAAACCGTACATAACGTTTCGGAGATAATCAAAAATCATATGATTCATTATGAAAGCGAAAAAGTTGTACGGAAGTTCGCATTTAACGCGGACGATGCTCTTTACTACAAAACCATGAATTTCATAAAGGCGGATAAAATCGCAACAGGTCGGGAATGGTTGAATCGCCCCGAATATCTGGAATACGTTAAAAATATAAATATCAAAAGCAGAGAACGTACTTTACTTTTGAAAATCAAGGAATCCATAGACGGTAATATACTTATTGGCTTTGGAATGGTACCGGGTCCATGGATGAAAAGAATAATAAATTACGTATACAACTTCTATCTGGAAAAACCTTCGAGAATTGACGCCATTAATGTTAAAATCTTACTTGAGAAAGAACTGCTTTTCAGAGGGGTGTATGGAATTTTCAGTTTCGGGAAAATATCCTGCGCAAGAAAAAAAGAATATTACAAAGATGGGATAATATACGGGGTTCTTGAAAGCGGAATGAAGCTGGATATCAAAACTGGCATTTTCGAGTTTCACTATCTTGAAGAAGAGGATTTGAATCTATGGCTGAAAGAAAACTCAAAATATTCATCGTCTTTCTCTGCCTGACAATTTCTGCGAGCCTTTTGTCCATGGAGATAAAGACGGTTATGAGCTATGACGAGATATACTCGCTACAAAAAGATCCGGCACGTATACGGGAGGCCGAAGCGCAATTTTTAAACACACTCGTGAATGCCCCGGAGTTGCTGGGCGGGGAAGAAATAACCGAATACCTCGGCGGACGAATATACATGAAAAAAAACATAATAGAAAACTCATCGGAAGAGGATGAGCTTCTTGAACTGATAATAATGGAGGACACATCCAAAATCCTGGATTTTCTCCGTGAAAAATCCACAGTCATCGAAGGGTATGAAGATAAATACGGGCTGATGGATTTCGTGATAGACGATTACAGAAACAGCATGGTTTTCTATTCCCTGCAAAAACTCAAAAACTACCTCAACCTGATATATATGAAGAACTTCCGGCTTTTTTTCACCCTGGATGGAAAAGAATTGGATTATCTCGCGGAAAACCTGATAATCAATTTCACCAACAACAGAATAGATTTCAACAATTCAACCATAAAAAAACTTGCACTGTTCGGCGGAGAGGAATTGTTGCTGAGGCTCGGGGTTAAGACTACACCTTTGGTTATGCTGCTTGAGGAAAGTGATTACAGGAAAGAATACGATTTACTTTCGATAATGAACGATTTGTACGCAGCTTACTCGGAAAATTCCACCGATGAAAAAACCATGCTTCCACAGCTTTTGGAAAAATATGAAAAACTGCGGGCTTATTTCTCGCTGAAAGAAAAAACGGAAATTCTCAACAGAAGGGTACTGACAATAGAGAAAAGTTCGCTCGATGAAATGATACCGCTTGTATGTGAATACATACGCGAATACGAAAACATCAAACTAAAAAAAGAAATTTTAAAAACAGGCCTCATAGATCTCACAAATAACACCGTGTCGAGGTATTCCTACGAAGAAGGCCTGAAGCTATCCGAAGACAATTTGAAATTGCTCGGCGAAACCAGTTCTTCCATCAGCGATGTTGAAGTTACCCTTAGATATTTCGAAAAATCACAGAGTGACCCGAAAAGCCGGGAGACGAATATAAATGATGTGGGCGCAGCGGAAATCACTCCGGAAAAAGATAAAAAAACTCTTTACGATTACATCCCACTGCTCGCAGCAGTGTCTGGAGCCGTAATTTTGATGCTGATTCTTACAGTTCCCAGAAGAAACCGCGCTTATCTGCTGAAAAAAATCGGAAGCAGGAAAAAAGCATTGGAGATATTCCAGAAGCTGTCATTTGAAACTCCGCGTGATCCCGACATACACGTTGCGATGGCACAGCTTCTTGAGGAGATGAATCGCGAGGAAGAAGCCATAAGCGAGTACAGAATGGCCTCAAGACTCGTGGATCTCGAAGACGGGAAGAGGGACAAAAAATGACTGCCGGCAGACTTTTTTTGACCATAACCTCGCTTTTAATACTGTTCATAACGCTTTTCCTCGTAGGTTACTCGCTGTTTCCAATCAAATATGTTTATGAAATAAACAGATCATCACGTGAAAATTCGGTAAGCCCTTTTCTGATAGCGGCTATGATTAAACAGGAAAGCAATTACGATGAAAAAGCCATGTCATACGCGGGAGCATTCGGACTGATGCAACTGATGCCGGAAACGGGCAAATGGCTCAGGGAAATTGCCGGAGTCACCGGAAGCTGGATGGAAATTCGTAACAACATATACCTGGGTGCCTATTATGTCGATTATCTTCGTAAAATGTTCGGGGAAGATGAGGCTGTAATTCTTACGGCATACAGCCGTGGCCCAGGAATAGTGAAGAGAATGATAGAAGAGGGTAATTTCATAGAAAATGCGTATTCAAAACGAGTACGTTTGTTTAAGAGAATATATGAAATTCTGTATCCGGGATATCTTCGATATAAATATTGAACCTTTTAAGGAGGGCTTGTATGAAAGCAAAAGAAATAATAGAAGCCATTGAAAGAAAAATAAGCACTGAAACACAGATGGAGTTTGACAATAGCGGACTTCAGATCGGTCCTTTCGACAGGGAGGTAAGCCGAATAATGCTTTCACTCGATTTGAACGAAAATGTCATGAATAAAGCCATCGAGAAAAATTGCGAGATGATGATATCACATCATCCTTTGATATTCGATGCATTGAAAAAAATCGATCTGAACTCTTCAAAAGGCAAATTCATCGAAAAAGCCTTAAAAAATGAAATTACCGTTTACTCTTCGCACACTCCCATGGATATAAATTCGCATGGCATGAACGATTACATATGCGACCTGCTTTCGGTTGAAGATACGCAAAGCATTACAGATACCGGAAAGGATGCGGTTTACAAATATCAGGTTTTCGTGCCGGCTACTCACCGTGACGTCGTGGTGGATGCTATAAGCAAAGCCGGAGGGGGATTCATAGGCAATTACTCCGATTGCACGTTTTCCACGAGGGGGACTGGAACTTTCAGGCCACTGGAAGGTACTAATCCGTATATTGGGACTTTCAACGTCAGAGAAAGTGTCGATGAGTACAAAATAGAATCCGTGATAATGAAAGAAGGCCTGCCCAATCTTATAAACACCGTTCTCGAAGTACATCCTTACGAAGAGGTTGCCTATGAAGTGTTCCCGTTGCATATTCCCGATTTCCCCCGCGGTATCGGAAGAATAGGAAACCTGCGCGAAGAAATGACGATGCGCGAATTGCTTGAAAAATCGTCCGAGATATTCGGGCAAAACAGCATTAAATATGTGGGAAATATGGATGGCAAAGTCAGGAGTATCGCGGTATGTTCCGGTTCGGGCGCATTTTTAATGAAAAGCCTGATTGGAAGATGCGATGTCTACATAAGCGGCGATTTCAAATACCACGACTATCAGTATGCCTTTGAGAATGGTCTGAATATAATAGACATAGACCATAATTCATCCGAGAAATTTTTCCCCGAAGTTTTTAAAAAATCTTTTGACAACCTTGATGTGGTTTTTCACACTTGTGAAAGCGTGTTCTGCGAAATTTACCGGAGGTGAACCATAAATGAAGAGAAAGATTTTCACGTTTTTTTTAACAATCGTTTCAATGTTTTTTTCCGTGTCATTCGCCATCAATTACGGTGGAAATGTGAATATTGCAATTCCCACCGACGTTGCCGAAACACTCGACCCACACAAAGCCACAGGTGCACTCACTTTTGAAATACTTTACAACGTTTACGAAGGGTTGGTTTCAGTATCGACCGAAGGCGAATTGATCCCTTCGCTTGCGAAATCGTGGAAAATATCTGACGACGGGCTTGAATACGAATTCTTATTGAAGGATAATGTTTTTTTCCATTCGGGCAGGAAATTTTCCGCGGATGATGTCAAATACTCTTTCGAGAGGATTCTCAATCCGGAAACGGGATATCCGAAAGCTTCCAATTACTCTCAGATAGATGAAATAGACATTCCCGGACCGAATACGGTAATTTTCAGGTTAAAATCACCGTACAAACCTTTTTTGGCACTCGTAAGCAAGATATACATAGTGCCGGAACACACCGAATACGATCTCGATTCCCAGCCCGACGGTACGGGACCATTCATACTCGAATCCTGGGAAAGGGACAGGTATATGAAACTCATTAAAAATACCGTTTATCATGAAACCGGATTGCCATACATAGACAGTGCCTATTTCAGAATCATACCGGATATAAATTCGAGTATTCTCGCACTTAAGACCGGAGACATAGACGTATTCCCGAGAATGGACCCGTCATTCCTCGACAACATAAAATCCACGAATCATCTCGGATTTATAAAGGCACCCATGAATCTCGTACAGGTGCTGGCTATAAACAACGACAACGAAATACTCAAAAACGAAAAAGTCAGACAGGCCATAAATTACGCCATAGACAAAGAGATTTTAATAGAATTCGTCGCACTTGGACTTGCAAGGCCAATTTCCGTCCATCTTCCTAAAAGTAGCCCTTATTATATCGAACTGGGCGATAAATATTCCTACGATCCCGATAAAGCTGTGGAATTGCTTAAAGAGGCCGGGTATTACGGTAAAATGGAACTCACGATCGCATTGCCCCAACCGTATGTATTCCATCAGCGAACCGGCGAAGTCATTGCCCAGATGCTGTCCGAAGTCGGCATAAGAGTCAATCTTCAGATATACGAATGGGGAAAATGGATATCCGATGTGTACAAATCCAGAAAATACGACATGACTATTATCGGACACGAAGGTGAGGCCGATCCATACCTGCTTCTTGAAAGATTCAAATCGGATTCGTCGAGAAATTATATGAATGTCAGAAATCCTGAAATAGACAGGCTGCTCGAAGAATACGTGGTGCAGACGGACGATGAAAAAGGTATGGATATCATTCACGAAATCCTCGGGATTATGGTGGACAATGCGGTTGCCGCATGGACTATGGAGCCGGAAGAAATAGTCGGAATAAACAAAAAAATTAAAAATTGGAAAATATATCCGGTATACGTCGACGCACTTAAAGAAGTGTGGATAGAATGAGTTTATTTCTGTGATATAATTTACCAACTATTGAAACGAGGTGAAAGCACATGATTGGTTGGATAATACTCATTGTAGTGGTCATACTTATTTTTGCGGTTATCGGCATGTACAACAATCTGGTCAGGCAGAAAAAAAGAGTGGAAAATTCATGGAGCCAGATAGATGTGCAGCTTAAAAGAAGATCCGATCTGATACCCAATCTGGTCAATTCCGTGAAGGGCTATATGAAATTCGAAAGCGAGACTCTCGAAAAAGTCATGGCAGCGCGTTCCAAGGCTTTGAACGCCGGCAATATGAAAGAAAGAATGGACGCCGAAGGTGAAGTCAGCGGTTTTCTCGGGAGACTTCTTGCCGTTGTCGAGAATTACCCGGAACTCAAAGCAAATCAGAATGTCATGTCGCTTCAGGAAGAATTGTCGAACACGGAAAATAAAATTGCGTATTCCAGGCAGTTTTACAACGATATCACCATGAAATACAACACTTCGATAGAAGTGTTCCCCACGAATTTACTGGCAAAAATGTTCGGTTTCGAGCCGTTCGAATTTTTTAAAATACCCGAAGGGGAAAGAGAAGCACCAAAAGTCGATCTGAATTTCTGAAAACCCGCTATGCGGGTTTTTTAATTCTATAACCGTCATGAATAAAAAACGAGTTCAGGCTCGTTTTTTGTGTTAAAGAAAGAATAAACAAAGCATACTGACGCATACGTGTGCATACCCGTATATGCGAAAGGTAGCTCGGCATCTTTTTATGATGCCGATATTTGGCGCATATTATGAGATTTGCATTTTACGGGTAATTATATATAATCAAATCAAACTTGAAATTTGCTAAGGGGGAATAGCGTTGAAATCTGATGCGTACGAAAAAAGACGGCATGAACTCGAGAAATTGAGTGATGGGGAACTTTACGATTTATTCTGGAATTTATCGGAAAAGATTGTCGATCCTCTTATAGAACTTGCCGAGAAAAACACCTCACCTTCGATTGAAAGGTCGGTGCTGCTTAGAATGGGATTCAATTCCCTGGAAGCAAAATCAATAGTCGAGAAGGGTTTTGAAAGACATCTTCTGGGAAGAGGGATCGGCAACGTGATTCTCAAAGTAGCCGCGGAAACGGACACCGGATATCTTGAAGCGGGAAGGCAACTTGCAGCAGGTAAAAACTGGGACATAGCCGACAGATTGTTCAAAGGGGTGGACTGTTGATGCTCAAACCTTCCGAAAAGATCAACGTTGAGGAAATACTCAGGGACTTGAAAGACTACCATCCCAAAAGACGTGGCTGGACATGGCGGAAAGAGTCACCGAAGGAAAGCAGATGCGGAGATTATTCATTCGATGAAATATCGGAAAATTTAAAAAATTCCATACCCCTGCCTCCCGCCAAATATTTTGGAAACATAGATCCGCAGCCAAAAGAAGTGATAACGGCGGAAATCGCATCCGGAAGATTCGAAGACGACATCAGAAGGATGAGAATGGCCGCATGGCATGGAGCAGACCACATAATGGTTATCAGAACGCTGGGGCAATCGCATTTTGATGGTCTGATTGAAGGTTCTCCGGAAGGAATCGGAGGAATACCGATAACCAGAAAAGAGATAAGGGCATCGCGCAAAGCTCTGGATATTATAGAGGAAGAAGTCGGAAGACCCATCAATTTCCACAGTTACGTGTCGGGAATAGCCGGACCGGAAGTTGCAGTGCTGTTCGCCGAAGAAGGTGTGAACGGTGCCCATCAGGATCCCCAATACAACGTTCTGTACAGGGGTATAAATCCGATAAGGTCTTTTGTCGATGCGGCGGTTGCCAAGAAGATAATGGCAAGTGCGGATATGCTCCAGATTGACGGTGCCCACAACGCCAACGCGTCATCGAGGGTTGCATGGAAAGTTATGCCGGAATTGCTGGTACAGCATTCCATAAACTGTACTTTCTCGGTAAAATCCGGAATGAAAAGGGAATTGATAGCCCTGTCCACAGTTCCGCCCATGACGGTTCCCTCTCCCGAATTCAGATTGAATTTCATATACGCTCTTGCAGTGCGCGAACTTTTCAGAGATTTCAAATTCCGTGCCCAGATGAACACGAGATATATCGAATCTGATCTGATCGATGCAACAAGAATTCACGTACTCGATACCATGCTCACGAGATTGACCGGGTCGGATATTCAATCGACCATAACCCCGGATGAGGGAAGGAATGTTCCCTGGCACGTGAATTCCATAAGAGGTGTCGAAACCGCGAAACACACGCTCGTCGCACTTGACGGGATGAAAGAATATGTTCAGACCAACGAAGAAGCGGTGAGAGAGAAAATCCGCGATCTTCAGATAAGGTCGATTATGTATATGGAAGAAATTCTGGATATCGGTGGATATTTCGAGGCCGTTCAGAAAGGTTATTTCGTCGATTCGGGTTTTTATCCCGAAAGAGTCGGAGACGGAATTGCGAGGGATAAAGACGGGGAAATAGGTGCCGGAACTGTCATAGCGAGGGAAGAAGACTATTTTGCTCCTGTATCGAATCATTTCGGATACAACAACGTACCCGAAAACCTTGAATGTCCTTCACAGGCAATCGGCGGCGATACTTTGAGCATCCCCGAAAAAATACAATATATAGACGAACTCGATGAAAACGACAATGTGGAAAAGAGAATGGAATTACATCATGATTCCGACGAGAAGAATCTCATAAAACCGGAGGTCGAATGGAAAAACGACGGGATAATTCAGATAGATTTAACGATTCCGGACAATCCGGATATCTCGGAAGCCGCTGCGCTCGAAATCGCAGCCCGTCTCGGTCTTGAAGAGGCAACAGTAATTTCCAAAACCGTGTTGCACCCCGCGGAAGGAACTTATGTGGAGATGAAAGCCAAATTGCCATTCGCCATAGAAAGGGACAAGCTGAGAATACCGGAAAAACCCGAAATTCTCACCGAGCAGGAGATAAGAGATTATGTGATCGAAAATCCGATAAAAGTCGTTGCCGGAACTGTCGGTGAAGATGAGCATTCGGTAGGGCTGAGAGAGATTCTGGATATAAAACACGGAGGAATAGAGAAATTCGGTATAAAATATGTCTATCTGGGCACGAGTGTTCCCGTGGAGAAATTGATCGATGCGGCAATCGAAACCGGAGCCGATGCGATCCTTTCGAGCATGATCATCTCCCACAACGACGTCCACATAAAAGGTATGAAACAGATATCGCAGCTGTGTGTTGAAAAAGGGATAAGGGATAAAATCATTCTCATTTCCGGCGGAACGCAGATAACCAACGAACTAGCCAAAGAAAGTGGGATGGATGCCGGATTCGGCAGAGGAACACATGGTATAGATGTAGCGAGTTTTATAGTAAAATATAAGAAATTGAAGGGATGATTTCCCTGGAGGTGATATTTTGTTGGAGATGGAAGTAGTACAGCTGAACATCCCCGAAGACTGCAACATAATCGTCGGGCAATCTCATTTCATAAAAACCGTAGAGGATATCTATGAGGCTATCATAACCGGAGTTCCGGGTATGAAATTCGGAGTGGCATTCAACGAGGCATCGGGTCCCTGCCTCATCCGATACGACGGGAACGATGAGAATTTGACAGATGTGGCCGTTGAGAACGCGAAGAGAATAGATGCCGGGCATGCTTTCGTACTGCTTATAAAAAACGGTTATCCGATAAACATTCTCAACTCCCTCAAAAACTTGCAGGAGGTTTGCGGTATTTTTGCCGCGACCGCTAACCCTCTACAAATTATCACTGTGAAAACGGAACAAGGAAAAGGCATAATCGGAGTGGTTGACGGTTTTTCTCCGCAGGGTATAGAAGGAAAAGAAGACATAAAGAAAAGGAAAAACTTTCTGAGGGAAATAACCGGATACAAGCGCTGACATTAAATTAAATAAAAACCGCAGTCAGTTGACTGCGGTTTTTATTTAACATATACAAAAGCGTCCGAAGGAAATGAATAGAAATGACCGTTTCCCGTGAGGCTATCCACTAAAAGATAGTATTCCCTCAGGCCGTTTCCGGGAACCGGATATATCACTTTGAATTCTTTGCCTGCCAGCCTGGATTTTAAAATACCGGCTATGCTCTCTTCGACTTCTTTGTCTTTGCTGACCATGATAATGGTCGAATCGTCACCCAGCCATCGCGTCACTTCTTTATTCTCTGTTGCATCTCCGAGTGTGATCCAGTTCAAGCCGCTTCCGGTAAATGTATTGTATATCTGTATGGAAAACACATAAGCACTCTGATCCGTTCCGTTAAGAAAAACCACTTCGGGAGTTTTTTGCCGCTGCTCGCTTACTCCCTCTTTGAACTCTTTCACCCTGCCGGAGAACAGCGCTGAATTCGTGGCGAGGTTTCCCGAAGGGAGTATGTCGTATGGATATGTCACGAAAAGTATGTTGCCGAAATCCTTGAAACCGCTTATTATCTGTATCAGATCGTTCGTTATTATATCCGTATCCATAGATTTCATAATATTCGGAATGCTCTTCTGAATAAAACTTAAATCAATTCTCTCACGGATTTTCGACATGAGGGCGATGACGGCGTTCTTCTGCCGCTGCATCCTGCCGAGATCCCCGAGCGCATCGTCTCTGAATCTTATGTATTTCAGCAATTCCTCGCCGTCGAGCTCATGGAATCCCGGCTCGAAATCTATATGCAAATCCTGCTGATTGTCTTCGTAATACATCTTCTTATCTATGAACAACCTCACTTTACCGACCGAGTCGGTAAGCGTTTTAAATATATCATAATCCACTACCGCATATCTGGAAATATTTATATTCAGCATACTTTCGACTATTTCTTTAAGCTTTTCAAGTCCGAATCTCTTTTTAACGGAGTTGATCTTGATATTTTCGGTGTTTCCGGCATTCTTCACTTCAACCATTAAATCCCGCGGAATCGTTATAATTCTCATCTGTCCCGTTTTAAAATCGACGCAAAGTGCCGCTATCACATCTGTCCTGTCGGATCCGGCTTCTCCCGCATCATCGATACCAAGCACGAGAAAATAAACCTTGTCTTCGCTGAAAGAAGGCGTTATGGCTCCGTTCAGAAAATCTATGAACGGAAAGGCTATGCATACGGAAAAAACAGACAAAACTAAAATCCCTATAATTCCTGCCGAACTCAGAATTATGTTTTTCACTTCTCCATGAACTCCTTGACGTTTCTCAGACCCTTTTCATCTATATAAAGTCTTTCGATGGAATGCGTGTTATGATCTTCATATTTCAATATTTTGACCGGCTCCTGGGTCAGAAATTCCAGCGGAGTGAATTTCATCGCATAGTTATTCAGCATATGAAGAAGTCTGAACGAGGATTTACTGTCGAGGTTGTCATTCTCCATCAGATTCAGTACTTTTTTAGATTCGCCGAAAAACAGGAACTCGAAAAATCCGGGAATATGTGTCATAAGGGCATCCACAATTTCTTTGGCGGCTTCCTGCGAATCGGTCGAAACGGACTGTTTCCCGACGAGTTCCGCAATCTTTTTACAGCCATTTTTGTCAATTGTGGCATAAAAACCCATGTTTGCACTTCCGAAAAGTTTTTCGATCGAAGAATAAATTTCTTTGGGATTTTCGAGATCGGTGGAAACTGCCCGTATCGGTTCGTAGCTTATTGACGGAAAAGAAATCACATAACTTATCTTTCCGGCAAGATCCGTTCTTATAAACACTATGTCCTTCTGATCTTCGAGGAAAAACAGATAATCCACTTTATCCTCGGTCATCTCCCTCGAGTTTTTAAGAGAATTGAACGAAAAAAGCACGTACGTCACCAAAACTGCGAGGACCAGCAGAATTGCCATTATAACAATCGGCAGTTTACTTTTCTTTTTTTTCTTTTTTTTGGAGAAATTACCGCTCGGAACCGGATATATCATTATCATTCAATGTTTCACCTCTTCTATGATTCGTTTGACTTTTTCGACGCATCCGAGTTCATAAGAAAGAAGTTGCCAATCATTCTGCGCTTCTCCCGTATCGAACTGTTCCGGATTCTTCATCGCGGGCACACTTTCCACACCTTCAGTTTCACCCGTTATTATACATACCAAGCCTTCTTCGTACCATTCGGGAAGTGTGAGATTTCTCCTTATCGTCCAATGCAGAAGTTCATGCAGCACTGTTTTTGAATAAGAACCACCCAAAAGCGAAGGTGATTGAACGTATATCCCGTTGTTGTTTGTGAACCCCTTTATCCAGTAAGGGGCTCCCGTCCTGCTGCAAAATTCCCTGATGTTTTCAAAAACGTATATATTTGCCTCCACGGGTTTCACATCGTCTTCTATCAGCCCGCATAATTCTCTGTAAGCAGCCTGATCATAGCTTTTCAGGTTGAGAGAATATTGCTTGAACGAAAACCCGGAGATAAAAAAAAACCGTCACTAAAAACAAAACCATGAATTTACAACTTATCTTTATAAACATCCGACAACACCTTTCCGAAAAAGAATATCAACTCTTTTTCAAAATTGCTGAACAATTTGTAATCCGGAAATTCAAGTACTATCGCATATTTATCATCACTGCCCGAATGAATCGGCAGTAAAATACCGGATCTCGTATTTTCGCTGAAATTCTTTCTTTCCGTGGAATTCAGTGAAAAAATCGGCGAACCCGAATTTATTTCGTCCAACATCTGATTGTATTTTTCCGGATTTAAAGACACGGATTCCACAGGTTTTCCAAATTTCTTTCCCTTATACCAATAGAATACGGGTATTCCGTCTTTCACCCGAATAGATCCGCACACTATGGAATCGGGGAAAAGTTTCTGTGTATACCTTAAAACCGTTTCCATTCTCAGATCGATATCTGTCGAAACCTTTTTTACTTCCAACAGCATTGAGGAAACGAGTCTGTATTTTTCCATAATCTGATCGTTTTTTGAAAAGCTGTCAAATACTTCCATGTACAATGCGGAAATATCAAGTGTGGAATAGATCAGATTCCTGTCCTGCAATCCCAGCGAGAGTTTTTTCATGTCGTAAACACATCCCAGTAAAAAATCTTTCTTCGACACGAGCACCGCACGTACGGTATCGTCACCTGACTGCATCTTAGCATTCAAAAGTTGTGCACCCGGTGCTATTTCCTGCGGGATGAGAGGAATATCATCTCTTTCGAAAGAACCGCATTGCTTTTCCCAGCCTTTTGAACCTTTTTTAAACAATATAATACCTTTTATCCAGGGAAAATCCCTTTCAAGTTTTTTAAAGATTTCGACGAGTTCCACTTCCGGTCCTTTCTGGAAATCAAAACGCGAAAGGGTGGAGGTGGTATTCAAAAAACCTTTCGAAAACTGTTCTATTTTATTTTCCGATTCCCTCGCATCTCTCGAGAGTAGGGAAAGGTTATTTTCGAGTTTGTCTATCTTGCTGCCGTAATCGTTTTTACTTGCGCTGAAACTCTCGAGATATGTTCGGCCTCTCTCTTCCCAACGGTCTATGTAATAGCTGTACACACTCCAGATCAGCACGAGAAGGAAAATGCAGCTCATCATCATCCCTATCGTGAAAATACTC
This sequence comes from uncultured Thermotogae bacterium, assembly GCA_963662785.2. Lineage (GTDB taxonomy): Bacteria > Thermotogota > Thermotogae > MWEM01 > MWEM01. The sequence continues at coordinate 413,985 of CAXXJZ010000013.1, forward strand.
ATCTCCGGAGCCGCTGTTTCAAAAATGAGATAAGCGTCGAAATCATAACCCAAAAGGTTTACCTCACTCTTAAAGGCAAAATCCGTACTCTGACTTTCCAAAAAAGACTTGTATTTGCTCGATTTTTTGAAATTCCCCTCATCACCGTACCCTGGAGGAAACATTATCGTATCGTCATCTTTCAGAATGTATAGCACTTTCCCGCTGTCAGTAGGCAATTCCGAATAAAGCTTCCCAAGATTCACGTTTATCTTTATTATCCAGGATCGCGTACCTGCACCTATTATCTCCGCATTGTTCGAACTGAAATTTATTTTTATGCCTTCGGGATTGAGCTGACTGGAAGAAACTATTTGTGCCGTCTGAATTTTCGGATTAAGCTGTTGCAGGCTCTTCAGTTTCCATTGAGCTATGGAAAGTGTGTTTGACTTAATTATGTCTTCTACCTGTGCCAGGAGCTTATCCGATTCATTCTCGATTATGTTGAGGCTGAGCGAAAATACTTCTTTAGATATTTCAAATTCTTTTTTCTGCTGATCTTTGTAATTCAGGTTAACCTGCCAGAAAGTCGCAAAGAATATCATGACCGGAAAGAGAGCCATTAGCGAAAAAAACACGTTGTTGAGTTTCCTCGTACCCTGAAATACTTCTTCGTATTCCTTTTTAGGCAGCGTGCTGCCGAATTCGACTATCAGAAATACCATTAAAATACATATCGTCCTGAATATCTCGGATGTCGGAATTCTGAGATCTTCGGGTATTATGGATATTACACCTGTTCTTATAACCAGATCCATGGTGAAAAGAAAACAGGAAAGTACTATGCCCCAGAATCTCGATTTTACGGAGAGACCCGTAATAAGAGACGTCAATATTACTATGGGAAAAAGTCCGAGAGTATACGAAATGCTGAACACCAGGGCCGAAAAATCAGAGAACTTGAAAAATGTTATAAGCAGTATTACCGGACTTACAAAAGCGAGCATCGAGAATATGAAGTATTTTCTCAATGAGATATCCCTGTTGTAAGTCACTATGGAGCTTCTGAAAAAAACGAGCATCCAAAGATTGTTAAGAAAGAAAACCGTGTAGCTTATTATTCTGAGATCAAAATTTATTCGCCTCGAACAGATAAATGCGCCGCCATAAGCCACTGCCGCAGTCACACACAAAAAAAGGTACGGCAAAGGTATTCTGCCTCTGCTGTCGTATTTTGAAATGCTTTTAATTATCAACAAATTCGAACCAAGAAGAGCAAGAAAAGGAATTAAATCATACCATAACCCCATGAAATCCCCCAATTTTTTAATTATAAAGCTTTTTCTACTCTGTCAGTCATCTCTTCACCCCAGCGGTGACTGATATCTTCACCGATGTTCTCATACTGCCTGAGCCTGCCTTCAACCATATCAAAATATTCGAGAGGTATTATAAAACTCGCATATACTTTGTCTGTGAAACGGGCTTCCCTGGGATTGACGAATTTGAAATCATACAACAATCTGTTCCATATATTATAACCCGAAACAATATTTATTTCTCTTCCCAGACCGTAAACATACAAACCTGATTTAAGAATCGCTGATTTTGCCGCGTATGCATAGGCATCTATGAGCCCCCTCACACCGAGCTTGATTCCTCCGAAATATCTTGTCACTATTACTGCAACATTCGTTACTCCTGTGGATTCTATCGCACCAAGTATGGGTTTGCCAGCCGTACCGGAAGGTTCGCCATCATCAGAAAAATAAAATTGTCTGTTTTTCATGCCAACCACATACGCATAACAATTGTGAGTCGCACTTTTGTTCAACAAAGAACGCTCGGTTAAAAAAGCGTTCGCCTCATCGGAAGTCTCAACGTATTTAACCGAGCCTATAAAAATCGATCTCTTTATCTTACATTCAAATTCGGTCTGTTCGCCGACAGACATGTAGCTTACAACCCTACCGTCCTTATCTATTACTATTTGCCTCCGACCAATTCATCGAGGAACTGAACGCCATCTCCCAACACGATCGATGTGTTCTTGACGAAGGAAGTCTCGTAAGCGCTCATTACCCTCCAGAATTTGTAAAAATCAGGGTCTTTTGAAAATGCGTTGGCGTATATTTCGATAGCCTCGGCATCGCCCGTACCCCTTATCTCTTCCGCAGTTTTAAATGCGGTTGCCATTATGATCTCCGAATCTTTTTCAGCTCTGGCCATTATGTCCTTTGCCTGTTTTTCCCCTTCGGCACGTATCTTAGTAGCTGCCTTGTAACGCTCAGACTGCATTCTCTCAAAAACCGCATTCGCGTTTGCCTCGGGCAAATCTGTCCTTTTAACGTTTACATCAACTATTTCAAGCCCGAACTGGGCGAGGTTTGCTGCGGTGTTTACGGTGATGTTCGAGAGATTCTCTCTCCTTGCCTCCGAGATTATATCACCTATTTCGAGTTTGGCAAAAGCATCCCTCAGATTCGAATAAACTATGTCATCTATTCTCGTGAGCGCTCCGGAAAGCGTCCTCATGGTTTCGTAGAAAAGTTGTGGATCTTCTATTTTCCACATCACGTAATTATCCACTTCAAGTCTCTTCTTCGTAGCCGTTAAAATGCTTTCGGGATTTATATCGTAAAGCATTATACGCCTCTCCATGGTCTCTACCTGATCTATAAAGGGTATTTTGAAATAGAGTCCCGGCTCTTTGTTCACTTCGATGATTTTTCCGAATCTGGTTCTTATAGCGAGTTTGGTTTCATCCACCGAATAAGTGAAAAGCGCGAAACATATGAAAAACAACACTATTATAACTATTCCCCATATGAGTTTTTTCATTTCACATCGCCACCTTTCATTACTTCCTGAATATCGAGGAAATTGAAGGTACCGCCATTTTCGTTGAGCAGCATTATCTTTTTGGAATCCGGAAGTATTTTTTCCATAGTTTCAATGTATATCCTCTGTTTTGTTATCTCCGGAGCCTTCTCGTATCTTTCGAGTATCTGCAGGAACCTCGTTACTTCCCCTTCGGCTCTCAATATCTGAACTTCCCTGTAAGCCTCGGCTTCCTGAACATTTTTCGAAGCCTCTCCTTCCGCTCTCGGAACCACGTCGTTGTAATATTTCAATGCGGTGTTTATGGTTTTCTCCATGTCCTGATTGGCACTGTTCACATCGTCAAAAGCCGCGAGAACCTGAGAAGGCGGATACACTTCCTGCAACTTGACGTTGTCTATGAACACACCGGATTCATAATTATCGAGAATCTGCTGTATTATCTGTTTCGCCTCTATTGCTATTTCATCCCTGTCACTCGTCAGAACCTGGTCAATCGTTCTCTGTGCGACTCTTTCCCTTATTACGGATTCGGAAACTATTTTCACCACTTCATCCGGATTTGCGATTTTAAAGGCATATTTCACCGGATCTTTTATCCTGTACTGCACCGCCGATTCGACGCTTGCAAAATTGTTGTCTCCTGTCATCATCAGAGCCTCTTTGGTTATCCCCGAATACTTGCCGACACCCGAAGATCTGAATCCGATTTCTATCTTTCTCAGACTCAGGATGTCAACTATAGTCACACTTTCAAACGGAGCGGGCAGATGGTAGTTTATACCAGGTCCGGCTGTCCTGACATATTTGCCAAATCTCTTCACCAACCCCACTTCCGACGGGTTTATCTGATAAACTCCGGTGGTGAAGTATATTCCGACGATAATCAGAAGTATCAGCAAAGACATTCTTCCGATGATCTTCTTGATCTTTTGAGCGTTTGGGTTGTAATTGTATTCCTCGCTCACTTTCACACCTCCCTAATGATTTATAAAACAGATTTAATTTACATTTTTATACCGTAAAGATTCAAGGCATTTTGATAGAGAACATGAGCTGTTTCTTCCCTGTTTTTTCTTTTCAGATCCGCAATCTGTTCCACGACGTATTTTACATACGACGGTTCATTCCTTTTTCCTCTGAATGGTTCCGGTGTCAGGTAAGGACAGTCTGTCTCCGATACGATCATTTCAAGCGGAGTTTTCCGAATCACTTCCCTCAAAACGTCATTATTTTTATAGGTAAGCGGACCACCTATGCCTATTTTGAAATCCATATCCAGAATTTTTTTTGCGACTACCCAATCGGACGAAAAACAATGTACGACTCCGTTGATTCCGTTTGAAACATATTTCTTCAGAATTTCAAGTGCCTGTTCATAGGCATCTCTTATATGCAATACAACCGGTTTTTTCAATTCGATTGCCAATTCAAGCTGCCGCTCAAACCATTCACATTGGATCTCGACGGGCGACAGGTTTCTGTAAAAATCCAGCCCGATTTCTCCGACAGCAACGCATCTGTCGAATTTCGCAAGAGACCTGAGCTCATCGAATTGACTCTCATCGAGTGATTTCACATCATGAGGATGAACCCCTATTGCGGCATATATCTTATCACACCGATACGCCATCTGCAGAGCTTCTTTGGAAGAAACCACATCAACCCCGATTTCAACCACGAATTTCAATTCATCCTCTTCAAATCTTCTGATTATGTTATTCCTGTCCGAATCATATCTGTCATCGCCCAAATGCGCATGAGTATCAACGAGTACCATCAATCCGTTCCTCCCGATTAAAAATGCCGTTAGCCGAACAATTTCCTGAGATTTTCATCAAAAGGCGGATATACCACACCTTTTTCGGTTACTATGGCTGTTATGTTCTTATTGGGTGTAACATCGAAAGAAGGATTGAAAACCTTTATTCCCTCAGGGGCCACCCTTACACCCCTGAACATGGTGATTTCCTCGTGTGCTCTTTCTTCGATCGGTATTTCGTGTCCGGTCGGCGTATTCATATCGATAGTCGGAGTGGGAGCTGCGATATAGAAAGGAATGGAAAAGTATTTGGCGAGAATTGAAAGCGACATGGTTCCTATCTTATTCGCCGCATCACCGTTGGCCGCAACTCTGTCGGTGCCGACGATAACGGCGTTTACAAATCCTTTTTCCATAACAACTCCCGCCATGTTATCGCATATAAGCGTGACATCTATCCCCGCCTGCTGCAATTCGAACGCGGTGAGTCTCGCTCCCTGATTGTAAGGTCTTGTTTCGTCGGCAAAAACCTTTATATTCCATCCTTTTTCCTTGGCAAGATACATGGGTGAGGTCGCGGTTCCGTATTTGTACGTCGCAAGAGCACCGGCATTACAATGGGTAAGAATTCCGTCCCCATCCTTCAGCAGCGGCAGCAGGTTCTCACCTATTCCGCGGCAAATCCGTACATCCTCTTCGTTTATCTCTACCGCCTCTTTTTTAAGTTCTTCCCTTAAAAAAGCCACATCTTTTCCACTGTTTCTTTTTATCAGGCCGAGCATCCTGTCAACGGCCCATTTCAGATTCACTGCCGTGGGTCTTGCCTTCGAGAGGTATTCTCCCCTGCTTTCCATATGTGCCAGGAAATCACAGTAATTTTCGGCATCTGTTTCCAGTGAGGCTATATACATGCCATATGCAGCAGCTATACCTATCAGCGGAGCGCCTCTCAGTTCCATATCCCTTATTGAATGGAATACCTTTTCGCTGCTGTCACGCCTGTTGTATTTTATTTCTGTCGGCAAAAGCCTCTGATCTAGTACATCCATTCCTCTGCCGTCAAATATCAGAGGTAAAATCTGTTCAGACATATATCAAATCCCCTTTCACAATATTCGAAATATTATATTTCTATCCATCTCACCAAACCCAAATCGTGCGGTTGCGGCAGATTCGGACTTCTCGGAACGACTCTCATGCTGTACTGGTACTTACCTCTTTCCTGCAGCTGAACCGTTCCTTTGAAAATATACGTGTTATGCAGTGTTTCCCTCTCCATGTCAAGTTGGAACACTTCATAATTTTCCATTTCATCGTTGATATTGTATCTCGCAAAGTAAACCTCAACAGAAACATCATCGGGGGTTATATCGCTCAAATAAACTGTCGCGGAGAAATCAACCCTGTAATTCACGGGTATTTCTTCTCCGTCGTCGCGAATCGAATTCGAATTGATTCTCACCGAATCCCATTCTGTCCTGATTTTCTTCTTCCATTCGGCCAATTGACGCGCAACGGAGAAATCATCAGATTCAAGCTTCTTCCCATAAGCGAATGCGGGCATATACAATTTTTCAAGATAGTCTTTCACCATCCTGTGGGTATTAAACGCCGGAACATTGCTTTTTATCGATTCTTTAACTATATCGAGAAATCTTTCGGGGTAGTCTTTGCCCTGCCTCGAATAATAAGCCGGTATTACTTCTTTTTCAAGCGTGTCGTAAAAACTCACGGAATCCACGTTATCCTGTATTTCCGTATTTTCGTATTCCCTGCCATCACCGATAATCCATCCGTTTTTGGAATTGTACCCTTCAACCCACCAACCATCGAGAACACTGAAATTTATGCCTCCGTTCACCGGCACTTTCTGTCCGCTTGTACCACTTGCTTCATGAGGTCTTCGCGGAGTATTCAGCCATATGTCGACACCCGAAACGAGATTTCTTCCCACTTCCATGTCGTAATTCTCGAGTATCACTATACGGTTTGCGAATTCGGGCATTCTGCTTATCTCGTATATTCTCCTGATGAGTTCCTGTCCCGGTTTATCTGCCGGATGTGCCTTTCCGGCAAAAATAATCTGCACCGGTCTCTCGGGGTTGTTTATTATACCCTTCAGTCTTTCGAGATTCCTGAATATCAAAGTGGCCCTTTTATATGTGGCGAATCTCCTTGCAAAACCCAAAGTAAGTGTATCCGCGTCGAATATATTCTCAATTTCCCTCAGTTGTTCAATCGTTTCTCCGTGCCTTCTCCTCTGGTCTATTACCCTGTTATGGACGAATTCTATCATCTGTTCTTTCATCCGCTTCAGAGTCTTCCACAGTTCGTCATCGGGTATTTCATCGACCTTATTCCAATACTCCGCATTAAGAAGATTCTCTTTCCACTCCGGCAAATATTTATCGTAAAGGTCCCTCATATCTTTGTGAAGCCATGTTTCCACATGTATACCGTTGGTTATATGCCTTATCGGAATTTCAACGGACGGAATCGAATACCACACTTCGTTCCACATGCTTCTGGATACTTCTCCGTGCAGCTTGCTCACCGCATTTTTCCAGGTTGCCGCCTTGAGTGCCAAAATCGTCAAATTGAACATCTGTGAGGATTTGTCTACATCGGCTCTCCCGAGATCGAAAAATTCCTTTTCGGTTATGCCCAGCTTTTTCCAGAACTTGTTAAAATATTTCGTTATCAGAGTATGATGAAAAGCGTCGTTTCCCGCAGGAACCGGTGTGTGTGTCGTAAAAACCGTCGATGCCCTTACGGCTTCAAGAGCCTGATGGAAATTCATGCTTTTGCTTTCAACCATTTCACGCACTCTCTCGAGAGCCATGAACACGGAATGGCCTTCGTTCATATGCCATACTGTAGGTGAATAACCGACTCTTCTCAGAGCCCTTACTCCGCCTATACCCAGTAGCATTTCCTGCCTGATACGGTTTTCATTGTCCCCGCCATAAAGCTGAGAGGTGACGCCTCTGAACTCCGGCGGATTTTCCGGTATGTCTGTATCCAGAAAATACAGCAAGGTGTTCATCACACGCGCTTCCCATACTTTTGCATGCAGTACACCTTCGGGCAGGTCAAGCGTTATCTTAACCTCTTCACCGAAATCATTTTTAACCGGCATCACCGGAAAATCCGTGAAAGTATAGGAATTGTAAATAACCTCCTGATTTCCCTCTTTATTTATTTTCTGTTCAAAATACCCGTTTTTGTAAAGCAGGCCGACTGCGACAAGCGGTACGTGAAGGTCACTCGCAGACTTGATATGGTCACCGGCAAGTATGCCGAGGCCGCCGGAATAAATCGGGAAAGACTCATGAAGCCCGAATTCGGCAGAGAAATACGCTATCTGCAGATCGGCAAGATTATCGTCACCGGAATATTTTTTACCATACCAGCTTTTTTTGATATCCATATAGTCTTTGCATTTTTCAACTGTCGAATCGTACATTTTCAAATATTGTTCAGAAACAGCCGCATTATCCAGTCTTTTTTGGCTTATGTTTTTAAGAAACTTGACCGGATTTCTTCCCACTTTAATCCACAATGATCGGTTCATTTCAGAAAATAACTTCTCCGCTTCTGGATTCCACACCGTCCAGAAATTCACGGACATTTCCCTGAGAAAAGAGATTCTTTCGGGAATATTAGGCACAACGGATATATTTTTGAAAGGCTTCATATTTTCTCCTCCTTTTTGTATCGGACAATCTCTCAATTATAGCATATTATCCGAATATACCCAGTTAATGCCGTTTTAATACCATATTCTTTGCCTTTCTTTCTTTTTCTTCATTCTCAACTTTTAAACGTTAAGTTTTCAGGCTATTTCTTTAGCCCTCACTTTTTCGTTTACGGTTTTCATCTTCTTCATCTGTTTCATGAGTAAATATCCCGACAATAATGATGACATGACATCGGTAACTGCAAAGGAAATCCAGATACCGTTCAGTCCCGCAACATAAGAAAGCAGTATCGAAACCGGTATCAGAAACAGAATATCGTTTGACAATGCTATTATTATAGCTTCTCTCGCTTTGCCTATGGACTGAAATATTCCTGCTCCGATTATCTGGAATGCCACAAGGGGAATTACACAAAGTACAATTCTGATCGCATTCACTCCGGATTCAATAAAAACCGGATCTTTCGAAAAAAACGAGAGTATGAAATCCGGAAAAATCATACCTATCGAATATCCCGCCAGTGATATCAGTACTGCGGATATCAAAGACAATTTTATAGTTTTATTAACCCTGTCAAATTTTTTCGCACCGTAATTGAATCCGACAATCGGCAGCATACCCTCCACCACACTGAAAGCAGGAAGAAACAGAAACATCATTATCTGTCCCAAAGATCCGTATATTGCCAGAGACATATCTCCGCCGTACTTTCGGAGCAAATTATTTATCACAATTGCGACAACACTTGAAGATACCTGCCTTATGAAAGACGATACGCCTATACGCAGTATATCTTTCAGTACATGCGGTTTCACTTTCAGGTATTTTACCGGTATTTTAAGGAATGAACCGCTTTTGAATATATATGCGAGAAAATAAACTGTTGTGACTGAATATGATATGACGGTTGCAAATGCGGGCCCTTCCATTCCAGATCCGAGTACGAACAGAAAAAAAGCGTCGAGTGCTATGTTCAGACCGAGTCCGATAATTACCCCTTTAGTGGCGACACTCACATTTCCCTCCGCAGCGATCAGATTGTTCACCGCCGAAACAAAACCTATTCCTATGTTGAAAATTATCATTATTCTCGTGTAACTCATTGCATATGGAATTATGTTTTCGGTTGCCCCGAATAATCTCATCATGGGCTCGAGAAAAAACAAACCCAATATCGTTATTACGGTGCTGGAAACAATCACCGCCGAAAACGCAGTACCGATCGTATATCTGGCATTCTCGTAATCTTTCCCACCCAAAGACCTTGACAACAGCGAAGCCGATCCCGCACCGATCATATCGCCTATAGCCGTTATTATGGCCATAATCGGTCCTACAACAGCCATAGCGCCGAGTGCTGTCGTGCCGATGGCCTGGCCTATGAATATGGCATCGGTTATGCTGTAAAGCGCTCCGACAACCAATCCGAAAAATGAGGGCAAAGCCATCCTGTAAAGCAGCTTCCCAATCGGTTCAATTCCCAACGATTCAGTTTTTTCAAGCATTTTACCACCTTTTTTTTATCCTTTCTTTCAGCATCTTCTTTATCATCTCTTTAATCCGCTGTCGCTGACTCTCGTCCGGGCATTCATACCCGAAAAGCTTCGAGAAGAAATAACCGTCACTCGCAAACTTTAAAATCAAAACGAATTCCACGTCGTCAAAACATTCAGAGATTATGCCGTACATTTCCCTGTCCACATCCCAGAAACAGTCAAATATCGTCGGATTTTTACTGAAAGCCGCCATCACACCCGAATCGATTTCTCCAAAATCTTCGTCTATGAATTCATCTATAAGATCTTCAAGCTTTTTTCTGCTGTCTTTATCTTCTCGATTCTTGAAATCATCGATTATCCGCCGAATTTTCTCTACATATTCCTTGACTCCGCTTTCAAACAGTTCTTTTAGAATACTTTCTTTCGACGGAAAATGGTAAAGCAATCCGCCCTTGCTTATTCCAGACCTCGCCGCGATGTTCTCGAGCGTGAGTTTCTCATACCCGCTTTCGTTGAACAACTCGCCTGTCGCTTTCAAAATTCTCTCCCTGGTCTCATCACTTTTTTTCATAACACCCTCCTTTTCACTATACCGTCCGGACGGTATAGTATATCATAAAAAAACAAAGCCTCCCAAGTCTTCTCGGAGATGGGAGGCAAAAATCCACGATGATGTTCCGGATTGTTCTCGAACGAATCGAACCGATGATATTTCGCAAGGATATCAATATGTACCGTAAGCACTTTAACCGGTGTATTTTTATAAAATATTGATCAAACCTGCTCTGAAATCCAATTCGGGTGAAAGCAGGGCTGGACATATCTGTCGGGTGGAATCCCCGGTAACTCTGTTTTTATTCCACCCGTTTGCACATAATTATATCCGGTTTCCCGAACCCGTTGGCATCGGGAATTATTCCGGTAACTTCAAAACCGTTTTTCAGATAGAATTCAAAAGGATGTGCATTTATGTTTTTTATTTCTTTCAGCTTTTCGAGTACATTCGGAAAAAGATCTATTCCCGAAATCGAAGTGGCGCCGTTTTCATCATCGGTACCGAGAAATATTATCTTTCCGTTTCTGTTTTTCACTTCTTCTTCGAATTTTTTCACGAGCATCGTTCCAACGCCTTTGTACCTGTACTCTTTGGAAACCACAAGCGGGTGCAATTCCCAGGCTGCCGGATATTCATGAATTCCGGATACCCACCCAATCGCACTGTCGTTCTCATCGACTGCCGCCAAACTTATCTTTTCCGTAGCGACGGTTTTCTTGACCGCTTCAAGTCCCTTATCATATGCCGTGATCCAATTTTCAAAGTTATCGTAAAGTATGGAAGCTATCTGTTTTATGTGCTTCTCATCTTTCAGGTTTATTACTTTCATATTATCCCCCTTAATTATAAATACCATACTATGCAGTAAAATAATTGCTTTTTTATCAACTTGTGATTCAGAATAATTACATTCTTTTAGAAACATTAAAAATTTCAATCCGTTTCACCGTAAATTTCGGAATATCTTCCCTTGTATCGGTTATATTATATCTCATATGGCTGTATTCCAACAAAATAAAGATATTCGAACCGTTAAATATACTTACAATATGACAAATATTAACATCGGGTGCAGTCCATGTTTTTGTATATGTTTACAGAAATACTCGGCATACAAGTGTTGACATAAAGTATGATCAACGGAATATAATCACGTTGAAAATCATGAGTTGACGAAAAGATGTTATCGCCTCGAAGGAAATTTGGTTGGAGTGAACGAAACGATTAGACTGACTGAACCGATTAAATTGTTTGATGTGTGAATTGAAGGAACCGATTAAATTGACCGAATTTTGTTGATAACATAGAGAAACTTCTTCGCCCTGCCCCCCTTGTGGAAAGGGCTTTTTTTGTGGAAGGGTTTTTATTTCCATTCCATAAATAGACAGTAATGCTTGTTTTCACATATCGTTGTCCGAGTATTTGAGTGGCGGAAATTGCAAAACCTCTGTATTTCTTAACACCGTCTCTTACCTCTGAAAAGAATATACTTACATTTTCTACCACACGAGTAAAAACTACGAATTTCCGCCCAGTCAGTACTCAGGACAGATATTTGAGAACATTCCGCACATAAGAAATCATGAATTTCCAATCGTTTTCTTTTCAACAGACATCAAACATAATAGTCATCAGTACATAATCCCGAATAAACCTGCAATAATCCCCAATGCTCAAAAACCGTGCATGAAATAACTTTTTCAACCGTTCGGAACGATTCTCCATTTCTTTTTTTCTGTAACGACAGCCCGTTTCATCCGAACTCATTCTTTTCAAAATCCGTCTATGTTTTTTTCGTTCCACTCAGGCATGTATGAGATCAAACGGAATTAATTCAATCCGGAATGTTTATTTGCTGATTCGGGTATGCGTATAATATAATATTCGGAATAAATTATATCATATACAATTGGGGGTAACATGAATTTATCAATATCTGAAATACTGGAAATGTCCAGGAAACTGCATGAAAAAAACAACTGGAAATTCGACATGGCATACGGCAAAGATTACTTTCTGCTTATGATAGAAGAAATCGGGGAGAGCATTGAAATACTCATGAAAATCGGTGAAAAAAGCATCATGGAGGACTATGAAGTCAGGCAGAAGTTTGTCGAAGAGCTTGCCGATATCCTGGCCTACTTTACAAATTTGCTCAACTGCTTCGGAATAGATTCCGATGAGTTTTGCAAATCGTACTCGAATAAATTCGAAAAGAACATGTCAAGGGATTTCGAAAATAGAAAAGCCGAATTCAGAAAAAAAACCGTGGAATCCTGAAATTGATATTTTGAGGATTTCACGGTTTTAAAGAATTAAAGTCGATTAAACGGATTAACGACTTAAGAATTCTGGTGCCTGAATATGTTTCCAAAGGCCTTTTTCAACGAAAGCGCCGCAAATAATGCCATCCATATTTTCAGAAAATCGAATCCGACAAACGGAAGCACACCGGCTATAAACGATTTTTGGAAATCGCCTAAATAAATACCGAGTCTTATCCATCCGAAAACGTATATAACTGCCAATCCGGCAATTGAAAACAGGATTTTGAAGATTTTGGTCTTACCCATTCCGGCCAGGTATGCGGTTATCGGAAATGCAAGAAGAAAACCGCCGGTAGGTCCGAAAAGTATTCCAATTCCGGAACCGAATTGCGCAAAAGCCGGAAACCCTATTATTCCGAGCAAAAGATACACTGTCTGCGCCATCATACCCAGCCTCGGTCCAAGCATCATTCCACTCAGAAAAACGAAGAAAACCTGCATGGTAAACGGCACAGGTCCTATGGGTACGGCTATCTGCGAGCCTACGGCCATAAGAGCGGCAAATAATGCCACAAGAGACATTTTTCTGTTTTTCGACATAAATTCCTCCCATTTTTTCTCCACGAATTATACAATATTTTCATCTGTATAAACCATATCCGCACTTGACAAACTAACGATCGTTATTTATAATATCTCGAATCGGGGTGAAAATGTGGCGAAAAGAAAATATGATGTTGAGAAACCAAATGAAGACGTATTGCTCATTTTTTTAGGAATAAACGGGCAGAACACCAAATACAAAATCTTTGAGTCATCCGTAGATCTGTTTTCAAAAAAAGGGTATGAAGGAGTTTCGATAAGAGAAATCGCCAAATCTGTCGGAATAAAGGAAAGTTCTATTTACAACCACTTCTCTTCCAAGGAAGAATTGCTCAGAATAATAATCGATTTTTTTGAAATCGAAATAAAAAAAGCGGTGCTTTCCGATGAAGAAAAAAAAGAGTTCGCATTTGTCAATCCACCTAAAACCCTTTTAAAAGAGAGTATGAAGAAATTCATGAAATTTGCGGATACGGAATTGATGGCGAAAATCTACAGGATTCTCATAGTCGAGCAGTTCAGAAACGAAAGGGCAAGAAATATTCTCCTCAGCTCGTTCATAAACGGCCCGGAAGAATCTCTGAAGAAATATTTCAAAATACTTATGGATACGGGATTCATAGAAAAATCCGATCCGGATTATCTTGCCAAGGAATACAGCAACAGCATATTCTCAATGGTGTTCAAACTCAGCATGCTGGATTCGTACGGACTGAACACGCATCACATTGAAGATGACATATGGGGTTATATAGATTATTTTTCGGACAGGATTCCGGCAGCTTTATAGAACAGACGTCTAAGCGGAACGAAGTATTTATGATAAGATTTCGTATGGATTCGGCGGTTTTTACGATTCCAATCGATACGATTTAAAATGCGGGAGGAAATATGTTAAGCACTTTCACAAAAAACAACGAATATCTGACCAGGATACTCGAATCGGTAAACCCACGAATGGGACGAATATTCATGCCTTTTCTTCTCAAAAACCCGGGGTATCTCAAACATTCGGTAAAGCTTGCAGGAAATTTCGAAAAATCGGAAGAAATAAGAAAGGATAAACTTGATAACGGAATAATGGTGCCGCCGATTATGATTTTCAGCATAACGCACATGTGCAATCTGACATGCGGAGGATGTTTCGCTTCGGCTCTCGGCTCGCTGGAATACAGGAAGGACAGGCATATGTCTCTGCAACAGTGGAAAAACGTGATCGAACAGTCCGTTGAATTGGGTGTGTTCGCTTTTCTTATTGCCGGCGGCGAACCTTTCATGTTCGAAGGCTTGCTGGATATAGTCGAAGAATACGAAGAGAACCTTTTTGTGATATTCACGAACGGCACGGCCATAAACGAAGACCATTACAAAAGGCTTAAAAAACTTTACAACGTAGTGGTAATAGTCAGTATAGAAGGAGATCGAATGCTGACCGACTCGAGAAGAGGCACGGGAGTTTTCGATAAAGCGCTTGAATCGGTAAAAAAACTCGGTAAATGCGGCGTACTCAGCGGAATCTCGGTTACCGTAAATCGTGTCAACGCGGATTACTGGTCGGAAGAAAGCAATATCGATTATTTCGTTTCCGAGGGAATAAAGATATTGTTTCTCACCGAATACATTCCAACATGTGATAAAAATGAAGAAAAGCTGCTGATTTCGCAGGAAGAAAGGGCAGGATTCCGTGAAACTGTTTTAAAATACAAACGTGATAAAAATATACTCATAATACATTCGCCCGGAGACGAGGAGATTTTCGGAGGGTGCGTATCTGCAGGTAAAGGATTCGCCCATGTGAATTCGCTGGGTGATCTCACTCCGTGCCCCGTATCCGATATCGCCACGCATAATCTCAAAAACCATTCGCTCGAAGAAGGATTGAAAAGCGTCCTTTTCACCGAACTGAGAGAAAACGGCGATGTGCTTGAAAAATCAAGCGGCCCCTGTGCTTTGTTTGAAAATCGCGTAGAAGTCGAAAAACTGCGCAAAAAAGTCGGAGCATATAAAACAAATTCCTGAACGGCATATCTGAACCGCTAAAGCGGTTCAGATTTCTTTCCACTTCGTGAAAAGTGATGCAAGTTCCTCTATTTCCTCGTCAATTTCAAATAATTTTCCTCCGCGCAGGAATCCGAGAAATTCTGCCGTATCATCGAATTCCTGAGACAACTCCGCCATTTTCCGCAGAGTTTTGAACTTTTCGATTTCTTCGCCGGCGGTTTTTGGGAGTGAATGGGATTCGACATATATTTCCGTATCGAATTCCATTATTTTGTCCAAGAGAGTCAACATAGCCTCCGACGTATACCTTTCAGGTTTCAGATACAGATTCTCGTAGACGCTGTCTCCGAGAAAAAGTATTTTTTCCTGCGGTACGTACACCACAACCGAATCTCTGGAATGGTCGCCGCCCACATGTACGATCTCGCATTCCAGACCGCCGAGATCTATGGTCAACGATTTTTTAAACGTCAAATCCGGCAGTTTGATGTCTATTTCTTCTCTTTTCGGAAATTCAAGCTTTATGGCATTTGCGCAAAATTCTATTTCTTCCCCCGATTCAACCCTATCGTCCAGTGCGGAATCACTCCAACACCATTCTTTCATGACTGAAAGTTTATCGAATGTCTCTTCATGCGATATCAAAACCGCATCCATGTTCGATGAACCAAAAACATGATCCCAGTGCCAGTGAGTCAGAACACAGAAATCCGGTACGGGTATGCGATCTTTTCCCATCAGATTAAGGATGATGGAATTGTGATTCTTTGAATTGCCCGAATCAACCATCAATACTTTTTCATCACCTTTGATTATTCCTATGACCGGCCTGTCGGTTTCGTCACAGGGAGTTACAAAATATACTCTGTCGCTTATTTTATTTAAACTGTGCATGACTCACCCCCGAATAATTCCCGATTTCTATTCAAAGAACACACCCGCATAGAACTCACACGGTTCGAAAGATATCGCATTAACGGCAATCCTGCCCACGGGTCTTTCTTCTTTGGCTATATAATCGGTTTTACCGTTTATAAAAAGCCAGAGATAATGTCTGAACAGATTGGACAGCATCAGTTCACCATCTTTGAAAAAATAAAGTCCTTCGTCCGTTATCCCCATTTCGGATATCTCTTTTCCGCTAAAACCTTCAAGATTTGAAAAATCGAACAGCCTCAGGCCTTCTACCGACGAGCTATCTTTCTGTACCTGCTTTATGGCATTCAAATATCTGAAATAAAACATACCGTTATAGTATTCGAGCTTATACGGCGAAGGAAGCGAGAAAACCTCGTTGAGGTATTCGAAGAACAACTCGGTGAAAAGAATCCCGGAATCATCCTGAGAAACCGGATAAGCATCTATGAATTTAGCGAACTCATCGAGTTTTTCCTGATCGACAGACCTTACGCCGATTTTTTTGAAAGCCGAATCGAAGAAACCGAATATATCCACCGGTCTGTCCGTTATAAAAACCGCACGGTCGGATACGAATCTCTCGAAACTTATACCGATTTTCTTAAATTCTTCCGTCATCTTTTCGGACGGTTGCCTTATCAAAAGCGGGTATATCTTTAAAGTAACTTTTATGTCTTCGAGGAATTCATCGTATGCAAGTTCTTTGTCTTCAAGCTTATCGTAAAATTCAACTATGCTTTTTATCATATTTATTCCCTTTGACTCCATGTCATCTATGGAATCTCCAAGCCTGTGAATATCGTATTCCACCACAAAACTTTCTTTGAAAGAGTTCAGCTGCAGAAATTCACCCATTTCGTTTTCCAGCCCACGGTTAACCAGTTTTACAATTGCGTCATAAAGCGCTTTGTAAGACTCGTATATTTTCTGCTTACTCTTTCTGCCAGGCTTGTACACTATTTCGTTGAATTTACCGTCAATTTTATACGGAAGGGGTTTGAATGAAGAAGCACTTATTATCAGTGTGAATTTCGAAATCTCCCCTCTCAATATCGAAGCTCCGTCGTCGAGGGTGAAGAATACCCCCTCGTTCAGGCCCGGTTCCGGTTGCTCGGTGAGTACCGCCCCATCCGTATAGCACAGGTTGTCCCGGAGATTGAATTGCGTGTATTCTTTTTCGGTCAGTCCTTCATTTTCGTTATTTTTTCTGTTTCCGTTTATGAATCTGAATCCTTTCACGTTTTCCTGTATTGAAGTCTTTTTAAGGGCACTGTTGGATAAATAAACGACATTTTCGGTATCGGGAGAATCAATATACGGTACGGGCAGTTCGAACCTGTCGTTGAGTTTCTCAAGAAATTCAAGTGCCGTCGCCTTGAAAAAAGTGTCGGTTGATTCGGAATATTCGAACTCGATGTCGCTGAAAGCCGAAATATCCACAGGTGTCGTGCTTATGTATTTCGATGGTATGTAAAAATAAACGTCCGTGTTGAAATGCTGCCTGTTTTGATAGGGATCTATGTAGAAAAATCCCTTGGTTTTAACTATTCTGTCCGGAATCCTTACAAATTCAATACCCTTTTCTCCAAAGTAATCTGCAATTTCCTGTGGCAATTGCCTTATGAGAATCGGATTTAAGACTATTAAATCCCTGATCTGTTCCAGAAAATCATAACTGGTTTCATCATCTTCGAGTACGGTGTTGTAAAAATCGGCGATCTCTTCAACCATGAGTATGCCCTTTGTCTCCGTTCTGTCGGTGAAATCCTCGAGTAATTCGGGATCGTATTTTTTCCTGAACGAAGCCACGAATTCGGATAACTTCTGTTCATCGCATAAGTGCTTTTCCAATCCCTGCGATGTCAGATACTCCATCTGATGGAATATGAACTCATACGATTGAATTATCTCCTTTTTACCGTCTCTGTTCCATTTTGAAAATCCAAAAGAAAAAAACAAAAGAAAGATCAAGATGAAAAAAATTATCTTTTTCATATTCCCCTCCAGCATTCTTGATACTCAAAGTATATCACAGCTTTGCCGTTACATTTTACCGTAAAAAAAGCAGCCGGTTTTTGCATATGGCCGCTTTTTTCAAATATTCTCGTTCCGTCAATCAGTCAACAGTCCACCAGTTTCCGGATACTATAATCATACATATCATTCGAATCGTATTCGGAAAATAAGCACTTTCATCGAAAGGAGTTCCGGTTTCCCAGTCATCAGATATCATACTTTCCCATAAATTATCAAGCCATTCCGTATTTTCCGTCCCCACAAGAGCGGCTACCGCAAATGGGGCAACAAAAGACATATCCGTGCCGTCCCATTCTCTTATTATAGGCGTTCCGGGATCGCCGTTAATTATAAAATACCCCGGGTTTATCTTCAGCGGCTGCATATCCGCCGCTTTTTTCACCCACGAATTCATGGTTATTATCTGATCGTACAGTTCCGGGTTTCCGGAAACTATGTAATCAAGCGAAATTCTCCAGGGCACTCTGCATGAATTCCAGTTATGATCTCCATCGTTCTCGGTTTCGAGATAAATTCCCTGCGCAGGCACGTATTTCCCTTCTTCCGTCCTGACTATGAAATCAGGCAGCAAACCGCAATCAGATGAGTAATTGACGTATATTTCACCGGCTATTTTTATCGTTTCTTCCCTGATTTTTTTCCACCTTTCGGAATTGTCAACATCTTTTCTTTCAAAAGCCGAGAAATGATTCAGCATGAAATCGGATGATCTTGTGCCGTCCATCATGATATTTTTGTGTTTTGTCCAGTCGCCCAGCAGCATGAAATTAAATTCGGGATGTGTTTCACAATTCAATATCCCATCAAGAATATCAATCGCCGCTTCATAATAGTCGATATCTCCATCACTTCCCCATTGTTTGTCAGCCATAAGCAGAGCATAGGCGATATCAAGATCTCCGTCGGTTGCGGAGTCGTTATCCGCCACATCTTCGACTCCGGTTAAATTGCCGTTACCGTCCTTTACCTTCAGCTGCTTCCAGGACATGAGTCTCGAATCCACAAAACTTGGATGCTTTTTATAGTAACGATACATATCATCGAATATTTCCCTGGCTTTTTCATCATATCCCGCCATAGCCGCCACTATTGTCATACCGTATCCATGTGCTTCCGAAACTGTCGCCACAGTCTGGTCTATCCAATCATAATCGAGAAAACTGAAGTTGACGAATTTCATCGGCAGCTCGGAATCAGGCACATCTGTTATATACCTTTCTTTCCACTTCAGATAGTATTCGGCTACCTGCGCATCGAGTTCTTCCTGTGACCACAAAGATGGTTTTATACACATTTCCGCATACCGAGTATGGTTCGGAAAAGGAACGTTTACCCGTGTAACACCTGTGATAAATGACATGGAAGCCAGGCATAAAAAGATTAAAAAAATCTTAATTCTCATTTGAATACCTCCTCTAAGAATTTTCACAACATGATTATGATATATTATTACCGGTATCTTTATCAAAGGCAAACCGAATATGACAGATGCAGATTACTTACAACGATATATGCAAACTAACAGAAAAACAGCGTAATCGCATCGACTTGTCTTTACGGGTTTGTAATTGAAATACAAACAAGACAGACATATGTCATTTCCCCGCGGCAGTTTCATGCTTTTCTCAATATATTTATGTTAGTATAGCGGTATATCAGCAAACTGAAAGGAGTTATGATGAAAAAAGCACAGAATGGCGACAAAGTGAGAGTACATTACAAAGGAACATTCGACGGCGGCGAAGTTTTCGACAGTTCCGAGGGCAGGGAACCGCTCGAATTCGTAATAGGCAGCGGCATGGTGATTGCGGGATTTGATAAAGGAGTCACGGGACTTTCTATAAATGAAAAAGTCTCCATACGCCTTATGCCTGAAGAAGCATACGGAAAAATACGCGAAGAATTTATTTTCGATCTCGACCGTAAGCAATTCCCCGAAAACATAGATATCGAACGTGGTATGAGATTTCAGTCTTCCGATGCCGAGGGAAATGCGATAATGTTCACGGTAACAGACGTTAGCGGAGATACCGTCACAGTTGACGGAAATCATCCGATGGCCGGAAAAACACTGAACTTTGAGATAGAACTCGTGGAAATTCTCTGATCCGAAATCTTTGAACGCAATTCTTCGTCAAAGATTATATATCTTTAAGGGAGGGATTGTCATGAAGTATTTCGTGGATTTTTTCGATAAGGGAAGCATAAAATCCTTAGAGGTAGAGGCTTCGAACAGAAAAGAAGCCAAAATTAAGGTGAAAAAAGCCATATCCGGCAAAGAAATCGTGGGCATAAAATTGCCGGAAAAGAATTGATGGGAGTGGTTTTTTGAAGATCGGGTATTACTTTCACATCTCTAATCAATATACCTTAAACCAAATCAGATTGTACGAGTTTGGTTTCTGTGAAGGCGAATCGCATTTTGAAGAATTGTGCCGTGAGAAATTCGAAAGATACGAGAAATTGAACGATTCTTCTCTGGACGATATCAATCTTGATTTATCGGAAAGAATCGGAGAAATACTGGTTGCGTATAAATGTGACGCGGATTTTCTTTTCCTGTATTCGGAAAAATCGGTATTATTGAACGGTGGTGAGAATTCATGACGGATGACAGAGAAAACGATTTATCACAGGAAATGCTTGACATGATATTCGTAAAATACAGCAGGATTACGGGAAAAGCAGATCTGATACTGGGTTCGAATCAGAAACTCAGAGTTATGGTGGAAGATTACAAACAAAAGCATGGAAGCGACATACCAGATGCCGAGATATTGCTTGATTTTATCCCTTTTCTGCTTGAAAAGATAGAAAAAAATAAAGAAAAAGAAGAATGAACAAAAAAATGGTGGGTGTGATAGGGGTTGAACCTACGGCCTCTTCCGTGTGAAGGAAGCGCTCTCCCACTGAGCTACACACCCACGCTTACAGGGAATTCTAACATAATTCACGTTATATGTCAATAAAAGGGGCCTGAGGCCCCTTTTATTTACGATACTTTTTCTCTTAATCCCTTTCCCGGAATGAATTTCGGGACTTTCTTGGCGGGAATTTTTATCTTCTTCTTTGTTCGCGGATCAACTCCGTTTCTCGCTGCATTCTGTTTCACAACAAAAGTCCCAAATCCAACCAGACGAACGTTGCCCCCTTCGGATAACTCTTTGCTCACAGCTTCAACCATGGTGTCGAGAAATTTTTTCGCATCTTTTTTGCTGATTCCGGATTCTGAAGAGAGTTTGTCGATAAGTTCCTTTTTATTCACAGATCCCCCCCCTTTTTAAAGGTTAGATTGAATATCTGAGTTAAAGGATATGGAAATATACCATATTAATCACAACAATTTCAAACAAAAGCCCAATTCGTATTCCGGATTTGCTCCAATTCAACCGTTGCGTTTAAGCAATCCTTTTTTCTTGGCATATATCTCCATTCTTGAAAATACAAAAATACCCAGCGGCAGCATAACAATGCCCATAAAAACCAGCGGGATACTGTATTCGCCGAGTCTGTCGAAGCTTTCGCCGCTCAGAATAGCCTTTCTCATGCCCTGCAGCGCATAAGTGGCAGGAGATAGTTTTGCAACGTTTTGCATCCAAACCGGAAGTACTTCGATTTCATAGTACACACCCGAAAACATGAGAAGCAGAGCCTGAAATATGTGTACCACCTGCACTCCCTTTTCCGGGGATATCAACGGCAGAATTGCGGCTATCATACCGAGTCCGATGAAAGAAAAACTTCCCACCGCAAGCACACCTGCCGCAGCCAGGAATTGGGCGTTCGACAGATCGAGGTTGAAAAACCACGATACGGTCAGCAATATCAACGCACTCCTTATCAGGCCGTAGAATATACTGAACAGGCAGACACTCATCAAATGTGTGGCACGCGAAACAGGCGCCATGAAAGTATATTCTATCGTTTCTTCCCAGCGCTCCCATGCGACGGTTTCCGCAACTATCTCGAACAGTATCGAAAGATAGCCCCACAGAATAGAACCTATGAGCATGTACAATATCAGATAATTCACGTCGACTTTCGAATCGCTGAAATTTTCGATTCCTTTGCCTATAAACCCCATCGTGACAGAATTAGCCACGGTGTAAACGAAAAAAACGAGTTCCCATTTCCAATATCTTTTGACCAGGTTGAAATTTCTTTCTATGAAAGCGCCTGCCGCGCGCAACTCCCTTAAAACAATATTCATATCACACCACCTCCTGAAATTCTTCTGCTTCTTCCTCGCTCAGGGAACTTCCGGTGTAGAACATGAACACATCTTCAAGCGTGCAGTCTTTTTCACGATCGGGTACGGATTTTTTCAGATGTTCGGAATCACCCTGTACCCTTATCTTTCCTTTATGCATTATCGCTACTCTCGAGCAGAGCATGTCAGCCTCTTCCATATCGTGTGTTGTCAGAAGTATTGTGGTGTTGCTTTCGGATTTCACTTTCTCCATAAGTGCCTGAACTTCTCTTTTCGCACGTGGATCAAGGCCGGTTGTGGGTTCGTCGAGCAGTAACAGTTCGGGTGAAGTCAGAAAAGCACGTGCGATCGCAACCTTTTGCTGCATTCCCCTCGAAAAATCTTCGAGCGGGTCGTGAATTCTCTTCTTATCAAGCTTAATTATGTCGAATATGTCCATCAGCTTCTTTTTGGCGATATTTTTACTTATACCGTACAGACCCGCCGTAAAAAGAAGATTCTCCATGGCTGATAGTTTTTTAAAAAAACTTGCCTCAACCGATACCCTGTTTATCATGTACCTGACTTTGTTCGCTTCCCTGACACTGTCCATCCCGAAAATTCTTATATTGCCGCTGTCGGGAATCAACAGTGTGGAAATCATCCTTATCAGGGTTGATTTGCCGGAGCCGTTCGGTCCGAGAACTCCGAATATCTCGCCTTTCATAATTTCAAATCTGACAGAGTCCACAGCCCTTATTTCCTTATTCTTATTCTTTTTGAAAATTTTGGTTATATTATCGACTTCCAAAGCTTTGATACAGGTTTCCGGATTAACATCATTACTAATCATGATACCCTCCTATGGTGCATCTTCCATGAATTCCGAAAAAATCATGGAAGATGAAGTTTTATTTCCGCAGTTGATCCTCACATCGATCCCGAACCATTCCATGCCTTTTTTTGTTTTTCCCGTTGACATTTTTACACCTCCGAAGTTTTTGTCTGAAAAATCCCAATAAAAAAGGGCCTGGTTTTCGCCAGACCCTTTCCTTATAAAACGCAAGCAATTTTAGTTAGTATTCTTAACCATGCAAGTTAAAGGAGGACTGACGGGGCAGAAATATCCCACGAAAGAACCGACGCTCAAATTTCTCGTAATTCTCATTGTCATGGGCACTCCTCCTTTAGCAATAAAATTATCAAAAAATAATATCACATTATGAACTATTTGTCAACAACCTCGATGTTTCTCCTTATCATTTCAATCAGAGCCTCATGCATTCTGCCATTGCTCACCACTATGTCCGACCGGTTCAAACGGTATTTCCCGCCGGACATATCCGAAGTTCTCCCGCCGGCTTCTTCCGCTATCAAAAGCGCCGCCGCAACATCCCATGGTTTAAGGCTGGTTTCAAAAAAGCCCTCCATCCAGCCCGCCGCAACATAGCAGATCTGAAGTGCGGCAGTTCCTATAAGCCTTACGCGTTGCGCACTTTTAAATGACTCCGAAACTACTTTTCCCGGAATTTCGCTTCTGCCTTTTCTCACAAGATCTGTCAATCCGGTACTTATACACGACTCCGACAGTTTCATGATATTCGAAACGGAAAGTTTTCTGCCGTTCAGAAAAGCGCCGGAATTTTTCCGGGCACTGAACATCTGATTCATCACCGGAGCGTAAACCACTCCGAAAACAGGGATGCCCGAATTGTAAAAGGCTATGGAAACACACCAGAAAGGCAATCCATGTATGAAATTCGCCGTACCGTCTATGGGATCCACTATCCAGAGAGTCTCGGCATTCACGGGCATTTTATCGTATCCCGATTCTTCTCCCAAAAAATTGTCATCGGGAAAACTCAATTTTATAGAATCGTAAATTTTTTTCTGTGCACTTCTGTCGATATCGGTTACCGGATCAAGCAAACCCGATTTGTACCCGATACCGAAGTTTTCAAACTGCATTTTCTCAACCATTTCCCCGGTTTCTTCCGCTACCGACAAGGCTTTTTCGTATCTCCCGTCAATACCCTTCATCGCTTTTTTCGGAATTTAAAATGGCTATTCCGCTGCTTGTACCAAGAAGATTCGCACCATGACTTTTCATAACGCATGCCATTTCATAATCCCTCACTCCTCCCGCGGCTTTTACTTTCAGAGACTCGCCCACACAATATTTCATGAGATCCACATCTTCAACAGTCGCACCGCGTGTGGAGAATCCGGTGGAGGTTTTCACATATTCGCAGCCGGCTTCCCTGCAAATGAGACAGGCGGCTATTATTTCGTCTTTTGTGAGGTTACAGGTTTCGAAGATAACCTTGACGGGTTTTATACCCGCACATTTAACGACTTTCGATATATCGAATAAAACGGTTTCATAATTTCCCGATTTCAGCCTTCCCTGGTTGATGACCATATCGATCTCATCGGCACCGAGCTTTATCGCGTTTTCGGTTTCGAAAACCTTTGAAGCTGTCGTCGTAGCTCCAAGAGGAAAGCCGATGACGGTAACGATTTTAACATCGCTGCCTTCGAGAAATTCTTTGGCAAGTGAGATATGGGAAGGATTTATGCACACCGATCTGAATTCATATTCCATAGCCTCTTCACAGAGTCTTTTTATGTCTTCACCGGTTGCGGTCGGTTTCAAATTGGTATGTTCTATTGAAGAGGCTATCTCTTTTCTGGAGAATTTCACCGGTTCCATGTCACGGAACTCATACTTTTCTGCAATTTGTTTAACTTCCGAAACTATACGATTTTCAAATTCGTTCATCGATTATCCTCCTTATCAATTTCCGGATGCATTCAGCACCGCAAGAACTATTGAAGCGAGTTTGGATTCCGCTTTGTCGGCTCTGCTGACAACGACAATCGGTACCCGCGCTCCCATTATCAAACCCGCTATCATGCCGGATCCGAAGTATTCCACAGATTTGCCGAGAAAATTACCGCAGTGAATATCTGGAACGAGTAATATATCAGCGTTTCCGGCAACTTCTCCGGTCACGTGCTTCACCTGTGCGGCAAATGCGTCCATGGCGTTGTCAAGGCCTAACGGACCGTCAACCACACAACCCTTTATCTGTCCGCGCTGATTCATTTTGCTTAAAATGGAGCAATCAAGTGTTTCAGGCATCTGTAAATTCACGACTTCAACTGCGGTTATGCATGCAACTTTGGGCACATCTACTCCAAGTGACTTTGCGAGACCGACCGCATTCTCAATTATCTGCGCCTTTTCTTCCACCGTGGGTTTGATGTTCATCCCGCCATCGGTTATGTAAATGTATCTGTCACTCGCATTGACATCGGCAACTGCCACATGGCTCAGCAAATTACCGGTTCTCAGTCCCCATTCTTTATTCAGCGCAGCTTTCAGAAGGGTTGCTGTTTTAATCATGCCTTTCATCAAAACACTGCCCTCACCGCGGGAAATGACCCTGACACTTTTTTCAGCGGTTTCTTCGGGAGAATCGGCGTTTATTATCCGCGCATTCTCTATTACCGTGCCTTCGATCTTTCTTTTTATCTCGTATTCATTCCCAACAAGCACCGGATAAACCATATCGATTTTAACCGCCGCCTCAACGGCTTTTAAGGCTTCTTCATCCTCGGCTCCCGCAACCACCAATGCCTTGGTTTCGATTTTTTCCGCTTTTCTGTAAAGCTCTTCAAAATAATTCAAAACTTATCCCCCCTGTATTCATCTTTATTTATTTTATCATTTTTAACCCTGATATGAAGATTTTATCATTTGCACCTTCGTTATGCACGTGTCAATCTGGTATACTCACATATGAAATTTTCGGAAAGATGATGGTATTTAACATAGACAAAAAAAGCATTTCAAATAACTTAAGACATATTTTCGGATTCAGTGAATTCAGAGAAGGACAGGAAGAAATCATCCGCAGTATAATGGAGGGCAGGGATACTCTCGCGATAATGCCTACGGGCAGCGGCAAATCCCTTTGCTATCAACTTCCGGCGGTAATGCGAACCGGTTTGACAGTTGTGGTTTCTCCTTTGATATCGCTCATGAAGGATCAGGTTGATTTTCTCAATTCCAGAGGGCTGGAGTCGTGTTTCATGAACAGTTCACAATCGTGGAATGAATCGAAGGCGATAGTAAAAGATCTGCTTAACGGCAGATATAAGTTCCTGTATGTGGCTCCGGAGAGGCTGACGATGAATTCTTTCAAATTTATTTTGAACGATTCCGATATTTCAACCATGGTGATAGATGAGGCACACTGTGTTTCGCAGTGGGGGAACGATTTCAGGCCCAGTTACGGCAGAATAGGAAAGACAATCACATCTCTCGTAAAAAAGCCTTTAATCGCAGCTTTCACGGCAACCGCAACGTTTCAGGTCAGAGAAGATATCGTCAAAAGTCTTGAGATGAACTACCCGAGTATAATCGTCCACGGTTTCGACAGGCCGAATCTGTTTTGGGAGGTTGTGAGGACTCGCGATAAAGACGGCACTCTGCTTGCTGAACTGAACGGTTTAAGGAAAAAATACGGCAACTGTTCCGGGATAGTATACGCCGCAACGAGAAACGATGTGGATAGAGTGAAGGATTTGCTGGACAATGGAAAAATGAAAGTACTTAAGTATCATGCCGGTATGAAGCCTACTGAAAGGGAAAAAAATCAGGACGAATTCATAAATGGCGAAAATAGTTTGATGATAGCTACCAACGCCTTCGGAATGGGTATAGACAAAAAAAACATCAGATTCACCATTCATTACAACATGCCCAAAGACCTCGAATCGTACTATCAGGAAGCCGGACGTGCCGGAAGGGACGGCGAAGAATCAAATTGCACTTTGATTTTTTCAAGAAAAGATATAGTAATTCAAAGACTGCTCATGGAAAAAGAAAAACTGAATCGAACCTCATATACGAGAAGGAATGAAAATCTTCAGTCTATCATCAATTATTGCTACACATCCGGATGTCTCAGAAATTTCATTCTGGATTATTTCCAGGAATTCCAGACTCATCGTGGTTGCGGAAATTGCGGAAATTGCGTTGTGGATCACGAAGTGTCGGACATAACGCTGGAGAGTCAAATGATAATTTCATGTATTTACCGTCTCAGAGAATTTTTCGGACCGAAAATCGTGGCCGGAGTTTTGAAAGGAAATGAAGATGTTCGTTTCAGAGAATGGAAGATATACGATATGCCGACGTTTGGTATAATGAAAGGGTATGATGAAACCGTTATTCTGCATTTCATATA
This sequence comes from uncultured Thermotogae bacterium, assembly GCA_963662785.2. Lineage (GTDB taxonomy): Bacteria > Thermotogota > Thermotogae > MWEM01 > MWEM01. The sequence goes on from CAXXJZ010000013.1 coordinate 441,596, forward strand.
TTCGCTGTGCGGCGACGGTATACTCGAATACAGCGGAAAATCGGGTGAAAAATTGAGACTCAACTTAAAATCGAAAGAGGTACTTAGAAATGAAAGACGTGTTATGATCCGGAAACATATTCCGGCCCACGGCTTATCGAAGGCCGACCGCATGTTGTAAACCGGCATGCTATATATTATAATACGTTGATGCATACTTTTCAAACGATAAGTTCGAACGGAATTGAAAGTGGTTTTCTGGGAGTTGCTTTTATGAAGGTTATAAAAATGGGACCAAAAGACATTTCTGAAATCCTGGATTATTTTTACAATAAAACACTGACAAGATTCAGTTTATCGAGTCTTCTGAATACCCTTAAAGGTAAAGAAAGAAAATCGATTTTACTTTCGATGGGCATCAGGAGATTGCCTTCACTTTACGTGCTCATTGACAAAAACGGACCTTATCTGATCGGATTGACAACACAACAAGCACTTGAAGACGAACGCTTTTACAGTGAAGAAGTGCCCGCACTTAAAGAAATGTTCAGCACATACGCTGCGATTTTTTCGCGGTATTACGGCAGGAATCTGCAAATCGGCGAGGCAAAATCAAGTCTTGCATATGTTGATGAAAATACGGTTTTTGATTCTTTCGGCATAGTGGGGGACGAAGATTATCTGAAGAGAAAGATGATGTCTGAAAACATAACCGGAAAAAAGAAAGTAACCGTCGCAGGTTTTTTCAGCGAAGATTCCTTCAAGATTCTCGTGGATTCTTACGAAACCTGGAATGACAACGGATTCAGATTCGATTTTTCGAAAAACGAAACCTTTTTCTCCATCAGATGCTCCAAAGAAGGTTTTTACAATGACGACCCGATTGAGATAAAAGCCATAGGTGAATTTTATTCTTCCATACTTTCTTCATGGCTTCCAGGGTTTTTGAAACCGGCATCGAGGAAATTCGAAATTCCGGGTGTGACAAAAGCCCTGTCGACTTTTTCGATTGACTTCGAAAAAATGCCGATTTGGATCCTGAAGCTTGAAGAATTCCGGAAATTCTACGAAGAATCGGTGTACTCCATATCTGAATTCATGAACACCGAATTGAAAATAAAACTCGATTCAATTGGAGGAATCGGCATATGAGAGGCAATTCCATGGATTTGAAAATAACCGGAGGTATATTCAACGGCAGGGCCTTATGCTCCGTTCCGAATTCAAACACACGCTATACGCCTCACAAGGTAAGAGCGGCAATTTTTTCGATCATAAATTCGATGAAAGACGCGGGAAATTCGACTTTTCTGGACATGTGTGCCGGAAGCGGTATGATTATGTTCGAAGCGATAAGCAGGGGGTTTAATTTCGTCGAAGGGGTGGAAATATCTCCGAAAGCCATTGCCACTATAAAAAGCAACATAGAGATTTTGAACGTATCAAAGCAAATCCGTCTTTACAAGATGGATGTGATAAAATATCTGATGAAATCGTGTTCGGCATACGATGTGATTTTCCTTGATCCTCCATTTGACGAGACAATAAGTGAGAGAATTTACACGGCGCTTGACAGGAACCCTGAAATATCGAAAGAAGATGGAATAGTTCTGATCGAAAGGCCTGCAAGACAGCGGGAATTCGTCTTCGAGAACTTTACGATAAAAAAAGAATACTCATACGGTAGCATAGAATTGTTGCTGTATGAAAAAAACGGAGGATAACAGAGTATGATTTTGGGAATAGACCTTGGCGGAACCAATGTAAAGGCCGCACTGGTCGATGATAAAGGAGAAATAATAAAGAAGAGCACCATCAGGACTCTGGTCCATGAAGGCAGGGAAAATGTAGCGGACAGAATGTCGGTTCTGATAAAGGAATTGTGCGTGGACGTAGACGGGAAGATTTTCGTCGGTATAGGATCTCCGGGATCTATCGAAAGGGAGGAAGGCATAATAAGATTCTCGCCTAACCTTCCGGATTGGGTTGATTTCAATCTCAAACAAGCCATAGAAAAACGTACCGGATTTGAGACTTTCATAGAAAACGATGCCAAGGCGGCGGCGCTGGGAGAAAAATGGTTTGGCTCGGCACAGGGCTGCGAGAATTTCTTTGTGCTCACGCTCGGAACAGGAGTGGGAGGCGGCGCTATCACCAACGGTCACTTAATGATAGGCGGAAACGGAATCGGCGGAGAACTGGGACATACCGTAGTCGATCCCAACGGACCCCTCTGCGGTTGCGGAAACCGTGGCTGTCTTGAAACTTACGCTTCCAATACCGGCATGAGAAGAATGGTGATGGAATTCAAGAAAAAATATCCCGCATCAAAAATATTCGACATGTCAAGTGACGGCAATTACGGCGCTCACGAGATATTCCAGGCCTATAAGCTCGGCGACAGGCTTGCCGAACTCGTTGTCAGAAAATTCTGCTGGGGTTTGGGAGTTTCAATCGGTTCGCTGGTCAACATTTTCAACCCTGAAAAAGTCATATTGAGCGGTGGCATCTCTCAGGCGAGCGATATATTCCTCGATGAGGTCAGAAAAACGGCAGATGAGTTCACGCTGATGTCTATGATGGGATCTTATGAGATAATCCCGAGTACATTGAGGGAAAATGCGGCTATACTTGGTGCGGCTTCTGTCGCACTTGAACGAATAAAAGAAAAATAATTTCTACGGAGGTGTGGTAAGTATGGCTATAAATCTTAAAGGAAGAGATCTGGTGAGTATAAAGGATCTCACTCCCGAAGAATTCTTTCAGTTCATCGATACTGCAGTTGCACTGAAAAGAGATTTAAACGTGGGCGACAGGAAGGATTTGCTCAAGAACAAAGTTCTCGCCGAGATATTTGAAAAACCCTCTTTGAGAACCAGAGTTTCATTTGAAAGCTCGATGACTCATCTTGGTGGTCACGGCATATACCTCGGACCTGACGATATCAAACTCGGAAAAAGGGAAACAACGGAGGATATCGCGCTGGTTCTTTCCGGAATGGTCGATGTCATAATGGCGAGAGTGTTCAAAAACGAAACGATAAGAGACCTTGCCAAATATGCCACAGTACCTGTAATCAACGGACTATGTGATTACGAGCATCCCACACAGATACTCGGGGATTTTTTAACGATTTATGAGAAGTTCAGAAAGTTCGACGGTCTCAAGATGACATATATCGGAGACGGCAACAACGTATGCAACTCACTGATTTTCGGTTCCGCACTGATGGGAACAAGCATAACCGCAGTAACCGCTCCGGGATATGAACCGCTGCAGGAAGTTATCGAAGATGCCAGGGCGATAGCTAAAAAATACAACACCGGTTCGGTTATAGAAGTCACTAACGATGTAAAAAAAGGTGTGGAAAATGCCGATATAGTCTATACCGATGTATGGGCAAGCATGGGCCAGGAAGACCAGGCGGAAGAAAAGAAGAGAATATTCCTGCCTTATCAGGTCGATATGGAGAAATTCCTGATGGCCAAAGATACGGCTATTTTCATGCATTGCCTCCCGGCACATTACGGTGAGGAATGTACACATGAAGTCGGACATTGTGAAAGAAGCGTCATATTCGATCAGGCATCGAACAGAATGCATTCTATAAAAGCCATACTTGCACTAGTCACACCGTAAAGACGGCGGTCGAAGGGCGGAACTTGTCGGGTTCCGCCCTTCGATATTTGTAATGGTTTTGGGAGGAATTAAATGTTCAGATTCTTTTTCAGAATTTATTTTTTGATAATGGCTTTTTTCCTGTTTCTCTACGGCATGGGAGTATTTTTCGTGATGCTGTTTTTGCCAAAAGAAAAAAAAGAGATTTTTTTGCGAAAATGCACCCCCTTTTTCTGCAAAAATTCTTTTGAATTCTTCGGCATAAAGCCCGAAGTCACCGGAAGTGAAAACATACCCGAAAGCGGAAGTTTTCTGATGGTTGCGAACCACGAAAGTTTTCTCGATGCCCAGCTTGTACTCGGATATGTGGACAGCAATATGTACATGATAGTAAAACAGGAATTGGAAAGCATACCCTTCGCAAGCCTGGTGGCAAAAAATTTCGGAATACCTTTGAACAGGGATAATCCGAATCAAGCCGTCGGAGCTTTGAAGAAAGCGATAACATATCTGAGGGACGGCAAGAGAATCGCGATTTTTGCCGAAGGCACGAGGCATAATGACGGTATAATACACGAATTCAAAAAGAACAGCCTCAAAATAGCTTCCATAGCCAAAGTTCCCGTTTTACCCGTCGTTTTTCACGGCACGGGCAGTCTGATACCGAAGGGAAAATACTTTATGAACAGGGGGAAAGTATACGTACACATATTGAAACCCGAGAATACCGCAGACTATAAAGATGAAGCGGAATTATCCGAAAGCGTGAGACAGAAAATGCAGCATGAGATGGACAAAATAATCGGTGATAAAAGTTGAACATTCTATCCTTCTTCAGACTAAAAAAACAGGCAGACCTTCTCGACTCGAGAGCTTACATTTTAAAAGCCTTTTTTGCGATAATGACGGCATATTTCATCTCAATAAACAACGGGTTGCTTTCCAAAGACATAATATCCGTTCTTTTCGGTCTGATGCTCACGCTCGAAGCGGTAACACTAACCGGTATAAAATACGGCTTAAACCAGATTTACGCCAGTTTTCTCGGAGCGGTTTCCACCGCGGCGATAATATCCTTGATGGGAATTAATCCGTTCACGGTCGCCCTGTCGGTTGCTTTTACCCTTTACGTATGTCTCAAAATCAACTGGCGTGAAGTATCTCCGATAGCAATATTCACATCAATATACATGACACAGTACGTTCAGCTCGATTCCGGCGGTAATCCGAGCATATGGGCAACTGCGTTGCTGAGATTTTCGGCGTTGTTTGCGGGAATAATAATAGCGATACTGTTCAACTTCATTTTTTCGTTCATATTTTACAGGTCAATAGCTTCGAAGAGAATCCTGTTCGTAATCGAAGACCTCAAAAGGCATGTTGTCAAAGTCAGGACTTTTCTCGATTCGAAAGACGGCAACATCATATTCAGTTATCAGTTCGACCTCGCCGATACTTTCAACAACATAGACTGGATACTCAAAATATTGACGGACAGGAACAGTGAATTGGTTTTTCTAAAAAAGTTTCTACCTGTTAAAATAAGGATGAACGAATCGAACATATCCGTAATGAAAAAACTCCGCTCAATATGCCACATGGTTTTCGATATAAACCACGAATTTCTGAAAGGCAATTTCGATATTTCACATGAAGAACTCAAAAACGTTTTTTCAATGGAAGAAAATGTCGTCGGTAACATGGAGCAGATTGTTTCCGGAATTGCCGAAAACCGCCCGATAAAAAAATTAAAATGCGATGTATGTTTCAAAGAGAATAACAGGATATTCGACAATTTAGAAAGTATTCAGGCAGAGCTCTATGAAATAATATACATACTGAATTCATTGTAGAGTGTGGAAGTGAGTGCATGACAGTTGCCGTAAAATACTCGTTTAAAATCAGGATAGAAGAGATATTCTCGCTGAAAGAGAAGAGAACCCTTGTGAACAGGATTAAAACCCATCTGAAAAAAAATTACGACTGTTGTTTGGTTGAAAGCGGATTTCAGGATTCGTTGCGGTATATAGAAATGACAGCATCTTACATCAGTTTCAGCGAAAACGAAGTGTATAAAATCAAAGACAACATGTCCGTTTCCATAGAATTAATAAGCGGTGGAATGATAGAAAGCGAAGAGTTTGATTACATATAAAAAAGGGCCTTACAGCCCTTTAAATTAACCTACTTTTTTTTCTTCTCCGGATTTTTTTGAACAGCTTTCACATTTTCCGTAGAGTTTTATATTGTGATCTGATACTGAAAATCCAAGTTCCGAGGCTATGAGATTTTCCAACTTGCCCATCATATCGCCTTCAAGGGATATGACGCACCCGCAATCCGTACAGATGGCATGATGCTGTCCATGTTTTTCGCTGTTAGCTATTTCATACCGAACAATGCCTTCATCTATCTCAATTCTTCTTAGAAGTTCAAGATCACTCAAGAGTTCGACTGTTCTGTAAACCGTTGCTTTGCTAATCCTCGATCTTTTATCAAGAAGTTTTCTGTAAACTTCCTCCACACTCAGATGTTCTTCCGGAGATTCTGCGAATATTTTCATAATCAATTCCCTCTGAGCGGTAATTCTGAAATTTCTCGTTTTTAACTCTTTTCTTAGAATATCGTTGACCAAAACTGGCACCTCCATATATTTCCTATCTGTTCGATGCCAATATAATACCAGTATTTGTTGAAAGATGAATTACCTATAATATACATTTATGTTAATTTAGCCCTATGAATCTCGATAATATTATCGTGCCGACAAGGTTCATAACAACCAGAATGATGATCATATCTATGTAATAAGTGTAGCCAGATACAACACCAAACGACAGTATCAATATTAACAATTTATTATTTATCGAGTTGATGTTTATTAACAATCCCCATTTTTTCTTCGCAAACAAACAAGCCGAAGCCTGAAAAGCTATCAACACAGATAAAACGGCTATCGTAAAGCATCCATTCATATTATCCTCCGATAAGATTATCCGTTGTATGTCGCGTAGCTGTTCCGGGTTTCCCACACCTGTACTTCGTATAACCCGCAATTTTCAAAGCGTAGCGGTTTTTCAAGCTCATTCCAGATCCAAACGGCTATCCTCTCCGCCGAAGGCTGACTGATCGTATCGTTCAGATAGGAATGATCGAGCACATCCAAAACCTTCTCGGTCACAACCCTCTTTAAAACCGCGAAATCAAGCACCATACCTTCTTCATCCATTGTTCCTTTCACCGAAACACAAAGTTTATAGGTATGCCCGTGCAATCTCTCACACTTGCCGTGGTATTCGGTTAAATTATGAGCGGCATCAAAATGGAATATCCTGCTGACTATCAAAAAATCAACCCTCTCTCAATTCCAGATTTTCAGACTGCAGAATTCGCTTGATACGGTCTGTGACATCGTTGAGTTCATTCTCACTCAGCGTGTGGTCCGAAGATCTTATCACAGTCGATATCGTTACGCTCACATGGTTTTCCGGTATGTTTTTTCCCTTGTAAATATCTATAATGGATGACTGCTCTACCAAATCAAGCTTGCGAATCCGAGTAATAACCATACCGATTTCTTTTCCTTTGGGCACGAGAACGGAAAAGTCTTTCCTGCTTGCAGGATAATTAGTTCCGGACACAGACAACCACTCCCTGAGGTTTTCTCTCGAAACCTTCAGCAGAGAGGATATATCGATTTCACATATGTACAATTCGGATTTAATGTCGTAAGATTCGGTTATTCCGTTTCTGATCAAGCCGAATGTCCCCACCGGCTTTCCCTCGATCGTTATCCTCGCTGCCCTCGATTTATAAAAAATATCGTTAAAATCATCATTATCCGGTATTCTCTCGAAACCTGCCACTTCGGGATTTATACCCAACGAATGAAGCAATTCTTCGACATCACCTTTCATGGTGAAGAAACTGACATTGGTTTTATCATGGTAATTCCCGGGATTGTTACGTCCTATGGAACCCATGGTGAGGTAATCGGTCTCTTCGTAACCCTCGGCCGTTTTCTTAAATCCGATTCCCATTTCGAAAAATTTGAGATCTGAAATCTGCCTCGTATAATTATAGGATATCGTCTTAACTATAGTTACAATCTGAGAGGCTCTCATCAGCGAGATATCTTTAGACAGCGGCTTAAGCAGTTCTATGGATGATTTTCTCCAACCATGGTTTTCTCCGATACCGAATTTCTCATAATCCATCGGATCCACGAAAGAAAGCGGACTTATTTCATTGTAGCCGAGTGCAAGTGCTTTGTCCCTTATCGAATACCTGAAAAGCTGATCCGGAGTTCTTCCGCTGCCAAGCTTGCTCAGCACCGGCATTTTCGAAGGAACTTTATCATAGCCGTTTACCCTTCCTATCTCTTCGATGAGATCGATTTCCCTTTCAAGGTCGAAACGAAAAACCGGAATCTCGACAGTCCAAACCTCATTTTGCCCATCGTACTTTTTTATCTTAAGTTCGAGATTGGAGAGTATATTCTCTATGACTTTCGCCTGCACCTCTATGCCGAGTTTGGAATTAACCTTCTCCCTCCTCAGCTCTACGATTTTATTTTCAAATTTCACGGGATAAACGTCGATAAAAGATTTTGCAGCCTGGCATCCCGTAAGTTTCTGTATCATTCCCGCCAACCTTTTTAAAACCCATACACAGTCTTCCGGATTCGCCCCTCTTTCAAATCTGTACGAAGAATCGCTGGATACGTTGAGTTTTTTCGACGTGGCCCTTATCTCGACAGGACTGAAAAACGCAACTTCAAGCAGAATATCTTTGGTGCACTGTGATACCCCGCTGGATTCTCCACCCATAATCCCCGCAACCGCAAGAGGTTTTGTGCTGTCACATATCAACAATTCACTGCCGTCGAATTCCGCTTCGGTTCCATCCAGAAGCGTCAATTTCTCGCCTTTTTCCGAGTTTCTGACCGTTATGCAACCGTTTTCGACTCTTTCGAGGTCAAACGCATGTACCGGATGTCCCGTCTCCATCATGACGAAATTGGTTATGTCCACTATGTTGTTTATAGGCCTCAATCCTACGGAAACCAGATGCCTGCGCAGCCATAGAGGCGAAGGTTCGATTTTCACATTTTTAAGTACCAATGCCGTATACCGTTTGCAGCTTTCCGGATTTTCTACCCGCACATCCGCATATTCGGAAGAATCAAAATCGGATTTCTCGTAATCCGCATCGGGTATTTTTATTTCTTTACCGCCGAAAGTCAGTGCCCTTATCTCTCTCGCGACACCGAGAAACGAAAGTTCATCGGGCCTGTTGGACGTTATTTCCAGATCGAAAACCGAATCGTCCAACCCAAAATATTCCGACAGACGCCTGCCGGGCTCGACTTCCGCGGGCAACTTGTAAATAGTGGGTGATTTATCCTCGAGTCCCATTTCTTCAAGCGAACACATCATTCCCTCGGACATCACGCCTTTCATCTCGGCATTCTGTATTTTTTTACCGTTGAAAAGAACAGTTCCTTCCAGCGCAACCGGAACGGTTTCACCCGTTTCAACCGAACTGTCGGCCGTCAGTATCTGCCTGACCGAGTCCCCCGTATCAACGGTACATATGAGAAGTCTGTCGGCCTCGGGATGCTTTTTTATTCCGGTTATCTTTCCCGCAACCAAATTCTCCATGCCCGCCCAGGGGAATTCTATTGTCTCAACCGACGAACCGCTCAGACTCAGTAATTTATCCAGTTCTTCATTTGAAATATCGCCTATATCGATGTACTCTTCCAGCCATTTTCTTGAGATGATCATACAAACAACTCCCTGTCATTGCCTGATGAAACGCAGATCTCCGCGTATCAGGTCTCTGATATCAGTTAATCCGTATTTCAGCATTGTTATTCTCTCTATTCCGACACCGAATGCAAAACCGCTCCATATTTCGGGATCGTAGCCAACTGCCTTGAAAACATTCGGGTCGACAAGGCCGGCTCCAAGAACTTCCAACCACTTATATCCGCCATACTTGTCTTCCCACATCAGATCCACTTCGAAACTCGGTTCCGTAAATGGGAAAAAGCTTGGTCTGAGTCTTATGGTCATTTCTTTTTTGAATATGGAGCTCACAAAATACTCAAGCGTTCCTTTAAGATGTGAAACGTTTATGTCCCTGTCCACCAACAGTCCCTCGAATTGATGAAACATCGGAAGATGTGTGGCATCATAATCGCTTCTGTAAACTTTGCCAGGTGAAACTATGGCAAGCGGCGGTTTTATGGATTCCATAGTTCTTATCTGCACCGGTGAAGTATGCGGTCTTAAAAGAATTTTACCGGATTCTATATAAAAACTGTCCTGCGAGTCTCTTGCGGGATGCCACTCGGGTGTATTCAACGCTTCAAAGGCATAAAAAACATCTTCTATTTCCGGACCGTGCTTAACCTCATAGCCCATAGATATGAAAAGATCTTCCATTTCCTTCTGAGTTTTTTTCACGAGATGTTCAAACCCGATTTCTCTTCTCGAACCGGGAATTGTTATGTCGACCCACAAACTCTCTTCAAACAATCTGTCTTCTTCCCCTTTCATTGAAAGGAGCTTCTGACTGAACGCTTCCTGAATTTTATCTTTTACCTCATTTGTTTTCGATCCGATTACGGGTCTTATTTCAGAATCAAGACCACCGAGCTTTTTTAAGAACTCACTCGTAAGCACGCCCTTTTTACCCAAGAACCTGACTCTGAGATTTTCTATGTCCGCACTCGATTTGCAATTTCCTATTTCCGCCATCGCCTTTACCAGGAAATCTTCCAGATTCCTCAAAAGTTCATGATGATCACTCATAGGCATTCCTCCCATATATAAGCTGTATATGTTTTAAAGTGAAAAATGTTGTCTTCCTGAAAAATATAGATCTACGTTTTCCTTTTCAACAATCAGGGATATTTCCGAATTCAGTTCCGTCCGCCCGGGTATGACTATCTTTCTGAAACCTATGGATATGATCTCTTTGAGAAGGCCGAAATCCACAGGATCCATATCAAGTGCTATGACGGATTCTGAAATCAAGCCTTTCGATTTCGGTAAACGCGCGCAGGCATTCCGAACCGCATCCTCCTGTTCGGAATTTCCCTGACTAATTCCTATGAGCTCACCCGAACGAACTATGGCAGCAGAAAGAGATACCGAAGAACCAGCTATTTTCATGGAAATGTCGACATCCTTTATGCGGCATTCATCTATTTCATCTCCGTTAATATGCCTGTATTTACCGTAAAGCTTCCCGCTGTCTCTTTCCTGCACTAAAAAAGCTTTGTTGAGGTATTTATACTCATAATCGGTGAATTCATCGCAATTCACGAGAACCCTGGCCGCCGATTCGATTGTTTTCGTATTCTTGAAAATTTCGTAAGATACGGAATCAAAACAGACCATCCTTATTCTTACATCATCAAGACTGTCGAGAATATTCGCGTCTATTTCGCCTTTGACAAACAAAATACCCTTGTCTGTGTTGAAATTATCCATTCTGTGGTTGAAATTGAAAGAGCTTTTTTTGCCCTTGATCGTTTCAAAAGCACATATATGACCATTTTTCATGAACAGTAGACAGTCTTCTTCTATCTTACCCAGAAGCAAAAGTCCCCTATTGATTTCATTGTAATCGTTGAAAGTAAGTTTCTTACCCGAAATCGGTATTATTTCGTCGTTTCCCGATTCATCATCGGCATATGCCGAATAATACGCATCCTGTTGGTAATTCTCCCCATGATCGAAATCGAATACCCTCTCAAGAATGAAATGATCGAATTTTTCTTTGGCAAAAAGCAGCGACAGTATGTCGTGTACCCCCGCATCGTAATGCATGGTTCTGTAAAATCCTTTAAGGGAATACAACCTTCTTTTCTGAAGCGTCACATCACCACAGAAATCAAGAGATTCAACGACATCGGAATAATCATACGGGTCAGTTAGCACCACGACATCCCTGTAATTTTTGGATGCGGCTCTTATAAGATTATGCCTTCCTATGTCCACGGATTTGATGAGGTCGAATTCGTTGCGCGAGGTTTTGGCGGTATCTTCGAAAGGGTTTAAATTAACCGCTATCAGATCAATTCCCGGAATCATACTGTTCTCATCCAAACTTGCGAATTTAAAATCTTCACTTTGCTCGACGGCCGCAGCAACTATGCCCTTTCCTGCCATTCCTTTGGATTTCCCCAGAGTATCGGGCAAAGCGGCGTATTCTTCCAATGACACTACCTTTACATCTTTTTCTCTGAGAAGATCATAAGTGCTTCCCGAACTTATGATCTGAATTCCGCGGGCCTGAAGAGCCCGCGCAAAATCTGTTATTCCAGTTTTATCATACACAGAAAGCAAGGCACGCTTTATGTTCATTGAGCTCACCAGCTCATAAGATATTTCTTTTGTGCTTCGGAGAGTTCGTCGATTTTTACTCCCATTGTTTTCAATTTCAGGAAAGCCAGTTCCATATCTATTTCCTTCGGTACTGTGTACACATGATTTTCGAGTTTTCCCTGATTATCCCAAAGATATTTCAAACTCATAAGCTGCACGGCAAAAGACGTATCCATTATTTCTATCGGATGTCCGTCTGCGGCAGCCAGATTAACCAACCTACCTTCGGCTATCACGTATACGGTTTTACCATTTGCGAGTTTATAGCCCTTGACGTTCTGCCTCGCCTCAAAGCTTTCGGTGCAAATCTCCCTAAGCTGTTTCATGGCTATTTCAACATCGAAATGTCCGGCATTTGCGAGTATGGCTCCGTCTTTCATGAGCTCGAAATGCTCCTTTACTATTATATCTATGTCTCCGGTCAGCGTAACGAAAATATCTCCGATAGGTGCGGCTTCTTCCATCCTCATCACTCTGAATCCATCCATTATCGCTTCGATAGACTTTACCGGATCGACTTCGGTAACTATCACGTTGGCTCCCAGGCCCTTTGCTCTGAGTGCCACACCGCGTCCGCACCAGCCATACCCCGCTACTACCACGTTTTTACCGGTAACGGTTATGTTGGTACTCCTGATTATTCCATCCCACGTTGACTGTCCGGTTCCATACCTGTTGTCAAAAAGGTATTTCATCATACCGTCGTTTGCGGCTATCGCAGGAACTGCGAGCTTTCCGGCTGCATCGAGCGCACGAAGCCTGTGAACACCGGTTGTGGTTTCTTCGGATATTCCGACTAAATTCTCAAGATACTCCGTTCTTTCCATGTGAACTATCGTGGAGAGGTCTCCGCCGTCATCCATGATGAGATTCGGTTTCAATTCGAGTGTTTTATACAGATATTGCATGAATTCCTCATCGCTGTTCGTGTGTTTGGCATGTACCGTAACTCCATAATGTTCGCTCAACGCGGCGGCAATATCATCCTGTGTTGACAGCGGGTTTGAACCGGTTACCCAAACCTCCGCCCCCAGATCCCTTATCACCCTTGCAAGGTTTGCCGTCTTGGCCTCAAGATGACAGCACACAACCGCTTTAACTCCTTTAAACGGTTGTTCGGACTCGTATTTTTTCTTTATCGCCTGCAGCACATCCATATATTGCCAGGCCCACTCCATTTTCTTTACTCCAAAATCTACCATTGAACTCATAGCATACCTCCTGCATTTCGTCGATTTATATTGCTTCATTTTACCATATTTATTATATATCATCGATGAACACGTTGTGATATGGGCGTGTTAATGATATCGAAAAAAATATCGGAACTTTGCCGGTAATTTTAATCCCGAATAACTTTTAATCGAATAAAATAACACTTGACAACTCCTATTATTTATTCTAAAATATTATAGACTAACCGATATTTTTAAGTTATAAGTACGTAATGAAAGTTAAAATGTTTATTGCAACAAAGCGATATGATAGTTATATTATTATTTCATTAAAGGTTTTTTCTATTTATGATTTCAGAGAGGTGCATGGATATGTTGCTGAGTGAATGCAAAAAAGGAACCAGGGCCAGTGTGGTGGGTGTCACCGGAGATCCCCGAATAAAACAGCGGCTCATGGTTATGGGAATAACACCCGGGGTTGACATCGAAGTGGTTAAATTTGCCCCGCTCGGTGATCCGATGGAGCTGGATATAAGAGGATACAGCCTGAGCATAAGAAAATCCGAAGCGAGTACGGTTATTGTAAAGCCGTTGTAGATTTTAGGTTGTGAAACTATCCGGCATATAACTTTCGTGAATTAGTAATTCTATTTCAAAACATTTCATAAAAAAACGGAAGGCTTCCTGATGAAGCCTTCCGTTTTTTTATCATATTTTTTAGCTTAATATGCCTGGAAAATATCGGACATAAACCTCATCAAGCAAGATTAGCACTGATCATATACAATGAGTGAAACTTTTTACTAATACCTGTAAAATCGATGATAATTCATATAAACAGGGCTTGCTGAATAACTATGCGACTGTTATAAATAAAGGTATACAGAGAATATTACTTAAATTCATTTATTAGCTAAGGTCAAGGAAATAAAGTGATTGAAATCAAAAAACAGATTAATTTCTCCCTTTTTAAATAAAGGAATCTAAACCCGGGATTCTTCGTATCGAGAGGTAAAATACAACACTCTCCGAACGACAAAATTTGAGTTTTTCAGCAGCCCCTAAATAAAGAAAAGGGAGAACTTATCTCCCTTTTTGTCCAATTGCGGGGATAAGAATTCTATTTCTTTCCCACTTCTCTTGTGATCAGAACGTCTATACCTGTATCCCTGAAATTCTTGATAACTGTGTCTCCAATGTGTACGGGAGCTTTTAAAGTTATCTCTCTGAGGCTCTCTATAAGATCGAATAACATTTTTTTCGGTATTGCGTCGCTTGTCTTCACTGACGCAAGCGGAAATTCGCCACCAACGACTTTCACATTGGAAGTAACTGTTCTCCTGGGATTCGTTATCTCGTTGAAGGCATAATTTTCACCTCTTTTACATCGGTTACCGGTAACCGTTATTTCGCTTCCGTTAATTTCAACATGCAAACTGCATCCTATTGGACATGCGATACAGGTGATTTCTTTTTTATTTCCCATCATTCCACTTCCTCTATATCCACTTTTATTTCTTCAAATCCTTTGGCCCTTATATTTTCAAGCAAATCCGAAGAGACTGTTATATCTATCATCTCCGCAGGTTTCACAGCCATTTTAACGAATGTCTTCAAACCGCCGCATATACTGACGACGGCTTTTTTCATGGATTTTCCCGGCCTTATGAACAACGTGAAAGGCTGCCCGTACGTACAAACCCTCAATGGTGTTATGACCCCGACATTAAGGCCTCTGGCCACTTTTACCGTCTTTTTAGGCAAGATTCCCTCTTTTATATATTCAGATGCGGATTGTCCTGCATTCTTTCCTTCAAGAGTCACGAAATCGACGAGATCGTAAACGGCAACGTTGTTGCCGGCGGCAAAAATCCATTCTTCACTTGTCCTGCCATAATTGTCAACCGTTAACCCTCTGTTAATCGAATCAACCTTCACGAAATCTTCTACAAGTTCGTTCTGTGGAATCAAACCCACAGACAGTATCAGGGTATCCACTTCCACTTCCCGGGCAGAAAACGGCACGGCTTCTCTTGTTTCCCTGTCGAATTCACACAATGTGATGCTTTCGAGCCGGTTTTTCCCGCTGACTTTTGTCACGCTCGTCGAAAGATACAGAGGTATGTCAAAATCGTCCAGGCACTGGACGATGTTCCTTGCCAATCCACCGGGATATGGCATGAGTTCCGCAACTCCCATGACTTTCATCCCTTCGAGTGTCAATCTTCTGGCCATTATGAGCCCGATATCCCCTGAACCCAGAACGAATGCCTTCTTACCCGGGAGAACGTTCATGAGGTTCACGAATTTCTGTGCCACTCCCGCGGTAAATATTCCCGCAGGGCGGTCTCCGGGTATTCTCAAATTACCGAATGGCCTTTCCCTTGCACCGGTACACATTATCAAAACTTTCGTGCTGTACTCGCATATTCCGCTGCGTGTCATGGTTGTGACTTTTTTATTTTTTCTATCAATTTCGAGTACAAATACGTTCGAATGAATTTCCACGCCCTTTTGATTCATCTGTTTCTGAAAAAGATGGGCATATTCGGGACCGGTAAGTTCCTTTTTGAAAACATGCAGGCCAAACCCGTTGTGTATACACTGATTCAACACACCGCCGGTCGATTCGTCTCTTTCGATCAGAATAGCCCTGTATCCTCTTTCCACAACTTCCACAGCCGCAGCCATTCCGGCCGCTCCGCCGCCTATTATCAAAGCATCGGTTTTTATTTCGTTCATATCCTCACCTTCCCGATGAGTATTTCCGATCCATTTTCGGAAAGTCTTATCTTCTCAGGTTCGAGTCCGGTTTCTCTTGATATTATTTCCACTATTTTTGGCAGGCAGAAGCCTCCCTGGCATCTGCCGAAAGAAGCACGTGTTCTGAATTTTACGGAATCAACTGTTCTCGCACCTTTTTTTACCGCCTCTATAATTTCCATTTCCGTTATTTTATTGCAAAGGCATACTATGTTTCCGTATCTGTCATCTTCTTTCACGAGTTTTTCCCAATCCTCTGCCGGCAAAGTCGCAGGCCTCACATCTTTTTTCCGTACCGGGTTGAACCCGGCTTTTTCCCTGCAATTTTCACCGATAGATTCGGGAACCAGAACCTGTGAAATGTATTTAGATATTGCCGGAGCCGATGTCAATCCCGGAGATCTCATGGCGGCGGCATTTATAAATCCTTTCAATGCGGTGAGGCCTATTACGAAATCTTTCTGCGGAGTTTCGGGTCTAAGTCCTGCAAAAGTCTTCACCGTCAGCGAAAGATCGATTTTCTTCACCATACTCATGGTTTTTTCCACAACCTGATTCAAGCCATTCTGTGTAGTGGACGTTTCCTCTCTTCGTTCTCTGTCGAGATCTTCGGCCGTCGGACCTATCAGAAGCCCCCCGTCAATCGTAGGCACTACGAGTATTCCTTTGGATTTTTTGTCGGGAACGGGGAATATGATTGTGTTGACAAGGTTTCCCAGTTTTTTGTCCAAAAGTATGTATTCCCCTTTCCTGGGGTGGAGGTCGATATTCTGAGTCCCCGCCATTTCAACTATCGTATCCGCGTACAAACCCGCACAATTTATCACTACATCCGCTTCATAAAAATTTTTATCCGTCAGCACTCCGTCTACGGAAAGAACTCCGTTCTTTTCACTCTTCTTTATATCGATTGCATTTTCTTCATACCTGACTTTGAGACCGTTGGCAACCGCATTTTCAACCGAAGCAATTGCAAGCATCCATGGTTCCGTAATCCCCGCGGTGGGACACCAGAATCCTCCGCACACTTCGTCCGAAATGTTTTCTTCCCTTCTCAAAATCGTGGCCGCATCGTGTATTTCACAGCCTTTTATGCCGTTAACAATCGCTTTTTTCTGAAGTTCTTTCAGATAAGGCATTTCCGATTCTGCGAAAGCAAGGACATAGGACCCAATACGTTTGAAATCCACACCGAGCTCAGTGCAATAACCTTCGAACATGTCGTTTCCCGCTGCGCAGAATCTCGCACGTACGGATTGCGGATCGTCATCGTAACCTCCGTGCACAATCGCGGAATTTGCCTTCGTGACGCCCATACCGGCTTCGGTGTTTTTTTCCAGAAGTGTCACATCGAAGTCGTATCTGCAAAGTTCTCTGGAAATGGCCGAACCTATCACTCCCGCTCCTATGACGACTATTTTCTTTTTATCCATTCCATTCCTCCTCCAAAACGATTTCAAAAAAGCAAAAAAGGGCCGTTTTTTTAAAAACGGCCCTCTCATTCTCTGCCTGAATATTCAGTTGAAATTCAAGTTACGGTAATTCGTTTCTTATCAGTCTCTTGTGAACGGAAGCAAAGCCATCTGTCTGGCTCTCTTTATGGCTGTCTTAATTACCCTCTGGTGCTTTGCACAGCTTCCGTTGATTCTTTTGGGAACTATCTTTCCCTTATCGGTTACGTAATCTTTCAGGAATGCCAAATCTTTATAATCAACGTAATCAGTCTTTTTAACACAAAGCTGACATTTTCTCACTTTTCTTCTTCTGAATTTGTTGTTACTCTGTTTTCTTTTATCTCTGTCTCTGCTGTCTCTGTTGTTGTCTTTTCCCATTATTCTTCCTCCTCATCAAAATGGAACTTCATCATCGTCAGATGTTATCGGTCCATCGAATACATCACTGTTATCGTTAGTGATTATATCGTTTTTATAAGAATAAACTTCTCCGTTGTCCTGGAATTTGTCGCCTCCAAAAGAGCTGTCTCCGGAAGATTTCTTGGTTTCCATGAAATTCACCTTGTCGGCTATTATATCCGTGGAATACCTGTTGGTACCGTCGGTAGCCTGCCACTGCGAAACCTGAATGCGTCCTTCTACGAGTACAAGTCGGCCTTTAGCCATGTAATTGGACACAAAATCGGCGGTTTTACCGAAAGTCACTACCCTTATGAAATCCGTTCCGGGTTCGGGACTGTTTGAAGAAAAAACAGGCCTGTCGACGGCAATGGTAAACTTGGAAATATGCGTACCCGTCGAACTGTAGCTGCTCTCGGGATCCCTTACCAATCTACCGACCAAAATCGCTCTGTTGTAGCTTATACCCATAACTATTCGCCCTTTTCCACTTCAAATTCCGGTTCTGTGGTTTCGGCATTTTCAACGACTTCCACGGTTTCCTCAACTTCTACTGTTCCTTCTTTTCTTCTTTTGAGCATCTCGGTTCTTTCGGCTTTTTCTATATCTTCCCTTCTGACAATCTGTTTTCTCACGAATTCCGGAGTTACCTGGAATAGATTTTCAAGCGGAGAGAGAGATGTTCCTTCGGATCTGAAAAGAATTACAGTGTAGTCGCCTTCGGTAAGTTTAGTCTTAGGAAGCTTATAGGCAAGTTTTCTTACTCCCCAGCGGTCAATCTTTTCGATTGTACCTCCGACTTTTTCTTCAATTACGCTTTTAACCTTTTCGACACCTGCTTCTCTTGCATCTTCAGGTATACGAGGGTCTGTAATGTACATCAATTCGTAAATTCTCACTTCATACCTCCTACGGTCATAAAAAATGGTCCTGAACTCTTATTCAGGACAGGATGCGCGTCATTATAACACAACGCAAGCCCGATTTCGTTTCCGAATTGTAAAAATATACGGCATTATTCTTATAACGGACTCATTCGAAAACCGGGAAAAATCTGTAGTCTTTTATGAAATAGATTCATAATCCGATAAACTGTTCAGCAAGTATGATTCCGCTGATGGATGCCTGTATTATGCCTCTTGTGTATCCGCTGGAATCACCTATAACCCATATGGGTATATCAGGCAGTTTGAAATAATCACCGAATTTCGGTTTCGTCGAATAGAATTTCGCCTCGACACCGTACAACAGGTTATCCCAGTTTGCCGTACCGGGTACCGTTTTATCAAGTTGTTCGATGAATTCTTCTATATTCTGGGCTGTCCTTCTCGGGAAAACAAGGTTCAAGTCTCCAGGCGTCGCTTCAAGAGTCGGTGTGAAAAACAATTTAGAAATTTTACGCGGGGTTGATCTTCTTCCTTCCTTGAAATCTTTGAACCTCTGCATCAGTATCGCATTGTCTCCTGCCAGCTTATTTGCCAGTTGCGCAATCATCCTTGCATATTCGAATGCGTCTTTAAAAGGTTCCGTGAATTTCTGCGTAACCAGTATCGCATAGTTGGTATTTTCCGATTTCCTCTTCGAAAAAGAATGTCCGTTGACGAGGGAATACCCTTTCTCTTTTTCCTCAACCACAAAACCGCCGGGGTTCACACAGAAAGTTCTGACTCTGTCGTTAAGGGAAGTGTAATATTCAACTTTGAATTCATACAGTTTATCCGTGAGTTCTCTCGTGATTATCTCCGGCAATTCGAATCTTATGCCTATGTCGACATAATTGGAAATGTATTCGGAGTTGCTGCTGTTAAGTATTGAATTCAAAAGGTTCGACCCCGTTCTGCCGGTTGCCACGACAACTCTGTCGTATATTTTATCTTCCCTTTCCCCGTTGCCTTTCTCAACGCTTACCATTCCGTCTTTTGAAACGAATTTTATTTCGCTGTTGAAGAAAAAATGTGCATTGCCAAATTTGTTTATATGACCGTACAATTCTCCGATAACTGTCTGCAGATTATCCGTTCCGAGATGTATGAAATCGCTTAGTATAAGATTCATGTTGTTTTGCGAAAAAGATTTTTTAACATTCCACAGCAAATGTGAATTTTCAGTTTTTTCGTATTCTCCCTGCTTAAGCCCCATAGTCCATATATCGATGGCTTTTCCGGCGTATTCACCGAAATTGATCGACTGAATGTAAGAATTCAGTTCTCCGCCAATATCAGGAGATAGGGAGAGTTTTCCGTCGGAATATGTACCGGCACCTCCGAATCCGTGGAGAACTTCGGTTTTTTTTCGGTTTTCGGGAGAATTACCCCTGTCGTAAATATCGACCTGACCGTCAAATCCGTTATCCAGAAGAGTTTTGACAAAACTGATACTCGAAGTTCCGGCACCAATTACGCATATTCTCATTTTGGTTCACCCTTTTCTTCATACAGTTTCGTTCTCCTGATCCAGCAATTCATATTGCGGAAAATTTCTTCCGTTTCCTCAAATACTTCTTCGGGGGTACCTTCCCTGAAAATCATGAAGTGGGCCGATCCCGATCCCGTCATGGATTTAAGGTGTATATAATCCGATCTTATAGAATAAAACTGCCTGTTGAATTCTTCATATTCCCGATGAATTTCGAGGGCGGCTTTTTCAAAATCGTTGAATGTCAGAGCCGGCGTACCGGAACTCAGGTTTTCATGGAGCCTCATTATGTCGTCATACGGATCCCAGGCATCAATTTCGTCATCTTCCCAATCGTTCAGCACTTCGTCTTTTATGGTTTCGGTGAGCAGTTCTTCTTCGAAATCCGTAACTTCTTCAATACCCTCGAATGTTTCCCAATTGTCGAATTTCATCAAATCCAGCTGGGCGTACATCTGCGGAGTTGAAAATGTGAATTTGGGCTGTACAAGCAGCACATCGTAATTCGGTATGGGGTCAAGATACTGTAATTTATCCCCCTTTTCGGTTCCGATAGCAGAACCCTCCTTCAACAGGAATGGAACGTCGCTTCCGACAGAAGACGCTATTTCAAGCATCTCACACTCTTCAAGAGCGAATTTGTCCGACAGCAGTTTTATCAAAGCTGCGGCATCGGAGCTCGATCCTCCCAGTCCCGACTGGGGTGGGATATGTTTAGCAAGTCTGATTTTTATACCCGAATTCAGATCGAATCTTTTTTTAAATACCTGCCAGACTTTGAAAAGAGTGTTGGTCTCATCCCATCTCAACTTCGGCTTATATGGAATATCTTCGTCGTATGAATATTCAAATTCGTCTTCCTGACCGCCATGAAAAAAAACCTCCATATCATCATGCAGAAACACGGTGTTGAAAAGCGTTATTATTTCGTGGAAGCCATCATCCATTTTCTCCATGACATCCAGATACAGGTTGATTTTACAATTGGTCCTGAGTACGTATTTTTCGGTTTCTATTGTTTTCATCCCCCCATCATTGTTTTAAAGAGATCAATTTAGCGTTTACTTCGTTTATTCTCGAAGAATTCGGGAATTTCTTGGGGAAATCCTCGTATATCTTCAGCGCTTTATCCTTTTCTCCGAGTTTTTCATAGCACAATCCTATATAATAATATACGGCATCGCTTTTCTGAAAGTCAGGATAACTGCTCAACAATTTGAAAAACAGGTTTTTGGCTTCGTTGAACGAATTACTGTTGTAGAAATACAGCGCATAATCCTGAATTCCCCAGGGAGTCTTGGGTGACAGCGGAAATTCTTCTATAAGTCTGTCATAGTTTTTCTTAAGTTCGACTTCGTTGTTCTGGTAGGTATAATATCTGCCCTTTATGTATAGTATTCCGCCGATAGTGGAATCCGAAAGACCCATTTCGGATAAAGACTTCACGTTATCAAACGCGGAATACAAATCGCCTTTTTTAAGATAGGCTTCCGCCTTTATGTAACCGAGTTCTCTTTTCAGGGTATCGTCATATGTCTTTGAAATCGAATCGTCTATCTGATAGATTATGGAGTCGTAATCCGACGAAGATTCGAGCATGGTTTCGTATTTTTTGAGCATCGCGTTGTTGGTATACCTGCCCGTAGTGTCGTTGGAAATTATCCAATCGTATTCTTTTATGGCCTGCGAGTATGAAAGTCTTGCGAGATATGTCTCGGCAAGATAGAATGACCCGTCAAGAGAGTATTCAAGGTTTGAAGAATACTCATTTTTAAGCTTGTTGAAATAAATCTGGGCATTTGTATAGTCTTTCTCGTTCAAAGCCACTATTCCCATATTCAGTATTATCTGCGGTTTTTCCTCTTCCGAAGCATAATTCAAAGAGATGTTGTAGGATTCTATGGATTTTTGATAATCTCCTTTTTGATAATAGAGATCTCCTTTGAATTTATATCCCATGAATATATACTTCTGATTTCCGGATTGAATCACTCTCTCTATGTACTCAACGGCTTTGTTGAAATCACCCTTTTCTTTGTAAAGTTCTGCGGACCAATAGCTTGCTTCCTGATAAAGGATACCCGATGAAAGTACTTTGTTGAGCAGAGCCTGTGCCTCGCTGAAGTTTCCCAGCGATAGGTACACTTTGGCACTTTCGAGATCCATTTCACTCGATTTGGAAGGAAATGTGGATTTTACTTTGTTCAAAAACGAAACGAGAACTGCCGTGTTATCTTGCTGTCTTAGTGCATTTATAGCATTTTTAGCCATTTCAAACGCTTCCTGAGAATAAGAATCCGCTCCGATTTCCATACCTTTTGTCCAGTTATCGACTGCGGATTTTGAATCATCGGATTTGTATGCAAGCCATGCCATGGCATTGTATGCCTCCATCTTCTGCTTAACCGTTCCGGCATTCTGCATTATCTGATCTATGTATTTCTCGGCATTCTGATAGTTGCCCGTTCTGTAAAGCAATTCCACATGAAGCGAGAAAAACTGGTCCTTATACCTTGTATCCGAATATTCCCTTATCAGATTTTCGGAATTCAGCAGCGCATCTCTGTAATTTTTGAGATTCATCTGTGCTATCACAACCTGATAAATACTCGCCGCCACCAACTCTTTTTCCTCTCCGTATTCCTGCGCCTTTTTGAAAGCCAGAATCGCGGAAGGGAAATTTTTCTGTTCAAAGAGAATCAGACCTTTATAGTAACTTGAAAATCCTTTCAGTTCTTCGGAAGTGATTTTATCCAAACTGGCCACCGCACCGAGATAATCACCCATATACCTCAGCACCATGCCACGCAGCAGATAAGAATCCTGCAGATATTCCCCGTAATTAGAAAGTTCATCGAGCATCGAATAGGCCTGCTTCAGATATTCTTCTTTTGCGGTTCCGGCAGATTGCGAAGCAGTGTGGTATCTGCTGTATATCATCGAGTAAAGCGCATATGGATATGATTCATCATCTTTTCCGGCAATCGAAGTGGCTTTTTCATAATTTTCATAAGCCTGAAGAAAGTCCTGCCTGTAGAAAAAGGCATCTCCGAGTATCAGATATGCTTTCGAAAGCACGGAAGAATTTCCGCCGCTGTTGAGTATGACTTTCTGCAAATCTTTTATACAGGAATCCAGAAGCGATTCGTCGTTGAATATGTTTGCCTGTTCTATTCTCTCCTGTATGCTCTTCAATTCGAAAAGATCGGAGGAAAATGATAACAGACAAAAAAAAGCAAAAAACGATAGAAAAAGCAATATTTTTTTCATTTTTATTTTGAACACCACCCTTTCTGATTATAACCCAGACGTTTGAACAAAATTTCTCCGTCTATTTTTATCAAATCACCGGCTTCGTTAACTCCATCAAGAGTCAGATTGCCTATCCTTATGCGTTGCAGCTCTACTACCTCATGGCCTATGCTGCGGCACATTATCCTTACCTGTCTCTTTTTACCTTCGTGTATTGTTATCTCAACCAAGGAGTTACCATCACCGGTTTCTTCGATTATCTCCATCTTTGCGGGAGCGGTTCGGTATCCGTCCATGTCCACGCCGTTTTCAAATTCTTTCTTCTGATTTTCGGATACGATTCCTTTAACCAAAGCCCTGTAAACTTTGTCGACTTTTCTGCCCGGATGTATTACCGCATTTGTAAAATCACCGTCATTGGTAAGTATCAGCAACCCTGTGGTATTCTTATCGAGTCTGCCCACAGAATGCAGTTTTTCTTCGATTCCGTATCTTTCCCTTATAAAATCAAAAACAGTTGGAGTGTTAAATCCGTCTGAATTGGCACATACATATCCCAAGGGCTTGTTCAGAATATAATAAAACTTTTCATCTACAATAGAAACGGCTTTGCCCGAAACCTCAACCAAATCGCGCCCGACTTCTATTTCGTGCCAGAAGACAGTCTGTCTCTCTCCGTTAACGGTAACCAGCCCCCGCTCTATTATGCCGGCACATTTTCTTCTCGAACCCACTCCGCTTTTTTGAAGATAAATTTGAAGTTTCAACCGAAATCACTTCTTTTCAAAACGGCTCTATGAGACATACCGAAATACCGATTTTCCTGGTGGACACCTGTATTTCAACTGTTAAATGGTCTTTGAATTCCCTAAACCCACTTTGAACGAAGTATCTTGCCTTGAATTCGGCGCTTCCCAAAACCCTGTCCATGAACGGCATATTCGTGGGATTGTAAATTATGGGCAACCCAAGTGAAAGCTCGAAAAGCCAGGGATCGAGGTGATATTGCCCGTATATTCCCGCGGCAAACCAGTAATTCGAATTCTCCCATGCGTTGTAATTATCCAGATCGGTTCCCTGTGTCGCATCTGAGGTTGTTTTTCCGGAATAGAAATTGCCGTATTCAAAAGTGGAATATATACCGAACCTGTATCCCTCCCTGCCGTCGATTCTGCCGAGAAGCGGTATCATGGCATCAAGGTCGAAATTCCAATGATTTGTAGGTGTGGCACTGCTTTCACCATTTTCGTCAAAAGAAAATTGCGGATGATACGTGACATCGAATTCGAGGATATCGTTGAAATCGTTGAAAATACCCAAATCAATATTCCAGCCGTGCTGTGTAAAACTACTCGGGGCAAATCTGTATCCTCCGCCGATTTCAAATGCCATCGAAAATAAAGATGTGCATATCACGGCAAATAAAACTGTAAGAATCATTAAGTATCTTTTATACATCAGCCCGCCCCACCTTATTTTTTTATACTTAAATTGTTTCCGTCACCGTCAATCAATCCGTTTATCAAAAGCATGCTGACTGAAGAATTCAGCCGCGAGATTCCGTATCCGGTTTTTTCAACAAGCGTATCCATGTTATCGCAACCATCGGATATCAATTCGTATATTTTCCTTTCCGTATCGGACAAACTTTCAATCAGGATGGTTTCAGAGTCATTCGAATTCCGCACTTGTATGCCGAACTCTTCAAGAACGTCATCCACACTGCTCACGAGTTTGGCACCTCTTTTTATCAGGTAATTGGTTCCCTCGGAAAATGTGGAGTTGATCGGACCGGGAACCGCAAACACTTCACGATTCTGTTCCAAAGCACAATCCGCGGTTATGAGAGAACCGCTCCTTATGGTGGCCTCGAACACTATCACTCCTTTGGAAAGACCTGAAATAATCCTGTTTCTTTCCGGGAAATAATACTTTCGTGGCCTTTCGTCAGGAAAATACTCACTCAGCAGCAAACCCTCCGCAGCTATGCGATCGTAAAGACTCTTGTTTGCACCGGGATAAACCACATCCACGCCACACCCCAGTACCGCTATGGTGGTGCCGCCCTCTTTAAGGCATTGTAAATGGCACAAAGAATCTATTCCGTACGCCATGCCGCTCACAACGGTAAACCCGCTGCCGCATAATCCGGGTATTATCTTTTCAACCGCATACTTTCCATAATTGGTATGTTTTCTCGAACCTACGCATGCGATACATCTGCCGGCATTTATCAAGTCCCCGCATCCTTTGGCGAATAACGCGGCAGGGGGATCGGGTATCTGTTTCAGATACTCCGGATAATTTTCATCCGTACAGAGAATTATTTTCAAATCGATTCTGCTTTTTATTCCCTCGAGTTTATCGGCTGTTTCTCCGCTGACTTTCAAAAAACGTTTTATCTTCTCACACAGTAAATTGGAGTCAACATCTGTTTCCCCAACAAAACAAGAATCTCCGAAAAAAGATACGGCAGAATCTTTCATATTGTTAAAAAACCTGAACTCCGATAATTTCTCGATATCTTCAAACCTGTCAACTATGAATTCTATCTCTTTAACAAGGAATACCTTCGAACAACACAGAATTTCCATATCGTTCCGGTTCAATTCCGCACCACCTTTGAAAAATCAAAGAATGTATGATGAAAGGTCCTGGTCTTTTATTATGCTGTCCATATGTCTGGAAATGTATTCTTTGTTGACCGTTATATTTTTCTCTTCCACTTCCGGAGCTTCGTAAGAAATCTCCTCAAGTACTCTTTCGAGCACCGTATAAAGCCTTCGCGCACCTATGTTTTCGAGTTTTTCATTCAGGGAAAAAGCTATTTCCGCTATTTCTTTTATCCCTTCGTTTTCGAATTCGACAACCACTCCATCAGTTGCGAGCAATGCCCTGTACTGTTTTACAAGGGAATTCTCGGGTTCGACCAGAATCCTTTCAAAATCCTTTTTTGTGAGAGGTTCCAGTTCGACTCTAGTCGGAAACCTTCCCTGCAATTCGGGAATCAGATCCGACGGTTTTGATATGTGAAAAGCACCGGCGGATATGAAAAGAATGTAATCTGTCCTCACGGTACCGTACTTTGTTCTGACAGTCGTGCCTTCCACTATCGGAAGCAAATCTCTCTGCACGCCTTCCCTTGACACATCCGGACCGCTTCCGGCGGATGATTTTGCCGCTATTTTGTCGATTTCGTCTATGAATATTATTCCTTTGTTCTGTGCCAGCTCCAAGCCGTCCAATGTAAGTTTCTCCATATCTATAAGCTTTTCGGCCTCTATCGGAAGCAGAACTTTTCTCGCCTGTGCTACCGTCATTCTCCTTATCACTTTCTTTTTCGGAATCAAATTGCCGAACATACCCTGCATATCTATGCCCATATCACCCAGATCGGGACCACCCATGATCCCTACCGATGAGGAATTCGACTGTTCCAGCTCTATGTCCAAAAACCTTTCGTCGAGTTCGCCGGTTTTCAGCTGTGAAAACACTTCCGACTTTTTGGCATCGGCCATCTTCTCTTCATCCGGGTTTACCTGATTATTCTGTTGATTCTGAAACATCTGTCCGAATATGTTTCCGAGATTCTGCCCCTGATTCCTCGATTTGGGTTTGACAATCGCATCCGCAATGATTTTTTCGACTTCTATTTCGGCAAGCGATTGCACCCTTTCCATATCTTTTTCCTTGAGAATACCGACGGCAGACTCCACAAGATCTCTGACCATCGACTCCACCGATTTGCCGACATAACCGACTTCGGTGAACCTCGTGGCTTCTACCTTGACGAAGGGGGAACCGGACAAATCCGCAAGTCTTCTTGCTATCTCGGTCTTACCCACACCCGTAGGTCCTATCATCATTATATTTTTAGGAATAACTTCTTTTCTTATTTCCTCCGGA
Organism: uncultured Thermotogae bacterium; assembly: GCA_963662785.2. GTDB lineage: Bacteria > Thermotogota > Thermotogae > MWEM01 > MWEM01. The sequence continues at coordinate 468,959 of CAXXJZ010000013.1, forward strand.
AGCCTCTGTCTTCTGATTCTGTTTCTCAGAGCCACAGCTACCGTTTTTTTCGCTTTATCCTGGCCAATTATGTATTTGTCCAGTACTTTCACTATTCTTTTCGGCGTTAATTCAAAATCCGCAGAAGGAAGCTGATTATTCACTGTTTTTTTCCCCTTTCTCAATGACAAACTGTCCGTCTTTCATCTTTACTATGTTCCCATTTATGACGAAAATATCTTTCATTTCTTTAAAACTGTCTTCTCCCTCATCGTAAAACAATTCTCCAAGTTCCGCGACGAACTCGAAAGTATACAGGTTTTTCAACTTCTCAATCTCAAGTTCCGATACCTCGGTTTTTTTACCTGATATTGCCATCAAACCCGAAAATAAAGCCACGCACAAACTCATAAGCATCAGCACACTGGCGGAGAAGCAAAATGAATTTCTACGCACGCTATCCCTCAATCTGACGAGTTATCGGACTCGTCGTCTTCTTCAATCGGTACGTACCCGACGAACGGAAGATTTCTGAAACTCTGATCGTAATCCAGTCCGTAGCCCAGAAGAAACTTGTCATCGGTTCTGAATCCGGTAAATTTCGGTACTATTCCAAAATGGTCTTTTTCATATTTATCTATGAAAGTTGCGACTTCAAGCGTACGGGGATCGTATCTTTTAAGGTAATTCAATATGTATTTAAGCGTCCTTCCCGTGTCGAGAATATCCTCAACGACTATTACATCCTTACCCTGTATCGGTTCGTCTATCCATGATTTGACGCTGATTCTGCCGGTGGATTCGCTGCCACTGTAGCTCGCAACCTGTATGAACGAATAGCTTATGTCCATATCTATGTTCAGCAAGAGATCGGAGTAAAAATGAACCGATCCTTTTAACACACAAACCATATGCAAAATACCTGAGTTTTTAGAATATTCGCGCGTTATCTCACGCCCCATTTCGCTCACCCTGCTGCGTATGGTTTGCTCATCGTATAGAACTTTGATTTTATCTCTGTTGACCTGCAAGAAAATCACTCCTGAATTTTATTCATCTCGCGCTGCTAATTTCCCCCGGTAATTTTTTCGATAAAAGCATCCACTCTTCTTTTGATATTATCTATTGCATGCCTGGATTTTTTAAGTTCTTCGCTTTTCGCAGAAAAGTAAACCTTTATCTTCGGTTCAGTACCAGAAGGTCTAAACATTATTTTTATACCGTTTTCGAATCTCAGCTTTACCACATCGGATTTCATGTATCCGCTTTCTTTCATGAAATCTTTGAATTCAACGGGTTTCATATTCAGCGAACCACTCAATTCACCCATGCGTACCGTTTCCATAATACGTTTTATTATATGCTGCCCCTTTATTCCATCGAAAGAATAACTGACAAGGTCTTCCGCATAGTATCCGAATTTTTTTCGCAACCGTTCCAATTTATCCGACAAACTGAGCCCGTTTTCCCTTTCACTGAGCAAATACATCAAAAGTGCGGTTGTGGATATGGCATCTTTATCACCGCAATGCGTACCGTAAAGGTAACCATAACTTTCCTCGAAGGAAAAAACAACCTGGCTACCACCCAAAACGAGTTTATCCGAAAGGTCTCCCAGGAATTTAAAACCCGTTAAAGTCTCGTGTACGCGGCATCCGTAATTCTCTGCGATCGGAAAAGCCATATCCGTAGTCACTACAGTCTTAAGCACACAGGGGTTATCGCTGAGTCGGGTATTTCTGCAAAGAAAATCGAGCATCAACACACCGATTTCATTTCCGTTTATCTGTAAGTAATCTTTTCCGTCGTACGCCAGAACACCTATTCTATCGGCATCCGGATCGGTAGCGATAATGACATCCGGTTTTTCTGTCATGGCTAATGCTTTTTTTCTGCTCCTGTCGAACACATCCATATTTTCAGGATTCGGAACTCTGACTGTGGAAAATTCCGGATCATGAAGCATTTGGGATTCCTCAACGAAGCAACGCACACCTATTAAATCGAGCATATCCGGTATGAAATCCGCACCGGTTCCGTGCAAGGGTGTGTACAGAACGCTCAGGCCATCTTTCAACGCAACTGTTTCATCTATCTCGGTTAATTCATCGATGACGCTATGCAGATATTCTTTTTTCAAATCATCGGAAACATAATTTATTTTGTAATCCAGTTTGTCGTCATCAAGTTCAAAAAATGATTCGGATTCCAGAATTTTTTTCAGAGAATCGACTTTATCCGGAACAAGCTGAACGCCACGGCTGTCATATACCTTGTAGCCGTTGTATTCCGGAGGGTTATGGCTGGCAGTTATAACAATTCCGGAGTCGCATTTCAGGTGTTTCACCGCAAAAGAAAGTACCGGAGTGGGTGTCGGTTTTGAAAACAGGTAAGTTTCGACTCCGTTTTTTACGAGTGTTCTGGCGGCAGTCAACGCAAATTCCCGAGACATTTTTCTGGTATCGTAAGCTATGACGGCGCTTTTTGAAAACCTTGAAATCGCCGAAGATATTCTGATGACCCAATTATCGTTTATTCCGTTGATTCCGGCTCTTATAATGCCTCTGAGACCTCCCGTACCAAAATCGGCCGATACGGAAAACCTCTCATTAATTTCTGCCGTCTTTTCTTCTTCTTCGAGGCTGTCTACCTTTTCAAGTTCCTCTTTCACCCAACCAGAAGTCTTGCTTTTCCATTCTTCAAATTCTGTAATTGTTTTTTCATCGAGCTTCAAAAGAAAACCTCCGCAACGGAAAAATCCCGTACTAAAACTCTCCATCAATAGCCTTTATTGATGAATGTTTGGTAAATTATACCACGAAAAAACATATAGAAACCTGAAAAAGGCATGTTTTTATTTTAAAATTGCGGGCTCTTATCCGCGCATGAGTTTACACGATATGATGATATAATTTACACATAACGGGAGGTAGTATATGAAATCAAGAATCTTGTTGGCAATATTGCTAATCACATTATGTTTCCCGGCTTTTCTTTTTGCCGATTTGCCGGCCGTATATTCCAAAACGGACGACTCTCCGGCCGTGTATCCCAAAACGGACGACTCTCCGGCCGTATATTCCGAAGCGGACGACTTTTCAAGATGGCCGGTAAGGATAGATTATTTCAAGGACAACGCATTCATAACCCAGATTCCTTTTACATACGGATTGCCTGTTGACGTGGGAGTCGGATTCACTTACGATGCGCCGCTTGCAGGCGTTTTTGCCATAGGCGAATATAAGAGGACTAAGAAGATACTCTTCAGCGAAGTGACTGCAGAAAGCCGGCAGATAAAGATGTTCCTCGGAATATCTTCTAAGATACTATTCGAAGTGAAATTCAAACACGATTATTTCGACAATGTTGACATAAGTGCCATTACTTCAAAGTTGTCGAGCATAGACTCCGTTATCCGGATACCTCTTACCGCAAGCTACGAGCTTCGGGCTTTCGGTTCATTTGACAGCCCGGTTTTTATGGGAAAAGGATTCGCTTTTTCAAAAGCCGGACCCATCACGCTCGATTTGAGAGGTCATTCCAACATATCTCCGGAAATCTTCGAAAACTTTTACGAAATAGGTATGAAATGGCAGAATTTAAACGGGTTCGGAATTTCTGCCGGTGACGTACTCGGTGTATTCGGTTCAATACCTTTTGAAAACAAAAGCGATCTGATATCCAATCCGCGATTCGGTTTGGGGTTTACCACCGACAACTGGGTTTTTCTGCCGTTTTTAGCATTTCACGAAAACAGAAGCCTTTTCGGAGGTAATTTTAACCTCGATATGATGCTCGGCATTCCGATTTTCGGAGATGCAAAGTGGTATATAAAGGGTAGTTTTGATTTTTCTTCGGGAAATCAGCTTGTTTTCGACTTTTCTCAAAACAGCTTTTTCCTCGGGGGAAGAATGATAATCCATATACCCAAAACTTCATGGTGAAATGACTTGAAAAAGAAATTCTCCATATACGTCCATGTGCCTTTCTGCCGCTCAAAATGCCATTACTGTGATTTCGCGAGTGTATCCGGCACATCGCTTACCGGAGAGTATTTCATGGCCATGGAATGCGAACTGAGGAACATGAAAAAACTCATCACCCCGGAAGAATACGAATTGAAAACCCTTTACATCGGTGGGGGTACTCCATCTTTCGTCAAACCCATGCTTTTCAGAAACATTCTCGAAAACATATTCAGCGATTTCCCGGTGTGCAAAGAATTCGAATTCACTGTCGAATGCAATCCCGATTCTCTTGATGAAGATTTTCTGATTTTTTTCACCTCGTATGGAATGAACAGAATAAGCATCGGAGTGCAGTCGGTTTCCGACAGGATTCTGAAAGCGATAAACAGGATTCATAGCATTGGCGAATTCATGAAAAAATATGAACTGGCACGAAAATACCTTGAAAACATAAGTCTCGATTTCATTGTCGGTCTGCCTGAATCGGATTGCGACAATGTGAATTCGACACTGGATTTAATAAGGAAAACATCCCCCGAGCATTTATCGTTTTACCTGCTTGAGCTGCATGAAGAAACTGTACTGTTCAAGATGTACGATAATGACACGCTGAGCGTTCCCGGTGTCGATACCAATGTGGAAAACCTAGAAAGAATTTCACACGGGCTCAAAGAAAGCGGTTATACGAGATACGAAATATCTAATTTCGCCCGGAGAGGCTATGAGTCGAAGCACAATCTGACTTACTGGAACAACGGCATATACTATGGTATTGGCGCTTCCGCCGGCGGCCATTTCAAAAATATCCGTTATGTCAACACTCCGAATATAAAAGAATATATTGAAAGTATTAGTTCAAGTCCCAAATACGGCTACCGTGAAGCCAACACCGTTGAGAAAGAACTTAAAGAACATTTTTTTATGGGTCTCAGGAAAGTGGACGGAATATCGATTCCGGAAATCGAAGGAATATACGGCAAATCGAATGTCGAAATCTTTACCGAAAAAATTTCTTCGAGAGAAGAAATACTGCTACGGGATGGCATAATGAAAATCAAAGATTTTTACCTGACGAGAAATACCGGAATATTCGAATTCATATCCAATTTATAAAAACCGGGAAGACCTCTCGCCCCGGTTTTTATAATTACCAATTTTGTATATCAGGATTTTGCCTGTATTTTAGCCCACGAATCTTTAAGCGCCACCGTTCTGTTGAAAACTGGTTTTTGTGGCGTACTTTCTTTGTCAACACTGAAATATCCATGTCTAAGAAATTGAAAACTGCTTCCGGGACCGGCCTGTGCGAGAAATGGTTCGACGAGGCATCCTTCAAGAATTTCGAGCGAATCGGGGTTCAAATAGTCTCTGTAACCCTTGCCTTCTTCCATATCGGCCATATTCTTAAGGGTGAAAAGTTTGTCATACAGACGAACTTCGGCTTTAACCGCATTTTCGGCCGATATCCACTGCAAAGTCCCCTTGACTCTTCGGCCATCCGGTGTGCCGCCGCCTTTTGACTGCGGATCATAACTGCATCTCAACTCCACTATATTCCCGCCGTCATCTTTGATGACTTCGTCACAGGTTATATAATACGCATACTTAAGCCTGATTTCATTTCCGGGGTAAAGCCTGAAATATTTTTTCGGAGGATTCTCCATGAAATCCGTACTCTCTATGTATATTTCCCTGGAAAAAGGCATCGTTCTCATACCCGCTCCCGGATTTTCGGGATTCACTTCGGCTTCCACCTCTTCCGTTTTCCCTTCCGGATAATTGGTTATCACGATTTTCAAAGGCCGCAGAATAGCCATCCCCCTCGGGGCACCGGCATTGAGTTCATCTCTGAGCACAGCTTCGAGAAATTCATAATCTACCAGACTGTTGGCCTTCGAAAGTCCGATTTCGGAACAGAAATTCCTGATCGACAAAGGGGTGAACCCTCTCCTCCTCAGGCCGCAGACGGTGGGCATTCTCGGATCATCCCAACCACTTACGATACCTGTCGACACAAGTTCGTGAAGCAGCCTTTTACTCATGACCGTGTTACTTATGTTCAGACGTGCAAATTCGTACTGATGCGGGATACTGGGCACGGGAACATTTTCGATGAACCAGTCATAAAGCGGTCGATGATCTTCGAATTCAAGAGTGCATATCGAATGCGTGATACCCTCGATGGCGTCCTCATAACCGTGTGCGAAATCGTACATCGGATATATGCACCATTTGTCTCCGGTTCTGTAATGCGGCTTCTTTATTATTCGGTACATTATAGGATCGCGCATGTTTATATTCGGATTTTTCATGTCTATTTTGGCCCTTAGAACACATTCCCCTTCATCCATTTCGCCGTTTTTCATCTTCTCAAAAAGATACAGATTTTCTTCCACACTTCTGTTTCTGCAGGGAGATTCCACACCGGGCTTGGTTAGCGTTCCCCTGTTTAATCTTATTTCCTCGGGAGATTGATGATCCACATAAGCTTTTGAATCCTTTATCAGAATCAACGCCCACTCGTACAACTGGTCGAAATAATCCGAGGCATACCTCAGCTCAGTCCAGTCGAACCCAAGCCATTTGATGTCTTCCTTTATGGCTTCCATGTATTCGTGTTCCTCTTTTTCCGGATTCGTATCGTCAAATCTCAAATTGCACTTTCCGTTGAAAGTCCTGGCTATACCGAAATTCAGACATATAGATTTGGCATGGCCTATATGAAGATATCCATTGGGTTCAGGAGGAAAACGGGTGTAGGATTGTTGTATTCGTCCGGCCTCAATATCATCGAAAATAATTTTTTCGATAAAGTTGTACTTCTTCTTATCGTCTGTTTCCATGGAAATTCCTCCTTTTTCATTTTTAATGCTGAGATAACTCAAAGCATACCATATCAGGGAATTAAAAAAAAGATATGGGGCAAAATGCGATAGAATTTCTTAAGATCAATTCACTCATCTTTTACGGCAAGCAAATAACCAATACTTTTTTGTACGATCAAATAATTTAAAGTTATTTTTACAATCATTTTATTACTTATTATTTTCATTTATTTTAATATATTGATAAATACACGAGATCAAAATCCCAGTTCACATATAATAAATACATAAACAATATTTATAAAATAACAGGAAATATCCAATATTTCTTTGCTACCAGGTACAAACTTTTTATTGATGATATTTTCAGCGCATTCCAAACAATAACATCTGTATTTCAAATGATTGTACGTTAATATATTATGTTTATTTATTTTCTCTTTTATAATTATATTTTGATTATTATGTTGATTTTCACTCTTGAAATATAATATAATTCATATAATTATATGAGAATAATTTTATTTTCGTTGCGTCAAAAATATATCGAAAGTGAAAATACATAGATCAAAACCACCTTATGAGGAGGAGAGCATATGAAAAACATGAAAATGACCATGAAATTCTTTATCTTGCTTTTTTTCGCTTCAATCATTCCACTGGCGGTAATATCCGTTTACAGTACCTGGAGTTCTCTCGATAATGAACAGAATTTTGCGGTAAAGCAGCTGGAATCGATAGCCACAATGGGCGCGGATTCACTGGATGCTTTTTTGGAACCGTATATAAATCTGATAAATCTGATGTCCCTGAACAACGAAACCATACTGGCTTTGAATGAAGAAACCGAGGCGAACACCACACAAGCTTTAAATTTCTTCAAAGAAGTGAAGCAAAGTTATCCGAATGTGGTTAACGCTTATATAGGAACTGAAAACGGCAACCTTCACATATACCCGCCCGCAACGGACTTACCCCCCGATTACGATCCGAGGGTAAGAGGCTGGTATACGTCGGCAAAAAATCTCAACGGAAGCGTCGACGTCACCGATCCCTATCTTGATTTCGGAACATATAAAATGGTCATATCCATAACTAAGGCCATGAAATCAAACAACAAATTCACAGGAGTCGTCGGAATAGATTTCAACATCCAGAACCTTGTCGACATGCTGCTTTCTCTGAAACTCGGAAAATCAGGCAACACATTCGCACTTAATTCAAGCGGCACGGTAGTGTTGCACGGTGACGAAAAGATGCTCGGTGTGGATATGTCCAATGATAATGTGGAAATAAAGGGTAAAAGCGGCAACTACAAATTTATAGATGAAAACGGTGAAGAAATATATGCCGCTTTCGCAAAAAGCGAACTCGGATGGTTTGTGGTAACTTTCTCAAAAACAGCCGAAATTTACGAAGAGGCTAACAGACAGATGTGGGTAATGATTCTGATATCGGTAATAGCGATAGGTTTGGCTCTCATAATGGGATTTTTCATAAGTTCGAGATATATATCCAAGCCGATAAAATCTCTGAACACCGTTATAAAAGAATTTGGCGAAGGTAACCTGCTCGTTAAATCGGAAATAAAAAGCCGTGATGAGATAGGACAAATTTCCCTTGCCTTAAATCAGAGTATAGAAACAATAGCGAATATGATGAACAGTATTAACGAAGCTTCTTCTCAGATGACAAGTTCATCAAACGATCTCGCTTCCATTTCCGAAGAAGCAAGTGCCACATCGGAAGATTTGTACGGCAGATCGACAAACATAGAGGGAAGTGTCGAAAATACATCGGCATCAATAGAGGAAGTCTCTTCGGGCGTAGAAGAAGTGGCGGCTTCTTCCCAAAACGTATCAAGGATTTCACAAAACCTGTCGGAAGAACTCAACAACACCAACAACGCCGTAAAAAGCGGGCAAACGCAACTTGAAAAACAGGCTGAAATGATGGCTGATGTGGATGGAATCAACAACAATACGACCAAGATAGTAAAAGACCTTTCCCAGAAATCCAACAACGTTCAGGATATAGTCAACACCATTTCATCAATTGCCGAACAAACCAACCTTTTGGCGTTGAATGCGGCGATAGAGGCAGCACGTGCGGGAGAAGCCGGAAAAGGATTTGCGGTGGTGGCAGACGAGATCAGAAAGCTTGCCGAAGAGAGCAAATCTTCCTCCGCAAATATAGCATCGATATTGCAGGAAATAGATACCGGCGCTTCAAGAACAAACGATGCAGTTCTGGAAACCGTTGAAATTATAAAAAACATCAGTGAAGGATCGAAAAAGATAGTGAAAGATTTCGAAACTATTTTCAGCAGTATGGACAGAATAACGGGAATGGTGGACAACCTTGCCGGAGCGGCGGAAGAACAGAGTGCCGCCGCAGAAGAAATGGCCAGCGCAATGGATACGTCATCCAGATCCATGGTGGAGATATCCGAACAGGTAAAACAGATGAACGAAGGAGTCGGCCAGCAATCCCAGGCCGCGCAGCAGATAAGTGCCGCCGCCGAGGAAATGCACGCCCTGTCCGAAACACTTTCCGAACAGATTAAAAGGTTCAGATTCTAAGAAACAGCTCACGGAGACCGCCAAAAGCGGTCTCTTTTTTCATAATTAAGTTATATATATCTAAATAGTTGACACGTAATAATTTAGATGGTATAATACGAATCGAGTTACAAAAAATCATTCGAGTGAAATAAAACTTTATGCACTATCGTCAATAACATTGAATAAATTTGTTTTAGATTTTTGGAGGTGTCATATATGTCAAAAGAATACGTAGTAGGAATCGACTTAGGAACGACAAATTCATGTATCGCATGGGTAAAACCCGATAGATCTTCTGAGGTAATACCTAACGCAGAAGGTTCGAGGACAACACCCTCTGTGATAGCTTTCAGCAAAACCGGAGAGATAATCAAAGGCGAGCCGGCAAAGAGACAGGCAGTCTTGAATTCCGACAGGACCATCAGATCTATAAAAAGACATATGGGATCGGATTATAAAGTGACAATAGACGGGAAAGATTATTCACCTCAGGAAATCAGTTCTTATGTCCTCAGGAAACTGGTTACGGATGCCGAAGCCTTTCTCGACGGAAAGATAAAAAAAGCGGTTATAACCTGCCCGGCGTATTTCAACGATGCCCAGAGGCAAGCCACTAAAGAAGCGGGACAAATAGCCGGACTCGAAGTGCTCAGGATAATAAACGAACCCACCGCAGCGGCGCTTGCATACGGTCTCGATAAAGAAAAAGAAGAAAAAGTCGTCGTTTACGACCTCGGTGGTGGAACATTCGATGTTTCAATTCTGGAAATAGGCGACGGAGTAATTCAGGTTGTATCCACGAACGGAAACAACCATTTGGGTGGAGACGATTTCGACAGAAAAGTCATTGACTGGATGGCCGATAATTTCAAGAGAGAGCATGGTGTAGACCTCAGAAATGACAAGCAGGCGTTGCAGAGATTGCAGGAAGCCGCGGAAAAAGCCAAAATCGAGTTATCGTCGAAGCTGGAAACGGACATCAACCTGCCGTTCATAACAGCCACATCGGAAGGCCCTATGCATCTTGAGGCGAAACTCACACGAGCAACATTCGAAAGCCTTGTCAGGGATCTCATAGAAAGTACAAGGGTACCGGTTGAAAAAGCGCTGAAAGACGCCAAACTTAACCCCGATGAGATAAACGAAATACTGCTTGTCGGAGGAATGACAAGAGTGCCTATGGTGCAGTCTTTTATAAAGAACATTTTCGGCAAAGAAGCAAACAGGGGAATAAACCCGGATGAAGCCGTGGCAGTCGGTGCGGCAATACAGGCATCGATAATGTCCGGAGATATGGGAAGAGATGTTGTTCTCGTCGACGTAACCCCGCTTTCTTTAGGTGTAGAAGTCATGGGAGGCTTGCTTGAGCCCATTATAGAAAGAAACACCGCCATACCGGTGAAGAAAGCGAAAGTATTCACTACCGCCGAAGACGGACAAACAGAAGTCGAAGTCAGAATATATCAGGGCGAAAGAAGCATAGCATCACAAAACCATCTGCTCGGAAGTTTCAGACTGATGGGTATCGCACCGGCACCAAGAGGTGTACCTCAGATCGAAGTGGCTTTCGATATAGATACCGACGGAATCGTCCACGTCACCGCAAAAGATAAAGGAACAGGCAAAGAACAATCAATGGTGGTTACCGGAAGAAACAAGCTGTCAAGAGATGAAATAGAAAAAATGGTGGAAGATGCCAAGAAATTCGAAGAAGAAGACAAAAAACACAGACAGGAAATTGAGATGAAAAACCAGGCAGACAACCTCGTATACGCTACCGAGAAGATGCTGAAAGAAAACGGAGAAAAGGTTCCGGCCGAGATGAGATCGAAAATCGAATCTCTCAAAAACGATTTAAGGGAAGCTATTAATCAAAATAACATGCAGAGAATAAAGGTTATGATGGATGAGCTTCAGCAAGAAAGCATGAAACTCGGAGAACATATTTACAAACAGCAGCCTCAGCAGCCCGCTGGAGATGCTTCAGACAATGCTGACAACAAGCCCGAAGACGACGGCACGGTAAACGCCGAGTACGAAGACGTAAAATAATCATTTTGATAAAAGCGGGCTTTTGCCCGCTTTTATCATATAGATGGAAAAGAGTTGGTATATATGACTGAAAGCAGAAAGAAGATAGATATAGAAGATCACGAAAACATGCCGAAATTCATAATAAGCGTTGCCGCAAAAATGCTCGGAATGCACCCGCAGACTTTAAGACAATACGAAAAAAGGGGGTTCGTATCCCCGTTCCGGATGGGAACTTTGAGATTGTATTCGGAAAGGGATATAGAATTGCTTAACCGGGTAAAAGAATTAGCCGACGAAGGTATACCCACCAGCGGCATAGACAGAATACTCGAACTCGAATTTACCCTGTCGGTTTACAAAAAAAGGATAAAAGAACTGGAACGCGAAAATTCGCTTTTAAGGGAAAGGATGAGAAAGGAAATCCCGCCTTTACCCGTTAAAATAGAGGTTAAACAGTACAATTTCAGATTTTACGATGATGATGAAAATAAATGATTTATATATAAATCCCAGAGGTGAGATACATGATAAATATGAATGAATACACTTCAAAAGCACAGGAAATACTCGCAGGAGTACAGGATGTACTCATGAGGTACAAACAAAACCAGATGAGATCGGAACACATATTACTTTCAATGCTCGAACATAAGGAGAACGCCGGTGCGGAGATAATATCCAGAATATCCGGCAACAATTCCAATATACAAACGGAGACCGAACGGTTGGTGAGAGAATACGGAACAACCGGCGAAGCGCCTACCGGCCAGATATTGATCACGCCGGACGGCCGAAGGATTTTCGAAGAATCAAAAAAAGAAGCGGGAAGAATGCAGGATCAGAAAGTGGGATCCGAACACATTTTGCTCGGAATATTGAAAGTAGAAGAATCCATGGCGGCCAGAATATTGTTAAAACATGGAATAAACCTCGAGAAAGTATACAACGCGATAAAGGAAATAAGGTCATCAGGAGGCACGGCAGAAGCAGAAAATCTTGGTCCGCTGCAGAAATTCACGGTGGATTTATGTGAGATGGCGGAGAAAAACGAATTGATGCCGGTAATCGGGAGAGACGACGAAGTCAGAAGAGTGATACAGATACTCGGAAGAAAAACTAAAAACAACCCCGTTCTGGTCGGAGATCCAGGAGTAGGAAAAACTGCGATAGCCGAAGGACTGGCTCAGAGAATAGTCGAGGGAAATATACCCGAATACCTGAAGGGCAAAAAAGTGCTTTCTCTGGATATGGGAAGGCTTGTCGCCGGAACCAAATTCAGGGGGGAATTCGAAGAACGCATGAAAGCGGTAATAGATTCCGTAAAAAAAATGGAAGGCGAAGTGCTGTTGTTCATAGATGAATTGCACACGGTTGTCGGCGCAGGCTCGACCGAAGGTTCGATGGACGCTGCAAACCTCCTGAAACCGGCACTTGCAAGAGGCGAGTTGAGATGTATCGGTGCCACCACTCTCGACGAATACAGAAAACATATAGAAAAAGACAAAGCTCTTGAGAGAAGATTCCAGACGATCATAGTGGAAGAACCGAGCGTGGAGGATACGATAGAAATACTGAACGGTGTGAGGGATGTTTTCGAAAAACATCACAAGGTAAAGATAACGAATTCCGCGATAGATGCCGCAGTAAAACTTTCAGACAGGTACATAACCGAAAGATTCCTTCCGGATAAAGCCATAGATCTGATCGACGAAGCAGCCTCAAAGATAAAAATCGAAACAACCTATATGCCAAACGATATAATGAAGCTTGAAAGAGATCTGAAATTAAAAGATGAAGAAATGAACGAAGTGGCTTCGAAAGGTGACTACGAAACTGCCGCCAAGAAAAAAATGGAGATAGAATTCACCAAAAAAGAATTCGAGCGGAAGTACGAGGAATGGAAGGAAGAACTCGATTCGAAACCAAAGTTGGTCAACGAATTCGTGATTGCAGAGGTCGTTGAAAAATGGACGGGTATTCCGACCACGAAGATGTTGAGGTCGGAAAAAGAAAAAATCATGAATCTCGAAAAGCTCATACACACAAAAATCATAAATCAGGAAGAAGCCGTGAACATAGTGGCGCAGGCCATAAGAAGATCAAGAGCAGGCCTTAAAGACCCCAAAAGACCCACTGGTTCGTTTTTGTTTCTCGGCCCCACCGGAGTCGGAAAAACCGAATTGGCAAAAGCGCTTGCAGAAATACTTTTCGGCAGCGATGAAGCTCTGATAAGAATAGATATGTCGGAATACGGAGAGAAAATAGCCGTTTCAAGGCTGCTCGGAGCATCCCCCGGTTACGTCGGGTACGAAGAAGGCGGGCAGCTTACCGAGGCAGTGAGAAGGAGACCGTATTCGGTGATATTGCTGGATGAAGTCGAGAAAGCGCACCCGGAGGTTCACAACATACTGCTGCAGGTTCTCGAAGACGGAAGACTCACGGACGGTCAGGGGCATGTTGTAGACTTCAGAAACACTATAATAGTCATGACGAGTAACCTGGGCAGCGAAGAAATCTCAAAACCCAGACAGCGTATGGGTTTTGGAGCCGATGAAGATTTGGACATAGAAAAAGATAAAATCGCCATGGATGAATTGAAAAAGTATTTCAAACCGGAGCTGATAAACAGGTTGGACAACATAACCGTTTTCAAGACACTGACAGTGGAACATGTCAGAGAAATTGCCGAACTGATGCTGGCGAAATTGAACGAAAGAATCATAGATAAACATATCAAGTTGAGTTTAAGCGATGAAGCTAAAGATTTCCTCGCCGAAAAAGGATACGATCCGTCGTTTGGCGCACGCCCCATGAGGAGAGCCATAGAAAAATATATCGAAGTTCCGCTTTCCGATATGTTATTGGAAGGAAAAATAATCGAAGGCAGTGATGTGCACATATTGAAAAATGACGGAGAAAGCAAATTGGATTTTGAAATAATATAACCGTAAAATATCGGGGAAAAAGCGGAAATTTCTGTTTCCGCTTTTTTTGTCGATACATTTGAGGAATTTATATAATTATTTTTCAACAGTCATTATTCGAGTTTTTCCCTTAAACAAAATTACATATTTAGGTCTTGACAAAACGAAGCATATATAGTAATATATACCTCGTCGAAGTAAGGGATACATCGACTGTACAGGCTCCCATCGTCCAGTGGTCTAGGACACCGCCCTTTCAAGGCGGAGACCGGGGTTCGAACCCCCGTGGGAGCGCCAGTGTTTTTCAGCAAGAGTCTTTGGTCGTGTAGCTCAGCGGGAGAGCATCTGCCTTACAAGCAGAGGGTCGTAGGTTCAATCCCTACCACGACCACCATGTTCGATTTTCGTTCCATTTGCCGAGGTAGCTCAGTAGGTAGAGCAACGGACTGAAAATCCGTGTGTCGACAGTTCGACTCTGTCCCTCGGCACCAGAAAATGTTCCCCGAACTCTGTTCGGGGTTTTTGATGTAAAATCGCTCCCATCGTCCAGTGGTCTAGGACACCGCCCTTTCAAGGCGGAGACCGGGGTTCGAACCCCCGTGGGAGCGCCAGTGTTTTTCAGCAAGAGTCTTTGGTCGTGTAGCTCAGCGGGAGAGCATCTGCCTTACAAGCAGAGGGTCGTAGGTTCAATCCCTACCACGACCACCATGTTCGATTTTCGTTCCATTTGCCGAGGTAGCTCAGTAGGTAGAGCAACGGACTGAAAATCCGTGTGTCGACAGTTCGACTCTGTCCCTCGGCACCATATTTCCTTTCATTTGTTTAAAAAACCGTTTTCCCTAAACCAATTATATGAATCTTCAATACTTTTTTCCAGTTTCATTGGGACGTATCCGAGTTCCGTTTTCGCTTTTTCATAGCTGAATCCGTATTTTGTGTCCAGCGTATGAATGGCATACGGAGTTAAAATCGGTTGTTTACCGGTAAAATAATAATAAAAAGTAGTTACCGGCGAAATGGGATAAAGTATTTTTATCGGCAGAAAAAAATCCGGTTTTTTTATTCCGGTTATTTCGGATAGTATTTCTGTGATTTTTTTCAAAGAGATCTTTTCACAACCAAGATTGTAAATTTCTCCGTTTCTGCCTTTTTTCATGGCACTTATAAGTCCGTCGGCGACATCTCTCACATCGACAAAATCGTAATTTCCGTTCGTGAATATTTTGTATTTGCCTTTCGAATAATTCAGAATTATTCGCCCCATCTTCGATATCCCGTAATCGTAAGGACCGATAACACCGGATGGACAGCAAACAACCCTCTCAATTTCTTTACCCGAATCCAGGACTGTTCTGGTGGCCGCGGCTTTGCTTTTACCGTAGCTTCCCTTGGCCATTCTTTCATCCACAGGAGTGTTTTCATATATAATACCTTCTCCTGCCGGTTCCGTATAGGCATGAATTGAACTGGTATAAAGCAGTCTCTTCACATGATTTTTGACACACGCTTTCACCACGTTTTCGGTACCGGTGACATTTGTACCGTATACTCTCTCCTTCATACCCGGCATAATTGAAATCAAACCGGCAAGATGGTAAACGTATTCGACTCCCCGAAACGCATTTTCAACTTCGGCAGCATTTCTGATATCGGCGGTGACTTTCTCTACATCAAGTCCCTCGAGAGAAACGGTACTTTCACCCGGAAATATTACAGCTTTCACTCGTCCGCCGATTTGCAGAAGTTTCCTGATCAAACAATTCCCGATATGCCCCGTAGATCCTGTAACCGCTATCATGCTCTTACCCCCGGAAGTTACGTTATCGAAGAATAACCGTCATTTCCCGCCGTAAACAACGGCGGCGAATAATATAAAATCTAAAATCGTGATACACATAGTATAAGTATACTCTCAGTATAAGTATACTCTCAAAAGCTTCTTTTCAGTTTCGGCTGCCGCAATTGTATGACTGTCCGAAAAAACATCCGAAATGGAAAATATGGGTCAATGGCATTCCCGGATAATTTGCACATATATTGCGAAAGAACCTTATTAAGAGTCACGTGGCTATCAAATATGGTATACTTGAATTTGTGAAGAAGTGAATTCAAAGGAGGAAACTTGATGAAATTATCCGTTAAGTTAGATGAGTCTTTTAATAAAGTAGCCGAGTTGTGCGGATTCAGACCCGAACCCGAAGTTGGGATGATACTCGGATCGGGATTGGGATATCTTGCAGATGAGTTTGAAGACAAAGTGGTGGTACCGTATTCCGATATCCCTCATTTTCTTACTTCAACAGCCATAGGCCATGCCGGTAACCTTGTTTTCGGCAGATACGCGGGAAAGAATGTGGTTACGATGCAGGGAAGATTCCACGCATATGAAGGTTATGATTTGAAAGAAACGGTATACCCCATATATTTCATGAAGAAACTGGGTGTCAAGGGAGTGCTGCTCACAAATGCCTCCGGCGGAGTGAATCTGGATTATAAAGCCGGAGATTTGGTGGCGATAGAAGATGTGATAAACATGGCATTCAAGAATCCTCTGATAGGCCCCAACGACGAATCTGTCGGAGTGAGATTTCCCGATATGTCGAGTGTGCTCGACGAAGGATGGTTTCAGAGAGTACAAGATAAATTGAACGAAAAGAACAAAGCCTTGAAAAAAGGCATTTACATTTTCTGCCTCGGCCCCAATTATGAAACACCGGCGGAAATAAGGGCTTTCAGAACACTGGGAGCCGATCTGGTTGGCATGTCCACTGTACCGGAAATAATCGCAGCAAGACATTGCGGACTGAAAATATTCGGCATCTCATGTGTAACAAACATGGCCGCAGGCGTTTTGCCTCAAAAACTGACTCATCACGAAGTTATGGATACGGCAAACAAGGTGAAGCCGTTATTCGCCAAAGTTGTGCAGGTAGTGGTGGAGAACGTTTAATGATAGTCATTACGACAAAGAAAGGCAAGTCCGCTAAAATTAAAAATAACTATCTCTGGTTATTTTCGGATGAAATAAAAGAAGTGGTCGGCAGCAAAGAAATGGGCATCGCAAACCTCTTTTCCGAAGAAGGGGAGTTTATGGGCAAAGGCCTGTTCAACAAGAATTCAAACAAGGCTTTCAGACTTTTGACCCATGAAGACAAGAATATAGATACGGAGTTTTTCACATGGCGTTTCAGAAGGGCTCTGGATTACAGAAAAAGATTCTATAAAAATGACGTTTACAGAATGATAAACGCCGAATCCGATTTTATCCCAGGATTGATAATAGACCGGTATACCGATTATTTCGTGATACAGATCCGCCATCCGGTTCTTGAATATTATAAAAACAACATAGTGGACGCGCTCGTTTACACCTTCAAAAACACGATTAAGGGGATATACGAAAGAAGCGATTTCGAATCTTCCCCTGAATTCAATCTCAAACGCAATGTCGAAATACTTTACGGTGAGATACCGGAAATCATCTCCATAACTGAAAATGACATAAAATACGACATTAAACTACTCGAAGGGCAGAAAACCGGTTTTTTCATGGATCAGCGTAACACACGAAGAGAATCTGTAAAACTGATCGAGCAGTTCAATTATTCGGGAGAAAAGGCCCTGGATCTTTTCTGTTATACCGGTTCATTTGCACTCAACATGGCAAAAGCCGGCATGATTGCCACCGGAGTCGACAAATCCGCTTCGGATATCGAAACCGCCCGAAGGAATGCCGAAATAAACAACCTTTCCGATAAAACCGATTTCAACGTCTTCGATGCGTTTTCCTGGGACAGTAAATTCAACGGCGAATACCGAATGATAATAATCGATCCGCCTTCCCTCATAAAGGAAAAAAAAGAAATCCCTTACGGTAAAAGACTTTTTGCATCGCTTATGGCTAAGGGTATCAAGATGCTGAAAAAGCCAGGTATAATAGGTTTGTGCAGCTGTGCCTACCATATTGGATGGAACGAATTGGAGGAAAGCATAAGAAGGGGCTGTGCAGACACGAATTCGAGAGTAACTATAATTTCTCAGAGTATTCAGAGTCCGGATCATCCATGGATGATGCAAATGCCTGAAACCCTCTATTTAAAATGCTATTGGTCATACATTGACAACAACTGATGATAATTCTGCAAGAAGGGGTGCTTAAGCGTGCTCAGAAAAATTTACGATTACATCAATTCAAAAAGAGATATAGGAGGCAAGAATTACTGTCTTCCCTGTTTGTGGATTTACAACGGGTACAATTACAAAGAATCTGCGGATAAAAAAAGATTCTTCGTAAATCCTTACGATTATTTTTCCGAAGTGATAAACGATATTCTTTTAAAGTCGGATGAAAAAATCGAATATTCGGTTTCCTATTCGAAGATTCTGTCTCTTAAAAGAGGCGAAGAAATACTTAGCAGGGATTGGATAAACACATCCAGCCTCTACGGTTTTTTTGTGAGAATGACAACAGCTTACAATCACAAGGGATTCTGGAAATTTCAGGGTAAAAATTCCATGGAATTCACCGAAGACGGCAGTTTTTTAAAATCGATAGTGTTGTTGCCTTTCTTAAAAGAGATGGGCATAGACACCATATACTCGCTTCCGATAACAAAATACAGCCACAGATTTAAAAAAGGCGAACTGCCTTCGCCTTATGCCGTGAAAAATTTCCTGAAAGTCGAGGATTCATACAAAGATGAACTGCTCACTCCTTTTACGGTAGAAGATGAGTTCAAATCTTTTGTCGAAGCGTGTCACATTCTCGGTATAAGGGTGATACTCGATTTTGTGCCGAGAACGGCCTCGCGCGACAACGACCTGATACTCGAACATCCGGAATGGTTTTACTGGATAAAATCGGAATTCAAAGATGCTTACAAATCACCGTTTATAGACGGACTTCCTTTCTGCCAGCCTTCGGAGGAAAACCTTGATTCGGTATACAGTGCAGAACAGACCCGTGAACTTCTGAAATACTTCACCCACGATCCCAAAACTATGGATCCCGAAAAATGGAGTAACATAGTGGCATCAAATTCCGAAAATCCTGATTTCATGTCCGTCATCGAAGAAGAATTCGGAATAACGACTCCCCCCGGTTTTTCGGATTGGATAAACGACACGCAGCCGCCCTGGTCGGACGTGACGTTCCTGAAACTCTTCAACGCCCCGCCGAATATTTCGAGAAAATACACCGATGCGGATCAGGCGCCGTATCTCTTATTCGATATCATAAAATCCAGTAATTTCGAAAACGACTCTCCCAACCTTGAACTATGGGAATATCTGATAGACATAATTCCAAGTTATCAAAAAAGATTCGGCATAGATGGGGTGAGGCTGGATATGGGGCACGCCCTTCCGCGAAACCTCGAATCCGCCATAATCGAAAACGCAAGGGAAATAGATCCCTCGTTTGTTTTCATCGCCGAAGAACTTGAAATACATAAAGACGAAAAAGCGAAAGAACACGGTTATGACGCCATACTCGGCAATTCATGGTGGATGCAGCCGCGAATAGATGATGGCAAGTGCTTCGAATTCTCGGCCGACCTGGTGAAAAACCTTAAATTACCTACGCTTGCCACGGCGGAAACGCCCGATACTCCACGTGCGGTTTCGAGAAAATACGGCAAAAGATTTGCGATGTTTTCCGCCGTATTGAACACTTTTTTACCAAACGGCATAAGATTCATAAATTCAGGCTTTGAAATTTCCGAAAAGCAGCCTATGAATCTCGGGCTCGACAACAGTGAAGAAGGAAGATATATGCTTTCGGATTCCGACCCCATGTCGGGAAAGCTCGCTTTTTTCGACCATTACCAGTTGCATTGGGACGAAGCGGACACGGAAATGCTCGATTTGGTTAAAACTCTTGGGGAATTTAAAATCAAATACGGCGAATGGTGCCGGAAAGAATATCTTATCGACGGATACCTGACACATTCGGACAGAATCATAGCCCATATGTTCAAACACCCTTCCCAATCCGTGGCACTTGTGGCGATTTCAAATTCGGACTTCTCAAACGGACAGTGGATAACCATAGATGCGGGAAACATTCCGGATATAAAACTGAACAGGGTGAAGAAAAAATTGAGAGAATTTAAAAACGCAGAGGATTATTTGGAAATAGAAAACGGATACGTTCATGTTTATTTGGGACCCGGCGAAGCCTCTGTTCTGACAATCAGATAAAAACGAGGAGAATACGAGAATGGATCATTATATGCAGAGAGTCGAGGCTCTCGTTAAAAGATTTCAGGATATAAACTCTGAACTTGCGAATCCCGAGACCATATCCGATATGGAAAAATACACGTCGCTTCTAAAAGAAAGGTCTTCCCTCGAAGAGATAGAGGAAGCCTACAACGAATACAACGATGTTCTCTCCGAAATAATGGAATGGGAGCAGTATATTTCATCGGGCGACGAAGAAATGTCCGAAATGGCTTCTTCCGAGCTTGATACCCTCACCGGAAAAAGAGAGCGTATAGAAAAACAGCTGATATTTCTCCTGATACCGAGCGATCCCGCGGATAAAAACAATGCCATAATTGAAATCCGTGCCGGTACGGGAGGCGACGAAGCCGCACTTTTTGCGGGCGATCTTTTCAGAATGTATATGAGATTTTCGGATGCCAAAAACTGGAAAGCCGAAATTCTTGAAGAAAACGAGACCGACCTTGGTGGATTCAAAGAAGTTATAGTTAAGATCAAAGGCCGCGGTGCTTACGGCAGGCTGAAATACGAAAGCGGTGTTCACCGTGTTCAGAGGGTGCCTTCCACGGAGGCAGGCGGAAGAATTCACACTTCTTCGGCTACGGTTGTGGTACTGCCTGAGATAACCGACAACATAGAAGTAAACGTGGATCCGGAAGATTTGAGAATAGACGTTTACAGAGCTTCGGGTGCCGGAGGCCAGCACGTAAACCGTACCGAATCAGCTGTCAGGATAACACATCTGCCCACCGGAATAGTCGTAACCTGTCAAAATGACAGATCACAGCATCAGAACAAAGCTCAGGCGATGGCTGTACTGAAATCCAAGCTTTACGAAGCCGAAAGGATGAAACGTCAGGGCAGTCTTTCTCAAAAACGCAAAAACCTTATAGGAACGGGAGACAGGAGCGAGAAGATAAGGACTTACAATTTCCCGCAAAGTCGTGTAACTGACCATAGGATCGGATATACCTCCTATAGACTGAACGAAATGATGAACGGAGCAATAGACGAATTACTTGACGTATTAAGAGAAGAGTATATCCGGGAGAGTCTTAAGGAAGAGTAGGATATGCTTTCGGAAATAATTTCGGTGTTGATATTGATGATTGTCACCGTCGCGGTTATTTCTTTCATGATTTTCCTGATTGTTGAAGATACGGTTTATTTTTCCGGTTCCCAGTACGAAAATTCCCTTCAGAAAGAGGTACATATGATACTGGAGGGTGATTTTTTTGTAAGGCGTATTTCTCCCGTAAGAAGGGCGACGAGCCTGAATAAAGACAAACACATAATAGGTTTCTGGGAATCAACGGAAAATGTGAGAAAATACGTCTTTTATCATCTTGAACTTGAAAAAGGAAAAGAGAGCATCAGATTTTTAAACCGTTACGTCATTTCCAGAAGCGAAATTGAAGCGAGTTATTATAAACCGGCTATAATGAATTTCATCGAAAGTGTTGAGAAAGGCATTTACTGTAAACCTCTGAATTTTTTCAAACCTAACAACAACATTTCAGGCATGATCAGGGGTGCACGATTTTATATCGAAGATGATATATATATCGTAGACTCAGGGGTGAATAAATATTATCTTCCATGAAGAAGGTGACTTCGTTTGTATAGAAAAATTCTTTTCACGGTATTTTTTCTTTTGTCCTTCACACTGCTGTTAAGTGTCCCCAGCATATTATCTTTCAGCGACAGGATGGCCATTCCGAATACAATCACGCTTGATTTAACCGAGAACAGAATGTACGTTGGTTACTCCAACGGTAAATTCGGGGTATGGAACAACGCCACGGGAAAATTAATAGAAATGGTAATCAGCAAGGAAGACAACTCCCCCATACTCTCCTCCGCATTATCTTCCAACCGTAATTTGCTCGCACTCGGAAGAAAAGACGGACAAATCGAGATATGGAGCGTGGATTCGCTGAAAGTATACGGCGAATTCATAAGGGAAAACAATTCCGTCTGGGCTATGGAATTTGAAAAAGACGATAAATACCTTGTGACAGGCAATGCCGACGGTAGACTCAGACGCTGGAACGTGGATACCAAGAATCTTGAAAACATATACACCAGACACAGAAGAAACATAAACTCGGCAGAATTTTCAAGCGACGGGAAATATCTCGTGACGGGTTCTTCCGATAACACCATAATACTCTGGGATGTCGAAAACGGAGAACTCATAGAAGAGATGACCGGCCATAACGGATGGGTAACGTCCATTTCGTTCTCGCCCAATTCCAAATTTCTCCTGACCGGAAGTACCGACAAAACCGCAAAAGTCTGGGCAATACCAAGGGGATACCAGCTCAGAAACCTCGGGCCGTTTGACAGCGAAATATGGAGTGTTTCTTTTGTTTCGGAAAATTTAGCAGTCATCGGCGAAGCCAGCGGAGATCTGTCACTGTGGAATGTTGAAACCGCAAAGGAAATCAGACGTGTGAATTATGCCCACAAAGGTGCGATAAGGGTTGTGAAGTTCTCTGAAAAATCCCAGCAAATATTCACCGGATCCAACGACGGAACAATCAAAATGTGGGATTCCACCAACCTCAACCTCATAGCGACTTTCGTGATCGCAAACGACGGTGAATGGATCAGCTACATGCCTCTCGGAAAATACGTGTCAAGCGTTAACGCACTTTCGCGTAATGATTTCTATATTTCCGACAACGGGAACACGTATTCTTTCGAAGAATACGTAGATTTCCTCGTAAAAGTCGATTATCTTCCAATCGGCGATATATTCGGACCGAAAATAGAGCTGTCCGGTAAAACGATTACACCCCGTGAAACCACGTTGAACCTCAAGATATCCGATGATGCGGCTGTGAGAGAAGTCAGTGAAAACGGCATAACATACAGTTTCGATGAAAAAACGGTGAACATTCCCATAAATTTTGATATCATGGAAAGAGAAACTTCGGTAATGGAAGTGTTCGCCGCAGATTCTTTCGGAAATACCACTTCGGGTAATTTTGAAATCGAATTCGATGGTTTCAGATTTTACCTGAAAGAAGATTACGAGAATCTCAGAAAAAATTCGCTCGTGCTGCTGAAATCGATAAAAGACGGGAAATTCCTCATAAAATTCGGTGAAGAAGAAAAACTTGTCCCGAAAAATCTTCTCGTCATGACACCATATGCGCCCGACATATCCATATCGTTGATGGAACCGCGCGATATCAAATACAACAGGACTAATTCCGAAAAGGTCAAATTCAGGGTATCCATAAACGATGTACTCGGTATAAAAAGCGTGAATATAAACAGAGAACAGAAAATAGATTTTAAGGACGCCGTAAAAGACTTCTCGTTTGAGCAGGAGTTCCCGCTGAATTTCGGTGAAAACAATTTCTACATTGTGGCCAACAACATAGAAAACATAACTAAAGAAAGCAGTATTTCAGTGACGAGAGTGGAAAGAAATCCTCCCGTGATAACCATGCCTTTACT
The DNA here is from genome assembly GCA_963662785.2 of uncultured Thermotogae bacterium. GTDB lineage: Bacteria > Thermotogota > Thermotogae > MWEM01 > MWEM01. Next base: position 492,949 of record CAXXJZ010000013.1, read on the forward strand.
TCCGGAGGAGGTATTCGCAGATGATTTCGAACTGAATTTTATGGTCAGCGATGATTATATGGTTTCGAAAGTCGTGATAAACGGATACGAGGTAAGAGTAAATTCCAAAAAAGAAGAAGTCGTACAAAAAATACCTGTATTGCTTGGCAGAAACGACTACAAAATCGAAGCCATAGATTTTTTCACCAACTCCGCGGAAGTCACGTTCAACATTCAGGGTGTCAGAAAAATGTACTCGCTTAAAGACGGAGTGCCTGTAGAAGATTCGAAAGGCAACAGACTGGCATTTCTTATGAAAGGCGAAGAGGTTACGGTGAAAGAAAAATCGGGAAATTATTATAAAATAGAAACGGAAGATATCAAAGATGCTTTGGTGGACTGGAAATTTCTGGATAAAATCCCGCCAGATCTTTACAAACCGGGACTCGCCAATTTGAGTGCCGAAATCGAAGGCGACTTCATAAAAGTCAAAGGCATTGCTTACGATGATATAAGAGTGGAGAGGATAGAGATTTCCGGCAACAGGGTCACAGACTCAAAGCAAACTACAGTAAGCATATCCGGATACCCCGTAAGGGATTCGAGGTACTTCGAGACTCTGATAAAGATATACGGCGAAGAGATTAAGCCCGTCAAAATAACAGTATATGACAACAACGGCAATTTTATTGAAGAAAACATATATCCCAAAATATAACGGAGGTTTAAGTTGAGTATTTACGTGTCCATACTAAGCATAATAGTGGGGGCGGTTCTGGGTAGTTTCCTGAACGTGATCATCTTCAGATACTCTCAGGAAAATATGACCATAAGCAAACCCGCCAGATCCATCTGTCCAAAATGCGGCAAACAACTGAAATGGTATGACAACATACCGATAATAAGCTATCTGATATTGCTCGGAAAATGCAGATACTGCGGGCAGAAAATATCTCCGCGTTACATTCTCGTTGAGGTATTGACGCTGGCGACTTTCTACATAAACTCTTTGTTTTCGGATCAACTGATAACTGTCATCGGCATGGATATCATAACGGCTTCGCTTATCGTGGTTTTTTTCATAGACATCGATACCTTCACAATTTCTGATTGGAACAGTATTTTCATAGTCGCAGGAGGTCTCATGATAACCGCAGCGACAGGCAGTTGGGCTGTCAACCTGATAACCGCGGCAATTACCTTTGCGGTCATGATATTGTTGTATTTTCTTTCCAAAAAGGGGCTGGGTATGGGGGATATTCTGCTCATATCTTCCTGCGGTCTGGCACTCGGACCACTTAAAACGGTTATGTTCATATTCATAGCCTGTGTATGTGGAATACTCGCGGCATTGACACTTCACAAAAAGATGAAGGATAAAATACCTTTCGGACCGTTCCTTTCTATCGGTGCGTATTTGTCCCTCGTCCTCGGAAACGGTATACTCAATATTTTCGGCATATAAAACGGAGGTATTTATGAATAATGAATTTGAGAAAAAACACGAAGAAATGCTTGAAATTCTTGAAAACACCAAAGAGAATTTCTCCGATGAAGAATCGTTGGAATTGATAAATCTGATCAACGAGTACGACAGGACAATAGAAGTAGAAGATGCCATAAAAATTCAGAATGAGATAATAAAAAAATGCAGGAATAAAACCACAGGATAACAAGGAAGAACGAATAATAAAGAAATACCGACCAACAAAAAAACCTCTTTAAGAGGTTTTTTTGTTGGTCGGGGTGACTGGATTTGAACCAGCGACCTTCAACGCCCCATGCTGACGCGCTTCCATCTGCGCCACACCCCGGCGTTTCACTAACTTAAATGGTGGGCTCTGTAGGACTCGAACCTACCACCGCCCGGTTATGAGCCGGGAGCTCTACCAGATGAGCTAAGAGCCCATTTAAGTTGCTTTCCGTGTCAAGCGAAGGTATTATACCGGATGATTTTGTAAATGTCAAGCATTTAAAAATTTCTTAACCATTCTACCCCAAAACCCGCTGTTCCAGGGCCAACATGGGAAGAGATGACTTTACCCATTGGTGTAAATTCTATTTCTTTTACATCATATTTTTTTCTCAGCAATTCTGCCAGCTCCTTACTCTCTTCAAGATTATCGGAATTGACCATTGTCAACACAATACTTTCCCCTTCGGGAATTAGCTTCTCCAACTCGGCTATCAGATTTTTCTGGGCTTTTTTCGAACCTCTGGATTTCCCGAACGGAATCATATTTCCCGCATCATCAATGAATATGGAAACACGAAGGTTGAGCAAATTCCCTACAAATCCTGCAAATTTGGAGACTCTGCCGCCTTTAACCAGGAAATTAAAATTCGATACGTAAAAATACGCTCCGAATCTGTGAGCGAATCTTTCCCTGGTTATTATTTCCTTTATCTCAAAAACATCTTTCCCAGCCTCCGCAAGTTCCCTCGCCCTGCGTGCTATCAGTGCATTGGCCGCCGAAGCCATTTTCGAATCAAATACCGCCACTTTGTTTTCAAATTCCCTTGCGGCTATTTCTGCGGAATTGAACGTACCGGACATCGCTGAAGACAAACATATCACGAAAATCTGCTCATATCCTTCCGAAAAGCAATTCTGAAATAAGATTTTAAACTCCATGGGCGTCGGCTGTGAAGTCTTGGGCAACGATTCCGAATAATCAAGCCTGTCCCAATATTTCTTTATGCTTTCAAAGTCTCTTATATCATCCTCCGCGGTATTGCTATCTTCCCACAGAACATGAAGGGGTATATTGCCCACATCCAATTTCTCAATCCAATTAAGCGGCAGGTCCCCCGTACTGTCAAGTATTATCTTAATTTTTTTCATCCATTCCCTCCATGTATCTTTCGAGCTATATATAAGCCTGCAATTGTAAACGAAAAAATTTAAAACCGAAAATATTCACAATGGTAATTATACCACACACGCTCAATTTAGGAATTCAAGCAATTTGGCATTACAACGTATTTTTAAATAACTCTTAACTTTAATAACATTGATTTTCAAGCCGATATTTGATAGAATTCTGTTCGTCGGAGTAATCCGTTTAAATTTTCCAGCATAGCTCAACGGCAGAGCATGCGGCTGTTAACCGCAGGGTTGGGGGTTCGAATCCCTCTGCTGGAGCCATCTAACAAAAAATAATACAAATTCCAGCATAGCTCAACGGCAGAGCATGCGGCTGTTAACCGCAGGGTTGGGGGTTCGAATCCCTCTGCTGGAGCCATAGGACCGGATTGATTTCCGGTTTTTTTATTTACAATCGATATTCCATGACTTTCATTTTAGCTCACTGACAGTAAAAAAATAAGAAAAAAAAGTAAAAAAATAATTATCACTCTTTCAAATCCATAAATTAATGGTAAAATATGTCCATCGCAGATCGAATGAAAAACTCAAATACCAAAGCGAAAAAACGGATTGCCTGTACGGATTTTTGTCGAAGGAATCGTATCCTGGTTTATTGTCTGGAATTTAACTCTCATAAAATTTTTATCTTTTCAAATCGGGGAATCTCAGGATTCCTTTTTATTTTTATCCGTTGGGGAAAACGAATTCCAGGTTATCTTTGTCAATCCAATAATATATACCGTCATTTAAAAGTATTTTACAGAAAGTATCTTCTTCTTCCAGAATTTGAACCACATTGCCTGTGGATAACTTTTTGAACTGCGGATAATCAAAACCGGGTCCCGCATAAGCGTAGCAGGGATACGAAACAACCGCATACGCCGGGTTGGAATATGCTCCTATTACCGTAAAAAGACAAAAACAGCCAAGAACTATGGAAATGATAAGAGTCAGCATGAACAGCTTCCTTTTCTTTCGGAATAGGGTTATTAAGGATATTGAGAAAGAAAAAGCCGCGGCAAGTATAAAGGTTATGACCAACGTCATATTCATGTTGAAATACCTGAATATCTTCTGTCCGCTCAGGAAGTAATGCTTCTGCAGCAAATTTATATTCTGAATTACATCCTCCATGGGGTTCAGAAGAGCCGACCGGTAAAATTCCACCTGGGCCTCATATACTTTTCCCGAGTCCGAATAAACAACTCCAAGGTTGTAATGAATATCGGCCGAGTAAAAATATTCCGCAGCGAGACTTTCGAATATTTTTGCCGCATCGTCAATATTTCCCTGTGAATATGCGAGTATTCCGTATTCGAATCTTTTCAGATCTATGTCGTCTCCCGTATTTCTTCTCAAATCGTTCAGCCCGAGGTATATTTCGGAATCATCGCCGGATTCTCCGGACGGAATCACTTCATATTCAAAACTATAGGGCAGTACGGTCGCCGTCGCACCTGATTTAAGATCGAAAAATTCAAACTTGTCTATCGATATTTCAACGTTCGAAGGCGAGGAACACTTGAGAATATAATCGTAATTGTAAACATATTTAATTCCGTTGAGCTCCTCCACTTTCACAACATCGCTGCCGACTTCTACTATTTCCACATCTTCCGGGATCAATCCGAATTTTATCGGTTGTTCAAGCATTATGGATTCCGATTCTATGATCAAACTCATCAGGTTGTACTCGTCCACCGTAACACTTTCGTTCTCAACACTTACGGAAGCTTTCATTCCATTTATAATCGGAATGGAAAGTTTCGGACTGAGGTATTCTATCTGCTCGTATTCATTTGAGAAAGACTCATTTGTATACGGCTTATCGTCAACAGTTTTCCAGTTCACCTGAGGATGAAATATCTTGACGGATGTCTCGTCAACTTTCGAATCGTAAATCGGTGTGGTCTTTATTATCAGAATGTCTTCCCTTATTACATAATATGAATCCTTAAGTTTTAGCACGTAAGTCGGAAGGTATGAAAGCGGTTCCGTTTTGGAATAAAGCGGAGGATAATAATATGATATGTCGTATTTCAGCTTTACGGCCGGGTTTGACTTTCGCGCAACCATATGGTGTATTGTGTATTGCCCGCCGACAACAACGGCAACTTCAGAAGGCATACTGCATCCAAAATAATCGGTGCCCAGGAAATTCTTCGAGGCAAAAGCGGTTCCGTTTTTCATGGATTCTTCAACAGTGTCCATCCTGTTCTCGAGAGCCGTAACCTTTTCTTTCGGAATTTCAAACCTTATCGGTATTCTCTCTTCCGAATACTTCACTTTGTCATCGGAAAGAACCACACCGAAATTCATAATTCCTTCGGCTGTACCGTTTAAAAGCATCCTGAAGACTTTTTTCCCCTCTTCGTTTACCAGCAGTTCCGTTGAAAGAATCCTGAGAAGCGGGCGGGGAGTTTTTCCGCCGTCTACCATTTCTCCATAATAATCGGCCATCTCATCGTAATCACCTTTCATCACAAACTCGGAAGGTATTTCCACATAGACATTTCTCAGATCAACGTCTTTACTGATAAGGTCAACCGTCAGGTAAAAAGGTTCCCCGCATTTTACGGCAGATCCCGTAAAGGAAAAGTCGTATTTATGCATTATGTTTGCGGAAAACATCGCGGTGCTCAAAATCAAGCACGTCAAGAGAACGCTGATCAGCCTTGACGAATTGTTACGGCAAATATTCATTGCCGTTTTTTCATGGCAATTCTCTGTTAGGACCCCGGTCTTCTCCAACGCCACCTTCTCCTTCATCCAACATATTCCCGGCAAGCGAACGGGAATCTTCCGGTGAATTGTTTCTCAGAAATTTCTCCAATTCCTTCATGCCGTTGTTATTATTTTTCTGTTCCCCTTTTGTGTCATCATTCTCGGCGGCACCGTTTTGATCATCATCGTTATTTCCACCGGAATCTTCACTGTCATTCCGCTCATTTTCGGAGTCGTTATCTTTTTCTTCATCCTCCGCTCCGCTTTGATTTTCATCGCCGTCTTCCTGTTCATCTTCACTTTTTTGCCCGTCATCATTCTTGTTTTTATGTCTCATAAGTCTCTCGTAAGTTATATTGTAATTGCTTTGGGCCCTTGAGTTCAGGCTGTTTCTCTGCAAAGCTCCCTCGTATGCCTTGAGCGCGTCTTCAAGGTATCCGAGCTGATAAAGAGCGTCTCCGAGTGATGTCAGTATCTCATCCGACTCGTTCCTCGTATCGTCTTCACTCACGAAAGCCTTCAGAAATTGAACGTAAGCCTCTCCATAGTCTCTTTCGTTATAATACAAAGCTCCGGTGTTGTGGTTCTCAACGGCACTGCCATAATCCGCGGAAAGTTTCTTCAACTGATTGACAAATTGGTCTTCCATATTCGCAGAAGTATAAATGGTGGCTGAAAATGCTATCAGAATTATGATCAGAAATGCGTAAATTCTCTTGTCCATAAAATTCTCCGTTTCATATGATTATCGAAATCATCAAAGCCAGTACGGCTATCAGAATGAAAACAAACGAAATATCATTTCTTATCTCATACGTGTTGCTTGCCGCACCTTTTTTATCACTGGTTTCCATGTATTCTCCGAAAGCAGCTGACATTTTGGATTTACCGGAATACATGAAAAGCCTGCCGGCTATGCGGGTTACTATTTCCCTTAATTTATCGATATCCGGCTTTGAAACGTAATCCGTTTCATAATAACCCAAAAAAGAATTATCTTCGTCATAAACCGGTATCTTCCCACCCTTTTCGGTTGCCACCACTTCAATCCACACTTCAATTCCACGCGATTTGACAGCTTCGATCAAATCCGCATCGGGATATCGCTGTGATTCTCCATCGGTAAATATAAGAACTATTCTCGGAGGGATTATCTCCACACCGTTTTTCCTGCGCACCCTCTCAAGATTGTCTATTTCGCTTATTATTCGTGTGAAAAGAGCTTCATAATCCGTACCGGTATTTTTTATAAAGCCTGTTTTCAGAGACATCATGAACATTTTCAACGCTTCTCTGTCTTCGGTAAAAGGGCTCAGCATGATTGTGGAGGAAGAAAAAGGCATGAGACTCACTCTCATATTTTTATGTTCGAGTACGGAATGAATTTCTCTCAGCTGGGCTGAAAATCTGTTTGGAAGAACATCTTCGCAATTCATGGAAAGACTTGTGTCGACTGCGATTATCACATCCGTTTTGGCGGCCGAAACAGCTATGAGAGTTGAACCGGCATAAGGGGATGAAATAGAAAACGTACAGCAAAACAGTGCAACACACAGCAGTAAAGCTTTAAAACCGGTTTTACCGAATGAATAGCCGCGGAAAAATTTTCTGAATGCTTCATCGGAAAAATAAACCCCGGCTTCTTTACGGCTTTTGTATATCTTGAAAAACGGTATTATTATCAGCGGCAGCAATGCGAGCAGCAATATCAGAGAATTTTCGTTTGCAAAATTCAAAGTATCACTCCCTTACATGATATGAATTCTATATTAACCGCTAAAGCGAGAAAAACTGCCGCAAAAATCAGCAATACGGGATAATGGTCTACGTAGTTTTCAAAATATTCGGTTTGAACTATTTTATCTCTTTCGAGTTTCTTTATCTCATTCCAAACTTTCTCAACAGACGAAGAAGAGTTCAAAATGAAGAATTTGCCTCCTGTCTGCTCGCAGGTGCTTTCTATAAGATAAGTTTGTTCGGTTCTGTTTGCGGTTATGTTCACGCAATACAGGCGAATACCGTTTTCCAGTAAATACCCGCTCACTTCGGAAGGCACCGAAATGCCCGAATTGTTGTCTCCATCCGTTATGACGACTATCGCTCTTGACGTGCCCGATTGTGCGTCAAGCCTGTTCGCTCCAACCATTATTGAATCCCAGATGGCGGTTCCGTCCTGAATAGTACCGGGGTACTGGTACAAATTCACCGCATAATATTCTATCGAATTATGGTCAAAGCTGAGTGGCATTACAGTGTACGCACTGTAAGCGAACACGACGAGTCCGGTTCTTTCTTTACCGGTTATCCTGGATAATTCGTACAGAATGTCACCGGCAATTTCTATCCCCGTAGATAAGCCATTCGTTTCTTCCTGCATGGAAGTTGATATATCGACACAGAACATTATATCCAGTGCGGATTTTTGAATGTCAGATTCTATGTATTTAACCGTAACCGGTCTTGCCAAAGCCGTTATTAAGAATACCAGTGCCAGATATTTCATGAAGTTGGAAATCATCTTCAGATTCGTTTTATCCTTTTCGATTTCAAAAAGAAATTTTGCAGCGGAAAAATCAAAGCGCTTATTCCTGTTTTTTACGGCTGAAAAAACAGGAATTAAAACCACCGCAATCAAAAGTAAAAAGGAAACGGGATACAGAATTTTCATGTTGCACTTCCTTCAATATCCGAATCCATATCCTTCAAAACCCTTTTGAACAATCTCTGAAATTTATCGAAATCGGCTCTCAATTCGGCTTTTCCCACTTCCTTTTTTGAATATTTTATGCTGTCGCATTTCTCCATGAAAAGCACTATTCTCTTTTCGATGGACGGTGTGAATTCATTTGAAATCATGAATATATTTTCGGCTTCTTTCGGTGTGCTCTCCATGAGATCTATACCGTATATTCTGTCGACGTAGTCCCTCAGCATCCTCGACATATCGTAATAAAATTCCCTTATCTCCTCCGATGATGCGACCCTGGAATATTTTCTCTTCATCTCCGAATATTCTTTTAAAATATCGTTGGCTTCAACCTTATACGAATTTGTTTTTTCGGCAAATATCTTACCCTTTGTCTTCATCATCCCGTAAATTCTGAACGCGCATAATAACGCAAGCAACGCTGACGAAAAGACGAATGCAGGCATTAAATATCGCGGATATTTTTCCAGCATACGTATTTTTTCACCGGATAAACCGAATTCTTCTCTTTTTTTATAAACATCCAGATATATCATCGCAGAAGTCGCTATAAGGGTATCTTCAAGATATACGTTGAGAACGGCGGTCTCATATGCCCCTGTTCTAAGACTTTTAAGCCTGTAAACCGAAGTGTTTTCATACTTATGCCTGGATATTTCGTGGCTCGTATGTGTGGAGTCGACTAAATCAAAATCCGTAAGAAGCTTTTCATATCCGGTAAGGTGAATTTTCCCGGGATCATTTTCGGTGATAACGTTTATTTTCAGCGATATTTCCTCCCCTACCCTTATCTCCGATTTATCGACCGCAACTCCCACCGAAACAGGTGAGGGAATCGCAGAAAAGCATATTGATGCCAGAGATAAAACACAGAAGAATATCAGAATATTCTTATATATTCCCGGATTTCTTTTTGAAATACAGAGAAAATTTTTTAACATAATCCTCACCCGAAACAACTGTGATTATTTCCAAACCGTGCTGGCTGAAAATCTTTTTAACCGTGGAGATATGTTCTTCAATCCTTTTTTTGTAAAGAAACATATTTTTTTCTGAAAACAACACATTCCTGACTTTCCCGCTCTCGGGGTCCAATACCCTGTAAGCTCCCAAAAAAGGACCTGATATCTCGACGGCGTCGAGAATCATCACCGGAATGACGTGATGCTTTACATTAAGTCTCTGCAATGACTTCGCAGAATTGAGTATTATATCGGGATTCATCAGAAAATCCGAAAAAAATATTATCGCCGATGTATCTTTCAATATACCCCTCAGGAAGTTTTCCACAAGCGAATAGTCGGCCTTCCCCTTCGTCTGTATGCTCAAAGTCCTGTCAATCGCCGAAAGAGCCGCACGAAAACTCGAAACCGGTTTTATATATTCTTCCACGGTTTCGTTGAAAAAAACTCCGCCTATCCTGTCACCAACTTTTAAAGCCGCAAAAGACAGCGAAGCTATTATTTCGGCAGCATACTCCATTTTAGTGATGTCTCTGCTCCAGAACTCCATCGTCTTTGAACAATCCACCGCAAAAATGAGATTCAACGATCTATCCTCTTTATAATCTTTCACGTACAATTTTCTGTTTTTGGCGGTAGAAGTCCACGATATAAACCTGACATCGTCGCCGGCATAATATTTTCTTATCTCGGAAAAACTCATGCCCTGACCTCTGAAAACCGAATGATAACTTCCGATGAGGCTTGATGAGACTTTTTTGCTTGTCTGAATTCTTATATCTCGGACTTTTTTAATTATTTCATCTCTTGTCAATTAAAACGCCTTCCGTCATGGCACCGTTAAAGCCTTGAGTATCCTGGAGATAATATCTTCCGAATTAACGCCTTCGACTTCCGCTTCGAAAGAAGGCAATACCCTGTGTCTCAACACGGGATACGACATTTCCTTGATATCCGAAGCCGTGACATAATCCCTGCCGTTTACAAGGGCAAGGGCTTTGGAAGTTTTAAGAAGCGAAATGCTTCCACGTGGTGACGCCCCGAATCTTACAAGCGGGGAGAGAATTTCAAGACCGTACATTTCGGGCTTTCTCGTGGCATAAACTATATCCACTATGTATTTTTTCAGCTTCTCGTCTATATGCACTTTGTTCACGGCCGACTGTAATTCCCTTATCTCTTCGACATCCATGATAACCGACAACCTGGCGTCTTCGTCATTTCCCTTGATATCCAATATCCGCAATTCTTCTTCGGGAGACGGATAAGATATTCTGAGCTTCATCATGAACCTGTCGGTTTGCGCTTCCGGAAGCGGATATGTACCCTCCTGTTCTATTGGATTCTGTGTTGCCATGACCAAAAACGGTCGCGGCAGCATATGGGTTTCTTTTCCTATGGTTACCTGTTTTTCCTGCATAGCCTCAAGCAATGCCGATTGTACTTTTGCAGGTGCACGATTTATCTCATCGGCGAGAATGAAATTTGCAAACACGGGGCCCTGCTCCACAATGAATTCTTCCCGCTTCATGTTGAAAATCAGCGTACCGGTGATGTCTCCCGGCAGCAAATCCGGTGTAAACTGTATACGCTTGAAAGAAAGGTTCACAATACGCGCAAAAGTGCTTATGGCAAGTGTTTTTGCCAACCCCGGAACACCTTCGATGAGTATGTGCCCCTTTGCCAGAAGGGCTATGGTAATTCCTTTGAGCATATCGTTTTGACCTATTATGACTTTATGCAGTTCTTCGTATACGGACGATACGACTTTTGAATATTTCTCAAATTCTTCAGAAGATATGTTTTCCTCCATGTTTCCCTCCAACTTTAAATACCTATTAATGGTATTCAGGAATGTAAATTAAAGGTAAGGACTCATGATTATAACATAATTTAAAAGCGTTGATTAAGGTTTGAGAGTTAAAAAAAGATATAATATCATACGGTCCGAAGAATGATTGTGTTCGTTCGCAATTCGGAAGAAAACACTACTTATAGCGAAGAACCCCGCATCACCGTATTTATTTCGACCTCGGAACTCCATATTTATCGGACGTATCAGGGAATAAAAACATTAAATAATAAGGAGAGATAACATGAACAAAAACGGCAGGGCTGGAATACTGTTCCATCAAAAAGAAGCCGATTTCGAGGTTTTTTTCGACGAGATTAAACGTATTGGATTCGATTACGTAGTTACGGTGCAAAACGTGCTTGAGACCGGGAATTTCAAAAGCACGGCCGACAGATACGGAATTCCGGTATACGTCGATTTTCCGGTATTTTTCAACCGTTCTTTTCTCGAAAAAAATCCCGGATACTATGCCGTTACCGATAAAGGTGAAAAAGCCACGGAGAGCTGGTCGCATTTCGTATGTCCCTCAAGGGACGATTATTTCGACATGAAGCTGAACGAGTTGAGGAATATCATATTGAAATACCGGGTGGAAGGGGTTTATCTTGATTTCATCAGATTTTTCGTATTTTGGGAAAATATATTCGAAAGCACGGATATCGAAAACATACCGGACACCTGTTATTGTGAAAGCTGCCTGAAAAATTTCTCGAAATATTCAGGATACGGTTTTTCTTCAAAAAACGGAGACATCGCCATGACGGCCGGAAAAATCAGGAATGGATATCTTCGCGAATGGACTGAATGGAAATGTTCCCTGATAGCGCGAAAACTGAAATCGATACGCGAAATGATAAGGGAAGCCGATGAAAACGTGTTTCTCGCCTCTCACCTGATCCCATGGAGAAAAAATGATTTTAAAGGTGCGCTGGAAAGCAGGGTGGGCCAGAGTGTGGAAATGATGTCCGAACATTTGGATTACATTTCACCCATGCTGTATTCGCCGATGCTGAAAAGGGATTTTCTATGGCTAAAATCGGTACTTTCGGAATTTGCAGCGAGGAAAGCCCGGAGTTGTGGATTAATAGCCACGATTCAGGCCAACAAATGTTACCGCGAACCGGAAGTCAGCGGCGAAGAATTCGAAAGGATTCTGGAAAATTCGCTCAGTGAGCCTTCCGAAGGCATTATGATTTTCAACTGGGAAGGTCTCATGAGAGACGATGAAAAGAAGGAAATACTGAGAAAAACTTTGTCTTCCAAGTAAGACATTGGCAAACGGCTTTCCAAGGTATTTTCAGTTTTTCCTCCTGTCAACCAGATAACAGCTGCCCTCAGTGTTCTTGGCATGTTTTTTCAAGGCCGTGCAGGCATCGTTGACCTCAAGGTATATACTGTAGCCCGTGTTTTCAAGATCCACACAGGCAATGCTGACGGTGATTATGGGAAATTCCTGTATTTCTCCTTTTCTGTTTATCGAAATTATCTTCCCGGTTTCTATGTCTTCCGGTGTGTAGTAGGATTTTATGCCTTCGTCGAACTCGGCAATGAAGTTCTCGGCAAATTCGACATATGAATACGACGGAAGTATTACCACGAAATCATCTCCGCCTATATGTGCCAGAAACGGATCGGAAATATTTCTTGTGAGTTTTTTCATAAGCGACACCGTGAACATTATAACCCTGTCGCCCATAGCGAATCCGTATTTATCGTTGTACGCCTTGAAATTGTCCAGATCCAGATACATCACACATACTCCATTTTTCTCTTCGAGAGATTTCTCTATTTCTCTCATTATGGCGTTGTTTCCGGGCAGACCCGTCAGGGGATTTGATTCAAGTGCGAGCCTGTACAGCATTTTGAGTTCTTTGAGGGCCTTTGAAAGTTTTATGTGCGTATCGACTCTCGCAAGCACCACTGCGGGAACGAAAGGTTTCGTTATGTAGTCCACAGCACCCATTTTAAGTCCCCTTTCTTCGTCCTCATCCTGATTCATGCCCGAAATGAATATCACCGGTATGTCTTTGGTCGATTCGTCTTTCTGCAGGCGCTCGCATACATCGTAACCGCTCATTTCAGGCATAATTATATCCAGCAGTATCAGGTCGGGAACATTCCCTCTTTTAATCATTTCAACGGCTTTTTTCCCGCTGTTGACAGCCATTATGGCGTATTTATCCCTTAAAAGACCGGAAAGGAGTTTTATATTTACCGGTTCGTCATCTATTATCAGAATCACGGCGGCTTTTTCGTCAAGCATCTTTCCCCTCCAAACCGATTTTTTTAGACTTGGCGTAGTCTTCAATCATTTTTTTCGCCGTGCCGAAATTGAAATCCTTTATTTCATCGACCAGTGAAAAGAAAACATCGTCACTTTCATCGGCGATTTGAACCATGGCATCACATAGCTCGAGGGAATAAGGATCATAGGAAGAAACGAAACCGTATAATTCCCTCAATGAATTCACGAATTCTTTCCTGCCCGGTACCCCGGCTGCCCGCGATGAACAGTTTCTTCTGAATTCTTCCATCGAATTTACGAAAACTTCAATTTCGCGGAAAAGCTCGCCGAATGCTTTTTTGACCGAAACGGTATCTTTTCCCGACAGCATTTTTTCAAGCTTTTCGGATTTCTCCCTGACTCCGAACACCGAAAGGCTCGCCGCGGTCCCCTTCAAGGTATGTACCGCCCTTGTGGCGGTTTTAATATCATTTTCCTCCAGTGCTTTTCGTAGCTCTGCTGAAAGCCTGCCACATTCGCCTTTGAATTCTTCGAGCAAGCTGCTGTACATTTCTTCGTTCGAAAGCATTCGTCTCAACCCTTCTTCATAGTCCACACCTTCTACATTTATCAGGCAGGAACTTCTCAGGCCTGTTTTATACTCCTTATATTGTGAAATCACGGATTTTCCTATTAAATTGCCTATGTGTTTTTTCAGGATCTCGTACAGCCTGTCCTGGTAAATCGGTTTACTCAGAAAATCGTCCATCCCGGCCTTAAGGCATTTTTCTTCCTCGCTCCTGATCGCGCCGGCGGTTAAAGCTATTATCGGAACATGCCCGCCGTTTATCCTTTCATGTTCCCTGATTTTCAGAGTGGCATCCAGACCGTTCATAACAGGCATCTGAACATCCATAAGTACTATGTCGGGTTTCTTCGAGACAGCGATCTCCAATGCCTCCAGACCGTTTGCGGCTTCGTAAACATTCGCGTTCGGCAACATATCACCGATTATCGCCTTGACCAGCTGCATGTTTATGTCCACGTCTTCCGCGATCAACAGGCTTATTTCTCCACTTTCGATAAGCAGCCGGCTTTTGGAAAGCTTTTTTGGAGCATTTTCCGCGATTCCGTGTCCTCTCTTTAAATAACGGTAGAGATCGTCGAATTTCACCGGTTTTACGAGGTTCAACACTACTCCATATTCCCGGCATTTATCGTGAAAAGAAGCATCTTCCGAAGAGCTTTGCAGCATTATCATCCTGGGAGTATCACCGCCGAGATTTTTCCTGATCATGTCTATGGTGCCGAATCCATCCAGACCGGGCATATGGTAATCCACTATAACCACATCGAAACCATCGTCTTTTTCGAGGTGTTCGGCCGCATCGTACCCGTTGTCGAAGCCGACACAGTTTATGCCCCAGTATTTGAAATTATGCTCGAGTATCATTCTGTTGTTTTCGTTGTCGTCTATGACCATAACTCTTCGTATTTCATCTATTTCCCGATGCAATTCCGGATCGCCGTAGAAATACTCGGTTTCTATCGAAAAATAGAATATCGCCCCTTCTCCGGGTCGGCTTTTCAGATTAATCTCCCCACCCATTTTTTTTACCAGAGAATTGCTTATTGTCAAGCCCAGACCGGTACCGCCGTATTTTCTGGTTGTCGAACTATCGGCCTGTGAAAATGCGGTGAACAGATTGTCCTTTTGGTCTTCGTAAATGCCTATACCGGTGTCACGTACCGAAAAATCGTATATACCGGTTTTTTCGTCTTTTTTCTCGAAATTCAGTTTGAGTTCCACTTCACCTTTCTCGGTGAATTTCACCGCATTTCCCAGGAGGTTTACGAGAACCTGTTTCAATCTGACCGGGTCGAGCATCGCATAATTCGGTATTCCGGGTTCTATGTTCAACAGCAACTCTATATTCTTTTTGGAAGCGCTGAATTTCAATATATCCACCGTATCGTTGATTATTTCGTTTATATCGGCTTTTACCATTTCAAGTTCGAGTTTTCCGGCCTCGATTTTTGAAAAATCGAGTATATCGTTGATTATTCCGAGCAGTGAGAGCGCCGAGGTGTTGATGTTGTCTGCGTATTGCCGCTGAGTTTTATCCAGCCTCGTATTTCCGAGTAAATCGGAAAACCCTATCACTCCGTTTAGCGGTGTACGTATTTCGTGACTCATTTTCGCCAGAAATTCGGATTTGGTTTTGTTTGCGGATTCGGCCTGTTCCTTGGCGAGTATCAGTTCCCTTTCCATGTTCTTTTTTTCCGTTATGTCTATCATGACCGTTAGCAGATAACTCTCACCCTTGTTTTCGATGATTTCTCCCGAAAACAGTCCTTCCAGTATGCGACCGTCCTTGGTTCTGGTCTTTATTTCCAAATTATGCAGTTTTTTACCACTTCTGAGCAGTTCTATTATCCTGTTGTTGGTGTTTTCATCCAGAAACAATCCGAGATCACAAGGGGCCTTGCCGATAACCTCTTCCTTTTTGAACCCGGTTTTGTCAAGGAATGTCTGGTTCACATCGGTAAAAGTCCTGCTTTCTACAGAACTCAGCGCCATGGAAACGGGATTTTTGTGAAAAATCCTGTCGAATTTCCTGAGCGCTTCCTGCTCGGAGCTCAGGTCTTTCACCAGTTCGTATATGCATTCTATTCCGTTCCATTTTCCGAACCAGATATAAGTTTCGGCGGGTATGTGTTTCCCGGATTTCGTAATCAAAGGCAGCGGGCACTTATTCCTCTTCCCTGCGAGAACTTCGGAAAAAATGCGTTCTGCCGCATCTTTTGTTTCGGGCGGATGAATATCTGTGATAGTCCTGCCTTTTAATTCTCCATCCGTGAATCCGAGCTTTTCAAGTGCCATTTTATTCGTGTAGAATATTTTGCCTTCCAAATCACATATTATTATGATATCGTTGAACGTTTCAAAAAAGATTCTGAAATTCTCTTCGCTGGATTTAAGCTTTTCCTCTATGACTTTACTGGCCGTGATGTCCCTTGCGGCAGCATATATCTTGTCTCCCATAGGATGCGACCGCCATTCTATGTAGCGGTAAGATCCGTCTTTGCATTTGTACCTGTTAACGAAATTCAGAATATCCTGCTGGCCTTCAAGTTTTTTAATGGCTTCGAGCGTCGAGTCCATGTCAAGCGGGTGTACGAATTCGAGAAAGCTCCTACCCTCCATCTCTTCAAGCGAATAGCCGAGTACGTTTTTCCATTCCCTGTTCAGTTTGAGAAAACGCCCCTGTGTATCGGCTATGCAAAGCAAATCGAGGTTTATGGAGAAAAAGTTTTCCAGTTCTTCCGCGTTGTTTTTTTCTTCGGTTACGTCTACAAAAAGTGTGGAAAAGTAATATTTCTCGGAAGAAAACACGTGAACCTCATACCATTTCCCGAGAGGTTTCGAATACTGTCTGAAACTTTTTTCACTCATTTCCAGCGCTATCTCGCCGTAAAAACCTATCCAGTCGAATTCATCCCGTTCTATATCCGGAATCACTTCAGTTACGGTTTTGCCTTTTATATCGGCGAATTTCAAACCGGTGAGTTTTTCGAAAGCCTCATTCACGTAGATAAACTCGTAGTCCGACGGGTTGCCGTCTTCGTCGCATATTATCCTGTGATAGGCATACCCCATCGGAGAATTACGAATCAATTTCTCATAATCGACATTGCTCATATCCTCACCACATTTCAATTATACGAAAAGAAATAAACTAAACATAAACCAATTTAATATAACATTTTTTTATTAAATTATTACGTATTCAATTTGAATTATCCGGTTTTAATAGAATTTCACTCTGCGAAGATCGGTATTCATAAAAAGATTTTTATCGAACAGCAATGATCAAATACTCTCCGTTTCATGCCGAAAGTCATTCAGTATTTTGTTTTCAGTGCACAATAAGCTGTGCACCGATTAACCGTATACGTGTTTCATTTTTTCGACAGCAGTTCAATCACGCCGATTTCCGCACCGTACATGAAAGCCACGGGATAGCCGTCTATTGCAGGCGCCGGTCCTATACCGGAAATGAGTATGAAACCATTTTTCTTCAGTTCGGTTATCTTATCCGCAATATTTTCCACTTCATAGCATAAATGGTACGGAATGGCTCCGTTCTTTTTAAGCAGATTACAAACCGGAGATTTTTCATTCATGGGCTCTATGAGCTCCACGACGTTGTCTTCAAGTGTTATGAATTTTATCCTGACATTCCGCCTCAAATCATCTACCGTTTTCCCTTCGGTTTCATATCCCAAAGCTTTAAAAGCCTTTTCGGATTTCTCGATGCTTTTAACCGCGTAGCCTATATGATGCAATTTCATATTATAACCAGCTTTCCGTATTTCTTTCTTTCAGGTATGTTTGCAATGGATATCGTGTATTTTTTTCCGCTATCGCTTTCTTCTTCGACTGAATATCCCAGGTTTTCATAAAGCAGACATACGGGTTTGTTTTTTCCGGTCGGTATGAACTCCGATTTTATAATCCTTATTCCGGATTCTTTCAGGTCGTTTTCGACAAATCCGATAATCTGTTCTTCGATATACCTTCCCATGACTCTGCAACTCATGACGAAGGTATCTACAAAGGCACTGTCACCTTCAAGCTTAGCTATCACCAACCCGATTTTTCCGTTGTCCCCATATTTGTCCTTCGCTGAAGCCATATACACCCTGTATTCATCCGAGTCCATAAAATTCCTTATCCGTTCCTCGGAATACCTTCTGGTAGTCAGATTGAACTGATTCGTTTTTTGGGTCAATTCCGCGGCCCGCTTAACGTCACCGGGCTTCAGTAAGCCGATGGCTATCTCGGTCTGCAGCCCTTTCAGAAAAGATTCCAGATCGCCCGCTGCCGATTTTTCTCTCTCTCTCATATTGTTCTGCCTGTACATCTCCGTTTTATTCCTGTCCTCATCGGTGAAATCGACGGTGTAGAAATATTCTTCGTATACTCCCCTGATGAATTTCGACAGTTCTGCGGTGTCTTTCGGAAATTCCGGCACCGCAACTTCAGGCATCAGCATTCTGACACTTTCTCTTTCAACCGGATTGTCGTCTATGAACACGAGGGAATCCGTGCCTATGTTCAGCTCCGAAGCAATTTCCGAAATGTTTTTAGCCTTTTGTTCCCAGTTGATTTTCAACGAGACGAAATCTTCCTCTTTCAGCACCATATGGGGATGGCTGTTAATAACTTCAATCGCGTCGTCGTAGTTGTTTTTTGAGCATATGGCGAGCAGAACACCGAGATTCTTTATTTCCATTATTCGCTTCTGGAAATCCTTGTACCGCGCACCCTCTTTGAATTCGGAGAGTTCTATGCCGTCGGCGCCGTCTTCCCCAATCACTCCGCCCCACAAGGTGTTGTCCAGATCCAGAACCAAACACTTTTTTCTCTTCTTCTGAAGTGCCTTTTTGATCCTGTTCATCTCCGCGACTATTTTATTCTGTGCTTTCATTGAGTATTTCATCCCGCCGAGATACCACATCTTATCGGAATAGAATTCGTCCGTACCCATTTTCTGTATAATTTCGTTTAAAGGAAACACAAACAGATTTTCGAATCCCCGGTTCAATTCATGAAGTCCGGTATTCCACAGACTCTCCAGGAGAAGGCCGATTCCAGCACTCTTGAGCGAACAAATCAGGTCGTTTTTCATATGCGAGCTTGATATGAAAACCTTTCTGTTTTTTTCCGATATCATAAAATTCCGGAATATGTTCATAACCCCGTCAATTTCGGTTCTGCATTCATCCAGGCCATTCCGTCCCCTCAGCAGTTCCTGGGTATCCAGGATTATGAAAACCGATTCGACATTCTCGGTGTACACGAAACTGTTTCTGTCAATGAGAGGCTGTGCCCAGTTACCGTAGCCGTCCGGTGTCAGTAGAGACATCCCGCCGCTGTTTTTCAGCTGTCTCGCGGCAAATTCAAGGTTGATGTTTGTCAGAAGAGCCGCTTTCATGTCATTCACCGTTCTGATTTTCGGCTATCGCAAGTATGTCCCGGATGGAATTAATCTCCGATATTTTCTCAAAGGGGATGTTTATTCCGAGCTCTTCTTCTATCGAAGAAATCAACGCAAGGTGTGCGAACGAATCCCATGTTTCCATGTTCTCCTTGCTGCCGTCGATGTTTATTTTTTCAGGTTCTACACCCAGTACATCGGAAGCGATTTTAATTATTATAGCTTCATAATTCATACTCATCATTCTCTCCTACGAATTTATTAAATGCCCCCCGTCGAGAAGCATATTCTGCCCGGTAATCCATCGTGCCTTTTCGGAAAGCAGAAACAAAATGCTGTCCGCTACAAAACCCGGTTCTCCTATTCCAAGGGGATATCCGCTTTTCAGATTTTCCAGCTGCTCCCCGCTGAGTCTTTCAAAATAGCTTTGATTCATGGCGGTGTTCACGATCCCGGGGGTCACCATGTTCAATCTGATTCCTTTTTTGAGCAGCTCTTTGGCCGCGGGCTTCAAAAATCCCTCCAGTGCACCTTTCGAAGCGGCGTAAACTGATTTGCCCCGAGCACCTTCGTGTGCGGACAGACTTGAAATCAGCACAAAGGAAGCGTTTTCGCCGTAATATTCCTTTTTGGAAAAATGTTTTACGAGCTCGAATGCGGCAAAGGTGTTAACCCTGAACATCGAAAAGTATTTTTCGTAATCGTTCAGATGCAGCGGTGCCGTAATTTCAATACCCGCACAATGTACGAGCCCGTCAACGGGTCCGGATTCCCCGTTTATTTTTTTCGCAATTTCCTTTATACCCGCAAGGTCGGACAGGTCACATTCGTAATGTTTAAAACTACCCTCTCCGGCCGGAAAATCGTCACGTTTCATAACTTTTCTCGAAACACCGCAAACATTGCCTCCGAGGCGAATAATCTCCGAAGCGAGTTTGCCTCCGATACCACCCGTTACTCCCGTGACTACGATGTTTTTATTCTTCATATTCGATAATTCCCCCGCAGTATACTTTATCCATGTCGATGATCCCGGTGCCTATCGAAAGTCCGCCTCCGAAGCCGGATAAAAGCACCCTGTTGCGGGTTTCGCGGATTTGTTCTTTTCTCTCGGAGCAAATCGTCACCGGAACAGTAGTCGAACTGGAATTGCCGTATCTGTCTATGCTTATGGGTACTTTCGAAAACGGGATGTTGTTCCTTTTGGAAATCTGTCTGAGCATATATTCGTTCGCCTGATGAAATGCGAAAAAATCCACATCCTGCTCATTTATTCGCGTGTCTTCCATTATGTTCTTTATGTTGGAGGACACTTTCTGTATTACGAACCTGAACACCTCCATACCGTCCATTCTGATATCGATATTTCTCCTGCTCGACCCGGTTTCGTCTTCAACGTATTCCAGATCCTCTTTCTTCAACGGTGATCTGGCACCGCCGGCGGGTATGTACAGCGCTTCCCTGTCCTCTCCGTAGGTTTCGAAAGAGAAGAACCATTCACAACCGTTTTTGCCTGCCGGTGAAAGCACCGTGGCGCTTCCCGCATCGCCCATGAGCAATGCGGTGGATTTGTCATTTTGAGAAGTGATATGGCTCTGCTTTTCCCCGTCGAGAAACAGAACCTTTTTATTCAGATTCACGGCCATCATGGAAGCAACCCACAACCCGTAAACATAACCCGAACAGGCGAGATTTATATCAAAAGCCGGTATGAAATTACTCAGTCCGAGTCTTTTCTGAACAAGTGTGGCGTTGTTCGGCATCTGATTGTCAGGCGTGAAGGTCACGAATACAACCGCTCCGATTTCATCTTTTCCTAAGCCTGTATTTTCAAATATATCTTCGGCAGCTTTCAAAGACAGATCTAATGCGGTGGTACCGCTATTTTTGCATATTCTCCTTTTTTCAATTCCCGTGGCTTTTAAAACATTTTTCAATTCATTTCCGGAAAAAAGCATTCCGCCCGACTGCATGTTGTCAACCGTATTCGACGGAACACAGGCACTTACAGATTCAAACCTCACACCGGATATCCTTGTAAACGGCATACAATCAACTCATTTCGTCATTTCGTCATAAAGGTCTTTTATTTTCCTGCATTCCAGAAAACGATCGACACTGATTTTTTTGTCATAGTCTTCTTCAAACATTATCAGCATGGAAAATCCCTTCAGAGAGTCCCAGTCTTCTATATCGTTTCTGAAATCCGTGTTCATGTCTATGTTATCCGCATCACATTCCAGAATATCAGCGATTTTTTCGAGAAACACATCTTCTTTGTTCATAACGCACCCCACAGTTTAAAATTTGAATATTTTACCCGGATTACCGAGCACCGTGACTCTTTCGGGAACATTTCTGAATACGGTGGTCCCCGCACCTACCACCGAATAGTCGCCTATCGTTTTGCCAGGTATCACACTTGAATTGGTTCCGAAAAGTACTCCTTCCCCCGAGATACAGCAACCGGAAATGTTTACCGCCGGCATCAGAGTGGAATATTTTCCGATAACGGTATCATGTCCGACTTTTGCTCCTATGTTCATGAACACGAATTCCTCGAGCTCCGCGTTTGTAGCCACGGTACAGGAGTAAGTTACTATGCACCCCTTTCCCATTCTGCATTTCCCGGACACATTGGAAAAAGGATGTATTATGGTCGGAAAAGAAATATTTTCCGCTTCGTATAATTTCTCCACGAGTTTCTTTTTTATTTTTGTATCGGCAATTCCCATAACGACATCGACCGGATGATCTATGGATTTCAGATAATCGATACCGCCGAAAACACGATGCCCTTCGGGTGTGACATCCATTTCTCCGTCATCTATGAACCCCTTCAGATTCCATCTGTTTTCTTTGGAATTGATATATTCCACAAGTTCATATATTTCCCTGCCCATACCACCGGCTCCGTATACGAAAATATCCTTCACTTTTTCCCCTCCTGATCGGATCCGTAAATTCCCCTGCGTGACAGCAGCGTTTTGGCTGTATCGACTATTATCTTCATGTCAAGTCGCAAAGACCAATTCTTCACATATTCCGCGTCGTATTTGAACCTCTTATACCAGTCTATGTCGTTTCTTCCGTTGACCTGAGCCAATCCTGTCATTCCAGGACGCATTTCAAAACGCTTGAGTACCCATTCTTCATATTCCCGGTAATCCTTCGGAAAGAACGTCAGCGGCGGTCTCGGTCCTATGAAACTCATATCCCCTTTTATAATGTTGAAAAGCTGCGGCAGCTCGTCGAGACTGGTTTTTCTGAGAAAAGCGCCCGTCTTCGTTATTCTCGAATCGTTCTCATGTATCGCATAACCGCCTTCCATGCTTGTGGCATTTTCTACCATGCTTCTGAATTTGATTATTTTGAAGACTTTTCTGTTTTTCCCCACTCTTTCCTGTAAAAAGAAAATGTGTCCACGGTCTTCAAGCTTTATCATAATGCATATCACAAGCATTACTGGCGATGTTAAAACTATCAGAACAAGAGAAAAAAGGAAATCCAACATGTGTTTTATAAAAATAATAATCATCTCTCTTTTGCTTGTTGTTATGAATGCAGAAACTCAATTCCATCAATATTTTAACATATGGCTTTTTTTACTGAAAACTTTTATGCAACAGGTAGAAATTTCTGCGTAAATCGTTTTCAAATCCTGTCACTATCTTTTCACCGATGAAACCCCTTTCGTTTATCCATTCCATAAATTTCCGCCGCGATTCCATCCGGAATTTCACGGCATTTTCCAAACTCATCGATTTAAGTTTCTTATAGTCACCTGGAATTTCAAGCAGCATGAATTCTTCTTCAATTTCGGTATGTTCCGTTATAATCGGAAAATTTTCGACAGCATCGCTGAAATCGATTTTCCCTCCGGACCTGCTATCAGCTTCGGAAAGATCAACTTCACAAATCATTCTGTCAAGTGGAACTCCGCCGTTTATCCTGTCTTCTATTTCGATGTAATCGGGGATATATTTCACAGCGGCACCACCGAGTTTGTTTATATACACGGAGGAATTTCCCGCATCAAGGGGTTCATACGTCCAGAATGCCTTTCTCACACCTTCTTTCATCATGTGTCTGAAACAATCCCGGATAAAAAGTGTTCCCATGTTTCTGTTCCTGAATTCTTCTTTGAAACAGACAAGATGTCCGTATACTTTTCCGGCATCCAAAGAAGCGAAGAACACGCATCCGCCGACCATTTCATTTTCAGAATAGGCACCGAAAGAATATCCGAGCCGCATATCGGGATTTGATATCACCTTCATGGTGAGTATGGAGTCGCTGTCCGCTTCCGAAAATCCCCAGACCTCCATTTCAAGGTCTATAAGTCGCTTCAATTCCTTTTGATCTTTAAGCACTCTCATCTCGTAATCCATAATTCACCCCTTCTCAATCTTCGGATTTTTAAATTT
Source organism: uncultured Thermotogae bacterium (assembly GCA_963662785.2). Lineage (GTDB taxonomy): Bacteria > Thermotogota > Thermotogae > MWEM01 > MWEM01. The sequence continues at coordinate 516,701 of CAXXJZ010000013.1, forward strand.
ATCAACTTACTATCAATGTGAAAATCAAATTAATCGAAATATGTTTCAAATTATGAAAAAGCTGTGGATAAATAAATTCCTCTGTCATTTTAAATATGCCAGAATATCATTTAAGCAGTAAAAAATAACAACACACCGGTAGTTACGATTAACTGAATTATTGAAAAAATCGATTACTTTTCCAAAGCGCTTTTTTAAGCGATCTTCATTGCATTTCCATTAAAAAAGTTTACTTAATAATTATACCATCGCCATAAAAAAATATATTTAAAAATTCTAATATCATAAAAACAGAAATAAAAAATCTATCGCTTATGTTTGTAACATAAGATGTTTCATGCACATTTTTATGTTATAATTGATTTGGAATTTTCCATAAAAAGTTTTTTGGTTTAACAAATAAATAACAAAAGGAAAAGGTCGTTTTAGAGGAATTCACCTTTCAATGAACAAAAAAAACCTCTAAGATTGTTTTTTCCTTTTTTTCATCTTAATTTGTTATATTTAAGCTAACTTAATTTCCATCATATAAAAAGGAGTGATAGTATGAAAAGTAAATTTTTTTTGATTTTAACGCTTGTATTAGTTTTGCTGCTTGCATCTTGTGAATACATGAACCAGCAGCCAGTTAAATCCTCAAACGGAAAACTAAAAGTGGAATTCCACGACATTCCAAATGTGCTGATAGAAGGCAACAGCATAGAAACACTAGACCTTTCAGTTGATGGTCCCGTAAAAGTCAGTAAAAAAAATATCTTTGTTTCCAAATTAGATCAAACTTATTTCATATTACCCGATGGTGAGTATTCATTCAATGCGGTGGCAAAGAATTCTGAAGGTGAAATAATGACCACTTATTCCAAGACCATAATTGTCAGAAACAAAGAAACATCAGTTCTGAAGGTCGAAATAAAATCTAAAAACAACGTTACCATATGCCTTCCTTCGATAGAATCTCAGAATTCTTCTCAAAGGATTGTGGATGGCAGAACGTCTCAATTTAAAGTAATAGTAAAATCGGGAAACGATTTTAAAAACGGGGAAGTTTTGTTTTCCACATTTAAAGCACCTGGTTCTTCCTTCAATCTCTCACTTAAAAGCAACAAAAACTACAATGTACATGTATATTCAATTCAGACCGACTACAATCCTTTACCAGGTTCCACATATGCCGCCACACGCACTTTTGGCTACGGTAGCAAATCATTCAAAGTGGAGCCCGGAAAACTTAAAACCGTTGATCTCGAGCTTAACAGCATAACTTCCAGAAAAACAGAACCGGATACCTATATCGCCTCCGGAACCAACTTTGAAGCAAAAGTAGAAATCACATTTCCTTCAACTTATACCTTGAATGTGGGGAATTTAAGCGATTTCAGTTCTTTGAAATTGTGCTATGCAAGCGATACCAATTTGATAAAGAAAATCGCTGCAGCTCCGACAGGTTTCTCTACTCCAACTATACAAAACAATTCCGAAAGACCTCTGCTATACGGTGATAAAAATGTATACCATTACTGGTTCGAGGCGGTGGACAACAACAACGTACCATTTCTGTTCCCTACCGAAGGAGCTTCGGTAACCGTAAGCGATTATGAAGATGTGATTTTCGTTGTTCATTAAAATACCGTTTAAATATTTACCACGAAGTTAACGTACCAGTATAAAGATTCAAAAACCAATGAATTAAAAAAGGCGCACTGCGCCTTTTTTAACGTTTTAGGACATCCCTTTTTATTTGCTTTATCTGTTCGGATGGGTGAAAGCGAGTGCCACGTAAATAACTCCGTACACTATCGCATACGTTGAAATGAGCCAGAGAATTGACAGTAAACCCGCCACCGGATTTAAAAGCACAATCATACCGATTATGACCGAAAACACACCGCCCAAAACCATGATCCACTTATAATAAACCGATACCATTTTCCTGTTTAGAGAAAAACCGAGCCAGAAATCGATCGCACCGTAGAAGATCATACCGAGACCGAACAGAACCAGAATCAGCACTTCAATGGATCCCGGAAGCGCAAAAGCAAGTATGCCGATCATGGCAGCTATTACGGCCTCGGCAAACAGTACGGACAGGGATTCTTTTTTTTCTTCCTTGTTCTTGTTGTATCGCAGTATCTGGAAGAATTTATACGCGGATAATCCAAATGCTATCGCACCGATTATGTATACAAGAACCTGCAATGTAAGCCCGGGCCATGAAATCGTGAGAATTCCGAAAGCGACCAAAAGCAACCCCTTCACCAGACTGCTCCACCATTTTTCCTGCATTATTGTTTCCGTCATCTTACCAGCTTTGATATCCATAACATTCCCTCCCGTTTTAATTTTAGGTCACTTTGAGATTATACAACATTATTTTATTTTAAGTGCCGGTTCGGGGAATGTTTTATAAAGTACTTAAAAACTCAAAGACAATTTCAGCCGATTATCAGCGAATAAGCTTTTTCCTGCAAATCCGCAACACATGATATTTTTTCCGGTACCGCATTGGATACTGCGGTTCTGTTTAAAATGGCATCGGATATTTCGTTCGTTATCTCCTCAATAAGTTCTCCGGATTCCGATATTCTGTCCGCAGCTTCTCTCCAATTACTCAAACCAGGCATATTTGCCGCTTCGTATAAAATCCCTGCGAGAACATCCGTCCCACCCCTGTGGCTGATATCTCCGTCCGTATCGTATCCGGATATCTTCGAAGGCAATATAGGCGGAAAACCACTGAATTCAGCCATATTCATGAGACACTTTTCATATTCTTCCCCTGACATTTCTTCATGCCAGTTCCCTATTTCGCAAGCGAGTTTTCTCATGCCCGGAATTCCCATGATATTCACAGGCGGATTTACGTTGAAAAGAGCTTTCTTCCTGAATCCTCTGACGGTTATTTCTTCTATGCCTATCTTTTCTTTGAAATCTATCGTGAAAAAAGTATTTTTTCTGCAGTATCCCGGCATGTTCACATCTAGTGCCTTTTCCAGATCCTCAATGGAAATTCTTTGTACTTCCTGCCTGTCGCAGTCGAGAACGTAGGCGTAGTATTCATCATAACCCACTGCGAGAACATAATGAATCGGAATGTGGAATCTGTGGTAGAATTTCTCGAAATACTCGAGATGAAACATATCCAATGCCCCGAGAACCACCGGCATTCCGCGATCTATAAGTTCCTTAACAGATTTGAACATGTTTCCGAATTTCATATTCTCCTTCACGGAAAACTCGAAACCCGCTATTTCGGTCATGAATTCATACATTTTTTTGGTCAATGCGTTTCCCCAGTAAACCGTTCTCTTCAACCGCATTTTCTTGTTTTTTAGATAGATGAAATTCCCGATTCCGCTTATCGAAAAGAACAGATGGTTTGGAACCGAAAAACCCGTATGCATAGTATAGACATCCTCAACGGGATTCCACATGCAATTCACAACACAAACCTTATGAGGGATTTGTAGAATTCTCATTTTAAAACCTCCGATTATTTATTTTTTTGAGTTCAGCTATTATCGACCGATCGGGAAATGAATCTCCGTAACATATTCATCCTGGTTCAATCCGGATTCATAACCGATCAGATATTTTTCGTAAGGAGATGCACAAACGATATAAGAGTTCTTTTCCACATAATCTATCACGGCGGCGTAGCCTTTCGAAATTTCCGAATACCTTCCCCTGTAGGTTGTAAAGGCTGTTTTGTGCGGCCCTTTGATTTCCAACTCGTTCAATGCCACATTCGGCTCAACGGGAATACATACTTCCAGATCGGCCTTATCCGGATCGAATTCCTCGTCGTAATAATAAGTCCTCACCGGGCCGGTAGGTTTAAGCCTCTTTCTGAACATCAGCCGAAACATTTCATCTATAAACCCGGAAATGTTCTCCATGTTTACGGTTTCTCTTCTCGATAAAACAGTAACTTCGCATTGAATGCCTTCGTGCACTTCATAATCATCAATGCTGCCGGAAATGCCCATACCGCTTACTATGTTGTTTTTCTCCCGCTCGAGAGTATCGATGGTTTTAAGCAATTCCTCTTTTTCCCTATTGAGCTCAAGGATTTTATCGTTTACTATTTTCTCCCTCTCTTCCGAAGAGCTGCGGCCCAAAACCATTTTAATCTCTTTGAGAGTAAAACCCATTTCTTTGAGATTTTCAACGGCTATGACTTCGTAAACCTGCCGTGAAGAATAATACCTGTATCCGGTTTCAGCGTTCACACTGTCCGGAAACAACAGTCCAATGCTTTCATAATATCTGAGAGTTTTTGAAGAAAGTCTGCAAATCCTTGAAAATTTGCCTATGGAGTAAAACATAATTTCACATCCGAATTTATTTTTCGTATCCGAATTATAAACCTTGCCGCGAAGGAAAAGTCAAGTTGAACAATTTGTTAAATATTTTTCCCGGTCAGAAGAAGTCGAATAGTGAAAATTTTAATTTGAAAATGGATAAGTGATATAATCCAAAATATTGAAAAATATCATATCGGGGGTGCTCTATGAAAAAGTTCAGCGAATTCGAATACAGACGTCCGGATTTTGAAAGTATTAAATCCGAGTTTGACAGTCTATTAGAGAAATTTAAAACTGCTGAAAGTTACGAAACGCAGGATGAGGTAATGAAAAAAATCAACTCAATCAGATCCGAAGTGGAATCCATGATGTCGATATGCCATGTAAGGCACAGTGTAAACACTCTGGATGAGTTCTACGAAAAAGAAAACGATTATTTCGACGAAACCGGCCCGCTTTTTGAAGAAATCATATCCAGATTCTACAAACTCCTTGTCGAATCGAATTTCAGAAAAGAGCTCGAAGAAAAATGGGGAAACCACATTTTCAACTTCGCAGAGATGACTATTAAAAGTTTCAGCCCGGAAGTTATACAGGATATGCAGAAAGAAAATTCACTTGTCAGCGAATATTCCAAACTCATAGCCTCTGCGAAAATACAGTTTGACGGCGGGGAAAAGAACCTTTCCCAGATGAGGGCTTATTTTCAATCCAAAGACAGAAATATCAGAAAAACGGCATATGAGGCATATTCGAAATTCTTTGAGGACAACGAGCAAAAATTCGATGAAATCTACGACAAATTGGTCAAACTCCGAACTGTTATAGCCAAGAAACTCGGCTACAGGAATTTTGTGGAGCTGGGATATATGCGCCTGCACAGATCGGATTACAATGCGGAAATGGTTGCAAATTACAGACAACAGGTTCTTGAGGAAATCGTACCGCTTGCCTGTAAGCTTGTGGAAAGACAGAAGGAAAGACTGGGTATAAATTCCATGAAATACTATGACGAACCTCTGAAATTCACAAGCGGAAACGCTACGCCAAAAGGCGATCCGGAATGGATTGTGAAAAATGGAAAGAAAATGTACTCCGAACTTTCAAAAGAAACTGATGAATTTTTCAGCTTCATGACCGAATATGAACTGTTCGACCTGCTCAGCAAAAAAGGGAAGGTATCTGGTGGTTATTGTACTTTCATACCAAGTTACAAAGCTCCCTTCATATTCTCCAATTTCAACGGCACCTCGGATGACATAGATGTCATGACACATGAAGCCGGTCATGCGTTTCAGGTCTATTCAAGCAGAAACTACGAAATACCGGAATACGTCTGGCCTACACTTGAAGCATGCGAAATACACTCGATGAGTATGGAATTTTTCACATATCCCTGGATGAATCTTTTTTTTGAGGAAGACGAGATGAAGTACAAATTCTCTCACCTTGCCTCGGCGCTCGAATTCCTGCCATACGGTGTTTCGGTCGACGAATTCCAGCACTTTGTATACGAAAATCCGGAAGCATCTCCCAAAGAAAGAAAAGCCAAATGGAGGGAAATCGAGAAAAAATATCTGCCATTCAGAGATTACGAAGAAAACGATTTCTACGAAAGGGGCGGACTTTGGTTCAGGCAGGGACATATATTCAGCATGCCTTTCTATTACATCGATTACACACTTGCACAGGTTTGTGCCTTCCAGTTCTGGGTGAAGATGAACGAAGACAGGCAGAACGCCTGGGAAGACTACAAAAATCTGTGCAATGCGGGCGGATCGGACTCTTTCACAAAACTCATAAAAATAGCAAACCTTAAAAATCCATTCGAATCCGGAACGGTAAAATCGGTAATTCCTTTCATAAGCAACTGGCTCGATTCTGTCGACGATACCAAATTTTAAGAAAACGGGGGGGTCCCCCCCGTTTTTAATATGTCAACTGTCAAATCGCGAGTTTTTTTTGAAATTTCTCACGCAACGACCCTCCGGCAAATTCTTCGAGTTCACGTAAAAAATTCTCGGTATTGCTTATTTTATTTTCGAAAAGAACTTTCAAAAAACCATCAAAAAGCTCCGATCCCATTTCATTTTCAAGTTTGGAAAGCAGAAAACATCCTTTCTCATAGGCCACGGAAAAATATTCAGGATTGTTCTTGCCTGTACCGATAACCGGAGGAAGATTTCTTGACAATTCCCTTTTTTCTTTCAAAAGCCTGTTGTATGCCATTTTTCCGAAATATTCACGTACGGCCATCAGCATCGAATATTCGGCGAACGATTCGTTCAGCCAGTCTTCATACGAGCGGGAATCGGCAAGATGCCACCATATATGTGCAATTCCATGGCTGATATGCCTGAAATAATCCTGAATAACCTGTTCGTCAGATTCATCTTCCAGAATTGTGCCAAGTATCACCATTCCGTTGGCAGAATAACCGCAGCCGTTCTTTCTCGGTACCAGAACGATTTCTACACTGTCGGATGTATCTCCGTATTTTTTTGAATAGAAATCGAAAAGCCACTTAGAATATTCAAAAGATCTCTCACCTATTTCTTCATTCAACCCAGGAACATAAGTCAGTTGAACCTGTCCTTCGGAATGTGTTTCCACAGATTTTGACGCGAAAATAAAAATATTTCTGGCTTTCGTATTTTTCACGCCATGCCATATGCCATCTTTAAATTCAAGATCACAGTTTGATTTCAGCTTGTATTGCGGCGGCATCTCAATCTCATATTCGAAGGTGAAAGTCTGGTAATAACTCAGGGCCGGAAACCAGGGTGAGAATATCCCGAGTTCGACAAATTCTTCGGTTATCCTGTTTATTTCACATGAGGAAATGATACCCGGACGGCCAGAATATTCAATTCTCAAATTGACTTTTTCGCCCTTTTTTATTTTTCTTTTAAAATCGAAATCAATTCTGCAGGCTTCCCTTGCGAATATCATCTCTCCCGCTTCTTTCTCCCTGACTCTGTATTTCCTCAAAAAACGAGATTCCACACTTTTAATTTCAAGATTTTCATGGACAAACAAACTGAGCGAGGTAATCTCCTCTTCGGATATGAATTCCATATCCACGGTGGATTCCAGGAATCCATTATCAGGATCTATGCGGGTTTTTAAAAAATAACGCAAATCTTTCAAAATTTAACCTCTTCACCTATATTTTTTTTGCCATAATCATGCTGTAGGGTGTGAAGTCGATTTTATCATAAAAACTGATAGCCTCTTTGTTGTTGGCAAATACGTTCAGCCTGATACTTTCAATACCCTTCTCCCTGAGTTCGGAAGCGGTATGCTCAATAAGCATTTTAGCCAGACCTCTTCTTCTGTACTCCGGAAAAATCAAAAGGTTCAGAACGAATCCGTTTTTTTCACCGGTAATGCTGTCGGTTCTCTCCTCCATGTACATTATGCCACCCATTACGACATCATTTTCTTCGACCACTTTGAGTTTCATTCCCATATCAAGTGCTCCCATAAACTGATTCTTGAAAGCAGTTTTCATCTCATCGGAATACTCTATCAGATATCCCGTCAATTCATCACAATAATCACCGAACCTGTCTATGAGTTCTACAGTCTCTTCTCTGGAAGAATCTCTGATTAACAATATAAGTGCCTCCTTAAAGATATTCCGCTGTATGCAAAACAGCAATCAAATATCGCTTTTCTTCGACTCCGCAGCCTTGTCAAACATCTGTACGCAAATAAAATCGTTCAGTTCTTTCAGCCCGGTCTTCCGTTCAGCCGACACAAAAAGTGATTCCGGATATGTCATACCCAACTTTTCTTTCTTCTCATCCGAAATCAGGTCAACCTTGTTAAAAACGATGACGGAAGGTATTTCCGTCGCATCAATTTCCGCCAGTACTTTCCGGCTTTCGGCTATTTTGGATTCGAGATGCTCATCCGCACAATCGACGAGATGTATTACCATATCGCTGAATTTTATCTCTTCGAGAGTGGCGTGGAATGCTTCCACTATGCTGTGAGGAAGTTTTTTTATAAATCCCACCGTATCGTTCATTATGACCTGTTTCCCGGATGCAAGGAATATTTTCCTCGAAACAGGACTCAGAGTGGCGAACAGTGCATCTTTTATGTATATGCTGTCATCCTTCGAAAGTGTCTTTATAAGCGAAGATTTCCCGGCATTCGTGTACCCCACGACGGATATTATCGGCACATCTTTTTCAACTCTCAACCTTCTCCGCACTGATCTTTGTTTTTCAACTTCCAGCAAATCCTTTTTCACCCTGCCGATTCTCTCTCTTATCTTCCTTCTCTGCACTTCGAGTTTGGTTTCGCCAGGACCACGCGTGCCGATTCCTCCGCCCAGTCTGGAAAGAGTTTTCCCAAGCCCGATAAGTCTCGGAAGAAGATATGAGAGCTGAGCCAGTTCGACCTGAAGCTTTCCCTCTTTAGTCTGTGCGTGAAGTGCGAAAATATCCAGAATAACCTGCGTTCTATCGAGAACCTTGCAATCAAGACTGGTTTCAAGATTTCGCAGCTGCGAAGGAGTCAACTCACAGTCAAAAACCACCATCTGGGCCTCTTTTTCGGCAACCAGATTTTTAAGCTCCTCAACCTTTCCGCTGCCTATTACCGTTGCGGAAACCATTTTCTCAAGCCGTTGCGTCAGATAGGCGACAGTTTCGCCCCCGGCAGTCTTCACGAGTGATTTCAACTCGTCAAGAGAATCGGTTATTTCATAATCGGGTGTTTGTTTCAAACCAAAACCTACTAATATCACTTTTTCCGGCAAATTTATCTCCCCACGTTAATTCGATGTGTTGTATACCAATCTTTCGAAAATTCTTCAAACAGTCCGGTACGAAAATACGTTACCTTGCTTAACAAACGACAATGAATTCCTGGAACCAAAAAAGCGATATAAAGCAGCTTCTAAGATTTCATGTGGAAATTCGTAATAAATGCCGCGGATAATTTGAAGTACTCAAAGTATAGCAAATATTTACGTTTTATGGTTAATTCTATTTGAAACCGTATGATTACCGGAAATGAAACTGTTATTTTCATTTTAGAGCGAATAAAATACAATTATATACGTCTAATAAATATTGAATACTGTAAATAGGTGATTGAATGAAAACCACTTTCATGGTAAAAGACAACGAATTTTGGAAAAAGGGCATATTAGAAATCAAAACCCGGTTCCCGCAGCATGAATTTGAATACATGGACGTCAATTACAGCGGAATTATTTGTTCCGATGCGGTAGTTGCGGTACATATTACAGAAGAATGTATAGAAGGATCCGGGAATCTCAAAGTGATTTTTGTGCCGTTTGCGGGCGTAAATCAATTTCCTCTAAAAAAAATAAAAGAAAAGAACATAATTATTTCCAATACGCACTGGAATGCCCCCTATGTTGCCGAAAGGGCATTGGCCCTTTCTCTCTCATTACTCGGAAGAGTCGGCGAATTCCACGAAAAACTCAAAAACGGAATATGGGGAGGATTTCTCGCCGGAAACCCGGAAAACACGAACTGGATTTCCCTGCGAAATAAAAAAGTTGCAATACTGGGCCTTGGAAACATCGGAAGTGAAATAGCAAAATTGCTTGAACCTTTCGGATGTGTTGTCACTGGATTCAGAAAAAACGCAGATTCCCATTTACCGCAAGGAGTGGCAGCAATCACCACCGACCTTGAAACGGCATTGCGCAATTCGGAAATAATCTACATGACTCTGCCACTGACGGGCAATACCCGGGGAATCATAAACGAAAGCAACAAACACCTGTTCAAGGACAAATTTCTCATAAATATCGGACGAGGTAAGACAATAGAAGAACACACACTGTTTTCACTACTCAAAGATAGAATATTGAAAGGCGCCGCAATCGATGTATGGTATGATTACCCGTTCGCGGGAGAAAACAAGCTTCCGTCCAAATACCCCATACACGAACTCGATAACGTAATAATTTCACCGCATTGCGCTTCCGATGCATTTGAAGGCGAATCGGAAGGCGTGAAAAAAACGATGGAAAACCTTGCTTCATATATAGAAACCGGAAAAGTAAACGACATAGCAAATCCGGATACGGGATATTGAAAATTAAAAACCGAAGAAGAAAGCGGAGAAACGACACCTCCATTTCGATCTCTGCTTTCTTCTTTTCTTTTCAATATGCACTTAAAAATAGTTTATCATTTCCCTGCTTTAAAAAGCGACCAGGGTTGTGTCGGCCGGTCTATCAGATAACCTTCGAGATAATCCCATTGAATATGCTCTTCAAGAAATTCGGACGCATCAAAAGGCGTACCGCTCGAATTACCCCATCTTGCCCACATGGTGAAATTCAGTGCCATATCCGAATCGCATACTTTTCCGTCAACCGCACCTCTCGGCCTGAATGGCAGGGGTCTGCCGGTTTCGCTCATATACTCCCTCGCATCGAGTTCGTAATGTGCATCTATTGTTCTCGAACACGGGTTGATTTTATGAAGGTAGACATCGTAGTGATCTCCGAGTACCACTTTGCCAATTTCAGCATCTATACCGGAATAATACTGTTCCATCAACTCTTCAAGCCGCACCTGCCGCGCGCCCTGATGCCTTCTGATATCCGCATATCCGGTGTTGGTGCATTCCAGATTTCTGATTCTCGGATCAAGCGGGGCGTTGAATCCGATAAAATAACCGTCTTTCGTCCTGTCGACTTTGTAGAATTTGAGTCCGAGTTCGAACCTCATTATCTCATTTGTCTTGATATCCCCGACCATCCATGTGTTGGCGTATCCCCCGTTGTTTTCATACAGCATGTAGCCCACGAACTCGTCGAGAGTGGTGCTGTACTGCATGGCTTTCCTCACACGATAAAACTCGGGAGCTCCGCTTTCATCGTATTCCTTGAAACCGCCTATAGTCGTTTCCGTTCCCATGAGCTTGGCGCCGGTTATGAAGAAATCGGCCATGCTGTGTATGTATCCGGCCTGTGACTGCATGAATATTCTGAACCCATCCGCAGGCACTATATCGAGTATCACGTTGGCGAACTGCCCCCATTCGAAGTTGTTGAAGGAATTGTGGGCCATCACTATTTTCCCGCCTTTCGTGGCGCTTCCCACAGCCATGAAGGCACTGCACCTGTCATCGGCACCGGGATGAATTTTATTGTAGGTGCGTTCCATCTCCGTTGGCCACCAATAGTCCATCAGTTCTTCGTAGCCGTTCCACGCCATTATTTCCTGCCACGTGAAAGGTATTCCTGCATAAGTTGTTCCTGCCGCAATTCCGCAAATTTCCTGCATGATCTCGGAATCGATGTGGCATTCCCACATTTTTTCGGCTTGTTCGACGAAGAATCCCCAATCCTTTCCGCTATCCCAGTAGGTCAGATATTCGAGACTCTTCCGGATTTCCGCGAGCTGGTCCGCCACCAGATATCCGTGCTGAAACCCCCTTTCAAAAGGTTCGCCTTCGATATGCACGTAAATCCATCCATCTTTTTCGTACCTGTATCCTTTACCGTCGAGGGAATATACTTTTTCAGTTTCTGTTGCAGCTAAAGCAATTGTAGAGATTAACAACAAACATAGTGATAATACCAATAAAATTTTTTTCATGACAACCTCCTTATCTTCAAGATAATATATTTTACCATTATCGTTAAAAATATTTTATGTTGTCGAAAAAGTATTCATTTTCTTCTAAAAGAGGAAAACGAAATCAACCGAAAAAAGAACCAGAAAGAAAAGCAATATAATACCTTCATCAAAAAAGGATGGAAGAAAAGGAGGTTGATGACGATGGTTCAAAAACAGAAAATAATAATAGAAGTATGCAAAGAGAAATCACAGAGGATCACAGCAAAAGAGATGAGAATCATCATCTGTCAAACTCCCAACAACTAACATTAACTCCTGCCGGTTACCAGCTGGCAGGATATTTTATTTTAACATACAATTTAAGTATGGATATCGTGGAAGGAAAGAAATGTTATAATAAATCAGGAGGGGATGATATGAACATCAGTCCCATGGTGGATTTTGCCTTTAAATGTATATTCGGTTCGGAAGTAAACAAGTCAATACTCATTGACTTCTTAAACGCTACAATAAGTGGGGAAAGCAAAATTAAAGACTTGACTATCATAGATCCTTTTAATCTTAAAGAATATATAGAGGATAAACTTTCTATACTCGATGTAAAGGCAAAACTTGATGATGGTTCTTTTGTCAATGTTGAAGTACAAATTACGGATCAAAAGAACATGCAGAAGAGAACCTTGTTCTATTGGAGTAAGCTGTATACGCAACAACTTACAGAGGGTGAGAGATTCCATAAACTTGAAAAAACAATAGCGATAAATATAATGAATTTTGAATTGTTAAAAAATACCAGAAGTTTTCATACAACATATCACTTGAGAGAAGATAAAGAAGCTTTCGTCTTAACAGATGTAATGGAAATTCATATGATAGAGGTGCCCAAAATAATTAATGCGGATAATATAGACAATACGCTGATCGATTGGGTATTGTTCTTACAGGATCCGAAGAATAAGAATATGGAGGTGTTGGCGGTGAAAAATCCTCAAATAAAGAAAGCGATGACTGTATTGGAATTCATTAACTCAGATAAAAAGGCACGTGCATTATATGAAGCGCGCGAAAAAGAACTTAGGGATAGAATGGAACAGATTGAATATGCAAAAGAATTAGGACTTGAACAAGGACTTGAACAAGGGATTGAACAAGGAATTGAGCAAGGGAAATTAGAAACAATATTAAACTTTCTCAAAGCTGGAGTGTCGGATGAGGTTATTTTAAAAGCTACAAAAATAAACAAAGAAGAACTTAAAAAACTAAAAGAACAAATAAACTAAAGGGTTTGTCAAGAAGATTGTGTAAAATCTCTGAATCATGAAATCAAATGTTTCCAGCCAGAAATTTATCTTCAAAATAAATCGTGAGTTGCGAAAGGATGCCACCGAGCCTGAGAGTCTGTGTGTGTACTTCCCTGAATGACGGTCAGAATAACATTCCCCCATCCTAATATTCCGGAGTAAAATTACAAGTGAGTCCGGTAAAATTGAACGGTTGAACCGGAATTATTTTAAAATCTCAATATTTTTTATGAGACTATCTGTTTAAAATTCGGTTCAAAGAAATTTGAGCATGTGAAGATTTTTAATTAGGGGATGCTGAATAACTCTGGAACTCTCATAAAAAGAGGAACACGAGGGTAAAAATGGTATAATAGATGCATGAAAAAGTGACAAAAAGAGGCAAAAGTCATGCATCTGAGGTGAGAAATGTACAGCGGAAGAAATTTAAAACAGCAGGAACTTGACGGAATTGTAAACGACTTTAACATAAAACTGGACTCGGATAATCGCTGGGTAAAGATGAGTAGAATGATACCCTGGGGAGAAATAGAAGAGAAATATGCTAAGACATTCAGAAATAAGAGAAACGACGGAAGACGTGCTAAAAGAGCCCGGGTAGCAATAGGCTCGTTGCTGGTACAGCAAATCCTGAAACTTACAGACCGTGAAACAGTACAGATGATAAAGGAAAATTCGTATATACAGTATTTTCTGGGATACAACGAATTCATGACAAAAGCACCGTTTGACGCGAGTACCATGGTGCATTTCAGAAAAAGATTCAGTGTGAAAATAATAGCGGAAATCAACGACATGATACTTGAAAAGATGAGAAGTGAGGAAACTCAAAAGAAGAACGACGACGATGATATAACATCCGGACAGAACACCTGTCCGGATGAAGAGACAAAAAGAGAAGAAAAAGATGGGAATCAGGGAAAACTCATGTTGGATGCCACTTGCGTACCAGCGGACATAAGATATCCAACTGATTTATCGTTACTGAACGAAGGCAGAGAAAAAATAGAGAACATGATAGACATAGCGTGGGAAAAGTTGAAAGAAACCGGAAGAGTCAAACCCAGGACGTACAGGCTCGAAGCGAGAAAATCATATTTGGCAACGGCGAAAAGACCGGGGCACAGAGGAATACGAAATGCAATTAAAAGCCAATTACAGTATCTGGGAAGGGACTTGAACATACTGGATGAGCTGTTAAAAGAAAACAACCTGCTCAACGACAAACAGACAGAAACGGTTTCGATAATCCGAACCTTGTATACACAACAGAAACAGATGTACGAAAGCAGGATACACCGGATAAAAGACAGAATAGTAAGCATAAGCCAGTTCTGGGTAAGACCGATAGTAAGGGGAAAGGCAAAATCACCGGTAGAATTCGGAGCCAAACTGGAGATAAGTGTAGTGGACGGATTCACAGGCATAGAAAAGATAAGCTGGGACAACTTCAACGAAGGACAGGGACTTATTGAATCCGTGGAACGATACAGGACAAAATACGGATATTATCCCGAGGCAGTGCTGGCGGACAAACTGTACAGAAACAGAAAAAACCTGAAATATTGCAAAGAACACGGGATACGGCTCAGCGGACCCAGACTCGGCAGACCGCCGAAAGATGAAAAAAAGACGAAAGAGCACAAAAAACTTGAATATCTGGACACATGTGAAAGAAACGCGGTGGAAGGCAAATTCGGAGAAGGGAAGAGAAGATACACATTGGAACTGAACAAAATGAAACTCAGAGAAACCTCCGAAACGTCAATAGGAATGAACATTTTAACCATGAACATCATGGCTTACTACCGGAGGTCTCTGAAATTTTTGTTTATTTTTTTCATTTTGTCAAAAATATCCGATTTTCTCGATTTCCGACAGAAATCTGCCTCAAAAAGAATTTGCTTTACCCTTTGTTGTTAATATATCATTACTGAATTTCTGGGATTTCTTGTTGTTCAGCAAGACCTAATTAGAATATGTTTAGGCATAGAAGAATCGCCCTCGCACCTAAAAATAAATTTAGCCTTTCTAATAAATCAATAATATCTGATCATCATCAAAATCCGCTCTTTTTTTTATTCAAAGGATCGATGATATTATTTCCAGAAGTTCTTCGACAAGTTCATATACTTTAGTAGCAGGATTCGTTTTAGAAGGTGAAGAATTTTCGGGCTGGGCTTCAAAAAGTTTTTTTGCGTTGGCTATGGCATTTTTACAGCTGCCGTATTCTTTTAGGATTTTATAAATATCTTTAAGATTCTTTTCGTATTTTCCGTTGTTAATGGAGAATTTACCGAAATATTTATTCAGTTTCTTAATATATGCTGATCTGTTTATTGCGGTGTTGAGATATTCAAAGTGCAACAAAAACCAAAGCTCAATAGCCTCATTTGACCAAGCCGGTTTAAAATTGTCCTTTTTACATTTTCCTATTGCGTTGTTAAACTGTTCATCGGTAAAATCATCTTTGTCAAAAACACACCATATATTCCCATATTCAACTACAGATTTACGTTTTAATTTTGATGCGTATTCCACAAGGCTCTCGGTATTTCTTCCTGCTCCTTCAATATCTATTTCCCATTTTTTTACATCTACCTGATTTTTGTATATAGAATTTATCTCTTCTTTGAATCCTTCAAAATAATTCGGTTCAGTTTTTTCACCTTCACAAACAATCAAGTATCTGTATGGCTTCATTTCTCTGTTTTCACTTTTTCTCTCTTTTCTTTTTCCCTGCCTCTTCTTAAAAAGTTGATCTGCCATATTATTCACTCATATGAAAATCTTTAAGATCCGGAATGGCTCCATATCTTCCCGCAAGATAATCCTTCCTATAGCTTGCATCTTTTCGTATTTTTTTATCATTTTGTTTGTATTCTGCCAAAGAGAAAAGAGTTGAAATCCCGTTTTCATCTTTTTCAACAAACCAAATTTGATCTCTTCTGAATAATTCTTTATTCAAATCGTTTACATTATGAGTTGTAAATATTAATTGAGCATTTTTTGGATTAGTTTCTTCAAACTGAAACATATTTATAATATATCTCGATAACAACGGATGTAATTTAGCATCCATTTCATCTATAAACAGTGTACTTCCCGAATCCAAAGCCTTTACCAAAAAACTGTAAATACTTATCATCTTTTGTGTTCCACTTGATTCCTCATGCAAAGGAAGTTCTTCCACGTCATTCGTATCTTTATTTACATGCTGGGCATAAATTCTGTATCTGTCAACATTGTTTTCGTTAAATTCTTCATTTAAATCTGAATCTGAATTACCAATTTTCTCAATTCTAAGACCATCCACACCTAAATCAAAAGTTTTTACATATTCTATAAACCTGTTATATTCTTTCCCCTTTTTATTTGGATTAATTGGTAAAGCTCTGGATAATAGATGCTCAAACGATACATCTCCTAATTCAAGGACTTCTGTTTTTAAAAACCATTTATACACATTTCTTATATCATCAATCTTGTATCCGGATAAAACAGAAATAACAAGAGAAGTCTCATCCATACCATCCAATAATTCTTTTTTCCCCAATAGTTCATCGCTTAGATTAACTTTTTCTCCTTCTCTTTCAAAAATAAGTTTATACTTCGATTTGAATTTAAAATCTCTTTTATAGAGCCATTCTTCATATATTTTTCTGTTATCTGCCCTGTATCCGTATTGATATTCTCTTCCATCAATTTCAAAGAAAACTTCAAATAATGCCTTACTTCTCTTTCCTTCTTCTCCGAATCTGAATCTTTTTTGTGGGACTTCTTTGTTCCCAGCAGCCTTTTTATATGACATTAAAACCCAATATTTCATTAATGAAAAAGCTTTGAGTACATTCGTTTTACCGCTGGCATTTGCACCGTATATAGCGGCTACTTTGAGATATTTTTCTTCTTTTTTATAGTTTATAAGATTTTCAGGATGTTCAGTGATATTAACGGCCGCCATATCCAAACTTGTTTCATACAAAAAAGATTTAAAATTCTCAAAATTGAATTGTATGAGCATTTTTCTCACCTCACACAATATTATACACTTGTTTGTTTCTTTTGTCACGAATTGTGAGAATATTACTCATTAATCACGAAATCTTGTTCAGAATAAGACTTGTGCTATTATTCCTGATTGACGACTTCACACTTATCTTTTTCAATAACCGCTTCAACCGTTCAAAAGGTCATTGAAAAATCAATATACACCTACTCAAGACCCAGAATACTCAGAACTGACAACGGTCCCGAATTCAGAGAAAAACACCTGAATCTATTCCTTAAAAACTCCCGCATAAAGCATGAATTCATAGACAAAGGCAAACCATACCAAAACGGATTCAGCGAATCACTAAACGCCAGATTCAAAGATGAATGCCTGGATAAATATGACTTAAATCTACTGCCTGTCAAAACCATAAAAGATATTGTTTTCGACTGGGTCAGGGAGTATAATTTTAAAAGACCTCATTCAAGCTTAAACTACGTTGCTCCTGTTCATTTTCACTTATCCGCTTACTGATTCTCATGAATTGTCACAATTCATGAGATTGAGACACTCTTTATGACACACTGTCCTTTTTTATCTGTTTCACTTCTGGGGGCATATCATCTGAATTCCGAGTTAAGGCGGGTTACCAACAACAAGGGAGTTTTCACATCTGAAGACGCATTGGAAAAAATCCTGTACCTGAAAATCAGTAAAATCCTTGAAAAATGGGAAAGAATGCCTGTTAAAGACTGGTCGAACATCCTTTCCCAACTCATGATTTATTTTGAAGATAAAATTTCTGACTGGAAGTATTTGATTTCATGATTCAGAGATTTTACACAATCTTCTTGACAAACCCTTAAAAGACCTCATTCAAGCTTAAACTACGTTGCTCCTGTTCATTTTTTCATTTATCCGCTTACTGGTTCTCATGAATTGTGACAATTCATGAGATTGAGGCACTCTTTATGACACACTGTCCTTTTTTATCTGTTTCACTTTCGGGGGCATATCATCATACTACATCATAATAAAAATGTCATTTTATTAGCCAACAAAATGATTCCTGCCCATTATCATTAATTCCTATGGAAGGAAGCCCAAATGAAATAGGTATTTCTATTTCTCCATTAATTGAGTCTTTTTCGATTAATTTGTTTAATCCACTTAATAATTCTTTTTCATTAGAAAATCTTTCTTTTGGAGAAAATTTTAAACATTTTTCTATTAATAGCTTCCATTCTTCTAGTTGACTGTTTTTTACATAGGATTTTTTTTCATCAATATAAACTTTTGGATTTTTGAATATTTTATATTTTTCTATTTCATTAAAATTTGTTGGTATTAAGAATTCTGATAACTCTCCATATATAGTTCCTTCAATAAGTGAAAGAAACATTAATCCTATTGGATATTGATCTGTAGCAAAATCTACTTCCTCAGATATTATTTGTTCTGGAGCACACCAGCCTTTTGTTAAACCAGCAGATAAGCTCTCTGATTTTAATTTTAATGAATCAATCAAATGTATTTCATTACTTGAAACCAATATATTAGATGGTTTAATATCTCCATGTATTTCTCCAGCCATATGCAACTCATTTAATGCTCTCATTAGTTCTAGTAAAATTTTCGCTATTATAACTCTTGGTATTTTCAAATTCCAATTTGAATTCGGTATTCTATATTTATATTCTTTGTATTTACTTAAATTTTCTACATTTATTTTATCTTCTACTGTTTTTTTGTATTCATCAAAATAATGTAAAAAATAAGCTCCATTAAATTTTAAAAATGACTCAGTTATAAATTCTCTTCTCAATGAGTAACAAGGCCATCCATAAATATTTCTACATATTGAAGACACATATAGTAATTCACATTCTTTATTAAAAGTTAAACAAGTGTCTCCTGTTTGAAATTTCTTATTATTAAACCCTTCTTGATTTAATACTGATAGAATAGTTTTTATATTAGTACTCACCATGTGCGTGAATATTACGAAGTAAGACAAGATAAAGAAACACAATAGAAAAAGATCGAAGTATAGAAAAAAGGGTCATTGAAAAGGGAAACGGAATAAGAAAATCGGTACTCCATGTAGTATTATATGTCGCTTATAACCTACAATACAACAAAGGGGCACCGACATGAACATTTTATCATCAATCGCAGGAATAATCAACAGGTATTTCGGAGCCTATTTTGAAAATATACCCGCTTTTTACCTTAAAAACTTTTCTGTCCTGGTTCAGGGATTGATTTCCAACGAATACGACAGTATAAGCAAAATAGCATCTTGTCCCCTGAACAGTATGAGTCATTCCACACTGACGAGATTTCTATCTTCATATGAAGAATTCTGGAAGGAATTGGAAAAAGTGTTTCAGGAATCAGTTCAAGGCGATGATGCTCAAAACCGAATACTCATAGCGGATGACAGTCTGCTTGAGAAAAGAGGCAAGCGTATACCTTATGTATCTAAAGCATACGATCATTGCACCGGCCACTTTAAAAACGCACAGACCATACTGACTATAGGCGAATCATCGAAGGGCAGGTTTCATCCCAGAGATATTCTCTTCTCTGAGTTCATGGATAAAGACAGAGGCAAGCAGCAGAACAGCAAGAACGAAATGCTTGTGAACTGGTTCAGAGACAACAAACAAGAAAACACTATACTCGTAGCGGATAGCTGGTACACCAATTCATACCTCATCGAAGCATGCAACCTCTGGTTTGATTCCAGCTTCATAGGTATGATGAAAGGCAACCGAATACTCAAACTCTCGGAGGAAGAAGATGAAAAGAAGGTAAGCGAACTGGTGAAAAGTGTCCCACTTCACAGGAAGACATTCGTGAGAGGACAACGCATAAAATACCACAGCTTCGAAGTACTCGCAAAATCGATACGCCATCCGGTCAAAATAGTGGTGACGGAGTTGGAAAACGGAAATAGGGCTGCACTCGTATCCTCGAATGTGAACTTGTCTTCAGAAGACATAATCACATACTATTCCAGAAGATGGAGCATAGAAGTGTTCTTCAAATTTGCCAAACAGAACCTGGGACTGGGTAAATGCCATCTGCGTTCACAGACCGGCCAAAGACATTACATGATACTGGTTTCAATTGCCTGTCTCGTTGTCAATGACCTTAAAGAATACATTCGTGATAAAGTGAAATCCAAAGAAACATTCGATTTTTTTATATTTTTGAAACTGGCACTCTCTGTTTTAATCTCAAAGAAATGCGATATGGCGGTAAAGTGACAGTGTAAAATAGATTGTGTAAAAACTCATTCAAAAAAACTCAAAAGGAGAGAAAAAGAATGGGAAAATACATACACAAACCGAACTTAAAATTTGAAAATGATGAAGAAGAAAGAATATTCCTGAAAGTGATGAAAGAAAACATGGACGACTATTCTGTAAGTGGAGCGACCGGAGCGGTTAAGAAGCTAATCGGAGACATACTTAACGGGATGCTGGGAGAAGAGATAAAAGAGCATCTCGGGTACGAAAAAAATGAGAGAACGGAAGAAGAAAAGACAAATCACCGAAACGGATATTACGATAAAAAACTGTTGACACAGACAGGAGAGGCGAATTTGAAAGTACCGAGGGACAGGAAAGGGGAATACAGTCCGAAGGTAGTGGAGAAGGGAGAGAGAAAGCTTGACCCGGAAATAGAATACAAGATACTGTCGATGTATGCCAGAGGGACAAGCACACGAGACATAAGCGAACAGATAGAGGAAATATACGGATTCGAAGTATCAGCTACATTCATCTCAAACGTGACAAACAAGATAAAAGAACAGGTCGACAGGTTCAAAGACAGGAAACTGGAGGAAGTATATCCCATCGTATACATGGATGGAATAAGATACAAAGTGCGTCATGACGGCAAAACCGTTGAAAAGACGATAAACATAATAATGGGAATAGGACTGGACGGAAAGAAAGACATACTCGGATTCTGGCTGTGTGAGAACGAATCTGCAAGCTTCTGGCTGAACGTATTGAACGAACTGAGAAACAGGGGAGTGAAACAGATACTAATAGCATCCGTGGATGGATTGAAAGGATTTGCGGATGCAATAAAAACGGCATATCCGGGAACGGAAGTACAGAGATGCGTGGTACACCAGATAAGATTCTCACTCAGACTGGTATGCTACAAGGAAAAGAAGGAAGTAGCCGCGGACCTCAAAAACATATACAAAGCCGCCAACAAAGACATAGCCGAAAACTACCTGCAGGAATTCGCAGACAAATGGGATAAAAAGTATCCGTACATATCGAAGAGCTGGAGAAACAACTGGGAAGAACTCTCGACTTTTTTCAAATATCCCGAAAAAATCAGGAATCTCATTTACACCACAAATCCCATTGAAAGCCTGAATTCCGAGTTAAGGCGGGTTACCAACAACAAGGGAGTTTTCACATCTGAAGATGCACTGGAAAAAATCCTGTACCTGAAAATTAGTAAAATCCTTGAAAAATGGGAAAGAATGCCTGTTAAAGACTGGTCGAACATCCTTTCCCAACTCATGATTTATTTTGAAGACAAAATTTCTGACTGGAAGTATTTGATTTCATGATTCAGAGATTTTACACAATCTTCTTGACAAACCCGGTAAAGTCCTTCAACCTGCTGAATGATGATGCTTCTCAGTTTTTATGCCGTTCTCCCGATTTGTTACAGTGACCGTTACATTCGTGCACATCATGAGTTAGTAGTAGTTTCTTGATTGATATTACTTTCTGTTTCATTTAAGAGTGGTGGTAGCCGTAAAATTTTCTGAAGTATTGTAGATTTATATATTTCATTTATAAGTACAGGAAATAATATCATTTCTTCCATATTCCCTTTATTGTTGGTAAGTGGTTGAAATAGTCTTTTATTTAAAAGATTATTCATTTCTTCTTCTATAGTTTCTAAAGGTGTATTTTTAAAATCTTCCCTTTCTTCAATTGAAGCACCTAATGCTTTTGCAGAATTTTTTAATAAATCAAAACCACTTGGCTGAGAATTTGTTCTTACGATTATTGGTACTCCATCTGGTGCCATCCCAACTTTGAAGTAACCTTTCCTCTTTTCTTTATACTCGCTTAAATTCGAATACATAATTTTCTCCATAACTTACCTCCTATTAATTCGATCTCTAGTTAAAAAAATAATTCATCTTACCAAAAACGAAAATGGAGTCAGTATTATCAAAAATAACTTAAACCTACTACCGGTTAAAACCACAAAAGATATTATTTTCAGTCGGGTTACTAAGTATGATTTTAATGGACCTCATTCAAGCTTGAATTGCATCGTTCCTATTCATTTTATTTTCATTTATCCACTTACTGATTCTCATGAATTGTCACAATTCATGAGAATGAGATACTCTTTATTACACACTGTCCTTTTTTATCTGTTTCACTTCTGGGGGCATATCAAGGCCTTCTGTGTATGGTGTTTAAACAATAAACCTTAAACCCAAAAAACCAAAGTGTAAAAAGATCAAAAAGTTCATAGTGTAATTGATTATAAATCACAAGTCCTGGCAACACGGAACCCAAGGTTGCGGTCGGAGTCGGAGTCGCCGTCGCCGCCGTTCCAGTCGCCACGATCGGCAACACGGCAGCTCTTTGCAAAGTCGTACCAGCTTCCACCGCGCTTGACACGGTAGGAAGAACTCGTATTTAATCCTTTTCTGAAATAAGGATTTATCTGTGAATCAGATGTGTATGAATACCAGTTGTCAGAACACATTTCCCGTACGTTACCACTCATGTCGTATATACCCAATTCGTTCGCCTTCTTTTTCCCCACTTCCTTGGTTTCGCTTCCCGAATTACTGTCATACCATCCAACTTCATCAATGTTGTCGCTTCCAGCGTATTTATAATCCTTCCTGCTTTCCTGTCCTCCGCGTGCCGCATGTTCCCATTCAGCTTCCGTAGGCAATCTGTATCCTTTAACTTTCGTTATATCAGTCGTCTTGTTTCCGTTTTTATCAAGCAGGTTTCCTTTATCGTCATATGCTTTTGCTATTCCTTCTTTTTCGCTCAGCCAGTTACAATATCTTATCGCATCATACCAGCTTACGTTTATTACTGGCCGCTTCCCTCTTCCCCATCCTTCACCTTTCGCTTTTGACTTACCCGTTTCTTCACTATATCTATCATAATCTTCAAATGTTACCGGGTACTTTTCCATCCAGTAATTGTATGTCAATTCCACTTCGTGCATGGGTTTTTCATCATTGAATCCTTTATCACTTCCCATAATAAATTTACCCTTTTCTACCAATACCATTTCGAGAGTTTTTTTATTTCCCTGTTCTTTTTTTTCTCTTATATGATTTAAAGTTCCATTCTCTTCTAACTCTTTCTCCAATTCTTCCAGTTTCTTGTACCTGTTTTCTGCTTTTATTTCCAGACATTTGCTTATCGTACTCTTCATTCCCTCACTTATCTTTTCTTCTTCTATCCTTTTTTCAGTTTCTCCTTTTCCATACATCCTTTCTATTGCATTTGCTGGCTTTTTTCCGGTTGCCATTTCATACATACTTGCTCCTATCGCATATATGTCTACTTCCGGCCCATACTTCCCTCTGCCTGCATATTGTTCTGGTGGTGCATATCCTTCCGTTATTATCTGACTCATTTCTCTGCTCTGTCCCAATACGTATTCCCTTGCTGCTCCAAAATCCAATACTTTTACTTTCCCCTCTTCTATCATTATGTTTTCCGGTTTTATGTCCCTATGTAATATCCCTTTTTCATGTACTTCTTTCATTCCTTTTATTATCTGTCCTGTTATCTCTTTTATTTCTTCTTCTTTCATTTTACCTTTCTCTTCTATTATCTCTCTCAATGTCTTTCCCTGAAGGTATTCCATTATTATGTATCCTGTATCGTTTTCTTCTATATACTCATATATCTTTACTATGTTTTCGCTTCTTATCTGTGCCAGCAACCGCGCTTCTTGTAAATATCTTTCTTTCGATTCTTCATACTTCTTCCTTGTCATGGTATGTGGCGGTACCACCGTGTTTCCCCTTCTTATGGACCCTTCTTGGAAATACTCTTTTATCGCCACCACCCTTTTGAGTTTTTCATCCGATCCTTTATATGTGATTCCAAATCCTCCCTTTCCTATTACTTTTCCTATCCTGTATTTGCTTCCCAGCGTTTTTCCAACTTTTAATTCGTATATCATCTCTTCTTCTATCGCCGTTCCACAATTTATACAGTATTTAGCTTCTCTGGGATTCTCTTTCCCACATATTCGGCACCTTTTCATCTCTTCTCCTTTTTTAAGAAAAATAATTTACCAAATCCTTCGATTCATATTTGTTTATTTTATATTTGATAATAATACATGAGGTATTATCACTCCCATCTAGGTCTAATGCTGTTTTTGTTATTTTTTCATTCATTTGTTCTAATGTTTCTTTTTTTTCAATTGAAACTTTAACTATTTCTTTAATTTTTTGATCTCCCAAACCTTCCCAAATCCCATCACTACACAATAAAATATATCCTTCATCTTTTAGTTCTATAAAAGGGGTTTTTTCTGTATTTTCAAATGAATATACTTCATCTTTTTTTAAGTTACCAGAACCTACTGATTTAGTTATGATATTTTTATTTGGATGAACTCTAGCCTGATCTTTCGTAATCTCTTTTTTATCCACTAATACTTGTACAAAAGAATGGTCTTTTGTTATTTGTTTAAGCTCTCCTTCTTTAAAATGATAAATTCTTGAATCGCCAACATGACCCATATACATTTTATTTTTTATTATTAAAATTGATGAAAAAGTAGTTCCCATTTCTTTTTTTTCTCCAATCATTTTTTTTCTCAGATCTATTACCGCTTTATCTGCTTCAATGATGGCTTCTTTTAGTAATTCATTATAGTTTTCTACTATATCTACATTTTGAATAATCTTGTTCTTCACTTTATTTACAGCAGTTTTACTTGCTAACTCTCCACTAATCCCCCCACCCATTCCGTCTGCCACGCAAAAAAAAGCTTTTGTGATTTGGATGTTTTCAAAGTAATCTTCGGTTATATAGCTTCCTATTGAATCTTGATTTTTCTTTCGTCTTCTATTTTTTCCAATCGTGACTTTTGAACTATGCTCTATTTTTACTTTTTCTTGTTCCATATACGCAATTAAACTTAAAAGAGATTGTTTTAATACTAAAACACTTACATATCTATTATCCGGATCATCTTGAAGTGATTCGTAGAGCAGCTGTAAAACAAGAGGCTTATTGATTTTTTCAGATATATTATGAAATGTTCTTGTATCCGGTTCAGGTAATCCGGTTTTGAAAATAACTTTGTAAAGCATAGCTGCAACTATATATGATACCGTGTTTAATCGCAGAGGTTTTTTTAAATATACTTCAGGTGGAGAAAAACTATCAAAATAACTTTCTCTAAGTTCTTCACCTTCTTTTTTTATTTCAAAAGGATAGAATATTGTTATATTTTTGTTAGAAGTAATCCCTATGAGTTTTGGGGATAAATTTGCTAAAACTATCTTATTCAATTCATAATGTTCCAGCTCATCCAATAATTTATCAATTAATTTAAAAGATAATAATGTATCTTCTTCAAGAATTTTATCTAAATTGCATTCAATTGATTCTTTTAAGGAGAGTAAACTTAATTGATTTTCTTCATCTATTACTTCTAAGAACATTGGTGTGTTTTTATATTTACACGTATGAAAAGATTTTACACAAGAGATATCTCCTTTAATTATAGCGAAATTCTCATTGTTTTCATTTTTCATATACCAAAGTTTTTTTGGTGTTATTTCTTTAAATCCTTTCTTATAAATAATTTCATACTTCAATAATATTTCTTCCATGCTTTTCTGCTTTTCTTTCGAATAACTATTTTCTGTTCCTAATTTTTCTAATTTCACAGTTTTATTTTTACTGTGATCATTTATTTTTAAAGTTTTACTTTGTTTTCCTTGAAAAATATACATATCCACTCCTTTATTAAACTCCCGTCATTTTCCTTATTTCTTCTGAAGTAAATGCAATATTATTTTTTTTTATACTCATAGTCATGGTTTTTGATTCAACTGTTAAGCTCTTAATAGTATTACCACTTATTTTTCCATTTTTCATTAATTCATTTTTTGTAGTTTGAAGTTTATTGAATATTTCATTATTACCACTCAGTAAAGCTGTTTTCTCAGCTTCATTTAGATATGTTATTGCTTGTTCATAATCTCCATTTTTTACTTCTTTCGCTGCTTTTTCAATATGCTTTTGTAAATTGTATTGTCTAAGATAATACATAACATCTTCATTCACTCTATTAGTTTCAAATTCCTCATCAGTATATTCAATTAATAAATCTTGTTCTTCTTGTTTAGGTACTCCATCAGACAATTCATAGCTTGTTTTTACTTTTGTCATTCTTATTTTTGAAGCTTCTCTTTTAGGACAATTTATATCTATAATAAATATGTTTTCTTTATCACAAAACAAGTTTCCAAAATCTATTTTTTGTTCTGAGATCTCATAATTAACTATACTTGGAAAGACTCTATATGCTTTTTCTATTTCAAATCCTCTCGAAAAATGGAAATTCATATTAGCATTTTTAATAGCCTCTTTTTTTGAACTTGCTAACTCTTCACTAATATACTGAAAAAAATCTTTTATGTCTTCAATATGCCTTGCATTACTATTTGTTTCCTCAGATATTTCCATAAGTAAATTCTCATTGTATTCTTCACCGACTCCATAAGACACAATTGATACGTTACTATCATGAGCTTTTTTTGCCATTTCTCTACATTTCGTATCGTCAAATGTTATGCCATCTGTAAATAAAAATATTTTATTATTGTTACTATTACCACTGCTTTTTTCAAATAGTTCGAGGGCTTTTTCTATTCCCTCTCCCATAGAAGTTCCTCCGCCTATCTTTAGTTTACTGATTCCCGCTTCTAAATTATTTTTATTATAAGATTCCATATTAAAAATAACATTAGCGCTCGTATCATAACTTACCAAACCGACATTATCACTTGGCCCAAGTAAATATGAATTAGTTAATTTAAGCATGCTATCTTTCGCTAACTCTAATTTGTTTTTTACAGTACCGGGAACTACATCTGACATAGATCCACTTATATCTATTACAAAAACTGTATTTATACTTGTGTTTAAAATTATTTCTTCCTTTTCTGGAAAAAAATTAACCAATAAAAATAATTTTTGCATTGACTTATCTGCTAATACTTTTTCGCGATGGGTTTTTAGTTCTACTCTCATTAGTTCACCTCCCTAAAATTCTACTTGAAATTTAGTATTTGCAAAACTAATAATATCTCCATTTTTAATCTTTATCTTTTTATTCGACTCAATTTTAATTTCGTTTATCCATGTTCCATTAAGAGATTCAGTATCTTCAATAAACACCTCATTGCCGTTCAAACTAAAACTTATTGTTGCATGTTTTCTGCTTATATATTTTACTCCTGGAATACTTAAGCTTTCAATATCAATGTCTACAGGTCCTTTTTCTGGAGAAAATTTTCCTATTTCTACATTTCCAAAAATTTCTAATATTTCTGTAGTTATTGCGCCATTTTTATACAGATGTAACTTTAGTTTTGGAACAATATTATTATTTATATCCTCAGTCTTTTTTTCTAATTCCTCTTCTACTATCTCAACATCATTGTCTTCAATTATTTCCACTTCTTCGTTTTTAATATTTTTATCAGTTATTGTTACGCTTCCGTCACCCGAAGATACTACATGATATCTTGGAAAACCACATTCCATACAATAATTTTCACTTTCTGGATTTTTTTCTTCTCCGCAATTTTCACATATCCAATTCATTTGTATTCCTCCTTTTTTTATTCACTTATTTTAAACTCAACCCTTTTCGCTAAAGAAATTGTATCTCCTATTTTTATTTTCACAGAATTAAATATCCTTTCACCATTTAAAAAAGTTCCATTTGTTGAATCCAAATCCGTTAAAATATATTCTCCATTCCGAACATATAATCTCGCATGTATACTAGAGATATATTCTGATTGCGGATAATTTCTTAAGGAGTAATTTATTGATGGGTTTTCTTTACTTGTGTCTCTACCAAAAACTATATTATTATCATGGATTTTTTTATTTTTCTGAACGTCAATAATAGTCATTTTTTCTACTTGTGTTTTTGGAATTACTGATTGAACACTTGGGTTTTGCTTTTTTTCTTCCGAAATAATCTTCATTGATCCTATTTTGCACTCCCCACATGATTTACAATATTCATTTCTATTAGAATTTATTTTTTTGCATCTACTACAAACCCACATATCTAAATCACTCCTTGATAATTAAAAAAACTTTATTTTTTTTCGCCTTGACCGCTCACTGATTTAATAACATCTTTCCATGTAAATTTTTCTTGAGACTCAGTTGATGCTTTTGGTTTTTGATTAACTGGTGGTACTAATTGTGAATTAGGTGGTTCCGTAACAACAATTTTATTTCCGTTAAAATAAACAAGGCTTCCACAAATAGATAATATGAGCAATAGAAGTATCATTATACTTTTATTGGCTAAAAAGAATCCCATTTTATTTCTTTTTGGTGGCCTTTTAAAATTACAATTTATACAAATGTCATACTTATTATCTTGTTCTTTCCCACATTTAGGACATCTCCACATATTGACTCCTAATTCATATAACATTATTTTGTGCAATCCATTCAGCTAAATCTTCCATCATATAATCTAGTTCTTCCCAAGTGTTTTGCATATCATTCGTTACTCCAGATATTAATTCAATTTCGTTTAAATCCTCTGTCACAGCAAAATAATCACCTGTTAATTCAAGTGTATCTGCAGCTATTTCGTAGATTTCTCCATTATTCTTAATCGTTTTTATAAAATCATAAACTATTTCATGATAAGTATCGATTTTCGCTTCTATATCTTTTAGTCTTAACATAAATTCTTTTATTATTTTCTCTTGTGATTTAAAAAGACTAATCTTTTTTTCTAATGCATTTATTTCTTTTTCATCTTTTTCTATTTTCAGTTCATTTTCAAGCTTTCTTATTTCATCTTTTACTTCTTTATTTTTTTCTTCTACTATCATTATCTTTTCAGCTATTTTACTTATTCCACTTCTCATATAATCCCTTATTTCTTCTCTTTTTTCACTTAATTCTTTATAGTCTAGTGCTATTTCTTTAAAAATAATTACTAATTTATCAAATTTTTCTTTTCTTTTTACTTTATCTTCTTCTAATTTAACTTCATCCAGTAATTTTTTTACTTCTTCCAATTTTTTCACATTTTTTATTACTATTCCCATGGCATATTCAGCTTTATACTCAGTTATACTTTGCACCTGATTACTTACAGATTCATAAGTATCAGATATTACGGTTGATACCCCCGTAGTCGCTAAAATACCGATCAAGAAAATTGCTAATAATACCAATGTTTTCTTCATTCTAAATTCCTCCTTTATTAATATAATGAATTTTTTATAAAAGTATCTTAAATTCTTTTCCGTTTATTCCAAATTTTAATATATCATTATTACATATTATTATTTTATTATTTATTTTGTTTCCATTTAAGAAAGTCCCATTCTTAGATTTTAAATCTTCTATATACCATTCAAATAAATCTTCTTTCTTTTCAAAAAAAATCCTGGCATGTTTTCTTGATATAGTACCGTCTGTTTGAATATTTGAAACATCTAAATCCGGAAAATAATCCTCTGTACTTCTTCCTATTATTGTAGATTTATAGATTTCTTCCTCAAATACTAAGTCTTTTTTTTCATAAATTAATTTTAATTTTTTTGATATATTATAATTATTAAGATTTTTAAAATCATTAAATATGGATAAAGCATTTATCAATTCATCAATTGATTGATATCGCTTTTTAGAATCTATACACATACATCTATTTATTATTTTCTCAATTTTTTGGTCTAATCCATATTTCTTATTTAATTCAAGATATTCATCATCCTTAACTTTTCTCTGTATAGCTTCTATAGGAATAGAGCCAGTTAATAAATGATACATAGTAGCTCCAACAGAATAAATATCTAAAGAAGGGCCAAAATTCCCTGTATCTATATGTTGTTCAAGAGGTGCATACGAAGGAGTAAGATAACAAGTCATTTTTACCTCTTTACTTTCTTCATATTTCCTGGAAGCTCCAAAATCAATAATTTGTACCCTGCCATCAATGTTTTTAATAATATTTTCAGGTTTTATATCCCTATGTAAAAAATTTAATGAGTGTAATATTTTTAACCCTTTTAAGACCGGGTGTATCAATCTTAAAACTTCATTTAATTTTATATTTTTTTCCTTTTCAAGTATTTTCTTTAGAGTAATTCCATTTACATATTCCATAATGATATAACAGGTATTATTAGATACAACAAAATCATAAATTTCAGGAAAAATCATACATTTTTCATTTTTAACAACTTCGCTTTCTTCTTTAAATCTTTTATGAAATTTTTTTATTTCATTAACTGTATAATCACGTGAATATATGACTTTATTGTCTTTATCCCTATTTGATCCGGAAGGAAAGAATTCTTTTATAGCTACTACTTTATTGCTCTTAATAGAAGCACCTTTATATACAACACCAAAACCACCACAGTTTAATCTTTTACCAACAGAATATCTACCATCCAGCAAAGTTCCTATTTTCAAATCATTTGGATGGTTCTTATAAATTTCTACTCCTGTTTTTGTACTTCCACAGTATGGACATTTATATAGTGTATCATCAAATTCTTTTCCACAATATGAGCATTCATTCATAGTACTCTCCTTCGCATTATTTCATTATTTTTCTCCATTCTATTTATAAAATAAACGCTCTTGTATGTTCTTTTTTTTATTATTTGAGCTATTTTTTGGAAGTTATACATATGTTTTTGTTTTAATAATATATTTTTTTCGGTATGTATTTTTTCGTATATATATTCATAAAATTCGATTTCGAAAGGTAAATCAAATTGATACAATATTTCTTTTCTTTGGTTGATAATTCCTATGGGGATTATGTATAAAGAATAATTTTTATAGCCTTCTAAATAAAATAGGATTTTCTTTTTATACGTTTCGCATCTTTCTGAAATTCTTTTTTTATCATATTCAAATTTAAAAAATAGATTTTTTTTCAAAAAAAAATCCTTCATATATATAATAATCTTAATGCTTTTGTTTTTTAAATTATTTTTATCTAAAAAAAGGCTTGCATTGTATGCTATATTTTTACTTAATGATTCAAAATCTAAAGAATCTATAACTATCCATAAGGATTCCATTTGATTGTTTTTCAAATAATTTTCACAAGATATATTGGTGAAAGAAAAAAGAATATCTATATACTTGATATGGTTAAAGGAAAAAGATTCCTCACTATTTATATTTATGATTTTATCTATGCTTTTTTGTGTCTTACAAAAAGTTTCTAAATTTAAATTTTCTTTATATGTGAGATAACCAATTGAAGTAATATCTTTTTTACTACGTTGATTTATTATTTTTTCCTTCCTAATAATCGAATTGAATGCTTCTTTTTCTGTTTTCTGATTTTCGGCTATTAAATTTCTTTCTGAATTAATTGTAAAACGATATTGAAAAATCAAATCGTTGATCTCATTTTCTTTACTTTTGACACCCCATGCCCATGCCAAAGGTTTTTCGATTAATACATTATTACTAAACTGCTCTAAATTATTTAGATTTGCTTTATACTCTCCTGGAAAAGTTTTTATTTTTTCATTTATTGTATTTTTTTTACTCACAAAATATTTTAACCATTCATCATTTAATTCCGCTATTGGAATAATTATTCCAATTATAGAAAAAATAGGTCTTCCTACATTATCTTTCTTTTCTTCTTTTTTTGTTATGGCACAAACCCAAAAATTATCTTCTTTAAAACTATAATATCCTTCATTATTTACTAAACATCCAAAGTAATCTTGCAAATATTGTATTTTTTCTAATACATTATTGCAATTTAAAGGGGCATATTCAAAATGATAATCTTTTTTCTCTGTTCTTGTGAATTTGAATTTACTTATTATTTTGAACACCTCATATTAAAAATTTTGCTTCCCAAAATATGATTGCTTACTTAGTGTTCTTATTGCCTTTTTTACACATTTCTCTCTTTCTCTTAATGCCTTTTGCCTATTAATTAAAAATTCTATTTTTGTTGTTTTGTTAGATATAATTCTTTTTAAATCATCTATTCTATTTCGACCATTTCTTGAAATATGGTTTATAGGATTAAGAGAATCCAAAAATAACTTACTCGAAGCCTCTTTTTTATCATTCTCATTTGAGTTTCGCTCAAATTCAAGCTCTTTTTTTATCAAAGGAATTTCATATTGGATAGCGAGTAAGATTAAATGGAACGTTTTCAGTAATGGCGCATGTATTTGATAACTTTCTAATTTCTGTGTTTTTTCAACAGTTATTTTTCTATCACGACTTATTTTTGCGGATTTACCATATGATGAAATAGGTATACAATCACATAAACTGTTTTTATAATCATTTGTAAAATTAGCAAATGATTTTGAAAAAACTTTATCGCAATATTCTGAAAGCCTTTCTGTCTTCCAATATTTCATGAATAAATTTGATTTTAAACCAATCGCGTCACTTTTACCCAATAAAAGTAATAAATTCATCGGTCTTTTTTTATACTTTAAGCTATAATCTAAAAAAACTCTGATTGCCTTTAATTCCTTATGAACTTCTGATTCATTTAGCAAAAATTTTTCTCCATCGGCAATTACAAAAACAGCAATTGAATTATTTAAGTTTTCAAATACTTGCTTAAATTCTCTTGATGTATTATTTATTAAATCCTTATAGTCTATTACTCCGCCTTTATAATCAATCCAATTGAATTCAAAAAGCTTCATATCGTTATAATTTACTGAAAAACTCCATTCGCTATGCCTTGCTGTTCCGGCAAGGATTTCTCCATTACATATTTTTTTATAATTATCAAATATTTGTTCTTTCAATGAGGTTTCTGCATCAATATTTAAACCAGTATTACCTATTAATAAATCGTGAAGCATTGATGTCATAAACACTGTTTTCCCAACTCCAGAAGTTCCTAACATCATTATGTTATATCGATTATCTTCTTCATTTATTATTGGAATTATACTATTTCGTATACTATCATAGTCAATTTCCATTAAATCAACCTCTTTTTCATTTCTTCAATTGCTCTTTCCAAATTACGGTTAGCACTTTCGCTGTTTAACTTTATGTTGCATTCGCTCGCTTTATTGAAAAGCGCATCCTCCAACTCTTCTATACTATGGTATCTGTTATTTGAATTTATACATAAGCATTTTTTTATAATTTTTTTAATCCTATCCCCAGCTTTAATATTATTCATATTCAGATTTATATTATTGCTTAGTCTTTCATAAGCATTCGGAGGAAGATCACCTGATAACAACTCATACATTGTTACTCCAAGAGCATATATATCTATTTCTGGGCCAAATCTACCAGTTGGGGATAACTGTTCTGGTGGTGCATAAGCTGGGGCAAATACCTTTGTCATTCGTACTGTCTTGCCTGAAATATATTCTCTGGCAGCTCCAAAATCAACTATCTTTACTTCACTATTAGAAATCATTATATTTTCGGGTTTTATATCTCTATGGAGTATTTTTTTTTCATGAATAGCTTTTATTCCATTTAAAATTTTTTTCATAATATTTTTTGTTTCTTCTTCAGAAAAATTCCCTTTTCTTTTTAATATTGAACTTAACGTTTCTCCTTCTATAAAATCCATCACCATATAACATGTATTGTTTTCTTCAAAACATTCATATACTTTAATTAAATTTAAATTATTTATATTTTTAATTATTTTAACTTCATCAAAAAACTTATTTTTATAGTCCTGGATTTCATTATCAGAAATAGTGATTGGTTGAATAACTTTATTATTTTTTCTTACTGAACCATATATAAATAATTCCTTTATGGCATACCTTTGATTTCTTTGATTATCATATGCTTCATATACTATTCCAAATCCTCCTGAACCTAAATACCTTTTTATAGTAAAAATCCTTTTCAAAATTGTCCCTTCTGCTAAAACAAGCCCATCATGATTTACTAAAAATAAACCACAATTTGTACAATATTGGGTATTATCTTTATTTTCTGCTCCACACAAAGGACATATAATCATAGCTAATTCTCCACAATAATTTTTATTTAGAAAAACATCACATCTTATTATAATTACATATATTTCATACTTTGTTCGAATATGTAACTTTATGCTTTGAGTATTTCCCTGCCATTCAAATATAATTTGGTTTATAGGATCTACACCACTCAATTATCTATTACCATTGATACTTTATATTCCTAATTTTCTGTTTTAAAAGTTCATATATCTCCTTGGGATAAATCTCTTTTTGATGATGCTCTGTTGTCATCACAATCGACACGCCAAAAATAATCAGTACCATTTCCCAGTTGACTTAAAGTATGTGTTTTTCACTTTGCGCTTGAATAAGATGCATGTTGTTCGCAGAAGTACCCAAGTATATTTTATATGTCAAAAAATCGTTTTCGGGATCTGAAGAATTCCATGATAACTCAAGTTTTTTCGCTTTGACATTAATGGAGTTGTTTGAGGCTGTAATTCCTACAGGATGTTTTCCCGAAGCTACAGTAAAAATGTCTATTTCAAAGCAACATCTGTTATTTTGCTCTTCATATTGTTGAGCTGCTGACCTGAAAACCACTGTGTAGAAAACTCCTATTTTCTTTTCTATGTTTAGTTCAAAATTACCGACATTGCTGAGTATTATCGGGTTGGATTCTTCTCTATGCTTTGCTATGGTGGTGGTTTCAGTAACTATTGTGGCCAGGGTATCCAAAACCGCATTGACGAATATATCCGGAACAGGTACCGATTGAGATTTTAGGATCTCTCCGCCACAAGAAATTAACAATGAAATAAACACAATTAAAGCCGGGATTACAATTATCTTTTTCATACTATTCTCCATAATATTAAATTTATGTTTTATAATATACTCAAAAAACTTTTTTATTTTCACTTAGTACCATTAGTATTTTTATGGAGTCATTTTATTAACATTAATAATTTATATTTAAAATTCTCCTCTAATTATATACCATTTTATGGATTAATAGAAATAAAAAAATAATAAAAATAAAATAAATTTATTGATGTTTATTTATCATAATTTGCCTAAGAAATGCGCTATCAGCGAATAACATCAACAAACAATTCATGCAATTATTCAATTGTAAATTTATAATGAATAAATTTCATACAATTGGCAACTATATGGAAGATAACGAATAATTCAACGGAGATAATGGAAACCGTTCGATAAAATCCATATCACTGAAAACACCTTTAAAATTGCTTCCGATGTCTGTAAAAAGCGATTTTTCAGTTCATTCCGTACATCTTGTCAGCTATTTTTATTATCCGTTTTTTTATTGGAAGCAAGATGTTTTAATGAAAAATTTAGTTTTTTCACTCAGCTTCGGATTCGAATTTCCTGATTCCGATTTTGAATATGATTAGAAATATGATGAAGTAAATAGCCGGAGATAAATATATCCACAGTAATTCGACAACTGATATGTTTTTCAGTATTATTCGTGATGGTAAGGCACTCATGAGGAAGGCGGGGATTATGAAGGTGAAGAAGTTTTTTACATTTTTAGGAAAAACCGTGTCGGGTTTTTCCGCGAGTTCGAGCAGTTGCAGTACCACTTCGGATAACGCTTCAGTCCTGAATTTGAAAAGCTGGAATGAGTATACGATGACGAATATCAGCATGATGGCAATTGCACCTATCAAAACTGTTGAATAATAAAGTATTATGGATATGAAATCCGGTGAATATGTATTCATCAAATATATGTTTATACCCAATAGAAAAGGTGTTGAAAGAAGTGGTGGGAAATTTATGTTTTTCATGAATATGCCAAAAAGCAGCCTTTGCGGTGTAAGCAAATCGTATGGAAAATACCCGTTCATTATGTTTGAGGAGTATGACGAAACTCCCTCGGAAAAAAGTACTGCATAAATGTTGTTGACCAGAGTGTATGTCGATATGTAAAACAGTATCTGCACTTTTGTATATGTACCGAAACTTTTCAGTGAGAGCCCAAGGAGCAAATACAACAGAAATACTGAGGAATACAGTGCGATATCTGCAAGAAACCAGCTTATTGTGTTTATCTTGTATTTTTTTGATTTTTTAAACGAGTATAATATCGATTGAACCAGTATATTCATCTCAGGCACCACAACTTTCGTATTTTCTCAATCCGAATTTCCATATGTTTCTTTCAATGCAGAATAGTATCAGACACCAGGCTGAGGCTATAATATATGAATGAAAAATTCCTTCAAACGGGTAGTTACCGAAAAGTATTTTTGTCGGAACATAACTCATATAGGAAAAAGGCAGAAATTTAAATGCTATTAGGATATTTACGGGCAGAATATCCAGCGGGAACATCGCACCTGAAAATACCACAAAAACAAGATTTTTGATTGCCGCAATTCCCCATACTTCTGTAAGCCAGAATGAAAATTCGCCGAGTATCGCTGAAATCAGGAAATTAAGTATAAAAGAAAATAAAATCGATATAATTCCCAGTATAAAAAATAAAAGGTTCATTTTTCCGTATAATATCAAAATAAGTATTACAAGGGGCAGGTACACGAAAAGAAAACGGACAAGCCCTGAAGATATTGTCTCAATTGCGACTTTTTTATGGTAGCTGACTGGAATCAGCAGTTGCTGTGCCAGTTTATAACTGCGTATATCGTTCGAGAGTTTCTGCTCGATAGCGACCTGTGACAGTGACATGACGAGATTTGCCATTATTATGTACACCATAAGGTCAACAAAGCTGTAGTCAAGCACGTTGCTGTCTGCCATTCCTTTCCAGAAAAGTACGTTGATCAGTACCGGGAAAAGTATATGCCCTGCAAAATCTGAAAAAAAGTGTATTTTATACATCGAATAAATTTTGTACTGAATTTTAAAAATTGACATTATCAAATCATTCACCTTTGAAAACTGTTTCGATAACTTCTTCCAGACCTATTTTGTTAACCGACAGGTTCCCGATGTTTCTGCAGTTTTTCAGGATTGACTGAATCGTACTTTCAACATTATTCGAATTTATTTTCAGAATATAACTGTTTTCATTCACTGAGTAGTTGAATCCTTCAAGATGTGAATTTATATCCGTTTCACAATCGAAGCTGATTGTTGAATTATCCGGAACCAGGTTTTTCAATTGGTCGGTTGTGCCGTAAAACAGTTTTCTGCCCTTATCTATGAGCAAAATCCTGTCCGATAGGGTTTCTATGTCGTTTATGTAATGGCTTGTCAAAATCATGGAAGCGCCGGTTTCCCTGCAATAATCTTTTATAAAATCGCGGATTTTCCTCTGTGTTAAAAAATCCAGTCCGAGGGTGGGTTCATCCAGAAAAACGATTTCGGGATTGTGAATAAAGGCAAGTGTCAATTC
Organism: uncultured Thermotogae bacterium; assembly: GCA_963662785.2. Lineage (GTDB taxonomy): Bacteria > Thermotogota > Thermotogae > MWEM01 > MWEM01. Next base: position 554,537 of record CAXXJZ010000013.1, read on the forward strand.
TCCTTTCATCCTCTGTCCCAGTGACAATTTACGAACCTGTTTATTCAGGTCGTTTTCCGACAGATCGACCATTGCAGAAAATTCCATTGTTCTGTTCCTGGCTGTTTTTGGCGGAATGGAATAAAAAGAGGAATACATCATGATCGAATCCAATATGGATAAATCCGGATTCAGCCTGCTTTTCTGCCCCATAATCAGAGACACTTTTTTTCTGTATTCCATACTTCTTTTGAATGGATTTTTATTTTCAATCAGAATTGTTCCCGAATCCGGTTTCATTACACCACATGCCATTTTTATCGTGGTTGTCTTCCCGGAACCGTTCAATCCAATGAGTCCAAGTATCTCACCGGATGAAATTGAAAACGATAAATTATCAACCGCCTTGAGAATTGAACACCCATTTTTCTGTTTTATTTTAAAAGATTTGGATACGCTTTGAAAAACTATTTTCTCTTCCATATACCTCACTTTAAACTTTGGTTTTTTTAGGGGAATTTCTGTAAATCGTAGGGACAATCCGCAACTAAAATTGCTCGAATTGCTCCTGCATATTGCTGTTTTTTTGTCGAATATTTTTATTCACTTTATATAGCTATAAATTTAATGATTTCTCAAATGAAATCAGCAAATAATAATGGGAATAAGTAATATATAAAAGCAAACCAGAAAGAATGGTTCGCTTTCCATTATTTCTGTGCCATCAAGAATCTTAAATTATGAATTAATTTCTTAAAATCAGACTGTAAGTATTGGTAAGGCATATCGGTATATAATTATTGAAAACAGAAGAATTTTAGCATTTATTATTTCATACGTCAAATATTTACGTAACCCAAAAAAGGACACTTTTGTGTCCTTTTTTGGGTTACGTTCTAAATTCTATTGGAATTCAGGTAAACCTGAAAGTGTTTTTCATAGTCCGTTTCTTCATTCGGCCGGTAATTTTTTTTAATTGCGCGTTTCAACGGGGAAAGACCGAATCTTTTTCTGACTATATCTACCAATCCGTGTATCGGCCCGAGCTGCTGGTCTTGAACGACACGTATCTGGGTCTTCAGCACATCGCAAAGCAATTGTACCCATACGGATGAATTCGCCACCCCTCCGTTAAGTATGACCGGTGTGATGCTTCCTCCGCTCATAACGCTTAAAACGTGTTTAAGAGAAAAGCAGAGGCTTCTGGCAAACGCCGCAAACATCTCTTCTTTGCAGGTGTTTATGCCTATATTCGAAATATCGGCACGGATTTCGGGAGATATGAAAGGACTGCGTTCACCATTCAGATACGGATGACACACGACGCCGGTATTTTTATATTTATTTATCGCTTCATCGGCAACATCGTAGGACTCATCGCCCAGCAGGTTCTTTCTCGCCCAGTCATATGCGTTTCCTGCGTTCAGGACCGGGCCTATTATCATCCATGAGTCCATTCCGAAAAGAGAAAACATTTTTCTGTCCCTGCAAATTTCTTTCGAAAGCGTACTAATCCATCCGGTTGTTCCCATGTATATGTTAGCCTCACCTTCACAGGATATCCCGGATCCGAGAGTAGAAGCCCCCGCATCTCCGATGCCGTTCAGAATCATAACGTCTTCTCTGAAGCCAAGTTTTCCCACAACGGTTTTATCGAGTATTTCTATCTTTTCATACGGTTTTGACAGTTCCGGCAATTTTTTTCCGATTGTACCGGGAAGTTCCGAATTCCAGCAAAGCGTTTCGAAATCGAGCAGTCCGGTTGTCGATGCGTTGGTGTGGTCGGTCACGGATTTCCCCGTCAAATAATAGTTGATGAAATCTTTCGAACCGAAAATATATTTTTCCGTCTTTTCAAAAGATTCCGAATCCATCTCGGCGAATATCTTCACGAGAGGCATGAAAGGATCCGGCAGGTTCGGGCTTTTCTCTCCGATTTTTTTAACCTGTTCGCATTCGTTCATTCTTTCGTTGCGTACAGGCGAGGAGTACATAGATACTTTTTCTTCGGCAATTCCGCCGGAACAAACTTTCACGAGATCTTCCATCTGGCCTGTACCGATTATAACGTCTATTTCTTCTCTTTTTTCTGTTTCCCGGACTGCTTCTTCGAACAGATTCAACCACTCACCTGTGAGCTGAAATCCCTCGCCTCCGTTTATATATGTTTTCACGGATTTCTCTACAGACTGAAGCACATTACCATTTTCATCGCATACTACTGTTTTCAACCCCGTACTTCCCAAATCAAAAGCGAATATTTTCAACTTATTCACTCCCGATATTCTGAAGGAAATTCATGACATCCTCCATATTTTTGGATTTTTTCACAATCGCACTTCCTATTATCACGCCGTCAAAGCCGAGTTTTTTCATTTGATTCGCCTTTTCAAGGCAATCCACACCGAATCCTGCATAAATATCCGTTTTGCCGTCGATTTCTCTGATTTTCAAAATGCTTTCTTTCAATTCGGCCCCTTCAAAATGCTCGACTTCTCCGGTTCTGCCCTCGCCGGTTATGAAATATATGAACGGCTGTTTTACACTCAGGGATTCTTTGAGTTCATCCGTTTCAAACCCTTTGCTTATTATCGGAATAACCGGCACGTTCGAATTTTTAAATTCGGGTGAAAATGCTGTTTTTCTACCGACCACTATCAAACCGGCTAAGCCGTTGTCCTTGAATACCGATATGAAATCTTTCTGTCCGAAACGCTCGATATCTTCGAAATATCCCATGCATATGAATTTACGGGTTTCTTTTCTCGTAAAATTCGATTCAATCACATCGAAATACTCTTCTATGCTTTCGATTTCGTTTTTCTGCTGGGCTTCGGAAATTACCTCTCCATCGTGGTACGGATTCATCGAAGGCATACCGATTTCTATGTAGGGTATATACTTTTTTGAAGCCATTTCTTTGATCATCTGCACGGATTCTCTTATGCAAGGATACCCGAGCAGTACATAAGGTATAATCTTATTCATACAATCACCCATATTCAACTATGACTTTTTAGATACTCTCAATATAAGAGCGGCAACTATTATTATTCCGGTCAGAATATCCTGAAGGAAATACGGAACGTTCATTATCGTCAGTCCGTTGGCCAAAATGCCCATTATAAGCGCACCTACGAGAGTGCCCCATATGTTCGCCTCTCCCTCTCTGAAAATAGTGGTACCGAGAAAAGCCGCGGCATACGCCTGCATGAGATATGCACCACCGGCAGTGGGATGCGCCGAACCGAGTTTTGACGTGAGAGTTATTCCGGCAAAACCGCCGAGTAATGCCGATATGGCAAAAGCGGATATTTTAACCCTTTCCACTTTTATACCCGAATATCTCGCCGCTTTTTCGTTGCCGCCGACCGAATAGAGTTTCCTTCCGTATACGGTTTTTGACATTATGTACCAGAAAAGGAAAATCATACCGAACATCACCAGACTGGTTATCGGTATTCCAAGCACGCTTTCCTGACCCATCACCAGGAATTCGTCGGGTATTCCCGAGAATATTATGGTTCCTTTACTGTACCAGAATGTTATTCCGCCCAGAAGTGTTCCGGTGGCAAGAGTGGTTACGAAGGACGGTAATTTCAGTTTCGATATCAAAAAACCGTTCAGCAGGCCAAACGCAAATGATAACGCACATGATATGAGAACTGCCGCTATCCAGTTCACTCCGCTTGCCATAAGCCCGGCTGCCACGATTCCGCCGAAAGATACTATCGAAGAAAGTGACAGATCGAATTCCGACACGGCAAGAATTATGGTCGCACCAATTGCAGCCGTCATCAGAATAGAAATCTGCTGTGTTATGTTTATGAAATTTCTGAGTGTAAAAAACGTACCGGGTTTGAGTATCGAAAATAAAACGATTATTCCGAACAGTGCCAGCAATGTACCGTATTTTTTCAGTAATTTTGTCATCGTCATTCACTCCTGTAGCATAGTTTGAGTATTTTCTGCTGTTCCATGTCTTCTCCGGACAACATGCCGGATATTTCCCCTTCCTTCATCACCATGACCCTGTTCGGGCCCATTTCAATTATTTCGTCTATATCCGATGAAATAACCATAACTGCAACACCCTGTGACGCTATATCGTGTATGAGTTCGTATACCTGTCCCCTCGCACCTACATCGACACCGACGGTGGGCTCGTCGAATATGAACAGCTTAATGTCTTTCATCAACCATTTTGTCAGCACTATTTTCTGCTGATTTCCTCCGCTAAGTGTTTCCACGGCGTCTTCATATCCCCTGCAGCTGACGTTGAGCTTTTTTATAAAATGATCCGCATCGTTTTTAAACTGTTTTTGTCTGAAAAATCCGAATCTGCCGGTAAAATCCGCGAGATTCGGCAGGGCGAGATTGTCAAGAATGGAATGGCTGAGGACAAGCCCTTCTTTCATCCTGTCTTCGGGCACGAGGGCTATCCCCTTTTCTATGGCTTCCTGTGTGTTCTTCGGGTGAATTTCTTCACCATACAGTTTTATGCTTCCGGAATATCCCCTGTTCAAACCAAAAATCGTTTCCGCCATCTCGGTACGTCCTGCCCCCTGAAGGCCGTAAACTCCGAGAATTTCTCCCTGATTTATGCTGAAATTCAGATTTCTGAATTTGTTTTTGAAGTTTAAATTATGGATTTCGAGGGCCTTTACCTCCCCGGGAATATTTTTACGCATCGGTTTATGTTCTCGTTCCCTGCCAACCATGTTTTTCACAAGAGTGTCAAGATCTATTGCTTTCGTCTCACTTTCGAAAACTTTTTTTCCGTTTCTGAGCACTATGACTTTATCCGTAAGTGAAAATATCTCGTTCATCCTGTGAGATACGTATATTATCGACACACCCTGTGATTTTATCTTCTCAACCACTTTGAACAGAGAAGTTACCTCCCTGTCGGAAAGGGCAGCCGTAGGCTCGTCCATTACGAGTATTTTCGGCCGTTTTATAAACGCCCTGATTATCTGAATCATCCATTTTTCAGCGGTTGTCATCGACTGTACAGGTTTTTTCAGGTCTATGTCAAAGTTGAATTCATCGCAGATCTCATCTATCCTTTTCATCATCTCTCTTTTATCCACGTTGAATCCTTTTTTCTTCCACTGGCCTAAAAACGCATTGTCAACCGCATCAAAAAAAGGAACCATGTTCAAATGCTGGTGTATGAAGTTCAATCCGGCATCATCCGCTTCCCACGGATTTTTCATCGCGATTTTTTCACCATCTATGGTTATACTGCCTTCATCATGGGAATATATTCCCGCGAGTATTTTTATCAGAGTGGATTTCCCTGCGCCGTTTTCGCCGACAAGACCTATTGATTCTCCGCGATCCAGCGAAAAGGATACCGAATCAAGTGCCTTTATCCCCGGAAAAGTCTTGGAAATTCCTTCTATTTCAAGTAATTTGCTGGAAGCTTTTTGCATCTTCACACCTCAAATATGCCCGCACTTTCCGGTGCGGGCAGTGTAATTACGGTTATTCCGCGTTGGCCTCAGTAACGAGTATGCTCGGGGCATACAGTATTTTGTCAGAAACCGCTTTGCCGTCAAAAACTCTCTGTATCTGTTCGACAATTATCTTCGCCATTCCGACGAAATCCTGTTTCACAGTCGCCTTTATGGGCATACCTTTTTTTATCATCTCTATCGCCTGGTCATTTCCGTCTATTCCGACGACCATTATCTCTTTCTGTCTCCCTGCTTCAATTATGGCGAGGCTTGCCCCTATGGCTGGTTCGTCCCATGCTGCCCAGACTGCCGTTATGTCGCCCGGATTCGGATTTGCGAGAAGAATGCTCTGCATGGCCTGTCTGGCATTTTCTATCGGACCGGGAACTTGTACGAAATGTTCCGCAACGATTTTGATATCTGGAAGGGATTGTGCCATGGCATCGAAAATTATCTCTCTTTTTCTGACTCCCGGATGTGCCGAGTGGTAGAACTTCACGATATTGCCTTTGCCTTGAATTTGATCCATCAGGTAGGACGTTATCTGGGAAGAAAGCACGTAGTTGTTTGATGTCACGTTGCATTCCATGCCTTCAATATAACCCGCATCTCCGCCGAATACCGGAATACCGGCATCGTAAGCTTTCTTTATCTGTCTTTTCAGCTGGTTGGGGTCACCCATTCCCATGACTATCGCGTCCACTCCCTGTGCTATCACATCTTCCCATCTGTTGGAAAGGGCGCCAAAATCTCCCTTCGTGTCTATCACATTCATTTCCCAGCCTTTTTCCGCGGCGAATTCTTCGAGTGCCTTCACCATAGTGTTGGTAGTGACCGATGAAAGGTATGGAGTGAGAACCGCAACTGTCTTCGCCGAAAAGCCAGCCGTAATTAACAATGTAACGAAAATAAGAGTTAACAGAAATTTCTTCATTTTTACACACCTCCTGAAATATTTAAAATCACTGATTTTTGTTCAGAATTCCTTCAACCGTCCTTCTGTCGGTAATCAAAACATTTACAAGTTTGGAGTTCAACGCACCCATTACCGCATCCTTTTTTTCGTCCCCGCATGCAACACCGACTCTGAACGGAATGCCCATCATCTGACTATGGTTTACACCCACCGATTTTGCCGTTATTTCCTCGAAAAGCAAATTACCGCGGATATCGTAGAAAATGGTTCCTATGTTCCCGGCCGCCGTTTTTCTGATTTTCTTCATATCGGTCTGATCTATCATTCTGTAAAAAGGATGATCGGTATTGCTGCTCGCTATTCCGAAAAAAGCGGTTTTTATCTTTCCGAAAAGTTCCATTATATTTTTTATTCCCGATTCTGAGGTTATCTGTTCCTTTATCCCTTTTGAAGACATCACGGCCGGAACCGTCAATATATGTGACTTGCCTCCGATATTTTCGTTTATCTTCCTCGCGATTTCGTGCGAAAGGTATCCGGCATATTCAAACCCGACACTTCCTATGAGTGTTACGATAGAGAGATTTTTCTTTCTTGCATGAAGGTTTTCCGCCATAATTTCAAGTGTAGTTCCCGCGGTTATACCCACATAATCGTTTCCGGCAATTCTCTGATCGAAATACTCCGCCGCTGCCGAGGCAACTTTTTCCTTAGTTTCCTTTTCGGTTGAAAGGTTTTCAACGACAATCGCTTCCTGTACGCCGAATTTTTCTTCGAGTTCTTTGCCGAGTTCGTATTCCTCACTCGAAGATGATGAAAAATTTATCTTTATCTCCACGAGGTTGTTCTGCCTCGCCTGCGTCAGCATTCTGCTCACATTCGTTCTCGTAAGCCCGAGCTTCCCGGCTATTTCCTGCTGGCTCATATTTTCAAGATAGTATAGGCTTGCAACCTTCTCCAGAATGTACATTCTCTCTCTTTTCATTCAATACCTCACATTTGTGCAATAGTATCACATAAGTGACATGTTTAATATATCACTTCACGTACAAAATAAAAAATGAGATTTTCAAAGAAAAAAAGAGTTTTTTTTATGTATTCGCCGTAGCGATCCGTATATTTCCGTTTTTCAAAAATAATCACGTGTTTATATCAAGCAATTCGGATGTTTTCTCTTTCAGGGTACTTAATATATCATCTCCCTTTTCGCATGCTTCGCTTATACTTTTTACGAAATAACTGCCTGCAATTGCGATATCACAGTATTCTTCGAGTTTTTTAACCTGCTCGGAACTGTTTATGCCAAATCCCACGGCTGTGGGAAGTGAAGAATATTCCCTGACTTTTTCAAGCCATTCCCTGACATCCGTATCGATTTCCGTCTTTTTTCCGGTCGTGCCGACTCTTGCAACGGTGTATATGAATCCGTCCCCGATATCCGAAAGGTATCTTATCCTTTCGGAATCGTTCCCTGGTGCTGCCAGAAGAATCGGCGACACGTCAAACTCGTGGCAGTATTTCAGAAGATTCTCGTCGTTTTCGGGAGGCAGATCCGGTATTATCACTCCCTTAACACCTGTTTTTGCGGCTCTCTCTATGAATTTTCGGACACCGTACTTAAAAATTATGTTGCCGTATGTCATGATCAAAACTATGCTTCCGCTGTTTTCGGCAACTCTGCGCGCAAGATTGAAGCAATCTTCTATTTTGATTCCGTTGTCAAGAGCTTTTATGCACGCGTTTTCGATCAGCGGTCCGTCGGCGAAAGGATCGGAAAAAGGAAACTGTATTTCTAAAAAATCCGCACCGCCTTCGGATATTCCCATGGCAGCCTGGAAAGAGGTTTCGATGTCGGGAAACCCGGCGACAACATGTCCCATGAAACCGATTCTGTTCATGCTTTTTATCTCATCCATTCTATTTTTTATAAAGCTCATATTCCCACCTCGTTTTTAAGGAATCTCATCCACTCTTCGCCATCTATTTCTCTCGCCGTTATAAACAGGTCTTTTTCTCCGCGGCCAGATACGTTTACGACTATGTTATGTCCCTTTCCAAGGTACAATGCCTTTTCCATCGATTCAGCAAGGGCATGCGAGGATTCAAGTGCGGCTATTATCCCTTCGCTTTTTGCAAAAAACCTGAATGCTTCGATGGTTTTTTCATCTGTGGCATTCGAAAATTCTATTCTGCCTATGTCCGAATTATAGGCAAGCTCGGGCCCTATGCCCGCATAATCGAGTCCGGCGCTTATCGAATGAGTGGGCATTATCTGGCCGTCGTCATTCTGCAGGAAATACGATTTGTACCCCTGAATTATTCCGACTTTTCCGCCGCCATTTATTCTCGAAGCGTGATGAGGCGTGTCTATTCCAAGTCCGCCGGCTTCGACTCCAACCAAACGTACGCTTTCATCATCCAAAAATTCGCTGAAAAACCCGATGGAGTTCGATCCCCCTCCCACACAGGCTATCATCATATCGGGCTTGTCAATCCCGTATTGCGTCAGCTGCCATCCCACTTCCCGGCCTATTACCGATTGAAAATACTTGACCATCTCGGGATACGGCGCCGCTCCCAATGCGCTGCCAATTAGATAATAAGTATCTTCCGGGCTCCTGGTCCACTCTCTGAATGCTTCGTTCACCGCATCTTTCAATGTCTTGGTGCCGTTTTCAACCGGATGTATTTTCGCACCGAACTGTTCCATCCAGAAAACATTGGGATGCTGCCTCTTCACATCGACCGCACCCATAAAAATTTCGCATTCGAGTCCGAGTTTGGCACATATGCTCGCAGTTGCCACTCCATGCTGGCCTGCACCGGTTTCGGCTATGACACGTTTTTTCCCGAGTCTTTTCGCAAGCAACGCCTGACCGAGTGCGTTGTTTATTTTATGCGCTCCCGTGTTCGCAAGTCCTTCGAGCTTAAGGTATATATCGGCACCGCCGATTTTCTTCGATGCATTTTGCGCATACATAAGCGGTGTAGGCCTTCCCACAAAGTTTTTCAGATGATATTCGTATTCTTTCACGAATTCGGCATCCTCTACGAGTTTGTGAAAACCCGTTTTTATCTCTTCGAAAACGGGGCGGAGTATTTCCGGAATGTATGCCCCTCCGTATTCTCCGTAATATCCTTTTGTTTTTTCCATATGCTTTTTCCTCCTCAACGCCTCAGCTGCGAAAAAAATTCTTTTATCTTCCGGCTGTCTTTAAAACCCGGTTCTGATTCCAAACCCGAACATATATCTATCACCGAAGGCGAAAACTTTCTGACTATCTCCGCCACATTGTCCGCATTTATCCCTCCGGCCATGCCGTAAACTCTTTTTTTCTCCATTATTCTCTTTGCCAAAACCTGCGACAGCATTTTACCGTTTCCGCCGTAACTACCCTCGACGAAGGCATCATAAAGTTCGAAAGGTGTTATATCGAATTCCAAATCATGCAAATTCCCTACATTGTAAGCTCTGTACCAGCAGCCATCCATGTTTTTCAATCCGAATCCTTCGATTTCAGTTTTTTTGCCGTGCAGTTGCAGCACATCCACAAACCCGTTTTTCAGTGCATTTAAACCCATTTCAATTTCCAACACGGTTATCACGCCAACTTTAAGTATTCTTCCGGGAGTGTTATCACTCAATTCCCTCAATTTCCCCATATCGATTTTTCTCCTGCTTTCGGCAAGAATGAAGCCGGCCATGTCACATTCGTTATCCGCAACTTCCATCAAATCCCGGATATTTGTTATACCGCAGATTTTAACCACTAGTTTTTTCTTTCCGTATATTTTATTCATGAGCTTTCTGTAAAAATCGCTTGTTTTTTTTCTGCCATTCCTGAATCCCTCAGATAATTCCGATACTTTGGAAGCGATATCTTCATCTTTCATGACCGATGTTCCCGCAAGAATTCCGCAAAACCCTGATACACCTGCAAAAAAGGCATCTGTATAATTCCTGATACCGGATTCAAAGAGTACGTTTGTGTGTCCGTTTTTTTCAATAAGCGCATGTGGTAAACATCTGTCTATGGTGAAATCTCCGAGGTTTCTCGAATTTATACCAATCAGTACCGGTTTTAAAAATTCCACGAATTCGTATTCCTCTTCACGATGAATTTCCACAAGCGGTGTCATTCCCAGCGAAATTGACTCCGAATACATTTTTTTCAGTATTTCTCTGCCATTTTCCATGCACATGAAAATCGAAGCGACGAGCAACACCATATCGGCACCCGCACGATATGAAACTTCGATTTCTTCCGGATGTATCAGAAAGTCTTTCCTGAGTACAGGGATTCCGGGCAATTTGGATTTCACTTCGATCAAATCGGCCAGCGAGCCACCGAAATTATCCCTCTCCGTCAACACGGAAATGGCATCGGCTCCGTTTTTCACATATTCAAGAACCGTTTTCGCAATATCCATGTTTTCTTTTATAATTCCTTCGGAAGGAGATTGCCGTTTTATCTCACAAATCAACATTCCCGAATTCATACTCGGCTTTACCACCGGAAACAACCTGTGTCGGGGAATATGTTCTCCGTAATCGAATCCGCTTCCGGCAATCCTGTCGTTCTTCTGTGTTAAAATTTTCTCAATAACCGCTTCCATATTCAACTCCTTCGAAATTCACGACTTCCGTCAATTTCTCGTAAGCTTTGCCGCTCATGATAATTTCTTTTGCCATCGAATAGCCTTCCTGCAGACTATTCGACTTTCCGCATATGTATATTCCCGCACCGGCATTGACGGCAGCCATATCTATCCTGGCCATGTTTCCGTTGCCGGTATCGCCTTTCAGTATTTCAATCGTGATTTGCGCATTTCTTTCAACACCGCCGCCCTTCAGACACCCCGTTTCATAATCACCGAGACCGAAGTCATGTGGTGAAATTTCGTATTTGATCAATTTCCCGCAGGATAGTTCACATACACAAGTGTTATCGCAAACGCTTATCTCATCCAGTCCGTCACGGGAAGTGAAAACCATAGCGCGCTCCACTCCAAGTTTTTTCAAAGCTCCGCAGAAAGTTTCAAGATATTTTTCATCATAAACACCCATTATGTGGCGATTGGCACTCGCCGGATTCGAAAGAGGACCGATTAGATTGAAGAAGCTTTTGAAAGACAGCGATTTGCGCACTGCCGATGCATATTTCATCGATGAATGGTAGTAAGGCGCGTATAAAAACGATATACCGGTTTTTACATACATGTCATAGCTCTTATCCGGAGACGATGTGATATCAACTCCAAGTTCTTCAAGCAAATCCATGCTCCCGCTTTTGGAAGTCACCGCCCTGTTGCCGTGCTTAACCACTTTTATCCCCAAAGCGGCTATTATAAAGGATGCTGTCGTGGATACGTTGAAGGTTTTCACAGATGCGCCTCCGGTACCGCACGTATCGAGCCTGATTTCACCTTTGGCCGGCAACGGAAATTTCAATGATTTTTCCCTGAGAACTTTCGCAAATGCCGCCAATTCCCCGGAATCTATTTCCCTGTAATTGTAAACTGTCATCAGAGATGCCATATGTGCGTCATCCAGTTCGCCGTCCGTTATCGAATTCATGATACATTCGGCCTCCTCGGCATCGAGAGGTGATTTCATGGCTTTGTGGAGTATTTCTGTCAGATGACTGCCACTTTTTCTGTTCAGAAAATTCTTAATCAACTCGCCGCCGCATTCGGAAGCAACAGATTCGGGATGGAATTGAATCCCCACACAGTTATACCGTTTATGCTCGACAGCCATCACTTCCCCATCGCTGCTCAGAGCCGATATAGTGAATTCCGCGGGAATTTCGTCGCGTTTTGCCACGAGGGAATGGTATCTGGTCGCCTTGATGTTTTTCTTGATATTTCTGAATATACCCCTGCCGTTGTGTTCGATTTCATCAATCTTCCCATGGCAAATATTTTTAGCTTTTATAATCGATACCCCGCTTTCGGCCATTATCGCCTGATGCCCCAGACATATGCCGAGAATGGGTATTCTTTTTTTAAAACACCTGACGACTTCGGTAAATACGCCTGCCTGCTGCGGATAACCGGGTCCGGGAGAGAGTATTATATGATCCGGTTTCATGTTTTCAATCTGGTCTATGCTTATCTTATCCGATCTGAAAACCTGAACATCGTCGTCTTCACGTCTTATCAGTTGATAAAGGTTGTATGTGAAAGAATCGTAATTGTCAATTATCAAAACCATCGCAGTCACCTCATGCTTTTTTCAAAGTCGATTTCTTCACGGTCATATTTTTTAAATATTTTCACAAGGGACTCCAGTTTATTACCGGTCTCCTCGTACTCTCTCTGCGGATCGGAATCGTATACAATACCGGCACCAGCCTGAAGCCTTATGAAACCGTTTCTGCAAAAAGCGGATCTTATGGCTATGCAGCTATCGAAATCTCCATTTCTGCAGAAATAACCAACCAGTCCGGCATACGGACCTCTTCTTTGTTTCTCAAGCGATTCAACAGTCTTTATGGCCCGGATTTTTGGCGCACCACTCACTGTTCCCGCAGGAAAGCAGGCTTTTATGACCGAATAAGAATTTTCATCTTTTTCGATTGTTGATTTTACATTCGATACTATATGCATTACGCTCGCATACTTCTCTACGGACATGTACTCGTCGATTTCGACACTGCCGGTTTCCGCCGTTCTGCCGAGATCGTTGCGTGCCAGGTCCACGAGCATTATATGTTCGGCTCTTTCTTTCCGGTCGGAAAGCAGTTCATATTGCAGCCTGTTGTCTTCCTCTTCGTCCTTACCACGTTTCCGCGTACCTGCAATCGGCCTTAAAACAGCGGTTCGTCCCGAAACCTTCACCATTATCTCGGGTGAAGTCCCGAATAATGTCAATTCACCGCATCTGAGGAAAAACATATAAGGTGACGGGTTCTCCCTTCTCAATTCACGGTAGAATATCCGGGGATCTGTACCGGTTTTAACCATGAGAGTTCTCGATATAACGCACTGTATTAGATTTCCATTTTCAATCTCTTCTTTCACTTTAAGAACATTTTCGCAGAATTCTTCGCGGTCATCTTCGTCCCAGATTTCACTTTCACGGCACACTGATTCCGGATTCATTTCACGGCGTATCGTACATTCCTCAAGCTTTGCGATCATTTTTCCGAAAACCGAATCGATATCCGTGCTTTCCCCACTATATTTAACGGTCATGGCCACCATTTCATCCCTGAAATGGTCGAAAACAAGGAAATTTCTGCCGAATATGAAATAACAGTCGTATTCATTGTCCTCATACACTTTTTTAAACTCGATTTCCTCAATTTCGTCAAAATACTCATACCCCAAATACCCCAATCCACCCAACGGGAATGGATAATCTTCGCCGCAAGGAATTTCAGGAGCTTTTTTTCTGTAATCGTTCAACAAACCGAGAAAATCGTTTGCGCCCGTTATTTTTTCGCGTTCATTTTCCCGTATTCTGAAATAGTCTTTCCCTTTCTTAGCCAAGCCAAAAGCCTCATCAAGCACCATGATCGAATAACGGCTTTTCCCCGAATTCGGATAGGCAGATTCAAGTAATGCGGCAGGTTTATAATTCATCAGTATTTTCATCGGGGTTATAAAATCGGATGATATTTTTTTAATCCTCATATCGCTTTTATTTTCTTCATAGATTACGCACATAACGGACACCTCCATGATTTGGTAATACCCTTGCAAAAAAAAAGCCCGCACAGCCGAAGTCATGCGAGCTCACAAACAACAAAAGAGCCGCATCACATGCACCACCACCAGTATTTATTTACTTTAACCGAATAAAGACAGACACTCATGCGCTTATAATCTCCCCGTCATTTTTCATAAAATTCATGATCTTCTTCAATTTTTTCATCAGGTTGTCGAATTGAGTCAAATTCAAAGATTGTGTGCCATCGGAAAGGGCTTCTTTCGGGTTGATGTGAACTTCTATCATCAACCCATCCGCTCCGGCGGCTATTGCCGCAATGCTCATCGATTCTATATGGCTTACCATTCCGGTGCCATGAGACGGATCTACAAAAATCGGAAGATGCGATTCTTTTTTCACGGAAGGAATGACGCTGAGGTCGAGTGTGTTTCTCGTATAGGTTTCAAAAGTCCTTATTCCCCTCTCACAGAGTATCACATCGGGATTTCCTGCCTCCAGTATATACTCCGCAGAGCTCAGAAACTCTTCGAAAGTACTCTGATTACCTCTTTTAAGCAGCACCGGTTTTCCACATCTCCCGATTTCCTTGAGCAGCGGGAAATTCTGGATATTCCTTGCTCCGATTTGAACAGCATCGGTATATCTGCATACGATATCCACATCCCGGGGATCTATCACTTCGGTTATCACAGGCAGGCCGGAGGCAACGGATGCCCTTTTCAGAATAACAAGCCCTTCTATGCCAAGACCCTGAAACGAATACGGAGAAGTTCTGGGTTTGAACACTCCGCCTCTAAGCATTTTCGCGCCGGACCCGGCAACGCTGATTGCAGTTTGCGTCATCTGCTCCTCATTTTCAACACTGCATGGTCCGGCTATCACAATTAAATCTTCACCGATTTCGACTTCTCCGATGTTTATCCTGGTCTTATGAATTTCATTTTCCTTCAGTACCAGCTTCAATCCTTTCATGACTTCCCTCCTTCGTTAAATCGCCGAATTTATAAAAAAAAATGTCCGCTTCCGCGGACATCCGGTTTATATTCTGGATAAGCCTTTTTTTACAAGACAAAACCCGAGGATACGAAACGGACATCCCTCGAATTCCACCACCATATTCTGTTGAAAACAGAACAACTTTCAAAAGGCTTTTTCATGACAAACAACAGCTCCTTAAACAAACTCATCGATTAAACCATTGAGATTATATCATCGGGATGCATTAATGTCAAATTAGCCCGGATTTAATGTTTTTACTATATTGTAAATATATATAATTTTCATTTACCATTTCATTTATTTTTGCATATCGATAATATAATATGGTATTATTTTTTTACTTTGCAATACCAATGAAAAATACTTATCCGAATTATATTCATGGAGGTGTTTGCATGTCCACAGCTGTTATTTATTCATCGTCTTACGGTACGGTCAGAAAATGTGTTGATATACTGAAAAGTGAATTGAAAGATAAAACTGCGGTATTCAGTCTGAAAGAAAACCGGAACCCGGACATAGCCGAATTCGACAAGGTTATAATAGGCGGTTCAATACGTGCAGGCGCAATACAGAAAGAGTTGAAGACATTCGTTGAATGTAACCGCGAAGCTCTGGCCACAAAGAAAATCGGACTCTTTATCTGCTGCATCGACGAAAAAGAAATCAACCAGTATTTCAAAAACGCTTTCCCGGACGAAATACTCAACCTTGCGGTTAAAAAATCCTGGTTTGGCGGCGAAGTTATTTACTCCAGCTACAATTTCTTCATAAAATTCCTGATGAAGAGAATAACAAAGTCTTCCACCGATATTCACAACATACAGAAAAAAAACATAGCGGAATTTGCAAAGTTTTTCAACGGAAAAGATAAACAGGACTGAGATGGAAGCGGGAGTTTGTTGATGTATTTGCAGCGAATGCAGAGATTATAAAAAAGATTGTGCGGGATGCCATGCCATAGAATACACAAGCCCGCCGGCTTTGAGAATTTAATCTCAAGATATGCGATTTTTACGAATGTTGTGTGACGCTTAAAAATCTTGACCATTGCGGTGAATGCCAGGGAATATCTTGTGATAAATTTTTCAGAAACAGTTATCCGAAATGGCCGGAAAAATAGCATAAAAAAATAACAGAATCAATAGTTTCGATGCTTTTGAATATAATGAATAATAGCTGCGGAGTTTATCCGCAGCTATTATTCATTTGAATTTGCGAAGTATTCTTCTCGAATTCAATATGGCTATGAGCGTTACGCCCACATCCGCAAAAACCGCTCCCCACATGGTCGCAAATCCGAAGGCTCCAAGACTGATGAAAAGGGCTTTGATGAAAAAAGCGAATAATATATTTTGCCAAACCACAGCTGTTGTCATTTTGGATATCGAATACAGATCCAATATGCTTTTAAGTTTTTCTCCCATTATAACCACATCTGCAGATTCCACCGCCAGGTCGGATCCCTTTATTCCCATGGCAATGCCGAGATCCGCTCTCGCAATCGAAGGCGCATCGTTGATGCCGTCACCGACAAATGCCACTTTTCCTTTGCCGTTCAGTGAATCCTTTATTCTCTCCACTTCAACGTATTTTTCATCCGGCAGAAGATCCGAAATGAACTCATCCACTCCGGATTCCCAGGCTATCGAATTTGCTATCGAATATCCGTCACCCGTGAGCATAACGGTCTGTTCCACACCCAAACTCTTCATTTTTTTCAACACAGGGCCTGCGTCGTCCCTCATCCTGTCGGCTACCCTGAACCAACCTATGTATTTGCCATCGTACACGAGATTGAGTATCCCTGCTTTGTCAGAACGAGGTTTGAATCCCATATCTTCTATCATTTTGTGATTGCCGAGCCACACTTCATCTTCGCCTATTTTACCGAATATACCGCGTCCGGGAATTTCTTCGACTTCACGCACTTCATAAAGTTCTCCTTCATAAGCATTTTTAATACCCTGCGCTATGGGATGGCTTGAATGGTTCTCAACAGAAGCTGCTATTTTAATCAATTCATCATTTGTGCGGCATTCATCCAGACTCTTTGTTTCAACCAGTTCAAACTCGCCTTTGGTAAGCGTACCGGTTTTATCGAAAACAAATTTTCTTATCTTACCTACGACATCGAATACGAATGACCCTTTCACGAGAATACCCCTGGCCGAAGATGCGCCTATCCCCGAAAAATATCCCAACGGCACACTGATAACAAAAGCGCAGGGACATGATATCACGAGTATTACGAGAGCACGTGATATCCATTCGGAAAAATTCATATTCGTGAGGAAAGGCATCGCGAATGCTATGAACAAAGATACGGCAAGTACCGCAGGTGTGTATTTTTTTGAAAAAGAAGTTATGAATTTCTCTGTCCTCGTTTTCTTCGAATTCGCATTTTCAATCAATTTCACCATTTTCGAAACGGAAGAATCCGCATACGGAATTTTCACCTCTATTTCTATCACTCCGAGCTTGTTTATCATTCCGGCCATGACCTCACTACCCGGAAAAACTTCCCTCGGCATGGATTCTCCTGTCAGCACCGACGTATCCAAAGTACTGCTGCCCGAAAGCACCACACCGTCAAGTGGTATTTTCTCGCCGGCCCTCACCTGTATTCTGCTGCCCACACTCACATTTTCCGGAGACATTTCCACAAAAGTGCCGCCACTTTTCACCCTGGCCGTCTCCGGTTGTATTTCTATCAGAGATTTTATAAGCTTTCTCGAATTTGATAAAGCCCTGCTTTCGAAATACTCCCCCATCCCGAAAAACATCATCACGGCCAGTGCTTCGGGTATCTCACCCAGTGCTATTGCACCGAAGGACGCCACAGTCATCAGGAAAGTCTCATCGAAAAAATTGCCTTTGAAAATATTTTTAAAAGCCCTTAAAATAACATCATACCCCGCCACAAGATATCCGCCCAATAAAACAGATACGGATAAGTCCACACCCCGGAAAACAACGCCGTACTGTTTCAATACCAGTCCCGTTGTAAACAACACCAGTGATACTCCGAGCTTCCAGAGCCTTACGTCTTTATAGGGCCTGTAAATATCTCCGTGATGATTTCCCGGTTTTGAGACTTCAACCGGAATTATCGAAACATCGGATTCTATGCTCGAAATTCTCTTTTTAAGAGTCTCCTCGTCAACATTCTCCGAATGTATTATCAAAGTCGAAGTTGCAAAGTTGACTTCGACTTTGAAATCAGCTTTATTAAGTTTCCTCTCAAGATTCGCCGCACAATGCGCACAATCAAGATTTTCAATTCTGTACTTCACCGATTTCTTTCCAACAATTTTACCCGGCATTTCCCCTCCCGATTTTTTATATAAAAAATTTAACACTACAGTTGCACAACTATTCAACTATCACCCAAACAAAAAAGAAGATCTAAAAAATCAGCTTCATAGTTCAGCCTATTTCTTCGGAAACGTGATCCATGCCCTGGTTGAATAGATTTTTAATATGGTCGTCATCGAGTGAATAGTAGACATTTTTACCTTCTTTTCTGTACTTAACCAATCTCATATCCTTTAAAATCTTTAACTGATGCGATATTGCCGACTTGCTCATACCGGTTACCTCACCGATTTCACAACCGCACAGTTCCGATTTTGACAACGCGAATATTATTTTCAGTCTTGTATTGGAACCCAATGCTTTAAAAGTATCAGACAGCAAATTCAGCTGCTTTTCGGAGGCCATATCCTTTTTTATTTTCTCTGTCAAATCACCGTTTATGTTGAATTCCTGACAATTCGGGGCATTTTCTGACATTTCCACACACCTTCGTATATTAGTTGAACAAGTACTCAACTGATTATATCACAAAAAAATCGAGGTGTAAACCGATTTAGTTCTATTGACCTAAAAAAAGCGCTTTAACAGCGCTTTTTTATCAAATCGATTATTTTATATTTAAAACTTTATTTATGCCACACCGAGTATGTTCTTTGCACTGATTCCGTAGTATGCGCATTTATAAATTTCCTTCACATCCTGCGACGAGGATTTTCTGGGATTTGTAAGTGTGCAGGGATCTTCAAACGCATTCCTGCTCATCCTGTCAAGCACTTCCATGAATTTGAATTCCGTGATATCCACTTCGGTTACCTCTTTGAGAGTCGCCGGTATGCCAACTTTTTTGTTGAGTATTTTTATTTCATCCACGAGATCGGATACTCCAAGTTGCTTCTCGATTTCGGAATACTTGTCCGTGGCTTTCATGTTGTATTCTATTATATACGGCAAAAGTATTGCATTTGCCAGACCGTGTGTTATTCCGAATTCTCCGCCGATTTTGTGCGCCAGGCTGTGAACGAGTCCGAGTGATGCGTTCGTGAATGCCATTCCCGCCAATGCCGAGGCGTTGTGCATTTCTTCCCTTGCTTTCATGTTGCCCGGTTCCTCACACGCCGTTGCCAGATTTTTGACAACCAGCTTTATGGCTTCCATGGCAAGCGGATCGGTGTAGCATGAAGCCGCTGTGGATACGTATGCCTCGATTGCATGTGTTATTACATCCATTCCCGTGTTCGCGGTTATATGCGCCGGCATCTTCGCAGGCAATGCCGCATCGAGAAGTGCCACGTCAGGCGTTATTTCCGGCGAAACCAGCGGGTATTTGATGTGGTTTTCCGTATCCGTTATCACCGTAAAAGCAGTTATTTCGGATGCGGTGCCGCTTGTGGACGGTACGGCTATGAATTTGGCTTTGGTTCTGAGTTTCGGAAATTTGAAAGCCACCAGATCTTCAAATTTCGTGTCCGGGTATTCGTAATATACCCACATGACTTTCGCGGCGTCGAGTGCTGAGCCTCCGCCTATAGCTATTATCCAGTCGGGGTTGAACTCCGCCATTTCCCTGCCGCCTCTGATAACCGTTTCTATCGAGGGATTGGGTTCCACGCCGTCGACTATGGATACTTCCATGCCGGCTTTTTCAAGCTGTTTTTTTGCATCATCGAGAAAACCGAATTTTTTCATGGAACTTCCGCCGGTTACAAGCGTTGCCCTCTTTCCTTCAAGTGTTGATAAATATTCTAATGCGTTTTCTCCGAAAATAATCTCTTTAGGTACTCTGAATCCCTGTAAACTCATAATTCTTTCCTCCATTTTGTCTGATAAATTTGATTCTCCGTTCTGCCCTTTTATCTATTATTAATCTATTGAATTTGCAATTTGTCATGTATAGCTTCGGCCGCTTTCTTTCCCGCACCCATGGCGAATATGACGGTAGCGGCACCACTCACGACGTCTCCGCCGGCATACACACCTTCTTTACTCGTCTTCATGGTGTTTTCTTCCACTATTATTCCGCCCCACGAATGGGTTTCAAGTCCATCCGTAGTCTGGCGTATCAGCGGATTCGGATTTTGACCAATCGCCATTATCACGGTTTCAACCTCGATGGAAAAATTGCTGTTTTCAACTGCAAACGGTCTTCTTCTGCCTGACCTGTCGGGTTCACCGAGCTCCATCCGTATACACTCTATACCGCATACTTTGCCAAATTCACCTTTTATCGCCACTGGATTGTTGAGAAGTTTGAACACTATTCCCTCTTCCTTCGCGTGATGCACTTCTTCTCTACGTGCGGGCAGCTCTTCCTCGCTTCGCCTGTAAACTATGTATACATTTTCCGCGCCGAGTCTTTTTTGCAGTCCTTGCCGCATCCATGGCCACGTTTCCGCCGCCAACGACAGCCACGTTTTTACCGACTCTCACAGGTGTTTTGGCATTCTTCTCATAGGCTTTCATGAGATTTACACGTGTTAAAAATTCGTTCGCCGAATACACTCCGTTGAGATTCTCACCGTCTATGTTCATAAACTTGGGCAATCCCGCGCCGCTTCCTATGAAAACAGCTTCATACCCATCTTCGATCAATTCGTCTATCGTTATCGATCTTCCCACCAGCACGTTAGTCTTTATTTCAACTCCGAGTTTCAAGATACTCTCTATTTCGTCGGCGACGAGTTTTTTTGGTAGCCTGAATTCGGGAATTCCGTAGCTCAGCACACCGCCGGTTTTGTGAAGTGCTTCGAACACTGTCACTTCATATCCTTTTTTCGCAAGTTCGCCGGCACATGTCAATCCGGCGGGTCCGGAACCGACAACGGCTATTTTTCTGCCGTTTTTTTCTATATTCAACCCCTCATGATTTTCGGTATTGTTCATATGGTAATCCGCGATAAATCTTTCCAGCCTTCCTATCGCAACCGGTTCACCCTTGATTCCGCGAACACATTTTCCTTCGCATTGATTTTCCTGCGGGCATACCCTGCCGCAAATCGCCGGCAATGAATTTTCCGAGGTGATTATTGAATACGCTTTCTCAAATTCTCCGGAAGCGACCGCATTTATGAAATCCGGAATGGGAACGTTCACCGGACAGCCGCTTACGCATGGCTTATGCTTGCATTGCATGCAGCGTTTCGCCTCTTCGACAGCTTCTTCGGGCGTATATCCGAGCACCACTTCTTCAAAATTCCCGTTTCTGATTTCGGGTCTTTGTTCCCTTACCGGTGTTTTATCAGGTGATAAGTTCAGCATGTCAACCCTCCAGACCCAATCTGCACATGTGTTCTTCCTCTTCTTTATACATATTCTGCCGGTTCATAGCCTCGTCGAAATCAACCATATGTCCGTCGAAATCGGGCCCGTCGACGCATGCGAATTTGATTTCTCCGCCCACACTCACCCTGCACCCACCGCACATTCCGGTACCGTCTATCATTATCGGATTCAGCGATACATTGGTTTTTATATTCAATTCACGCGTTATCTCGCATACCGCTTTCATCATAACCAGAGGACCTATGGCTATGATAAGATCGTATTTCCTGCCCTTTCTAATGAGGTCTTTCAACTGATCGGTCACAAACCCCCTGATTCCCTTGGACCCGTCGTTCGTCGCGTAATACACTTCGTCGCATACCGCTTCGATCTGTTCACCGAGAATTATGTATTCTTCGCTTTTACCGCCAAGGATAACATCGACGTTCGCACCGAGCTCTTTCATCTTTTTAAGCTGAGGATATATGGGAGCTATTCCGACTCCTCCGCCGATGCCGAGAACTCTTCTGGCTTCGGGCAGAGGTGCCGGATGTCCCAACGGCCCCACAAAATCGTTGATACACTCGCCCTGTGTTTTTTCACTGAGTCTTCGGGTGGAATATCCGACCACCTGATAGATGATGGTGACAGTTTCCGCTTCCCTGTCAAAATCCGCTATCGTCAGCGGTATTCTCTCTCCACCCTCTTCGACTATGAGGATTATGAACTGTCCCGGTTCACACCTTCTTGAAACATAGGGGGCCTTTATTTCCATCAATTCAACCAATTCATTTAACTTTTCTTTCCTTATTATTTCGTACATACACACCTCTTGATCTTTTCAATAAATTCGAATACCAAAACACCGGAATTCTCTTCCAGGATTCCCAAAATAACAAATACATATTTGGAATTTTCCATACAAGCGATTTCGACATTCGAAAGAATTCGCAGATTTCTCCAAAAATATTTGTGATTATTTTAACAATAAAAATTAAAAAAATACAAAAGTTCTATATTAATTTTATCGTATTTCAATTCAATAATTTCTCTCATTGATTTTCAAAATGGTTTTTAAACGTTCAAAAACAACTGCACATACGGTTTTATTATAACGTGTGACACGTAAGAAAATCTAACACTTTTTTCAAAAAAACAGTATTTTTTTCAACGTGTTTCTTCATAACAGAAATTTTATACCGAATTCGATTTTTATTTTTTAACCAAACAAAGTATAATTAAAATGGATGAGGTTTGCACTGAAAATAGGCGAGGTGAATATCGATGCTCAAATCCTTTGAGAGAAAATTCGAATTGATGCACGGACTTGAAACGAATTACGTGCGTATACTGTATTACGACCTGTCAAAAAACTATTCTGCGGATTACAGGACTTACAGTTATTTCAGATTCTGTACCATACTCTCGGGAAGAAAGCACGTTTCACTTGAAAACAACACGAATTTCACCTACGATAAAGACAAATTCCTGCTACTTCCTCCGAATTCAAAAGTACATATGGATATCGATGTACGTACGACGGCACTGGTATTCGAACTGAGTGATGAACTGATCGAAAAAGTCACAAACAAAACCCGATTCTTAAACGATTTCGATGATGAAATAGATCTGAAAAATGATTTTTTCCTCGGAGACACCGCGAAAGACATATCCGAAGACGTAAACGAAATATTCGGTTCGTCTTTCATGCAGGACGAAAACGACGAATTTCTCATAGATCTTTACGCCCAAAAACTCGTTTTTGACATGATGAAAAACAATGTATCCAGAAATCTCCTGAATGGAAATCATTCTCATCCGGTAAGCAAAGCGGTGAAATACATAAACGAAAACATAAACGGAACGATAAACCTGAATGAATTGGCAGGTGACATGGGTATGTCAAAATCCAATTTTTCATACCTTTTTAAAAAATTGATAGGAATCACCCCCGTGGAATATGTAAAAGAAAGAAAAATGGAAGCTGCATTGGAACAACTTAAAAAATCGACCGTCACCGACGTGGCTTATGATCTCGGATATTCAAATATCTCTTATTTTATAAAACTTTTCAAGGAAAAATACAAGATAACTCCGAAACAATATCAGATGGATGTGCTTAACGAACGGATGCTTTATTTAAGAAAATAAATCTGCTGTACCATTGTGGCGTTCAATCCTGCTTAAAAACCACACCGTATATATTCCTGGTATGGTCTTCGAAAATAGTGTTATGCGGCGGATAAAACGTGAAGAATGCCAGGAGGATTCCCATCATTATTATGGCCGCAACGGCCGTAAAATCCACGAATCTGTTGGAATTCACTTCCCGCATTATCTTGTAATCCGTTAAAAACGCTATTATTATCACCGCTATTGTTATGATTATATCTATCACGAATACTCCGGGGAAGAATATCGACAGGAAATAGTGGAACCCCAGCACCATAATTATCATGAAAAAAGAATTCCAGGCTTTGGATATGAAAAATCCCGAATATCCTTTTCCTATGAAGCACCATTCCAGGGCTGAATATATCAGATACGGATAGAAAAAGAGTTTCATATGTTCCCAAACGCTCTCGTTTACGGGAAAAAAAGCCGCTCCTATTGCGTTGCTTCCGGTGATTTCAAATAAAAAATGCCACAGCGAACCCAGCAAAAGCACAAAAACCATACCGCCTATCTGCCATTTCAACAGTTTATCCACATAAACCACCTCCGTATTCGGAATTCTATAACCTATTATAATACTTTCGGTAACAAAAAAAGCAAAGCAGCCCTTTCTTCGAAAGAACTGCTTTTATAAAACAAAAAATGTTTTCGTCAGTAAATTTCCATTTCGACCGTATCGCTGTAATATACATTTCCGGAAAGGTCCGTGATTCTGTAGGCGTAAACATAATCGCCTTCCGGTAAATCATCCATTTCAACTTTAAGAGGCAAACTCACTTCATAATCGTAAAGCGTTGTATAATCGGATTCATCTGTCTCGTAATCGTAATATTCGTAAATGGGTGTGATTATGTCTCCGGATTTAATAGCGGTATATCCTCTGTCGAACAACCCGGTATTTTCGTCGGTGAAATTTCTTGCGCCGAGAATTCTGGGGTCTTCGTTGTTATCGTCGTAAAGCAGGAATATGTTGACCTCTTCGCCGTTCAGTAATGCGGGGATGGCATAAAGGCTGTAATCGTCGTTTTTATCCATGGGATACATGGGCACCGGATAATCTCCGAGCATCTCCCAGCTCATCCAGTATTCGGATGTGACGAAACCGTTTTCGTAATCGATTTCGTAATCATCCTCGCTGCCGAGCCAGAGCACGAATTCTCCGCCTTCGTCCCATTCGAGAATTATGCCTATCGAATACTCTATTTCGGATATGTAATCGAAAGATTCGGGATCTATTATGAAATCGAAGTAATCATCGCTGCCTTCCACATATGAATCGGCCATGAACTGGTCCAGAGAAGGAAGCCCGGAAAGCTTTGAAAGGTATTCTTTTATAAACTCTTTGTACTCTTCCGAGAATTCCAGATCATAATACGTTTCCATAATCTGTTCCGTAATTTCTGCCGTATTCCTTTCAGGAAGGTAAACAGACAGGCCGGTGGATTTTTTCTTCAGGTCACCGGTGAAATTATACAGCACCGCCTTTTCAACGGAATTTATGAGTTTCTGTGCGGATGAATGACTGATGCCGAGTTTCTTCACCAGGTCTATTATATCCACCAGGTCGGAACTTTCGCCAACGGCCATTTTACCAAAGCTCTCGGAATTTTTCCTGCTTTCCCCGAATTTCTTCAAGCCCTTCTCCGTGAGAAAATCACCCTGAATATCGCTCAGAAAATCGTCCAGCGATTCTACGACATTTCGCATCTGTTTAAGATCTATGACTGAAATTGTAGTCTCTTCCTCGTCGTTCACCTTTGCATTATCAATATAACTCCTGGCAATGCTGTATGCGAGATCTTCGGTTTTAATCGACGGATTTTCGGCCACGGGATTCAGCACGCTCGTATAATCCCATCCGAATTCCGGTTCAAGCTCTTCGGAAGCTATGAGATACTTCGCAAAATCTCTGAGCGAATACGCAATTTCGGCAGATCCCATAAGACAGGCATCGAAACCGATCAATTCGAAAGAACCGTTGTCAAAATCAGAAAGAGCCGATGTGATCTCCTTCAACGAAAGCATCGAACCGTCGAACAGCTCGTCTCCGCCGAAACCGTATATCGGGCCGCTGCCGTGATTCCAGAAAACGAGCACATTCCTTTCCGCCGGAAAATTTTCAAACGCAAAACCGATAAAATCGCTCAACGTTCTTTCGAGCCCCATGTCGACTTTCCCGAGATCTTCGAGCCAAACCAGTTCGTTGTCTTCCACGTACCAGCGCTGCACGTCTTCGAAACCTTCCGTAAACCATTCGAGTGTCCCGCCGGTTTGTATAACGACATTGTAATCACCGTATTCGGAGTTCAGAATTTCCTCGATATCGTTACTCGCACTTCCGCCATCCGATTCAAGGTCCGATCCTATCATGTAAATCATGAAAGTAAATTCTTTCGGTTGTGCCGAAAAATAAGTAAGAAACAAAAAAAACATCAATACTACTGCGAAAATAATTTTTTTCATAATTAACCTCCGGTTTTATCAATGAGTTATTATATCATTTTATTAACATTATCGTGTGGGATGAAAAACATCTACCGAGCATTTTAACTATTTTAAACTGTTCAGTCCATAGAATCGTAAATGTCGGACAGTTTTTCTCTGAGAATCATGTATTTTTTTTCAATATCTTTTAATTTATGGTAATCCGATGGCATTTCGCCTTTTGCATTCGGATCATCCGTGATCCCGAGAAGATAGTCTGAGGATACGTTAAAAAAAACGGCAATTTTCACTATATTTTCGGCAATCGGATTCCTTTTCCCCGAGAGGTACAGAGAAAGTGTCGAAACAGGTATTTGGGTTTTTCTGGACATCTGCGTGACCGACATTCCTGCCATCAATTGCTTTAGTCGATTTATAAATATCTCTTTCATAACGGGATTATAAGTGCAAATTTGACAATTGTCAATAAATTCAAAATGTGTTGACATAAGCGAAAATTATTGATATAATATTTTTGCGTACGTAAACGGAGTGTCTTATGGTATATCCGAACAACGTAAAAAAAATACGAAACGAAATGGGAATGACTCTTGAAAAACTTTCGAAGAAAACAGCTCTTTCAGCCTCCGCAATAAATCTCATAGAGAATGGAAAAAGAGTGCCTTCCGTAATAAATGCCTTTAAACTCTCTGCCGCACTCGAAACGGATCTCGGCACTCTGTTTCCGCTTAACAAGTTTGAAAGCAAATAAAATTCTCTCTTAATACGCGGGTGATCATATGGCTCTTAACGAATACCGGAGAAAAGAATATCTCGACTGCTTGAAATCAATTCAGCATGGTTGCAAAGCTATGGAAAAACCTTTCTCAAAGGATATCGTTAAAAAAACCTTTGAAATGAGAAATATCAGAGTTGAATTCATAAAATCCAATGACAGTTCAAGCTATGATTTATGGATATCCGACACTCAGTACGATTTTTTTTCATATCTGATAACCGTCTCTTTGGATTGAAAGGAATTTTCCCGGCAATTCATTCCTCATTCCAACTCATAATCTCTTCAATCGGTTTTCTGATTCTTTCCGAATTTTCCTGTTGTCTGTGCTTTTCGGAGAGTTCTTCATCCGAACCGGGATGAGCTATCGCTATGACCGCTATTAAAATATCATTTTCGGGTATCCTGAGCAGAGGTTTTATTTTCAGGGGATCAAATCCCGCCATCGGATGTGCGTACAATCCCATATGAACCGACTGCAGCAACATATTCTCAACAGCAAGTCCGAGATCGAACAGAAGGTAATCCCTGTTATCTGAGAATTCGCAGTCTTCCGATTTTCCACCATGTACGGCGACAAGCACCGGTGCATTCTTTGCCCAGTAATTCCCGGCCGAAAGTCCCTCTCTGACTTTTTCAAGAAGTATATCATCGTCTATAACGGTGAATTTCCAGGGTTGTTTGTTCGCACAGGAAGGGGCAAATGTCCCCGCTTCGATAATCGTCTTTACCGCCATTCTCGGTATTTTTCGGCTGCTCATGCCTCTTTTTGCCCTTCTGTCCTCTATCACAGGAGATATTTTCCCGTCATATTCCAAAATCTCTCTGATTTTTTCCGCAACCTGACCGATGTGTCCGGATACGCTGACTTTTTCCCAGAAATACCTCAACCTGCCTGTTTTATCGAATATGAAAGTAGACCTTGTGATACCGCCCATCGATTTAAAAGCCCCGAGTTCTTTTGCAAGCATTTTTTCGGAGTCACTCAAGAGTTCGATTTTCAAATCGTACTTTTCTCTGAATTTCCTCATAGTTTCGGGCTTATCCGCGGAAACACCGATCCAGTTAATATCCTCATCATTTATTTCAATATTCGAAGCAAATCCATTCTCTTCCCACTCTGTTTCATCAATTGACAACTCCGGATTGAGCTCAAGTTTTATATTCCCTTTATCCGAAAAAGCAATGCACTCTCTGGTACACCCCGGCGTGAACGCCTTCGGGAAGAAAAACAACACCGTGTACTTCCCAAGTAGAGATTTATCATCAACCTGCTCACCCCTGTCGTTGTAAAGTATGAATTCTTTCAATTTTTCTCCTGTTTTCATGGTATCACTCCTTTTAATTCAAAATTGACGAAATGTGGTATAACATTATTTCAAATATATAATCAATAAATATACTGTTTTAATTAAATATATTGTATAATATGTTATGATTATACACAAGCAACCTGGAAAACAGATATCCGTTCCGACGAATATTATATATGTATATTTTTATTCGTAATGAATAATCCTTGTTTCTTCACGTCTATTGTTCATAGGATAAAAAAAACAGGAGGTGTATTTTAGAATGGAAAGCAGAATACCTTTACTCGGAGAAGAGTTTCCCAAACTGAAAGTTAAAACCACGCACGGAGTGAAAAATTTACCCGAAGACTATAAGGGCAGATGGTTCGTTCTTTTCAGCCATCCCGGTGATTTCACACCCGTTTGTACCACGGAGTTTGTGGGTTTTGCAAAGAAAGCGGATGAATTCGCCAAATTGAACGCGGATCTTGTGGGACTTTCCATAGACCAGGTGTTTTCCCATATAAAATGGGTTGAATGGATAAAAGACAATATGAATGTGGATATACCCTTCCCGATAATCGCGGACGATATGGGTGAAGTTGCAAAATCTTTGGGGATGATTTCACCTGCCAAAGGCACCAATACGGTCAGGGCTGTTTTCATAGTGGACGACAGGGGAATTTTAAGACTAATAATGTATTACCCACAGGAAGTGGGAAGAAACATAGACGAAGTACTCAGATCTTTGAAGGCATTACAGGTTGCCGATAAAAACAAAGTAGCCATGCCCGAAAACTGGCCGAACAACGGAATAATCGGAGACAAAGTCATAATTCCGCCTCCTTCGGATATGAAGACGGCTATGGAGAGAAAAAACCAGGGCGAAGGCTTCGACTGGTGGTTCAAATTTAAAACTCTCGTTTAGCAAAGATATACTCTTTAACCTAAAATGGATGCCATATGCATCCATTTTCTTTTTTAAGTTGTCGATTACTTGTTTTTATTGACAGGGTAAAAGTGTATAATATTCATATTATCTGAAAGCTCTCTTGCTGTCTTCCGATGGGGATTGGGGATAAGAAAGGGTATGAAAATGAATAAACTGTCTGTAAGCAGAGAAAACATCAAAAGTTTTTTGATTTCTTATCATGATTTATCATCGGATAAGGCTTCCGCGGATAAAGAAGCAATATTAAAATACGTCAGAAAAGTGGGGTGTCTTCAGTTCGATCCCCTGAACATTGCCGGGAACAATCATGATCTTGTACTTCAGTCGAGGGTAAAAAATTACAATCCCGGTATTTTGCGGGAATTGCTCTACACGGACAGAAAACTCGTCGATTATTGGGACAAGAATATGTCGATATTCCCGCTGGAAGACTGGCCTTATTTCTCAAGGCACAGGAAAAGAATGGAGAGAATATTCAAAGAAAAATCCCGTGAAGCTTTGAAAGTAATTCCTGACATAAGGGAAATTATAAAAGATAAAGGCCCCGTTTCATCGCTTGACATCGAATTCAACGAGAAGGTAAACTGGTGGTGGGCACCGACAAAAATAGGCCGTGCCGCGCTCGAAAGCATGTATTTCTGGGGCGAGCTCGTTGTTCACAACAAAATAAACACCAGAAAATACTACGATTTTTCACACAGGCATATTGACGGCGAAATTCTCGAAGCACCTGATCCCAATACTGATGACGATTCTTTTTACAACTGGTATGTGCTGAGAAGGATTTCGGCAGTGGGAATTCTTCAAAACCGGGCTTCTGATGCGTGGCTGGGAATAAACGGCATGAAAAGTGCCGAGAGAAATCGATCTTTTCAAAACTTAATCGAAAACAAAAGCATATTGGAAATAAATACGGAAATTAACGCAAAACCTTTTTTCATAAACAGCAAATCGATGGATATTCTGGAAAAATCAATTTCAGGTTCAAAACGAAAAAAAAGAGTCAGTTTCTTAGCTCCGCTTGACAACTTATTGTGGGACAGGAAGCTGATCAAGGAAATTTTCGATTTCGAATACGTTTGGGAAGTATACAAACCAGTTTCCCAGAGGCAATACGGTTATTACGTCTTGCCGGTTTTGTTCGGGAACGATTTTGTGGCAAGATTCGAACCGGTCAGAAACAGAAAAAATTCGACACTTGAGATAAAAAACTGGTGGTGGGAGAAGTCTTTCGAGAATATGAAGAAATCGGAATTCGACAATTTCAAAAGAGAATTCAACTCGGCACTCATGGATTTCATGAAATATCTTGAAGCCGACAAACTTATTATAAGCGATATCTGCCGCGCTGAAAAAATCATCGATTGGGTGGATTTGTGAAAAGCATCGGTTAGTTAAACTAATCATATGTTATAATGTGTTACTCACAGTTTCAATTCCACGCAAACTTTTAAACATTTCAAAGTAGGTGATAATATGCTTTATAGAAAGATGGGGAAAACCGGAAAAGACATATCCGTTCTTGGTTTTGGCTGTATGAGATTTCAGGTTGAAGACAACGACGTGAAGAAAATCAGAGAAGATCTCGCGATAGAACAGATAAGGTATTCGATAGACCGCGGGGTCAACTATATAGACACTGCCTACCCATATCACGGCGGCATGAGCGAACATGTGGTAGCCAAAGCTTTAAAGGACGGATACAGAGACAAAGTGTATTTGGCCACGAAGCTGCCGAGCTGGTTTATAAAAAGCAGGGAAGATATGGACATGTATCTTGATGAACAGCTTGAAAAACTCCAGACAGACCATATCGATTTTTACCTGCTTCATGCGCTGAATAAGAACTATTGGAATACGTTGCTCGAAAACGATGTTTTCGATTTCATAAAATCAGCTCTGGCCGATGGCAGGATAAAACACATAGGATTTTCATTCCACGATGAATTGCCGGTTTTCAAAAAGATAACAGACGCATACGATTGGGACTTCTGCCAGATTCAATATAATTACATGGATGAAAATTACCAGGCCGGAGCGGAAGGACTTGAATATGCATCTTCCAGGGGAATGGGAATAATAATAATGGAACCTTTGAGAGGCGGACATCTTGCGAACCGGATTCCGAAAGAAGTTAAGGAAATCTGGAATCTGTCGGATGTCAAGCGCACACCTGCCCAATGGGCTCTTAAATTCATCTGGAACAACTCTCATGTAACCACATTACTCAGCGGAATGAACGATATTGTCCATATAGCGGAAAACATAGAAACGGCATGCGACGCATACCCGAATTCTCTCACGGATGAAGAGCTTTCACTTGTAGGCAGGGTAAAAGAGACTTACATAAGCAGGACGGTTGTCAACTGCACCAACTGTAAATACTGTATGCCTTGCCCCACGGGTGTGGATATCCCGGAAAATTTCTCGATGCTCAACGAAGCATCCATGTACGAAGATGTTGAAGGTTACAAAAAGACATATGCCATGTTCATGCCCCAGGATAAAAAAGCAATCAATTGTATCGAATGCGGGATTTGCGAAGAAAAATGTCCTCAGAATATAGAGATCAGAAGCATGTTGAAAGAAGTAACTAAAACTTTGGGTTAATTACCGGATTTAAAAAAGCGGGGAATAAATTCCCCGCTTTTTTTATTCTCAATAAACCCTTTTTTTTCTCCATTTTCCCGCTTTGTAGTAGATTACGTATATGAACGATTCCACGATATCGCCAAAAACATAAGAGAGCCAGACCCAGACCGTTCCCAGTTTCATCACGTTTATGAAAAGGAACAGCAGCGGAATTTGTATTACCCACCGCGAAATCAGGCTTGCAGTGATAAAAGGCATGTTATATCCGGAACCGCCAAAAACAGGGGAAAGTCCGAATCCGACAGCGAGGCCGATCAGCCCGAGGGAACCGAATTTAAGATATTCGGCACCGCTGGCGACTATCAGCGGATCGTTGTTGAAAAGCGCAATTATATTTTCTCCGAACAACCAACACAGCAGCGTGAATATCGCCATGAATATCACCGAAATTATGGATGAGGCATGTGCCGTCTTTTCGGCCCGCTCTATATTTTCGGCACCGAGACTCTGTCCGATAATCGTGGCGCCTCCCATTTCAAGACCCACCAAAGGCATGAACGCAAGCCCGAATATTCTGTTTCCGACTCCAACCGATGCAACAACTGAAGTACCGTACAGCGATACGAATTTCATTATCACGGCACCGGAAAGATTTCTTAAAAAAGCCTGTATCCCGTTTGGAAGGCCTATAGTCAGGAGCTTTTTATCTATTTGCCAGTTGAGTCTGAACAAACCTTTCAAGCTCGGACGTACATGAGTTTTTCCCGAGAACACGAATATGAACCCTATGAGGAATGCCACCGATTGAGAAATAACTGTCGCAAGCCCCGCACCGAAAGTGCCCATACCCATGCCCTGAATCTGTGTACCGGGAATCGTGGTGAACATCAAAAACGGGTCGAGTACTATGTTTATTATACTGGCAACGAACATTATCACCATGGGTGTCTTCGCATCGCCCAGACATCTGAGCGCCGTGTTGACCGAATAAGAAGAAAACATTATGGGCAGGAAGAATAACCGAATGTATCCGTAGTCCATCGCGGCATCGATAACGGGTTTTTCCGTGGTGAAAAATCCTACCATAGGCTTTATCAGAAGCGCGAAAGCTATCATGGAAATTATAGCCATGAAGCATTTGAATGTTATGGTCTGCTCTATGGCCAGCTTTGTGCCTTCCATATCCTTATTTCCGTATTTCTGCGAAATCAGCGATACCGAACTCTGGCCTATTATGTCGTTTAAAGTTCCAAGAAGCCAGAATATGGTTGAAAATATGGTAACACCGGCTACCGCGTCGCCCGATATCTTACCTATCCAAAATATGTCTACCAGATCGTATACCATTTGAGCCGTGAAACCAAGCATGGTTGGAATACTCATCACCCAAAGATTTCTATAGACGCTGCCCGATGTCAAATCTCTCTTCATGTCACCCTCCGAAAAAACCACGAATTCATATGTAAAAACATTTCCCGTCCCGCATAAAAACATTCAAACGCCGTGCATATGTTTCTTTTCAGTATACCCAAACATATAATAATTAATTTTCGCAACCGAGCACATCGAAAGAAAGATCTCCCTGCGGGAAAGTAC
Source organism: uncultured Thermotogae bacterium (assembly GCA_963662785.2). Lineage (GTDB taxonomy): Bacteria > Thermotogota > Thermotogae > MWEM01 > MWEM01. The sequence continues at coordinate 587,974 of CAXXJZ010000013.1, forward strand.
TATCAACAAGCAGATTTTAGACATTGGGGTCGAGTGGTTGTCAATAGGAATAAAACGGTATTAATTGTTAAATTTTGACAAAACAGGGGGTAAAGCCCCTGTATATTCCAAGTTAAACTAATTTAGAAGATTTTGTTATAATATGGATAAAGAAATAGCATTCGAAAAAGTGCAAAATTACAATGTATATAAATATGGAGGCAAACATGAAAATCAAAGCCGGAACCTTTTTTCATTACCTGTTCGTGTTAGTAAATCTCATTACTGTCGTTTCCATTTCAATTTGGCTGTACTCCCTTAGCGGGACAAAAGGGTTGCTGATCTGGGATCCATTTTACAGGAACATATTCATCATAATATTTTCCACGGCCTTCGCTGGAATTATATTTCTACTGCTCGAGAAATTTCTGTTTAAAAGGATTTTCCCTCGAAAAAAACGTGTTTTTTCGATTATTACTGTAGTTGTTTCAATAATTTTCACATTACCTTCGATAGCGCTGACTTATTACACTCAAAAAGACCTGACACCGCCAAATCAGAACATTTCTCCGATTTTGCTGTTTTCTCCGAATGACGAATACAAGGCATATGACGCAATGTCTGTAATCGAATGGACGGAAAGTGACACTGTAGGTGAAATAACCATAAGCGACGGCGGTAAAACCAGAAAAATATCGGATGAAAAAGCGGTTCAAAAACATGTTTACGGGCTTGGCAGCCTTGAACCCGGAAAGTCTTACGAAATAATATTCAATAACGGGGAGAAATCGAATTTTAAAATCCCGCTTAATGCGAATAAATTTTCGTTCACATCCGATGCACATTTCGGCAGAGAGGAGAGCAGGAACGAATACACATATCAGCTTTTTGAAGAGATATGCAAACCCGAGAACGGATATGACGCTTTCTTCTACCTCGGAGATATAGTAGAAACAGGATTTACCGGAAAAGAATGGATTGAAGCACTGAAAAACTTTAAAATGCGGAAGAATACGGTCCCTTCATTTTTCCTTGCGGGAAACCACGATTTGCTTTTCGGCGGTGAATACAACTACGAAAAATACCTGACTCCATCAAAAAATACCGGTAAAGATACCGGAAGAATAGGAAGATTTGATCTAGGCAGTACACACTTCATTTACCTCCCGCTTTATTGGGGAATGGAAGAATTCACGGCAAAAGATATGGATTGGCTGATTTCCCAGTTGAAATCAATACCGAGAGAAGACTTCACCGTGGTATTAAGCCACTGCATATTTTATTCTTCCGGTGTGGTGCTGAACGGGATGAACTGGGCCGACCATTTCGAAACAACTGTAAAATTATCACCGGAATTTGAAAAATATGGGGTTGATTTGGTTATTTCAGGCCATGACCACCATATGGAATATCTTGAAAAAAATGGGGTAAGCTATGCGGTCATCGGTGCGGCAGGCGGATTGCCTGATCCCGAAAGGACAATAATATCACCTTATTCCGTCTGGTATGCCGATGATGTATTTGGCTTCCTCGATTTAACGGTGGCTGAAGATAATTTTGTGCTGTCATTCAAAAACCCGAAAGGCATCACAATATACGATAAAACAGTGCGTATGAGTAAATGATGCTTAAAAAAAGAATTCGGTTCTGATTATGGAATACAAAGGTTAAAAAAAGTATGAAATCAGAACCGAATTTTTATCAGTATCCTTTATATACTTTTTTCATAAAAGAATGAATCATGCGTTTCAATATAGAAACTGTCAGCTTTTTATAAAAAGGGATTTTGACGTTATGGTAATAGTCGGATTCGAAAAGGGAGTTCTCAGCCCAATATTCGTAATCTCTTTTCAGATAGTCTTTACAGGCGTGAGCGTTTATCTTCCAAACGTTGAAATAAATCAGCTTCGACAACGAAGGGGATTTCATGCTGCGGTCATCGAGGGCACTTTTGAGCTTTCCTATGAACCGCTCTCTGGAAACATCCGTTTTGGCTGCGAATTTCGGAGTGAGCGAGTCGTAATGCGGTACTCCGAATTCCGCCACCCATTCTCCCCCCCAACATTCGACGTTCTTTTTCATATAGGAAAATACCGACTTGAACATGCCTCCTCCGCTTGAAATACCGACGAATTTCCTGCCGAACATCTCAGGTCTGTGCCAGAGAAAGGTCATATAGTCGAACATTTTTTTCATCAACGCCGTGACATGGTCGTTATAAACCGGACTTGAAAGTATCACAAGATCGCTTTCCAGCATTTTGGCTTTCAGTGACTGAACCTTTTCCTTCTGAAAACAGAATTCCTCGCCTCTTATAACGCAATTATGGCATCCCGTACATTCTTCGAGGCCCAATTCCCTGAGGAACACGTATTCAAATTCGATTTCCCCGGAATGATTCCCCGCGATCGACGATTCTATTTTCTTAACTTCGTTGTATGTCTCACCTTTATGTGGGCTTCCTATTACCGCAAATACTTTTTTCATACAATCATCCTTTTTTTTAACTTCGATACACAGATCGAATTATACTAACTATCGTTAGTTTTGTCAATATGCCCGCAATACGATTTGCCAAAAAAAATTATGTGTTATATAATCGTATGATTTCAAACAACAATTTTGTCAAAGCATTTGTCAACACATAAATAGGCCACGTTGCTTTTTACGGAGAAAGCAGAAAATCTGACCGGTATTTGTCTTTTGAGCGTGACGCCGGAATAGAATTTCGAATTCGTATATCGTTAAATTTGAGTCGAGACAGGGGGGATTTACCATAGCAACGAAGATAAAGGAAATTCTGGGAAAAACCGATATTTGTTCAAAAAACGGATTGCTCAACAAAGATGCACTCGGATGGGCGAGGCATCCGTTGCAAAGATGCAACTTCAAAAACGATTTGAGAAAGAAAAGATGGAATCACTGGGTAATCACCAACGACGATTATTTCCTTCTGCTTGCCACAATAAATACCGGTATGCTTAAATGCATGACTTTTTACTTTTACGATTGCAGAGAAGGCAGAGAATATGATTTTTCGAAGAAATTCCTGACATATGAGGACTTTGATTACGGAAACGATGTTTACACTGATGTGCTCGTAAAAAAAGGGAGTTTTTTTATCGAAGAGAAGAATACCGATGAAAAAGTCAACATAACAGGAATGGCAAAAGAAGCGGATTTCAATTTTGAAATCGATATGAAAAGAGAAAAAGAGTCCATGAACATAATCGTCCCATGGAATGAAAAGAAATTCCAGTTCACATCCAAGCAAAATTGCCTGCCGGTGTGCGGAGAAATCAGAATCGAAAGCAGAAAATTCACATTCGATGCCGGCAGTTCTTTCGCTGCCCTCGATTTCGGTCACGGAAAATGGCCTTACAAAACACATTGGAACTGGTCCACGGCATCCGGAAAAATAGGAAACGACAGTTTCGGACTGAATCTCGGTTCGGGATGGACAGAAGGTACGGGAACGAATGAAAACGCGGTTTATTTAAATTCGAAGGTATTTAAAATCGAAGAAGAAGTGAAATACACCTACGATCCTTTGAATTATTTCAACCCCTGGATAATAGAAAGTGAAGAAAGCGATTGCATAGACATATACTTCGAACCCAAAAGCAAGAAAATCTCAAAATCCAATTTGATTTTTCTAAAAGTGAACCTGCTGCAAATGGTGGGATATTATCACGGAAATGTAAAAATAGACGGCAAAGTGTTCGAATTGAAAAAAATTCCCGGATGCATAGAGGAGCAGTACGCACTCTGGTGATATAGCGCATCTTATTTTAAGCTTTCTCTAAGGAAACAGGAATAAACTCTATGCATAAACACACTTTTCTTTGGAGGATAAAAAATGAGAAAAAAAGGGTCGATACAAAAATTCAGATTATTTGTGCAGATAGCCTTCGTGTTGTTCATCGTGTATCTCTCGATAGGACATTACCTCGAAGAAAATTACGGATCGACGTTGCCGGGAACTGCCAGTATTCATGCCGTATGTCCGTTCGGCGGAGTCGTAAGCATGTACACATTCATAACCACCGGTGATTATGTGCAGAAAATCCACCAGTCCGATTTCATCCTGATATTTGCCCTTATAATAATGCTGGTTTTGACCGGGGCATCTTTTTGCGGATGGATATGTCCCCTCGGAAGTGTCCAGGAATGGATTGGAAAAATCGGAAGAAAAGTGTTTAAAAAACGATACAACAAAGTTCCGAAATTACTTGACAAAGTATTGCGTTTGGGAAAATACGTCGTGCTTGCCATAGTGATAATCCAGACGGCGAGAACGGTGAAACTTGTATTCTCCGATTTCGACCCTTACTACAACCTTTTCAACATATGGACGGACGAAATATCGCTTACCGGATATTTATCGGTTGCACTCGTATTGTTGCTTTCATTGTTCATAGAAAGACCATTTTGCCGATACGCCTGCCCGCTTGGTGCCATCAACGGACTTTTCAACTCTTTCAGTATTTTCAACATAAAGAGAAAGCACAAAACATGTATCAACTGCGGTCTTTGCGATAAAAATTGCCCTGCAGGGATAGTAGTCTCGGAAAAAAATGCGGTAAAGAGCGTGGACTGCATAAGATGTATGAAATGTGTGGAATCCTGCCCGGAAAATTCAATGGAAAAAAAACACGCTGAAAGTTCGTCTGATAACCGATTCACCTAAAAAAAATGAAAGAAAGCCGATTTCAACGAAGATTTTCATAACAGTCATAGTTGCCAGTTTTTTGATACCTGTAGCGGTCTCGCTCGTAAACGGCAGTTTTATAACCGAAAGAATTAAAACTTACGATTCGCTTTCGGATATAAGAGGGTCATCCACTCTGTCGGAGATTATAGAAAATTACGGAATACCGAAGGGACATCTATATTCGGCAATTGCTCTCCCCGTAGAA
>CAXXJZ010000014.1:0-6315 GCA_963662785.2 uncultured Thermotogae bacterium
TAGGAGGCAATGATGAAAAAAATCTTATTCACACTCTTCTTTACGCTTTTGGCAATGACTATTCTTGGAAACAATGTCGCGAATCTCAGTATGCAGAACGGAGATTCACTTCAGGCAAGATTATACACGGCCGATATTAATTTACTGACCGATTTCGGAGAAATAGTTATAAATGTTCAAAATATCGGTAAAATCACATTTCTTAGCGATGACAGAGGACGAACTGCCTTATATACAACACTTGAGGGCGAAGTATTTTATGGCACCATTCTAAACGATTCTTTTGAAATTGAAGTTTTCGGAAGCAAAACAAAAATTTCCAAAGATGTACTAAAAGAAATTAAACTCGGTAACAAACCGGCAGAGTTCAGGGATATCAAATTAAAAATCGAAACTAAGACAAACGATATTTTCTATGCCGATATTGTTTCTCCGTCAATAAAGATAAAAACATCATATGGAATATTCGAAATCCCGGTAGAAAACATAAAAAATATCAAATTTGAAGGAACTTCCCAGTCGGTTACGAACATTGAATTAGAAGACGGAAACTCGATAAAAGGAATCATAGACAACCCCACACTTGCCCTTTGTTTTGCCTTCGGAAATGAAATAAATATAAACACCTCAAAGATTATGAGTATGAATATGAGAGATTTTTCAAAGACTTTAAGTTCGAATGGCGGAGTCTGGACTCTTGGGGCGGAGATGCCTACGGCGAGACAAAAATTGTTGTCAGTTAGTTATGATGGTAAGATTTTGGCGATGGGTGGTTATAATACAAACAATAGAGATATTTTTGAAATATACGATATTCCAAAAAATGAATGGACTTCATTGGGCAACTTAGTTTACGATGGAGGTGAAAGATATAGCACAAAAGCAAAGATTATAAATGGAATAGTTTTCATTTTAGGTGGATATTATGAAGATTATGGCTCAAGAACTTGGCGAACCTGTACCTTGATAAATCCAAATGAAATGAAAGCTGTTTGGGCAACGAACATCCCCACACAACGTGGTAATAATACTGTGGAAACTTTTAATGGAGAACTCTATGTTATTGGGGGCGGTTGGAGTGATAACCCTCACGAGACAAATAAAACTGAAATATTCAATCCGCAAAAAAGTTCCTGGAGAAATGGCAAACCTATGCCAACAGCTAGAACATATATTAGTTCCGTATTATGCAATGATATGATTTATGTATTTGGTGGATTTGCTTATTCTGGATATTTAGATACAGTTGAAATGTATGATCCCAAAAAAGATGAATGGTGTAAATTACCACCTATGCCAACCTCTCGTTCAGGGACTGTTAGTGCTGAAGTTAATGGGAAAATATACGTTATAGGTGGAAGATCAAGTATGGGATATTTGAAAACAGTTGAAATATACGATGCAAAAACTAAAAAATGGACAGTCGGTGAACCTCTTTTAATCGCGACAGCTTATGCCACCTGTGAAGTTGTAGATGGAAAAATATACGTTATCGGTGGAGAAAACGATAATTACATCCTAAACACCGTCCAAATCTATCAGCCATAAGGAGAGATTGTATGAAAAGAATAACTGCAGCCATAATTTTACTTTTTCTCTCAACAATACTGTTGGCTTCAACCGAATACATATCGGTTGAAGCTGATGGATTGGGAACTACAACGGAAGAAGCCGTAAATAATTCTTTGAGGAATGCCATTTCTACCGCTGTCGGTTCCCTTTTCAGAAGCTGGTCATCACTTGACTCGTATTTTGAAAACAAAGGAGATGATATTATTGAAGAAACGGTTTTCAAAGAAAAAATTTTATCGTTTGCAAATGCATATGTGAGAGATTATGAAATTCTCGAAAGTTCTGAAAAAGACGGTATGATAACCGTGAAGATAAAAGCCGACATAAAATTACAGACATTGGAAAGTTCCATACTCAGAAATGCTACCGGATTTAAAAACATAGATTGTGCGAAACTTCTCAGCATTTTTGAGGCAAACAGCGAAACATATCGCAATGGGGCTGAAATGGTATATGCAATTTTAAAAGATTTCGGATTTCCGAAAGACATCTGGAGTTTTTCCCAGACGCAGACACAGATAATCTCAACATCCGGAGAAATCGTCAAAATAGCTTTTGACGTAACTCTTAAACCGGATTATGAAAAATATACCGGTTTCCTGGTGCAGCTTGAAGAAATACTCGACGAAGCGTGCGGGAAAACACTTGTTGAAACAATAAATACCGTCAAATATGAAGAATGGGACAGCATATTGCTCAGTGATTTCATAAAAGACGGCAAATTCAACCACGTAATAAGGATATTCAAAGAGAAAAACGGCGGAGTATACACCTTCAAACAATACTTTTTAAACTTTTCAAACGATTTGGAAATCGAAATTTATGAAGCCTTTAAAAAATACGAAGATGATTTTTCCTCTTATTCCATGAATGTAACATTTATGGATTCCCTCGAAAAAGAGATCTTCAAAATAAAAAAATATCAGAATATCGAGTTCGAGTCTGCTCTTAAAAAATTCCACTCTCGGTTTTGCAAAAACAAATCAAAATGCAAATCAATTCATAGTCTTTCCGGGAATGTTGAGAGTCGATCCGGGAAAACTCAGATTATCCGAAAATAAGCTTGACTTCAAATTAGAATTGAATGTTCAAAGAGAAATATTCAAACAGACAAAGAAAATAAAGCTTGAACTTGTAAACAATTAAACCTAAAAAACAGCAAAGGAGAAGATCTGAATGAAAAAAACTATCATTACGGTTATTTTTGCAATTGCAGTTTCTCTCGGAGTATTTGCCGCCAACTTATCGGTGGATGATTTCCTGCCCCCTTCACAGGGTGGGGAAAAAGAAATCAAAGGCCAGGTGGAAAGGATAGACGATTCACTGATCAGCGCTCAGACACTTCAGGATGGTATGAATTACGGAAACACACTGATTTGGGAAGAACAGGGCGGAGACGGATTCAAGGCAGTTAATTTCCCCTCCGGAACCGGATATATAGCCGGCGCCACCGCATTTTACGAAGTTTATCCCAATATAAATGCAACTCTCATCGCTAAAAGAGCGGCTTACCTCGAAGCTTACTACAAAGCAAAAGCGAATATGCTTCAGGGTTTGAAAGGCTATTTCACTAAAAGAGAAACGGAATACTCAAACATACTCGTTTCCATAGACGATCCTGAAAAGAACATCGGTGCCCAGCTTATGACACAGAAAGAAACCATAGAGCAGGTTGTAAATGGTTTGCTAAGAGGATATGTGACATACGAAGTGATGGACAACGCTGAAGACAAAAGCGGACAGGTGTATGTCAGCATCGCCGTCACACCGAAAACCCTTGAGGCGATAAACCAGGTTACAAACGGCATGATATTTTCAAAAGACTTATCCTCTTCGATTCAAATGATACTGTCTGAAATTCAAAACGGAGTGGTACCGCCTGTCGGAGGAAAAATAATAGTATTGCCCGAAAACGGACAAACCGCTGTGGTATCATATGGATCTGCGATAGTGAGATACTCTGAAAACCAGAAACTCTCCATTGAATACAAAAAAGCGGCTATCGAAGCCTCAAAGATGAGATCCGCGCAGGCACTTCTTGAATTGCTGAACGGAAGCAGTGAATCATGGTATTCCGGAATATACGAAGGAACGGCTTCAGGTGATGTCAGTTCGGAATACACTTCTGTAAACGAAAAGATAAAAAATCTTCCGGATGAAAACAACGAAATAAAAAAAATCCTGGCACAGGTATCGGCCAAAGAATTTCTCGACGTTTTAATGAAAACCTCTGAATACAAATCGATAAGCCAGGGAATCGTCCCACCGGGTGTAATAATAAGAACGGCAATGGACCCGAGCGTCGAAACCGACGGATACGGATGGGTTTACACTATCACCGTATATTATCCAGAACTGACACTGGAAGCGAAAAACCTCTACGATGGCATCCTAAAAAAATCAAATGGGAAAGAAAACTCTGTTACTGTAGCCCCAAACCCGAATGAACCAAGCAACAACCCTCAGGGACCATCAGGGACGGTAAGCAATGATGGGGATTTATAAAAAAGTATTTTTATTGTTGTTGACGATGCTAATAACGGGTTCTGCTTTTGCGGAACCCGGGGTTTTTATTGCTGAACTGAATTTTGAAGACTTCTTAAGCATCATCAACAACGAAGAGAAAACCCACATTATAGATAAAGACATATCAAAAAGTAATTTTGAGAACATCTATGAAATAAACAGATACCGTAATATCGGATTCGAGTATTCGGGAAAAATTTTCGGCATTTCGATTGCGATAACGGAAGAAAACGCGAATATTAAGCAGAAAAAGACTGACAGAGAAATGACCAAAAGCCTCGCATCGAGGGCAATAGCAATACCGGAAATAGAAATCGAATTCAGAAATTCGGAATTGCCCCAAAAACTACAAAATGAAATATATAAAATATCAAATAATGAAAGGCACTGAATTTGAAGTAGAGAAAACTTTCAGAATAAAATTTTTTGAAAAAGAAACATTTCTGGGATATATATACATAGTGGAAAAAAGCGATATGAAAATTCAAAGCATTCGTTCAGAAAAAGATTTTCTCAGAGATCTTATAAAAACCCCCCGTAAGTATGCAGAGAAAAACGAAAGGATTACCGTAGTGGATACTTTTGAGTATTGCCTGAAAAATCCGGAAAAACTCGAGCTTGAGATTTCCGAAGAAATGCAGTTGAGGCTATATTTAAGCGCATTGTATCTGAAAGAAGGCAGAAAAGAAGAAGCTGTAGAAACGCTGAACAGACTCCCTGAGAATATGGCCGAAATTTTTTGCGTTCAGCGGATACGATGATGAAGATTATCTTTTGCTTGGAGACATGCACATAATATTCGAAAACGAGCAGAAGGCTTTTTCGGCCTGGGCGTATGGCATGCAGAAAAAATCCGCTGAACAGCGATCTTGAAGAAAGATTTGAAAAAATACGGGAATATGTAGATTTAATTCGGAGGTAGCCAATGAAAAAAATAACGTTATTGATTTTGATTATTTCAGTATCATCCATGATCTTCCTCGCTTACCCGAACGCAAACATAAAAATGCTCAACGGCGATGAAATCCCCTGCTCTGTCATGACACCTACGATTAACATAATAACGGATTACGGGGAACTGGAATTTAAGACTGAATATATAAAAGAAATACAGTTTCCGGAACCGGGAAAAGGCAACACAATGCTGAAAACCGTATTCGGAGAATTATTCAGAGGCTTCATAACAAACGATACCATAAAACTGAACATGTATGGAAAAGAGCTTATCATAAGAAAGGCAAAAATAAACAAAATCGAATTTGCAAATGACTTAAAAAAACCCGAAAACTATAAATTAACGGTGGCACTCAGAAACGGTGACGGATTTTTCGGTAATATGGTCGGAGAAATGATGACCATTCAGACATCCTACGGTGAGATAGAACTGCCTTTTGAAAACATGCTTCAAATTTCTTTCGAAGGCTTTGGGAACGTATTGTCAAAGATAAATATGAAGGACGGTGGAACAGTACAGGGAATTATAAAAGATGAATACCTGCCCCTGCGCCTTCTAAGTGACATCGAACTCGAAGTTGTCCCCGACCTGATGAAGCAAATCGGTTTTGCAAATCCGGTGCTGAAAACCGAAGAAAAAAACGAAGAAAGTCTGAAAAACACAGAAGTGTTTTCACCGTTTACCGCTGAAATCGAAACCGAGAAAAAAGAAAACGTCGGCTAATTTTCTTGGAATCGAAATGGTGCTTGTTCAGGCCGGAAAATTTAAAATGGGAAACACGAGAAATGACAGTGAAGGGAAAGACAATGAAAAACCCGTACATGAAGTTGAACTGACTTATGATTTCTACATGGGAAAATATGAAATAACTTTCGAACAATACGACAAATTCTGTGAAGAAACAGGGAGAAAAAAGCCATCGGACCAGGGATGGGGCAGGGGAAAGAGGCCCGTTATAAACGTCAGCTGGCACGATGCCGTTAAATTCTGCAATTGGATGAGTGACAAGGAAGGCCTGAAAATAGCCTACGCAGATGACTATTCTCTGCTTGACAAAAACGGTCTGGAAATAACTGACATCACGAAAGTCGAAGGATACCGCCTGCCAACGGAAGCGGAATGGGAATATGCCGCCCGAGGCGCACAAAACAGCATCGGGGATTACAAATATTCCGGAAGCAACAGATTGCAGGATGTGGGATGGTATATCGAGAATTCGGGAAATAAAACTCAGGAAGTGGGGTTGAAAAAGCCGAACGAAC
>CAXXJZ010000015.1:0-10053 GCA_963662785.2 uncultured Thermotogae bacterium
AGTAACGGTTTTAATTCATCCATACCTGCATGCATCGCACGTGCTGCTATCAGTACTTCCGGTACATATACTTCGTTCTTCTTAAAACGTTCTCCCACAACAGACATTCCTGCAATAAGTCCCTTTTCCAAAATTTCCTGAGGACTTACTTCTTCTTTTATGGCCTCTAAAACTTTTTCTTTTACTACCGGTGCCTGTCCTTTAATAAGAGCATCGGCTATAGCTTGAAAATCAGCCATTGCAACCTCCTGTTGAGTATAAAAAAATGGTACGCCCACAAGGAATCGAACCTTGAACCTACAGATTAAGAGTCTGCTGCTCTACCAATTGAGCTATGGGCGCACAATTCTCACATGATTGTCGACATTATCCCTTGATAAGCTCATAGTAAAATAATAGCTTAACTTGGTAAATCTGTCAATAAATATTTAAATAAAAATGGTGGCACCCCCCAGAATTGAACTGGGGACACATGGATTTTCAGTCCACTGCTCTACCTACTGAGCTAGGGTGCCACTACATTATTATTTTCGAGTTTTTAAAGATATAATATATAATTAAATTTTGCAAGAAAAAATTTTATATAATTTTCTTTAAAAATATTTTTAAACCTTGACTCTTTCAGTAATAATATATTTATTTTGGATTACCTGTTGTCCTATTTTTTTTCCCACTCAGGTATACCTAATTTTAAATTACATTTCTTTTTCACTTTCACTATTTTTTCTTTGTAAAAATTATGGATTCAAGTATTTCATACGACGCACAAATTTTTTGGGATAGCTTTTTAAAAACAATTGAAGAGCGTATTAACGAACAAAGTTTTAATACTTGGTTCAAACCTCTCTATCTTAATAATCTCTCATTTGATACATTGGTTATTTCTGTCCCTCAATCTTATTATTCAAGTTGGCTTGAAGAACATTATTTATCCCTTATCAAATCTACAGCCTCATCAATTCTCGGAAGAAATGTCCGCATTAAATTTATTATTATCGATGAAACTGTTGATGAATCCAATGTTTCTTCCCCTATTCCTGACGATATTGCTTCACCACCTGTCAAATCTCAAATTATTCCTTCATCCGATAATTTTTATGGCCAGGTTACAATAAATCCGAGATTTACTTTCGAATCTTTCATTGTCGGTTCATCGAATCAATTCGCTTATGCGGCTTCAAAAGCCGTTGCAGAAGCTCCCGGCAGGACAGCATTCAATCCTCTTGTAATTTATGGCGGTGTCGGACTCGGTAAAACTCACATACTTCAGGCAATTGCCAACCGGTATCTTTATTCAGGTAAACGTGATATTTCAAGAAGTAAAGTAATTTTTGTTTCAAGTGAAAAATTCACAATGGATTTTATATTATCTATCCAGAATAATCAAACTGCAAAATACTCAAATTTCTATCGTAATGCCAATCTTTTGTTAGTTGATGATATCCAGTTTTTTAATAATAAAGAACGTACCCAGGAGGAATTTTTTCATATTTTTAACGATCTTCATCAAAAAGGTAAACAGATTGTTCTTTCTATGGATTGCCCTCCGATTAATCTTAAAGGTCTTGCCGACCGTCTTATTAACAGATTCCAATGGGGACTCGTAACCGATATTCAACCTCCAGATTTCGAAACCCGTGTGGCAATTCTTAAGAAAAAAGCTGAAAATGATGGTGTTGATCTCGAAAATTCAATTGCAGAGTATATCGCGGAAAATATTACTACCAACATTCGTGAACTCGAAGGATCATTAATTCGCCTTCTCGCTTATTCATCGCTTCACGGTATCGATATGTCTCTCGATATGGCATCTGATGTTCTCGGCGATACCATACGTAAAACTTCAAGAATTATCACTATCGAATCTATTCAGAAACTTGTTGCCCAGCATTTTTCTATCCCTGTTAACCTTATCACCGGTACATCGAGAAGAAAAGAAGTTGCCGAAGCTCGTCATATTGCAATTTATTTATGCAAACAACTTACATCATCTTCACTTAAAACTATAGGTCTCAATTTCAACGGACGTGATCATTCTACAGTAATTCATTCCACTCATAAGATTGAAAAAAGAATTAAATCCGATTCATCGTTTTCAAAACTTATACAATCTCTTACCAATCAGGCAAAAAATGCCGAATAATATGTTTTCCGAATTTTCTTTTTATTGCTCTCATCTTATTAATATACATATTATTTATTTATTTTTTGTAGTAGTAATAGTCATGTTGAAAATGTTGAAAAGTATTTAACTCATTGAAAACAAAAATGTTATATAATTTTATTTTTCCACATCTTTTAATGAAAGTTAACAATGATCGTTTTTTATTTCTATATAAATCGAATTAGATGAAAAAAAATGTTGAAAACTTTTGGTTTTTCCACAAAAGTATAAGATATATTTAAGTAGTTTTTAACATGAATTTTTTTACATATTTTTTTAAAAATATCCTATTTTATTGCATATTTTGCTTGAATTACAATATAGTATACTATATATTGTATATCACAATTTATTATAAGGAGATTTCCCGTGAAGGTTGTAATTGAAAGAAATGTACTTTTTGAAGGATTACAGAGAGTTTTCAGTGTGGTCCCCCAAAAACCTACGCTTCCCATTTTAACAAATTTTCTTCTCAAAACATCTGAAGGGAAGCTTTCAATATCAGGTACCGATATGGATATTTCCATTACAACAACACTTGATTGTGATGTTGAGGGTGAAAGTACAATTACAGTTGAAGCCAAACGATTTTTAAATATTATTCGTGAGCTTCCCGAAGGAAATGTAACAATTGAAATTGAAGATGATCGTGTAATGGTAAATTTTGCTTACGGTGAATCGAGTATAATGGGCATTACCTCATCCGATTATCCTTCTCTTCGTCATTCCGTAGATGGTCTTGAAGTATCTGTTTCAAGTAAAGATTTTATCGAAATGGTCGACAGAACAAGTTTTTCCGTCGCTGTCGATCGAACACGTCTTGCGCTTACCGGCGTGTACTGGAAAGTTACTTCGGAAGGTGTTACAATGGTTGCAACCGATGGTCACAGACTTTCTTTATATCGTAAAAGTGTTTCACTCGAAGATGGAAAAGAATCCGAATCAATTGTTCCGCCAAAAGCACTTAACCATGCCTCAAAAATTGTCAGTTCCGGGATTGAATTAGAAAAAGTTATTTTCGGTCAGGGTGTTATTCTGTTTGATTTTGGCAATACCACAATATTTTCAAAACTGATTGAGGGACCCTACCCTAATTTCTGGCAGGTTATACCGGCAAATAACTCGAAAAAAGTAATTGTCTCGACGGATGATTTTTCTGCTGCGGTCAGACGTGTTTCCGTTCTGTCCAATACTATAACACATCAGATTCAATTTAATATTTCCCCCGGTTCCATAGAATTATTAACTAAAAATGCTGACATTGGCGGTGAGTCGCGGGAAACCGTTGTTTCTAAATATGAAGGTGATTCGGTTCAGGTTGGATATAATGCTCTATTTCTCGGTGAAATTCTTAAAAAAATAGATACCGATGAGGTTCTTTTTGAATTGGAAAATCCGACAACTGCCTGTATTATCAAACCTGTCGATACTGAAGCATCTGAAGAATATCTTTATCTCATTATGCCTTTAAGGTTGGGTGAATGAGCACACAATCATTTCATACAAGGTTTAAAAAAGCGAACCCTGTTTATGTTTCAGAAATACTTGCTTCGGTTTTAAAAGATATACACTTCGAAACAGGTATCGGTTTTGAACAGTTAAAAAATTCATGGAGTATTATTGTTGGTTCTACATGGGCAAAAAATACATATCCTGTTAAATTTGAGAACGATATTCTGACCGTATCTGTTTCCTCCCCGATGTGGTTAACGCAGGCACATTTCAGCAAAAAGAAATTTTTGGAAAACATTAATAATGTGGATTCTTTTAACAGTATTACCGTAAAAGATATCATATTTATTCTTGATAAGTCATAATTAGGAGTCGACTGTGAGTGATCAAATATTATCGAGTGAACAATACAATGCCGACAATATACAGGTTTTAAAAGGTCTTGAAGCTGTTCGTAAACGACCCGCCATGTATATTGGGTCTACCGGACCTACCGGCCTTAATCATATGCTGTACGAAGTAATCGATAATTCTATCGATGAGGCTATGGCCGGTGTTTGTAAAAAAATTAAGGTTACAATTCATGCTGATGGCATTGCCGAGATAGAGGATGACGGTCGCGGTATACCGACCGATATGCATGCAACAGAAAAACGTCCTGCCCTCGAGGTTGTAATGACTACCCTTCATGCGGGCGGAAAGTTTGACGGGAAGTCATATAAAGTATCGGGCGGTCTTCATGGTGTCGGTGTATCGTGTGTTAATGCTCTTTCCGAGTTATGTGAAGTTGAAACATGGCACGACGGTCTTTTATATTATCAGTCATATGAACGTGGTGTTCCCAAGGCCGATATGGAACAGCGCGGTGAAAAAAAAGGCCACGGAACCATTGTCAGATTCAAACCTGACGGTACTATCTTTGAATCAACAGATTTCTCTCATGATGTTCTGGTAAATCGTCTTCGTGAATTAGCTTTCCTTAACAGAGGTCTGAAAATTGACTTTTTTGACGAGCGTAAAGGTAAAAATCATACTTTTAAATTCGATGGCGGTATTATAGAATTTGTCCAGTATCTCAATGAGAATAAGTCGGTAATTCACAACGAACCGATATTCTTTACCGCACAGTCCGGAAATGTTGCTATTGAAATCGCCATGCAGTATAACGAGTCATTTGCCGAAAACATATTCAGTTTTGCGAATAATATAAATACCACTGAAGGTGGTACTCATCTCATAGGTTTCAAAACCGGCCTTACAAGGTCCGTTAATACATATGCCCAGAAAAATGATCTTTTTAAAGGAATCAAGGGAACTTTGCCTTCCGGTGATGATATTCGTGAAGGTTTGACCGCTGTCATATCGGTCAAACTTCCTGATCCTCAGTTTGAAGGGCAGACAAAAACAAAACTCGGTAATTCAGATATCAAAGGTATGGTTGAATCTCTTGTCGGGGAGGGTCTGGGTACCGCATTTGAAGAAAATCCTCAGGTTATCAGGAAAATTATTTCGAAATGTATTGATGCGTTCCGCGCCCGTGAAGCTGCCCGTAAAGCCCGCGACCTTACCCGGAGGAAAAGCGCTCTTGACACTGCAAATCTGCCCGGGAAACTTGCAGACTGTTCGATAAAAGATCCCGAATCCTGTGAAATATACATTGTAGAGGGCGATTCCGCAGGAGGTTCGGCGAAACAGGGCCGTGACAGAAGGTTTCAGGCAATTCTGCCGCTAAAAGGTAAAATATTGAATGTTGAAAAAGCAAGGCTTGATCGTATACTTGCCTACGATGAAATCAGGACAATCATTACGGCGATAGGTACCGGAATTGGACGCGACGAGTTCGATGTTTCAAAAGCCCGTTACCATAAAATTATAATCATGACCGATGCCGATGTGGATGGATCACATATCAGAACCCTGCTTATGACATTTTTCTACCGGTACATGCCCGATCTGATTGAATCCGGTTATCTCTATATAGCCCAGCCGCCGCTCTATCGCATGAAAAAAGGCAAACAGGAGTGGTATGTAACCGACCAGAAAGAGTATGACAAATTTATTCTCGAAAACGGTATCGGAAAAACCAAAGTAATTCCTGCAAACAACGGAACCGTGTATTCCGGTTCAAGGCTTATAGAACTTATGGAGAAACTGTTCCGGTTTAAAAATATTTACGATAAATGTATAAAAATAGGATTCCCGAAACCATTGCTCGACAGTTTGCTGGAAAGCAGGGATTTTTGTATGTCTCATTTCGATGACGCCGAAATTGCGATACCTGCTATTGAACGTGTTGTCAGGGATGCAGAATATACAGTCGAATCGGTTGATAGGATACATCTTCATCCTGAAAACATTGAAACCGGGACAAAATCCGAAACCTTGGAAACCGTTGAGGCTGAAGAGGGCGAAAGCATTATTAGTGATTATTCCGTAAAAGTATCAGGAAATGTCGATGGTCAATATGTAGAATATACGATGTTTAAAAATACGCTCTCATCCATTGATTTTCTCAATATGTACGAACTCAAAAAGTCTCTTAAGGTTCTGGACCGTTACCCGATTGCAATCAATGATGAAGGTGTTCTTGTAGAAGAAGTTAACAGTTTTGATGAGCTAATCGAAACCGCTAATCGTCTCGGTAGAAAAGGACTCGCCGTACAGCGTTACAAAGGTCTCGGTGAGATGAATCCGGAGCAATTGTGGTCTACAACGATGGATCCTGAGACACGAACACTTTACCGTGTCGACTTGCAGGATGTGGTCGAAGCCGACAGGATATTTACCATTCTTATGGGCGGCGAGGTTGAACCGAGGCGTAAATTCATCCAGGAAAATGCGTTTAATGTCAAAAACCTTGATGTTTGAGACACATACCCTATTGAGGAATATCTCCTTTCCATAGTTTTTCTCAAAATTAAAAAAGAAGGATATTCAAGAAATTTTGTTATTCAAACAACAGGAGTATAGATGATTGGTAAACAGGAAAAAATTATACCGATAGATATTCAGGAGGAAATGCAGACCTCCTATATGGATTATTCCATGTCGGTTATTATATCACGTGCGCTTCCGGATGTACGAGATGGCCTCAAGCCCTCTCAGCGCCGTATCCTGACTGCAATGAATGATCTGAATCTTTCACCTGGACGTCCCCACAGGAAATGTGCAAAAATTTCCGGCGATACTTCAGGTAATTACCATCCACACGGTGAGCAGGTTGTATATCCTACTCTCGTAAGAATGGCGCAGAATTTCAACATGAGATATACACTTGTGGATGGCCAGGGTAACTTTGGTTCCATAGATGGTGACAGCGCAGCGGCAATGCGGTATACCGAGGCGCGTATGACCCATGCCACCATGGAAATGCTCGCTGACCTTGAAAAGGATACGGTCAAACACTCTCCCAATTATGATGAAACACTCATGATGCCGGATGTGCTGCCCGGAAAATTTCCCAACCTGCTTTGTAACGGGTCTTCCGGTATCGCTGTTGGTATGGCGACAAATATTCCACCGCATAACCTCTGTGAAGTTGTCGATGCCTGTGTTCATTACATCGATAATCCTGCTGTTACGCCCCGTGAAATTATGGCATTTCTCAAAGGCCCTGATTTCCCGACCGGCGGAATTATTTACGGCCGCAGGGGAATTGTGGATGCATATGAAACAGGACGGGGAAAAATAAGAATCCGTGCTCGTGCAAATATAGAGACATATAAAAAAGACCGTGAGCGGATAGTGATTACCGAAATACCGTATATGGTCAATAAATCGAATCTGCTTGAAAAAATAGCCGACCTGGTAAAAAATAAGATTATTGAGGGTATATCAGATCTTCGCGACGAATCAGACCGTGATGGTATGAGAATCGTTATTGAATTGAAAAAGGATTCATTCCCTGATGTCGTTCTCAATATGCTGTATAAACATACTCAGTTATCCGTTTCTTACGGTATTATAAATCTTGCCCTTGTGGAAAACCAGCCGAAGGTTATGGCTATAACCGAAATGATCCGTCACTTTATCGAACATCGTCACGATGTGATTGTTCGACGGACACAGTTCGATCTGAAAAAAGCTGAGGAACGTGCTCACATTTTAGAGGGTTTGAAAATTGCGCTGGACAACATCGATGAAGTTATCGAACTCATCAAAAAGTCGGAAAGCCCCGATCATGCGAGAATGGGATTAATGGAACGGTTCGGCCTTTCAGAACGGCAGTCCCAGGCGATTCTGGATATGCGTCTTCAGCGGTTGACCGGCCTTGAACGTCAGAAAATCGAAAACGAGTACCTTCAACTTATAGAACTTATGGAGAAACTCAGAGGCATCCTCGGTTCAAGACCGCTCAGAATGAACATTATCAAAGAAGAGCTTGAAACCATCAAGAAGAAATTCGGTGATGCACGACGTACCGATATCATCGATGAATCGGACGATATAGAAATCGAAGACCTGATTGCCGAAGAAGACATGGTTGTTACCATTTCACATCAGGGATACATCAAACGTATTCCTATCGGCACATATCACCGTCAGCGCCGCGGCGGTAAAGGAATAACGGGTATGGGAACCAAGGAAGAGGATTTTGTCAAGAGCCTCTTTGTTGCTTCGACACACTCCTATATTCTATTCTTTACCAGCTTCGGCAGATGTTACTGGGTTAAGGTATTCGAGCTGCCGCAGGGTGGCAGAGCAGCACGTGGCAGGCCGATAGTCAATATGCTCGAACTGCAGAAAGATGAAAAAATAGCAGCGTTCCTGCCGGTTCGTGAGTTTGACGATGAACATTTCGTGCTTATGGCGACAAAACAGGGCCTCGTTAAAAAGACCGCTCTTTCCGAATATTCACGGCCAAGACGTAACGGCATCAATGCCATTAATATTCTCGAAGGTGATGCTCTCATCGATGCTTCTCTGACAAACGGTACACAGGAAATCATCATACAGACACGAAAAGGCATGGCGATTCATTTTAATGAAAGAGAAATCCGCCCTGCCGGAAGAACCACTCAGGGAGTAAAAGGCATCTCGCTTGGCAAAGACGATTTTGTCGTAGGCATGGTAGCGGTTACTCATCCGAATGCGACACTGCTGGTTGTGTGCGAAAACGGCTATGGTAAGCGTACGGATATCGACGCTTATCGTTTGACTCACCGCGGCGGTAAGGGTGTCATATCCATCAAGGCCTCATCCCGAAACGGCGAGACAGTCTGTATTATGGAAGTCGTCGATGATGATGAGTTGATTATTGTTACCCAGGGCGGAATTTTGATCAGGCTGCCTGTCGGCGATATCCGATCTATCGGCCGTGTTACTCAGGGTGTACGTCTCATCAATCTTAACACCGAGGACATCGTTGTCGATGTGGAACGCGTACCCGCCGGTGAAAATGATGACCTCGAAGATGCGGGTGATATTATCGATGATGAATTCGACGATGAAGGTGTAGATGAAGAGAGTGGGGACGAAGAGTAAAACTTTAACCTATTTTGTTGTCGTACATTTATGTAACGTATTACCATGATAATATATTATATAAGCCGTTGTTTCGTAGGGACAGAATGTATTCTGTCCCTACGGTATTTTATTTCGCTCAATGACAGACAAAGTAAGTATATCGATATACATTCAATATTCAATATACAGGTATAACCATGGAAAATAGCTACGGTTCAGGGCCCCTTTCAAACCTCGCTGTGCTTCGTGATGCTAAACGCCGGCGTATATCATCCCATGACGTCCGTGACGGTAACAGAGATTACCGTATCTTAAAACCCGGTGAAAAGCTCATCGTTGCAGATATCAAAGGTTCCGGTTGTATCCGTCACATCTGGATGACTCTTGGGGCACAGGAAGAAGCATGGCCCCGGAAGGTTGTGCTGCGAATCTGGTGGGACGGCCAGAAACAGCCTTCTGTGGAAGCGCCCATCGGTGATTTTTTCGGTATCGGCGGCGGAATTTTCAAAAACTTCCAGTCGTTACCGCTTTCAATGGGGCCTCAGGATGGCCGCGGATTCAACTGCTTTTTTCCCATGCCGTTTGCCGAAGGAGCGCGAATAGAGCTTGAGAGCAACTGCAAAGAAGATTATAATCAGTACTATTATATCGATTACGAGGAATATTCGCGTCCGTATCCCGATCTCGGTTATTTCCATGCTCAATGGCGTCGTGAAAATCCTACCGGGGGCTGGGGCGACCCGAAAATGACCAAGAAGGAACTCGTGGCGAAACTTTGGGATGCTCAGTCAGACTGGCGGGAAAACTACGTTATCCTCGAAGCGCAGGGTAAAGGCCATTATGTCGGCTGCAATCTCTGTGTCGACCAGTTCGAGAAGCAGAAGAACGCGTGGTACGGCGAGAGTGATGATCATATTCTGATCGACGGCGACGAAGGCACGGCAATCTGGGGTACCGGCACCGAGGACTAT
>CAXXJZ010000016.1:0-16043 GCA_963662785.2 uncultured Thermotogae bacterium
TGTTTATAAAATATCAATCGTTGGAACAATAGAATTGTATGGCTTCGAACACGAATTCGGGCATTTTTTCATGAGATTTTCTGAAATTCACGGCAAATTCTTCATTATCTCTGTAAAGATATGCCAATCCCATGTATGTTTCTTTCGGACAGTCGAATATGTTGTTTATTAATTCATGCCATTTTTTCACCTGTGTCTGAATTTCGGGTGAGTCGAAGCCTTTGTCCATGTTCTCTTTCATCGCATTTAGCCAATCTATGAATTGTCGCTGCATTTTTCCGTAATCCTTTCCGTATATTTTTTTGAAGTTTTCGACGGATTTTCCGACTACTTCTTCACCGTATTCTTCTTTGGCCCTTTTCGTATATTCCTTTAATTTTTCTTCGCTGAAATCTTCAAAAAATTCTTCGTGTCCCATATTGTTGTCTCCTTTTATATTCGATATTGTTTTGTCGATGAGATCTATTATTCTCTGTATTCTCCGCTTTTTGACAATCAGCAGTTTTTTTTGTTTTTCAAGAGAGTTTTCTATGGAAAACCCCGGATTTCTGATTATTTCCCTTATATCTTTGAGTTTATAGCCCAATTCTCTGAAGAAAAGTATCTGCTGTAATTCCAGTATTTTATCATCGTCGTAATACCTGTATCCGTTTTCCTCCATTTTAGTGGGGTTCAACAAACCGATTTCATGATAAAAATGCAGTGTCCGGACACTCACACCCGAAATTTCGGATAGTTTTTTTTACTGTATACATTTTCTCTCACTCCTGTTTTGTGATCACGACCGGATTATATACCATCACGTTACGTGAGTGTCAAGGTTGATTTTTATTTGATGTTTCAGTTGTGGTAAAATGTTTATGCTAAGATATTTTTTCCTTGTGAAGATTTTTTTTATAGGAGGCAATAGATGAAGAATATTGAAAATTCCGAATATGAAAAAGAATTGAACAAGCTTCAGATCGAGTTGGTTAAACTGCAGGAATGGATAAAGGAAAAGCAGATGAAAGTAGTTGTCATATTCGAAGGCAGGGATGCGGCCGGAAAAGGCGGTGTGATAAAAAGGATAACCGAAAGGCTGAATCCGAGGATATGCAGGGTAGTGGCACTCGGTGTCCCGTCCGACAAGGAAAAAAATCAGTGGTATTTCCAGCGTTATGTTTCTCACCTTCCGTCAGGAGGGGAAATGGTGCTTTTTGACAGAAGCTGGTATAACAGGGCTGGTGTTGAAAGGGTTATGGGTTTTTGCACGGATGACCAGTACAGGGAATTTTTGAGAAGCTGCCCTGAATTTGAGCGAATGCTGGTGAGATCCAACATAAAACTCATCAAATACTGGTTCTCGGTCAGCGATGAAGTTCAGGAAAAACGTTTTCAGGACAGACTCAACGATCCGACGAAAAGGTGGAAACTCAGTCCCATGGATATAGAAGCCCGGAACAAGTGGGTGGAATATTCCAAAGCCAAAGATGAAATGTTCAAATACACAGATATTAAACAGGCTCCCTGGTATGTGGTGGATGCCGATGTTAAAAAACTTGCGAGGCTGAACTGCATCAGCCATCTTCTGAGTCAGTTTGAATACGAAGACCTCACTCCCGGTAAGATAAAACTGCCTCCACGCCATATTGACACGGATTACGTGAGGCCACCCATGTCCGATCAGACATTCGTGCCTGATGTGTATCCGAAAAGCGATTCAAAAAAAGATAAGAAAAAATAAACCCCCGACTGAATAGAGAGCGACTTAGTGATCAAAAAAGATGATTGTTTAAGCATCATCCCATAACTAAAAATACGCGATGAAAGATAAATCATTTAGAGATGTTTTTTTATTTCTCTGAAGAGTATTAGTATTCTTCTTTGATTTTTTCAAGGGCAGAATCTGTATAAAAATCCTGTGATGCTGACTTTGGGTTTTTATTATCGAGCCGTCTTTTATAAACATAGTAAGGCTCGTTTTTTATTTCCTTTTTTATACTGTTAAAAATCTTTCCTTGCTTAAAGTCTGTGATATTTGCTTTGCACCATATCAACAAATCGGCATGTGTATATTTCCATACTGCACGAAACTCTTGGTCACTCATACTGAAAATTTGTGCATTGGGATCATTTGAGATTTTTATATTAGTAGTTTTCGCAAAAGTTGCGTCAGCAGCATCAAGAGTGGTTATTGCGGCTAAAATATCGCTTTTATTTGCTTTCTTGACGCTTTCAAAATATATATCAAATCCAAGTACTATAAAATCTTCAATGCCTTCTTCCTTTAAGTTTCTTATAACGGTAATAATATCTTGAATGAAAGCTTTCACTTCATCTGATGATGTATACTTTGCGATCTTGTTGGAGATAAAATCTTCTGGTTTGAATGGCAACTCAAAGCCAAGCGGCATAATGAATAACCCTTCGTCTACCATAACATCTTTTGAAAATCGCGTTTCATAAAGTCAACATAATTTAATGCAGAGCGTGCAACAAGCATAAAAATATAAGGTTCAAGCTGCTCACAGTAAAAATGTGTTATTTCGTTTCTGTATTTTTCAATTTCCTCAATATTTTTCCGAGTCGCAGTAAAAACATATGATATGAAAAGATCGCAGAATTGTTCTATGCTATCGTCGTAACTGCAGAAAAAAAACAGTTATATCCTGATGAGTAGTATTTTAAATAAATTTTATAAACACAGATA
The DNA here is from genome assembly GCA_963662785.2 of uncultured Thermotogae bacterium. Taxonomy (GTDB): domain Bacteria; phylum Thermotogota; class Thermotogae; order MWEM01; family MWEM01. The sequence goes on from CAXXJZ010000016.1 coordinate 2,690, forward strand.
CTGTATAATAAAACATATAGATATTTGCTATACTATCTTTAAATTCTGTTATAACTTATTTTTTTACTATGAACTCTGAATTTAAAACTCATTCTTAAGGTGCTTATATAATGATTGTCAGTTATAAAAACTATTAAAATATTGATTGATAATGATATGAAAAAAAGGATTTGTGCACTATTGCTGGCATTAGTCATGTATCAATGGCTAAACTCGGCAAAAACGAGAATATCACGATGAATGCTCTTTCGGAAATCTGTATCGCATTGTTATACAACATTGATGATATTGTAGAACTTACGAATAAAGAGTACAAATGAAAAAGGAACGAATTTAAATATTTCTTACATGGGGGAATTTGTATTGTGGATATCAAGAAGTTGGATAGATGGGCTGAACTTTTGCTTGATACTGGAAAGGGAAACAATTTAATAAACTTCAAAGATACCAAGAATTCAACTGCCGAAATCCTCATTCCAAATGCTGATGTTTTATTTAAAAAAATAGACAGTAATACAAATCTTGAAGTTTATGACCCTAAAATTATTGATGAAGACGATGGTTTGGAGGAAGAATCGAGGCATTTAGAAGTCGAAGAAATTACAATTCAAAACGATAAAGTTGCATATCAAGATCAATATTCATCTTGTATTAAAAAACAGAACCAAATTCTTTTATATAATTCAGAAGTAAATCCCATCAGAGTTCTAAAGAATATCGATAAAAAAACGAAAGAATTCATTGAGGAAACTGGTGTGAACGTCGCATATATTGCGTTTGGCTTCATCCATTGGAAGGAAGACGAAGCTTCCAATTGTATATTCAGAGCTCCTATTTTACTTGTTCCAATACAATTTAGGCAAGAATCTGTAATTACACCTTATTTTATAAAATCAACTGGTGAGGATATTATTGTTAATCCCACATTTGCCTATAAGATGGATGCAGCCTATGGTGTCAAACTACCTGATTACAGCGATGAAGGATTAAGCGGGTACTTCGCGAAAATTACTACTATTATCAGCAAATTAAATTGGACTATATCTTACGAATGCAAAATCGGTATTTTCTCGTTCTTAAAAATCAATATGTACCGTGATTTGAAGGAAAATGCGGAATTGATCTTAGAAAATGCTAATGTACGTACGCTACTTGGAGAAACGCTTGACCTAGAAGATTCTACTGTTAGTGACATTAATGAATCTCATATACCAAATCCGCTGATAGAACTTCATAATGTTGTAGATGCAGACTTTAGCCAGATTGAAGCAATCGAAATGGCAAAATCCGGTAAGAGTTTTGTACTGCAAGGCCCTCCAGGCACGGGAAAGAGTCAAACGATCACGAATATTATTGCCGAATGTCTTAGTGATGGTAAAAGGTGTTGTTTGTATCTGAGAAATTGGCAGCCCTGAACGTTGTTTATAACAAACTGAAACAGGCAGGGCTTTCCGAATTTTGTTTGGAGCTTCATAGCCATAAAGCTAATAAGAAAGGTGTTATTGCTGATCTTTGTCATACTCTCCGCATGGAAAAGAAAGTAGTATCCTCTAAGGCAGATGCTGAAATCGCTATCAAAGAAAAAGCACAACGTCAACTTGATACATATGCAGAAGAACTTCATATTATGAGGCCAGCGATTAATAAAAGTTTATACCAGATGTATGGGATATATTCATCACTCAGAAACGTTCCTGGAATCGAATGGACAATTTCCGATATTGCATCTAAAGGTGAAACCTATTTAACAGAAATAACTTTGTTACTTGAGCAATATGTAGATTACATTCCATACGTAGGTTATGACTATAAAAAAAATCCATGGTATGGATATCAAAATCAAGATACATCCTATCAAGCAAATCACTTATAAAATCGGATTTACAGGCGGGAATTCGATTCCTTAATGAACTTATCCCGATAGCGAATGAAATCTCTTCAATTTATGCTGTTCCTTGTAAAAATGTAGAAATCTCAGAGCAATGGAGAACGCTTTTCCACCTTGCGTCATCAATAAAACTTATTACCCCATCTCTTCTTAAAAAAAATATTTTTGAGCGTACGTATGATACTCTAAAAAAAATGAAAGAATTAAGTGGAGACATCCATTCCAGGAAATCGGCTATTGATTCAGTTTTTAGTGGAGATATTTATAATATTGATTGTAGCAATTATTACAATCGATTAACAAAAAAGTTCAACAGCATATTTTCCAGACTTTTCAATAAAGAATACAAAAATATCATGAGAAATCTTCATGATTGTAGAAAAGATGGAAAACCCCTGTCTTACGGCGAAGCCGTTACATTTACAAAGAATTTGTTTTTTTATCAGCAGAAAACATCTGAATTCTATGAGCTTGAGCTGTCTGTGAAAGATATTATCGGCCAAATATATGTCGGTCTAAATACCGACTGGGAATATGTCTCAAAGCAGATGGAGTTGCTACGTTCTCTTTTTACAGCAGGAATGGTTTTCGGTAATCTTGAAAGTTATTCTCATTCAGAATTTGAATCTGAAAGTGATGTCTTTGCAAGTTATGCTCAGCGGTTGGACTATTGTTTCAGTCTTTGTCCAGACGAATATGATAGAATTGCCCTTTACTTTAGCAAAAACATCTTCGATGTAAAGACAGCTTGTAGTGAAAATGTTCTTGCAAAATGCAATGACTGTCTGCAAGAGATAGATAGATTGGATAATTGGTGTCGATTCAGTTCTCTTATGTCTCGAATCAATGAGAAACAAGCTAATTCGTTTATCGGTTGTATAATCACTTGTGGCATTGAAGCAAAATACTTAGTTGATGTTTTTAAGAAACAATTCTACTATCAGTGGATTGATTATATTCTGTTCAACTCATCTGTCTTATCAAGTTCCGATCGGATCGCACAGGATAAAGCAATCAGTATATTCTCTCAAAAAGATATACAGCAATTTGAAATCAACAAAGCAAAAATAAAGGCAAGATTATCAGCAAAACGTCCTCAAATTGATAAAATAGTTCCCGGAAACGCAATATCCATAATTCTTCGTGAAGGAGAGAAAAAGCGTAAACAAAAAAGTATACGCACATTACTTTCTGAAACCCATGGGGTTGTTCAAATCATCAAGCCATGCTTTCTTATGTCACCCCTCAGCGTCAGCACATTTTTAAATCCTGAATTTATTCACTTTGATGTTGTAGTATTCGACGAGGCATCGCAGATTTTCCCCCAGGATGCCATCGGGGCTATATATCGAGCCAATCAGCTGATTGTTGTAGGCGATTCAAAACAGATGCCACCGAGTAATTTCTTCAATGCGACTATAGAAACTAAAAATTCAGATGAAGAAACCAGTGATATAGCTGATTTTGAATCGATTCTGGATTTGTGTTCTGCAACAATGCAACAACTTCGTTTACGTTGGCATTACAGAAGTCGTTATGAACAGTTGATTACATTCTCTAATAAGAATTTCTATGATAATGATCTCATAACATTCCCTTCTTCTAAAACTGATGCACCTGGAATTGGCATAGATTATTATCATGTAGATGGTGTTTTTGATAGAAAAAACCACAGGAACCGTAAAGAAGCAGAATTCATTGTTGATCTGATTTATCAGAATATCGAAAAATATCCACACAGAAGCCTTGGCGTTGTCGCATTCAGTGTAGCACAACAGGATTTTATTGACAAGTTGCTATCAAAGCGCAGACAGAGTGAACCAGATAAGGAATTTTTCTTTAAATGCGATAGAAGAGAACCATTCTTTATCAAGAACCTTGAAACAGTTCAAGGAGATGAAAGAGATACCATCATTTTCAGCGTAGCATATGCAATCGATACACAAGGACGATTTTTACACAGTTTTGGTCCTTTAAATCGTATTGGAGGGGAACGCAGATTGAATGTTGCCATAACAAGAGCGAAATGTAATGTTCAGTTGGTTTCTTCTATGCATTATACAGATATCGATCTCAATCGTACTTCTGCCGAAGGCGTAAGACTTTTACGGGAATACCTCGACTTTGCAGAAAATGGTAATATTGCACTCCAACGATCTGTTTCGATTAGTAAGTTCGAACAGCTCGATTCTGAATTTGAACTTGAAGTATGCGAATTCCTCCGTTCAAAAGGTTTCTCCGTAGATGCGCAAGTAGGATGTTCTGGTTTCAGAATCGATCTCGGATTAAAAAAGCCAAACAGTTCTGATTATGTACTGGCAATTGAATGTGATGGAGCTACCTACCACTCCTCAAGAAATGCACGAGACAGAGATCGTTTGCGTCAGGAAGTTCTGGAGCGTATGGGATGGAAATTCTACCGTGTTTGGTCTACAGATTGGTTCCGTAATAAGAAAGATGAACAATCACGGATTTTGCAGGTTGCAACTGAAGAAATTAAAAACCCATCATCTAAAGTTCGCTACAACTATGAGGATGTTTCCCGCAAAGAGGCATCTTTTGAAGAAATAGCGGCTATGGAACACTTTGAATTTCCTATGTATAAAACAGCTGATATAAACAGAATAATCACTCAATATCTTCCTAATAATTTTAAAGATATGGTCAAAGCTATCCTCGAAGTTGAAGCTCCACTTTCAGAAGAACTTTTACTGAAACGAACAGTAAAGTTTTTTGGCAGAGAGAAAGTCACAAGTGTTGTCCAAAGAAATTATGAGCGTGAAATGAATAATTATCGGAATTACGGTATTATTCGCAAAAATGGTTTTTTATATTTACAAGGTCAAAATGAGATACGTTTTCGCACCCCAGGGATAATTACCCGTGAGATAAAGTATATTTGTCATAGAAGAACTTGCTGCAGGTATGATGGAAATTCTCAAGCAAAATATAACTGCAGATAAAAAAGGTCTGTATCATTCCCTTGCACTCCACTGTGGCGTAAATAGAGTGGGAAAATCAATAAATGATTATTTTGATGCTGCGTTTTGCCTACTCAAGGATAAAGTGAGAATTGATGGTAATATGATTTCTGTATAACAAAAATAAGAAACATTAAGGATTCTCTTCTACATATATTCTACGTTTCGGAACATAAATTAAATGATTTGCATTCTGGAATAGTGAGGAAATACAATGTAAAGTCGATTTAAATGCCTGCATAAAATCCATCTAAGATGAGAAACAACGCTTAAGCACTTAGGAAATCAAGCTTTTTCCTAAAATTCCATCCTATGATTTTTAAACGGTAAGTATTCAACAAATTTCATGGAATCCGTTATTATCGGCAGGATCATTTTATATGCAATAATTACCGCAGAAAAATCGACTATTATCTTGTGAATTTCATATACGTGTAAAGAACTGAAATACATAAATGATAAGTTGATAATTTATAGCAGTTTTTTCAGTGAGTTGATAAATATATTTAGTAGGCTTATGATTTATGATCCAAGTTAAAGAGTCAAAACTATCTATTCATGAAAGTCAAGATAAGAATAGAAAAAAGCGGACCAGAATATTAACGTTTACTATGACCTTGTAGACTTTATTCTACTGAAAAAGCGATTCAAAAAAAGATAAGAAAAAATAAACCCCCGACTAAGCCGGGGGTATTTTTTTATTTTGAATTTTCAAGCATGTAATCTTTTATTTGCGACACTTCTATTCCGTATTTATCCTTCAAATCCTTCAAGCTCGTCTGTTCGTTTTCATCTTCGGGTATTGAAAATGTGTTCAGGAATTTGGGGTAATCTTCCAGCATTCCCTTAATTTCATGGAGAGTGGTCTTTCCTTTTATTTCGGTATCGGAAACGGGTGTATGGTCCGTATAATCTTCCGGCGATTCTTCGTTTTCCGAAATGACATCCGGTATTGCGCTTTCTTTTAGATAATCATTTGGATTTTTTCCGGTTATCATGTATGTGAGGATGCCCGGTTTCAACGAAGATATCAGTGATTTTACGGAATCGGTTTCGCTTAAACTCGATTCAGCGAGTGTTTTTTTAAATTCGTCGTCGGAGATTTTCAGATACGGTACAATATCGGAGATGTTTTTCGGGTATATTTCCAGAAGCAGTCGTATGGTTTCCGGAGATACGATTTCCTCTTCTTCGGGTATGCCGGTGAGCGAAGCCAGATCCTTGAGCTTGCTGTCAGGCGATATTTCTACGGGGAGAGCAATTGCCGAATATAGATGTCCCTTCGGTATTCCGTAATTTTCTATAATCTCCGACAGAGTGGATGACCCTCTTATATCCGAAAGCGAATCGTAAGTTTTAATTCTTTCGGTTATAAAACTGCCGTTTACGAGCGAGACCGCTACAGGTATCAAAAAACTGGCAACTATGATTGCTATGAAAATTTTCGTTGAAATCGGCTTTCTTTCATTTTTTTTAGGTAAATCGGTTATCAGACGAACTTTCAGCGTGTTTTTTTTCATTGAATTTTCCGGGCAGGATTCCACACATTTCATACATCTTATGCAGTCCACGCTCTTTACCGCATTTTTTTCCGAGACTACTATCCCTGCAGGGCAATTTTTATCGCAAAGACCGCAGTTGATACATGTTTTGTGCTTTCTCTTTATGTTGAAAATACTGAAAGAGTTGAAAAGTCCGTTGATGGCACCAAGCGGGCAGGCGTATCGGCAAAATGGTCTTTCTATGAACAATGAAAGCAACAATACGAGTGCAACCGATAAATATCCGGTCAGCGATATTTCGTCCGTCCATATGTTGAAAAGGTTGTAGTAAGGGTCGAAATCGGAGAATACAAGTTTCACCGTTCTCGCCGTCTGGATTATCACTATGGCAAGCACGACATATTTTCCCAAACGCAATACTTTGTCAAGTAATTTCGGAACTTTGTTGTATCGTTTTTTAAACACTTTTCTTCCGATTTTTCCAATCCATTCCTGGACACTTCCGAGGGGACATATCCATCCGCAAAAAGATGCCCCGGTCAAAACCAGCATTATTATAAGGGCAAATATCAGGATGAAATCGGACTGGTGGATTTTCTGCACATAATCACCGGTGGTTATGAATGTGTACATGCTTACGACTCCACCGAACGGACATACGGCATGAATACTGGCAGTTCCCGGCAACGTCGATCCGTAATTTTCTTCGAGGTAATGTCCTATCGAGAGATACACGATGAACAACACGAAGGCTATCTGCACAAATAATCTGAATTTTTGTATCGACCCTTTTTTTCTCATTTTTTATCCTCCAAAGAAAAGTGTGTTTATGCATAGAGTTTATTCCTGTTTCCTTAGAGAAAGCTTAAAATAAGATGCGCTATATCACCAGAGTGCGTACTGCTCTTCTATGCATCCGGGAATTTTTTTCAATTCGAACACTTTACCGTCTATTTTTACATTTCCGTGATAATATCCCACCATTTGCAGCAGGTTCACTTTTAGAAAAATCAAATTGGATTTTGAGATTTTCTTGCTTTTGGGTTCGAAGTATATGTCTATGCAATCGCTTTCTTCACTTTCTATTATCCAGGGGTTGAAATAATTCAAAGGATCGTAGGTATATTTCACTTCTTCTTCGATTTTAAATACCTTCGAATTTAAATAAACCGCGTTTTCATTCGTCCCGGTACCTTCTGTCCATCCCGAACCGAGATTCAGTCCGAAACTGTCGTTTCCTATTTTTCCGGATGCCGTGGACCAGTTCCAATGTGTTTTGTAAGGCCATTTTCCGTGACCGAAATCGAGGGCAGCGAAAGAACTGCCGGCATCGAATGCAAATTTTTTGCTTTCGATTCTGATTTCTCCGCACACCGGCAGGCAATTTTGCTTGGAAGTGAACTGGAATTTTTTTTCATTCCATGGGACGATTATGTTCATGGACTCTTTTTCTCTTTTCATATCGATTTCAAAATTGAAATCCGCTTCTTTTGCCATTCCTGTTATGTTGACTTTTTCATCGGTATTTTTCTCTTCGATGAAAAAACTCCCTTTTTTTACGAGCACATCAGTGTAAACATCGTTTCCGTAATCAAAGTCCTCATATGTCAGGAATTTCTTCGAAAAATCATATTCTCTGCCTTCTCTGCAATCGTAAAAGTAAAAAGTCATGCATTTAAGCATACCGGTATTTATTGTGGCAAGCAGAAGGAAATAATCATCGTTGGTGATTACCCAGTGATTCCATCTTTTCTTTCTCAAATCGTTTTTGAAATTGCATCTTTGCAACGGATGCCTCGCCCATCCGAGTGCATCTTTGTTGAGCAATCCGTTTTTTGAACAAATATCGGTTTTTCCCAGAATTTCCTTTATCTTCGTTGCTATGGCAAATCCCCCCTGTCTCGACTCAAATTCAACGATATACGGATTCGAAATTCTATTCCGGCGTTACGCTCAAAAGACAAATACCGGTCAAATTTTCTGCTTTCTCCGTAAAAAGCAACGTGGCCTATTTATGTGTTGACAAATGCTTTGACAAAATTGTTGTTTGAAATCATACGATTATATAACACATAATTTTTTTTGGCAAATCGTTTTGCGGGCATATTGACAAAACTAACGATAGTTAGTATAATTCGATCTGTGTATCGAAGTTAAAAAAAAGGATGATTGTATGAAAAAAAGTATTTGCGGTAATAGGAAGCCCACATAAAGGTGAGACATACAATGAAGTTAAGAAAATAGAATCGTTGATCGCGGGGAATCATTCCGGGGAAATCGAATTTGAATACGTGTTCCTCAGGGAATTGGGCCTCGAAGAATGTATGGGATGTCACAACTGTATAGTCAGGGGCGAGGAATTTTGTTTTCAGAATGATAAAGTTCATTTTCTGAAAGCCAAAATGCTGGAAAGCGATCTTGTGATACTTTCGAGTCCGGTTTACAACGACCATGTCACGGCGTTGATGAAAAAAATGTTCGACTATATGACCTTTCTCTGGCACAGGCCTGAGATGTTCGGCAGGAAAATTCGTCGGTATTTCAAGCGGAGGAGGCATGTTCAAGTCGGTATTTTCCTATATGAAAAAGAACGTCGAATGCTGGGGGGGGAGAATGGGTGGCGGAATTCGGAGTACCTCATTACGACTCGCTCACTCCGAAATTTCGCAGCCAAAACGGATGTTTTCCAGAGAGCGGTTCATAGAAAAGCTCAAAAGTGCCCTCGATGACCGCAGCATGAAAACCCCTTCGTTGTCGAAATTGATTTATTTCAACGTTTGGAAAATAAACGCTCACGCCTGTAAAGAACTATCTGAAAAGAGATTACGAATATTGGGCTGAGAACGCTCTTTTCGAATCCGACTATTACTATAACGTCAAAATTCCTTTTTTATAAAAAGCTGACAACTTCTATATTGAAACGCGTGATCCATTCTTTTATGAAAAAAGTATATAAAAGGATACTGATAAAAATTCGGTTCTGATTTCATACTTTTTTTAACCTTTGTATTCCATAATCAGAACCGAATTCTTTTTTTAACATCATTTACTCATACGCACTGTTTTATCGTATATTGTGATGCCTTTCGGGTTTTTTGAATGACAGCACAAAATTATCTTCAGCCACTGTTAAATCGAGGAAGCCAAATACATCATCGGCATACCAGACGGAATAAGGTGATATTATTGTCCTTTCGGGATCCGGCAATCCGCCTGCCGCACCGATGACCGCGTAGCTTACCCCATTTTTTTCAAGATATTCCATATGGTGGTCATGGCCTGAAAACAACCAAATCAACCCCATATTTTTCAAATTCCGGTGATAATTTTACAGTTGTTTCGAAATGGTCGGCCCAGTTCATACCGTTCAGCACCACACCGGAAGAATAGAATATGCAGTGGCTTAATACCACGGTGAAGTCTTCTCTCGGTATTGATTTCAGCTGGGAAATCAGCCAATCCATATCTTTTGCCGTGAATTCTTCCATTCCCCAGTAGAGCGGGAGGTAAATGAAGTGTATACTGCCTAGATCAAATCTTCCTATTCTTCCGGTATCTTTACCGGTATTTTTTGATGGAGTCAGGTATTTTTCGTAGTTGTATTCACCGCCGAAAAGCAAATCGTGGTTTTCCCGCAAGGAAAAATGAAGGGACCGTATTCTTCCGCATTTTAAAGTTTTTCAGTGCTTCAATCCATTCTTTTCCGGTAAATCCTGTTTCTACTATATCTCCGAGGTAGAAGAAAGCGTCATATCCGTTCTCGGGTTTGCATATCTCTTCAAAAAGCTGATATGTGTATTCGTTCCTGCTCTCCTCTCTGCCGAAATGTGCATCGGATGTGAACGAAAATTTATTCGCATTAAGCGGGATTTTAAAATTCGATTTCTCCCCGTTATTGAATATTATTTCGTAAGACTTTCCGGGTTCAAGGCTGCCAAGCTCGTAAACATGTTTTTGAACCGCTTTTTTCATCCGATATTTTTCTGGTTTTACCGCCGTCGCTTATGGTTATTTCACCTACAGTGTCACTTTCCGTCCATTCGATTACAGACATTGCGTCATATGCCTTGTATTCGTCATTCGGAGAAAACAACAAAATCGGAGAAATATTCTGATTTGGCGGTGTCAGGTCTTTTTGAGTGTAATAAGTCAGCGCTATCGAAGGTAATGTGAAAATTATTGAAACAACTACGGTAATAATCGAAAAAACACGTTTTTTTCGAGGGAAAATCCTTTTAAACAGAAATTTCTCGAGCAGTAGAAATATAATTCCAGCGAAGGCCGTGGAAAAGATTATGATGAATATGTTCCTGTAAAATGGATCCCAGATCAGCAACCCTTTTGTCCCGCTAAGGGAGTACAGCCAAATTGAAATGGAAACGACAGTAACGAGATTTACTAACACGAACAGGTAATGAAAAAAGGTTCCGGCTTTGATTTTTCATGTTTGCCTCCATATTTATATACATTATAATTTTGCACTTTTTCGAATGCGATTTCTTTATCCATATTATAACAAAATCTTCTAAATTAGTTTAACTGGGAATATACAGGGGCTTTACCCCCTGTTTTGTCAAAATTTAACAATTAATACCGTTTTATTCCTATTGACAACCACTCGACCCCAATGTCTAAAATCTGCTTGTTGATAGTACTTTCCCCGCAGGGAGATCTTTCTTTCGATGCGCTCGGTTACGAAAATTAATTATTATATGTTTGGGTATACTGAAAAGAAACATATGCACGGCGTTTGAATGTTTTTTATGCGGGACGGGAAATGTTTTTACATATGAATTCGTGGTTTTTTCGGAGGGTGACATGAAGAGAGATTTGACATCGGGCAGCGTCTATAGAAATCTTTGGGTGATGAGCATTCCTACCATGCTTGGTTTCACGGCTCAAATGGTATACGATCTGGTAGACATATTTTGGATAGGTAAGATATCGGGCGACGCGGTAGCCGGTGTTACCATATTTTCAACCATATTCTGGCTTCTCGGAACTTTAAACGACATAATAGGCCAGAGTTCGGTATCGCTGATTTCGCAGAAATACGGAAATAAGGATATGGAAGGCACAAAACTGGCCATAGAGCAGACCATAACATTCAAATGCTTCATGGCGATAATTTCCATGATAGCTTTCGCGCTTCTGATAAAGCCTATGGTAGGATTTTTCACCACGGAAAAACCCGTTATCGATGCCGCGATGGACTACGGATACATTCGTTTGTTCTTCCTGCCCATAATGTTTTCTTCTTATTCGGTCAACACGGCGCTCAGATGTCTGGGCGATGCGAAGACACCCATGGTGATAATGTTCGTTGCCAGTATAATAAACATAGTACTCGACCCGTTTTTGATGTTCACCACGATTCCCGGTACACAGATTCAGGGCATGGGTATGGGCACTTTCGGTGCGGGGCTTGCGACAGTTATTTCTCAATCGGTGGCATTCCTCATAGGGTTCATATTCGTGTTCTCGGGAAAAAACTCATGTACGTCCGAGCTTGAAAGGTTTGTTCAGACTCAACTGGCAAATAGATAAAAAGCTCCTGACTATAGGCCTTCCAAACGGGATACAGGCTTTTTTAAGAAATCTTTCCGGTGCCGTGATAATGAAATTCGTATCGCTGTACGGTACTTCGGTTGTCGCATCGGTCGGAGTCGGAAACAGAATATTCGGGCTTGCGTTCATGCCTTTGGTGGGTCTTGAAATGGGAGGCGCCACGATTATCGGACAGAGTCTCGGTGCCGAAAATATAGAGCGGGCCGAAAAGACGGCACATGCCTCATCCATAATTTCGGTGATATTCATGGCGATATTCACGCTGCTGTGTTGGTTGTTCGGAGAAAATATAATTGCGCTTTTCAACAACGATCCGCTGATAGTCGCCAGCGGTGCCGAATATCTTAAATTCGGTTCCCTCGGGCTGATCGGCCTCGCTGTCGGATTCGGACTTTCCCCTGTTTTTGGCGGTTCCGGATATAACATGCCTTTTATCACTGCAAGCCTGATTTCGCGGTGGGTAATACAAATTCCGCTGCTGTTCCTTTTCATAAACGTGATGAAACTGGGGAACGGTCTGGGTCTGGCTCTCTCATGTTTTTGGCGATATCGTGGAATCGTTTCATATACGTAATCTACTACAAAGCGGGAAAATGGAGAAAAAAAAGGGTTTATTGAGAATAAAAAAGCGGGGAATTTATTCCCCGCTTTTTTAAATCCGGTAATTAACCCAAAGTTTTAGTTACTTCTTTCAACATGCTTCTGATCTCTATATTCTGAGGACATTTTTCTTCGCAAATCCCGCATTCGATACAATTGATTGCTTTTTTATCCTGGGGCATGAACATGGCATATGTCTTTTTGTAACCTTCAACATCTTCGTACATGGATGCTTCGTTGAGCATCGAGAAATTTTCCGGGATATCCACACCCGTGGGGCAAGGCATACAGTATTTACAGTTGGTGCAGTTGACAACCGTCCTGCTTATGTAAGTCTCTTTTACCCTGCCTATAAGTGAAAGCTCTTCATCCGTGAGAGAATTCGGGTATGCGTCGCATGCCGTTTCTATGTTTTCCGCAATATGGACAATATCGTTCATTCCGCTGAGTAATGTGGTTACATGAGGGTTGTTCCAGATGAATTTAAGAGCCCATTGGGCAGGTGTGCGCTTGACATCCGACAGATTCCAGATTTCCTTAACTTCTTTCGGAATCCGGTTCGCAAGATGTCCGCCTCTCAAAGGTTCCATTATTATTATTCCCATTCCCCTGGAAGCTGCATATTCAAGGCCTTCCGCTCCGGCCTGGTAATTTTCATCCATGTAATTATATTGAATCTGGCAGAAGTCCCAATCGTATGCGTCTGTTATCTTTTTGAAAACCGGCAATTCATCGTGGAATGAAAATCCTATGTGTTTTATCCTGCCATCGGCCAGAGCTGATTTTATGAAATCGAAAACATCGTTTTCGAGCAA
>CAXXJZ010000017.1:0-686275 GCA_963662785.2 uncultured Thermotogae bacterium
CCGCAAGAGACATCGATTCTTCCTCAGCCTCATTCTTCAGGTTTTTCAGTCTTTTTTTCATCTTTTCGGGATCGTACATAAGCCTGATACTTCTGAGAACTATGGATTTGGCCTGAAAAAATTTTCCTATCTGCATTTTTATCAACACAAAATTTCTGGATATGGCGGGCAGTATTTCTTTGGATATTATAATCCCCTCAAGCGGGACGGTGTTCGTATTTTCGGCATCAAAATGAGTGGGAAATTCTTCGACGAGCCTGTTCTGTTGCTCTTCGCTTGTAAAACCGAGTATTGTACAGTATATCGTATCCCCGATATCAAAATCATCTATGGATATTCCTTCCAAAGGATCCACTATGGGATACACCTCGGGCATGGAAATCAGGTCGTTACGTTCGGCAAATGTGCTGGCGAACTCATTAACATCTATATCACCGAGAAAACTCGTAGTTAGTTCTTCGTATGTGGAAGTTTCGATAACCATATCTATATCCAGAGAACTTGTCCAATTTTGAAATAAGTCACTTATTTCCATTTTTACTACATCAGTTTCATTTTCTTCGATTATTTTCGATATTCTCAATGCCAATGCCTCTCTGCCACCAATTTTCTTTATTTGAATATCGAGATACCTCATGAATTCAGCAGTCATCTCGGTAAAATCGGATGAACGAAGCATCAGTTCCTGATAGAAATTATTCATGAATTCTTTGAATCCGGAAAGAGGCATGTTTAGATCAAGACTCAACTGACGCGAAAATCTCCTGGGAAAACTAATGAATCGATATTCCAGTTTTTCATGAGATTTCCCAAAAAAATAACCGAGAAAAATCTCGTCGGATGCCTTGCTTTCTGCTTTTATCTTGAGAGCGAAAAAATCGAAGAACATATATTATCCCCTTATGAAAATACTTTTGCCACTGTCGACAACTATCGATTCGTAATCACTTTCAGTCACATTTGAATGTATGACACAGTTTTTACCGATAGTGGTGTTATCCGGAATAAAAGAATTGTATCCGACGACTGATATATCACTGTCATAGACCCTTGGATCTTCCTGATTATCGGCATATTCGCCTATTCCTATTTTCACGTTTTTACCCACGTAAGAATGTTCGGCAACAATGGTGTTGTATATTTCCGCACCGTCATCCACAACCGTTCCCGTAAGTAAAATCGAATTCTTTATTATGGCTCCTTTGCCAATCCTTACGCCCTGTGAGAGTATCGATTTTTCAGCGACTCCGTATATCTCGCATCCTTCACTGACCATGCTGTTTATTGCAACCGCATCACAGCCGAAGTATGCCGGAGGCATTTCCGGTGTCCGTGTGAAAAATTTCCAGGAATTGTTGTATAGGTTGAGCTGTGGAATAGATTGCACGAGTTCAAGATTGGTTTCCCAATATGACTTTATGGTTCCCACATCGCGCCAATAACCCTCAAATTCATACGCGTAAAGCTTTTCATCCCTTTTTACTATTTCGGGAATAATATCCTTACCGAAATCGTGTGATGAACTTTCTTTTTTTGAATCTTCTATCAGCAATTCCCGTAGATATTCCCAATTGAATATGTATATCCCCAGAGATGCCAAAGTGCTTCGAGCCTGTTTCGGTTTTTCCTGAAATTCCACAATCTTCCTTTCGAGATCAGTCACCATTATTCCGAATCTGTTTGTTTCTTCGAGAGGAACATTCATACAGGCACATGTTGCCTTTGCTCTTTTTGAAATATGGAAGTTCAACATATCCATGTAATCCATGGAATAAATATGATCCCCCGATAGTATGAGCAGATATTTGGGATTCATGTTGTCTACAAAATCAAGATTTTCATATATCGCATCGGCAGTGCCTCTGAACCAGACATTGCCCTCTTCGTAAGTATATGGCTGGAGAACCGTCACACCTCCGCCTTTTCGGTCAAGGTCCCATGGTCTTCCGATACCTATATGTGCATTCAGCTTATGCGGCTTATATTGAGTGAGAACTCCCACCTTGAATATTCCCGAATTGACACAATTGCTGAGAGAAAAATCTATTATTCTGTACTTACCTCCAAAAGGCACCGCAGGCTTAGCAATATTTTCCGTAAGTACACCAAGTCTTGTACCTTGTCCCCCGGCAAGTACCATTCCAACTACGTTAGATTTCATCAAATCACCTCTGAAAAATTTAATGTACGAAGATTCAAATTACACTGCCTTTTTCAAATACCAGAAGATCTTCCTTTCTTCCGATGAGTCTTTTTTCGGTTCGAACGCAACATTCTTTATCGAGAATCGAATACTTAACCTGCGCTCCTTCTTCCACAACGGTGTCCTGCATAAGAATCGAATTCTCAACAAGTGCACCGGCTTTGACCTGAACACCTCGGGATATTATCGAATTGACAACCCTTCCGGCCACAATACATCCATCGGATACTATTGAATTTTTTATATAGGAGGTACCGGTACATTTCGGCGGCGGAAGATCTTTCAATTTCGTGTGAATCATAACGGAATCGGAGTAAAAGAGCTCTTTTCTCACGTTTTCTTCCAAAAGATCCATGTTTATCTTAAAATACTCGTTGATTCCCTTTTTGACATTTCTCCAATATCCGTCAAATTCATATGCGTAGAATCTCAATCTCTTTATATTCGGTATCAACACATCGAGTAATATGTCAAAGCCTTCCGACTGGGGTATGGTGTTGTACAGCAAATCCATCAAAAGATGCTTGTTTATAAAATAAATACCTAAAAACGCATTGGAACTTTTAGGTTCCGAAGGCTTTTCTTCAAAATCGAGCACTCTGCCTTCATTATCCGTATTTATAATTCCGTAATCCGTGTTGGTATAAGAATCATCCAATTTTTTATAAACGAAAGTTACATCCGCTCCCTTTGAAAAATGATAGTTAAACAGGTCCGAATAGTTGAAGTTGTATATGTGGTCGCCCGATCCTATGAGCACATAATCCTCATCGCTTCTTCTCAAAAACGTCATGTTCTGATGAATCGCATCACCTGTCCCTCTATACCACAGAGCACTGTTTAAATCCATATAAGGCTGCAGCAGTATTAGGCCACCGTTTTTTCGATCGAGATCCCATTCTTTTCCCGAGCCAAGATGGTCTACGAGACTGCGCGGACTGTATTGAGTCAACACACCTATACGGTTTATTCCCGAAGCCACCATATTGGAAAGAGTGAAGTCTATTGCCCTGTATTTTCCTGCCATAGGTAAAGCGGCACTGGCTCTTTTAGTGGTAAGAAGTCCGAGATTCGTTCCTCTGCCACCTGCAAAAATCATACCGAGAACTTTCATTGATATGCCTCCTTTATCATCCAAGAATAAACTTGTTAACCCCATAACATGAACAATACAGATTATACCATCATTTTTACGAATAATTCCACGACATATGGGTCAAATTGACCGCCAGAGGATTTTTTTATTTCGTTTACGGCTTCTCTTCTGTCTATACCCTTTCTGTACGCCCTATCGCTTGTCATGGCATCATAGGCATCGGCGACGGCAAGTATTCTTGAAACGAGCGGTATTTCCTCCCCGGCGAGTCCATCCGGATATCCGTTGCCGTCCCATCTTTCATGATGACTTCTTACATTTATGGATATGTATTCCAGCTCTTCGGATTTCTTCAGTACGCTGTATCCCCAGACCGGATGCATTTTTATGATTTCAAATTCACTGTTCGTAAGCTTATCCGGTTTGTTTAAAATCGTAGTGGGTATGAGAATTTTACCTATATCGTGAACTAAGGACGACCAATAAACTTCCTCAACCGTCTCATCGGGAAGGCTCATATTCCTCGCAAGTTTTTTTGCCAGATTAGCCACATTTTCGGAATGCCCTTTAGTATAAGTATCGTATATCTCAAGCATCGAAATCATGGATAAAATAAGGTCTTTCTGCATTATCTCACGAAAGTCAAGATTCTTTTTCACGGCAAAAAAAGCTGAAATCATACTTGATATGCCTTCTATCAACTGTTTTGAATCATCACCGAATTCACTTCTTTTTTTATTCGATATATCGAGCGATATGTTTCCCAGAGGTTCATCACCCAACTTGAACTTGGAAATCAGGGATTGCTTTACGGGTTTACTGGCTTTTTTCAATCCGATAAAAACCGGATATGGCATTCTATTTATATTTTTTTCGAGTAAATTATCTATTATTACGGTATTTATATTCGAATTAGCCAGATATTCAGATTTGATGTTCAACTTCTGTAATTTTTCAAGATTGTGGC
The DNA here is from genome assembly GCA_963662785.2 of uncultured Thermotogae bacterium. Classification (GTDB taxonomy): domain Bacteria; phylum Thermotogota; class Thermotogae; order MWEM01; family MWEM01. The sequence continues at coordinate 4,267 of CAXXJZ010000017.1, forward strand.
CAACCGATTCTATGAACCTTATTTTCCCTTCTTCTATCAGGGAAATACTTCCACAATCGGCTTCAGGAAAAACTTTCAACGAAAATTTGAGTAAATCGGAAAGGTATTTTTCATCGTTGTTGCTGGCGGATTCTACTAATTTTGAAGAAAGAAATATCATCTCTTCAAAATGTTCTTTCAGGTAAACTCTACTCGAATTTTCTTTGCTCAACGCTTTCCTTTTTTTAACCCTTGCCAGACAGCAATACAATATGAATACGGAAAAAGCCGAAATCGGTATGAAAACCGACCGCATAACCGCTGAATAAAATCCATCGATATTTTCAAACGAAAGTTTTCGAATAAAATAAAAATCCGCATCTGATTCTTTATAAGTTGCGCCGTAAATTTCGCCGCCATATTCAAAATAGTACATGGTAATCCCGGAAACATTTTCTTCCCGTTGTTTTGATGATATGAATGAGCTTACAGATTCTTCAGGAATACCTCGGAGAAACGCTTCAAGATTTCCTGCATTATCTTTAAGAATGGTTTCCCGGCTGGATATGTCGGTTCTGATAAATCCCAGGTTGTCAAGACAGCGAGTTTTATACTTCCGGAAACTATGATCGAGCATCAAAATCACAGTCAGTACGAAAACAACAACAACGCATACATGCAAAATTTTCATACCATATGCTTTTATTTTAGAAATATGAGTTTTCACAGATGAATCCTCATTTTACATCGGGAAAAGCTTTTTTGTACTTTAATTCGGCATAAACGGGTATACCCCTTATGAAGTGGTTCGGTGCTTCTCCTTCAATAAGTGGGGCGGCATATTTTAAAAATTGATCGCTGACGTTGAAGCCGTCTTCCGAAATATAACTTCCGGGAAGATATTTCGTATGTGCGGCGATTCCTTTGAGGTCAAAAGGTTCATAATGCTTCAGATATGGTTTGTTCATATCCCTTATTATTCCCACCATTACATTGCCCAGAAATTTATCGGCAGCATAATGAACGGCGGTGGCACCGACTTCTATCGCTTCTTTCCAGTCGGTGAAACTTGATATATGCCTTGAAGATCTCTGCAGATAATCCGGAAGGCCGGTATGCGTTTTCACTTTCAATTCCCTGGTTATAAGATTTTCTAGAAAATTCGAGATCTTTCCAAGCTGAATATTTCCGAAACTGTCTTTGAATTCGGATGCGGAAATATAATTTCCGTTGACATCTCTCAGTGCTTCCGAAGCTATTATCGAACAATAACCCTTTCTATTCAGCTGTTCTTCAAGCTTGGCTAAAAATCTCCCTTCTTCAAACGGCAATTCGGGAAAAAGAATAATTCCGGGCCCGTATTCCCCGTTCAAGGAAGCGAGTCCTCCCGAAGCGGCAAGCCAGCCTGCGTGCCTTCCCATGGATTCCATTATAAATACTTTGGTGGAAGAGGCCGACATCGACTTCACATCTTTGGTAGCTTCCAAAAGGGAAATAGCCGTAAATTTCGCCGCAGATCCGTATCCGGGACAATGGTCCGTAAATTCGAGATCGTTATCGACGGTTTTGGGTATACCTACCGCTTTGAGCGGATAGCCGATTTTTTCAGCATATTCCGCGATTTGATAGATGGTCTCCATGGAATCGTTGCCGCCGTTATAGAAGAAATAACCCACATCGTACCGATCGAAAAGTGCGAATATTTTTTCAAGTTCACTTTCTTTTTTCAGCTTCATCCTGCAGGAGCCGAAAACGGCTCCCGGAGTATAGGCGATTTTCTCTATTTCTATGGAAGTTTCAAGATTCATGTCCACAAGGTTGTCGTTCAAAATACCTTCGATTCCGTTCATCGAAGCGAAAACCCTGTTTATGGCAGTGTGATTCAAACAAGCCTGAATTGCCCCGAATGCCGATGCATTTATAACCGAAGTCACTCCACCGGATTGACCGTATACTGCGTTATTTTTCATAAATTCTCCTCTTATCGTTTCTCTTATCAGCCTTCAACAGCGTTTAATATGCTTTCGGTATCTATTTCGTACAGAGAAAACAGGGATTTCTTATCGCTTGAAACGGCATATTCTTTTATTCCGAGTTTTTTAATTCCACTTATCTGAATGCCGTTTTCAAGAATAACAGAGCTAAGAATCGCTCCAAGCCCCGTATTTACATTGTGATCCTCTACCGTGATTATTTTTTTCCCGTAAAGTTTTTCAGAGATAAACTCCGTGTTATTCTTGAGTTCAAGAGGGCAGGACACATTCAGCAAGCCAACTTTAACCCCGTCACTTATCAATTTGTCAACTGCGGCGACAGCCTGTTCTACAGTGGCTCCCATAGCGAGAACTACGGCGGTGCAGTTTTCACAGCTTCTCAGCTCGTCTATTTTCCCATATTCGAAATTATAGTTTTCATCGAAGAACACCGAACCGTCTTCTTTCAATATCGGTTTCATCTTGCTGCGTCCCATGGCGATCAGATAATTCCCAAAAACCGATGCGCAGTACCTTGTAGCCTTGTCAGTCTGATTCGGATCTGCGGGAACAACCGTTTTGAAATTATAAAAATTTGCCATGGCACCGACATAGTCTATACAATGATGAGTTTTTCCGTCTTCTCCGGTATCGGTTCCGACATGAGTCGTGACGAGTTTCAAATTTGTGTGGTTGATATCGTTAAGCCTCTGCTGGTTGTACGTTTCATCGATACCGAACATTCCGAAATCACCGAAAAAAGTCACAGTGTCACATACGGACATCGCTCCCGACATCGCCGCGGCATTGTGCTCCGCAACACCCAACTGAACGAATCTTTCGGGACATGCATTCGCGAATCCGTCAGTTTTTACGGAAGATTTCAGATCACAATCCACGACAACAATAGGCGTGGAAGACTCGGCGTTGACTATGCCAAGGTCTTTTATCGCTGCCCCCAGGGCCCCTCTGTTGTCTACGCTTTTATCCGCATTATAGATTATGGCATTTCCGGTTTTTATATCCGGCTCGTATTCTATTGAAATCTTTTCATGTTTTTTGCCTACAAAACTCTTTCTCATTTCAACATATTTTTCAAAATCGTTGTCAAGATTCAATTCCTCAAGTGCTTTCGCAAGTTGTTCCGAATTAAGCGGACTTCCGTGAAAAGATACCTCATTGACCATAAAAGATATGCCATGTCCCATCTGAGTGTTGCATAATATCATCGTAGGGGTCATTTTATCTTCGCGGGCGGCATCCAAAGCATTCATTATCTGTTCGATATCGTGCCCGTCTATTTCATAAACATTCCAACCGTCGGCAAGATATTCATCCTTTATATTGACCGGCATTACGTCAGAAGCTCTGCCGCTTATTTGGGCGTTATTGTAATCTATGAGAACTGTGAGATTCGACAGCGAATATTTCCTCGCCGTTCTTCTCGCCTCTGCCACCTGTCCTTTTGCCTGTTCCGCATCACCCATAAGCACATATGTATGATAAGATTTCCCGGTCATCTTTGCGGCAAGTGCAAATCCCACTCCTGCCGAAAGTCCCTGTCCGAGATTTCCCGTTGTCCACTCAACACCAGGTATTCCACGTGTCACGTGTCCTTCGAAAATACTCCCGCTTATTCTGAAACCCGCAATCGCTTCATCGATATCGAAAAAACCCATTCTGCCTAAAACGGCATAAATACCGGCAGAAGTGTGTCCATGACTTATAACCGTCCTGTCCCTGTTTCCGTTCCAGGGGTTTTTAGGATCTATATTTGCATGATTCAAAACCGAGACGAACATCTCCATTGAAGAAAGCGGTCCACCCGGATGACCAGAATTAGCTAAAGAAGTCATCTTTAAAACATCTCCCCTGCATATTCGGGCAAGGTCGTTCAAACTGTTGAATTTCTTCATGAAATTATCCTCCTGTAAATTATCTATTTGTTGTCTATTATAACATCATATATTGTGTATTTTCGACTTATTCATTTTGTTTTCATATACCCCTTTTATGACATCGGACACTTTCAGTTTATTATTTTTTTATGTTAAAATCAACCAGTTTCTACCGTATTTCCTTTTGAGGTGATTTGATGGATATGTACGTTATGATGCTTATTCCGGTGTTTTTTTTCATGTTCACGGGTATAAACAAAATAATGAAAGGTTTTAAAAATTATGCACTTGGCGATTTTGTGATCGTTATAGGTTTCCTGTTGCAGATGATTTACAAAGAGACTTATGCGGGTTTCGTCGTAGCGGGATTGGGTGTTGTGATTGAAATGATAACCTTCTTTTATGTTGCAAAGAAAAACAAAAATAAAAAATAAATTATGCAAGGTGTATGATTATGCTGCCTGAAATTCCTTCTTATTTGGAGATGTACGAAAATGGAAAACTCGATGAAATTTCCGAGTTCTTCAAAGAAAAATTAAATTCCTGTGATCTGTGTCCCCGTAAATGTATGGTTAACAGACACGAAAAAAAAGGCATCTGCCTTCAGGGGGACATGCCAAGGTTGACCAACGCGGTGGTACACAAAGGAGAAGAACCGCCACTTGTTGAGGGAAGCGGTGCCGGTGCGGTCTTTTTTTCAGGTTGTCCGATGAAATGTGTTTACTGTCAGAATTTCGCATTCAGCCAGCTCAACAACGGCAGAGAAATAACCGTTGAACAATTGGCGGATATTTTTCTCAACCTTCAAGATAAAGGGGTATCAAATCTCGATCTGGTAACACCTACGCCTCAGATACCATTTTGGATAGAGGCGATAAAGCTTGCAATCCCCAAAGGATTGAAAATTCCTTTAGTGTACAACACGAGCAGTTATGAAAGAGTTGAAGTCCTGGAAAAACTCGATGGAATCGTTGATGTTTACCTTGCGGACATAAGATATACCGACGATGCGAATTCTTTGAAATATTCCAGAGTACCTGATTATTGGCTGCATGCCAGGAAAGCCATAATCGAAATGCATCGGCAGGTAGGGTCAAGAAAACTAATAGTAAGGCATCTTGTCTTACCTGATGAAATATCTGGAACGAAAAAAGCGATGGAATTCGTAGCTGAGGATCTTTCGACAAGTGTCAACGTTTCGATGATGTCACAGTATTTTCCCGTTTACAAATCCATGGAATTTCCGGAGATAAATCGTAGAATCAGTGTTGAAGAATACGAAAACGCAGTCGGACTCCTTGAGTATTATGGACTGTATGAAGGATGGACACAAGAATTCAAGTAAAAATGGTATAATAGCTAAGATTTTTTTATAATTTTCAACGGAGAGTGGGAGGAATAAATATGTGGACTTATATAAAAGATCTAAAAAATCATATTGGCGAGGAAATAGAAATAAAAGGCTGGCTGTACAACAAGAGATCCAGCAGTAAATTTCATTTTCTCCAGTTGAGAGACGGAACCGGATACGTACAGTGCATCGCCGAAAAAGACAGATTCGGTGAAGATATTTTCAAAGATATGAAGAAGTACAAAGCGGAAAGCAGTATCGTTCTGCATGGCAAGGTCAGAAAAGATGAAAGGGCACCTAACGGGGTGGAAGTGGATGCCTTGAAAGTAGAGATAATTCAGAATCCTGCCGAAGATTACCCTATTTCAAAAAAAGAGCATGGAATCGAATTTCTCATGGAGAACAGACATCTTTGGCTGCGATCAAAAAGACAGTACAACATATTGAAAATAAGAAACGAAATAATAAAAGCGACAAGAGAATTTTATTACGAAAACGACTTCACGCTCGTCGATACCCCGATATTCACAGGAGCAATAGGAGAGGCTGCGGGAAATCTTTTTGAAGTGGAATATTTCGATTACGGCAAAGCTTACCTCACTCAAACCGGACAGCTTTATCTCGAGGCAGCATGCATGTCTCTGGGAAAGGTGTTCAATTTGGGTCCGACATTCAGAGCGGAAAAATCCAAAACAAGAAGACATTTGACGGAATTTTGGATGAATGAGGCTGAAGTTGCATATTACGACAATGATGACAATATGCGTTTGCAGGAAAATCTCGTATCATTTATAGTCAAAAAAGTACTCGAAAGGTCATCAGAAAATCTGTTTGAAATTGGCAGGGATATAAGCAGACTTGAAAAAATAGAAGCACCGTTTCCGAGAATCAGTTACGATGAAGCCGTAAAATTTCTTCAGGGAAAAGGCAAGGATATAAAATGGGGAGACGATTTGGGAGCCGAGGACGAAACTCTGATATCGAATAATTTCGACAGACCGGTAATGGTATGCAATTATCCGGCAAAGGCCAAAGCTTTTTATATGCAACCTGCACCCGGCAGGGAAGAAGTTGTCTTGTGTGATGACATGCTCGCTCCGGAAGGCTATGGAGAAATAATCGGCGCTTCACAGAGAATACACGATTACGATTTGCTTGTGAAAAAAATAGAGGAAAATAAATTACCTCTTGATTCATATGATTGGTATCTTGACTTGAGAAAATACGGCACGGTACCTCATAGCGGTTTCGGTATGGGAATTGAGAGAACCGTTGCATGGATTTGCGGAATCGAACATATAAGAGAAGCTATCCCATTTGCGAGAACACTATACCGTGTTAAACCGTAAGCATGATGAAAATTCTGTTTTTCAAAGGAGAATAAAATGCCGCTTTTCCTTGTAGTAGATGATGAACAGCATATAAGAAATCTTATTCGTCAGTATATCACTGAAATGGGTTTTGACAGCGATGTTGCGGCGAATGGCGAAGAAGCTTTGAAAATGGTGTTTGAAAAAAAATACACGGGTATTTTTACTGATATCCGCATGCCGGGGCTTGATGGTATTAGTTTTTTGAAAGCACTCAGGGAAGAAGCGATGAATATACCGTCTGTAGTGGTTTCTGCATATGCAAATGTGGAACTGGTTACCGATGCTTTTAAAATCGGCATATTGGATTTCATAACAAAACCATTTTCACCAAACGAGATTAAATCTGCTGTTTCTTTGATAATGAAGCAGACCTTTGATATAAAGGAAGCTTCACAATACATCAGAGGCATGATAGAACAAAAGGCTTTTTCTCAGGCAAGGGAGTATATATGCAAACTTTTTTCAGTTTTCCCGGATTCTCCGCTGCCACATTTTCTTTACGCATTTATGAAGGAAAATATGGGAAAAAAAGAAGATGCTTTCAAACATTATAGCGCTTCACTTGCTTTGGATAGCGGATATGATCCCGCCAGGCAAAGATTGAACAATCTCGGAAATACGACAGAGGAATAGTATGAAAAAGAGAAAGAGCTTGTACATACTGATCGTAGGATGCGGCAGACTCGGGTCAAGGTCTGCCGGGATTTTATCCAATCAGGGACACAGTGTGGTCGTTCTGGACACCGATGAAAAACATTTCGAGTCGCTGCCTCCGGAGTTTACCGGATTCAGGATACTCGGCGACTGTACCGAAATTGAAATATTGAAAGAAGCGAAGATATCCAGGGCGGATATGGTGCTTGCATTTACGGATGATGACAACACCAATTACATGGTCTCACAGGTTGCGAAAGAAGTTTTTAAGGTAAAAAACGTAATCGCAAGGGTATACGATCCCGCCAATTTAAAACTGTTTCATCAGTTCAACATAAAGACAATAACTCCGATGCTTCTCGCACTCGAATCCTTGATAGGAACGTTTGAAGCCATAATGGAGGAGGAAGAATGAAGATAGTACTTGCGGGAGGCAGAAGGATAACTTATTATCTTGCAAAAACACTGCTTTCGAAAGGTTTGAACGTAGTTATAATAAACAAAGACAAAGAATACTGCCAGGAAATCGCCGGCGAACTGAAAGCCCTGATAATAAACGGAGATGCCAGTATTCTCGATACTTTGAGTAAAGCGGAAATCTTCCCGAATGATACGATAGTCGCCCTTACCCCAAAAGATCAGGACAACTTGATAATATCTCAGTTAAGCCAAAAAGTACTGGGTATGAATAAAGTTTTCACTTTGGTAAACGATCCGGAAAATGTCGACGTGTTTAAAAAACTTGGTTTGGATAACGTGATAAGCATGACGGAAATACTTTCCGGAATAATAGAACAAAGGGTGTCTTCCCATCAGATTTCAAACATAACGTCTTTTGAAGAAGGCAAGGTGATCGTACTTCAATTGGAAATTCTTGAAGGATCACCTTCGATAAATCTGGCACTTAAAGATTTGGGCCTTCCGCGCGGAGCTATTGTAGGAACCATTACCCGCGAAGATAAATTGATAGTTCCCTACGGAGATATTCCATTACAGGAAAATGACAGACTTCTTGTAATGTGCCTGCCGTCTGTACAAACGGAGACCATTCGAAAACTTACCGGACGTGAATAAATTATGACTTACAGAGATATGATAAAAATGAAGTACAGAACCATCATGAGAAATCTCGGTTGGATGCTCATATGTTTCAGCGTTATACTTTTAATACCCATTGTATTCTGCATTTTTTATCCCGAGGAATTTCCAAACAGCATTTATTTTTTCGAAAGTGCCGCATTGTCCTTCATATGCGGATACACTCTCTGGTTTTTTTTCAGCAATAAAAAAACGGCCGATCAGCATATCACAGTTCACGAAGGTGCGATAATCGTTTTGTTTGCCTGGTTAGGGGCAGTTTTCTTTTCCGCCCTCCCTTTCGTATTCTCCGGTGAATTGGACTTCACACAGGCTGTTTTTGAAAGCACGAGCGGATGGACTACTACCGGCCTTTCCCTTGTGGATGTTTCAAAGACATCCAAGCTGATTCTTGTATGGCGAAGTCTGACGCAATTTTTCGGTGGAGCGGGATTCGCCATAATAATGTTGTCATCGATAGGCGGAGGTGTAAGCCAGGGAATATACGTTGCGGAAGGCAGAATGGACAATCTTCTCCCGAACATAAAAAAATCCACCAAGACTATTTTACTAATATATTTTTCATATGCGGTTGCCGGGATAATCGCTTACAAAATCGCCGGAATGAATTTATTCGATTCTTTCAACCACTCTCTCACCGCACTGGCGACCGGAGGATTTTCCACGAGAGTAAACAGTATAGGAGAATTCAACAGTATCCACATAGAAATAATCACGATAGTGCTAATGACACTTGGAACCACAGGTTTTGGAATACATTACCTGATTTGGGAAAGAAATTTCAAACAACTTAAGAAAAATGTAGAACCCTGGACTTATCTGGTAATCCTGTTAATCTTCATACCACTTCTGGTCCTCGCACTTCTGGGTCCGGTTTACGGTTCTCTGCCCCATGCGATAAGGGAAGGGGTTTTTCAGGCCGTATCCGCATTGACGGGAACAGGTTTTTCAACTGCAAACCTGGTTTTATGGAATCAGATGTCCTTATTCCTGCTGACTCTACTCATGATATTCGGTGGAATGATGGACTCCACTTCCGGTGGAATTAAACTCTTCAGAATATACGTGATATTCAAATCGATACTGATAGAGGTACAGAGGTTTTTCCTTCCGAAAGGTGCCGTAAAACATCATGTTGCCTGGAAAGGCAATTACATGTACAAAATAGATGACGCACTGCTTCGAAGTGTGCTTATTTTCACGACGCTTTACTTCCTGAACTATGCCATAGGTGTCGGGGTAATGGTTTCTTACGGCAACGATTTGATGACGTCTGCGTTCGAATATGCTTCGGCGTTGTCAACTGTCGGTTTGTCGCTCGGAATAACAAATCCGGGAGCTCCATATCCAATAATATGGACTGAAACCATAGGCATGTTCCTCGGCAGACTTGAATTCATAGTGGTTCTCTATGCACTCGCAAAAATATTCAGAGATTTAAGACAATTTTATTCGAGCCAGCATTGATTTGATGGTATAATTGATATATGAATGAAGTTCTGGAGGAGAATTATGATAGCCGCAGAATATCAAGGTGTATTGGAAACGGGAATAAGAAACCGGATAAGAAATAATCACGTAGACAAGTTTTCCGACAGGGAAGATGAAAAATTGTTATCCCGGATTATTTCTTCGGGCAAAAAGAAAACTTTGCTGCCAGTATATCAGAAGCTCAGAGAATTTAAAAAAAGCGGTGATGTTTCTTCGTACGATTCCCATAAAAGATTTTTGGAACAGAATATAAATAATTCCGAAAATAACGCTTCGAACGGAAATTACGCATTCAGGAATTTTCAAAACCAATTCTACTTCTTAAAAAACGGTACAAAACTCTATGAAGAGTACAAAACTTTTATCAGTAACGAAGACACAAAAAATGAAATCAGAAAAAAAACGGAAATTAAGAGCGAGTTTAATTCTTATATAAACATTCTCCCGGTTGCAGGACCAACGGGAGAATTGTTGAAAATCAACGGAAATACCATGCTTCATCAGCGCAGAAGTTCGCTTGAAAGCTTGAACGGGTTGATGTTCAGTAGGTACGCATGAGTATTGCCAGAGAGGTCGGCATATGAAAACGGAAACAATTGTCAATCCCGAAAATTACTACAGAAGAATAGATAAGTTTCTGAGAAAGAATTTATCGGAAATAAAGCTTTCTTCACTGTATTCGCTTATAAGAAAAGGCGATATAAAGGTTAACGGAAAAAAAAATCAAATCTCCGGATCATGAACTTTTCGTAGGTGATGTCGTGGATGTATACATATCCGACAGCAAAGAAAGAAAAGAAGCCATCACTCGTGATTTCAGCGGAAAAAGAAAACTCGTTCCGACTAAGATGCCGCTCGACATTATATTTGAAAATGATGAGTTTCTGGCACTCAACAAGGAATACGGTATTTCCCTTCATCCCGGAAAAGGCGAGAGGAATAGGGCAACGCTTATAGAAGGATTAATGTATTATGGAAATCAAAATGAATTCGAACCTTTCCTCGTACACAGGCTTGACAGGAATACATCCGGAGTTTTGCTGGTGGCTAAAAAGAGGGAGTTTTCAAGATATCTTTCCGAGCTCATATCCGGCAGGAATATAAAAAAAGAATACATATGCCTGGTTGTTGGAAAGATTGTGGAAAAAATGGTTATAAACTCACCCATTGATGAAAAAGAAGCGGAAACCGAAATTCTGGATACAAAATACATTGAATACCGGGATAAAATTTTCTCGCTTGCGAATGTGAGAATTGGCACCGGAAGAAAACATCAGATCAGGAAACATCTTAAGAGCATTGATCACCCTATACTTGGCGATGATGATTACGGAGACCGGACTTTAAACAGGGATTTTAGAAAATACGGATTGAAGAGGCCTTTCCTGCATTGTAGCAGAATGAGTTTTTACGACGACAGAAGCGGAGATAACATTATTATAGAAGCAAACCTCTCGGATGATCTTAATGTTTTTTTGCGGCACATTGAAAATAATGAGGAGGAGCTATGAACGAGCCTTTATTCAGAGACAATCTTAAAAAAATGTTCACCGAGCTTGACAACGGGAATGTCATAATCGCAACCGTAGATCCCGAATCGGGGCCTTCGGGGATGACAGTAGCCTGGGGTTTTTTTTTGGCATCATGTGGAATGAATATACTTTTATTGCGGCTGTCAGACCCAGCAGATATACCTACCGTGGAATAAAGTCTTCGGGGAGGTTCACCGTAAATTTCCTCGACAGCGAGTATAAAGAAGCTCTCGCATATTTCGGCTCGGTTTCCGGCTATGATGAAAACAAGTTTGAAAAAGGATATCTGGAAATCGATGAGAACAATACGGATTTTTCGGCTTCATTTATAGAAAGCAATATTGTGCTGGAATGTGAAGTTACAACTGCCAACCAGATCGAACCGTTTGTTTTGAAAGACGAATACACCGAGAAGAATTACAGAAAAGATAACGGGTTTCATACCATGATTTACGGAAAAATAGTTAATATGAAGGTAAAATGAGTATATTTTCGAGAAAAGACTGTCCGTGTAAAAAAATGGTTTTGAAAAACGGCAGAGAAGTACACATAAGAGAAGCGGAGGTAAGAGATGCGGAAAAAATTATCAACTATCTTCTTGCCAATCAAGACCGTTTCAGATACATGCTCAGATCCGTTGATGAAATAAACACGGATATTGACTATCAAAAAAGCCTGATAAGGGCGCATAATTTGAGATCGAATTCTGTTGAGCTGGTTGCTGAGTATGAAGGGAAAATCGCCGGAATGCTTGATTTTGTGGGCGGTTCCTGGAAAAGAACATCTCATGCGGGGGAACTGGGGATTTCGGTTGATACGGATGTGCAGGGAATAGGAATCGGCAGACTGATGATGGAAATGTTTCTGGACTGGGCAGAGAAAAACCCGATAATAGAAAAAGCAACCCTTTTTGTCATGAGTGATAATGCTATTGCATCCGGATTGTATACAAGTCTGGGATTTGAAGTCGAAGGTGTTAAAAAAAAGGCAGTGAAATTCCCGGACGGGAAATATCAGGATCTCATAATGATGTCAAGATTTTTCAAAGGGGAATGAAAGGTATTATGGACAGACGAATAGGCGTAGTGGCTAGATTTCACTCGAATATGCTTGACGTTGAAGACGAAAACAACCACAAGAGATATTCCTGCACTTTGAGGGGCAAGTTTAAGATGCAAAAAATAAGACCCATTGTGGGAGATATAGTTGAATTCGTTTGTTTTGACGATTCCAAGGGTCGAATAGAAAACATACTCCCAAGAAAGAACGAGTTGAAAAGACCTGCAATAGCTAACATCGATCAGGTGATTCTTGTCGGAACTGTTAAGCATCCGGATTTTTCATATCTGACATACGATAAATTTCTCGTACTTGCCGAGAAAGAGGAAATAGAAACCGTTTTTGTTTTCAACAAAACGGATTTGGTTTCAGACGAAGATATGAAACGAATCAGGCCGTATATCGAATTTCTTGAAGACAATTACACTGTATTATACACAAGCGCAAAATCAGGAGAAGGCATCGAAGATCTGAAAAGAGTTTTAAAAGGCCGGATTTCGACGATGGCAGGCATGTCGGGTGTTGGAAAGAGCACTTTGCTCAACGCCATAGACCCACAGCTGAAATTGAAAGAAGGGATTCTTTCGACACAGCTCGAAAGAGGCAAGCACACAACGACTTATTCCGAACTTCTTTCCATAGAAAGCGGAGGGTTGATTGCGGATACCCCTGGATTCGCATTTTTAAGTGTTTCGGATATAAAGGCCGGGGATTTGAAATTCTATTTCCCCGATTTTATAGAAAATTCGGCCGAATGCTACTACAAGAATTGCCTGCACCTGGACGAACCGGATTGCGGAGTGATAAGCGGAGTGGAAGAAGGCAGCATACTCGAATCAAGATATAATAATTACATTTCCATGATGAGTGAAATAGACACCGACTACTGTAAATATCTATCGGAAATTAAAAAAAATCTTGATATTTGAAAAGGAGTGATTATGATGAAAAAAGCATTGAAATGGTTTTTATTAACAGCCGCAGTAGTGATGATCATCGCTTCGCTGATGGGTGCCACATGCACTATTAACCCCGGGCCGGGTCCGACACAGTATGCCGTACAGATACATAATAATTATGGCAACACCATTCATGTTTATTTAAACGGTGTGTATCTGACACATGTTATAACAGGAATGAGCCTTTCGAATTTTACCAACGTCTATTTCTCCATAGGCAATTATCTGAGCGTCTACATTCCGTCAACTTTGCAATGGGTATCCTTCCCTGTAGGGTTGTGGGGAACAGGAGGACCTTCAAATACGCAATATACGGTGAATTCGGTGGACGGATCAGTAACGTTCACACTTAACGGCGGCGGGGGATGGACCGTTTCGGAGAGGTGATGGTATGAAAAAAGCTTTGATAGTGTCGATTTTGATTTTATTACTGGTATCGGTAAATCTGTTTGCACTGAGGCTCGGAGTACAGTCACAATCCTGGGGAGGTTTCATTCAGGGAACTTATTATACAGGAGTTGTGGTAAATCAGACTGCCGCCGGTTATCCGGCATATGGCCTGCTGCAGCCCGGAGATATCATAACCGAAGGTATCATAATACCCAATTCACAGATGTGGAACAATCCCGGAAACCCCAACCAGGGTGCCGTAGTTGCCCTTTCGCCCTATCAAACACTCGGGTCGCAGATGTATCTATTCAATCAATTCATGTTCGGCCCTTCGTATGCGAATTTTTCAAACTGGAACGTATTCAACAGTTTCATAAATTCTGCACCATTCAGTTCAAATGTAATTTTCAGGATTTTCAGACAGCAATGGAACAGTTGGACTCTCGCATCAATAGTACTCGATTCTTCGGGCAACTGGAATGTGTGGCTAATGCCCCAGCAGTCTCAGCCGCAAATGCAGGTCCAACCCGGACAACCTCAAATTCAGGTTAACCCGGGATTCCAATTCAGAATATGGATTAATTTCTAAGAAAAAAGTGCAGTTCGAGAGAACTGCACTTTTTTTATTGTTTACGACTCTTCATAAATCAAAAATCCTAATTTATCGAAAAATAATTCAGCGAGGTGGATTAAATGAAAATTTCATTAAAAAATATCGTCCTTTCCGCTATTTTATCGATAATGATATTCGCGATGATGGGAGCAACCTGTACTATAAATCCTGTGATTATTACCTATTCGATAAAGATTCAAAATTTCTCCGGTGTAAATGTCAACGCCATGATAAATAACATGGTAGTTCAAATTGCCGACAACGGCTCCCGTACTTTCGAAAACCTGTCTTTAAACAGTACTATCAGAATAAGAAATTCCGTTTCAGCCACATATGCCAATTTCAACACCGTCCAATTCGCAAACGGGTTAATTCTTCCGGATACGACTACATATTATGTAAATCAGGCAGACGGTTCGATATCCGGCAACGAATACATGCTTGTCGAAAATACGGGAACGGTAGTAAAGGCCGCCGTGCTTTCGGGCAGTTAAAACAAAATGAATGAATGCCTTCATACATCAAATTCATTAGTGTATAATATGTTATATATTCTTTTTATAACATAATATTTCAGGGATAAAAGGGAGGTATCATCATGAAGAACGTGTTGAAAATTCTCATCATCGCAGGAATCTTTTTATCTTTATTCACGCTTGTCTCCTGCTCTTACAGAGGAAGCGGCGTGTTAACGTTCACGTTGCGGGTATTGAACAGGACCGATCAAATACCCGGCGGTGCCATAACGATTTACGTATTCAAATCCTCGGGAGTGGAAAAAACCCTGCTCGGATCGATAGAATTCACTTCCGCCAATCCGGCAAATTATAAAGATTTTTCAAATTTACGTACCGGAGATATAATCGAAGTGTACAAAACCGAAAATCATTTGGATTTAATTTCACAGAAAACGGTAACCACGAACGAAGACTGGTATGTAGGACTTTAAAAAGTCAAAAATCAAAAAATAATGATATAATTTAAGCGTTGCTAACTCCGAAATTTGTATAAAATCCGATTTCGGAGTTTATTTTGTGATCTTCTTATTAAAGGGTGAATTCATTTTGAAAAGTATAAAACTCAGATTAATGGTTATTTTGTTGCTCACATTTTCGGTGTCTTTTTTCTCCACGACAGTTTTTTTACTCGACCAGGAGCTCCCTTCCGAACGTTTTCAGATTCTCGGAGATAAATTGTATATATACGCGGTCAACTTTCTCGAGACTATCCATGCCGATTTTTCATGGAATAATTCTTCGAAATCCATAGATATCAATATCGACGGAAACAGCGTGAGGTTTTTTAACAATTCCATGAATATTGAGATAAACGGTAAAAATATTCCTATATCCACACCACCAACCATAATAAACGGGCGGTTTTTTCTGCCTTTGATAGACAGCTGTAAAATATTCGGCTTGAGAATGGTTACCGATGGCGATAATTACAGGGTATTTAAAGATTCATCCAGGCTGCTCACTTACTTTTGGATTCCTGACGGTCTTGCATTGAGCTTCGATAAGGCGATATCCTTCATAGTCAAAAAACACAGCAACGGTTTATATGTTTTGGATATAATAGGTTCGGAACTCAGTGGGGACGTGGAAAGCTACAGATTCGGAAAAATAGTTAATTTTAAAATGCAAAACTGTTCCGAAGATACCATGAACGATTTCATAAGACTGACGCTTGAATTGGAAGAAGGCATAAAAATTCAGACAGAACAGGTGAACAACACCATTTGGCTTAAAGCCGTGGAAGAAGAGAAATACGATATCGAAAAAAAAGATGGAAATACTAAAACAATAATTATCGATCCGGGACACGGAGGTTTCGATCCGGGGGCATTAGGAGTTACCGGACTGCAGGAAAAAACAGTAACCCTGAAACTTTCACTGTATCTGAAAAGTATGCTTGAAGAAAACGGATATAAAGTGTATCTCACGAGGGAAGACGACTCTTACATAGAATTGCAGGAAAGGTGTATTTTTGCGAACAAAAAAGGCGGAGACCTTTTCATAAGTATACATATGAATTCTTTTGATGACAAAGCCGTGGAAGGAGCGGAGGTTTTTTACTACAAATGGTCTGACGATTCGTACAGAATAAGGCTTGGCAGAATATACGGCGATTTATCGGATAGCAGAATATCCGAGCTGATCGGTAAAAAATTCGATTATGTCAACCAAAGCGTTTTATTGGCGGATGAAATAGGTAAATCGTTAAAAGATAACGGAATTAAAGTAAGAAAGGTAATACCGGAAGATTACGCCGTCGTCGCCTACACGGAAATGCCTTCAGTACTTTTGGAATGCGGATATATTTCAAATAAATCTTTCGAAAGTAAAATGAAATTGGATCACGAAATTAAAAAATATGCAGAAATTGTCTGCGAAGGATTGGAAAGCTATCTAAAACTCGCAAACGGTGAAAGTTGAAAACTTTCACCGTTTTATACTTTTACTATATTATATTCAGTTCTTTTCCCACTTCTTCAAATGCCTTTATACCGAAGTCAAGATCGCTTTTATCGTGCGATGCACTCATCATTACCCTTATCCTTGCCTTTCCCTTTGGAACCGTTGGGAATCCCAGGGATTGGGCAAATACGCCTTTTTCAAAAAGCATTTTACTGAATTGTGATGACACCGTCGCATCATAGAGCATTACCGGTACTATGGGTGTTTCGGTTTCACCGGTATCGAATCCGAGATTTTTCATCTTTTCCTGGAAATATTTCGCATTTTCCCATAATTTCTTAACCAACTCATCCGATTCGGAAAGTTTTCTGACAGAGGCGATGGCAGCCATAGTATCAGCAGGACTCAAAGAGCTGCTGAAAAGGAATGGTCTGGCTTTTTGCTTGAGATACTCTATTAAAGAGGCATTTCCTGCAACAAAACCGCCAATTACGCCAAAAGCTTTGGAAAGAGTTCCGACTTCAATGTCCACTTGCCCGTGCAAACCAAAATGATCCACAATACCCCTTCCATGACTTCCGAGAACGCCTTCGCCATGTGCATCATCCACCATTATTATCGCGTCGAACTCTTTGGCGACTTTGACTATTTCCGGTAAAGGCGCAAGGTCTCCATCCATACTGAAAACGCCGTCTGTAATTATTATCTTCTTTTCAGCTCCGTCATCCGCAGCTTTTTGAAGTTGGATTCTGAGATCCTCGGCGTCTTTATGCTTCCAGACATATCTTCTGGCTTTCGATAATCTGACTCCGTCTATGATACTCGCATGATTCAATTCATCGGAAAGTATCGCATCTTTTTCCGTGGTGATTGCGGGTATAACCGCCTGGTTTGCCGTAAAACCCGACTGCACCATTATAACCGATTCGACGTGTTTGAATTTTGCAAGTTCTTTTTCAAGCGTTTCATGCAAAGTCATCGTTCCGGCTATGGTTCTGACCGCACCGGGCCCGACTCCCCATTCTTCAACGGCTTTTATTGCCGCATTTTTAAGATTTTCGTCGTTTGCGAGACCCAGATAATTGTTTGAAGAAAGATTGAGCACTTTTTTGCCCGCTATTTTAAGCCAGGCTCCCTGAGGACTTTCAAGCGTTCTTATGTTCGTGAACAGACCTTTGCTTTTCTTTTCTTCAAGTTCATTCTGCAGTTCTTTCCAATCGTACATCCTGCCATCCCCTTTTAAGAATTTTTCCTTTGATAACTATAATCTTTCCCTTTTCCGAATTACCAAAACCTATAAAATCATGATAAGCAAATATATGAATATCTTCGCTTTCTATTTTACCTATTGCCGATTTTATCTTACCCGGATGAATTGAATAAATTATATCCGTCGTTTTCCCGTTACTGATTTCCTTCATTTTCTCCGAAGAAGAATAATAAAGATTTTTTCTCCTCACGGAAATTTTCAGTTCTTCATCCAATATTTCAAGTTCTATGTTGCCGTTTTTTGAAATTCTCGATGTCTTCGCGAGTATGTTTTTAAACGAATTGAATTCAATAACACCTAAAGGCTCGAGCATTTCGTATAAATTGATAGTGTTCAGTAAATAAGCACTTTCTTCATGGGAGTTGAATTCGGTGCAGACATGTGTGATTATACCGCTTGTCTGAAATGCCATTCTGATTTCTTCTGAATTAATGCCGATTTTCAAATCTTTGTTTTTTATCAGGGATAATGACTTGACAAAATGTCTTATGTTATGATAAGGCACCTTGACTTCCAGGTCATCGAAAAATTCTTTTGAATTGTAAAGCGTGAAAAAATCATCGTGAATGGTTATAACATAAAGCAGACCATCTCTGACAAAAAAATATATGTAGTCATTTTCGGGCATTATAATACTTGCAAAATCAAGCCCGTTCATGAAAGATGAAAATTCCGCATTCCCAAGCGTCCTGAAAACCGGAATTTCAGGCACGGTTACCGTACCCGGCTGAAAAAGGGACAGCATTTCATTTTCAAATCTGAATGTCACTTCTTTTTCATTCAGATGCAAAACAACCGGAATTTCATCGTATCCCCTGTCTAAAAAGAGTTTTAAAGTCGGTATATGCAACTCGTATACTCCCATGAACTCATCGCATTCGGTTTTAATTCTAAAGTGTGTTTGAATTCCACCGTCGGTAGCGTAGACCTTTAAACCTTCGTCATAATAAAGCCTCATACCCGGTTCGTTTTTATCCGATCCGGTTATAAGGTCAGCATATTTTATTATTTTTTTCAGCCTTGAAGATTCCATTTCTATTTTTGTCATATATTTTCTTCTGTTCTAAAAGGATTAACGTAGAAAGTTTTGAAATTTTTATATAACACCAATCCCGGTTTGGCACCTTTGGGCTTCCACACGTTTTTCACTTCAGTGTAATCCACCGGAACATTTGAGCTTTGAGATGCCTTTGAATATGCTGCGGCATACCGGGCGGCCCTTAATACTATTTTTTCTCCGATTTGCCTGCCCTCACTTTTTATTACCACGTGCGATCCGGGTATTTTCTGCGTATGAAGCCATATATCGTTGTCTTTCGATTCCTTGGTGAGTTTGTCGTTTTGAATATTATTTTTACCAACAAATATTCTATATCCTTCAAATTCGAATTCTCTCGGAGACGAAACTTCTTTCTCTTTTTTCTTTTTAATACCCTTATTATTCCTTTTTACGGTTATAAGGTTCTGAGATTGCATTTCATCCACGATATCCTGCAGATCGGATTTATCGTCGCAATTTATCAGTGAAAGGTACAATTGATTCAAGTAGAAAAGATATTCTTCGAATTTCGAAATTCTTTTTCCCGTTATCTCCATTCTGCGCTTCAATTTAGCGACTTTTCTGAATCTCATCTGCACATTTCTTGAGACAGAAAACAGATTATCGAGTTTTATTATTGTTTTTTCGCCATTCTCCCAATTTTCGACCTCCACAAAATCTCTTCTTGAATTCGGGTCGAATTTGTAAATATTCCCCACAAGTAATTCGGCTTCTTTCTGCAGAATTTCAATTTCGGAAGTTTCCGAAAAATCTTCCCTCATATTTTCCAAATTCGCCTCTGTCTTTTTAATCTCCCTGACGATTATTTTCATATAGGGATCTTTAAAAGCATTGATATCGAATTCTCTTTTTATTCCGGAGTGAAATATTTCTACCGCTTTCGATGGCGTATGCTTAGCCACTTCACAATCATTCAAGTCATATTTTGTGAGCGCGAGAGGAGATATTTCCAGCAAATTTCCGGTTTTCGAAGAAAAAATATACAATTCTCTACTGTTTTCAATTTCATTTTTTATTTTGCGTATCACTTCTGAAACCGTTTCTATTTTTTTATTTCCGCATCCCTTTTTGCCTACGATATCATTTTTATCAACATCAAGCCTGTTCATGATTTCTTCAATATGTTTTTTCGAAAAACCCTGCAAAGTTTCGGAAAGTGTTTTAAAGGCACCGAGTTCAGAATTCACAACAGTTTCTGATATTCTGTCGATGTCATCATTCAGAATATCGAACTTTTTATCCTTACACTGGGAAAGAAAGGCACCGGGCAAAACAGATCTGAAATCGTTGACTTTTCTCCGGTAAGCATCGAGTATTCTGTTGTCCTCTTCGGTGAGAATCATATTGGAATTTCTCCCCATGAGCTCGACAAAAAGGTTGTAATGCTTGTCATCACCGAATTCGTTTCTGCCTTTAAACTTAAACTCTATTATTCTGTCCAAACCTGTTTGTCTTACACAGATTAAAGGTGTGTTTTTCAGATACTTTCTCAAAAGCATCACGAAAGCCGAAGGAAAATCCTCGTTCTGATCCCTGCCTTCGGAAATACAAATATAATTTGAAGCGGAATTCAAAGAAATGAGCAAGTTATCTTTACCAAAAACCATATAAAATCTCGAATCCGCGGGCATGAATATTTTTTTTACGGTTCTCCCCGAGAGCCGGTCGTTCAGTTCTTTAACGAGCGCGTTAAGAGTAATTCCATCCATACTGATCCTCCCTGTCTGAATAAGGACTTGAATATTATAACATTAAAAAAACGGCATATCCATTTCTTTTATGCCGTTTCAATTTATATTTCCGGATATTTACTTACTCGAAAATAACTTCATACGTAACATCGGAAGACTTTGACAACATGGCGGATACCCCGCAGTATTTTTCCTGCGAAAGTTTAACCGCTTTTTCTATTTTATCCTTCGGCAAATCTTCTTCGGAACTGAAAAGATAAATCAATTTTATTTTCTTATATATTATGGGATGCCCTTCACTTTTTTCATACTCCACCTTCAGATTGAACGCGAAATTCTCAACCTTCATCTTCTTCAAAAGCGAAACCACATCCATTCCCGTACACCCCATCAAACCAACCAAAAGAAGTTCTTTCGGCCGATAGCCTTTGTCTTCCCCGCCAAATTCCGGCGAAGCATCCATATCTATACGGTGTCCGCTTTCCGTCATGCAGGTAAAATGCATATTTCCGTTCCATTCCGTGATCATTCTATCACTCCCAATCATCTTACGAAATATTGCAGCGCATCTTTAAGGAATTTAAATTCAACTATCTCTATTTCCTTTGTCAAATCCGCATTGATTCGCTTCGTCGCACCAAAGGGAACCACGGCGGTTTTAAATCCAAGCCTGAGCAGCTCGGTTATCCTTTTTTCAGGGTACGATACCGGCCTTACTTTTCCATCAAGTCCGATTTCGCCGAAAAAAGAGGTCAGCGGGGGAATAACCTTTTCGACAAAAGACGAATAAATCGCAACCGCAAGGGGAAGTTCAACAGCCGGATCTTTAATTTTAATACCGCCAAGCAAATTCACATATATATCCTGAGTTTCCACAGGAATATTCAACCTTTTACTCAGAACGGCCGTTATCAAAGATATTCTCTCAATATCTATGCCTTTGCTGAGTCTTTTCGGGGCG
Organism: uncultured Thermotogae bacterium; assembly: GCA_963662785.2. GTDB lineage: Bacteria > Thermotogota > Thermotogae > MWEM01 > MWEM01. Next base: position 26,039 of record CAXXJZ010000017.1, read on the forward strand.
GCAAACTGAGTTCTGACAACAAGCGACTGTACTTCGGTAATAATCGGAGTGCTTCCCTCAAGAACCGTTGCGAGAGCGTTTCCGGGCAGGCAATAATCCCTGTCATAAAATCTTTCTGACGGATCGGTAACTTCCTGCAGACCTTTTTCCTTCATTTCAAAAACACCGATTTCATTCGTCGGCCCGAATCTGTTTTTTATACTCCTCATAATTCTCAGATCCGTATCTTTATCTCCTTCAAAATAGAGCACGACATCCACAAGATGCTCTATCAGTTTTGGACCGGCTATCTGTCCACCCTTCGTTATATGTGCCACGATGAAAACCGGTATTCTTTTTCTCTTGGCGAACTCCACCAGCCTGGAAGTACATTCCCTGATCTGCACGGCACCTCCCGGAAGAGAAGAATTGTTTTCAACTCTCATTGTCTGTATCGAATCGACTATGAGCAAAGGCATCCTTTCTTTCGAATCGGAGAGTTTTTTTTCAAGCACATTTATAGCGGAGTCGAGATTCATGGAACTCAATATATGGAATTCGGATTTTTTCTGCAACGCGACACGGTCGCTTCTCAGCATTATCTGTTCATAAGATTCTTCTCCGCTGATATAAAAGCTGCTGTACTTTTCGGAAAGACATAATTGTGTGAGTAAAGTACTCTTACCCACACCCGGATCGCCGCCAATTAAAATGACGGAACCCGGTACGATTCCGCCACCTAATACTCTGTTTATCTGATTCATATCCGAAGGATATCTTTCTGTTTTACTGTTCTTTTCAAAATCCGCACTGCTTATGAAATCAGGATTTCCTTCGGCATTCCTACTTGAAACCACAGAAGAACTGCTTACCGAAATCTTTTTCGAACTGTTCCATTCACCGCATTGAGGGCATCTTCCAAACCATTTAACATTTTCATATCCGCATATGTCACATACGAATAAGTCAACGTTTTTTTGTTTCATATCAGAAGCTCCGCTCCTGTTTTTTCGGGCAGATTTTTCGTGGTTTTTTTCTTAAACACTATTTCATTCTTTTTGGATGTGGTCACTATTACCGTATCACCCTCAACGAAATTGCGTTTCAGTATTTCCTCCGAAAGCGGATCTTCTATATACCTCTGAATTGCCCTTTTAAGTGGTCTGGCTCCGTATACGGCATCGTATCCTTTTTCCACAAGAAACTCATTTGCGGATTCTTTCAGTTCGATGTCTATTTTTTTATCGTTCAACCGCAATTTTAATTTGTTAATCATAATCTCCACTATTTTACCGAGATGTTCTTTAGAAAGCTGATGAAATACTATTATTTCGTCAAGCCTGTTCAAAAATTCCGGCCTGAAAACTTTTTTAACCTCTTCGAGCACCGTGGATTTCATGTCCTTATATTTACCCGCATCGTCTTCCTGAACGTCAAAACCGAGTACGTGCTTGGATTTGTTGATTATTTCTCCGCCTATGTTACTCGTAAGTATTATAACGGTATTTCTGAAATCCACTATCCTGCCCTGTGAATCGGTAAGTCTGCCCTCATCCGCAATCTGGAGCAAAATATTGTAAACATCGGGATGGGCTTTTTCTATTTCATCGAGCAGTATAACCGAATAAGGTCTTCTGCGCACTATTTCCGTCAGAGTACCGCCTTCATCGTACCCGACATATCCGGGAGGGGCTCCTATGAGTCTCGACACTGCGAATCTTTCCATATACTCAGACATATCATATCTGACCAACGCGGTTTCGTCACCAAACAGATATTCCGCGAGTGTTTTTGCCATTTCGGTTTTGCCCACACCAGTCGGCCCCAGAAAAAGAAAAGTACCCACAGGCCTATTTGGATCCTTCAACCCGCTTCTCGCTCTCCTTACAGATTTCGATACCACTTCCACCGCTTCCTCCTGTGCTACGATTCTGTTGTGGAAAGCACTTTCAAGATTAAGCAGTCTGGTCGACTCGTCCTCTTCTATCCTCGAAAGTGGTATGCCGGTCCATCCCGATATCACTCCCGATATATCATCGAGAGTAACGACCTGCACCGTGGAATTCACCGATTTTCTCCACTCCTGATATTGCTTGTTGAATTCCATCACAAGTTCTCTTTCATCGTTCTGATATTTCTTCGCCAGGACAAAATCATGATCTTCGGCGGCTCCTATTCTTTTTTGCTTCAACTCCTGAATATCCATTTCCATTTTTTTCAAGTCATCAGGCATAGTCAAAGAGTTAAGCCTTTTTTTGGCACCTGCCTCATCAATTACATCTATAGCCATATCCGGCAGAAAGTGCTCGGTAACGTAAGTCCGGGAGAGCTTCACCGATTCTTCTATCGCTTCATCCGTATACTGCACATTATGATGCAGTTCATATTTTTCCTTCAGACCTTTAAGAATATCTATTGTTTGCGCAGGTGTCGGCTCCTGTACGAATATTTTCTGAAACCTTCTCTCAAGTGCCGCATCTTTCTCTATGTATTTTCTGTACTCATTCGGAGTGGTGGCACCGATACACCTTATATCCCCGGATGACAATGCGGGTTTTAAAATATTCGCAGCGTCCACAGCACCTTCAGCGGCTCCTGCACCTACTATGGTGTGAATTTCATCGATAAAAATAATTACATTCTCATCCTGCTTTATTATCTGCATCAATTTCTTGAGACGTTTCTCAAATTCTCCCCTGTACTTCGTTCCAGCCACAAGAGATGCTATATCCAATGAAAAAATGACTTTGTCTTTCAATATTTCCGGCACTTCTTCCCTTACTATGCGTTCCACAAGACCATCGACTATTGCGGTTTTACCCACACCAGGTTCTCCTATGAGCACAGGGTTGTTCTTCTTCCTTCTTGCCAGAACCTGCATCAGCCTGTCAATTTCATTCTTCCTTCCGATAACCGGATCCAGTTTTCCTGCTTCTGCGAGAGCGTTAAGGTTTTCTCCGAACTCTTCAAGTTGCTTGAGAACATAACTGTTGTTGGCTTTCGAACCTTTCTCATCACTCATTATCGAAGGATTCATCCTGTTCATCAATTCCCTTCCCAGGGACGCCGTGTTAACGTTGAGCCTGTTCAATATTCTCACTGCGCCATTTTGATTCTCTCTCAGAATGGCAAGGAAAATATGTTCAACGTTGATATGAGATTGTCCGAACATCTTTGACTCTTCAAATGCCATTTCAAGAATCTTTTTGAGTTTTTCCGATATCTGCGGCGACATCGAGAGCATATTTCTAACGCCTTTTCCCAACGTTTTTACAGTTTCCTCCCTCACAGATGCATAATCAACATTGTAATCATTCATCAGTATGTTGAATACCAAATTTGTAGGGTCTTTCAACATTGCGAGGAGAAGGTGTTCCGGATCGATTTTGGAGTGGCCCAGTGTTTCGGCTTCTTTTTGGGAAATCAAGAAAAGTTCCGACGCTTTGTTTGAAAATTTATCAAAAAACATATTTTCACCCTCCTCGTAAATTTTTTGTTTAAATACACGGCTTTATTTACCGTTTCTAATATTATTGACGAAACAAAATAAGCTTTATTTCTATACTGCATTTTTAACATTTATTCCCAACAATTTCAAGTACTTTTTCAGCTCAATCAATTATTAAATAATCATCCTCCAGTTTAATTTTCAACCTGTCGCTTAATTTCAAATATTCCAGTATCTGCGGATATTCCGCTATCAATCTGAAGTATTCTTCACCGAAAGAAACTATTTCTTTGTGAGGCATATCCTCATCAAAATCTTTGTCAATCCAGTAGTCTTCTTCTTCATCGTAGAAAAACACCTTACCGGATACGATCGTCATGTTGCCGCTTTCGCTGTATACCTCTTCCATGTCCTGAAGATTTGTGGGTCTGTGACTGCAAATTCATTATTTTTGAACTCGCAAAAGCATCCTGCCCACTGACTCCCGGAGGAGAAGAAACCTTATCGCTGCGCATGGTTTCCTTGAATTTCTCGTCAGCATCATCCGATATATTCTGGTATAGAAGGTATGAAGTGTACGGCGTCACTATACCATAATCCGTGCCGAGTTTGATTATCTCATCGACTACTTCTTTGGTTTCGCCGTTCATTTTTATGTTGTTTATAAGAAACTTTATCTGCCGGGAAGCCCAAAGTTTTGGTATATACTCATTCACACCATTTTCCATGTAAAACTCGTACTCTTCGGAAAGAATTTTTCACCGGAATATCCCGTTATTCTTACTTTAAATTCACCGCTGCCCTGAAATTTCCCGAAAATCTTCAAGGGTTGATTTTCGTAAACAGTCAGGTTTTTGTTGGGAAGAATATCGCCGAAATAGACATTGTCACTTATGAATTCGACATTCACATCGGTGAGTATCGGATCTGAAATTCTGTTGTACAAATTCCCAATCGCCGATTCTATATTTTCACTTTCGTCAACGTAAAATGCCATACCTCCGGTTTCCTCGGCAAGTACGTCGAGAATATTCGTGTTTACATCATATCCCACACCGAATACGAACATCTTTGTCTTGCTCATTTCAGACTTTGACACGGAATTTTTCAATATCAGGTTTTCAGAAGTAATACCCACCGTGGGCAATCCGTCGGTGAGAAATACCAGATATTTTTCTCCGTCTATCGCCATAAGCTTGTCAAGCGCCACATTTAAAGCCGCATATATGTTGGTGCCGCCGCCCGACTGATAGGTATTAATCCTCTCTACGAGCGAATCATAATCATTTCCATCGTTCTGTATTATGTTCACGTAATCGTTAAAAAAAATCAAATTGAAATCATCTTCGCTGTTAAGCCTTCTTATCACGTATTCTGCCGCGTCAAGAGCCTGCTCGTATTTTTTCCCCATCATACTTCCCGATCTGTCCAAGACCATGAATATGTTTTTCGAGATATTATCCGAATCGTTAATGGAAGGATTTATGTCCAGACTGAAAAAACCTGACACGCCATCCGACGAATGACTCGTCATGAACGCCTCAAATTCCCTTTCTCCAAGCCCTATAAGCAATGTAAAATCGTAATTGGGGTCAAGATTGGCTTTTTCATATACAAATTCCATGCTCCCGTTTTCCGAATAAGTCTGAATCGGGTAAGTCGGAGAATATACGGAATAAATCTCCCTCGAACTCTTAACACTTCCGGCTATTCTCAAATTTGAAATACCGTCTTTGAGTATGGAATCCATCTTCAATGGGTAAACCAATTTCAGGTAATTACCCTCGTATTGCATGACGGTTTTATATTCCACCTTAAGCCTTCTTCTTTCAAAAGGCTTGAAACCATCTATTCGTATGCTCATCAAATTCTCATCCAAATACTTCATGATCGCAGGGTTTTTATTCATGCTCGAATACAACTTGAAATATTCCTCGGCCTCACTTTTCTCCATGACATTTCCCGAAAGCACATTAATTCCGTCGATTATCTTGAAATCGGTGATAACCGTGTCTTTTGGAATCGGAAAAATATACAGTACGTCAAAACCATGCTCGGAATCGTTGAAAAAATCCTCTTCAATGACTATCGAAGCGATTTCTTCCGATATTTCAATATCCACAAAGTGATTCTCAAGTTTAATGGGGTTTTCAATCGGTTTAACCATGGTGTTGGGATTTGGAATTACCACACCATCAGCCATTAAGAAAGTTGAAAATATCAGGATAATAAAAAGAACAAGAATATTTTTATTCATTTTTTCCCTCCGTTTTCAGGAAAACTAATCAGAGAAAAAACCTTCCGGCCATTCAAAACCATCGGGGCATATTCTGGAAAGCTCATCTCTCTTGTTAGATTTTCCGGATATTTTTCCGGTGAAACTTTGATTGAATCCGGTTTCACATTCTCTTCCAGAGAACCTTATATCCCAATTTTTGTTGGAAATAAACGAGTTTGAATTCATGATTATCTCGCTTTTCGATCCTATTATCAAACCGTCAAGAAAACTATCGGTAAAAACATTTCCTGACATTTCGATAACGGTATTCCCTCCCAAATACATCGATATGTTGTTGAATGCAAGCGTGTTATTTTTCATGGAGCAGGGTTTTTTACCGGAAAGGTAAATGCCGTACTCGAACCCCTTTATCTGATTTCCGGTTATTTCCGTATCTCCCTGTCCGAACAGGACAATACCGTTCGAACTGTTTCCGGAGCTGCCGTATTCATAATTCAACGGCCCGACAAAAGTGTTGTTGGCAATTACTATTTTATGGTTTAGAGTACCTCCTCTGATACCATCAGACGAAGTTTTTATGATGTTATTTCTTATCGTTGCGCTGGTCATGGCGGTGGAAATCGCGATTCCTTCGGACTCTATCGTCAAACCTTCTATCAGCAGAGAATTGCAGTTTTCGGCGAGAACAACCGGAAATAATTTGTTTTCGGGTTTTAATATCACCCTTTCTCTTTCCTTGCCGACAATGGATATCGATTTTTGAAACCTCAGGTTCTCCTGATACACTCCCGGGAATATGAATACCGTATCCCCGTCCCTTGCTGCCGCAACGGCTTTTTTTATAGAATCGAAATTGGCCCCTTCATTCCCCACGGTGAAAGTAACTGACAGGAATATATTGCCTATGGCGCAAAGAATGATAAAAAACAAAATGGGTATTTTACTCTCTTTTTTCATTATAACCCCTCCCGATAGAATTAAAACCCTAATTTCTTGTTGAATCCATGAATATCTTCTGGGTTGGATATGCGAATTCTATGTTTCTATTTGAAAATTCTTCGAATATTTTATAGTTGATCTCCTGTTGAACATCCATGTAGATTCTGTAGTCACTTGAATTCACATAGTAGACAACTGTGAAAACCAGGCTGAAATCTCCGTAACCCGAGAAATGGGCTCTGTCAAATGTAATCCTGTCTACGCTTTTTGCGATTTTCTCCAATATGGACGGTACCTCCGACAGTACTTCATGCGGTGTCTCGTAAACGATGTTGACGTCGAAAGATATTCTGCGGTTCTTCATCCTCTTATAATTTCTCAGCCTCGAACTAGTCAGATCCGAATTAGATATAATTAATTGTTCCCCCGTCAGACTTTCCAGCCTCGTGGTCTTTATTCCGATATGCTCTATAGTACCCATATATTCATCGATTATTATGAAATCACCGGGTTCGAACGGCTTATCGAAAAGTATCGAAAAATAACTGAAAAGATCCCCGAGAATTTTCTGAGCTGCCAAAGCCACCGCAATACCGGTAATTCCAAGACCGGCTATGGCACCGTCGACATCGTAGCCGAGATTCTTTAAAACAAACATAACAGCCAGTGACCATATAATTATCTTGACAACAGTTATCAGGCCTCTCAAACCCTTTATCTGGGCCTGATCGTTGTTGTGCTTTTTCTGAAACACTTTCAGCCAATAATCGATCAATTCCATTATGAATCTCACGATAGCTACCGTCAGCAATATATATCCGATTACTTTGAAGAATTTATCCAAATCATCGTTTATTTTTAGTATGTTAATAGAACCCACCATCAAGGCATAATAGAACAGAGGGTAAACGGTTTTCTTGAAAACGCTGAGCACGAAATCCACAAAATTAGTATTCTTCTTCTTTGCGTATACCTCTATTCTGTTCACTATTCTCTTGTACACGAAATTTATCGCGAATATACCCGCAAGAAATACCAGACCGCTTATCATGTATGATGTCAGGCTGTTATCCCAAAATATTATCTCGTTGAAATTCGGCATTTTCCCACTCCCATTCTCATATGACATATTATAACTTATATACCCGGAAAATCTCAATTGGCTATTTTAAACACTTCCCTGTCGACAGAACGTTGTACGGTATGGTAAAATCAATATAATTAATGATCAAGAATTTTATAAATAATATATTTGTCAAAAAAGGAGAATACATGACTGTAGAAAATATTTCGCTTCCGTATGAAATCGATATGGGCGTTTTCAAAAGATTCGACCAGCGTAAAACAGTATTCGGCAGAATATACGAGGATGAGAACGCACTTTTCTACGGAAAGGATATGTACGATAACGTCGAAATCATAACCGGAGAAAACAAAAAAGGATACGGCAGGCTTGATTTCGCACGCGCTTACGGCTCCTGGGCAGTCTACAACCATTTTGCAGAAGCTTTCGGCTGGGATTGGAAAAGCGGCTCGAACGCCACTACCGGAATACCGAAAGTTTCAGGATATAAGGTTGACAACCCTGAATATATGAGTGAATATATCAAGGAAACCGCAAAAATGTTCGGTGCCTACGCTGCCGGAATATCAATACTTGATAGAAAATGGGTGTATTCGCATAACTATGACGGAATTGAGATTTCAATACCGGAAGAATTCCGATTTTCCATAGTCTTTCTTATAAAAATGGAAATCGAGTCTTTACGTAACTCTCCTGATTTCACGGCTTGTCTGACCACGGGGAAAGGATATTCCATGATGGCTTTTGTCGGTGCCTGCCTGTCGGAAACCATCAGAAATCTGGGATACAGGGCGATTTCAATGGGCAACGATACGGCTCTGAGCATTCCCCTTGCCGTCGATGCCGGTCTGGGTGAATTGGGCAGAAACGGACTTCTGATAACACCTGACCTTGGTTCAAGTGTCAGAATAGGCAAAATATTTACCGACATGCCCCTGTACCCTGACAAACCGGTTAATTTCGGAGTGAAAAACACCTGCAGGAATTGCATGAAATGTGCAAAAGAATGTGAAGTTGATGCCATTTCAAAAGAAATCGATCCCATCTTCGAAACCGTAACTGTTTCAAACAACGAAGGGATAAAAAGATGGCCGGTAAACCACGACAAATGTTATTCATTTTGGGTTGAAAACGGTGGAGAATGCTCAACCTGCATATCCGTTTGCCCTTTTGCCAACAGAACGAAATAGAATCAAAATCCGTTTTTCATTACAGACATTCTTCTATGCTTAATGATGCTCGTGATCAAAATGTAAAAGGTGGGTACGAAACAATAAAACGAAAAAGGAATATATCCAATGCCTACGGAAAGCGTAAGCGCCGGCACCATTCCCGCCATATTCCAGGGAATAACGGCCGCCAGCAATACGGAAGTGTTCGATATATCCAGCGCGAGAACTTCTTTTGAAATGTTGTTTTTCCGGTAAGTATCAAAAGCGAGCTGCTCGCCGAGGATTATCCCGAGCGTCTGTGTGCATCCCGTGGCACAGGAAAAAACCGATATCATACTCATAGAGGCAAACGTACCGAATTTCGAACTGATTTTCCCGATTAAAGTTTCCATGCCGTCCAGTATTTTTATTTTTCCTATAACACCGGCATACGCCGAGGATACCGCAACGACAACAGCGGGATAAAGCATGGAAACAATCCCCCCGCCGGAGATTGCCTGATTTTGAAATTCGACCCCATCGGGATAATAGCCGATAACCGTGTATTTTAAAACATCTGCCAAGCCCCTGTTCTGATAAAATACCGCTACCAGAAAAGCACATACCGCACTGAACAGCATTGCCTTTTTTATTTTAACCTTTAAGACGATCAGCACGAACAATGTTAAAACGGGCAATATGCTTACCCAGCCTATTTTAAAATCCCGCACTATTTCACCTGCTGCGTTTCTGTCATAAATTTGAAGAGGCATGGCCAGCGAAAGTACGAGATACATTGTCAAAACCATACCCAAAGGTATGAAAGTAGTCTTAAGCATATTTTTAATATGGCTGTATATGTTGATTTCATTTATCGCAGCGACTAAATTGGCACTCGAAGACATCGGAGAAATTCTGTCACCGAAATACGCACCGGAGATTATCGCCCCGGCGGTTATGCTGGTATCGAAGCCCGACAATCTCGCTATGGTTATTATGACGACACCTATGGTACTCACCACACCGAACGAAGTTCCGAGAAGCAACGAGATAAACGCACTTGAAACGAAAGCGAGAAAAATGAACAATTCGGGCCGTATAATATTCAAAGAATGGTATACGAGAAAAGGAACACTACCCGAACAAATCCAAAGCGAAGTTATCATACCTATGAGTATGAATATCTCCAACACCAGCCTTGATTTCAGAGCACCGTGTAAAGTAACTTTTAAAAGTGATATAAGCGATATACCTTTTTTTACTCCGTATATATAAAAAATAACCAAACCGAATATCAAAGCATACACTATCGGAAATTTTAAAAAAACACATAAGAGTATTGAAAAAAATATGACCGAAAACAATGAAAAAGGTATCATTTACACATATCCATATTTTTCAGATGAATAACGATGGAATCTATGTCTTCAAAAACCGTTACCTCTTGCGGAAACGATATGTTCCTGTTCAGATCGTGCCTGAGCACCAAAGTTGTCATCCCGGCCGAAACCGCACTCACCGCTCCGTTGTACGAATCTTCTATGACAACACATTCATGCGGATCGACTTCAAGGTTTCCGGCAGCTTTAAGGTATATTCCCGGATGCGGTTTGGATCTTTCAACTTCATCTCCGCCGACGACAAATTGAAAATACTTCAGAAAGCCGAACCTGTCCATAAGCATTATAACTATATCTCTCACGGTGGAAGATGCTATGGCGGTTTTAAAATTATCATGGCAATATGCTATCAATTTCTCGATATTTTCATTGGGTTTCAAAAATTTCTCGCAGAATATCAGATACTGTTCAATATATTCTTTTGCGAACCTCTCCGGATCGATTTCAATACCGGTTTCTTTGACCACTATTTTACTCGATTCTTTTATTGAAAGCCCCATCTCCTTGTCGGAAACCGAGCTGTCATAAACACCCCCGTATTTTGAAACAACGGCTTTCGCAGCCATACGGTATATGGGCTCGGAATCGATTATTACACCATCCATGTCGAATATAACTGCCTTTATAATTTCTGTCACTCCCTATATCCAAGAATTTTCCGATCGATTATACCAAATGCGGATTAAACAAAAAACAATCAGTGAAGACAGTGCCCGATTTCGCGACCTCTTATTTCCACTTGAACCAGTTCGCAAAGGTTTTAACCCACGTCCTCGTGTTCGTATCGTCGAACAGCCTGCCGATTTTGTCGTTCATAAGCCTGTAATTTCTCTGTGCCTGCTCGACGGAAATTTCCCTGAATCTTATTTTATCCCCGGGTTTTTTCTGTGAAAGACATGCCAGATCAACCGACGAAACACAGCCTATTTTCGCGTAGCCTCCCGATGTCTGCCTGTCCACCATCAACACTATCGGTTTCCCGTCACCGGGCACCTGAACTGTTCCAAACTGTACCGGAGAAGATATTATATCCGCATTATCCGCATGTTCTATTTTGTTTCCATCGAGTCTGTACCCCATTCTGTCGCATTGGCCGGTTATCGTGTACTCCGAATTCAAGAAAACTTCGATTCCGTCTTTCGTGAACTTATCTATATCGGGACCTATTATGGTGTCAAGAACATCTTTTTCGTAAACGTTCTTAACGATTTCCGACGGTATTTTTCTGAACAGGTATTTGGAAGGTTTTTTACCGATTTCAAGTAAATCCCCTTCTTTTAATTTTCTACCTTTATACCCTCCGAAAGAACCCCTTATATAAGTCGATTTGCTTTCCATGACCACCGGAACATCTATGCCTCCGGCAAAAGCAATATATCCCCTTATTCCTTCCCCGGGACTTCTGACAGACAATATATCCCACTTTTTAACTTCTATGGTTTCATTTATTCCGACTTGCTCATCGTTGAGAAACATTTTAAATCCCGCTCCGGTAACTCCGATTAAAGTATCGCATAAGAATTCAATTCCCGGTCCCATGAGAGTTACTTCCAATACGGCCTCAGATATATTGTTCCCGACGAGATAATTCGCCAGATACATGGAATATCTGTCCATCACACCCGAAACCGGCACACCAAAAGCCTGGTACCCGTATCTCCCTTTATCCTGAACCGTGGTAAGCAAACCCGGATGGAGTATCTTCATGCTGTTCATATGTCAACACCACACTCTCTGTACGTTATGACAGGACTATAAATTCCGTTTTTAACCTGTGAGTCGATCTCAAAATACTCCTTTTCATCTATATGGACGAATTTTATATATTGACCGGGCTTCAGGAGAAAAGGATGATTTTTATTCGCGTCAAACAGCTTTAGCGGGGTTCGTCCTATTATCTGCCATCCTCCGGGAGTATCGAGAGGATATATTCCTGTCTGATTGCCTGCTATTCCTACCGAACCTGCAATTATTTTTTCCCTCGGAGTTTCCTTTCTCGGCGTGGAAATCGCCTCATTCACATCCGCTAAATAAGGAAATCCCGGTGTGAAACCCATCATGTATATCAAGTATTCCTTTTCCGAATGAAGTCTGGCAACTTCTTCCGGACTCAGCGAATTGAAAGCGCAAACATAACCCAAATCGGGACCGTAACTCCCACCATAGATAACTGGAATATGAACGGTCTCTGTTTTTTCGGTTAAAATATCCATTTCCTCTCTTTCCGTCTTTCTGAGAATCGATAACAATTTCTTCAAAACGACTACAGAAGGATCATATACCACACCAATGCTGTTATACGCGGGAACAACTTCGATAACCCCTGAAATTGCCTTATTAATTATTTTAGAGGTTAATTGTACAGTCTTTCTGTTGTTCTCCAAAGATATTTCACTGCCGATTTTTATTATTACCGTTGAATCACCGGAATGCGAGTAAACACAATCGGACATCAAATATCACCTCTTTTTACATAAGATCTGATTTCCACGCCATTTTCCATCAGAAAACCGTTTATTTTTTCTGCGAACTCAACTGCATGTTCCCCATCGCCGTGTATGCAGACAGTTTCGGCGTTTATTTTAATCTCACTGCCTTCAGTTGAGACCACACAACCTTTTTTAATCATATTCAATATTCTCACCATACTGCTGTTCACATCCGATATCATGGCGTTTTTTTTACTTCGCGGCACTAATTTGCCGTCGTTTTCGTATTCCCTGTCCGCAAAAACTTCACTTACGGTTTTTAATCCGATTGATTTTGCTTCCTCTATGAGAAAAGAGCCTGATAGTCCCATTATATACAATTCATCGTCCATTTTTTTGACGGCGAGGCTTATTGTTCTTGCCGTATTTCGATCGCCGGCAGCTCTGTTGTACATCGCTCCATGAGGCTTCACATGACTTAGTTTTCCTCCGAAAGCTTCTACGATTGATTTAAGTGTTCCGACCTGAAAAAGCACCATATCAAATAGTTCTTCTTCGGACAGATTAATTTCTCTCCTGCCAAATCCCATCAAATCAGGATACCCAGGATGTGCCCCTATGGTAAGCGAATTTTCCAGCGCAAGTTCCACGGTTTTCCTTATAACACTGGGATCTCCCGCATGAAAACCACATGCAATATTGCATGAAGAAATACTTTTCATCAGTTCGGCATCATTTCCGATTTTGTATTTTCCATAACTTTCGCCCAGATCGGAATTCAAATCCACATTCATATTATCCCCCCTGTTTGTGATATTTTACACTATTTCTCATTTCAGTTGAAATTCTATTTTTGTTTTTTTATCATATGTATTATAATTCCATAAACAAATCAAGCTGGGAGGCAAAAAATGGGATCGAAAAATCATGTGGATGTTGAATTCGGAAAAGATTTCAGCGGAAAACTCAAAACTGTAAGAAATTCATCAATCAATATCGGAGTGTCGGATGAAGAAATCGCGCCTTACGAGATGCTTCTTGGTGCGCTGACATCGTGCTTTTATGCAACTTTTCTCGACATAGCACAGAAGAAAAAACTTGAATTTGAAAAAGTCGAATTCGTCGTCGACAGCGAAAAACGCGATGAAATACCGGCTTTTTTGAGCAAAGTGAATATAAAAATAATAATTTACAACGCAAAAGAAAAATCGGGATTTGAGAAATCTTTCGAACTTGCGGGAAAATACTGTTCCGTATATCAGACCATATTAAAAGTAGCGGAAATCTCGACAGAAATAACATATGAATAACCATATCGAAATAAAAAAAGGGTAGTCTCCTACCCTTTAATTTCCTATCAAGAATTTTTTTGCTGAAAAAACTGAATATTCAATCCATTTGGGTCCTTGACGGTAAACCATTTGAATTTCTGTGTTTCGTTCGGTCCGTTCAGCAAAGGAATACTTTTATTTTTTACAGTATTCAGTATTTCATCAACAGATGTTACGGCAAAGCCAAGTGATATGAATTCACCGAAATTCACGACGGTATCACTGCCGTTATGATACAGCTCAACTAACGTTTCATCATCTGTGCCGTTTCCCAAAAAAGCGATTTCGATTCCGGGCCCCGCAGGAAACCGCTGCATCAATTTAAGACCCAAAATATCCGAATAGAAAAGAATAGATTCGTCCATATTTTTCACATGCACCGTGGTCCACAAATACTTCATTTTTTTCCCTCCTTTTATCATTTGCCAAATTATAATCGAATTTGTATAATAGAAACAGGAGTCAAAATATCCTATTATAATTTACAACAGGAAGGTTTTATATGTCTGAAAAAATCGAGAATTACCGGTATAAAGAGTTGGGTGATTTTTTAAAATCACGAAGGGCGAAAATTTTACCTTCACAGGTCGGGCTTCCGCTAACTCCGCGCCGAAGAACACCGGGACTTAGAAGAGAAGAAGTCGCACAGTTGGCGGGAATCGGTCTGACTTGGTATACCTGGCTCGAACAGGGAAGAACCATACATGTTTCTCCATCGGTAATAGAGAGTTTGTCGAGAGTTTTGCTGCTTGACAAACACGAACGTACCCACCTTTATATTTTGGCGAATCAACCATTTCTTGCCAAAATCCCCGAATATCATAACGCGGTAAGTTCCACTCTTCAAAACGTTTTGGATAGTCTTGTTTTCTGTCCGTCACTTATTACGGATCAACGCTGGAATGTCATTGCATGGAATAAAGAAGCCGGTTTGCTTTTTGGAGATTTCAACGAGATGAACGTGCGTGAACGGAATATTGTTTGGACTATGTTTACGGACAGCAAATACAAAAAAATGTTTTACGACTGGAATCTGTATGCGAAACATCTTCTGGGTGCCTTTAGGGCAAGTTGCGGGCAATACATAGAAGATCCCTGGTTGATTCGGTTCGTCGACGATTTGAAACTTTTGAGCAAAGAATTTTGTGAATGGTGGCCTTTGCACGATATCGAAAGCAGCAGTGAAAAATATAAAAAACTGGAGCATCCCGTTGCCGGAACGTTGGAATTTGAAGTGAGTAACTTTGATATGTCAGACAATTCGGGGTTAAAATTGATTGTGCATGTTCCTCTGCCCGGAACCGATACCGCCGCAAAATTAAAATCTCTGCTGTACAATTAATATATTCTCATTATCTCACTTCTTTCACGGTTCCGAATAGCCTAAGCATGTTTATTACGCTTTTTTGACAATCGACGGACCGAATATCTGAGCTTAAAAATAATTTTTATGCTTGAAAATGACTGTTTCTGACCATGAAAACAATCCTTTCGGTATTCAATGGATGAGATTTTGGCCCGATGCGCCATATCCGGAATTGGTAAAAACGATAGCTCATGTTGCTTTTGAGGTTGAGAATCTTGAAGAAAGCTTAAAAGGCCAAAAAATTATAATTTATCCAAATTCTCCAGATGATGGTTTGACAGTTGCTTTCATAGAAGTTAACGGTGCTCCTGTTGAATTGATGGAATACAAAAGATAGATATCTGCTATTTCTTCAGTGAAGATTTCGTATATGTCCTCGATGTGCGCTTTTGCTTCATCCTAAACCATTTTACCCGGTATACGGATGCCATCAGCATCTATTAAGTTTCAAGGGGGAAATGCCGATTAGTTAAATTCCATCCGATATCTTTATAATTTCCCTTGCGGATATTTCGATGTCACCGTATGTTGTTTTATACGAACTTACGCTGATTCTCATCACCGATTTATCATTCCATACGGATCCTCCAAGCCAGCAAACACCCGATTCCTGAACCTTCCTGATTAATATATTAGTTTTTTCATCCGTTTCGTATCTCACCAATACCTGGTTAAACACAACATCGTTCAGAATTTGCAATCCCCCCTCCTCAAGAAGTTTGGAGAAATAAACCGCTTTTTGATGCAATTCCCAAACCAATTCGGCCACACCCCGTTTTCCCAATCCTTTTAGAGTCGCCCACAAATCTACTGCCCTTGCCCTCCTGGACATTTCGGAAGTATAGAACATCCCGTCGCGCTCATCACTTAACACAATATAGGCTCCTGTCATATGCATAGAATTCACCAACGCTTCCTTGTGCCTGCACAGGATAATTCCGTTGTCATAGGGGGCGTTCAATGTCTTGTGCCCGTCGACCGACCATGAATCCGCGAGTTCAACACCTTTCGTAAGATGGATGAACTTTTCATTTGCCGCCGCCCAAAGTCCGAAAGCACCGTCAACATGTACATAGGCCCCTGCTTCTTTCGCCACCGGACAAATTTTCTCAAAATCATCAAATGCTCCGGAATTGACATTTCCGGCCTGCAATATTAAAATCGTTCTGCTGTCCAATTCCGGTATTTTATCAACCCGCATTCTTCCCTGTGCGTCCGTCGGCACTCTTACAACCCGCTCATTGCCGAATCCGATAATAGAAAGCGCCTTGTATACCGTGGAATGCGCGGCGTCTCCTAAAGCCACCTTAATTTCGGGAGAATTCATCAATCCCTTTTTGACAACATCGTACTTCAGATTATTCAGCAGCATATTTCTTCCCGTGGCTAATCCGATGACGGTTGCGGCAGAGCTTCCGCCGACATACCCCGCAACAGTTTCCGCCGTTAATTTCAGCAAATCCACAATCCATTTTTCGGTAACATCTTCTATTTTGGATACTACCGGAGACAATACGTACATTGCAGGATTTTGATCCCATGCATCTGTCAGCCATTTACTCGATAATGCCGAAGGCAAAATGCCTCCGCAGACAAAACCGAAATATCTTCCGCCTGTTTGAGCTACAGTGGCCGGTGAACCATAGGTGTTGAGCTGTTTTAAAATCTCGGATGTTTTTTCCGGCTCGTCGGGCAGTTCTTCGTCAAAGGCCTTCAAATTTCTGATCGATTGTTCGTCGGGATAAACCCTCATACCGTCTACCTTATCGATATATTCCACGGCCATTTTATGGGCCATGATCAAATCTTCTTCGAAATTCGTATTTCTTATTTTCTCAAGTATCGGACTTCTATACAATGAATTTTCCATAAAAACACTCCTTTGTTTTTATTTGTTTTCATTATATAATTTATCAATCCTACATACAATGATCAAATTGTATGGACTACAAACCGGAAGTGAAATCGTGATAATTTATTATGGCAACGAAATTACATGGAGTCCCGAACTGGAAAAATCAGCCAAGCCTCTCTATATATCATTGGCCGAAAGCATCGAAAAAGATATCGAAAACGGTAAGCTTAAAAGCGGCTTCAAACTTCCTGCACAACGTATCATCGCAGATTACCTGGGCATCAACCACAGTACCGTAACCAGGGCTTACAAATTATGCGAAGAAAAAGGATTAATCAAGGGCGTAATCGGGAAAGGGACTTTCGTCAGCAGCACCGCCGGTATCCCGCATGATTTATTAACGAACCATAAAGAGGCCGGTATAATTGAAATGGGCATGGTATTGCCCGTATATGAGACGAACGAAATGGTAAAAACTTATGTAACCGGTCTGTATAGCTCGATCGATTACGATCTGGTTTTAAAATACTCCCCGCCTGAAGGACACATAAAACACAGGTACATAGCTTCCAAATGGCTTGAACAATATAAAATCAAGAGTTCCCCCGACAAACTGCTGATCACATCAGGCTCGCAGAATGCGCTTTCTGTTATCCTGATAAGCTTGTTCAAAAAGGGAGACAGGATAGTCGCCGATGAATTCTCCTATACAGGATTAAAAAGCCTGGCAAAACTTTTGGGTATCATACTCATACCGGTTAAAAGAGACAACCGGGGAATCGATATCGAAGAATTAAGGACCACCTGCAGGAGGGAGAAAATTCAGGGCATATACTTGATCCCGGACTGCCATAATCCGACAACCATCACACTGGATATGGACAGGAGAAAGGAAATCGGAAAATTAGTAGATGAGCACGGCATAACATTAATAGAAGACGGGACTTTCAGCTTTTGTTCGGAAGAAAGATTGGTGCCTATAAGCTCTCTCAACCCGGAAAACAGTATTTACATACACGGAACGTCCAAAGCGTTAAACCCGACTTTCCGGATTTCATACATAGTATCACCGGAAAAGTACGTTAAACAGGTGCGGCACGGCGTAAACAACATAACCTGGATGGCATCCCCGCTCACCGCCGAAATAATATCTCTTTTGCAGTCATCCCAGGCATATGACGCAATAGTCAGAAACAAGTTAAGTATTTTGGAAGAGAGAAACCGGATAACCGACGAAATATTGAAAGGATTTGATTTAATACCCTCCAAATCATCGTTGTTCAGATACTTATCGCTTCCGGAGGGTTTTATCGATACGGAAATCGAAAATAATTGTCTGAAATCAGGTGTTCAGGTCTTTTCGGCAAAAAGATTTTCAACTGGAATTAATTGCCGGCATAACGCCATTCGAATATCGATAGGCAGCCCCAAAGACAGCAACGAACTGGTCAAAGCTCTTGAAATCATAAGAACGGTTTTAGAATCACGGCGAAGCGCATCAGAAACATGAAATCAACCGATAACCCGCCTTACCACTCCGGAATAAGGGTGATCTCCCGATGCGGGTGCGACTTCCAGAATTTCACCCGAAGCTATCATCGACTTTATCCTCAAAAACAGCCAGATATCTCCGACACCGGATATATAATTCAGTGTTTTACCGATCAGCTGTGCGACTCTGAGCTCCGTATCCGGCAGATTGGCACGGATCGCGAAATCATAAAAATCCTCCGGCACGCTTTTAACATTGCCGTTGACCACGGCACGCAAAGGCGCATTCTCCGAAACGAGTTCGCTCCACATATTGGCATATGCCGCACGCCCGCATTCGCTTATTCTCTCTTCGCATGATGAAAAACCGGAAAATAGCCTTGGGGACAACTCGCCCGTACTCCTGAAAGAAGTTATGCAGCCGTCTTTTTCAAGATACGGAGGTATAAACACTACGGAAAGCGGCACAGCGCTATCGGCCATGAAACGGCATACAAAATACAGCCCGCACATCTCCGCGGGATCGTTGCGGCTCACCCACATTCTTACCGGCTCCTGTACCTTTTTCGCCTCTTGCAGCCTGCACAGCGCACGAATGTCTGTTTTCCATATCTCGTCCGCAACACCCGGATAACAAGCAAAAAGAGTGTCGAGCAAAGATTTGCGCCTGTCCATTCCACCGTAGGTATCCGAGATGTCACCTATATCCAGCGCCAGAGTCAGCGCCTCCACATCTGCCGGACTTCCCGCCATTGGTTTGTCCGGAAATTCCGATTCGCATTTTTTAAGACACTCCGTTTTTTCCTCGTCCGAACCACCGATTATGGCAACCGGACCCGATAAATCCCCATAAAAACCGCTGGATTTCGCGGCCTTAAGAGATCCGGCCGCACTTTCGCCGAAAGCAAGCTCTATCATGATAACCGTCCTTTCCATGTTTAGTTAAAGCACTCTTTATACCACACCGCCTTTTTTCCTGTTTTGCTTCCGGGGGTATGACAAAACTCTTCCGTATAAACTAATCCTTATTTTCAAACGGCTTCGCGAACCGCTTTTCAAAGCTGTTGTTCCTCTTCAGTTGCATATCCCAGAACATATTTACCACACCGGTTTTCTTCATAACACTAAGCATAACAAGATTTGCCCCCGAAAGACGAACGGGTTTGGCGAGACCGGATACCGTTGCCGAATCCATTTTCCCGTCTCGTACCACACACTCTATCAAAGAAACAAAAGGCTTGATTATTTTCTTCTGCTGTTTTGCCGGACGAATCTGAAGACCTTCCACACCGCCTTTTATAGCCGTTCCGAGATATTTTCGCCTCAGACGTTTGCTCAGCTGTTCGAAGTAGGCTTCCAGAAAATATGACTGGGAGCTTTCGGGAAAACCCGACTGTACGACAAAAGAAACCGTGCCTTTTGAAGGCGTCAGCTTCTCAAAAAAGGCCATGACATGTGCGGGCATGGCGTGAACATACAAAGGCATCATGAAAAGCACATTTTCTTCATTTTCAAAATCCGATGCCCATCTATCCCAGCTGCTTTTATCCTTCAAATCCCGAATTTCCACAGAGTTTTCCAGAGAATTCCCGACTTCCTTCAATATCATGGCCGTATTGCTTCCGGATCTTCTGGGCGAGCCGTTATAAATGATCAATTTCTCCATTCTGCCAACCGATTCGGTTTGTACGGTTTTTCTCTTTGGTTCTCTGGACGTCAGCTTTTTTACCGACAATTCGTCCCCAAAACCGATTCGATAAGGTTGTGATTGAAAATGATAGGCGGTTCTGTAAAGATAGTCTTCGATAACCTGGTCTTCTTCCCGTGTAAGTTCACAGGTATCGTAATAAAAGTATAGTTCCGGATACTTATCATATCTGGCTAAATGATGGCATTCCCCCGTCCACGATTTCAATATAGGGATGAAAATTGGGAATCGTTCTGTCAAAAAAGATTTCGCCGTATGGTTTATAAATCCCTGATCCGTATCCAGCAGCAGTATGACCTTGTCGCTGTTTACATAATATGGATAAAACTCCGTCATAACATCTTTAATTGCGCATTCTCCCGGAGTTTTCAACCAGCAGCTCCAGCAGCCTATGCAATACTGGATTTCTTTTTTCAGCGAAACCAGCTTGGTGTCATTTCCAAAATACTCTTTAATTTTCCCGGCAACTTCATCGGATTGATTTTTCCTCAAATCGAAAATCGCATTCATAGTTGCTCCTTTCACGATAATCTGAGTTTTCTTAAATCTTCAAATTGACACGTATCGTAATCATATAATACAATCTCGTAATAGTCAACCAGATAGTCTTTTCTAAAAAAACAGTTGCTGCGAAATTCGCAACAACTGAGCTTATCATGTTTTACTTCCGGGGACATATCACGAGAAAATAATTCGCTATGGAGCTTGAAATTTTTTGTTTATGCTGTAAGCGGCAGTATGTATTGGTAATCGGTTTTATTTCACTTCCGCACCGGCCTGATATACTTCCAAAACCGCTCCGGATCATGATAAAAGTAAATCATTCTGCCGGGGGAAGTATCGAAACGATAACCTGTGTCCGCAAAATCGAAGGTTGCCATAGCATTTTCAATCTTTTCCTCCACACTGCGGTTTTCCTGCTCATAATCGAACGGACCGTGTTCAAAAACAACATACTCGGCTTCGGGCACATCGACCATGAGCATCTGGGGCGGCACTTCGCCCTTATATTCAAAAGGAAGACGCACTCCGTAACACTCCGTGCGTGGGATACCCCAATCACAGAGCCTGCCTTCCGGATCGTTGATGTACGCCATGATCTGGCCGCTGCTGCTGTTGGATTCACTTCCGCCTTCATCATCCAGTTTGCCGCTGATACTGTCGAGCAAGCCGCAAATCGTTTCGCAGTCCTGTCCCGGAATAAGGCTTTGCTTTTGCCAGAAATCCCAATATCCATTACTCTCATAGTTTTTAACGTGCAGAAATTTGTGTGCGGGAATGGTCACAAAATAAATTTTAACATCATCCGTGGATTTAATCATACCGATCTCTCCCAATCCTAAAAAGTAGCGGTCGAAAGGGTTTATCTTTGTACGTAGAACGACAGGCAGGGGATTTTTCCGGTACTCGCTCGGAGTTACGCCGTAGTTTGCCTTGAAAGCTCTGGTAAAGGCCTCATGTGATGAAAAGCCATAATCAAATGCAATATCCAGAAGACTTTTTCCACTATCCCGAACCTCTTTCAATGCAAATGCCAATTTTCTGTGCCGCAGATAATCCCTGAATTGCATACCCGATATTTCCTTGAATTTTCTCGTCGTATGAAATTCGGAATAACCCAGCCTGCGGGAAAGAAAGCGCAATGTCAAAGCTTCACCGTTGTAATTTTTAATACATTTGTCAATTTCATCAACGATTACCTGAATCTGCCTCTGCCATTCGTACATTAATCCGTTCACCCCATTTCAACCACCCTGCATTTATTATAAGCAAACCGAGAGATTCCCGCTTGATCTGACTTGCTGTCATTTCATTTTTCTATTTTAAACTCCGCATATACTAAATATCCTATTGCGAAAACCGTTCTGTCGAGAATGACAAATACAAAATGCGAGGGTAATTTATTAATTAGGGGCTGCTGAAAAACTCAAATTTTGTCACTCTTCGTATCGAAGGTTGTATTTTACCCTCTCGATACGAAGAAACCCGGGTTTAGATTCCTTTATTTAAAAAGGGTTGAGAAATTAACCTATTTTTTTGATTTCTATCACTTTATTTCCTTGACCTTAGCCAATAAATAAATCAAAGTGCAAGGTTTTTTGGGAAATCCTTAGAAAAACCTCGCACTTTTAAAAGAAAACATTCTCTGTATACCTTTATTTATAACAGTCGCCAGAGTTATTCAGCAAACCCTAATTAATCCAGTTCTCTCAAAAGTTTAACCGCACTGTTTTTAAACCACTGAGGGATTGTCTTAGCCTTTGCCTGGATTTCCTCGTATTCTTTTTTGCCAAGATAATCTTTGAACATCTCAAGTATTTGATCAAAATTATCGTGGGTTGCATACAAAACAGAACAATTATATTTAATAACACCAAAATCTGTGAATTGCATGGCGATCCTTTCAAGCTTATCTCGATTATCCAAATTGTAGAAAATCTGATTCATGAAAGACAAATAAATATAATTGAGCGGAACATCGAACAATTGAGTTTTTCAGATATTTGTCATATAAATTACAATATTCGATAAAAAGAAGTCTAAATTTTTCAATTCGGTTGAATTCCTCAACAGTAAAAAAAACAGGCATTTGCTTTGCTTTTTTTATGATGATATCCAAAGCTTCAAAAGCATTTGTTCTTCTTGTATAAAAATCACTATAAAGTGTAATGTTTTTTCTGAAAAACTCCGATTTTTCTGTTGGAATATCATTTAACAATTTGTTTAAAGTTTCACCCTCCACATAACAATTTTGCATTTGTTTGACAAAATCAAGTAAATTTTTACTATTATTTGAACCGACAAAAATCATCGGTGTAAAAAACTCATCCAATATTTTTTCGCTGTAACATAAATTATAAACAGGATCTTTCCCATATCGTTCTATATAAGGTCCATTCAAGAAAATAATTTTCAAAATAAAAGTTGCTTTTTTTTAAATTGATTAATTTATAGACATTTAGCAAAAACTCATTTAACCCTTCTTGTGTTGGATTGTTGATATACTCACTAATTTCACTATTGACAATTATCTCAGAATCATCATAGTTGTATTTCAAATCAGTATTTATAATTTCTGCAATCTTTTCATTTTTATCTATCTAGTAGATTTCCAAGATTATATATTTCAATAATTAAATTTGGAATTTCACTATCACCATAATACATTGAGTCAAATGGAAACAATCGTTTGTCAAAATAACAATTGCTGAATTTGAACTGATAATCGTATAACATATGTTTTTTATTTAACCAAACATTATCAGAATTATTCTTATTAACTACATGCTTACAAGAATCATTACTTTCGTAGAATTTACAATTATCAATTTCTACAACTCCTTGATCTTTTTCATCTGATGCAACACAATAATCATGAATAGCAAAACTAAAATCTCTAAAAACACTGTTGTTAATTTCAATATAACCACCATTATGAATTTTTCCACTTCTAAGAACTATTGGATAATTACATTCATCAAATTCACAAGAACTGATTACTGTATTAAAACATCCATCAAGTGTCAAGGCTTTCTCAACAATATGAAAAGCTGACATCATTTAGTTCAATCATATTGTAATTCTCTATATAAAGTGCACAATATTCAGAATCAGTAAAATTTAAATTATTAATCTTCAAATTCTTGTGTCTATCATAACTTGGTCCGTTAAAAAAAATAATTTCATTATATTCATCTTTTGGTTTTATTTTATAACCGTTACCAATAATTTCGATATTGCCTCTACCACATTCGAAGTTTACCAACTAAATTACTGCTAATAATAATCTTTTCAACAATATTATCATTTAACGCTTCCTGAAAATCTTCAGCATTGTAAACAAATTCTGTATTTATTGCAAAGCAATAAATACATACCAGAACAAAAAGTATCATAAACATTATTTTTTTAAACATAAATCAACCTCCACAGTATGTATTTTAATTTTCCTCAAAATTGCTCCTTAGTAATTCCAAGGTGTTTCGTTTTCTGGCTGATTCCAAGGTGTCTCATTTTCCGGTTGATTCCAAGGTGTCTCATTTTCCGGTTGATTCCAAGGTGTTTCCGTATTCAGAAATTCAGCTGGCAAAAAACCGATGTAATCATCTTCCATGAGATAGTTTTTAAAGGCGTGGTATTCGTAGGCTTTGTCGATTGTTGTGGAAACTAGCACTTCTGCTCCAAATGCAACTGCCATTACAACTATTCCCCCCGGTGCGAAACCGCACAAAACCATGACGGACGTTGAGAGGAAACTTGAGCTAGCAACCATTGCGTTTTTAACAGTATCTTCGAGGAGTTCTTCACCGGAGCATCCCTTCACTGCCCATGAATAGACAATCATTGACTCATCAATGATAAATGTTATCAAGCAGTAGTTCACACCTGTTCCGAAAGCCTTTTTCACGATAGATTGTTCGTCAACCAAAGTGGTTAAGGCAAATTTGCCGTTTCCTAATGATGAAATAAGCCCTTCAGCAATAAAAGTTGCACCACCAGCAACACCGCCTTTAATTGCAGAATCGTACAAAGCTTCTCCAAGATCTTCACCTTCGAAAACCAAAGAATTAAGCATTTCAAAACCAAAAGCCATCAACCCTGCCTGTGCCGATAATTTAAAGTCTTGCTTTATTTTGTAATTGAAAGTCTTTTTATAATCGTCAATGATTTTCTTGTATTTATCAGGGTTTTTCAAGTAAATATCCTCTGATATTTCATTCTTTCTTAAAACCGATTTGAATTCTTTATAAGTACTTTTTTTCAGGTCTATTATTTTAGCAAAATCTGATTTGTGTTTTTTTAAATCTTTTTTATATACATCTGGATTTTGCAAGAAATCAACTTCCTCTATCCCCTTATTCGCAAAGAATTCACGGTTATTATGATAAATCATCTTATTTGTGAATTCTGGTTTTTTGAATTTCTTTAGAATACTTTCATCTATCGGTTTTTTTGAAATCCCCATTTTTTTTAATGTGCTTTCATGTGAATCGTATATATATTGAAATAATTTTTGAAATTCTTTACTATTTATAGGATTGTCCATTTTTTTGAGCTTATTGATAAGATTAACCACATCTTTTGAGTCACCTGTTAGTTTTCGGGCTCTATCATAAATATCATCGAAAACTTCAGCTGGCTTTTGCAATGAGTAGTTTTTATCATCGGTATAATCTTGAAGTAAATGTAAATCATGAATTAATGCTGCCATATTTTCAGCTTGCTTACCATTAAAACCAAATTTTTGAGTGACTAGTTCGATTTGTTTCTTGACAACATATTCCTGCCAATACTTAGTTATGACCCTTTTTTGATCAGGTGTAAATTCTCGAACATATTTCATTTCATATGTTAATTTTTCAAAAGGAACTTCCATTCCATACGCCCAATGACCAAATCTTCTGTGACTTCCTTCCACACCACTACCTTTAAGTGCTTCCCGTAATTCTATCGGGAAATTTTTCTGTATATCGAATGGTGCATTGAAATTACTGATAAAAGAAGCAAAATTAGGTCCTTCCCAACCAAAAAAAGCGTTAAACGTATAGAGGTTATGGTTTACAGCACTCATAGAGAATGATGTTATCACCGAAAACATTATATAGTTCAAAAGTACAAGTTTCTTCAAAGGATTTCCTCCTATTTGTAAATTAGGTTCTCTTTCATTTAGTGTCGGTAGTTATCTATCACAAAACAAAATCAAGAGATTTTGAATTCCAACTTGCCAAGATTAAAAAAATCATAGTCCTCAAATAAGCAAAACGCTTAAATCCATAAGCTCTTTTTTTGATGATTCTCAGCTTGGAATTCAACCCTTCGAGCAAGACATTAGCCATTTTCATTCGAATATGTTGAAGAATGCCATGAATATGATTGAAAACCATTTTAGCCGCCGTGATCATTTCCGGTATTTTTGAAGCTTCACAAAGTTTTCACCAGGCGTTCAGATATCTTCCACCGAACGATGGTCTTGAGTAGTTAGGGCTTGCTGATAAACAAGAAAACCCAGAAATTCAGTAATGCTATATTAACAACAAAAAGTAAAGCAAACTTTTTTTGAGGCAAATTTCTGTCGAAAATCGAGAAAATCGGATATTTTTGACAAAATGAAAAAAATAAACAAAAATTTCAGAGACCTCCGGTAGTAAGCCATGATGTTCATGGTTAAAATGTTCATTCCTATTGACGTTTCGGAGGGTTCGCTGAGCCGTATCCCGTGTTCTTTGCGGACGGACCCCCTAAAAATTGCAGTTTAAACAAGCGAAAAAGATCAAATCACACGTATGCTTTCAATTCCTTCGGAATGCCTTGAATCTCAACTATCATATTTGTAGTAAGCATTTCACGTGCCTTAACCAACTCATACCCCTGCCATAAAGCAGTCCTGTAGCTGGCAACTTCCTTTGCGGCAGGACTTGCCCCGCTGGCATCGCTCATCGCTTTATATAGGCCATCATGGGTTGTTATAATGTTTTCAATCGCAGAGCTATCCTTAGCTTCATTGATGATGACCGCATTTATCAAAATATGTTTATTCGGAATCGTATCTGCATAACCCTTCAGTTCAGCCAATGCACGATTGGCTCTTGCCAGCTGTTTTAGCACTGCTTTCGTTTCCAAATCAGCATTCGGTGGCAACATGTGTAATTTTTGCTCACTCATTATATACACCTCCATTACATAGGTATTATATCGCTAAATTTACCTATGTCAATTCAATATAGGTAATTTTTCTAATAATTTTACCCGTATTAAATTTATATGGGTAGATTTTTTTGAATTTCTTCTTTATAGATGGGAAAAAGAAAATATTCGCCATCGCTTATATCCTCTCAAAACACCTCTGAAAATCAAAAAACCGCAGCTTTACAAGTTTGCTCTAAGCTTTGTATACTGCGGTTTTGATAGCATTTATTCAGAGTTTGCTGAATAATTCTGTAGCCCTTTATAATAAAGATTGACAGTATTGTTTTGTTAGCTCTTAATGTAAGTTTTTTGTGTATTATGCTCAAAAACCTTGAATCTAAAGCTCTGTTATCGGATTTTCTGTAGAAAACAGGAGTAATTTTTTTCAGTTCCTTTTAAATAAAGGGACTTAAGATCGAGATTCCGAATAAAAACAAAAAACGCATTTTTATTTCAGGAGTATTGGCTTTCAGAAACTCCATGGTTTTTCAGGTTGAAACTCGGAATGACAAAATTTTTAAGTTTTTCAGCAAGCTTTATTTATCCGTTCTTGACAGCAGACAACAATACTCAACATGAAAAGCGTGGGGTAACATGTCAAGCGGAGCCACTTTTTAACTTCGTATCCTTTGCCTGTGAAATGGTTATATTCCTTGCGAGTGTCGAGGGGTCGCAGGATATGTGCACGAGTTTTTCGGACTGAGTTTGGGAAGGTGGTCGATTATCTTTTTGTTCAATCCTGACTTCGGCGGACCGAATGTTGTGGAATTCTAATCAGGTATTGCGGTGGATATATATGAATAATGCTGAAAACACTAAAGCACTCTACACAGAAATCTATCGCAGAGTGCCTTGGCTGTACTAAGCATTGCTATATTTAAGGCAGCAGTAAAACACTGAACAGATATGCGGTGCTCCATTTATCGCATCCATCAAGAAAGACTTCCGCGGTCCAGTATGTTTCAGGATATGGAATCGCAACTCCCTGGCCGAGAATTATATTTCGGGTGACGTCATACATGGCGTTGCAGTCATAACCTTCGTGCTTATGCATTGCATCCATATCGCCGGAAAACAATGCGAATGCGAACTGCGGCCTGAACGTTAAATACGGTGTGTCAGAATCGTCCGATACAAAATCGAAATGCACGAATCCTTCCGGCACGGGCGTATCCGCTTTCATGAACCGTCCCCAAAAGTCATGCCGGCGTTCCCGGTCTACTGACTTGCCATAGTGGTGCTGGAATAAAAGGTCGTGGTCGAAACCGGATTTATAATCAGACATGGAATCAAGAGTCCGCATTATATCAAGCTTCCGATTCATATCCTCGGAATCGCTTTCAGTGAACTCTTTCCCGATAAAACGCATGGCTGGTGTTGTTCTGTATTCGAAGCTGTCCACCTTGAAACCGTTTTGCTGACGTTTTACAACATCGGGCATGAACAAAGCCCATTGCACCCCTGCGTCACAATCTTTCAGGTAATTGATATACCCGTAATAATCTACGCCGTTAACGCCTGACGGACCCGTTATATTTCCCGCAATTTGTTTTCTTATGCCGCGTTCGCGCATGACTGAAAAGTCCGCAAATACTTTGGATACAACTTCCTGCAGCATCTTTTCATGAGTCAACCCCGATAATTCATCATCAAATCGATCCAATGTTTTGAACACCACCAGATTAACAACGCCTGAAGGCTCTAATTCCGATAAATACGTTCTGAGCTTCGCATTTTGTTCTTTGAACCGGGCAAATACACCCTGTATTAAGATTTGCTCGTTTTCGACGAGTTTTTCTTCACTCCACTCCGAATCATCCAGTATCCATTCGGTCAGCGCATCAAAGACGTTTGGATTTCGCCCTCTTGCTTTGCCTGCCCAGCTGACGATTTTTTTATATTTTTCTTCGGCGCTCAGTTTCCCGCTCTTTTGCTCTTCAATATCGCTCCAATAAAATTCGTCAATCAGATTATTTGGCATTTCAAATCCTCCTGTAATCGTAACGTTTATGGACATCGGATGAAATATCTTAACCTTCTCTCTTTGCACTTTAGATGGGGGAATACCGTGAAATCGCGTAAAAGCCTTGGAAAAGCTTTCCCCGGAATCATACCGATACCGAATAGCCACGTCGATGATTTTGCTGTCTGGCTGCAACAAATCTTTCGCAGCGCAGCTTAATCGTCTATTACGAATGTACTCGCCGATAGTCATGCCCGTAACCACATGAAAAATAAATTGAAAATGAGAACTCGATGTATAAACCTGGCTTGATATTTTATCTATGCTAATGTCTTCGTCCAAGTGATTTTCGATATAATGAATGGCTTTCGATAAGCTTTGTATCCAATTCATAAAACGCCTCCTTCCAAGGAATATTATATAGTATCGTGTCTTTGGAAGCCATGTCTTTAAATACGGCGTTTTGTCAGTTCTACGATATACGCAATTATGTTTTACGACCCATAGGATACTTTCCATGGGTTTCTTTTTCGTAATTTTAATGAACTTTATTGACAAACGTACGATTTCGTACTACAATGAAGGTACGAAATCGTACTTGGGGGTATCGTGATGAATCAAAAGAGATTTGACGAAATCCATAGAATCAACTACTTAACATCCGAAATGGAAGCGCTGTATCATCGTTCATCCTTAAAGTTGGGCATTACGGATAGCGTTTCTATTGTCTTGTATACCATCTACGACACAGGAGAAAACTGTCTGCTCAGCGATATTTATAAGAAATCGGGAATCAGCAAACAGACGGTAAACTCCGCTATTCGGAGTTTAGAGGCCGATGGCATTCTATATCTGGAGCAGCACACAGGCAGAGCAAAAAAAATCGTTCTGACCGAAAAGGGTGAGGAATATGTGGATAAGACTGTGGCGAAGCTCTACGAGGCTGAAGTACAGGCTTTTGAATCCTGGACAACAGAAGAAATCAACACATATATCAATCTGATGGAAAAATATGTGGATTGTTTTCGAAAGCAAATTAGTGCGCTATAAACGAGATTAATAATGAAAATCATTACTATCGGCCGTGAATTCGGCTCCGGAAATCTTGGATGACGGATCAATCTACGCTTTGATTTACTTCTTGCATACATCGGTGTTCCGAATCAGCACCGTTTTACTTACCCTCCAGTGATTTGGAGAATAAATGTTATCCGGATTCCCGTTGTCTTGGCTGAAGCGATTGGGGTTGTGTTTTCGGCAGTATTCATTACCGTAAAATGAAAAAGATATCATTATCAAACAAAGGAGTGACATATATGAATTTTAAATTATTGCCTGTCGGTCAAGGAGATTTGACGGATTATAAAAAGGATATGCAGGAAGCTTTCCAAAAAGGGGCAGCAGCGGAGTTTTCTGATCTGGACACGGAGATACTCCCGGAAAAGGACATTGACCTGACGTTGTCAAAAAAAGGGGCAGTTGCTTACAAAGCGGTTGTGGATGGTGAAATGGCCGGTGGGGCTATCGTTGTAATTGACGGAGAAGCACAGCACAATCATCTTGATTTTCTCTATGTAAAATACGGATCGCAAAGCCGAGGTGTGGGACAGGCTATTTGGAAAGAGGTAGAAAAGCTACACCCTGATACAAAAATTTGGGAAACCGTCACCCCATATTTCGAAAAGCGAAATGTTCATTTTTATGTGAATCGCTGCGGCTTTCACATAGTAGAATTCTTTAATCCCCATCATAAAGATCCCGAAATTCCTGAAGACATGGTTGGCGGAGATTATTTCTTCCGTTTTGAAAAGAAAATGAGGTGAAGACAAATTTTAAATGATTATATCCGCAAACCGGCTAACGGAAAATAAAAACCGTTGTCGTGGCGGTTGATACGGCGGGTTTTTGGGAGTTGTCGCCGTATCTTTTCTTGTAGGCGTTAACTCGCTATTATTCACTATTCCTTATATAATTATCATATATAGAATTGCGAAAGCGAGCTGATTATACAGAAATTCATCTCAAAAAGATTTTGCTTTACCCTTTGTTGTTAATATATCATTACTGAATCTCCGGGGTTCCTTGTTGTTCAAAATGCCCTAAATACGTTCCCTTATTTCCTCCTTAAGCACTTGCCATGAGTACTCCATAATATTGAACACAGGTTCAGTATAATGCAAATATATGAAGATGCCAAGTTAAACTTAACTAGAATGTTTTGCTTCTGATCGATTCGTGATTTGGATTATATTGTCTCGTATAAGCTGGATAGTGTGAAGTAAATGGGTATATACAATCTTGTCAATTTACGGTATATTGCATATTCAGATTGCAGGGGCACGCAGCGGTATGGGGCAAATCCTATTAATACAATTTAACAGCCCGAAAGCTCAAATAATCCTGATGATCAGTTTTCATTTTATCAAACACTCCACCATGATAAACAATGATATAAGCCCTTTCAATATTATTAAGGTTTGTTTCTGATGTCCAATAGTAAATAACCTTTGAATTAGGATTCCAGATAGGAGTTTCCTTATTAGGCAGCATCTCATATTTTGCTTCCATATTGTCAGGATTTAAAACTCCGCCTGCGTTTTCATTATGTAAGGTCATTGAACATACAGCTTCGTTAACCGTTGGAAGCCGCCAAATGTTCTGCTCTGTGTCCATGATCTGAGTACCATCTTCTGATAAGTATTTGCAAAGGTTGTTTGCTTCTTCCCATGAAACTCCTCTATCAGGCCATCCGGGGCCTTTGGGAGCCCATGCCAGAGTCACACCGTTTCCTTCAACTATCCTCATGCCGAAATCATGATCATTCACCCTATTAGAAACTTTTATCGCTTGCGGAACGGAAATGACAAGTGTTATTGTCAGCGGAATCATTAGAATCAGACAATAAGCCCATTTCTTCGGCATAGGATCACCATAGAAATATATAAGACCTAAGATGATTAGTGGTAACATAATAAACAGTCCAAAAACGCTGAAACTTGATCCGGAGAAAAAGAACATGCAGAATACACCTATTGCAATATGCAGAACCAGACCCAGCCGTTTCCATTTCAATGCAAAAATCGCGAGCAAAATGAAAATTATCGTTAACAGTAAATACTGAAATATAAGCATAAAAGACAGTGTAAAATAGATTGTGTAAAAACTCATTCAAAAAAACTCAAAAGGAGAGAAAAAGAATGGGAAAATACATACACAAACCGAACTTAAAATTTGAAAATGATGAAGAAGAAAGAATATTCCTGAAAGTGATGAAAGAAAACATGGACGACTATTCTGTAAGTGGAGCGACCGGAGCGGTTAAGAAGCTAATCGGAGACATACTTAACGGGATGCTGGGAGAAGAGATAAAAGAGCATCTCGGGTACGAAAAAAATGAGAGAACGGAAGAAGAAAAGACAAATCACCGAAACGGATATTACGATAAAAAACTGTTGACACAGACAGGAGAGGCGAATTTGAAAGTACCGAGGGACAGGAAAGGGGAATACAGTCCGAAGGTAGTGGAGAAGGGAGAGAGAAAGCTTGACCCGGAAATAGAATACAAGATACTGTCGATGTATGCCAGAGGGACAAGCACACGAGACATAAGCGAACAGATAGAGGAAATATACGGATTCGAAGTATCAGCTACATTCATCTCAAACGTGACAAACAAGATAAAAGAACAGGTCGACAGGTTCAAAGACAGGAAACTGGAGGAAGTATATCCCATCGTATACATGGATGGAATAAGATACAAAGTGCGTCATGACGGCAAAACCGTTGAAAAGACGATAAACATAATAATGGGAATAGGACTGGACGGAAAGAAAGACATACTCGGATTCTGGCTGTGTGAGAACGAATCTGCAAGCTTCTGGCTGAACGTATTGAACGAACTGAGAAACAGGGGAGTGAAACAGATACTAATAGCATCCGTGGATGGATTGAAAGGATTTGCGGATGCAATAAAAACGGCATATCCGGGAACGGAAGTACAGAGATGCGTGGTACACCAGATAAGATTCTCACTCAGACTGGTATGCTACAAGGAAAAGAAGGAAGTAGCCGCGGACCTCAAAAACATATACAAAGCCGCCAACAAAGACATAGCCGAAAACTACCTGCAGGAATTCGCAGACAAATGGGATAAAAAGTATCCGTACATATCGAAGAGCTGGAGAAACAACTGGGAAGAACTCTCGACTTTTTTCAAATATCCCGAAAAAATCAGGAATCTCATTTACACCACAAATCCCATTGAAAGCCTGAATTCCGAGTTAAGGCGGGTTACCAACAACAAGGGAGTTTTCACATCTGAAGATGCACTGGAAAAAATCCTGTACCTGAAAATTAGTAAAATCCTTGAAAAATGGGAAAGAATGCCTGTTAAAGACTGGTCGAACATCCTTTCCCAACTCATGATTTATTTTGAAGACAAAATTTCTGACTGGAAGTATTTGATTTCATGATTCAGAGATTTTACACAATCTTCTTGACAAACCCGCATAAAAAGATTTTCCCATATTGAAACAGAGTACCAACCTTCATGAAAATTCTCGTTTGCTCCCCAATATGCCCAAAAGCCCGCAATAATTACAGTAAATACTACACCAATCCATCCTGTAATATTTTTTTTATTATTCACTTGCACCTCCAAGCAAATTTACTGCTTAGTCATTCTCTTAAACCCAACTCTCGTCTTAACCTTCCATTTGATATATTTGTCAGTTATAATTATACTATCATTTTAAACTTTCACAAATTTTCATAGTTTTACTTTTTATTTTATAACCTTTCTTCTACTAAACCGGCCAATCCTTTTGCCCCGATTTTGTTCAAATGACATCCATCTATAGTAATATATAAGCCTCTTTTACGACTTATATAGTCACTAAACGGAAAGAATGAAGTTATTAAGGAATCTAAAACCATATCAAAAGGATTCTTTGAGATAAAGAAAGAATCTCCATAATTATTATCTGCAAGCGCTTTTTTCTGCCAGTTGTT
This sequence comes from uncultured Thermotogae bacterium, assembly GCA_963662785.2. Lineage (GTDB taxonomy): Bacteria > Thermotogota > Thermotogae > MWEM01 > MWEM01. The sequence continues at coordinate 60,119 of CAXXJZ010000017.1, forward strand.
AAAATCAATATAATCAATGCCATACTCATCTGTCAAGATTTTTAAAACTAAATTACGCGCATCGACTTTTAAGTTCAATTCGCTGTTTAAATCTTCTCCGATACAAGGAATACTGATAACCTTGACCTTCCTGCCCTGTTTCCGGAGTTCACATATCAACCGTTCATATTCCTCTTTAAACCGGTGTTCATTTTCACAAGGTATGCTTCCTCTTTTCATTACCGCACCCACCCTGTCTTTCCATCTTACTGAGTGGTTGAGAAGATAAGGCAGCAAAATATCATTTGTTCCAATCTGAATGATATAGCTGTCACCACCGGGATTATTCATATCCATAGATACCCTGTTGCGAAGCCCTATCAAAGTATCCCCACCTAATCCATGGTTCTTAAGCTTCCACTTTTTATCGACGAAGCTTAAATATGATACTCCCGGTATCCCTTTAGTTATACTATCTCCATAGCATAGAACCACTTGTTTTTTCACCTCTGTCATAAGCCTGTCGGCTTTTCTTCTAGTTCATTGGCCCATTTTACTATGAATGATTGCCGCTGATCATCTAAACCTCACAACTCATTTTTTTATCGAGTCTCTCGTCGATCAATCATAATCCTTTGCAACAGGTATGTAAACCATCTTCAAAGGAATCATTTTCCTGTATTTTTCACTTAAGTCTTCATAATATTTCAAAATCAAATCCACAAGCTCAGTCCCGTTTATTCCGCGAATAATCGGAGTGTTTTTAAGATACTTTTGAGCATTCTTTTTGATACGTCGTTTTTTGGTTTTAAAGAAATACCTTTCTTGATATCCATGGCAATTAATAGTACATATGTTTTTCCATATCCACATTCTAATTGGAATGTCCATTCGTATGAGTGTCGCCGGAATAATACTTTTCTTATGAAACATTCTCAGCACTTTCCTTTTTTATGCATACCTTTTCAGATAAGTCATTTAGTGAATTAATTTCAGAATAAAAGTACGGAATATCATTAATTTTCTGCAAATCAGGAGTACCTCTAGAAGTCATGATACATTTGAAAAACTCTATTTTCTTTCCAATTACCAAAGCTCCATATTTACAACTGCCAATCGCAGAAATATAAGAATGTAATTGATAATAAGTGTTTTTGTAAGATGTACCGGAATTGTGTCTTTTAGTTTCTACAATTAAAAAAATGTTGTCCTGTGATTGATTTCCTGTATTGTAAAATACTACTATATCCGGTCTTGGATTGCTGGAACCAATTCGTAGACAAAATTCCATTACAATATCCTTGGCTTTGTATCCATATTTCTCACTTAAAAGCCTGCAAAAAGTCTGTTTAACTATTGCTTCCGGGACTTTATTCAAGTCATCGTTCCAGTAAGGATAATTATTAATCCTAACTATTTCTTTAGGTTTTTCTTCAGGTTTTTTTTCTGAAGGTTTATTTATAATGTATGATATCTTGTAATAATAAGAATCCATTAATCTGTTGATTTCTTTTTCGTAGAATTTTTTATCAGCGATAAGAGATTCAAGTTTTAGTTTAAGAGGTACGTTTTTTTCTGAACAAAAAGTAATTAACAATCCATCTTTTATTTTGCAGCTATCATAACCCTGATTTTTATAATAATTGAACATATCACTTATCTTTTTTCTCGCACAATACCTGACATGATCAGGAAAAACCAGTGCAAATATAAATATTACCAGAGAAAAAAGAAACAAAGTTAGAAAGATCAGCATTTTAACTCCTTTCAGACCTGTACAGTGATACTCGAATAATTAATGTCATAGATTCAAGTTTATTTACACACTCATTACGTGCGAGAATGTATCGGGTGCCTCAACAAAGCGGAAGAAGGGTACAAAAACTGAGAAACATCATCATTCAGCTGGTTGAAGAACTTGATCGCCGTATCACTTTTCGTTGATATCTTAATCGAGCTCGAGAACGCCATTTTCAATATCGCGAAAAAATTAGGCTTTTCTTTGGTTTCTATCTTTTTCCGGAACTCCTCGGGTTCTCACTTCTTTAATACCACGACTTCCGTCAAGCTTTGAAAGTGCCGTACTAACGTTGCTCGCCATTGCATCCCTAAGAAAACCAAGTACACTTAAGACTATAAAACAAATTTTATTTTTTTCGTTTTTTCAACTTTATAAATGATTCAGCTCATCAATTCTGATGCTATATTCTCTTTTAGGTGTTCTTTTTATAAGTTTTCGATATAAATGTAAGGCTCTGATTTTATGGTTGTTATCTTTGTTTATTTTAAAAATTTCGTAATGAATTATGGCGATGTTTTCTTCCGAATTTTCGGTTTTCAGCATTTTCATTAAACTTATCGAGGCTTCTTGAGGATTTATTATAGCATGGAGTTTGTGTTTAAGTATTTCGCAAGAAAAAACATATATTTTTCTTTGAATCTCTTTTGACATTTGATATGCCTCATCATTTAATAATTTTGCATTTTCATAATCTTTGAGAATATAAAGCAAATCCGCTTTTAAAAATAAAAGTTCACATAAATCGAATTTTATATGAGTTTCTCTGCCAATTTCAATAGCCTCATTGTATAATTGCAAAGCTTTTTCGTAATTTCCCTCTTCTTTATTAATTAGGCCTATTCCACCAACGGCAATAAAATAGCCAACTCTATCATCTATTTCCAAACCAATTCGCTTACATTCTTCAAAGCATTGTCTTGCTCTATCATATTCTGCTTGAAATATATATATATCTCCAAGATTCTCCATAGCAATAGAGTAGCCAAATTTGTAGCCTAATTCTAAAGTAATTTTTTTACCTTCTTCAAGATAATGTATTGCCTTGTCATAGTCTCCTTGATATGAATAAGCATTTCCAATATTGCTCAGTGCAAGGGAATAACCTTTTTTGTCTCCTAGTTTTAAACAAATAGTTATTGATTCTTCAAGGTACTTAAGGGCATTCTCATAATCGCCCGTATACGAAAGTACGGCACCGATATTGCATAGAATAGCTGAATATTCGAGTTTATTTCCTAATTCCAATTGAATATTCTTTGCTTCTTCCCAAAATTTCATTCCGGTATCATAATCTCCTTGCATCGAGTATATATTTCCAATCTTTCTCATCACTTTTGAATAACCGTCTTTATCATTTATTTTTAAACAAATATCCCTGCATTCTTCATAATTCTTCAATGATTTTTCTCTTTCACTTTTATTCCAGTATACAGATCCGATATTTCTCAAAGCTTCCGTGTATAGTTTTTTAAAATCATTTTTTATAGCAATATCTTTTGTCTGTTCGAATAATTCTATAGCTTCAGTATACTGTCCTTTGCTTACAAACAACTCCCCTAATGTACATTTCATCTCTCCTGTAAATTCTTTACAACCCAATTCATCCGATAACCGGATACATCTTTCATAACTTTCCTGTGATTCATCCCATTTTCCTATTAACTCTAGGATTGAAGCTTTATTCTTTAGTACATTCAATATGCACATTTTATCGGCAACAATTTCTTTCACAAGAATCAAATACCGATTAAAACAATCGATAGCTTTCACATTTTCATAGTTATTTTTGTAGTATTCACCGGCTTTCAGGTAATAAGCTCCTGCTTCTTCCCAAATTTCGGCCATATCATAGTGGTTGGCGATTTCATAATATTTTTCTGGATTATCTTTATAAATACTGACAATTGACTGGGCAGCTAAATTATGCAATTCTCTTATACGCCCTTTTAACTGCATTTCATAAATAGCTTCGTGTAACAATGCGTATCTGAACATATATTTAATCTCTGACAATTTAGTCCATATTTGTTCTTTTTCTATTTGTTTCAAATTCTCTGCTATTTGTTTTTCATCTTGCGAATATTGATAAGTAGACAATAAACTAAGTAATACCTGCAATTCCACTTCTCTTCCTAATACGGAAGCAATTTGTAAGATATCTTTTAATCTGCTTTCTAAACGGTCAATTCTTGCTATAATTATCGCATTTAATGTACTCGGAATTTCAATATTATTTCTATTCAATCTATATAAATTACTTTCCAAATACAAAAAATTGTTTTCATGCAGATAGTTTATGAACTGCTCTATATAGAAAGGATTATACTCCGTCTTGCTTTTTATTAGTTCTAAAAGGTCTTCATGCGCCTTTCCCTTTAAATGCAATTCAATAAAATTTTTAGCAGAATTTTCTTCTAACCTTTCAAGTACGATTTCTTTTTGCAATATTTCTTTATCTGTATCTATTTTAGGCTTACTCCCGTCATCATTTAAACGGCTCGTTGCCAAAATCATAATAGGGTAATCCTCAATTAAACGGCACATTATTTGAAAAATATGCTGTGAATCTTGATCTATCCATTGTATATCTTCAATCTGTATGACGATAGGTTTTATCAAACTCAAGGCTTTGAACAATTCTTTATAGGCAAAGACGGTATTTTCATAGCGCCCCTTTGGGTCTAATTCCTCGTATAACGAATGTTCGTAAAACACTTCAATTTGCGCAGAAATTATTGATTTTGTTCTCTTTAATTCCGAAATAATATCTCTGACTCTTTCATCTTTTAAGTTTTCTAAATCATTAAGTAGTTTGTTATAAACTGTTTCAAAATTTTTCATCTTTTTTTCTTTGTTTTTCTCTGCTAATTGATCAAAAAAACTATGCATAAAATATTTGAAAGGATTCATGCTTATTTTTAAAATACTATCCGTCTGCATTAATAGTATTTGAACATTATTAATTGAGCTGGTAAATTCATGAGTCAATCGGCTTTTACCCATGCCCGCTTCGCCATAAACAGTAACTATCCCTGCAAATTTGTTTTGCTGCAAAGGTATAGAATATTCTTTCAGAAACTCCATTTCTTTTTGTCTGCCCACCATTTTTCCTGTAAAAAAACTACTTTCCGTATCTGATGATTTTTTTTGAAGTTTATACACCTGAATACTCTCTTGTTTTCCTGTAAATTGAATCTTGCCTAAATCTTCAAATTCATATAGCTTATTGATTTTTTTATATACATCACCACTTAACCAAACATCCCCCCAATCAGCTTTCATCATAAACCGTGCAGATTGATTGACGATGTCGCCGAGTGCAGTATATTCACACCTATATTTACTCCCGACTATTCCGCAGTATGCAATTCCTGTTGTAATTCCAATTCTGGCTTTATTTCCCAGACTGTTCCAAATTTGATATACGAAATTCAAAGCCCTGATTTGATTATCTTCATAGCTGGTAGGTGCTCCGAAAATAACCAATGTAATACCGCCTTTATCTCCAAAATCCATTTTATTAAAATAACCGCCTTGCTGAATAGCGTTTGAGATTATCTCTCCAATCAAATGATTTAGCTCATTATTATCTGTTGATTCCTCAAATGATATAAAAACAGAAACAATCTCTCTAAATTCACCCTGCTGATTCAGAGCAACAATTTTCCCCGGAATAAATTTTTCAATAATTTTCTTATGGATGGAATAAGTTTCTAATGAAGTTTTTATTTGTGAATGATTGAGTTTATCTACATTAATTAGTTTATAAAATTTATTGTCTAATTTTTTTGTTTCTATTCTATTTTTATCAATAAGAGTTAATATTTTATCATCTAAAACTATATCCATCCTTTGACATTGGTGTTCGCAGTAACTACAACTATCTATTGCATCTCCACGAAAATAATAAGTTTTAATATCTTGAGACCCGATTATCCCCCATTCAACTTCTCCATAAGAAAACCCTAATTTTATAAATAACTCAAAAGTACCGAATTTAGTATCCTGTGTTCCGATTTTTTGGAATAAATCAGTTATTCTTAATGCACATGCTACAACGACATTTGCATTTTCGGTATCTGGAAAAATGGACGTAAAAGCATCTCCTGCAAAATTCGAGATAAATCCGCCCGATTTATATATAATGTCTATTACTGGGTCAAAAACATTGTTAATGATATTAGATAATACTTCAGCCCCTTCTTTTCCTTCTTTCATTAATCTTTCAGTCATTGAAGTAAAACCTGATATATCTAAAAACATAGTCGCTGCTTGAAATTTGCCTGAAAACATATTTTGTTGATATTTTTCAGCTATAAAGTGCGGTATCATATTCTTCAAATTATTTCTCCTTTACCCAGAATATACTGGTGTCGTGCAACTCTTCTAAATTTAATATAAATTAAAACTTATAATTTTACTACACGCTTTAACAACCATCATATTTTTTATTTTTCCAATTATTGCTATAATGCCGACTTATTTTTTATCTCCTTCACCCAGCAATTTCATTTCCATATCTTCTAATATTTTAATATAATCTTCTAAATTATAATAATCGACTTGATAATCTTTTCCGTCAGAAGCAGTGTAGGCAAATTTTGCCCACACTGAAATTTTTTCAAGTTCACCTTCTCTAAAAATATTTCTTATATGGTTTACCAATCACACTTCTATCTCGCTGAAATAATTCAGCCGTTTGGTCAACAGACAGCCAAACGGTATCATTGTCAAAAGTAGTTTCTATCTTTGTCAAACCATCGTCGGTCTGGTACATTATAATTTCAGAGTTCATGTTCATACTCCTCATAATCTTTTCTTTTATTATACGAGTTTCATCAAAATATTCCCTGTATTATACGGACAAAGAGGCTAAGTTTACGTGCCATTTTATTGACTTAGCCTCTACAATTATTATAATATTTTATTAAAACTCCCTATTTCCCCCCAGCTATTTCAGCAATCTTTCCCACAGGTATTTTTCCGCCGCCCTCTCCAAACTCCACATTTATGTTGATATTTGTGTCAGCATTTTTGTGGGAAAGGAGTACTACCCTCTCCATATGATAAGTGTGTAGGAACATGTAGAGCGAAACCACTTTTTCGATTTCGAATTCTCTACCTGTGAAAATATCGGTGTCCCTTGCAAGTGCCGAGGGGTCGCAGGATATGTACACGAGTTTTTCCGGATTGAGTTTGGGAAGGTGGTCGATTACCTTTTTGTTCAATCCTGATTTTGATGGATCTACTATTATCGAATGGAAGGGCCTTGGGGGAGGAGGGTTTTGGGGTAAAGGCAAACAAAAAAGCCGACTCCCGAGAATCGGCTGTGTTTGTATATATTGTTCAAAAAGTTTTATCTTGGACAGTAAACAAATATCTAAAGTCAGTTTTGAGGTTCGTACTCCACGTTAGCCCCTCTACCAATAAGTGTGTTGATGTCTGTCATGTTCTGAGAGCCCGTAGTGAGGTCGAGGTTGTTGTAAGTCATGATTATCCCGTCCCAACCCCAACCAAAAAATTGCACAAACCACGAAGGCGGATCGAAATTGCTGCTGTTGGCAACAAGTGAGGAGATGTCGCTGACCAGGTTATCACTGAAGTTCAAAGCCATCAGATTAGACAGATTTTGCAAGGGAGTAATGTCATTTACTTGATTTGATGAAAACCTTAGTACCCACAATGCTGTCATGTTCTGTAAGGGAGAGATGTCACTCACGCTGTTGTCACCGAAATACAGGGATGTCAGACTTGTCATGTTCTGTAGGGGTGAGATGTCGCTCACGCTGTTGCCTTCGAAATCCAGAGTGCTGAGATTAGTCATATTCTGTATTGGAGAGATATCGCTCACACCGTTGTGCTCGAAATACAGGGTGTGGAGATTTGTCATGTTCTGTAGGGGGGAGATGTCACTCACGCTGTTGTTACCGAAATACAGGGATGTCAGACTTGTCAGGCTCTGGAGGTGCGAGATATCGCTCACACCGTTGTCACCAAAATCCAGTCCTCCGAGATTTGTCAGATTCTGAACCGGAGAGATATCGCTCACGCTGTTGTGCTCGAAACCCAGGTATTCCAGATTGGTCATGTTCTGAACCGGAGAGATATCACTCACGCTGTTGTTCCAGAAACGCAGGAACGCGAGATGGGACAGATTCTGAACTGGAGAAATGTCGCTCACGCTGTTGCCTTCGAAATCCAGGTATATGAGATGGGACAGATTCTGAACCGGAGAGATGTCACTCACGCTGTTGTAATAGAAATACAGAGATGTGAGATTTGTCAGATTCTGAACCGGAGATATGTCACTCACGCTGTTGTGATCGAAATACAGGGTTGTAAGATTTATCAGATTCTGAACCGGAGATATGTCACTCACGCTGTTGTCATGAAAATCCAGGTGTGTGAGGTTTGTCAGATTCTGAAGAGGTGAGATATCACTCACGCTGTTGCCACCGAAAACCAGGGATGTGAGATTTATCAGGTTCTGAAGAGGTGAGATGTCACTCACACTGTTGTCACCGAAACTCAGTTGTGTGAGATTTGTCAGGTTCTGAAGGGGGGAGATGTCATTCACACTGTTGTTCCAGAAAAACAGGGATGTGAGATTCGTCAAATTCTGAAGGGGGGAGATGTCACTCACGCTGTTTTCACCGAAAAACAGTTCTGTGAGATTCGTCAAATATTGTATGCCTTCAAGGCTGGTAATCTTTGCCCTTGAGACCGTATTTTGTTCGGTATCTTCTGTTTCTTGATTCAAAGGTACGTGATATCTTTTTCCCTTTTCACATTCGGGGATTAAATTATGGGCATCCGTTTCTCTGGATGATGTAGATCCCCGGTAATGAATTCTTGTAATCCCCAACACATCCGAAGGGTAAATGGGGCCTGTCGGTTCTCCCGTATACCCTTTCGCATCCCTTACCGCTTGCTCAAAGGCCGGACATTCGAAATGGATGGGTTGCTCCTCCACAAAATTCGCCGCCAGTGTCAGGTTTTCCGAAGTCATCGTGCAGGTATAGGTGGCTTGTGCACTAATTTCAACTCCGTCTTTTGTCCAGTTGACGAAGCTGTGCCCTTCTTCTGCCGAAGCATAAATTTCAACTTCAGTTCCTTCATTCATGGTTGCACTGGCACTCCCACTCCAAGTGATGTTATCGAAAGAGACATTCCCACCGGTTGCTGGGCTGGCCTCGATAGTCAGGGAGTAAGTTTGTGGCAGAAAGGTTATTGACTTTGTGCCTTCCACTTCTGAACCGTCTTTGGCGGTTGCTTTCACCACAACGGTTCCCGCCGATAGACCTGTGATAATACCTTCTTGAGTAATAGTTGCTATATTTTCTCTAACAGAAGTGCCGGCTGCGTTTTCCACCGACCAGGTTACTTCCTTATTGGAAGCGTTTTTAGGTTGTATCTGAGCAACCATTTGAAGGGTTTCCCCAATGCGAATTACTTCCTGCTGATTTTCACCGGTGACATTGATCGCCGTGACAAGAACAAGCTTCGACCGTATGCATGAACTAATGATAAGCGCCATTAGTGTTACAATTATTATAGTCAGTAATCCTTTTCCCCTCATCCTATTTTCCTCCTGTATGATTTGGTTGTTTATCTGATAAACGCTTAACTGCCGATAGGGCATTTCTTGTCAGACTTTGAATCCTTTAGCTTTAGTATGCGCTGGATAAAGGAGACTATCCCAATTTTGACTTGCTATAAAAGCATTGCTGTCAAACTTGTCAACTATTCAATTCGTTAAAATATCATGCGGTTTGAAGTTATCTAACTGTATTCTATCAGAAAATTCAAGGAAATAGTCAATATTGTAACGTTTCAAATCCGGTGCTGATCTTGTTGATTTTAGTTGACATTCCCATCGAATGTCAACTAAGTAGTCAGGGTTAATGTGGTTTTTGAAGAAGACCGACTTATGAGTTTAACTCATTGGAGCAGCAGCCTCAAGTTACACCTAAACGGGGCAACAAAAAAGCCGAATCGTCAAATTCGGCTGTGTGCGTTTATAGATGTTGCTTTTTGGTGTTTTAACGAGTGTGACTCAATGTATTTGTGTTGCTGTCACTAAAAGAGAAAATGATGCCTTATCCCCTCTAAAATTTACTCGTTTTTCAAAGATGCTTTTTCGGTATTTCCTTCGGCTCATCCAAAGAAACAAGTTTTGTGAGATTATCTATTTTTTGCCGTTTTTTTGAGAACAAAAAATGTCTTTTTCCCACTGTTTTTTGCTTTAAAATTGGGTTAAAACCACATGTTACGGTCAAACTCTACTTTTCCTCGCCCGAACCACTATGCGTCATCAGCACGACCGTCTCCACGTGATAGGTGTGTGGGAACATGTCGAAAGGAATTACTTTTTTGATTTCGTACCCCTTTCCTGTGAAAATGGCGGTATCCCTTGCGAGTGTCGAGGGGTCGCAGGATATGTACACGAGTTTTTCCGGATTGAGTCTGAGAAGGTGGTCGATTACCTTTTTGTTCAATCCTGATTTAGGCGGATCGACTATTATCGAGTCGTATTTTCCGCTTTCCACCCTTAGAAATTCTTCCACGTCGCTTTCTACTGATGTTATGTTTGTCACTTCGTTGACGCTCGCGTTTTTGGCGACTATTCTCGAGGATACCTTGCTGGATTCGACTGTTTTGACTTTCGAGAACAGTGGTGCGAGGTAAACAGAAAACAGTCCCGATCCCCCGTAAAGGTCGAGTAAGCTCTGGTCTTTTTCGGGTTCGAGTATTTCTTTTACCTTTCCGAGCAGTGATTTCAATATCGGGGTGTTTACCTGAAAGAACGATGTCGGCGGTATGTGATACTTCGCCCATTCCACGGTTTCATAGAGCACTCCGTCGCCATACAGTGTTTTATAAGGCCCTCTGAGCACTATTTTGTCGTTGTTGTTTTTAACATGTATCACCGAGGTGATCTGCGGAAATTTCTGTCTGAGTTCGTGGGCTATTTTCTTGCCGATTTTGAACTGGTCGGTATGCGTTACGAATATCACCATAAGGTTTCCTTCTTTGAAGGCCTTTCTGATAACCATGTGCTTCAGGCTGCCCTTTTTTGAGCTCCTGTCGTAAATATTTATGTCTTCCCAGCTGTTCAGAAGCAGTTCCGCCTGTTTTCTGATTTTTTCGAATTCCTGCGGAACGATTTTGCATCCGAGTGTGGGTACTATGTTTCTGCTGTGTCTTTCCTTAAGCCCTATGAAAACTTTTCCGTTTTCAAATGTGATCTCGTATTCCATTTTATTTCTCATCGCGTATTTTTCCGGCGATGGCACGACATCTTCTATCACGTTCGATATATCGATTTTCGCTATTCTCTCAAACTGTTCGGCGACAATGCTTTTTTTGAATTCGAGTTGTTTTTCGTATTCTACATCGAGCCAGTCACAGCCTCCGCATTTTTCATAGACTTTGCAGAGCGGCGCGTTTCTGAAAGAAGCGGTGAGTTTTCTCGAAACTGGTTTTGCGTATATCAGGCTCTTTTTTTTCTTCGACGACCTGCGCGTCAACTATTTCTCCTGGATACGCCCCTTCTATGAAAACAGGTTTACCGTCGACCGAGTACCCGAAGCCGTAACCGCCGTATACCATTTTTTCCACTACAAAATCTTCTATCATTTTATTTTCCGGCATTTATTTTTTCCTCCAATTCAGATTGTAATCGAGTCTTATATCTCTCATAATCAATATTATACACGAATTTGCGGATTCGGACATTATGTATCCACATTCCGGCTGCATCACGGGCACCGATTACGTGTCATTAGTTTTAGGCGGGTCTCCGACGGATTTCCTGACATGCGGCGATTCGGAATAAAGCTATCCGTAAAGCGGCCGATAAACATATGGATGAGAATTCACTTTTTTTTGTTGTCACAGCCTTTTCGGGCTTTTTTTATAGGGTTTGGGATTTGTCGTGTAGAATAATGTATCAGAAGGGGTGTGATAGTTTGAAAACGAATAATTTAAAAAATATATCAGTCGTGGCAATGGTATTTCTCATATCCGTTGCACTGTCCTCCTGTTTGGTACTCGGAGTGGAAGGCACGGGTTCTTCCGGTTCCAAAGACACTAACGGGGTTTTTTCATTCTATATGCCTTCCGGAGACAGCGTATCGGGACCGATCACCCCACCTGCTTCGATACTCATAGATTTTAAATACAAAGGGTTCATCCCGGTTAAGAAACTGGGATTTTCGATAAAACGCAACAACGATGAGAAAGTGTGGTTCAGTAAAGATTTCACTTCAACGCGGCACGCCACCGTTCTTTTTGATGCCGGCAACAACGCCGGGAAGTTTTCATGCGTCGTTTCTGTAACCGATATTTATGGCAGGAGCAAAAATTACGATGCTCCGATAGTCATTGATGATCTGACACCACCGACATTGTCAAAAATGGAATTTCACACGGTTGAAGGCACTCTGATTCCGATAGAGAAGAATCAGGCGTTTTTCTGGATGGAACTTTCCGATGAAGAAAGCAACATATTCGATGAAATTACAACGGGAAATCTGAGAGAAAAAACGAGATTCTTTCTCAATGGCTTCGATATTTCGAACAAGTTCTGGTACAACAACGAAGAGATGTTCATAACAGGAGCCAAAAACAAGTTGATATGCATTGGAAACGTTTATCTCGAAAATCTCAACGAGGGAGAGAACGAGCTTAAAATGGTCATGGCGCAATTCGGGGATGATGAACAGGATTTTGTCTACTATTCCACCGATGTCACGGCGGGATATCCGGATAAAACTCCACCTAAAATAGTGGACTACGATTTCAAACCGGTGGAACCCGGTGATGATTTCGTGGATTTTAAGGTGACGGAAAGCTTCATGATGTATATGAATCTCAGAGACGAGGCTGATAAAGCCAATTACAAACCATCCGGCCTAAAAGATGTGAAATGGCGTCTCAACAATTCCGTCGGTGCGACTCATGAAGGCACTTATTCCATAGATTCTCTCGAAACCGCCAATGTCGTGATTCCTTTCGATATGAGAAATATGCCGAATTATACCGGAGACGGTATATACAACATACTCATAGAAGTATCCGATATGAAAGGCAACACCACGAAGCTTGGACCGATTTTCTTCGAACTCGGTCTGACGCAGTATGAAAAACTCATCATCGAGCATGAAAAGATATACGGCGATCTTCTCGATGTCAACTATATTGTCGGTGAAGGAATAAGATTCACGATAAAAACAGACTGGATGCTGACAAACGTTCAATGGAACGTGATTCCGGAAGATACCGTAAAAACGGCCGACGGTAATTCGCTGGTGTTGAATCCTTTAAAAAAAGGAGAGTATACCGTAAATGTATCCGCTCTTCACAAGGGTATCAACTGTTTCGGCTCCGAAGCGATAACGGTTCAATCGACACCCGTTTCGAAAGATAACATTCCGCCGAATTACGCTTTCAAACCCGGCGATATCAAAAATCCGAGCATACCGAGCAATTTAACGGTTACGGATAATCTCGATCTTCCGAACGATAAAGACCAGCTGTTCACTTTCAAATCGGCAATAAAGACCGATCCTTACGGGATAAAGACACCTTTGAACGTGGTGATAATAGGTCCGTTGGAAAACTCCACCGATTACAAAAAAGAATTTCTGGTTTACACCGAAGATATTTTAAGTGCTTCCACCGCGACCGAACTGCTGCCGAACGAAAAGGTGGAGTTGTCACTCGAAGCAGTGGACTTAAACGGCAACGTACGCCCGATAAACGAAGTGTTTTTCAACAACTGAGGAGGATAATATATGAAAAAGATAATGATAATCGCTTTATTCATACTTATAAGCATCGGAATAAGTTCATGTATGCTTGAAGAGCTTTTCGGGTCCGGCCAATCTGCCGTGGTTCCGGATTTGGATATCACAGTTGTTCCGAACAATCCTTCTTATGTCGGTCAGTCGCTGAAAGTCAGAATAAGCACTTTCCCGGTGAGCAAGGTTTCCTATATAAAGGTAACGGCCAAAAATTTCATAACCGGTGAGGAAACTATTTTACCGGTAGAGAAAAACGTGAGTTCGGCAGAATTCATATTGAAGGTCAATTCATCGGAGTTCGCTTTCTATGTGGAGATTCCGGGGAAATTAAAGAAATACAACAGGGAAATCTGGTGGCCCTCAAAAGAAAATCCGCTGAAAGTCAGGGATTCTTCACCTCCGGAAGTGTCGCTTAACGTTTTCAGGATTTCCGAAAACACCAATCAATATGATATAAAACTCGATGTCAACGAAACACAATCTCTGATAACCAGAAAGTGGATCACCGTTGACGATCAGCCTATCGAGCTGGACGGCACACGTCTTTTAAAAGAACTTTCTGTAGGCAATCACGTTATCAGAGGATATGCGAAAAACGAATTCGACGTAGTCGGTTCGTCCTTCAACAATTATCTGGAAGTCTCACCTCCGAAGGGTGATTCCTATATAAGTTTCAACTGGAGCAATCCGCAGACGATTACCACTTTTAAGGAAGAAAGGGTGGATTTGATAGCCGAAATATACGACCGTAAATCGTATATGAAAAAAGTGGAAGTTTTGCTCCCTTCGGGTGGAAAGAAGAGATACAATTTCGATCCGCTTATTCCCTCTTTTGATTTGAGTTACTCGTTTACGGCACTCGAATCCGGGCAGATAAACGTCATAGCCACAAACGGCAACGACAAAACCCAGACAAGCACGCTGAATTTGGTAGTCGACGACCACAAGGCTCCGAAAGTTGTTTTGACTCCCAATACCGCTGTATCGATAAAAGAAGGGGAAATTCTACCGTTTAAAGTAAAAGCCGAATCACAAAGCAATTCCAAAATCGAAAAACTGTTCTTTTTGGTCGACGGGTCAACCGTGAAGTCCATGACGGACGTATTCGAAATGACAACCGAGATGGACTATCCGTGGACTGTAAAGAGAGGCAAGCATACTATCTACGCAATCGCCATAGACGAAAGGGGCGCCAAAGGATACAGCGATTCCATAGAAATCACCGGGCTGGTCGACGATAAGGAACCTCCCGTTATCCAACTGTTCGTACCTGCGGTCGCCTATACGGGAATTGAAACAAATATTTCCTGTTCTATAAGGGATATCGACTCCGGATTATCCGGACTGCCCGAAATCAAGGTTGTCGAAGATGACAGAAGTCTTATACCGCAGACATTCGACAACAGTTTTTACTTTGCGAAGTGGACACCCGGTTCGATAGGGTTGAAAACCATTTCGATAACCGCAAGGGATAAAGCCGGGAATACCGATACGAAGCAGGCTGTCATAGAAGTCAAAGATCCGACCGGAATAGTACTGCCCACGATACTCGATCTGGGAGCATATCCTAACCCGGTTTACAGGGGAGAATCGGTAAAACTTAGTGTCACCGTGATTCCTCCGTCAAAATCAAACAGCATAACTCCGATTATTGAATTCCAGGTCATTCCCGCGAATGGTACGGGAATAAGCATCACGGGCATAACCAAAGACGAAAATGTGTATTCGGCATCATACAAGCCTGAAAACAGCGGCATTCACAACATCGTAGCCAACATCCAATGGGGTGATTACTCGTATACGAAGACGGGCACATTTGAAGTGCTTTCACCCGAACCCGGTTCGGATTTCACCGTGGAGCCGACCGTCGCATATCTCGGCGATAACGTGACGTTGTGGCTTAATCCGTATACCGACAATCCAAACGCCTCGATAACCGTACAGAGTATGGCGTTCGATTCCAAAACACTTAATTTCAATTTTACCCAAAATGAAATAACAGGACATAAAATATACTTTGCCACGGCGAGTACCATAGACTCCCAGACGGGAAACAGACTCGCAACGGCGAGATTCAGCGATAATTTCGGGAACATAGTGAATAAACAGTCATCGGTATATTTGAGAATGCCGGTGCTCGGCATAGCGGGATTGAACATAAATTCCATGGTAGGTTCGGAATATCAGGCGTACACACCCGTGAGTTTCGAGCTGTTACTCAATAAGACATACCCCGAAACACTGGTTCCGACCGGAAGAATAAGAATCACCGATATACAGCCTTCCGGCAGCCGAAAAGAAGAGACAATAGAACTGACAAAGCACGCCACTGACAGCTTCATACTCGTTTCGAAAAACAACTGGCTGCCGCCGGCCGCCGGAAACTATCTCGTGGAAGCTTCGGTGTTCATGACAATAGGTTCGCAGACTCTCGATGACATATTGGCGGAAAACATAGTCGTAAATCCTGCAGCTATTGATATTACGCTGAATTCATCACCTGTTTCGATAGAAAGGATAACTGTCGGAAGGGAAGTTGACCTGGATTTCCTCGTCACCGGAATACCCGATTCGGATCAGGTGAGCAGTTTCCAGTATGCTATATTCAAAGGCAACGACATATACGTCAAATCGAGAACGCTGCAGGAAACACAGCCGGGTCTTTACAGAGATTCGCTTGATCCTTTCCTGCTTTCCGACGATTACCATTTGATAGCAACCGTAACCACTATAGCTCCGTCGGTGAAAGTGAAGCGCTGGGATTTCTTCGTTCTGTCCTCCGAAATCAGGAAGAAGACTTTCAAACTCGACGGAAATGCGAACAATCTCGTATACGGGAAAGATATGTTCTTCGATCTCGAACTTGAAAATCCGAACAGAATAGAGAATCTAAGTATCAAGATGTTCCTCGTCGACGAAAACGAACAGAAACTGCCCGGCGTGGATCCGATCACCGCAGAGCCCGATTCGGAATTCAAAATATTCAGAAACAAAACCGCATTCAGAATGTACGATTCCAGCAGGTTTACCGTTGCCGCTTCCGTTTCAATAGAAGAGGTGCCACAGATTGATCTGCCGACAATGTACGGGGACAGTATATATTTCATGCCCGAGCCGAATGTGAGCGTGTTCTTCGACAACACGAATAAATATTACGACGGTTTTATAAGTTCTTTGAGTCTCACTGTCACCAAGCCGTCGAATATGAATATACAGGTTCCCAAAATCAAAGTGCTCGACGGCGGCGGAAACGTCAATCCGATTCCTTATTCTACCGATACGAGCGATCCGAGCTCCCATTACTACGATTTCTATATCACTCCGGAAAAACTCGGAGACATAGTTGTCGAGGTTAACGTTTATGAGAGCGATGACCTGAATTTCCAGAATCCTGTTTCAAACGCAACCACAACACTGCATGTTGAGGAATTCCGGCCTCAATTGATAATATCCGGCGGGGAAGGCGTGAATGAATTCATACAGGCAAAGAATCCCGGCGTACTCGTTGAGATTTCGGAGATTCCGGAGTTCTTTGACGGCCAGTATACATACATGACAAGGCTTGACGGAAATCAGTCCAAGAATTTCCCGGTATTCACTGAACAGAGCAGTGCCCTGATTTCATTTGACTATAATTACCTTTTCAACAAGCTTGGTTCCGGAGCGGTTCTGATAACTTCCGAGGTACAGGCAAGCGGTAAAGAAAGTTTCACGGTTCAGGGCAGCAGGACCTTCGATGTCAGACTTCCGTCAGTGAGCAATTCGAGATTCCCGGCAAGTGTCATAAACAACACATACCATGCGTTCAGCGAATCCTCGATTTCAGTTGAATTCAACAACAACGACAGGGTTACCGAAAACCTTAACGCGTATTTGTACATATTCGATCCGCTGAAAGTCAGTACGAGCACGTATAACTCGGTCATGGTCCTTTCTCCCGATTCGGTGAACGCACAGGCGGTTTTCAACAACGTGGTTTTCCCCGATGCGGGCGAGTATCAGATTTCTTCCAAGATATTCTGTTCAAACTCCTCCCCGGAGGCATATTTGGACAAAACCGGTGTCGAGACCGTTCATGTTGAGAATATAGGCACATTCGTTGATATAAAATATCCGTACAGCGGTGAGGAAATATTCGTAGGTAATTCCCTGAGGCCTAAAGCCGTGCTGACGAACATACCCAACGTGTTGAGCGTCAGATTTGCGATATTCGACAGCGTTGGCGCTACGGTCGTGAGCAACGGAAGAGCGGTTTTGAATACCGACGGCGAATGGGAGATGCTCGCGATAGACTCCAAACCCCTCAACAAAACCGGAGATTATATAGTACGTGTCACAGTTGCATCCGAAGACGTGGACGAGATGACGAAGGAAAATAATTTCAAAGTAATAGCGGGTCATTTCGGTTCCGTCGACTTGAAGAGGGAATCAGGCGGTTATCTGATATTCACGGGTGAAGCTTTGCAGTTCCGTTCTGATTTCACATTCGATAATCCGAACAAAGATCCTTCTGTCTTGCTCTTTGCAGTTGAGGCAAGCGGGACAAAGCATGAAATAGAAAAGATAAGCTCACAAATAACTCCTAACGGTGAGTTGAGGCAATTCACCAACACGTGGAGAGGAAATTCCTCCGATTCCGCGCTCCCGCCGGGAAAATACGTTCTCGAATTCAGTTCGACGCTTATGGACACAACTGTGGAAGCTTCGCTGACTATCACAGTCGTTTCCAATGTCACGCTGGGTACCGTGCCGATAGTTTCACCTTCCGACGTGAACGTGGGTGTAAGCATGACAGCCGAAGTGAGGTTCACCGTACCGCAGAATGTCGTGGATTTCTGTGGCGTGGACAACCTTTCCGATTACATAACAGGGAACATAATATTTGAGAACTGCCAGAACCAGCCGTTGGTAATAGAAAAGAATTCTATGTCACCTGACGGTGTTGATTACGTCATCAGAAGAGCCGCCATAGCTTCCGGATTCGGTGGGATATCGGGTTCGAGTCAGCAATTCAATGTCTATTTCAGCGCGAGCGTCGACGGGGAGAGTGTTTTGAGCCAGTCTCTGCCGTTCACAATAAGAGAGCCGTAAAGGAGCGATCATGATGAAATCATTCAGAAAAGAACTTTGGTTCGATATACCGCAGAGGAGGGGATTCGTGAATATAACCCCCGATGTTGAGCTCTGCCTTAAGGAGAGCGGAATCAAAGAAGGCATGTTGCTGTGCAACGCCATGCACATAACGGCAAGCGTGTTCATAAATGACAACGAGTCAGGTCTCCTGAGCGATTTTGAGAGATGGCTGGAGGAGCTCGCCCCCGAGAAACCGTATGACAGGTACAGACATAACGGTTTTGAAGACAACGCCGACGCACATCTGAAAAGAACCGTCATGGGCAGGGAAGTGGTCGTAGCCGTTACGAACGGCCAGCTCGATTTCGGACCGTGGGAACAGATATTCTACGGTGAATTCGATGGAAAGAGGAAAAAGAGAATATTGGTCAAGATAATCGGTGAATAATCGGACTCATATGTAAAAATTAGTAATAAGATGAAAAAAGAAGATTCAAAGAGATAGCTTGACATAGCCAAGAATATATGGTAATATTTGTGCATACCGTAATGCTCGAAGAGAAGTAAAAATGAATGTTATAACACATCTATATACAGGTTTTGTTCGACCATCCCCCGTAGCAAGGGCTGTCAAAAAAATTCTGACAGCCCCTTTTTATTTCCGATAACCGTGATATCTTCCATATTTAAAAATCATTCATGAGATTGAGATTTCTCAGATTTCTGAATTCAGCCGCTTCGAGTATCGCCTTGACTCTTTCGACCTTTTGCGGATCTTCTCCGGTTATTCCTGCGGACCCGTCTTCGATCAGCCTTAGAATCCTGTCAAGATCGGCATAGCTTATCTTAAGTGCGAATTCGTCGGTTATTCCCGGAATCAGATCCGGCGACGGTGATTTGTTTATGATTCGCTCCGGCAAACCCAGTTTTTTCGCCATTTCTACGACTTCCGTTTTGTAAAGGTGCATTATAGGTTCTATATCGGATGAGTCGTCACCCCATTTCACATAGAATCCTGTTTTCATCTCGCTTTTGTTCGTAGTTCCGACGACGGCGAATCCGATTTTTTCGGCTTCGAGATAGAGCTTGCACATCCTGATTCTATGCTTGGACCTGTAGAATGCCAGCCCCTCAAGAAATTCCTTATTCCCCGTGTTGAGCAGGTCTTCTATGAAGGTGTCCTCACTTTTCAGGTCATTCCATTTATCCTTCACATATGCTTCCTTAATCTTCCTCGGAATCAGCCTCGCAGGCGGTTTTAGCGAATATGCCCCGAGTTTGCCTATGATGGGACTTATGTCGACCATTTTATAGTTTATACCCAGGCTTTCGCATACAAGATACGAATCTTTTAGTGTTTCCTTTGCCGAATCTCTTTCGGGCAGCAACAGTCCGAATACTCTTTCTTTACCGATGGCATTTACGCACAGTTTTGCAACCACCGCAGAATCTATGCCTCCGCTTATTCCGACTACGGCACCTTTATAAGAATATCTTTCTATGGTTCTTTTTATGAAATCCTCAATATCCCTTTGCATGGCATCACCTCATCAATTAACAGATACATTAAGAATATGATACCATATTCTTTCGTTTTTCGACGAATACTGAGGTTTTTCGGAATCGTATACGGTATAATAACTGCATAAAACCTTTGTATACACCGATAAGGAGAGATCATGAAAACGTTTCTGAAAGAAAATTTTCCGACTTTCGAAGAATCGATGAAAATGTTAGATGAAGCCGACAGCAGAAATCCGGGGCCATGGAAAGACCACTCTTTAAATTGTGCCAAAGCTGCTAAGGTCATCGCAGCCCACAGCGGGTACCTCGATCCCGATGCCGCATTTAAAATGGGTTTGCTGCACGATATAGGCAGAAGGGAGGGGATTTCCCATTTGAAACACACGGTGGACGGGTATAAGTTCCTGGCTCATATGAAATACGACAGTCTTGCGAGAATATGTCTGAGTCATTCCTTTCCTGTCAGGGATATAAGGTTTTATTCGGGAAAGGCAGATTGTTCATCGGAAGATTATGATTTCATAGTGGATTTCCTGAAAAATACGGAATACGACGAATACGATCTGTTGATACAGCTTTGCGACGCAATATCACTTCCGGGCGGAATTACGATAATAGAGAAAAGATTTTACGATGTCGTATCACGACATGGATACGATGCCTTTTCGTACGATAAATGGCGCAAGATATTCGATATAAAGCATCATTTTGATTCGGTAACGGGCAAATCAATATACCATCTTTTCAGGGAAGAAATAGACGATGGAATTTATGGATGAAGTCCATTTTAATTTGAAATGGAGGATTTTACAAAAATAAGGAAATGTGATAAAATCATGCGGAAATGAATTTATTTCATCCATATATTGCCGATAATACGGTTCGGCAGTTTCTACAGAAGGACCGATAATCCTTTTACTATGGGTGAGTTCAATGGAATAGAACATTTAATGGTTCTATATATTTGTATTGTTATTCAGTCTACCATCGAATTTACCTTGTCGATGGTAGATTTTTATTTTTAGGAGGGAAATTCAGATGAAAGTCGCTGTTTTCATGGGTAGCAAATCGGATGTCGAAGTTATGAAGGGCGCGGGGAAAGCCCTTAAGGAATTTAATATCTGTTATGAAGCTTACATTATGTCAGCTCACAGAATTCCCGAAAAACTTGTGGAAACCGTATCTTCCCTGGAAGAAAACGGATTTGAATGTATAATAGCGGGGGCCGGACTTTCCGCCCACTTACCCGGGGTAATCGCCGCACACACTACCCTTCCGGTAATAGGAGTACCGATAAACGCTCAGCTTGGCGGTGTTGATTCTCTTTACTCGATAGTGCAGATGCCAAAATCCATACCGGTGGCGACCGTGGGAATCAACAACAGTTTTAATGCGGGAATGCTCGCAGCCGAGATACTCGCCGTTAAGTATCCGGAAATAAAAATTTCTTTGAGGGAATACAGGAAAACCATGAAGGAAAACTTTATAAAAGACAATTCAGAAGGGGTTGAGCTATAAATGGAAAAACTTGAAATGCTTTACGAGGGAAAGGCGAAAAAAATATTCAGAACAGATTGTGATACCGAGGTAATAGTACATTACAAAGACGATGCGACCGCATTCAACGGTGAAAAAAAAGGAACCATAGAAGACAAAGGCGTTTTCAACAACGAAATCACTTCGATAATCTTCTCACTGCTCGAAAGCAAAGGGATAAAAACCCATTTCATCAAAAAACTTAACGAAAGAGAACAGCTGTGCAAAAAAGTGAGCATAATTCCTCTGGAAGTAATCGTCAGAAATGTGGCCGCAGGCAGTATGGCAAAAAGGCTTGGCCTGGAAGAGGGCTATCCTCTGAAAACAACCGTGCTCGAACTCAGCTACAAGGACGACAGTCTGGGAGATCCTCTCATAAACGATTATCACGCTGTGGGAATCGGCGCCGCTACTTTCGAAGAGCTCGATACTATTTACGGCATCACACGGGAGATAAATACGATTCTTTCCGAATTCTTCGACGAACAGGGAATAAAACTCGTGGATTTCAAACTCGAATTCGGGAAATACGGTGACGAGATACTGCTCGCAGATGAAATATCACCCGATACCTGCAGATTCTGGGATAAACAGACCGGCGAGAAACTCGACAAAGACAGATTCCGCAGGGATCTCGGAAATGTTAAGGAAGCCTATCAGAAAATATTGCAAAAAGCAAGGGAGTTCAAGGGATAGTTGATGACAGAAGACAAGATGAAAGAAGAGTGTGGGGTTTTCGGGATTTTCACACCCGAAATAGACCAGACCGGAGTCATAACATATTACGGCCTTTACTCATTGCAGCACAGGGGTCAGGAGAGCTGCGGAATAGTTTCATGGAATGATTCACAGGTTAATATAAAGAAGGGAATGGGATTGGTATCGGATGTTTTCGATGAGGATTCCCTGAAAACGCTCGACGGCAGAATATCGATCGGACACGTTCGTTATTCCACAACCGGAGCCAGCCATATAGATAACGCGCAGCCCATACTCGGAAGGTACAAGCTGGGAACCGTAGCCATAGCACACAACGGAAATCTGACAAATGCGGATATAATAAGGGAACTGCTCGAAGATGCCGGAGCTATTTTCCAGACATCTTCGGATTCGGAAGTGATTTTGAACCTAATCGCAAGAGGTGCGAAGCGCGGAATGGAAAGGGCTGTCACCGAAGCCATACAGGCAATAAAGGGATCTTATGCCATCGTGATACTGACCGAAGGCAAGCTGATAGGTGTCCGCGATCCGAACGGAATACGTCCGCTTTGCATAGGCGAAAAAGACGGAAGTTATGTGATATGTTCGGAAACATGCGCGCTCGATACCGTGGGAGCATCGTATCTGAGAGATGTTGAACCCGGTGAAATAGTTATTGTGGACGACAGCGGAATCAAATCGATAAAGTTCGCCGAGAGAGCGGAATGTGCCACATGCTCCTTTGAATACATATACTTTGCGAGACCGGACAGCATAATCGACGGGATAGAAGTGTACAAGTCGCGGGTCAGGGCGGGGGAAATTCTTTACGACGAATCACCCGTGCAGGCGGATATAGTAACCGGTGTTCCCGATTCGGGAGTAGCGGCCGCAGTCGGGTATTCCAACGCTTCGGGTATTCCATACGGAATAACTTTGATAAAAAACAAATACGTGGGAAGGACTTTCATTTCCCCGACGCAGGAATTGCGTGACAAGTCGGTACATGTCAAGCTCAACGCTTTGAAGTCGAACGTCGAGGGGAAAAGAGTGGTTATCATAGACGATTCGATAGTACGGGGCACGACAAGCAAACATCTTGTTCAGATACTTAAAAATGCGGGTGCGAAAGAAGTGCACATGAGAATATCCTCTCCTCCCGTCAAATATCCGTGTTATTTCGGTATAGACATTTCTACAAGGCGAGAATTGATAGGTTCAAAATATGAATGTGTGGAAATATGCAAACAGATAGGCGCCGATTCTCTCGCATATCTTTCCATAGACGGATTGCTCGAATCACTTGAGAGAAAAAACGACTTTTGCCTCGGGTGTTTCACAGGCACTTATCCGATTTCCGCACCTATTGGGGAGGATTGAAATGAAGGCATATAAAGAAGCAGGTGTAAATATAGAAGAAGGATATGAAGCCGTGAAGCTAATCCGCGAACATGCCCAAAAAACTTTCACTTCAAACGTGTTAAGCGGAATAGGCAGCTTCGGCGCTTTTTTCGAAATCGGGGAAGGCTACAAAAACCCGGTGCTGGTATCCGGAACGGATGGCGTAGGCACGAAACTCGAAATAGCATTTAAAATGGACAAATACGATACTGTCGGCATAGACTGTGTGGCAATGTGCGTAAATGACATTCTGTGCCATGGTGCAAAACCCCTTTATTTTCTGGACTATATCGCATGCGGCAAACTGAATTCAAAAATAGCTTCGGAAATAGTAAAAGGTGTATCGGACGGATGCATAATGTCGGGTTGTTCACTGGTAGGTGGAGAAACGGCGGAAATGCCCGGATTTTATCCCGAAGGGGAATATGACATCGCCGGGTTCTGTACCGGAATAGTGGAAAAGGAAAAGATAATTGACGGCAGCAAAATAGAAAACGGTGATGTGTTGATCGGAATTTCTTCGTCGGGAGTACACAGTAACGGTTACTCACTGGTCAGGAAGCTGATTAAGGATTTAGATGAAACATTCGAAGGCAGAAAAATCGGAGAAACTTTGCTTGAGCCTACGAGAATATACGTGAAACCGATTCTGGAACTGATGGAAAAAGTCGGGATCAGAGGTATGGCGCATATAACAGGCGGAGGATTCATAGAAAACATACCGAGAATGTTCGCAAACGACAGGCACACTGCCGTTATAAACGGGAATTCCTTCGAAATCCATCCGATATTTAATAGACTCATGCAAACCGGATTGACGAAAGAGGACATGTACAATACATTCAACATGGGAATAGGGTTCGTGATCTGCGTAAAAAAAGAAGAAACCGAATGCGCGCTGTCTTTTCTGAACGGAAAAGGGTTTAAATCGTTTGAAATAGGCTATGTCACGGATACCGGAGAGAGAATATGTATAAAATAGCCGTTTTGGTGTCAGGCGGAGGCACTAATCTTCAGGCGATCATCGATTCAATAGAAAACGGGTATCTTAACTGCAGTATAAGTGTCGTGATTTCGGATAAGAAAAATGCGTTTGCCGTTCAGCGCGCGAAGGACAAAGGAATCGACTATGAAATTGTCTCAAAAAAAGAGCACGGCGACGGGCTTTCCGACAGGATAAATTCACTTATACCGGATGATGTCGATCTGGTTGTGCTCGCAGGTTTTCTCTCAATTTTGAAGGGTGAGATAATAACGAGATTTAAAAACAGAATACTAAACGTACACCCTTCGCTCATCCCGTCTTTCTGCGGAGATGGTATGTACGGCCTTAAAGTGCATCAGGCCGCTGTCGATTACGGTGTGAAAGTATCCGGATGTACGGTGCATCTCGTGGATTCGGGAACGGATAGCGGTCCCATTGTGATGCAGAAAACCGTCTCCGTAGATGAAAACGATACGGCGGAATCTCTTCAGAAAAAAATACTCGTGTGCGAACATGAAATATTCGTCGAGTCGATTAAATTATTTGCCGAAAACAGAATCGGTATAGAGGGCAGAAAAGTAAAAATATTATAGGAGATGTGAAGATGATAAAAAGGGCATTGATAAGTGTTTATGATAAATCCGGTATTGCGGATTTCGCACATTTTTTATCCGCACGGGGAGTGGAAATAATTTCCACCGGGGGAACGTACACACACCTTAAGAATAAGGGCATAGAAGTGAAAGATATAAGCGAGCTCACGGGGTTCAGGGAGATCCTCGACGGAAGGGTTAAGACTCTTCATCCGGTAGTTCATGCCGGAATTCTCGCAATAAGGGAAAACAGGGAACATATGAATATTCTCGAAGATGAAAACATCGGAACCATAGACATGGTTGTTGTGAATCTTTATCCTTTTTTCGAAAAGGTAAAAGAGAATATTTCCTTTGACGAGAAGATAGAATTCATAGACATAGGCGGTCCAACAATGCTCCGTTCGGCTGCGAAGAATTTCAACGACGTGATAGTGATATGCAATCCCGACAGCTACAACGATGTACAGGAACAGCTTGAAAACACAGGCAGCGTTGATTTGCAGACAAGGAAAAAACTTGCGGGAAAAGTATTCAACCTTGTTTCCGCATACGATGCAGCCATAAGCAATTTTCTGCTCGAAGAAGAGTATCCTGATTACTATACGATGTCGCTTAAAAAGAAGAATGATCTCAGATACGGGGAAAATCCCCATCAAACCGGCGCCGTCTATGAAAATTCCTCGGAATCGGGTGCGATGAACAGTTTTGAACAGATTCACGGAAAGGAACTTTCCTACAACAACTACAAGGATATGGACATAGCCTGGAAAACCGTCAACGAATTTGACGAAACAGCCTGCTGTGCACTGAAACACAATTCTCCATGCGGAGTTGCGGTTGCCGACGATTTGATTACCGCATACAAGTATGCCTATGAATGCGATCCCGTTTCGATTTACGGGGGAATAGTCGCATTCAACAGAAAAGTCGATTTGCAGACGAGCCTGGAATTAAAGAAACTGTTTTTTGAAATCGTGATCGCTCCGGATTTCGATCGGGAAGCGCTCGACGTTCTTATGGCCAAGAAGAATCTGAGAATAATAAAGGCAGTCGTAAAGCCGTGCCAGACTCATCAGGTAGTAAGTATAGACGGTGCGGTACTCGTGCAGTCTTCGGACGGCAGATTGCTCGAAGATCTGAAATGCGTGACGAAAAAAGATGTAAGCAAAAACGAAATAGACGATATGATTTTCGGTATGAAAGTCGTAAAATACGTGAAGTCCAATTCCATTGTGGTGGTTAAGAACGGCAGAACTCTCGGAATAGGCGGTGGTCAGGTTAACAGAATCTGGGCAGCGAAGGAAGCGCTTGAAAGGTCCGACAATCCCCAGGGAGCCATCCTGGCTTCGGATGCGTTCTTTCCGTTTTCCGACGTAGTCGAGGAAGCCCATAAATATGGAATAAAAGCCATCGTACAACCCGGAGGCTCGGTGCGTGACGGCGAATCCATAGAAGCATGCGATAAATACGGAATTTCCATGGTCTTTACGGGTATAAGGCATTTTATGCATTGATGAGGTGGAATATGAAATTTCTTGTTATAGGCAGCGGTGGAAGAGAACATGCCATTTCATGGAAACTGGCTGAAAGTGAAAAAGTGGATAAAATATACTGTGCTCCCGGGAACGGGGGCACTTTTCTTGAAAATAAATGTGAGAATATAAATATTACAGATTATTATGAACTTGCGGATTTCGCCGCGCGAATGGGAGTGGATTACACGTTTGTCGGTCCCGAATTGCCTTTGGTGGAAGGCATTGTCGACATTTTCAGAGATAAAGGACTCAGGATAATCGGAGCGGATAAAAAAGCCGCCATGCTTGAGGGCAGTAAATCTTACGCGAAAAACTTCATGAAAAAATACGGAATAAGAACGGCGGAATACGAGATTTTTGAAGACATGGAAGAAGCGGCAAAGTATCTGAAAAGCAAAAAACATCCCGTAGTGATAAAATCCGACGGTCTTGAAGGCGGAAAAGGAGTTCTGGTAAGTAATTCTCCGGATGAATCGCTCGATAAAATATACAAGTGCGATAAAGTGGTTATCGAAGAATATCTCGAAGGTTTTGAAGTTTCAATTCTTTCTATAACAGATTGCAAAACAATACTTCCGTTTTTATCAGCCAAAGACCACAAACAGGCTTATGACGGGAATATCGGACCAAATACCGGGGGAATGGGTGTCGTATCTCCGAATCCATTTTTTTCTGAAAATCATTTTCACGACTTTGAAAAAAATATTTTGATTCCGACACTTGAAGGACTTAAGAATGAGAATATGGATTTCTGCGGTATAATCTTCTTCGGACTTATGGTGACGGAAAAAGGATGTCATCTTCTCGAATACAATATGAGAATGGGTGATCCGGAGACTCAGGCGGTACTGCCGCTTTTAAAAACTGATTTTTCCGATTTACTGAGATCGGCACATGAAGGAAAATTAAACGAAATAGAACCCGAATGGAAGGATTCGAGCAACTGTGTGGTGGTTCTCGCTTCAAAAGGATATCCCGGTAAATATGAAACCGGATTTGAAATAACATTGCCGGATCCGAAAAAGGGAAAGATATTCGTATCAGGCGCCTGTATAAAAGAGAACCGTATGTTTTCATCAGGCGGCAGGGTGCTGAGCGTAAGCTCATGCGGAAATAATTTGGATGAAGCCGTCGGCGAAGCTTATAGTATAATTGATAAAATTCAGTTTGAGAATTCTTTCTTCAGGAAAGACATAGGCAGGTAGAGTTTATTGTATTTGATAAAAATTGACGGAAGCGGAAACGGCGACTGCGCCATTGTGGTTTACGAAGGCAGCAGGAGGATTTATTCTAACGTGTGGCGGAACATAGCCTCCACGAACAACGAGGCAGAATACAGTGCCTTAATAAACGCTTTGAAATACGTCGGAGAAAGAAACATAACGGATGAGGTCGAAATTTATTCGGATTCTCAGCTGGTTTGCAAACAGATACGCGGTGAGTATTCGGTGAAAAAAAACACTTTGATACCTCTTTACCTGCAGGCAAAAAAAATGCTCGATTCGTTGGGAAATGTCAGGCTCACATGGGTGCCGAGAAGTAAAGTCAGCGAGGCAGATGAGCTCATGCGGGAAGATTTTGAATCCGTGTCTTTTGAAGAATCCGAAAAACCTGTCGTAAAAACGGATAGTTTTGAAGAAAATTACGAAGAAACCAGATTCGGATTGGTTCAGATGGATATAATTCAAAACGAGAGTGAAAAGAATTTTTCCAGAATACTGTCATTTTTAGAACGTGGTGCAGCCGGGAAAATGGATATGCTGCTTTTTCCGGAGACCTGCATAACCGGATTTCCATCCGATTTTCATGAAAATATGAAGGCGCTTGTACAAAACGATTACCTGCGGGAAATATCCAAAAAATGCAGAGAAATGAATATAGGTGCGGGTATCGGATTCTTCAAAGAAGAGAACAACGAAATTTACAATTGCTATTCAATAATAGGAAAAGACGGTTCGATAATCTGCGAACAGTACAAGCAAAGTCTTTTTGCGATAGGAAACGAAGATAAGGGAGTCTGCAGGGGCACCGACAGACGTATATTTGAGTTCAGAGGTTTGAAAGTCAAAATCGCGATATGTTTTGAAGTGAGATTCCCCGAAATATTCTTCGAGAACGATTTGACCAACCAGCCGGATGTTTTCATAGTTCCCGCAAATTGGCCTTCAAGGAGAAAAGACATATGGCAGTCGCTGCTTACGGCCAGGGCTATAGAAAACCAATCCTGGGTGTTGGGTATAAACAGGACTTCAAAAAGAAAAATAGTGTATACGGGTTCCACTATGGCCGTGTCTCCTGCCGGTGAGATAGTCGCGAGCGCTGATATGCAGGAAAACCTGCTGTTGGTTTCCATTGACAGAAAAGAAATCTGTGATTTCAGAAATTCTTTTAACATTTTGCCGGAAAGATCAAAAATTTTTAACTTCGCAAGGGGGAAATGAATTGACAAAAAAAATCATAGTAACCGGATTTGAGCCTTTTGGCGGAGAAAAAGACAATCCCACCAAATATATCGCCGAAAACATCAACGGAAGAGTTTTAAGCAACGGTACGGTTGTTGAAGGTATTCTCATGCCGGTTTCCGTAAAAAGAACCGCTGATATGCTAATTTCAATACTTGAGGAAAAAAAACCGGACATATTGATAATGACGGGTTTAAGCGGCAAGATAAACGATATAAACCTCGAACGGGTAGCCATAAACATTTTAGATGTGAGAATACCTGACAACGACGGTAACAAGCCGGTAGACGAACTCATAGACAAAGACGGCGAAACCGCTTATTTTTCAACACTGCCTGTGAGAAAGATATTGGAAGATCTTCATCTTAATAAAATACCGGCGAGTATATCGAACAGTGCGGGAACCTACATTTGCAACTACGGCATGTACCTCGCCCTGAATTTTGCAAAAAAACACGGATACCCCGAAAAAACCGGCTTCATCCACGTTCCTTTCATGTATGAACAGGTGCTTGACAGACCGGCTTTGTCGAGTATGGATAAAAACACTCTGCTAAAAGCGGTTGAGATATCTATACTGTCCACTCTGGCTATACAAAATAACGAATAAAAAAAACGGCCCAAGGGCCGTTTTTTTTATATCAATATTTATAAAATCACGATCAGGGATAAATTCCTCTGAGTTTTGTAGCCTGGGCAACTTTCTCTATGGATACCGCGTAGGCGGCGGATCTCAAATCTGTGTCGAACTTTTCTCCTGCCTTTGCAACATCGGAGAATGCCTTTCTCATGATTCTGTGAAGCGCTTTGTTCACATCGTCGTGTTCCCAGAAGAACCACTGCAAACTCTGTACCCATTCGAAATAGGAAACGGTAACTCCGCCTGCATTCGCGAGGAAGTCAGGAACTATGATAACACCTTTTTTGTTGAGTATTTCATCGGCTTCCGGAGTTGTGGGTCCGTTTGCACCTTCTACAATTATCTTTGCCTTTATACTGTCTGCATTTTTCTCGGTAATCTGATTTTCAAGAGCCGCCGGAACGAGCATATCCACATCGAGTTCAAGAAGTTCTGAGTTGGATATTTCACTTTCAGCTTTCGGGTAACCTTTGATAACCTTGTTCTGTGCGACATATTCCATTACGTCTTCGATATCAAAACCGTTGGAATTGTAAAGTCCGCCGGAAACATCGCTGATCGCGACTATTTTTCCGCCGAGTTCTTTCTGTATGAGCAATGCGGCATACTGGCCAACATTTCCAAAGCCCTGTACGGCTATGGTCATCTGATCGATGCTCTTGTTCATTGTTCCTTTATCATTGAGGTATTTCACGACTTCTTCGGCGCACACTCTCACGCCACGGCCTGTTGCTTCGGTTCTTCCGAGGGAACCTCCGATTTCGAGAGGTTTTCCCGTAACTACTCCGAGTACGGAATGTCCGACATTCATGCTGTATGTATCCATGAACCATGCCATGATCTGGCCGTTCGTGTTGACATCCGGAGCAGGAATATCCCTGTCTTCTCCGATGATTATCTGTATTTCAGAAAAATACCTTCTGGAAAGTCTTTCCAGTTCTCCCATGGAAAGAAGTGAAGGATCTACCTGAACTCCACCTTTTCCTCCGCCGTAAGGAATACCTACAACCGCACCTTTCCATGTCATCCAGAAAGCGAGTGCCTTGACTTCATCGAGTGAAACATCCTGATGATACCTGATTCCGCCTTTTGCGGGACCTCTCGCGACGTTATGCTGAACCCTGTGACCGGTGAATACTTTTACGCTTCCATCATCCATCCTCACCGGGAAATTGACGGTGAGTTCTCTTTTTGGTTTGGAAAGAACATCTCTCATACATACATCGAGATTCATTACATCAGCTGCTTTGTTAAACTGTTTAACGGCATTCTCGTAAAGGCTCACAACTTACCTCCTATATAAAGAAAAAAATTTAATATCTCTACCGCTTCTATTCTACACACAAGTTATAAATTTCCCAAACATCGGAATGTACCCTAAAAGTTCAATAAAATTGATTATTCACGATTTATATGCCTATACTTCCTGATACCTATTAATGCTCTGTTTTTCAATAAATGCTTGTTTGAAGTCCTTTAATGAAAGATAACATAAATGTTCTTCAAGACGGAAAGTCTCTTTCATTGTGATCATCGAAAACCTTGCGTATAACCAATGCAATACAATTTACACAATTGTTCTTTTAACCGTGATTTGTATAATGGCGAAAACACGGGCTGTCACAATCACAGAATTTCATTTTCCACAACTTTGTCTATAAGTTTGTCGTCAGCCAGATAAGGAATTGTGATGTGGTCTTCCCCTTTGTTGCTCAGATTGTATTCCACCGATGTGGAAATCGAATTTTCGTTTCTCGCCCATGAACGTCTCGAAACTCCCACCATAACATCCCATGGAATGACTTTTCTAAGTATTTCATCGACTCTTTCGCTGCCATCAAGTACCATTCCGAATCCACCGTTAATGGATTTTCCGATACCGACGCCTCCGCCGTTATGCAATGCGACAAGACTCATTCCCCTCCCCGCATTTCCTGCGAAGCATTGTGTTGCCATATCGGCCATCACATTGCTGCCGTCTTTTATATTTGATGTTTCTCGAAATGGAGAATCAGTTCCGCCTGTGTCATGATGGTCTCTTCCGAGCATTATCGGACCGACTTCGCCGTTTCGGACCATTTCGTTGAACTTCAGTGCAATATCTCTTCTCCCCAAAGCATCCTGATAAAGAATCCTCGCCTGTGTTCCCACCACGAGCGCATTTTTCTCGGCATTTTTTATCCATTCGTAATTGTCTTTATCCTGCCCGCGTCTATTCGGATCGATGCATTCCATGGCAGCTTTGTCTGTTCTGATCAAGTCCTCATGCTTTCCGCTGAGGCACACCCACCTGAAAGGTCCGTACCCGTAATCAAAAAGCATGGGGCCCATTATGTCTTCAACATAGGATGGAAAAATAAATCCATCGTTGGTATTGATACCGTTTTTGGATATCTCTTTCGCACCGGCATCGAAAACGGATTTCATAAAACTGTTGCCATAATCGAAGAAATATGTGCCATTATTCACAAGACTTCTCACCAATTCAAAATGCTTTATCAGACTTATGTCTACCAATTTTTTAAACTCTTCCTTGTCGGTGTTCAACAATTCCGTCCTCTGCTCGAAAGTGAGTCCCTGTGGACAGTATCCGCCGTCATATTGCGCATGGCATGATGTCTGGTCTGAAAGTAGGTCGATTTTTATACTCTTTTCAACAGCGTATTCAAGTAAATCGATTATATTTCCATGAAAAGCTATCGCGGAATTTTCCCCGTTCGCCATGAAGGATTCCGCCTTACCAAAAGCTTCTTCGGGGGAATTCGTACATATGTCTATCCACCCCTGGTCAAGTCTTGTTTTGATCCTCGAATAATCCACTTCGGCGATTATTCCTACTCCGTTCGCAATCTTCACGGCTTTTCCCTGTGCGCCGCTCATTCCTCCCAGACCGGAAGAGACGAAGAGCTTGCCTTTCAAATCACCGGTTTCGGGTATTCCGAGCTTGAGCCTACCGGCATTCAGCAATGTGTTATAGGTGCCATGCACTATGCCCTGGGGACCTATGTACATCCAGCCTCCTGCAGTCATCTGCCCGTAATTTGCAACCCCCATCGCCTGTGCGCGGTTCCAGTTGTCCTGATCATCGAATAAACCTATCATGAGGGCATTGGTTATGACTATGCGCGGGCTCGACTTATGCGATTTGAACAATCCCAAAGGGTGGCCAGACATGATGACAAGTGTTTGTTCATCCGTAAGCGCTTCGAGATACTTTTTTATCAGCCTGTATTGCATCCAGTTCTGGCACACCTGACCGGTTTCCCCGTAGGTAACGAGTTCATAAGGATACAACGCCACCTCGAAATCGAGATTGTTGTCTATCATAACCTGGAAAGCCTTTCCTTCAATGCAATTGCCTTTATATTCGTCTATGGGTTTTCCTTTGATGCAGCCTTCCGGCCTGAATCGGTATCCGTATATTCTGCCTTTGGTTTTCAACTCTTCGTAAAACTCCGGAATCAATTTTTCATGCAGTGATTCGGGAACATATCTGACCGCATTTTTCAAGGCGGTTTTGATTTCTTCCCGGTTGAGTGTGAGCTCTCTTTTAGGCGCCCTTCTTACCTCTTCAAAAACAGGATACTCCGGCAGTATATCATCCAATTTGATGCTCATAGACTCGCCGATGTGAAAATTATCGAGCATTTTTATCTCCCCCGTTATTAAAAATGTCTTTCTCCGTTTATTCTATCATAGATTTTGTTTCCTTATCCACACATTAATTACATTTATATAATCATCGTAATTTAAGATAATCGTGACTAATCAACCTGTTTAGCTTTCTTTAAATATTTTAAAACTGCTTTATAAATAAAATGATAGAATATGGACTATCTAAAAAGACTTATATTCATTCGTCGTTCGAATGTGAATGGAATGAATTGCCGGATCTTTTTAATCATTTTCGGATACGGAATAACATAATACGTTTTTTGTTCCGATTTCAGCTTTCCGCATTTATTTAGACAGATCATGATAAAATGTGATAAAACCACATCTTAAGAAGTTAGCAATTGAATAAACATTTTTCGCTTCACAATTTATTTTAGAATTTTATATATTGAAAATATAATAAAAAAGAATCAAAAGATTATTATTTAATTGTAATGTTACAAAAATGATTTACAATCAGCTGGAGCGGAACTCTTACGGGCGGTTTAATCATGAGAAGAATTTTAAGCGACAAAATAATACCTGCAGTTTTGGGTATATTGCTTTTTTTTATATTGTTTTTTTCAGTGAATTCTCTGAAAATTGAGGACAGCTCTTCCTGCCTCGTTTGGAAAATATCCGACTGTTCCGATCCGGAACTCATAGGCATGAATTTGAAATTTCCTTT
This sequence comes from uncultured Thermotogae bacterium, assembly GCA_963662785.2. Classification (GTDB taxonomy): domain Bacteria; phylum Thermotogota; class Thermotogae; order MWEM01; family MWEM01. Next base: position 94,499 of record CAXXJZ010000017.1, read on the forward strand.
CATTTTAAAAGGCGATAAAAATGTCTATGTAAAATTCCATACGGAAGCAGATAAGGGTGACTGCGACTCTCTGATCGTCCCGGAGGTTGACGCCGGAGTTATTAAACTCTACATGAACGGTATTCAAACAGGGATAAAGGGTGACGAGAAAAATTTAACCGCCGTTTTATATCCCAAAGCTTTGGATTTCTCTATGAATTTCGCCGAAGATAAGTCGATTATCGGTATCGAACTGAAAGGCCTCGGAAAAGTGAGCATGGTTTCCAGCCCGTTTCCGGTCAAAAGAGAGAATTTCATCTCTCGTATCCAGCTGCATAACTTACTCAAGAGCGATGCGATAAATTCTACAGTTTCCGTCGTACTCATGATGGGAATAGTTTTGATTTTTATGTCTTTTGCGCTCACCGAAGTTAAAAACACATACCAGTTTCTGGGAATGGCACTCGTTTTTTCGGCGATGTTCCTGGCAAACAGAGTATATACCGAGACACGCGGAACTTTGCAAAACTATATTTTTCTTGAAAAAATTTTTTATATCTCTTCCCACATATGCGTTTTCTGTCTCATGCGCGGGATAGAGTTGGTACTGAATTTAAAGATAAAGATTTCCAGATTGTTTTTGTTCGTCCAGGTGGCGATGATTATCATCCTGGCGGTACAGTTTGACATGGACAATTTCATATTCTTCACGAATATTGGAAATCTTATCAATTTCTCCGGAATTACGATTATCTTCCTGGAAATACTGTTTGCGAAGAATACCAGGCAGTTGTTCACTCTGACGTTTTTGGGATTGATTTTAATACATGACATAATATTGAGGATAAACGACGTGAATCATTTCTTTTTAAATCCTTACGGACAGTTGATAGGTGTAGTGGGTATAGCCTTTTTTATAGTTACGAACATCAAAGTTATAAGGCTTGAAAAAGAAACCGCGGTTAACAAATCGATGAAAGATCCGTTGACGGGAATATTCAACAGAAACATACTGTATGAGATAGATTACGGGAATTCCGATTACATTGTACTTATGGATATGGATAATTTGAAGCACGTTAACGATAATTACGGACACGACGAAGGTGACAGGCTTATAGTAGAGTTCGTCAAGGTATTAAGATCTCATGTAAGAAACGAAGATGTGGTTATAAGAATTGGCGGAGATGAATTTCTCGCGATTCTCAGAAACTGCAAGAGGAAAAACGTTATACGTATTATGTCAAGGGTTAAAGACGAGTTCTATTTGAATTCGTTTAAAAATCTCGGTAATTTCAGCTACGGAATGGTCAAATACAGTGGCAACATAATGGAAGATATCTCAAGAGCCGATAACAAGATGTATATGATGAAAAAGGAAAAACCCGGCATCGCCGGGAATAGGATATAAAATATTTAAAATCTTAAAAAGGCGTTTCCGTTCAGAAAACGCCTTTTTGATTTATAATGTGAATTTTTCAGCTATGCAAACCAATTCGGAAAAACTTTCCTTCAGGCTGGCTCCGCCGACCAGGCCACCGTCTATATCGGGTTTGGCGAGTATCCCTTCAAAATTATCGGGCTTTATGCTTCCGCCGTACAGTATCTGTACTTTTTCGGCAGTCGCTTCTCCAAACATTTCACTAATAATCGACCTTATAAAGGCTATCGCTTCCTGAGCCTGTTCCGGTGTTGCAACTTTTCCGGTTCCTATAGCCCAAACAGGTTCATAGGCGACTACCGTTTCCAGCATCTCATCCGCCGAAAGCCCTTTGAGTCCTTCCAATGTCTGTCTTTTCAACACGTCGAAGGTTTTTCCGGATTCCCTTTCTTCAAGTACTTCACCGAGGCAGAAAATCGGTGTTAATCCTTTTTTCAAAGCCACTTTGACTTTTTCATTGACAAAATCGTCAGTCTCACCGAAATATGCCCTTCTTTCGGAATGGCCAAGTATGACAAACTCCACTTCGAGTTCTTTCAGCATATCGGGAGATATTTCTCCGGTATACGCTCCCTCATCCTTTGGCCACATATTCTGTGCACCTACTTTTATACCGGTTTCCCTTAAAATATCCATAACTCCCGGCAGACAAACATAGGTCGGGCATATGGCGATTTGCACGTTTTCTTTGTGATCACCGACCAGCGTCAGCAGTTTTCTCGAAAAACTCATCGCCTGAGACGGGGTCTTGTACATTTTCCAGTTACCGGCAATCAGAACCGGTCGTTTTTTTTTATCGGCAAGGCTCTTCACACCGGGCAATTCTATCCCTTCGAGCATTTCAAGTGATGCTCCGCCGCCCGTGGAAACATGTGAAACCTGTTCCTTCAACCCGAATTTCGCAATCGCCGCAGCGCTGTCGCCGCCTCCGATTACTGTCACCGCATCTTTCATTTCCGCAAGTGTTTTGGCGATTTCTTCGGTACCCTTTGCGAAATCTTCTATTTCAAATACGCCCATAGGACCGTTCCAAATGACCGTTTTTGCATTTTTGAGTTCGGATTTGAAAAGGCTTATCGATTCGGGACCTATGTCGAGCCCCATAAATCCAGCCGGAACTCCCTGTGAAGAGGTCACCGTTTCCGCCGGGGCACCTGCTTCGATTTTTTCCGCTGCAAGTGTGTCCACCGGAAGCACGAGTTTTACACCTTTTTCTTTCGCTTTGTTTATGAGTTCAAGCGCGAGATCTACTTTATCTTCTTCAACAAGTGAATTACCGGTTTCAAATCCCATGGCTTTCCAGAATGTAAACATCATGGCTCCGCCGATAATCAATTTGTCGGCTTTGTTAATCAGATTTTCTATAACTCCAATTTTATCGGATACTTTGGCTCCACCCAGAATGGCAACATATGGTTTTTCCGGATTTTCTATGACTTTGCCGAGGAATTCAATTTCTTTTTCAAGAAGAAAACCTGCGACCGAAAGCAGGTGCTGGGTTACTCCCACATTCGAAGCATGTCCCCTGTGAGCTGTTCCGAAGGCATCGTTCACGTGAATATCTCCGTATTTCGCCAGTTCGGCGGATAATTCCGGATCATTTTTCTTTTCTCTTTTATCGAATCTCGTGTTTTCAAGTACCAGCACTTCTCCGTTTTTCAATTCGCCGACCATTTTTTCGGATTCCGGACCGACGAATTCATTTGAAAATTTCACTTCCTGTCCGAGTAATTCGGATAATCTTTCAACAACCGGTTTTAGTGAATATTTCGGATCCGGTCCGTCTTTTGGTCTTCCCAAGTGTGACATGAGTATAACTCTCGCATTTTTATCCAAAGCATATTTTATAGTCGGCAACGCAGCTACAATCCTGTTGTCGTCCGTAACTTTCCCTGTCGTTTTATCAAGCGGTACGTTGAAATCAACCCTCATCAACACTTTTTTCCCGTTTAAATCAACATCTCTTATAGTCAGTTTATCCATGATAACCTCCTGTGTAAAGCGTATATGTCATTAAGGGCACAGTTTCCTGTGCCCTTAATTTTTATTTCAGCTTATAACATTTTTTCAAGCTTATCTACAAGGTCGACAACTTTGCAACTGTATCCGTATTCGTTGTCGTACCAGCATGCCACTTTGAGGAATTTGCCGTCAATGACTTTCGTAAGTTCGGAATCGAATATACCGGCAACGGTGGATCCAATGATGTCGCAGCTCACAATAGGTTCGTCGGTGTAACCGAGAATACCCTTGAGTGGTCCTTCAGAAGCCTCTTTGATAAGTGCGTTGACTTCTTCCGCAGTTGTTTCCGTTCTGAGAGTCACTGTGAGGTCAGTCAGCGATCCGTCAGGAGTAGGAACTCTTACTGCCATTCCGTCGAGTTTTCCTTTAAGTTCGGGGATAACCAGTCCGACGGCCTTTGCCGCTCCCGTAGATGTCGGAATCATGCTGACTGCAGCCGCTCTTGCTCTTCTTAAATCGCTGTGGGGAAGATCGAGAATTCTCTGGTCATTCGTGTATGAATGTATTGTTGTCATTAAGCCTCTCTCAATCCCGAATTTATCATTTATAACTTTTATGGTAGGAGCGATTGAGTTGGTGGTGCAGGAAGCGTTGGAAATTACCTTCATCTCGGGGGTGAGTACATCATCATTTACTCCCATGACTACGGTGGCATCGATGGCACCCTTTGCAGGAGCTGTCACGACAACTTTCTTGGCACCGGCGTTGATATGCGCCTGACATTTCTCGTTGTTTCTGAAAATACCCGTAGACTCGATTATTATGTCTACTCCCATTTCTTTGAGCGGAAGTTCCGCAGGATTTTTAATTGCGGTAATTTTTATTTCTTTTCCGTTGACGACTATCCCATTATCGTTTGCTTCAACAGTTCCGTTGAATTTTCCGTGTACGGAATCATATTTCAGTAAATGCGCTAACGTTTTCGAATCTGTGAGGTCATTTATCAATACTACTTCATAACCACCTCTTTTCATCATTTCACGAAAAACTAATCTTCCGATTCTGCCAAAACCATTGATTGCAAGTTTAATGTTTGACATTTGAACTACACCTCCAAAAAATTTTTTAAGTATTGTGCTTTTTTTCACAGAGATTATAACACAAATTCTCCGAAATCAAAAGCCAAGATCCGGTAGTCCGAGTCCCCCTGTAATCGAATTCATGGATTCTTCTTTTTCTTTTTCTATCGTCTCTATCACTTGATTTAATGCAGCGGTAATCATATCTTTAAGATCTTCTTTTTCTTCGAGTAAATCATCGTCAAAGTCAAGCGTTTCGATTCTGTGATCACCTGTCATTATTATCTTGACGGCGCCGCCTCCCGAAGTAGCCTCGAATTTCTTCAAAGCGAACTCTTCTTCGATTTTCTTCATCTCTTCCTGTGCCTTCGTTGCCTGTTTCATAATTTCGTTCATATCGGGTTTTTTGCCGGAAGCTTGCCTGTAACTTTTTCCACCTAAACTTCTGAGTTTTTTTGCCATTTATTTTCCTCCTGTTCATGACTGATAAATTTAATCTATGATGTTATTTCCTTTATGATTATCTCTTTTCCCGGAAACAAGGTTTTTAATTTTCTGTACGAATCTTTCATATCTTCCGAAAGTGATTCGAACTTTTCATCCTTCGCCTTAATTACCGATTTCCCCGAATCCGCTCCGGACTTTTCGATTTCTTTCATGCATATTTCATATCCGTTTTCGGAAAATATGTTTTTAATGGATTCAATCTTTTCTTTAAAAACTTCGAAAGAAATTCCGTATTCCGGGTTTTCCCCGACATGGATACGGTTATCCTCAATCGCAATATTGCTCAATCTCAAAGAAATATAGGCGGAAATATCTTTTTTCTTAATTTCTTCGAAAAACTTCTCCGGAGTCTTATCCGTGTCGGTTTTTACGGCTTCAGTCAATTCTATTAACGGATTTGCTGCGGCAGATATTTCGTTTCTGTTTTCCGGAGCCGGGACATCGGTATGCGTTAAGACTTCTTTCATCAAACCCAGGAATGAGATCAAGAAAAGAGTTTTTTTATTTTCGGCGAACTTCAGCCCTTTAGACAGTTCCGATACTATCTGTGCAATATTGATGATGGTTTTAAAATCGTATTCCGAAATATTCTTAACTATGTAATCTGAAAGCGAGTCAAGAAAAACCTCAAAATTCACACCTTGGCGGTACAGGTTTTCGGTGAGTTCTATGAGCATGCCGACTTTTCCGTTTATGAGAACTTCGAGGAATTCTTTTATAACATTCTGCCTGACGCCCCCGATGACCTGCAGAATATCGTCATATTCAACAGTTTCTTCGGAATTCTTAGTCCGCGATACCTGTTCGAGCAAGACCAGGGCATCCCTCATTCCTCCCCTTGAGTAATCCGATATTATTTTCAGGGCTTCCGGAGAAATGCTTATATGTTCGTTTTCACAGACATATCTCATAAAGTCCTCTATATCTTCGGGCGACAAATTTTTAAAAGGCAGCAACTGGCATCTTGAAATAATCGTTTCGGGTATTTTTTCGGGATTTGTTGTCGCAAGTATGAAAACAACGTGATCCGGTGGCTCTTCGAGAGTTTTTAAGATGGCGTTGAAAGCTTCCGTCGTAAGCATATGCACTTCATCGATTATGTAAACTTTATATTTCCCTTCTACGGGTTTGTACGACACTTTATCCCTTATACTTCTGAAATCGTCTATTCCCCTGTTAGAAGCGGCATCCATTTCTATGACATCCATATGATTGCCGGAAGTGATATTTCTGCATTGAGAACATACGTTGCAAGGCTCAAAATTACCGGGATTTTCACAGTTAAGCCTCTTCGCAAGTATCCTTGCAACGGTGGTCTTGCCGGTTCCCCTGGGGCCGGAAAATATATAGGCATGGGAGACCGCGTCTTTTTCAACGGCGTTTTCGAGGAGCTTTTTAATGTGTTTCTGGCCAAACAAACTTGCAAAGTCCTTGGGCCTGTATTTTCTGTAAAAAGTTTCGGCCATAAATTCACCCTTTTTGAAGTATAACAACAACCATAATTATATCACAACTAAAAAAGCTTTATAACCGATTAAAGCACTGAAACGATAAAATTTAGTTTAAAAACCATGTATGTTTGTAATATCATTCTCGGGTTGTTGTCATGCCTTATCGCATATCATTAAATAAATTCTTACAAATTACTTTGTGTTATAATTATAAACTATTACCGAAAAGGGGGAAATGGAATGAAGAAATACATTTTAGGTCCTACTTTTGAAGAGATGCTTCATCCCGAACTAATCGATGCCGAAACGAGAAAAAAGGCTCAGATTGCAAAGGTTGAAGATCCCCTCGATCCTATAAATTTTTACAATATAACCTGGAAGGACGAAGATAACAAAATAAGATATATGGTTCTTCCGGACGAATTAACGGGTGTAAAAGCTAAAATAGTGGTTCTTTATGGCAAAGATTTTCCCACCGGAAGCCATAAAGTGGGAGCCACTTATTCGATTTTGATGGAAAAAGTCCTGAGAAACGAAGTGGATCCTTTCAAAAACACTTTGGTATGGCCTTCTACCGGAAATTATGGCATAGGTGGCGCTTGGGTAGGCTGCAGAATGGGCTTCGACAGCATCGTTCTTCTACCGGAACTAATGAGTAGGGAAAGGTTTGACATAATACGCAGTTACGGTGCACGTGTTTTCGCAACCCCGGGATGCGAGTCGAACGTAAAAGAAATTTATGACAAGGCCAAGGAAATCAAAGCTTCTGATCCCGAAAATGTGAGGATTCTAAATCAGTTTGAAGAATTCGGAAATTACAGGTTCCATTATTACGTTACCGGAAATACGATGGTGGAATTATCGGAAACACTGAAAAAATCCGGTATAGGAAACGGAAAGGTAAGTGCCATAGTTTCGTCAATGGGTTCTTCCGGCACCATTGCATGCGGTGACAGACTCAAAGAAGAATATCCCGAGTGCCTTGTAATAGGCTCCGAGCCTATCAAGTGTCCGACACTCATGGAAAACGGCTACGGCGGCCATGATATACAGGGAATCGGCGACAAGCACGTTACTTGGATTCACAATGTCATGAATATGGACGCGATGGTTGCCGTGGACGATGTCGAATCAAAAAAAGGATTGCAACTGCTCACGAATGATTACGGGAAAGAGTACCTGAAAGAAATGGGAATTGATGCCGAAACCGTGGGGGAAATGTCCGATATATTCGGAATATCCGGTATCTGCAACGTTTTAAGTGCGATTAAGGTCGCAAAATATTACGATATGACTCAGGAAGATACCATATTCACCGTAGCCACGGATAACATAGACCGCTATCATTCAGTTATGGAAGAATTGGACAGGGAGTATGGCGAAATGGATAAATGCGAGGCAAGAGTAAGACACGAATCTATTTTCATGAATGTCAAAACCGATTGGTTGCAGGAAGGCACCTACAGGCAGAGAAAAGCCTGGCATAATTTAAAATATTATACCTGGGTTGAACAACAGGGCAAAAGTGTCGAAGATTTGAATTACACTAAAACCAAACAATTCTGGAATGAACAGAAGGCCAAGGTCCGGGAAACCGATGAATTGATGGATGAGTACAGAAAGAAAATACATTGAATTTTGTCCATATTGACCTTTAGCCACTTTTCTGGTAGAATATAACCAAGCTTATAGATTGATTCGAGGGCCTTGCCCTCGATGCTTTTTTTGTTGTTTTGTTCCTAATAATATTATAATTGGATAAAAAAGTTACAGTTTGAGGCGGGTAAACCCCGCCTCAAGTATAAAAAGTGAGGTATTTTTATGAAACAATTGAGAGAGGATTTAAGAAAAGAAATTGAATCCGCCCTCGTAGAGATAGGCTTGGAACTTTTTGAATTATCTGTTTCAAAAAAAAGAGGTCAGGAGATGTTCACAGTTATCATAGACAGAATTGACAATTATGTCGATCTTGATGATTGCGAAAAGGCTTCAAGGGCAATCGGTTCATTACTTGATAAATGGGATTTATTCGATTCAAAGTACATGCTGGAAGTATCATCTCCCGGTTTAGAGAGAAAATTACGAGGTCCTTCGGATTACAAGAGATTTGAAGGTGAAACGGTAAAAATCATAATGTCAGAGCCCGTTGAAAAAAGAGCGGTGTTTATCGGTACTTTAAAATTATTCGATGAAATGTCCGGGGAAATAACCATACTGGAAAGAGATGCAAAAAAATATTTCCGGTTAAAATCAGATAAAATAAAAGAAGCCCGGTTATATTTGGAGGTGTGATGGGTGAACATCAATCTTATAGAAGCACTTGAACAGCTCGAGGAAGAAAAGAAAATCCCTAAGCTGGAAGTAATTGATGCTCTTGAAAAGGCTTTAAAAGTTGCATATAAAAAAGCTTTCGGCGAAGAAGAAAACGTTGAAATAAAAATAGACACTCTCACCGGAGAGATAGAAATCTACAAACTTTATGAAGTTGTCGAAACCGAAGGGGAGTTTTTTGACGAAGGATCCCAGATTGCCCTTGAATTGGCAAGAAAGGGTGAGCATTTGATAAAACCCGGTGATATTTATAAAAAAAAGGTGAATGTAAAGAAATTCAACAGAATTGCCGCACAGATAGCCAAACAGGTTCTTATACAGAAAATAAGGGAACTCGAAAAAGACAGCCTTTTCAACCAGTACAAGGAAATGGTCGGAAAAGTTGTTACCGGTGAAGTGATGAGGCAGGTAAACGGTGGATTTGAAATCCGTGTCGGTAAAATGGATATAATTCTCCCTTCCGACAGAATAGTTCCCGGAGAGACTTTCAAACACGGTCAGCTTGTAAAGATCTATGTGGAACAGGTCGAAAAAAGCTCGCGAGGTACTTTTCTCAAGGTAGACAGAAATTCCGTCCATTTTGTTGAACAGCTTATGAAAAATGAAGTGCCGGAACTTGCGAGCGGAATAATGGAGATTAAAATGATAGCGAGGGAGGCCGGTGTCAGGACGAAAATGGCACTGGTATCGTATAACCCGCAAGTTGATCCGATTGGTGCCTGTATAGGAGAAAACGGAGTCAGAATATCTTCAGTGGTAAGGGAACTCAACGGCGAAAAAGTCGATGTTTTCGAGTGGTCTTTCGATATAGCAACCGTTATTAAAAATTCACTCGCTCCCGCAAGTGTAATAGAAGTGGAAATACTCGACGAGGAAAACAAGATATCCAGAATATGGGTACCGCCTACTCAGCTTTCGCTCGCCATAGGCAAAGGCGGTCAAAACGCCAGGCTTGCCGCAAAACTTACCGGCTGGAAAATAGACATAAAACCGATTCTCGAATAATATTCATAAAAAGAAATACAATATAAAAGGAGGCGAAGCCTCCTTTTCTCATTTTTAATGAGGTTAAAAGAATTCAGTGCTATAATTGAAGATATTATTTCACAGGCGGAGATAACTATGATAGCGGTAATCGGAGATATAATGGTGGATGTTGTTGTCGAAGTCGATAAGTATCCCAGAGAGGGCGGCGAGGCAATATGCGAAAAAACCTCGATAAGATTGGGCGGTTCAGCATGCAATACGGCTGTATTGCTCACGAAACTTTACCCGGATACTTTCCTCTTTTCACAAGTCGGAGATGATTATTACGGCATGATAGCTTCTTCGAAAATTGAAAAAAGCGGCCTGAAGACAGAACATATACTCAGAAAAAAAATGAATATGGGATATATGATGATAGTATTGTCGGAATCCGGTCAGCGCACTATGTTTTCCTCGAGAATACGCGAACCGATTCCGGCCAGTACCGAATACTACGAAAATAATCTCACAAACTGCGATCTGATTCATATTTCGGGATATTTGCTGCAGGAAAACAATCAATGGAATGTTGTAAAACACGTTGTGGATTTCGCCATGAAAAATGAAATTATGATTTCGGTCGATCCGGGTACAAGTACAGTAAAGCATTTTAAAAACCGACTTTTAAAATTGCTTGAGCACACCGATATTTTTTTGCCGAATGAATACGAAATCGCCCTCCTGACCGGAGAGTGTGATACCGAACTCGCTTTGGAAAGCGTATCAAGCTTTACCGAAGCAAGTGTAATAGTGAAATGCGGATCCGATGGCTGTAAATACCGTCAGGATAACGAGATAATATCGGTAAAAGCTTTATGTTCCGAAGAAATTAAAAGTACCGTGGGAGCAGGTGATGCTTTCAACGCAGGCTTTTTGAATTCTTTCATAAGGGGTTACGGTCTTAACAGGAGCTGCGAATGCGGCAACGAAATCGCAGTAAAATTGATCACGCAATGCGATGAAATAATGAATATAAACATATGAAAACCGGGAGGATAAAAATGGAAAGAATAAAAATAGCACAGGAAGTCGAAAATGCGATAAGATACGGCAAACCCGTTGTGGCGCTTGAATCGACATTAATTGCCCAGGGATTGCCTTATCCGAAAAATGTCGAAGTTGCCCTCGAAATGGAAGATGCTGTAAGGAAAAGCGGTGCGGTTCCGGCCACTATAGCCATTCTTGACGGCAGGATTATAGTAGGGCTCAATAAGGAAGAAATAGAAAAGCTCGGAAACGGCTCTTTGAAAGTCCTGAAAGTCGGAGAATCCGAGATTCCATTTGCTATGGGCCTTGGCTTGAATGCTTCCACTACGGTAAGCGGAACCGCTTATATCGCATCAATGTGCAAGATAAAAGTATTCGCAACAGGCGGAATAGGCGGTGTGCATCGCGGAGTTAACGAAACCTTCGATATCTCGCAGGATATACACACCATGTCCCAATGTCCCATAGCAATAGTCAGTTCCGGAGCAAAATCCATCTTAGACATACCGAAGACTCTCGAAAGACTCGAAAGTTCGGGCGTACTGACCGTGGGGTACAAAACTGGGGAGTTTCCCGCTTTCTATTCGTATAAATCGGGATTGAAACTGAATTTCAGCGTTGATTCACCGGAAGAAATAGCGAAAATAATGAAGGCGAAAATTGAGATGGGATTCAACTCTGCGGTTCTTGTCGGAAATCCCGTTCCGAAAGACATGGAAATTCCTGCCGATGAAATCAACCCCGTAATAGAACTTGCGGTCGAAAAAGCAAAAGAAGAGGGAATCGACGGAAAACAGTTGACACCTTATCTTCTCGCTAAGATCGCGGAAGTATCCAAGGGAAGAAGCATGAAGGCGAACATAGCCCTTCTGGTTAACAACGCACTTGTGGCCGGAGAAATAGCCGTTGCATTATCAAATGCTTTGAAAAATGGAGAAAATAAGAAAATCGGTTTCAATTCATAGGGCAGGATATAATGCATAAATGTATTTTTTGCGAAATATATGAAAAAAATAAAGAAAAAATCCTGAAAGAAAATGAATTGTTCTTTTCAATAATGGATAAGTACCCGATGACCGAAGGACATCTGCTTATAATACCCAAAAGGCATTTTTCATCGGTATTCGATATTTCGCACGAAGAATGGAATTCAGCTCTCGATCTGATCAGAGAATTAAAAACTTTTCTCGAAAACGGTTATTCGCCTTCCGGATACAACATAGGGATAAATGTGGGCAGTGATGCGGGACAATCGGTTTTCCACGCACATATACACCTGATACCAAGATACAACGGCGACATGGATTCTCAAGCCGAAAGAGCCGGAAGGATAAACATCCCCCTGTTTGAGTTCATGAGGGATAACGATATTTTTAAAAAAGTCATACTCGACCAGTTCGCCCAGAGAAAAATAGATGAAATAACGCAAAAAATGGACGGTGGCGTCACCGGTGAAGATATGGATTCACTCAAAACAAAATTATGTGAATTCACCGACGATTTTTGCAGGACAGAAGAAGTGAAAAAACTCGACGATATCTTTCAGATAGTGGAAAAAATACTCGTAAAAAAGATCGACAAAACGGAAGATTAAAACAATTCCGGTTCGGATATTCCCCCTTAAAAAATCCATATACTTGTGGATTTTTTAAGGGATTGTGATTTATTGATGTGCAGAAGAACGCACTTCATCAACGGTTTTGCCTTTTTTCGAAAGAAAATCCGCCATGAAAGAATTTATTTTGTCGCAAATTTCAGGATCCACCATGAGGCCAAAACCCACTCCGACTAAATTTGCCCCTGCCATTATGAATTCAAGTGCATCTTCTCCGTTCATAATCCCGCCGGTTCCTATTATATTCAAATCGGGAAACTTACTCCTGATATGATAAACGTTGTATACGGCTATCGGTTTTATGGCGGGTCCCGCCAATCCACCGGAAACCCTCTTCAAAATAGGTTTGCCCGTATTGATATCAATCCGAACTCCTTTGGCGCAATTTATGAGAGTAACTCCATCAGCACCAGCATCCACACTTGCTTTTACCATTTCTTCCAGATTGGATACCGGTCCGAATTTCACGAACAGAGGTTTTTCAGTTACCTTTCTGCATCTTGAAACGGCTTCAAACAGCTTTACCGGATTGTCTCCGATTGGTTCTTTGCCCTTATCCACATTGGGACAGGAAAAATTCAGTTCCAGAACCGGAAAAAATTCTCTTTCGACCATAGCCGTCATTTTCTCTGTTTCATCTGCATAATTACTGGCAATGCTGCAGATTATAACCGTGGAAAGTGATTTGAGAAATGGAACGTCATTTTCCAGAAAATGATTTATACCTTTATTCTGCAATCCTATGGAATTTATAATGCCCCCATGTACGTCAACTATTCTCGGAGGCGGATTCCCTTCGGCGGGATTAAATGTAACCGTCTTAGCGGTAAAACCACCGAGTTTTGAAATATCGTAATGATTTATAAACTCCTGTCCGTTGCCCGCCGGACCTGAAGCCGCAACGACAGGATTTTTAAATTCAATTCCACACATATCGGTTTTAAGAATCATCAGAATAACACCCCTTTAATATTTCATGGAAATTCTACCATAAAATATTGTAATGAACGACAACCTTGTGATAGAATCTATTAAATACTTGAAGAAAGTGATAAGCCATGGAAGGAATAGTTTTCAACATTAAAAGGTACTCTATTCACGATGGTCCCGGAATAAGAACGACTGTTTTCCTGAAAGGTTGTCCCCTCGATTGTATATGGTGCCACAATCCTGAGGGAATTGAACCCCGGATAGGTTTTTTCTTCGATGAAAAAAAATGTATAGACTGCGGAAAATGTGTTGAAGTATGTCCGGTGAGATGCATTGAAAAAAAATCCCACTCGCTGGAAATAGATATCGACAAATGCTTACATTGCGGTCAGTGTACGGCACTTTGTCCCGCCGAAGCGATAAGGATCAACGGAATAAAACACGATTCATCTTCGTTGCTGAAAGAACTTCTGAAAGACGAGATTTTTTACGATGAATCGGGGGGAGGAGTGACTTTTTCCGGAGGAGAACCTTTTTATCAGTTTGAATTTCTAAAGGATATGCTTAAAAAATGCAAAAATTCATACATAAATACTGTAGTCGATACATCCGGCTTCGTATCGGAAAAATCGCTGTCGGAGACTGTTGATTTGATCGATACGTTTCTTTTCGATTTTAAATTATTCGATTCGGATAAGCATAAAAAATACACGGGAGTTCCTAATGAATTAATCAAAAATAATTTCAAATTTCTGCTTAAAAACGACAAAGACATCTGGGTCAGAATACCTTTGATACCCTCCGTAAACGATGATGACGAGAACATATCGAATACGGTCGAATTCTTCAAAAAAATCGGATTCCGGGGAAGAGTGCATATTCTTGCATATCATGATTTATCCGAAACAAAAGAGATGAAGTTAGTGAATAATAGCACCGGATTAAGAAGCGTTTTTCCCATCGAAAACAAAAAAAGGGTTGTGGAAATATACGAGTATTTTTTAAAAAATGGATTTGAAACGCATATTGGAGGATAATTATGAATTCAAGAATAGAAAAACTCAGAAAAAAAAGTTATGAAGCCGTACCGAAAATATCTACCGAGAGGGCATCGATAGTCACGGATTTTTACAGTGAAAATGACGGTAAATATTCTGTTCCGGTGATGCGTGCGCTCAATTTTAAAAATCTGTGTGAAAAGCAGACTATTTACATAGGCACGGATGAACTGATCGTAGGTGAAAGGGGTCCTTCGCCGAAATCGATACCCACATTTCCCGAATTGACATGTCATTCGGTTGAGGATCTCGAAATACTAAACAACAGGGCAATGACTTCGTATAAAGTAAGTGCGGAAGATATAGTCCTGTATTCGGAAAAAATAATTCCGTACTGGAAAGGCCGAAGCGTAAGAGACCGGGTAATTCCGAACATGAGCGAAGCGTGGAGGAATCTTTATGAGGCCGGTGTATTCACGGAATTCATGGAGCAAAGAGCACCCGGACACACTACGCTTGATGGTGAAATATACAGATGCGGCATGGCAGATTTCAAAGCCGAAATAACCGAAAGCATCAATTCATTGGATTATCTGGGAGATGCGGAAGCTTTTGACAAAGAGCAGGAATTGAAAGCCATGTATATTTCCTGCGAGGCAATCGAAATATTCGCAGCAAGACATGCCGGACTCGCTGAAAAAATGGCCGGTACGGAAAGCTGCCCGACAAGAAAAAGAGAACTCGAAGAAATCGCGCGGGTTTGCAGAAAAGTTCCGGCGCGGGCTCCGGAAACATTCCATGAAGCATTGCAGATGTATTGGTTTGTGCACCTCGGAACTATAATGGAACTCAACGGCTGGGATTCGATGAATCCGGGGCATCTTGACCAGCATATTTTCCCGTTCTATGCGAAAGATCTGGAAAAAGGAATTTTAAACTACGATAAAGCCAAGGAACTGCTTGAATGTTTCTGGATAAAATTCAACAACCAATCCGCTCCGCCCAAGGTGGGTGTCACCGCACAGGAAAGCGGTACATACAACGATTTTACGAATATCAATCTTGGCGGTTTGCTCAAAGACGGTTCGGATGGAGTTAACGAAATATCGTACATGCTTCTTGATGTGATAGATGAAATTCATCTTCTTCAACCCGGCTGTAACATACAGCTGAGTTACAAAACACCGGAAAGGTTTTTAAAAAAAACCTGTGAACTGATAAGAAAAGGATACGGATATCCTTCCGTTTTCAACGCCGATGAGACCATAATGGAAATGGTCAGAACCGGAAAGACTATCGAGGATGCGCGTGAAGGCGGATGCAGCGGATGCATAGAAACCGGATCATTCGGAAAAGAGGCTTACATACTTACCGGATATCTCAACGTACCAAAACTTCTTGAGTTGGCTCTGAACAACGGTACCGATCCATTAACAGGTAAAAAAGTGTCCGTGGAATCCGGAAAACTCTGTGAACTGGACACTTACGACAAGTTGCTGAAGTCTTTTGAAAGACAACTTGAATATGCCGTAGAAGTTAAAATAAAGGGAAATAATATACTTGAAAGAATATATGCGCAGAACATGCCCGCAACTTTTCTTTCGGTGGTCATAAAAGATTGCATAAAAAACGGAAAGGATTATTACAACGGTGGTCCGAGATATAACACGAATTATATTCAGTGTTGCGGGATAGGAACTATTACGGATAGCCTGTCCGCATTAAAAAAGCATGTTTACGAAGAAAGACGTATCAGCCTGGAAGATCTCGTTAAAATGCTGAACAAGAATTTCGAAGGAAACGAGTCATTCAGAACTCTGTTGATCAATAAAACACCCTTTTTCGGCAACGATGATGATTATGCCGATGACATAATGAAAGAAGTCTTTTCCATGCTTTTCAACGCCGTAGAAGGCCGTAAAAACACCAAAGGGAGCGTTTATCATCTGAATATGCTGTCGACTACATGCCATGTGTATTTCGGTAAAAAGCTCGGCGCCACTCCCAACGGAAGGATGAGGTTTTTCCCGGAGTCCGACGGAACATCCCCATCGCATGGTGCCGATATGAACGGACCGACAGCCGTGCTGAAATCACTCGGAAAGATGGATCAGTGCAAAACAGGAGGAACTCTCCTTAACCAACGATTTCTGCCTTCGATTCTTGAAGGTGAGGACGGTATCGTAAAACTGTCCAATCTCATAAGAGCGTATTTCAAGCTGAATGGACATCACATACAATTCAACATAGTCGATTCCGATACCTTAAAAGACGCTCAAAAAAATCCGGAACAATACAGAGATTTGCTGGTGAGGGTCGCGGGATACAGTGACTATTTCATAGATCTGGATAAAAGCCATCAGGATGAAATAATATCAAGGACTTTGCAGGAGAATATATGATGCGGCTCGAAAAATACTCTATCGATTCAAAAAGCATTGAAAAAATAATACACGAGTCCCCCTACGGAATACTGAGTCTTGTTAATTGCGGCGACAAACCTTATGCGGTTCCTTTGAATTATGTCTTTTATGATGGCCGCATATATTTGCATTGCGCGGCAGAAGGGGAAAAAATAAAGGCAATACAGAACAATGACAATATATGTTTCACTATAGTCGGAAGAGTCAACATAAAAGGTGACATTTTCAACACGGAATACGAAAGTGTGCTGATTTTTGGTAAAATACAGGAGATATGTACCGAAAACGAAAAAGAACGGGCACTTGTTCGAATAACGCAAAAATATTCCGGTTTATCGGAAGAGATCATAATAGCGAAGTGCAGAAAATGCGGCAGTAGAACAAGAGTATATGAAATTGCCATCGACTCCGTATCCGGTAAATCCAATATTGGCAAGATATAATCTATTGAGTAAAATTCAAATTCCCATTCCAATTGCTGAGGAGAATATTTTATTTTATCCGGAATTTTTCCTGAAATACTGCGCTATCTTTGTTGTTTAGGCATAATCGGTGTTTATTATATATTACGGAAATAAATTTAAAAATTTAATATTCAAGAGGAGGGGGTTATTTTGAAGATTACGACCAAATTATTTTTGAGTTTTTTCGCTATCATAGGGCTGATGATAGCTGTATTTCTGGTTTCACAGTTTTCCTCCTGGGCTACGATAAACGAATCAAAGAAGATTAACGAGAATGTGGATATCGCAAATACGAGTTTTGAAAAGTATCAAAAGGTGGTTGACTTCGAAAGGGAAGTTGAAGATTTAATTGAATATGTTCTGAAGCTGGGATATGTTACAGACGAAAATATGAAAAACGATTTGCAAAAATCCTATTCGGAGCAGATGAAAAAAGTCAGAAACATAATCCAGAGCCTCGGTATGGAAAAAACATATTCGGACAACATCGTTTCGGCTCTCGACAACGTGGATGACACGGTAAACGATATTTTCACCTTTAAGACCGAAGAGCTTGATTCTCAGGCGCAACTTGTCGAGCTGAAAGATAAAACCTCGGAATTGAATTTAACTATATCCGAAAATCAGGGAGAAAAACAGACTTTGATAGAATCGGATGTAGAATTTCTGGATACGTTTAAGCAAAATATAGCCGCACTCTTTGAGAAATATGATAAAAAAACGCTCGAAGAGGGTGAACTGGAACAGATAAAAAACGAGATAAGAGAAGCCGGCATGGATAGGGTTTCAATTCCTGAATACCTCGAAATCTGGAGTAAAGAAGTGCTTGGCACCAAGATGTCGGAATTGGTGGAAATACATTCGAGAAGCAAAGATTTATTCGTGAATCCGGAAAACTCGGAAGAGATAATGAATGAGATACGTTCGGAAATGGAGAAGACTTTTAACCATGTCGAGCAGCTGACAAAGAGAGATTACAGTTTTTTCAAACCCACGTCGGCAGCTCTCGTATACGTATCTCTCGATCAGTTTGAGCAGCAGCTCAATAAATACATTTCTCTTTATAAAAGCGGTAAGAAGGCACAAAACGAGCTGAACCAACTCAGCTATACCGTCAGTTTGGTTCAGGATTCGATCAATCAATCGAGAATACTTGCCCTCGATTTCATAAATATAGATATTTCGGAATATGTCGGTCAAATTACCTCAAAGGTTGCCGAAGTTACCGGCAAAAACCAAAAAGAACTGGTGTCGAATTTCGATTCGGTGAAAACCGCATCAGATTCGGCTTTACGAAATCTTGAAAAAAGCGGAACGACTATCATTATTTTCACCGCAGCCGCAATCGCATTCATGATTTTCATATCGATTCTCATAACACATGCGCTGAAGAAATCCATGAATTCGGTACAGCAGAAAATGGACAGATTCAAAGCCCTTGACTTAACCGTGAACTTCTCCGACAGCAGTAAAAAAGATGAAATAAATTTAATAGAAAATTCAATAAGGGAGGTCATCGAATCCATAAAGGATACTATCAGAGGTGTTTATTCCGCCACGGGAAACATAAAGAATTCTTCCGATATATTGAACGATGTTTCCGATGAGAACGAAAGACTTTCGGCGGAACTCATGAAACAAGCGAGAAATACGGATGAAAACGTGCAGAATACATCTGCCTCAATTGAAGAATTATCTTCGGGGATAGAAGAAGTTTCAGCTTCGGCGAAAAATGTCAGTGACATTTCTCAAAGCCTTTATCTGAAAACCGAAAACACTACCAATTCCGCGAAAAAAGGACGAGATGAACTTAAAAACATAGTAAAGATGATTTTGGAAGCTTCGACACAGACAAAAGAAACGACAAAGGTAGTTGATGAGTTGCTGACGCAGGCTAAGAATGTAGGTGAGATAGTTGAAGCAATTTCAAGTATCTCCGAGCAGACAAACTTGCTTGCGCTAAACGCCGCAATTGAAGCTGCCAGAGCCGGCGAAGCCGGAAAAGGCTTTGCGGTCGTCTCCGATGAAATAAGAAAACTGGCGGAAGAAAGTAAAAATGCGACGCAGAATATAGCGCAAATGCTCAAGAAAATTGACACCGGAGTTAAAAATGCAAATGTCGCGACTTCGAAAACCGAAGAAATAGTCGCAACAGTAAACGAAAACGCAAAAGATGCGCTCAGAATATTCACGAACATAATGAATGAACTTGACGATGTTAACATGCATGTCCAGAATTTAAACGGCACCGCAGAAGAGCAAAGCGCTTCTTCGGAAGAAATGGCAGAGGCTGTGGATCAATCGGCAAAAGCAATGCTTAACGCTTCGGAGCAAGTCAGAAGAATGGTTGAAATAGTCGAAAAGCAATCCGATACGGTAATCGAAGTTGGGAAAGCCTCGGAAAAACTTTCCGAAATGTCCGACAGTCTTGAGAGTATGATTGAAAAATTCAAATTGTAAAAAATACTGTATACAAAAAAAGCGGATTTATATATCCGCTTTTTTTGTGGGTATCAATCAAAATCTATGGTGATATTAAGCTTTGAAATGGTTTTTTCAATGTCTTTCAATTCATTTCTGATATCAATACCCAGGTCGTCGGATAAAATCGCAAAACCACATTCGGGACATTTCTTACCCTTGAGGATATTCTTTATCCTGATCTTTGCCTTGCATTTAGGACATTCGGTTTTCTTGTTGAGTTCTTCCTTGATTTTATCGGAAATATTCATACATGCCCTCCAGATATTAGGTTTATATCCGATTATACCAGTTTTTCACCCCCGGTATTCTCTGTTCTCGACATGTGCCTTCAAAATTGGTCATAATCTCTGATAATCATTTCATTTTCTACACTTTTCATAGCAAAAAATACGAAGAGGGCGAGAATGCCCTCTTTGTTCGTGATTTATTCTTATCCGTATACTGTCAAAGCGAAACGTTCAATCTCGCCCTTGTCGGATCCGGAAGCTTATTGGCAAGAGCCCCTTCTTTTTTCATGGCCTCTGTCCACGATTCTCTGAGATCTATCAAAAGTATTTTAACCTCGTTGATAAAAGCCTTGTCTTTTTTGGCATTGGCTTCAAGCAATTTCTGGAACATATAATTGTACAAAGCCCTTAAATTAGTGGATATATTCCCTCCCTTTTCCATGTCAAGAGAGATGTTAAGCTCCATTATTATATCTTCTACTCTTTTTATCTTTTCGTTGACTTTATCGTATTCTTTTGAATCCATAGCTATTTCGGCCTGTTCAAGAAATTTTATCGCTCCGGAATACAACATTTCCACGAGTTTGGCGGGTGTGGCAGTCTCCACAGACTGTTTCAGATACATATCCTCGCTTTTGTACGCGACAGCCTCTTCATCTGGGTCCGCACCATTTTTATTATTTTTATCCTGATTTTTATACTGGTTTATACCTTTATTTAAATACATGTTTTTGTTGAGATTCGAGTAGGTACCTGCGTTGTTCATATCTTACCTCCATTCGTCCTGAGTCAGGATCTTCTGGAATTGAGAATTTCTTTGGCCTTCATAAAGACTTCGTCGTAATAATCGAGTTTCTCTATAAACTCATACTCTATCAGATCTGATAATTCCAACCAGTCTTTTTTCTGTAAAGCTTGATTCATACGATCCAGGGCTTCAACTATGCCTTTATGCTTTTCTACCATACCCGGTGTGTCCCCATCGTCCATACCTGTCAGCGAGTAAAGGTTGTCTTTCATCGTTTCAAGGGATTTTATACCGCTCTGAAAATCCGTAAGTCCGCCTATCGCTTTTTCGTTGCCTATCATCAGCGAACCCGCGAAACCCGGCAATGCCTTTTTAAATCCATCAAGAAACCCGAACAGTTCATCGATCAAATTCAAAGTGAATGGAATCATGTCCTCAAATTCGAGCATAATATCCTCATTTCCCTCGAAAGTCGCTTTCAGCAATTCATCTATTTTTGAAACTGATATTTCATTGCCATTCACTACCACTTTGCTTAAAACCATTCCCTGAATTTTTTTCTCTTCAAAGAATTCTCCAAAATTCGCGTAATCTTTTTTTTCAAATTCATATATTTTTCCGTTAACCGCGGCTTTAATCAAATAAATCACTCTCCATTCTTCTTATTTATCGTCAGTAAAGGCTTTTACTTTAGAAGAGGAGCGGAAGGCAATGGCCAATGTTTTGGAGTCGCTAATCTCTCCGTTCATACATTTATATATGAAATCATCATATTTCATCTTTTCAACATTTATAAATTCATCCTCATCCGGGTTTACTTCATCCTGATGAAGGTTTCCCGCAAAATACAGATGTATTTTTTCGTCGGAAAATCCCGGGGTTGTGTAAATAAATCCGAGCTCTTCTATTTTGTTTGCGATTAACCCCGTTTCTTCTTTTAATTCCCTTATGGCACACTCTCTTGGATTTTCATTTTTTTCGAGTTTCCCCGCCGGAACTTCAAGAAGAGGTATTTCCAATGGTTTTCTGAATTGCCTTACCAGGAACACTTCTCCCCTGTCATTTACGGGTAGAATTGCGACAGCACCATTGTGCTCTACGATTTCTCTTGTGGATACCTTTCCGTTTTCAAGCTCCACAGTATCGACTCTCAGTGTCAATATCTTTCCTTTGTATATGTATTCTCTTTTCAATTCTTTTTCAACGAGTAAATTCATCTGTTATCCTCCAATTTTTTTACTTCCGATCTACCAAAATCGAACAACTCTTTGACAACTTCCATGAGCTGCCTTGAAGAATCAGTTATCATATCGGATATTTCCCTCTGTTCTCCGCTGAGTTCTGTTTGGGATAAAACCTTGTTCAAACCTATTATTCCATTCATCGGTGTCCTTATTCTATGTCCTATACTGTTTATTATACCGTCTTTCTCGATTTCCGCCCGAATCGCTTTTTCTCTTTCGAGTATGAGAATTTCTTCAAAACTCCGTCTTTCAAGTACTCTTGTGAGTATATCGGAAAATATTTTCAATATCGTTATATCTTCTTTCTCAACATCTATATCGTTGTCTTTCCTGGCAAAAATAAGTACACCTTTCTTTTCTTTGCCAACATCCACGAGAATCGTTATTAGACTTTTTATACCCAGCGAACCGAGGTAATCCTTGAACTCCCCGGAGATAATTTTAGAATTCGACACATCGTAAATTATATGATAATCAAGGAATTTAAAAAGGTTTTCAAACCATTCCATTTTGATCAGATTCAGGTTATCTTTGTTTTCCGCGGCATCGGGATAAAAATATTTTTCCGATTCGGCTTTACCGAAGTAAACGAAAATTCCGATTTCGGTATTGCTGAAATTGACGACTTTTTCCAGTGAATCCTGAAGTGTCTCTTTGAAATTCTTATTCCTCATAAATGCCGTGGACAGATGGCTGATGAGTTTTTCGGTATCATACCGTTTTCTCAGGATTATCTCGCTTTTATATTTACGTGTTATGTCCTGTCCCAAACTTATGGTTTCGATTATTTTTTCATTTTCATCTTTAACGACAGCTGTTTTCCATTCGCATACCAGTACTTCTCCTTCTTTGGTGAAGTTTTCATTTATCAACTCTATAATCTCGCTGTTTCGTATACCCTCTATTTTTTCTTTTACATTTCTCAAAGAGCTCTCGGGAACCATAAATTCGAGAAAATTCTTCCCTTTCACTTCTTCCGCCGTCCAGTGGAATATTCTTTGCGCCGATTCATTCCATTCGAGTATTCTCTTTCTTTCATCCCAAATTATCATTGCGAGAGGTGTCCGTTTAAAAAGGGCCTGAAATCTGTTTCTGTTTAATATCAATTCACGATTTATGTTGACAAGTGTTTTTCCTGTTTCTTCTATTTCTTCCTTGTTCTTTTCAAGTTCGACATACTGGCGGTTGAGTTCTTCATTTGAAGCACTCAGTTCTTCCTCATAGGCCACAAGTTCTTCGTTGAGCTCTTCGAGATTCTTGTTTTTTTCGATCAGCTGATCCTTTACTTTCCTTGTTTTGAAATTATTGTAAAACAGCATCACGATTACCGCAAATAAAAACAGACCGATTATCGTGATTACTGTAAATACGGCACTGTATTCAACGAATATGTTGACGGGTTCATTAAATATTTCCGAATTATCCGGTACATTTTTGACCGGAATTCCGTACTTTTCCAATACCTCGTAATCATAAACGAATTCATTCAAATCATAGCTTGAAACCGGTATGTCTTCCACCCGACTCCCGGATAAGACAGAAAGTGAAATCTCCGCCATTTTTCTCCCGATGGCGTTCGGATCGTTCATTTTTCCTCCGGCAATTCCGTTTCCGATAAAAGGTTTCCAAATCGCATATATCGGAACTTCTGAATTATCGGTCAAATATTTGATTGATTTTTCGGAAAAAATTGAAACATCCTCCGGATTTGAAAACCACGTCAATATGATCGCGAATGATTCTTTCGGAATTTTTTTTATCTCTTCCGAAGCTTCCATAAGATTCCTGTTTTCCTTCATAATTATATTTATACCTTTTATTCTCGATATCTGTTCGATGAAATCTTTTTTTATCAAAATACCAGTCTCACTCAAAGTATCCAAAAAAACATAGAAACTCTCGGCATCCGGATTTTGTTTTATGGCCCAGTAAATCGTATCGTAGATATCGGATTTCTCCGATATACCGGTAGACAAATTATCTATATTTTCCGTCATCGATTTTTCATAACCGTTGATGCCGCAAAAAACAACCGGTATATCCGAAAACAATCTGTGGTAATTCATGTTTATAAAACTTAAAGCGTTATTATCAGATACCATTATCAAATCGAATTTTATTTTTTCATATTTAATCTCAAGAATGGAACGGAACACATCGTAAGATTCTTCCGAAAACAGTCTTTTGGAATCGAGATATTCGGCGAAAACTCCGTATTCCATGACTCCTTCGACTTCAGATTCGTTTATTTTTTCCATAACTCCGCGAACTATTTCATCCGACCATTTAACACCTTCGTTATAAGAATTTATCAGCAATATGTTGCCAGATGCGAAATAAAAAATTGGAAATATTAAAATAAGCAATATAGATAATAAAGTAAATTTACGATTCAGATTTATCACCTCAGATTTCATCTTTACCAACGAGCGCTGAATTTTTGAATGTGTAATATATCGATTCCAGTTCGGCGATTTTTTGTGAAATCAATTCATATTGTATTTTTCCTGTATCGGAATTTACTATACCTTTTTCGGAAATTTTATCTATTTCGTCGAGAATTTCGACACATTTTCTTCCGATAAGCATGCCTGCCGAGGATTTCAGCGAATGAGATATTTTCATTAATTTTTCGAAGCTTCTTTCGGCGGAATACCT
The DNA here is from genome assembly GCA_963662785.2 of uncultured Thermotogae bacterium. GTDB lineage: Bacteria > Thermotogota > Thermotogae > MWEM01 > MWEM01. The sequence goes on from CAXXJZ010000017.1 coordinate 119,053, forward strand.
CTTCATTAAACTCAGATCTTCTTCCGTTTTCACATAAAAATCAGCATATAATTTCATCAGATTTTCAGCATCCATTCCGAATAAAAGGTCTTCCGAATCCGGAATTATGTTTGCAGCTTCCGGGTTCGCTTCTCTTTTTATAAAGAATTCGTTAATCCTGGCTATTAAAGTATTCCTGTCGAAAGGTTTGTATATTACCCCGTCAATACCGTTTTTCAAGCATTCTTCCCCGATACTTTTGTCGTGTGCGGTCACGATCATTATGACCATATTCCTGTTGCTTTCATCCGCACGTATCATAGCCGCGGTATCGAAACCGTTCATACCCGGCATTTCAACATCAAGAAGCAATATGTCGTATTTATTCTTTTTGAGTTCGTTAACCGCGGATATCCCATCGTACAACGCCATAATCTCCGCACCGGTATTATCGAGAAAATGCCTGAGTATTTTTATGTTTATGGAGTTGTCGTCGGCTATCAAAATTCTTTTTCCGCTGAAATTAACCGGAGCAGCCTTTTTTAAGGTTTCTACCTTCCGTTCCATCGTATTCCGTACAGAATTCACACGGTATTTCCACGGTAAATTCCGTACCTTTTTCTTCCTCGCTGATAACGCTTATTCTTCCTTTCATCAATTCCACAAGACTTTTCGTTATACTCAGTCCAAGTCCCGTACCTCCGTATTTCCTCGCGGTGTACGTTTCCGCCTGAGAGTAGGCGTCGAATATCGTATCTATTCTCGTTTTTGAAATTCCTATACCGGTATCTTTTACTTTTATGATCAAATTATCCGCATCGGTTTTTTCCGTCTTTCCAAAATCGACTGCTACCTCTACGCCGCCGTTTTCGGTGAATTTTATGGCATTGCCGATTAAATTGAAAAGTATTTGACGCAGTCGCAGCGGATCACCTTTTATATAAACATATTCGTCATATTCTATTCTGACTGAAAAATCGAGTCCTTTGTTTTTGACCATCGGAAGAAAGCTGTTTTCAATTTTCTTTAAAAGTTCCGTGAAATTGAAACAGATTTTCTCGATTCCCATCTTTCCGCTTTCTATTTTCGAAAAATCGAGTATCTCGTTTATTATTTCAAGCAGAGAATTGGCTGAAAACGTAATGGATTTCAAATTCTCGCAAGTTTCCGTATCGTGTTTTTTTTCAAGCAGGATATCAGTTACCCCGATTATTCCATTCAACGGTGTCCTCAATTCGTGTGTCATATTGGCAAGAAACCTTCCTTTAATGGCGCTTGCCTGCTCAGCCTGTATTTTCGCGATTTCCAACTGTTTTTCTATTCTGATTCTGTCACTGATATCAATCTGCAGTCCGACCATTCGTCTGGGAATTCCATCCATAGTCCTTTCGACGATTTTCCCCCTGTCATGAACCCATATACACTGACCATCTTTTTTGACCATTCTGTATACAGCGGAATAGTATTCGGATTTGCCTTTGATATGTTCTTCGAGCTTCCTCAGGACGCCTTCCCTGTCATCAGAATGGACGCGACTGTCCCATTCCCTCGGATTGTTTCCGATTTCATCCGGTGAATATCCGAGCATTTGTTTCCATTCGTCCGAAAAAAAAGAGATGTTCTCTTCGGCATTCCAATCCCATACACCCGATTGGCTGCCTTCAACGGCGAGTTTCCATCTTTGCCCTTCTTCATCGATATGTTTGAATTCTTCTCTCAGAGTTTCACAGCGCTTTCTTATGGCATCGAAAAATTCTTCTTCTTCATCTTTGAAGACGATATCGACGATAACTGCCTTGCCGTCGAGCTGCAATCCTTCTATATTCCTGACGCACAATTTCACTTTGAATTTCTTTTTTTTCGAGTTTACAAATTCACATGAAAAATCGTTATTGCTTTTCGTTAAATCGCATTTATCGTCAACGAAAAAATCGAGCAAAGAATGTGAAATAATTTCATCTTCCGTCGAATCGAATACTTCTAAAAAATCCACGTTTGCATACCTTATCATGTGCGGTTCGTCGGATCCCACAATCAGAAACGGATGGAGTTCGATAAGCTTTTCTGCCCTCTGGGTTATTTTTTCGGAAAAATCTTCCATATGGCTCATCTGTTTATCTCCCTTAAGAGTTTATCTTATTATACATCTTTTTTGCTATAACTTTTATTTGATGGGATGATTATGTTTCAATTAAACTATTTTATTTAAATTACATTTTCCTCCAAATTTCCGCCGCTATTTTCTTTGAATATTCGAATATATCTCTTTCCGGGAGAAGTATCTCCATATTTTTTTTCAGAAACACACCTCTGGAAATCACATCAACCGGTTTACAATTTTCGATTATTCCGAAATAATAATGTGAAAGAAAATTATCCGGGGTAATTTCCGTTGGTTCTCTGTAATCGAAAGTGATCACATCCGCCTGATATCCTTCCTCAATCCTGCCTATATCGGAACCGATAATCCCGGAAACGTATTCCGAAGAATTTTTAAACACAACCTCGAATAAATCCTCCATGCTGAAATTCAGGGCATCATGGCGAAGTAGCCTCTGAGAGAGCGGCAAAACCCTTATATCCCTCGTCAGATCGTAACCATATCCATCGTTTCCGAGGAGCACGTTGATTCCGATTTTTCCGAAGTTTTCAAAATCGGGCAATCCGACTCCGTTGTTCATGTTGGATTGCGGGTTGATCACAATATTGCATTTTCTTTCTTTTATTATTTCTAAATCATCCGCTTCTACGTTTATACAATGTGAAAGAAGCGAACCGGGTTTTAAAACTGAAAATTTGTCGAGCCTTTCTGTCGCAGTAAGTGAAAATATTTTTTTATGCAGTTCGCCGTCTTCAATTGCTTCTCCGATATGTACGTGCACCGGTAATCCCGTTTCGGCGATTTTCTTCATGGTTTCTTCTTCAAGCGTAAAAGAAGCGTGTATGCCAAACAAGCCGGCTATCAAACCCTTTCTGGTCTTCGCATATTCGGAAAAAGATATATTCTCTTGAATTGATTGTTCGGAAATATTCTTTCCATCCCTGTCACTGGTTTCATAACAGAAAATCCCCTTAAGACCGCATGAATCGACCATGGCTTCGGATAGCTTTCTGAGACTGCCGGAAATACAATTCGGACTCGAATGGTGGTCTATGAAAGTTGTGATACCGTTTCTGACCATCTCAACCGCAGAAACCATAGCCGAAGCGTATATTGCATCCTCGTTCAGGTTCCTGTCGAGTTTCCACCACAACTGTTCCAGCAATTCTTTAAAATTTTTCGGGGTAAAGTAAGAGAGCGCCATTCCCCGCGCAAGCGCAGAGTACACATGCGTATGGCAATTTATCAAACCCGGCATCATGATTTTATTTTTGCCGTCAATATATACACACCCGGGAGGGAAATCCGACAATTCCATTTCCCCCTGTGCTACTTTGGCGATGATTCCATCTTCTATTACCACATAGCCCCTGAAAAAACTTTTCGCATTTTCCCCCGTAAATATCCTGAACCTGTCAAGGATTATTTTGGACATTTTATCCCTCCCGAATATTTACCGCTAAATTATCTTCGCTCCGAGCACCTCGCTCATCTGTTTTAACGCGAAGCGGTGGGCATCCTGATCGTAACCGTTCACGCCTTTTTCATACACATAAGTTTCTATGTCCCTGCATTTAAGTTCTTCAACAGTAAAAAGCACACATATGTTGGTCACTATTCCACAGACATATACCTCATCAACTCCATTTTCCGTGATAATTTCATCGAGATTGGTGTTGAAAAACAGGTCGAATCTTTTCTTTTTCATGGATATATGTCTGGAATAGCCGAAAAGGCTTTGCTTCATCTCCGGAATCAGTTCCGCACCTTCACTTCCCTCTATGCAATGAGGTGCGAATATTTCAAATTCGCGATCGTGTTCATCGTGCCAATCTTCGGCTGTAATAATGATATCCCCGTTCTTCTTAAATTCTTCAATTACCCCGATGATAAATTCCACCGGCTTTCTGTGGTATTCGGAGTAAAGTGCACCTCCTTCAACACAAAAATCGTTGAGAATGTCAATGACAATAAGCGCTTTCATTTATTCCTCCCGCCGTCTGACCGGACAAAATACAAATATTCATTATATTTCTTTTTCAAAGTTTTTATCACATTGAATTTCTGATATTCTCTATTTCCACCGATATCATCAGTACATTTTACTATAAAAAAACGGAAGAATCAAAAAATTCTCCGTGGAATTCTTAAACGCAAACAGCATTTATAAAATTAAAAATACATGTATAAAAAAGAAAAAACCTTGTGCACCGTAATGCACAAGGTTTTTTTCTTTTTTTATTCCCACTCTATTGTTGCGGGTGGTTTTGAAGTGATGTCATAGACTACTCTGCCTACTTCGCTTATTTTATTCGTTATTCTCCTCGAAGCTTCGTCGAGAATCTCATGCGGTATTCTCGACCAGTCTGCGGTCATGGCTTCGACGCTGTCAACGGATCTGAGTGCTATCGTATATCCGTAAGAACGTCTGTCTCCTATGACTCCGACGCTTCTAACCGGCAATATGACAGCAAATGCCTGCCATACCTTTTCTTCCCAACCATATTCTCTTAGAACTTCTCTGAAAATATAATCGGCCTCCTTAAGCACGGCGAGTTTAGGTACCGTTATTTCTCCGAGGCATCTGACGGCAAGTCCCGGCCCGGGAAACGGATGGCGGTGTACTATATGATGCGGAATTCCGAGAATCTCCCCAAGCTGCCTCACTTCATCTTTGAAAAGCGTTCTGAGCGGTTCTATCAATTCCATATTCATGTTTTCGGGAAGTCCGCCGACGTTGTGGTGAGACTTTATTTTGGCCGTTTTACCCGTGGTGGTTCCGGCACTCTCGATAACATCGGAATAAATAGTTCCCTGGACAAGAAATTTGGCGGTGGGATACTGTTTTGAAAAAGACTCGAATTCACGAATAAACTGTTCTCCTATTATCTTTCTCTTGGTTTCGGGATCTTCAATTCCGTTCAATCTGCTTAAAAAAACTTCTTTTGAGTCGAGAAGTTTGAAATTCATTCCCAATGCCTGTTGGAATATTGCCGGTACTTCTTCTTCCTCGTTTTTTCTCAGCATTCCATGATCCACGAATACGTTTATAAGATTTTTACCGATAGCTTTATGTACGATCACCGAAGCTACCGAAGAATCGACTCCTCCGGAGAAGGCACTTATCACAGTGCTGTCTCCGACTCTTTCCCTTATCTTCAATATCTGTTCTTCAACGTAATCTTCGAGATTCCAAGAAGATGAACAAGAACATATTTTGAAAAGGAAATTGGAAATTACGTTCTCACCGAACTGGGTATGTTTGACTTCGGGATGGAACTGTATACAATATATGTTTTTTTGAACATTTTCCATACCCGCAAGTATGCCTGATTTACTCACGGCAGTCTTTACAAATCCATCGGGTAAAGAGGTAACCGAATCGCCGTGACTCATCCAGGAGCTGAAATTGCGGTCAACAGAATCGAACAGTACGGATGGAAATATTATCTCAAGATCGGTTTTGCCGTATTCACTCTGTTCGACCTTTTTTACCTCTCCGCCGAGATTGAATGTTATCAAATGGAGTCCGTAGCATATACCCAATACCGGGATTTTTCTTTCCAGAATCTCATCGAAAAAAACCGGAAGTTTCGGGGCATCTTCTTCATATACACTTGACGGTCCGCCTGACAGTATGAGTCCTTTGACATTTGAAAGATCCAATTTCCCATCACCTGAAACCACTTCCGAATAAACATGGTTTTCCCTTATTCTTCTCGCTATAAGCTGGGTATATTGCGATCCATAATCTATTATCAATACTTTTTCCAAAACTTTACCTCCGTTTTAAATACCGAAATATTCTCTAACCTCTTCCGCTGAGGCTATCTCCCTTCCGATTTCTTTAGAAATTCTCACAACTCTCGCGACAAGTTCGGAATTTGATCTGGCAATTTCTCCTTTTGAAAGGTATATGTTGTCTTCCATGCCTATTCTCACATGTCCGCCCATAGCGATCGATACCGCCGCAAGCGTAAACGCATTTTTACCTCCGACTCCGGCAACACACCACGAACAATTTTCCGGGATTTCCTGTACCATTCTGACCAGATTAGGTACACTTCCCTCTATCGCTCCCGGTACACCCATCACAAAATCGTAATGGTAATGCTCTCTGTTGAAGAGTCCTTTCTTCACTATCTTGTTTGCAAACGATACGTGTCCGAGTTCAAAGCATTCAAATTCCGGCATTATTTTCTTCGATTTCATCTCTCTTGCAAATTCCATTATCATGCTTCTGGTATTCATGAAAACATCGTTCCCGAAATTACTCGTTCCCGTCGATAATGTGGCCATGTCGGGCATACTTTCAAGACTCTGCAATCTCTCTTCGGCTTTCATCCATGTCGCACCGCCTGTGGAGACCTGAACTATGAGTTTGGGAGCCTTTTGTCTGATCAACTCGACGGTCCGTTTAAATATGCCGGCATCCTGGGAAGGATTGCCCTGTTCATCTCTGACATGCAGATGCACTATACTCGCTCCCGCTTCAAAGCACAGTTTCGCTTCATCAGACAGCTCTTCGGGAGTCAGGGGAAGATACGGATTGTCTTTACGGGTTAATTCCGCCCCGCAAATAGCCGCGGTAATTATAAGCTTTTCAAAACTCATCTTCACACCTTCTTTCTCTGTTTACCATGCGGAACCACACATGTACCGCTTGCCCTGCAAACCAACACGGGTTCTTCGAGTACGTCACATGCGCTGTCCTGTTCGGGAATGTTGGAGTTGGCTATCACCTTGAAGGCTTCGAATTTCATCTTTCTCGACGATCTTCCCGTTTCGGTTATCTCACCATATGCTTCAATATAATCGCCGGCGTATACGGGTGCGAGGAATTCTACCAGGTCATATGCTTTGAAAAGACCTTCATCCCCGTCATTTCTTATCAGCAGTTCTGTAGCCACATCTCCGAATAACTGAAGCATTTTTGCGCCATCTACGAGTTCTCCCGCATAATGGGCATCATGCAGGCTCATCCTCATTCGTATCATCACTTTGTTCATCAAACTCCCCCTTTTTAACGACATCGTTCTGATTTTCATCTATGAATTCAAACTCATTTCCATTTAACACCACGGTATCTCCATCTTTTATACCCGCTCTTCTGAGCATCCTGTTCATCTTGCTCTTTTCAAGTATGGCCATGAATCTCATGTAACTGTCATAATGCTGCAGCGTCAGTCTGTGCACCAATGCGTCGAATTCTGGTCCTCCGACTACGAATACGCCTTCTTCGGGATTGTATATTTCCAAACGAATCGATTCAGGCAGTCTTTCTCCGACCGGCGTCACTTTCGGTTTTGAGAATATGAAAGTCTTTTCATCTTCGTCTTTTTCGGAGTCGCGGTACTTGCTGATCTTTTCATACATCTTATCTATAAGGGCCTTCACGCCTTCTCCGGTGACGGCGGATATCGGAAACACTTCTTTTCCCATTTTTCTGAATTTTTCCCTTGTATCTTCAACAATTTCCGGTATAGAAGCATCTACCTTATTGAGCACTATGATTTCTTCTTTTTCGGATAACTTTTTACTGTATTGTTCGAGCTCATTTCTTATTTTTTTATAATCTTCCATCGGATCATTTCTTTCAAGCAACGATACGTCTATCAGATGCGCTATTATATGCGCCCTTTCGATATGTCTCAGGAAGAAAAAACCGAGACCGGCTCCTTCATGTGCACCTTCTATAAGACCCGGTATATCGGCGACCATAAACGCATTGTTGTTGCCGTATTTCACCACACCAAGATTTGGAGACAGAGTTGTAAAATGGTATTCGGCTATTTTAGGCTTTGCGTTGCTTATTACGGATATCAGAGTCGATTTGCCCACACTCGGATATCCTATAAGTGCGACATCCGCAAGTATTTTAAGTTCAAGCAGCAATTTCCTTTCTTCTCCGGGTATTCCCCGTTCACAGATTCTGGGTGCCCTTAATGAAGAAGTCATAAAATGGGGATTGCCTCTTCCGCCTTTGCCGCCACGGGCAACACACACTATATCGTTCTCATGTTTGAGGTCGGCCACTATCTCTTCGCAGTCGGCATCTTTTATAATAGTTCCCACCGGAACCTGCAGTATCATATCTTCTCCGGTTTTGCCGTAAAGGTTGGACCCCTTGCCGCTTTCCCCGTTCTCGGCGTTCAAATGCTGTTTGAATTTGTACTCCAGCAGAGTGTTGACTTTTTTCGTGGCGACGAAAAAAACGCTGCCGCCATCTCCACCGTCACCACCGTCCGGACCCCCTTTGGGAACATATTTTTCGCGCCTGAAACTCATACAGCCATTTCCGCCTTTGCCGCCTTTAACGTATATGACCGCTCTGTCTATCAGTTTTGTTTCTTTCATCAGTATTAAACCTCTCTTTTGGGGCAACTAACCTTTTTTTATCTCTTCGGAAAGATCTTCGTAACCTTTTCTGCCCATCAATGCGTATGTGGCGATTTTACCGTCTTCGACACCAGGTTGATCAAAAGGATCTATATTTTCCATGTATCCAAAAAGTGCAGTTGCAAGTTCGTATGTAAAAATAAATTCTCCTATGTTATTTTCGTCTATTGTCGGGAATATAACGGTCAAATTGGGTTTGTCGTGCTTTTTTAACGCGTATGCCGTTCCTTCCTGTTCAAAGTTAATCAATTCGTTCAAAGTTCTGTTTCCCAGGTAGCTTAGCTCCTCAATATCGCCGTGAATTTGAGGTATTCTAACAGTATTCCGGAAATTCTCCACTTTGAGGAAAGTAATTACCTTGTCATTTTTCCCCTCGCTGTACAGTTGTACCTGTGAATGCTGGTCTGTCGGTCCGATAGCTTTTATCGGGGTAGGTCCCAGAAAAACGTCTGTACCGTTTTTGTCTTTCTGCTTGCCAAGGCTTTCCGCCCACAATTGTCTATACCAATCCGCCCAGCTGTACAGAGCGTTGGAATATGCGAACATTACTGATATCGTCCTGCCCTTGCGATATTGCAATCTGTGGTGGACGGCTATCAAACCGGCATTGTTTTCCCAAAGCCGTGAATTGAGCATTTTGTCTCGTGATTCTTTCGCACCGTTTAAGATTTTCTTCACATCTATTCCGGCCATCATGGCAGAAAGTAAACCGACAGGTGTCAGTACGCTGAATCTGCCGCCGACAGACGGCGGTATGACGAGTTTGCTGATGCCATCTTTTGCTGCTATCTTGTTCAATACCCCTTTTTCCGGATCTGTGGTGAATACGAGATGCTTTCTCACATCAAGATTCCAGAATTCGAGAATACCTCTCACTATAAGATAATTAGACATGGCTTCGGCAGTGGATCCGGATTTTGATATTACGTTAAAAACGGTTTTACTCAAGTCGAGTATTTCGAGATTCGAGAGTATGTATTCGGGATCAACGTTATCCCAAATGAAAATTCTGGGACACTCTTTCCTTTTATCTTCGTCAAGGAAGTTCCAGTTCAGTGGCCTCAGAGATTGCTGAATTGCGGTATTGCCGAGCGCTGAACCACCTATTCCAAGTACCACGAAGTTTTCGCACCATTTGAATTCTTCCGCTATTTTTTCAATTTCCTCAACAAATTCAAAATTATCAAGAAGTGAAATAAATCCGGGATTGTCTTTTTTCAATTCTTCCATAGCTTTTATAAAATCCACTTCCATGGAAACAATTTCATCGGCATAATTACCTGATTCAACATTCTCACCAAGCATATTCCTAAAATCGAATTTCAACATTTTCTCACCCCTTCTTATTTTTAACTCAAAAGGCACGCCCTGATTATTTTACGGCGTGCCTGCATATTTAACGGATTCGTATTCCGGATTTGTTCAATAAGTCAGCAACGATTTTACGTCGTAACCGGAAAGTTTTTTTCTCGCTTCGAGGAAATCCAGTTCCAACAGAAAAATCATACTTTCCACTTTGCCTCCCATCTCTTCTATCATATTCGCAATCGCGGATATGGTTCCTCCGGTAGCAAGTACGTCATCAAGCAATATTACTTTATCTCCAGGTTTTATCGCGTCTATGTGAATTTCAAGCTGGGCTGTTCCGTATTCGAGAGTGTATTCGGCTTTACGCGTACGATATGGCAGCTTACCGGGTTTTCTCACCGGTATTATGCCTTTATTCATCTTGTATGCTATGGCCGACCCAAACAAAAATCCTCTCGCTTCCGGAGCGACTATGTAATCAAAATCAACTCCATTCAATTTGTCAACGAACATATCTATTGTTGCCGCAAACGCCTCCGCATCTTTCAGAAGCGGTGTGATATCGTAAAAAACAATCCCCTGTTTAGGAAAGTCTTTTATATCCCTTATATAGCTGTTTATATTCATTTCATACCCCCTTTTAGGACTTAATACCCCAAGATTATACCATAACTATTCTGCCAATTTAAGCATGGCAAAAGTGACTCCGGACGTTATCAAACAGTAAATTATCATGCCAGCGTAATTCGATCTTTTCCCGATTTTTTAGAAACATACAATGCACCATCGGCAGCGGCAACGAGAATCGATGTATGGCATCCGTCTTCCGGCGCACTCGCTATCCCACCGCTTACGGTAACTCTGATACCATCGCAATCAATTTTCCTTATTTTCCCGATAAGTTCATTGGCGATTTCAAGTGCCGCAAGCTTTCCGGAATTCTCTATCAAAACTGCAAATTCCTCGCCGCCGTATCTGGCTGGAAATGCATTTTTCGGAATATTTTTCAGAATCGTTTCAGCAACCATTATAAGAACTTTATCTCCCGTTATGTGTCCATAAGTGTCGTTAAGCTTTTTAAAATTATCGATGTCAAACATTATCATAGACAGCGGAGAATTCGGCTTAACACAATCGAGTTTATTCTGGAGTAATTCATAAAAATGCGAATGATTGTAAAGTCCCGTCATGTTATCCCTTTGGGATTTCTCAACTATCTGGGAATACTTTTGAGAGCTTTCGAGTATTCTGACCATCTGTTCTGCGAATATAGTGGCTATTTCCGCATCTTCAACATTCGGCCGGTTCCCGTTCGCGGGAATGTCCATCACCACAAAACCAGAAATGTTCTTTCCCTTTTCCGTCAAAGGAATCAAAAACAGATCGCCGCTTTTCCATAGTTTCGGCAAGTACTTGTCTTTGGCAGAATCTTTTTCGTCGTATGAATTATTTCCATTGTATTTTATTATGAGATTTTTCAACGTTATACTTTCGCGGGGTATGAAATATGCTCCACCAAAGTAATACTGATTTTGAAGCACATCTTCAAATTCTGTCAGAACCGTACCGGCTATGAATTTTCTAAGATTTTTGTCAAGTTCTTCACCATAACTTACCGTGTGTCTGAATTTTTTATCATGAGTATCAAGAACATAAATAGCCGAACTTCTGAACTCCAAGGCTTCCGACAGAAACTTAATGGATTTGCCCAGAATATCTTCGCTGTTTTCGGTTGAGTGCATCAGTTTTAGCGTGTTAAGTACGCTTTCCAGACCGTTTTTAAAGCGTGAAATTCTTTTTTTTTCATTTTTTTCGGTTATAATTGTCAGATAGAATTTCGCCACCATAAAATATGAAGCCATAAAAAATGGAAAAAGCAGAAAAAGAAGGTTAAAATTCCGGTAACCGGAGATTTTCAGCGTGTACACCACGTAAAAAAGCGGAATAAGGATAAGCGGATAAACTATTTCAAAAATCATAAAAAAAACGGTGTTCCTGTCATAAGTATTCTTTCTCTTTTCGATCAGCGGAAAAAACAAATCTATAAAGAAATACCTCACCGCTTCCACAATCAATATGTATATGAAAATTTGCAAGGCAAAATTATTTCCACCGACAAAAAAAACAGGTATTGAAAACATTATCAACCTTATCGAAAATCTTTTCGTTATTCCGAGAGGCTTGCTCAACATTTCTTTGTCGTATTCCTTTGCGAGAAAAACCGTAACCAGAGAAGAAAATATGGCCGCAGAATAAGGCCCAACCCAAATAAGCCAGGTGACCGCCGGAATTATACTCGCATGATAACTTTTTTTTATGTACTTGATGTTGAAGTTCTCACTTAGCAGCGAAAAAAAGAGAAGAGATACGAACATCACAATCGGAATCTCAGAATTTCGAATCTCTTTTATCAGATTCGAAGGATAATCCTGAAAAACAAACAAGAGCATACTGGCGAAAAAAAGAAATATGATCGTGAATTGCTCCGTATATGAAGTTTTATCCATAAACTCTTCTCTTTTCAATTTTTAACCTCTGAATGCTATAAAAACAATATAAAATATGTATGAAGCGAAGAAAACCATACCTTCCCATCTCTCTATCTTCCTTTTGGTGATCGAGAAAACCCAAAGCATCACGGAAAGAGCAAGAAGATAAGTCAGGTCAATCCAGTAAGTCGAAACATTTACCTGAATGGGGTTCAGAGTCGACGAAAACCCGAGAATGAGCAATATGTTGAAAATATTCGAACCAACAATATTTCCGACAGCAATATCGATTTCCTTTTTCATTGCCGCAGATATCGAAGTCACGAGTTCGGGAAGCGATGTGCCTATCGCAACCATTGACAATCCGACAAGGGCTTCACTTATTCCAAGCGAAATGGCAATTTTCGTAGCGGAGTTAACCGTTAAATCCGCCCCGAATACGACCATAGCCAATCCGACCAAAGTGAAGAATATGTTTTTCATCATCTTCTTTTTATCCTTATCCGATGATTTTTTCTCTTTTTCGAGAGAAACTGAAATGCTTCTGTCGTTTTTCGCCATGATAAACGTATATTCGAGGAAAATAACCAGGAAAACCAGCAGCACTATGCCGTCGAATCTATCCAGTCTGAAAAGTCCGTCTCTCATGAGCATTGAAAACAAAACTATCGATATCAGTATGTTGAAAGGCAATTCCTTTCTGATAGTATTCTTTTGAACGGCCAAAGGCATTATCATGGAGGTAAGGCCTATAACAAGTGCGGTATTCGCAATGTTGCTGCCAATGACATTTGAGATTGCTATAGCCGCAGAACCTTTAATCGATGCCGAAACACTTACCGCAAGTTCCGGTGCACTCGTACCGAAAGCCACTATGGTGAGCCCGACAAACATCGGAGAGACACCGAAGAATTTCGCTATCCCGCTTGCGCCGTCGACTAACCAGTCGGCGCCTTTAACCAGTAAAACCAAACCAATTACTAAAATCAAAATCTGAAGTAGCAAGTTCAATCAATCTCCTTTATTGCCTCACCTTTTTTCACAAAAAGCATCATTATAAAAGCGAGCGAAAAACCACCAAGTGAAAACCACATCATTGAAGTATAACTGAACACATCGATAAGAATTCCGACAATAGGTGGTGCGGTTATCGCAGCGAGCATGGAAAAGAAGTAGTACAGGCCCGTGTGACCCCCGACTTTTTTTGAACTGACCATGTCGACTACCATAGGCAATGAGTTGATGTTTACGCAGGCCCATCCCAATCCGCCCATAACGAGCATCATCTTTATGAAATTGATATCCTTCGATCCTCTTATTATAAGCATCATCGCAATCAGTATTCCGAGTCCGGACAGTATTGTGGTTTTCCTGCCGATTTTCGTACCTATTATTCCGGCCGGAATGGAAAAGATCATGAATGAAAGCGAGAAAAGCCCCAAAGTAAAAGCCGCATCGCTCTCGGAAATGCCAATGTAGAACTTCCCATAGCTTGTAAAGAACGTTTCTATAGCGCCGAACCCACAGAACCAGAAAAATATCGCCAGCAAAACAAACATCTCGCTCTTCTCTTTGGATAGGAAAATATGCTTGAGTGAGCTGAACAAATCGGCGAAAGCACTGGTAAAATTCAACTTTCCATTATTTTTATTTTCTGAATTTGAGCTGAAATCTTTATAAAGATTTTCAGTTTTCGCATTTTTTATTCTGTATTCCGCAGGTTCTTTAATAAATCTGACCACAAAAAACGCACTCAGTACGAGTGTTATACAACCCACTACAAATGGCAATGACTGACTTATGTCGTATAATTTTGACCCCACAAAAAAAGCGAGAAGCGCACCGAATCCCCCCATGAAATTGATTATGCCGTTTGCCTTGCTTCTGAATACCGAAGGGGTAATATCCGGCATCAAAGCTATAACCGGGGATCTGAAAATTGCCATGGCAACATTCATAATAATTATTACGAGTATCATCGGAAGCATTCCGAAAGACTTCATAAATGGAATCAAAATGAAAAACAACGCAGCCAACGGGGCGCCTATTAATATATAAGGCATTCTTCTTCCGAATTTGGTACGTGTATTGTCACTTAAAAAGCCTATATAAGGCTGAAGCACAACTGCGAGTATGTTGTCGAAAGTCATTATAAATCCCACCAAAAAAGAACTTATGGCAAATTCCTTTAGAAATATGGGTATGAACGCATTGTACAATGACCAAATAAGACTGACTCCGAAAAACCCGAACCCGAGAATAAAAGTTTTGGAATACTTAAAATTGCTGTAAGGCATTTTTCCACCTACTTTTAATTTTTAAGAGAATGAAATAAAGATTTTCATCATATTCTTTTATTATATTTTCTTCACTTCCAGCCAATTCAATCCTTAGCAATTCAAGAAGCAGGAAAAGAAATTCGGACAGTGAACACGGATAATTCCAATATTCGCATATGTGTTCCCAATCTCTCAGCTTGTCGTACTCGTATTTCGAGATCTCTTTCGAGAATTCCCAATTCAAATCCTTTGTCTCTTCAAACAGCTTGTCGATAAGGTTATCGAATTCCGAGCAAGAATAATCCGAAAAATCAATACCGATATCGTTTTCGAAGTATAAAAAAGCGACAGCCCTGGAAAAAGCGACCCATTGTGCAGATCCTGCACAGGCTGTTGAAAACAAAGTCAAAGCCTTTTCCAGAATGATTTTACTCTGTGAATATTCTTCGAAGATATCTCTGAAAAAATCCATAAACCTCATATCTCCGGGTTTGTCAAATTCGCGGTGTACGAGTATGCCGTTCTCCACAGAGCTCAAAGTATCATAAATATCCTGCGGAATTTCTTCATAAACATCCAGTGCCCATCTCGCAAAATCATCCACAGAGAATTCACTTGCCAGATTTCGTATTTCCATCTCATTTTCTATTTCTTTGCGTAACTCGTCTTTTTCATACTCATCCAGACTTCCGATCTTATTAAGCGATTTTTCCGCCAAAGAATACGCCCCGCATAAAAGGGCAATCCTGTAATTGTTCCATAAAACCGATTCGGATTCTACATCGAGCTTCAAAGCTTGATTTATAGAATCCAAAGATTCGTCGTAAAAACCAAAATTCTTTTGAATTATTGAGAGTTCATTCCAGGCGGACACGAATTTCGAATCTATCTCCAAACACTTTTTCAAATGTCTGATGGAAGTCAGAGGTTTTCCCATTTTCAAACACGTGAAAGAAAAATTATAATGGAGATCGATTTCATCGGGAAACTTCCCAAGACCTCTTATCAGTATATCGTGTGCTTTTTCGAAATTCTGTTCCGTGTTGTAAATGACTCCGAGCCTGGAATAAGGTGGCAGAAATTCATCACTCAGTTCGATACATTTAATGTAAAGATCCTGTGCCGTAGAATAATCCTTTGCCCTGAAGAAAATATCCGCCGAGGCCATATACGCGGGTAAAAACCTCGAATCGATTTCAATAGTGCGCGTATAGAATTCGAGGGCTTCATCGTAATTACCGCTTTCATCGAGGAGTCTGGCTATTTCAAACGATATCATGGGATTTTTTGGAGACATGGAAAAAGATTCACGTAATTCTCTTTCCGCCTCGCCTAAAAATCCCGTGTATTTTAATACCATACCTTGATAGAAATTATACCTGAAATCCATCAACCCGCTATCTTTAACTTCTTCAAGCAAAAGCCGGGCATTTTCAAAATTTTTTTCTTTCACATCTGTCTTTAGCTTCTCATAGATAAAGTACGTCAGATAAGAAGCATAATAATCATCGGGAGAAATTTCAACCTGTTTTCTGAGCCCGTTCAGCACAACCTGTATCGGAATCCTGTTCTCTGCCTTTATGGTTTCAATATCTTCAGGTAAAACAGGAAGTTTCAAAGGTAAATTCTCTTTCTTTGCCATAACGGGATCGAGGGGTAAATAAATCAAAACTTTTTTCAAATGCTTCACCCTTTATTCACGCAGTTAAAGCTATCGAGAAAATCTTCGACACTCAATCCACTTAAAACTATATGGCCGCTGTCCATCATTATTATCGATTTAGTCTCGTATCCGTACGTAAGATTTATTATATGCTGTTCCTGACCGGCCACATATTTGAGTTTTTTCATCGCCGAACTCGACGGTGAGAATATTGCCTGTATTCTATCCCTTATTATAAAAGAATTAAAACCGACATCCACCAGACATTCGTGGGGCATCATATCTCAACTCCCCTGAGATACTTCGCCGCATCTTCCGGTGGAGTGGGATTTATATAGAACCCTGACCCCCACTCGAACCCGGCGACTTTGGTCAGCCTCGGTACTATTTCCAGATGCCAGTGGTAAAACTCTTTCCCTTCTCCGTTTGTGGGCGACGTATGCAGCAGGAAATTAAAAGGCGGGTTATCGAGTGCTTTATATATTCTCAGCAACGAGTTCTTCAGCAGTTTTGAGAATTCCTGCACATCCGATTCACCTATCTTGCCGAAATCGTTCATGTGGTTTTTCGGCATTATCCACGTCTCAAAGGGAAACCTGGAGGCGTAGGGATTTATCGCTATGAATTCTTCTGTTTCTTCAATCACCCTCGTACTCTCCATTCTTTCCTGATATACAATATCACAGAAAACGCAGCGTTCTTTGTACTGGAAATACATGCCCGCGCCGTTCATCTCTTCCTGCACCCTTTTCGGAATTATGGGGGTGGCTATTATCTGGGAATGAGAATGCTCCAATGATGCTCCCGCATCTTTCTTGTGATTTTTGAAAATCAAAATGTACTTAATATTGCTGTCCTTCGCGATGCTGTTAAATCTCGCTTTGTAAGCCCAAACAACCTCCTCAACCTGTGAATATTCGGCAGTGGCGAGCGTTTCGCTGTGGTCCGGGGTTTCTATTATTATTTCATGATAACCGAAGCCCGTCATGGCATCGTACATACCATGACCGTATCTCTCAAATTTCATATCGTTCTCAAGAGCCGGAAATTTGTTGTTCACGACTCTTATCCACCATCCCGGGCTGTTCGGCTCCGTATCTTTAGGACGAAACGACAGTATTTCCGGTGGTGTGGTATATTCGTTCCCGTAATCAAAGGGACAAAAAGCAGACTTTATCTCTTCCGTTTTTTTTGCAAAATCCATGGGCCTTTTTGCCCTTTCCGTGGCAATGATCACCCAACGATTCGTCACTGGGTCTTTTCTGAATTCCGGCAATTTTCTCCCTCCTTTCAACTCCTGCCTTTCATTCTCAATCCTTCTTTGTATACGTATATATACTCTTTTGCAGATCTTTCCCATGACAGATCTTCTTTCATGGCATTCTGCATAATTTTATTCCATTTATCTTTGTTATCGTAGAAATACCGGGCTTTCATAATGCTCAGAAGCAGTTCGGAATCCTTGTAATCGTGAAATCCGAACCCGTTGCCCAATTCAGTTGATTCTTCAAATTCTTTAATAGTGTCGGAAAGTCCGCCCGTATAGTGCACTATCGGAATGGTACCGTATCTCAGGCTGTACATCTGTCCCAATCCGCATGGCTCATATTTTGACGGCATGAGAAACATATCGCTGCCGGCATATATCAAGTTGGCAAGGTCGATGTCGAACTTGAGATTTGCGGACACTTTCTGCGGGTATTCTTCACTCAACTTCCCGAATATCTGTTCATATTCGATATCACCGGTTCCGAGAAGCACGAATTGCACATCGTTAAGGAATAAGTATTTACTTATCTGCGAGAGAATATCCAGTCCCTTTTGAGAAACAAGCCGTGAAATCAGCCCGATAACTGGAACATCGTCTCTGACAGGCAATCCTGCCTGCCTCTGAAGTTCGCTTTTCGCAAGAATTTTGCCGCTGAGATCATCGCAATCATATTTGAACGGAATGAGTTTTCCATTCTCCGGATTGTATATTTCATAATCTATTCCGTTCAATATTCCGTACAGTGATTCACTTCTTATGCTTAGTACCCCTTCGAGTTTTTCACCGTAAGCCTTCGTCTGTATTTCCTGAGCATAAGTCGGACTGACTGTCGTGACTATATCGGCGAACAAAATCCCTCCCTTCATGAAATTAATTTCACCGTAGAATTCGAGTGCATCCACGTTGAAAAGATAATGAGGCAAAGATGCGAAATTCATATACCTGCTTGGAAAGCGTCCCTGATACCCCAAATTGTGTATCGTATAAATCATGAGGCAATCGCGGAAAATTTCTTCACCTCTGAACAGAGATTTGAGGTAGACAGGCAAAAGACCGGTCTGCCAATCGTTCGCATGTATTATGTCGTACTTTTCACCAAGCTTTTTTATCGTTTCGAGAACACCTACCGTGAAGAATATCGACTGCTCGGCTTGATCATCATATCCGTATACTTCATCGGAAGAAAAATATTTTTTATTGTCTATCAGATATACCTTGCAGTTGGAATCCGGAAGGTACGTACTGTATACCGATATCCTTTCATTTGTCTGTAAAAAAGGCACATCAAAATCATCGAAGACTTTTTCGATTTCATATCCGTATTTTTCGGCATTTTTCATGACTATGCTGTGAAACGGCATATAAACGTCTATTTCCAGTCCTTCTCTGCTGAGGTATTTTGGCAGAGCACCGATAACATCCGCCAATCCACCTACTTTGGCAAACGGAAAGACTTCAAATGAGACCATAGCAATTCTCATACACTTTCCTCCTCTCTCGATTATGCGTTTCCTAAAAATCGAATTTACCGACTGTTTTCAAATATCCTGGCGGCAATACTCGCTGCCGCCTTCTTTCCGGCACCCATTGCCTCAATAACCGTTGCAGCTCCGGTAACTATATCACCACCGGCAAAAACATTTTTAACCGATGTCTCCAACGTATCTTCGTTGACTTTTATATTTCCCCATTTGTTCAATTCAAGCTGTGGAAACTCATCGAGGAGCACCCGATTCGGTGTCTGGCCTATCGCTTCGATGACACAATCCGCTTCAATCACAGGCATGTCTCCTTCGACAGGTACGGGTCTTCTTCTGCCGGAACTGTCCGGCTCTCCAAGCTGCATTCTCTGTATTTTGATGTATTTTAAATTCCCCTTTTCATCTCCAATATATTCCACGGGATTCGACAACCACAGGAACTCCACGCCCTCTTCACAGGCATGCAGGTATTCTTCATGTCTTGCGGGAAGCTCTTCAGCCGTTCTCCTGTATATTATTTTAACCGATTCCGCACCTATTCTCAAAGCACATCTTGCGGCATCCATAGCAACATTGCCGCCTCCTACGACTACGACATTCCTCGATTTTTTAATCGGGGTATCTGTTTCGGGAAATTCGTAAGATTTCATCAAATTAATCCTCGTAAGTATCTCGCTCGAAGAAAACACCCCGTTCAAATCTGTGCCGTCAATTCCCATGAATTTGGGAGTTCCCGCTCCTATACCTATGAAAACGGCATCGTATTCGTCGATCAAAGTCTCCATTTTGATTGTTTTGCCGATTATAGTATCCATTTTAACCGTAACGCCTAAATCCTGAACCTTCCGGATTTCGTGATTCACGATACTCTTGGGTAATCTGAATTCCGGAATGCCATAAACCAAAACCCCGCCCGGAGCGTGCAAAGCTTCGAAAATAGTGACTTCAAATCCTTGTGTTGCAAGTTCAGCGGCACATGTAATCCCGGCGGGACCCGATCCGATTATAGCAACCTTGAATCCGTTGAGCTTTATGCCGCCTTTTTCTTCAAGCGGACTGCCCCTTTCCCAGTCGGCTACAAATCTCTCCAATCTGCCTATGGCAACGGGTTCGTAGTCTTTTACTTTTCCCAGCACGCAAACACCTTCGCATTGATTTTCCTGCGGGCATACCCTTCCGCAGATTGCCGGGAGCTTGTTGTACTTTTTGAGTATTTCTGCCGAGGATTTCAAATCATCATCTTTTATCATTTTTATAAATCCGGGAATATCTATTCCTACCGGACATCCCTCAACACATTTTGGCTTGGGACATTGCAGGCATCTTTGAGCTTCTCTGACAGCTTCTTCATGATCATACCCCAGAGTAACTTCAAAAAAGTCTTTCGCCCTTATTTCAGCTGGTCTTTCGTTCATCCTGGTTTTTTTCGGAGGAATGTTGGAAATCAAAAAATCACCTCATGATAAGTTTTATATGAGCGAACAGTCAATCAATAGCCGTCGAGATTGCATTTGTGATACGACTCTTTTTCTTCATCACCATACTGCCTTTGTCTCTGCGTGAGATTATCCCAATCGACAAACCTCCCGTCAAATTCCGGACCGTCAACACAGGCAAACTTCACTTCACCGTCGACCTTGACTCTGCATCCTCCGCACATACCGGTTCCATCTATCATTATTGGATTAAGAGAAGTCCAGACAGGGAAAACATTTATTCCGGCGATAACGGATACGGCTTTCATCATGACAGTAGGTCCCACCGCCCAGGCACAATCAACTTCAAAGCCATTTTCAAGTTTGTTCGAAAGTATATCGGTTACAAATCCTTTGAAACCTTCACTTCCGTCATTCGTAGTTATTATGAGTTCATCCGAATACTCGTCGAGTTCTTCCCTTAAAATGATGTAATCCTTATTTTTAGCACCAAGTATGGTGACAACGTGGTTTTCAAGACGGTGCAGGGCTTTCACAATTGGTAAAATGGCGGCGATTCCCACCCCGCCGCCAATTACGATCACTTTTTTTTGACTGCACATCTCCGAGGGTTTCCCCAACGGCCCGGCAACGTTCATTATATATTCGCCGCATTCTACCTTTGATAATTTTTGTGTAGATGTTCCCACGACCTGATAAATTATACGAATTTCGCCTGTTTCGGAATTCGAATCCGCAATCGTGAGCGGTATTCTTTCCGCACCGTCATGACTCCTTATAACAACGAATTGACCAGGTCCTGCACTCGATGCTATTAAGGGAGCTTTAATCCATATATCGAATTCGTCGTCGGCAATCTTTCTTTTTTTTGTTATAAGGTAGCTCAAAACATGCCTCCAGGTTATTTATAGTATTCTCTCATTACGGAAGAACATCTCGGACAAGTATCGGGATACTCGGTATCCTTTCCGGTATCGTCGTGGTATTTCCAGCATCTTTCACATTTCTTGCCGGAAGCGTGTTCGACTTCCACAGATAAAGTATCATTATCGCATCTGTCGATTATCACCTGCGATACTATGAAAAGATCGGAAAGCATATCTTCGTATTTCTCCAGTATTTTCGCTTCTTCACGGTTTGCTTTTAAAATCACTTTCGAATCGAGCGAATGTCCGATGTTTCCCTCGTTTCTTATCTTTTCAAGAGACAGGTTAACTTTTTCTTTAGTTTCGAGCAGGAAATCAAATTCGGATTCGATTTCTTCATTTATGGATTTTTCAGTAAACTGTGGCCAACCCTCTGCCTGAACAGTGGCGAAATTCCTCTCGTTTTCGGGGAGTAGTTGATAAATTTCTTCGGCCGTAAACGTTATAACCGGAGCGAGCAATTTTAAAAGCGTGTCGAGTATTTTATGCAATATTGTCTGTGTAGATCTCCTCGCAAGCGAATCCGGACCTTCCACGTAAAGCCTGTCCTTCACCACATCAAGATAAACCGCGCTGAGATCGGTGACTATGTATTTGCTGATTTTCTGAATTGCCTTATAAAATTCATAATTTTCGTAGTCCAGCGTGACCGAATTCGACAGTTTAGCGAGTTTCGACAAAGCCCACCTGTCTATCCTGTTAAGATTTTCCAAATCTACTGTATTTTCTTCCCGGTTGAAATCATTCAAATTACCGAGCAGGAATCTTATGGTATTCCTTATTTTTTTGTACGTTTCCGTCTGCTGTATGATTATATTCATCGAAACGTTAATGTCGTTTCTGTAATCGGATGACGCGGCCCAAATTCTGAGAATATCGGATCCGTATTTCTCCGACACTTCAAGTGGATGAATGACATTTCCCAGAGATTTGCTCATTTTCAATCCCTTTCCGTCCCTTATGAATCCATGCGTTATAACTGTCTTGAAAGGAGCCATCCCGTGTTTCGCAACCGAAAGGAATATCGAAGAGTTAAACCAGCCGCGGTGCTGATCACTTCCTTCGAGATATACGTCGGCAGGAAAACCGAGATTGTCTCTGGAATTCAGTACCCCTTCGAATGATGCACCCGAATCAATCCAAACATCGAGTATATCCTCTTCTTTTTCAAATTCCTTACCGCCGCAATGAGGACAGCTGAAGTTTTCCGGCAGAAGATCTTTCGCCTCTCTCTCAAACCAGGCATTGCTTCCGTTTTCTCTGACTATACCCGTTATATGATTCATAGTTTCTTCCGTTAACACGGATTTTCCGCACTCTTTGCACGTAAAGGACGGAATAGGTATTCCCCATGATCTTTGCCTTGAAATGCACCAGTCAGGTCTGTCTTTAACCATTGCGTTTATTCTGTTTTTGCCCCAGTCGGGAACCCATCTGACTCTTTCGATTTCATCCAGAACTTTGCCTCTGAGATTGTTTTCGTCAACACTTATAAACCATTGCTCCGTCGCACGGAATATTATCGGTTTTTTACATCTCCAACAATGCGGATACGAATGTGCATACTTTTCTGCCATCAAAAGGTTTCCCGATTCATCAAGCATATCTATTATGGGTTTGTTGGCTTTGAATACAAAAGTTCCTTCCATTTGCGGAAATTCTGCCGTGTATTTTCCCTGATGATCGACGGGAGAATAAACGTCGAGCTTGTATTTCAATCCAGTAAAGTAGTCATCCTGACCATGTCCGGGAGCTGTATGAACACATCCGGTACCAGTGTCGAGAGTCACATAATCCGCGAGTACCACAGGTGATTTTCTATTGATGAAAGGGTGATTGGTATTAACACCTTCCATGCTTTTTCCCTTGAATTTTTCGAGTACTTCATATTCGGAAATTTCGAGTTTTTTCAGCAGGGATTCCACGAGACCTTCCGCGAGTATCCAGTTTTCGTCTTTTACCCTGATCTTTACATATTCAAAATCCGGATGAACGGCTATGGCCATATTGGCGGGAAGTGTCCAGGGTGTGGTAGTCCAAATTATGACGAATGTTCCGGGTTCATCTGTTTTCTCAAATTTCACATAGATAGAATCGGATTTCTCATCCGCATACTCTATCTCAGCCTCAGCAAGAGCCGTTTCGCATGTGGGACACCAATGTACCACTTTTTTGCTTTTGTACACGTTACCTGATTTCACCAATTCGTTAAGAACATCGAGAACCTTTGATTCATATTCGTGATGGAGAGTGAGGTACGGGTGTTCCCAATCAGCCGAACGCCGATTCTTTTGAAATCCTCTCTCTGAATATCCACATAATTCATCGCATATTCTTCACATTCTTTTCTTATATCAAGTTTCGACATGGTTTTTCTTTTATCACCAAGTTCTTTGGATACCTTGTGTTCAATCGGAAGACCATGCGTATCCCATCCGGGAACATACGGAACGTCGTATCCCCTCATAGTTTTATACTTAATTACAATATCCTTCAGTATTTTATTCAAAGCGGTGCCGATATGTATATTTCCGTTAGCGTATGGAGGACCGTCGTGAAATATGAATTTCTCACTGCCTTTCCGGCATTCGGAAACATAATCGTACAACCCGATTTCTTCCCAGTATTTAAGTATTTCCGGTTCTTTTTTCGCAAGATTCGCCCTCATGGCAAAATCAGTCTTCGGTAGCATCAATGTATTTTTGTATTCCATAGAATATACTTCGCAACCATTTTCAGGTCACAAAGCACTCTCACCTCCTGAGTCTTTAAGCATGTATTATTTGAATTATCTTTTTAGAAAAGCCGCAACGGTCTGTTTCAATTCGGTAAAGTCCGAACTCTTCACCAAATAAGCGTCCGCAGCCCAGGAAGAAAGATCTGACTTATAATGGCTATAAGCGGTCAAAAGTATCATTTTGACTGGTTTCTTCTTTGCCCTGATCAAGCCTGCAAGCTCTAAACCGGACATACCGGGCATTTCGACATCGACGGTAATAATATCGAACTCACCTTCTTCAATTTTCTTAAGACATTCCTCCGCCCCGTTGGCGGCCTGCACATCATATCCTTCATCTTGCAGTTCTTCGTAAATGAGGTATCTCATATTATCATCATCCTCAACCACAAGAATTCTCGGTTTGTCCATACTTGCACCTCCTTATTCTTCATGCAAATCAAGCGGTATTTCAATGACAAATACCGTGCATTCCCTATCTCTGTGAGATTCGGTTTTAATATAAAGCCTTCCGTTATGTTCCTCTTCTATTATTTTTTTCGTTATCGGTAAACCAAGACCGGTGCCGGTGGTTTTGGTGGTGAAAAAAGGAGAAAATATTTTTTGTTTTATATCTTCATCCATCAATTCCCCGTCGTTGGAAATAGATATCGAAACTATATTTCCGACAAATTCCAAGTCAATACCAATCCATTCTTCACATGCCTCTATGGCATTCTGAAGCAGATTTATCAGCGCCTGCTTCATTCTTCTTTTATCGGCGTATACCTCACCTTCTTTGAATTTAGCGTCGAGTTTTATTTTCTTGGACTCTATCTTATCATGATAGAGTATCAGAAGATCTTTAACCGCATTCTCAACCGAAAAATTTTCAAATTCGAGTTTCTGGTTCGGCCGGCTGAATTCGAGTATTTCGTTGACTATGTCTTCGAGCCTTTCCACTTCATTCTGTACTATGTTTATATACCTTTGAGATTTATCTGTTTTTCCTTCATCGATGGATTTTTCAAGTCTCTTTGTGAATCCGCCGATAACCGACAGTGGGTTGCGTATTTCATGTGCCACTCTTGCCGACATTTCCCCCAAAGAAGCAAGTTTCTCCTGTCTTCTGATTTCGGCTTCAAGGAGTTTTTTATTCGTGACATCATCAAACATAACTATTATACCTTCTATCCTCGACAATTCTATAGATCTCAAAGGTGTGAATTTAATATCGTAAAAAGTCTTTTCACCGGTGCCCATATCGATGAATTCATATTCGTTGAGCACTATGGTGTTTTTAACTTCGTACACTTTATCGGCAACGTTTATTAAGTCTGAAAAATCGTTACCCATTATTTCGAAACCCATACCCATAACCTGTTTTTTCTTCTTGTTGAATATGTATTCGGATTTTTTGTTCCATTCTCTTATTTTGTTCTCTCTGTCTAAAACTATTATTGCCACGTCAAGACTCTCGAGTATACTCATCGTAAATTCTTTGTGGAAATTTAAAAGAGAAGTCTGCCGTTCGAGCGATATGGTCTTCGCCCTCAATTCCTCGTAGTTATGTACATTTTCTATAGCCAATCCTGCATTATCGGCGAATATTTTCAGCACGTCGACCTTGTGGGCCGTGATCTCTCTTTTCGTAAACTTGTTGTCCAGAATAAGTACGCCTACGGTTTCAAAACGCCCGACCAAAGGCACGACTATGAAATCTTCCGTACCGAGAAGGTTGGAGATCTCCCTGTATTCGTTACCCCATTCCTCAATTATTTCCGGAATTATGTTAACTATTTTCTTTCTGATCACAACTTTTTCGAATATCGCATGGCTTTTGTACGGGAATACCCTGTTTGAAAGTTCTTCCGATTCAAAATCCTTAATATTTATTGAGAGTGACTTTTCCCTGAGATATTGGGCGAAATTTCCGTATTTTTGAATTACATTCCTGTACTTCAAGTGTTCCTTCAGGTCCTCTTCGTTCATTATGCCCGTCCAGTATTTCGCCACAAGAGTCTGACTTATCTCATCTTTCAGAAGCAACATCGCACGGTCAAAACCGAGACCTTCCTCCAACGTAACCCCGAGAAGCAGTATAGCCTGAATGTTCCTGATATCGTAACTCTCTCGCATTGCCCTTGTTATGTACGTTATATTCTTAAGTAAACGCACGTGTTCTTTCTGCTGTTCGAGGAGATTTTGATTCGTAAAACTCAATTTTTTGAATTTCCTGTTTTCTTCCGAAAGCTGCATCAGATACTTTTTCTTGGAAATTATCAGTGATATTCTCGAAGCGATATCCTCGAGAAGGGCAAGGTCAACCTCATCGAAATGTTTATATGGCCTGTACAAATCCATGTCTTTTCTGTTTATCAGAATTATTACCCCGTATACTTCCTTTTCATGGTATATGGGAACGGCAATCGCCGATTTTATGTCTACATCTATCATATCAAGAGCCGCTCTCGGATCTTTTTTTACGGATATGGATAAAAAGGGTTCGCGGTTTGTAAAACACCAGCCCACCATTCCATGGTTATTTGGTATGGACTTTCTCAACACCTTGGATTCATCGAAACCATATGAATTGTTTATTACAATTTCGTTATCACCTTTCAACCAAATGGATCCATACTCTACATTCAGCATTTCACACATCATCTCAAGCGTGCTCTCGTACAAGGTCTCGATTTCATCATCACTGTTTTCACCAGCGTTGTTCGCAATTTCATTCAACCTGGTCAGACTCAACAATTTCTTGCTGTTTTCTTTCAACAGACGGTTTTCAATCGAAAGTTTTACGATTTTTCCTATGCTTCGAAGCAGTTCGAGATAATGAAAGAAATTCCCTTCCACATCCGAATAATCATCGTATCCGAACATTATGGCACCTATGAGCTCGTCCATATCCATAGTGGGGAAGAAAATAAGGTATTTGGAATCGAATATCCTGTATTTTTCATCGAGTTCATCGAGTTCTATATCGACCAGCAATCCCTGACGGAGAAGGTCAAACCGCGGGAAATCCCTGTTCCTGATTTTAAATTCCTTTACTCTGGACTTGTCGGGTGAAGAAACGCCCAGCAGTCTCAACGCCTTTTTTTCTCTTTCATATACGAAAACGGCACATTCCGTAGCGGAGAAACTTGTTTCAAGTTCTTCCGCCAAATGATTCACACCTTCGTCAGAATGTACTAAATCCAGATTTAAAATGGCTTTAAATATTCTTAGCTGGCTTTCTTTCTGCTCGGCCATTTCCATACCCTCTTCTTAAACTACACCAAAGCCAGGAACAAGCCTGGCTTATGATCAAAGTTATATTTATTCTCTTGAATCAAATTATACCATATTTGAATTGATTGAATTTAAAGAAACATGCATAACCCGACACCATTTATCAGACCGGTGCAGGAGAAATCAATAATATTCTATTTCAACATGTTTCCCGTATTTGCTTATCAGCCTTCCAAGATCTTCAACTATGTTTTTCCTTATCGAAATGTTTCCGGGAAGATCCGGATTCTGATAAAAAGGATTCATCTTCTGTCCGAGAATTATCTCTATCCTATCCGCTTCGGCAATCATCTTTGCGAGCAATGCGGCACCGTTGTTGTCTTTAATGATATTATCCTCTTCAAATTCAGCTGCTTTTAGTATCTCTATGGCTTTTGACATCGTAAGTACACCTTCGGTAACGAGATCTACACCTTCAAGTCTTCCGTACGGCGGAATCTCTTTTCTCGACGAACGTATATCCACTTCTATTTCCCTTTTCAGTCTTCGCGCTATTATGTTGCCGCTGGTTCCGCCGCATATAATCTTTTTTCCCTCATAAGACATGAATTTCTCGTAAACTTCGTCATCGTATTTCGGGTCAAGCGGAGGACCGGTAAATATTAAAATTTCCTTTCTCTCACGTGCAAGAATTCCAAGTATCGTGGTATCATCCTGGGGTTTTCCACCGTAATAATTGTAGGTTATTTCCGAAATGTTATCCACTATGGCTTTGGGTTTTCCATATTTATCGTACATTTTACGCGTGTAATCGTTTATGTTGTTCCATCCCCATCCAAAGTTCAGCAATTCACCGAGGCCTGCATAAACAGCCCCGTCACTCATGATCATTATAAAATCGTCTTCTTCCAGAAAACCTTCCCATATTTTAAGCTTTTTTTCCGCAACGACTATTTCCTTTTCCGACATATTGATTCTCGAAGATGAATTCACAAATATCGGTGCCGGATTGTCAAAGTTAAACATCCGGAAGTGACCGTCGTCAAAACCCTGGAGAACTGTGAAGGTTGAGTATGCTATACCCCTTTCTTTGCATATCGGCAAAGTATGTGTAACTGTTTCGATCGTTTCAAAAAGCGTGGCTCCTTCTTTTATCATGGTTGTGATAATTTCAGCCGTCATATTCGCCAGAATATTCGCTTTCACACCGCTGCCCAGACCATCCGACAGAACCGCAAGGAATGAATCGTTGAAATTCGATATTTTTACCACATCTCCGCACAATTCTTCGTTTTTTTTCTTATGTGCTTTGTAATACCATTGGTATTTCATCTTCAAGACCGATCACCGCGCTCTTTCTTCTTCTGAAATCAGTTTCATCAGTTTAAGCAACGTAACTTTCGTCTCAGCCGTGGTTTCTCCCATGAGGCTGGCAATCTCCTGCGCTACCGCCATCTGTTTATCAATTACCTTCTGGGCCTTTTCAAGAGTCTCGGAACGTATTCTCATCAATTCTTCCTTTTGGTCTTCTTCATGAGTCACATCGACGAATATTCCAGCTACTATTTTCTCGGACGGAACTTTGAATATCACTTTTCTCACGGACAAATTGTATGCAGGATATTTTTTATAATTGCTCCTCACAGTCTCTCCCGTTTTCCATACCTGTTTGAATCCCGATATGTCTCCTATTATCTTTTCCGCCTTCATTCCCACCACCTTTTCTTCAGTGAGTTTGAACATGTTGCAAAAGGCTTTATTCACTATCACTACATTCATCTGTTCATCGAGAACCACCAATCCGTTAGGATCGTATTCCCATAACAACGAAGACAATCTGCCGCTGACGTCCATTTCACACCCCGCTTATATGATATTCGGAAGTATTTTTTCGTCGAATACTTCCAAAGCATTTTCAATACTTACGTTTTTAATCAGCTCATCGTCAAATCTGATTACAACTCCTTCCATACAGGGACCGAGGCAAAAAGACCCTTTCAATTCGATTTTATCCCCTAACGATTTTTTATTTATTCTATCCAGAAAAATATTCACTATTTCCTCGGCACCTTTCAGATGACAGGCACTACCCATACACACTGACAATATTTTTTTCATCGTATTCCTCCCAAAATTAATTGTTAAAAAAATCACTATTATGATTATAGACTGACATTATTAATTTATTTTGAAATTGAAATAAATTTATTTTGAATGCGGCACTTTAAAAAACTATTTATGTGCTATAATTTATTGTGAAAAAATACTCAATTGAGGTGTTGACCGATGACAGAAAAAATACCGAGGCCCGTATCAAAAAGGCTCGCCATTTACTATCGTTTGCTCAGGAGTCTTTCAAAAAAAGGTACTGATACCATTTCTTCATCAAAAATCGGACAGTCTCTGGATCTCAAGCCAAGCCAGGTAAGAAAGGATTTATCGTATTTCGGAGGTTTTGGAAAAAGAGGAACCGGATATAACGTTCCGGATCTGATGAAAGTGCTCGAGAAAATACTCGGAGTAGACAGAAGCTGGAACATAATCATAATAGGGGCCGGAAACATAGGTCTTGCTTTGGCAAATTACGAAAATCTTGTAGGCGAAGGTTTTCATCTCTCGGCAATCGTGGACAGCGATCCGGCTAAAATCGGAAGGAAGATTCAAAATGGGCTCTCAATAGAGAATGTAAACGAAATAGATGCCATCATAAAAAACAGGAATATCGAAATAGCGGTTTTGGCAGTTCCTGCGGAGATAGCACAATTTCTTGCCGATAAGGTAGTATCTTCGGGTATCAAAGGTATCATAAATTTCGCACCTCTTCATCTTGATTTGCCGAAACATGTCAGGCTCGAAGATGTCCACATACTGATGATGTTCAAATCACTGTCTTTCAAAATAGTCAATGGCGAATGATTAATTTATTATGATATAATTTCACAAATAATCGAAGACAAACAGTTATTCAACAATTGATGAGAGGTGGATGATTTGAGATTTTCCAGGTTATATGCTCCTACGATTAAAGAAGTACCCTCGGATTCCGACCTGATAAGCTATGAGCTACTCGTGAGAGGCGGTTTTATAAGAAAAGTCGCCGCAGGAGTATATACTTACCTGCCGCTCGGGATGAGAGTACTTTCCAAAATAACGTCAATAGTAAGGGAAGAAATGGAAAACGCAGGATGTCTTGAGCTTCTGATGCCGATAATGCAACCTTCGGACATATGGAAGGATTCGGGAAGATGGGATGATTACGGACCTGAAATGATGAAAATAATTGACAGGCACAAGAGAGAATTCACACTCGGGCCTACACACGAAGAGATGATAACGGTAACGGTGAAGAATGAACTGGTTTCGTATAAAGATCTTCCCATAAATCTTTACCAGATCAACACCAAATACCGTGACGAAATAAGACCGCGCTTCGGCTTGCTTCGCGGAAGAGAATTCATAATGAAAGATGCCTACAGCTTCCATACCGATGAATCATCTCTTGATGATACGTATAAAATCATGTACGGAGCCTACGAAAAAATACTCGAAAGAATGAGACTTGAATACATGGCAGTTGAAGCGGATACCGGAGCAATAGGCGGATCCAATTCACATGAATTCGTGGTGTTGGCTGATAACGGCGAATCAGATCTCAGATACTGCACCGAATGCAAATATTCCGCAACCGACGAAAAAGCGGAATACAAAGCGGTATACGAGTATCCTTTCGAATCCGAAAAGACTTTGGAAGAAATACGTACACCCGATGTAAAAACAATTAAAGATGTCAGTGAATTTCTGGGAGTTTGCGAGGATAAAATAGTAAAATCCCTGCTTCTGAAAGGCAGAGATGGATTTAAAATGGTGCTGATACGAGGTGATTTCGAAATAAACATTTCGAAAATAAAATCATACTTTAAAGACCAGACGATAGATCTTGCCCTACCCGAAGATGTTTTTGAAAATTTCCGAGTACCCACGGGATTCATAGGACCGGTGGGTTTAAACAGGGCAGATGTGGAGATAATAGCCGATATAAGTATCAAAAATCTCAAGAATTTCGTGGTTGGGGCTTTGAAAACCGATTACCACTTTAAAAATGCGAATTACGACAGAGATTTCCGTATAAATGCTTTTGCGGATATAAAACTCGTCGAAGAAGGAGATGCCTGCCCCGTATGCGGTAATCCACTTTCCAAAAAGCGCGGGATAGAAATGGGCCAGGTTTTCAAGCTCGGAACCAAATACTCCGAAAAACTCGGAGCATTTTACACGAATGAACAGGGCAAACAGATGCCTTTCGTTATGGGATGTTATGGCTGGGGTGTTTCCAGAAGCATGGCAGGCATAGTGGAGCAGTGCCATGATGAAAACGGAATAGTATGGCCATTGAACGTGGCCCCTTATCACGTTGTCATAACTCTCATCAACACCAAGGACGAAGTACAGAATTCCACCGCGGAATCGCTGTACGGATATCTTACAGGCAAAGGCATCGAGGTTATACTCGATGACAGAACCGTCTCTCCGGGTTTCAAATTCAAAGATGCCGACCTGATCGGATTCCCCATAAGGATAACTGTCGGTAAAACCGTTAAAGACGGAAGAATAGAGATGAAATTCAGAAAGAGTGGAGAAAGCTGTTCCGTGAATATCGAAAATGGCTTTGAATCGTGCCTGGATAAAATCACGGAAGAGATGAACAGATTATGATACCGGAGTTTGAAATACAATCTCTTTGGATGAAACAAAAATCGGTAGACTTCGACGTCTACCTTTTTAAAGCCAATAAGTCGGGAATGCTGAGATTTCTGTCGCACAGGGAATGGATCACTTCAATCGAGAGGGCTATGAGACGCGCACAGTTTCCATTATGGATGACTAAAGGCTTTCATCCGAAGATAAAACTCGATTTGAATCGTGCCTTACCCACGGGAATGGCGAGCATGGCAGAATATTTTCTGGTTCGTTTTGAAAGATCGGAAGAAGATATCGATTTACATTCTCTGATAGAGAAATTCAACGGACTTTCGGTATCCGATATAGTCATAAGCTGGGGAAGAAAAGTTTTTGACACTTTTTCGATAAACAAATACGCCAAATACTGGGAATTTGGTTTGGAAATACTCGGAGATTTTAATCCCGATGAATTCGAGAGACTGTTTTCCCGTCACGGAAGTTATGCATATTCCGCAAAGGCGGATAAAAATGGCATGAACAATCTGGTTAAATATGTTTGTACCGAAGATGCCTGGGTCGATTACAGGATTATTTTCGAAGAGATATACGGCACCAAATACCCCGATCTGGATTATATACCGTATTTGAAGGAAGTGTACTGGAATTACGATTTGAATTTAACACTTGAAAATATATTCGACTGATTCTTTTTTCGGTGATTTTGAGATTTTGAGGTGTTCGTATGGCAAGTAAAGTTTTGGTAATAGACGATTCATCCGTATTGAGAAATATAATAGTGTTCAATTTGAAAAAAGCGGGTTTCGAAATAGAGCAGGCAATCGATGGGGTTGAAGGTTTGGAAAAGATGAAAGCCTTTCAGCCCGATATAGTTCTTCTTGATCTAATGATGCCACGCATGGATGGATTCGGGGTGCTTTCCGAAAAATCCAAAATGGAAGATATAAAAAACATACCCGTGATAGTTTTGACTGCGAAAGGCGGAGAGGACGACAAAGACAATGCGATAATCCTTGGGGCCAGAGAAGTGCTGACAAAGCCTTTCAGCCCGAAACAACTCATAGATTCGGTAAAAAAGGCGATAGAAGATGCCGGATAGGAATTTGATCATCGACCATTACAAGAAAATTCTGTTTATGCTGGATTATGCCGTCCCCGAAAATATTGAAGAATTGTCGTCCGATGAGATTTTTTCGAGATCTTCCGAAATGATTTCCGTAGTTAAAAATGATTTCATATCATATAAAAATCAGTTGGAAGAAACTTCGATAATGCTCGAAACCCAGATTGAAGAATTGTCAAAAACATATGAAGAATTATCAACACTGTATCAGGTTACCGAAATCCTTTCAAAATCTTTGAACCCGGTTGATGTAATCCCGGCTCTAATGGAATTGATATTGAATTCCATACCCTCCGAAGGCATTTTCATCTCGCTTAATGTTGAGGATGAAATGCACAATTTTAAAAAGATAAAAAGTGATTCCGTCCTCAACAGTGAAACCGGCGAAATACATAAATTCGTTAAGAAATATATTGACGAAAGAAATGTTAAAATACTGATCGTTGAAGAAAACGATGTGGGCAATATCTTTCCGGATATGGAAGGAATTTTGAAATCGTGCATAGTAGTTCCCGTCGGAACCGAAAATAATTATTGGGGACTGCTTTCTCTCGGAAACAGGGAACTTGGTACACTTTACACTGCGGGCGACAGGAAGCTGCTTGAATCAATAAGCAATCAGATACAGTTCAGCCTTGAAAACTTCCTTTATCTGAAAGAAAAAATTAAGCAGGAAAGGTTTCACGAACAGCTCGCTATCGCAAAAGACATACAAAACAGTCTTTTACCGGCTTTCATACCCAAGTTCGAAGATATTCAGGTATCAGCCAGTTTTCAGCCTGCGATAGAAGTGGCCGGAGATTATTACGATGTCGTACCTAAGGAGGATTGGGTTTTTTTAATCGTGGCCGATGTTTCGGGAAAAGGAGTACCCGCATCTCTTTTGATGAGTTCTTTCCGTTCGGCCGTAAGGATTTTGCTTGAAACCAATCCGGATCTTCCCAGACTCGTGAAACATGTCAACGATCACATAGCGCAAAGCGATATAGCGGACAGATTTGTAACTTCTATGTTTATAAAGCTGGAACATGATTCTGGTATGCTAAAATATGTAAACGCCGGACATGATCCGATAATATTGTACAGACCCGAACAGGATACTTTTTTCGAGATAAGCAATGAGGGAATACCGATCGGAATATTTGAAGGCGAAGAATATCTGGAAAATCAATTCAAACTCCTGCCAGGGGATGTTTTTTTGGTGTATACTGACGGGATACCCGAAGCGAGAAATGTTAAACGCGAAGAGTTTGGTTTCGACAGAATAAAGAAGATACTAAGGGATAATCACGATAAAGACGTGGAAGAAATAAAAAAAATACTGCTCGAAGAGATAAGGATTTTTGTTGGAAAAGCACCTCAGCACGATGATACGACTTTTTTACTCGTAAAATACTTATAATATTTTAATTTTAGAACGTTAAAGGAGGGTTTCAAGTGTCTGGTCACAATAAGTGGGCTAACATTAAGCACCGAAAAGGGGCACAGGATAAGAAAAGATCATCCCTTTTCACGAAATTGATTAGAGAATTAACCGTTGCAGCAAAGGAAGGTGGCGGTGATCCAAGCTCGAACGCAAGACTCAGGTCTGCGATTGACAAGGCAAAAGATGGAAACATGCCAAAAGATACCATCGAAAAAGCCATTAAAAAAGGTACCGGAGAAATTGAAGGCGTAGAATACATAGAAATCACATACGAAGGATACGCTGCCGGTGGAGTCGCTATGATCGTAACCACTCTTTCGGATAACAAGAACAGAACCGCACAGGAAGTAAGGCATACTTTCAGCAAGTACAACGGTAATATGGCTGAATCCGGAAGCGTTGCCTGGATGTTTGAAAAAAAAGGCACGATGAACATCGCGGGTACCGAAATCGCCGACGGTGAAGAATTTATGATGCAGGCAATAGAAGTAGGCGCCGAAGACATAGACGATTCTTCCGATCCTGTTGTAGTCACTACGGTTCCCGAAGATCTCATGAAAGTGGCGGATGGACTTAAGGAACAGAAATACAATCCTGTTGAAGTCGAGTTCACTTACATTCCTAAAAACACCGTTCAGGTTACGGGAAAAGACGCCGAAAGAGTTTTAAGACTTATTTCCAAACTCGAAGAACTTGATGATGTGCAGAATGTTTATGCCAATTTCGATATCTCCGATGAGGAAATGGAACAGATAATGGATACTTTATAGGTAATTTGTTTTGAAATACTCTCTTGATATGCACCTCCACACAAGAAAATCCGATGGAAACCTGAGTTATGAAGAACTTTTCAGCATGCTGTCCGATGAAGGTATTGAAGTTTTATCGGTTACCGACCACGATTCGACGGGTGATGCCGATGATATAAGTGGAATTGCTTTGAAATTCGGCATTAGGTACATCAGCGGAGTTGAAATTTCTTCCTTTCATTCGGGAGGTGAAGTGCATATTCTCGGTTACGGTTTCAGAAATAATGACGCGGTTTTTGAGAATTTCATATCTCAAAGATTTGAAGCCCGTATAGAGAGAGTAAAAGAAATGATAATGAAGTTGAATAAAAAGAGTGTAAACATCTCTTTTGATGAAGTATCTTCGCAATCTCCGGGCCCTTATGTAGGGCGCCCTAATATTGCGAAGGTGCTTTTTTGTAAAGGTTTGATTTCTGAATATGATGAAGCCTTTTCGGATGAATATATCGGAAACAGCGCTTACGCCTATGTTCCACCTGACAAATGCGAATCCATAAAGGCCATCGAAGAGATAAAAAAAGCTGGAGGGTTGGCTTTTTTAGCACATCCGGGTATTTATAAATCCAATAAATCATTCTTAAAGGGAATGAGCGTATCGGATATTACACACCTCAAAGAAAACGGCCTGGACGGAATTGAGGTTTATCACCCCAAGCATTCTTTTATGGATACAAAGAGATATTTTGAGATAGCAAAAAGATTGAAACTCAAAATATCCATCGGTTCGGATTATCATCACGGAACTTACGTTCCGATTTACAAAAAAGTACCTATTGATGTGTTAAAGGAAGTATATATATGGGTTTCAGAATTAAATTATCATTGACGGTATTTTTATGTATATTTTCCGTTTTTGTTTTCTGTGAAGAGAATTCTGCGGTCTATGTCGATGAGTATCATTCGTCCGACTTCGAAAATCTCGACTGGCTTCCGCTGTATCCGGAAGAAATTCTCGGCATTTCTCAGTCAAAGATAAAATTTTCCGCGGGCTTTTTCATAGATAACATTTACAACGATGAACCCGGTGCTTTACCCGGGGGGGTTTTTTTTGCCTTGAAGCCGGAGATGCATTTTTTGGTTTTTGACGGTAAATTCAACGTACTGTTGAGAAGCTATTCCGCCAAGGACAATTTCTTTTTTGACATAGCGAACAAAGAAGTGTCGGATTATTTCGAGTCGATAAGAGTCAAGTACCGCGAATTGACATTCCTTTTCGGAGACAGTGCAGTCAGCGATGGTGAGCTCTTTTATCTGCCGTCAACCGAATATATGCGCAGATATATCGGATTTGATTTCGGTTATTCAGACTGGGATTTTAAAATGAGGAGTGTGGATTGGAAGTCCTGGGCCGCCGGGATAAACACTCCGTTTTTAGGAAATGAATCGATAAACGCTTCGCTGGAAGGGGATATCTTTCTTGACAATTCCGCTTCCCTGACTTTTGCGGCAAGCGTGGGGCCTAAAATATCTCTGTTTGATTTCAGTATCACTCCTTTGGTAGGTTTCATACACCAGGATAATTTTTCCGAAAATTATTCCGAACTCTTTCGGGACTATCAAAACATTGAAATAAACGATGACGTTTTTACGTTCGGTTGTAAATGCGGATACGATTCCGAACCGTTTAAATTTAACTTAGGACTGAATTTTTCAAGGATTCTTGAATATTTCGCCTATATGGAGTTGAAACCGCTTTCTTTTAGTTTCGGCAAGAGATATAATATGAGCAGATCTGAAGAAGATATAATAACTTGGACAAAAATAGCATGGCTTTATTCAGCAAACAGTGTAAACACTAAACTGGGATTCGGAGTTAACGATTCTGTATTAGACGGCACAAGCAGTTTCGTTTTTTTTGAATGCAACAGGGATTTCGAAAACGGACTGGGCCTGAGTTTTTCTTTCACAAGCGGAAGCAACATGGAATTATTTTTAGGTATAGATTATTCCTTCGGACTGACGGATTTCTATAAAGACAATTGAGGATTTTAAGGAGGTTTTTATGATAAACGCAGAAATAAACGATCCCGAATTCGAATGGTTCGTAAATGAAGTTTTTAAACATTTCCAACTCGACTTGAAAGGATATAAACCACACAGGGTAAAAAGAAGAACTGATATTCTTTTAAGGAAACACAATATAACTTCTTATAAAGAATATATGAAACTGATGCTTTCGGATGAAAAGAAAAAAGATGAGTTTCTTGACAAACTAACAATAAACGTAACCGAGTTTTTCAGAAATCCTGAAAAATGGAATTCTATAAAACAGAAATATCTGCCGCAGATGCTCAAGGAAACCGGGGGGAAACTCAAAATATGGAGCGCCGGATGTTCGAGCGGAGAAGAGCCATACACCTGGGCGATATTGCTCGAAGAGTTGCGGGCTTCTTCAAGCGCCAAAATCATGGCAACCGATATAGATGTCGGTGTTCTTGCCAAGGCTAAAAAAGGCATATACGAAGAAAGAGCATTCACAAGCACGGACGATGCGATTGTCAAAAAGTATTTCAAGAAGCTTGAAGATTCGGATTATGAAGTTATGCCCTCAGTAAAAAACAGAGTCACATTTTCCAGGCACAACATGCTGCAG
Organism: uncultured Thermotogae bacterium; assembly: GCA_963662785.2. Classification (GTDB taxonomy): domain Bacteria; phylum Thermotogota; class Thermotogae; order MWEM01; family MWEM01. The sequence goes on from CAXXJZ010000017.1 coordinate 156,989, forward strand.
GACAGATTTGAAAAAAATCTGGATATGATTTCATGCAGAAACGTAGTAATCTATTTCGAGATGGAGACTAAAAACATTCTCTACAAAAATTTCGTGGATTCTTTAAGACCCGGGGGAATACTATTCGTAGGCAGTACCGAAAGAATTTTCAATTACAAACAGTTGGGATTGAAAGTAGTCGAACCGTTTTTCTATCAGAAAGAAATTTGAGGTGAGCAATGGGATTTTTCGATAAATTAAAAAAAGGATTAAAGAAAACTCAGGAAGCTACTTTTGGTAAAATTTTAAAAATACTCAAATTTTCGAAATTGGATGCCGATACGCTTGATGAAATTGAAGAGCTTCTCGTGATGGGTGATCTAGGAATTCAGTGCAGTGAAAAAATAATAGAGCAACTGAAAAAAAGAAACAACGAATTCGACAGTCCCGAAAAAGCACTTGAAACTATCATGATCGAGATGTTGGGCGGAGACATCAGCCTGAATATTCCCGAAAAAAAACCATTTGTAATAACGGTGGTGGGGGTAAACGGTGCCGGCAAAACCACCACGATCGGAAAAATGGCCAAATATTTCAAAGAACAGGGAAAGGAAGTAGTTCTCGCAGCCGGTGATACTTTCAGAGCCGCGGCAATCGAGCAGTTAAAAGTATGGGCCGAAGACAGGGCAAAAGTTCCCATAATATCGCATCAGCCCGGTGCGGATGCCGGTGCGGTAGCTTACGATGCGGTAAGCCACGCCCTTTCCAAGAATAAAGACGTGGTTATAATCGATACGGCCGGAAGACTCCACACCAAACACAATCTCATGGAAGAATTAAAAAAGATAAACAAGGTTATAAAAAAAGTGATTCCTGATGCGCCTCATGAAGTGCTTTTGGTAATAGATGCGACGACCGGTCAAAACGGTTTGATACAGGCAGAAAAATTCAGCGAATCTTCCGATGTGACGGGAGTGGTTTTAACCAAGCTGGATGGAACGGCAAAAGGCGGAATAGCACTTGCGATTAAGGATTCGCTGAATATCCCCATTAAGTTTATCGGAGTGGGAGAGGGAGTTGACGATTTACGTCCCTTCGACCCCGAAGAATTCGTTAAGGCGCTTATGGAGGGAGATCAGCACTAAATGACTAATAAAAGCCCTTTCTGGCAGAAAAAATTCAAATGCAGCATGTGCGGTTCTGAATTTAATGCCATGAGAGTGTTCTCGAATGTTACCGTTGTAAAAGACAGAGATTTGTTCATGAGGGCTAAATATCAGGGGATTGATCCGAATTTTTACTATCTGGTCAGTTGTCCTGATTGTTATTTTACATCTTTTGAAAGTGATTTTGAGTCAATTGGAAGTAAAATCGATTCCGAAAACCTGGCTATGTTCAGAAAAGCTTTGAAAAACGCGAATAAAATACTCACTTTAAATCTCGGCGAGGAAAGGAATTTGAACGACGCCATAGATTCCCACAGTTTGGCGGCTTTGACTTATTTTTTTTACAAAGATGCTTTCAAAATAGCGCAGATATTTCTCAAAATGGGATGGTTTTATCTTGACAAGGGATTGACGGATAAAGCGGCGATTGCTTATTCGAAGGCCCTTAGAAATTTTGAATATGCTTATGAAAATTATGAAAAAGACATTCCGCAGGATGCCATAATGTTTTTCATAGCTTCGATAAACATACAGCTTAACCACTTCAGCGACGGATTCAGATGGCTTGAAAGAATAGTGGCAAAATACAGAAATTCGAATTCATATTATTATCAGGCGGCAAGAAAATTATGGGAGGAATTCAGAAAGAGCAAATAATGAAAAATATTAAAATTTTCTCTTTATTGGTGATAATCGTTGTGATAGCCATATCTTCATCGTCCTGTCAAAATGGTTTTGAGGCCTATTCCATCTCCAACGACAGGAAGCTTGTTTCTTTGGAAAATCTCGTATATGCGGTTAAATCGGGGCTGGAATCTCTCGATTTACGGATTGGGGAAATAAGTTCTTCTGCGCGAACAAACAAAAACGCCATAGAAAATCTGAGCAATCAAGTCGACAGGAATTTCGAATTGCTGCAGACTGTTTACGCAAGTGTCACATATATGAGTTTTATAAACACCCCTCCGGATATGACCAACTATTCTTCGGTTCCTTCTCTTGAAGAAATAGAATTGTTGATAAATTCCCGGATAAAAGAAAACTTAAATTCAGGTTTGTATTCGAATACCACCAAAAAAGACAGTACGGAAGATTATAAAATCGATTCTCTCGAAAATGAATATCTAAAAAACAAAGTCGATTTGCTACAGAGTGAAATCGAAATATTGAAACAAAATTATGCCTCTTTGAAATGGCAGACTTATAAAAATCAATCTCTCTCCGCCGATCCTTATTCACTTGAGGATTCGTCTTTGATTTTCGGTGGGAAAGTTGAGTATAGAATTCAATCGGGGGACACGCTCAGCGAAATATCCAGAGCTTTTCTCGGCAGTGCGGGTATGACCGATAAAATAATGAGTGACAACGGAATAAACGACCCGCGGTCCATAATAAGGGGAAATGTTTTAACACTTGAAATACCCGATTTCAAGGAACGTATCAAAATACCTGTATATGGTAAATACGAGTTCAAACCCGAAACGATTGCATGTTTTTTCGGTGAATCTACTTCCGATGGTTTTTCGAGAGGTTTGACATTGTCTTTAACCGAAGAATCCGATATAATTCCGATACTGCCGGGAAAGGTTATAGATACGGGACCAGGATATGTAGTCGTTTATCACGGAAATGAACTGAAGACAATCTATTCCATGATGGATTCTGTAAATGTTCAGAAAGGGCAGTTCGTAACATCCGAAGACCGTATAGGAAAATGCGGAAGCGGTTATTTCAAGCTTGAGGCGATAATAAATTCCGAGTACAGAGATCCGCTTCTCCTTTTTTTGAACCGTATGGGAGATTTCAGCATTACTTTTTACACTGAATGGGATGACGGAAATTTGCCTTTCTTCCCGTATTTCAGACGTACCAAAGCGGGGAGCTTCGCACGTGAATGGTATACTGTAGCTGCAGATACCGCCATACTGCCTCCGGGATCGATAATATACATACCCGAGTTAAAAAACACACCTTCAAGAGGTGTTTTTTTCGTTGAAGATACGGGGAGTGCTATAAAAGGAAATAAGTTAGACATATATATTAGAGATCTAGTCGAGGCCTCAAAACTTAAAACGAATGCCGAAATATTTAAACTTTGATTTTGTTTTTTTCGAAGGACTTAAAAAAAAGCGGGATTTAAATCCCGCTTTTTTTATCTTCTGATACCTAACTTTTCAATCATTTCCTTGTAAACGTTAGGTCTGTTTTTCATGAGGTAATTGAGAAAACTTCTTCTTCTTCCGATCATCTTCATCAAACCTACTCTGGTGTGATAATCTTTCGGATGTGTTCTCAAATGCTCGGTAATCTGTCTGATTTTCGCAGAAAGAACCGCAACCTGTACTTCAACGGAACCGGTATCCTTTTCGTTAATCTTGAACTCATCGATTATCGCTTGCTTTCGATCGTAATCCAATGCCATTTTTGCACCTCCATATTATCCCAAAACCTGGATACGGGTCGGCATTCCACGCGTCTAAGTAATGGGTCAGCGATTTATCATCGCAACTCCGGAATTTTAACACAAAGTTCCCGTCAAGTCAAATTCAAATACTCTCCTCTTCTCCAGAATCGACAGTATTTGTATCTTCCGAAACATTTCTCGTCCATACCGTTTCTCCGTTGAGAGTTATTTTTCTGATTTCTTTAAAGTCCGATAATCCGTTTTCTTTTATGATCTCCATTATCAAATCAGGTGGTAAAGAGGAATTAAACCATATTTCCTGAAAATCGAGAATTCCATTTTCCGGTATCGGAACTTTTTCAACAGCACCGAAAATAGCTTTTTTGTATTTTGCATAATCTTCGATTATCCAATTTTCACCGTCATCACAAGGTGTGAGTGAAAGAAAGCCATTCTCCACTTCTCTCTTTTTATCGCGATTTGAACCATTTTTATTTCCATTCTCGTTGATTTGACCGCTTTCGTTTTTGTTTTTATTTCCTCTGTTATATCTTGCCCTCTTAGCCATATCTCACCTCTGAAATGTTTTTCTCTTTCGCAAACAAGATTATAGCAAAAAAAAACAAATAAAGTAAATCTCTTCAGGGGTTGAAATGTCTCCCCACATCTGGTATAATTGCCCAGAAAATGCGGCGACGTGGCCAAGTGGTCGAAGGCGGAGGTCTGCAAAATCTCTATTCGTCGGTTCGAATCCGACCGTCGCCTCCAAAAAAATATCTTAAAAAAAGGGGTTTTTATAACCCCCTTTGTTTTGATAATATGTTTACTGTTAATTTTTATATCAGTTATATACAAAATGATATAATATCTGAAAATGGTTGATAATACGGGAGGTAAAGATTTGAAACGTGAAGTAATAGAAAAAAACAAAAATGTTGACAAAATCGAAGTCATAATCGAAAAAGAGGAACTGGAGAAATCCATAGACAAGGAAGTAAGCAAATTTCAGAAGAGCTATCAAATACCCGGCTTCAGAAAAGGAAAAGCTCCGAGAAATGTCGTTAAGAAGATGCTGAACGAAGAAGCACTGAAGGCTGGAGCGGTGGAAGATGCCCTGAAAGGCGTAATTGATGAAATATACGACGAAAACGTCATGGTTTGTTCTCCTGAAATATCTTCCATAGGTTTCGAAGACGACGGTTCGGCGAAAGTGAAAATTTCCGTACATAAAAAACCGGAAATCACCCTTCCGGATTTCAAAGACATCATCGTGGAGAAGTTTATCCCCTCCGACGAGAACATCGATAAAATGGTTGATGAAAGAATAGAGCAACTCAGAGAAGAAAATGCCATACTCGAACCGAAAAACGAACCAGTTGCAATCGGTGACAACGTGAAGATGACATATCGTGTTTTGAATGCCGAGGGTAAAGAGATATACGACAGCAAAGAAAGAGATTACATAATATACGATGATGATAAAAGACCCTTGATAGAAGAAAGTATCGGAAAAAAATCCGGAGACAAATTCAGCTTCACAAGAGAATTTGAAAAACCGGAAGAAGACAAAGTATCCTACACTTACGAAGTGGAAATATCCGAAGTGTATTCGAGGATAATACCTGAAGTTGATGACGCCTTTGCAGCGGAAGCATTTGAAGGAATATCGACAGTCGATGAACTCAGAGAGAAAATTGCCGAAGAGAGCAAGCAGGCATTTGAAGATACGATGCAGAATATTCTGAAGAATCAGGTTTTAGATGGCCTGGTGAGGGACGTGGATATGGATGTTGAAGATTCCTCACTTGAAAGATTGGTCGAAGAAAGTATAAGTACTCTGAAAGAAAAGAAAGAATATGATAAGGCACTTCAGGAAGAAGGCGGAGAAGAAGAACTTCATGAGAAGCTTATGGACATAAACATTAATTCTCTTAAACTCACGTATGCGGTTGCCTTGATTTCCGATGAGATGAAACTTGAGATCAGTGAAGAAATGATTGAAGAATTCGCCGGAAAGATGGCACCTTCTTGGGGTATGGAAGCAGAAAAGGCAAAAGTGCTCGCCTTGAAAAATCCCAATCTGAAAAAGGAAATAGAATGGGAAATATCCAAAGATAAAGTTGCCGAATACCTTCTCGACAAAGTCACGGTGGAGGAAAAGGCTTTACCGAACAAAGACGAAAACAGCATGGATGAAATAGTCGACAAAGTTGTTGAAGCCGTCGAGAACATAGAAGAAGAAAATACCGAAAAATCTGAATGAACGAGGTGCGATTATGAATGAATTCGATCAAATAGTCCCCATAGTTATCGAAACAACAGGAAGATACGAGAGATCGTATGACATATATTCGAGGTTGCTGAAAGACAGAATAGTATTTCTCGGAAGCGAAGTTAACGACCATGTGGCAAATCTCATCGTCGCGCAATTGCTTTTCCTTGAAGCGCAGGATCCGGATAAAGATATAAGCATTTACATAAACAGCCCCGGAGGATCCGTGACAGCGGGTATGGCGATTTATGACACGATGCAGTATATAAAGCCCAACGTCTCCACCATTTGTGTGGGTCTTGCGGCATCCATGGGCGCACTGTTGCTTTTAGCCGGTGAAAACGGAAAGAGGTATTCGCTGCCAAATTCGAAAATAATGATACATCAGCCTTGGGGCGGTGCCCAGGGAACGGTATCGGACGTTGAAATACAGATGCGGGAATTGACAAAGTCAAAAGAAAGGCTGAATGGTATAATAAGCAAGCATACGGGCCAAAAGATAGAAGATGTTGCGCGCGACACCGACAGAGACAGGTGGATGACTTCGGAAGAAGCCAAAGAGTATGGCCTAATCGATAGAGTAATAGAAAAGAATAAATAGTTTTTTGAAATTCAGGAAAGGTTGTGAATGATGAAAGTTGATAAAAAATGTTCTTTCTGCGGCAGATCTTCGGCACAGGTTCAAAGACTTATAGCCGGCCCGAACGTGTATATATGCAACGAATGTGTGGAGTTATTCGCGGATACGCTCAGGGATGATGAGACAGTCCATTTCAGGAATCTCGCCGAGGGTATACCCACTCCGGCAAAGATAAAAAGTGAACTTGACAAATATGTCGTTGGCCAGGAAAGGACTAAAAAATCTGTTGCCGTAGCTGTTTACAATCATTATAAGAGAATAATGATGAATAATAACAAAGAAACGGAGATAGAAAAATCAAATATACTCATGATCGGTCCTACGGGTTGCGGCAAGACACTTATAGCACGAACACTCGCAAAATTCCTTGACGTTCCCTTCGCAATAGTCGACGCCACTCCGATTACGGAAGCCGGATATGTCGGTGAAGATGTCGAAAACGTATTACTGAAGCTCATTCAGGCTGCTAATTTCGACATTGAAAGAGCGGAGAAAGGAATAATATACATAGATGAGATTGATAAAATAGGCAAAAAAGGACCGAATGTGTCGATAACCAGGGATGTTTCAGGAGAAGGCGTACAACAGGCACTTTTAAAGATTCTCGAAGGTTCCATAGCCAATGTTCCGCCACAGGGCGGGAGAAAGCACCCCTATCAGGAATTCATTAAAATAGACACCACAAACATTCTTTTCATAGCCGGTGGTGCCTTTGACGGTATTGAAGAGATAATCCAGCAACGTACCGAGAATTCGATGATGGGTTTTGGTTCCGAAATCAAATCGAAGAAGACCATGAGAATAGGTGAGATAATTTCTCAGGTAAGACCGGACGATATGGTTCAGTTCGGACTGATACCGGAGTTTATAGGGAGATTCCCGGTTTTCACCACACTTGATGATTTGAACGAAGAATCTTTGATGAAAATACTGACTGAGCCCAAAAACTCCATAATAAAACAGTATACTAAATTGCTTGAACTGGACAACATCGAATTGAAATTCGACGAAAAGGCACTGTGTATAATAGCCAAAAATGCTTTGCTGAGGGGAACCGGAGCAAGAGCGTTGAAAAGTGTGGTGGAAGATGCCATGCTTGAAACTATGTTCGAGCTGCCTTCGATGCAAAATGTAAAGGAAGTAATAGTAACTCCCAACGCAGTTTTAGGGGAGGAAAAACCTTTAATTATAATGAAAGAATCAGCTTGATGATATTCATATACGGCCCCTTGAGGGCCTTTTTTTATGTGTATTAAAGGATTATAAACCACTTTGTGTGATATAATTATTCGTTAAAAATCGGTATTATGAATTAATGTAATTTTATTTTTAACAAATACAAGGGGGATGAAATGAAAAATCTTATAGGAGAAAGAATTGACAAGCTTTTAAAAAAAATGGAAGGAATGGGTTTGGATGCGTTTCTGTCTGTGACTATAGAATCTTCATCCAGAAATCCGCGGTATTTAAGTAATTTCTCAGGTTCACTTGCTTACATAATAGTCTCGAAAGATAGGCAGCTGATATGTACCGATTCGAGATATTGGGAACAGACTAAGGAGCAGTCTCCTCTCGAATTGTTTAAAATAACCATGGATAATTCCAAAGATTTTCTCACAGATTTGCTTAAAAACTACAAGAAGATCGGTTTCGAATCGAAAACAACATCGGTCAGTTTTTTCAACAACCTGAGGGGGAAACTTTCTCCGGAGCAGGAACTGGTGGAAGCGGACGATATTTTAAATGAAATCAGAATTCAGAAGCACCCGCAGGAAATAGATCTTCTGGTTAAGGCAAACCAGATAGCGTTGAAGTCGCTTGAAGAACTTTTTAACGAAATAAAACCCGGAAAGACGGAAAAGGAATTGGCGGCAAAACTTGAATATTTAATGGTCAAAAACGGAGCCTCCGACAAATCGTTCAACACCATATTCGCTTCTGGGCCCAGGGGAGCACTGCCTCATGGAATAGCTTCGCAGAGAACCATAAACGAAGGAGAGCTTATAGTAATAGACTATGGCTGTATTTATGAAGGATATTGCTCCGATATAACGCGTACAGTGGCTCTCGGCACTCCGACAGATGAAATGGCAAGAGTGTATGAAACTGTGAAAAAAGCTCAGCAGGAAGCGGAGAACGCAGTTTCATGCGAAAAAACCGGGAAAGAAATAGATGCCGTTGCGCGGAATATCATAACAGAAGCCGGTTACGGGGAGTATTTCGGACACGGTCTTGGACACGGTCTTGGACTCGATGTTCATGAAGATCCGAGTCTTTCTCCCAGGAATGAGAATCTGCTTCAGGATATGGCAGTGGTTACGGTTGAACCTGGTATTTACCTTCCGGGGAAATTCGGCGTCAGAATAGAGGACGACGTATACGTTACAGGAAATGGAAGAAAAGTTCTGACAGATTTTTCAAAAGAATTGAAAATACTTTAATTTTACATACTTAGCAAGCTATATGGAGGTGTCGAAGTGATCGACGTAGGTGGATTGAAAAAGGGAATGGTAATAATATTCGAAGGTGATCTTTACAGGATCATTGAGGTTAACAAGCATTTTACCGGTAGAGGCAGCGGTATAATTCGTTCCAAACTAAAAAATATAATGACCGGTTATATAAAAGAAAATTCTTTCAGTAGCGGTGAAAAAGTCGAAGAAGCCTCTTTGAGCCTTAAAAGTGCGGAATACCTTTACAAAGACGGAAATTATTATTACTTTATGGATCTCGAATCGTATGAGCAGTTCCCGCTTGATGAAGAGTCCGTCGGAGATGCCACTGATTATCTTATAGAAAATATGGAACTCAGTTTGATGTTTCATGATGAAAAAGTAATAGGAATTCAACTTCCGACGTCAGTTATATTGGAGATAATAGAAACCGAGCCTAATTTCAAGGGAGATACTGTATCAGGCGGAGGAAAACCGGCAAAAGTAGAAACAGGTAAAAGGGTAATGGTTCCGATGTTCATTAAAAATGGTGAAAAAATAAGAGTTGATACTCGTACGGGAGAGTACATAGAAAGAGCTTAAACTTGGGAGGTGTTTTTCATGGACGAAGAGAAGAATATTGAGAACAACGCTCCGCTGAATCAGGGTGAAACACAATACGGTCAGGTGGAAATAGCAGATTCTGTCATATTTGATTTGGTAAACGTAGCTCTGAACAGAGTAGAAGAAATAGTGAAAGAACCAAAAAACGTTAAGCGAGCCATCAGTATAGACAGGAAAAGCGGAGAAAATTCCGTTAACGTGAACGTGAACATAAAACTATACCTCATAAAAAGCATAAAAGAAGTTGCCGAAAAGATCCAGAGTACAATCAAAGAGGAAGTTGAGGGCATGACGGGGCTCATAAAAGTTGAAAACATTTCCGTGAACGTTTTGGATGTTGAGATACCGCCAAGGCATGAGCCTGATATTATACCCGATGATGAAATAGTTCCCGAAACTTACAAAGGAGATGTCGATGAAAATTAAATTACCCAATCTAAAAACTATTGGAATATTCGCTTTAGTTTTTTCTGCGGGCATGTGGTTTTCTTCTATCCCCGTTTCCGGAAATTTAATCTTTGCGGAAAATGATTTACCCGGAATTCTTATTAGAATTCTCGTAACTTCTTTTTCTATATTTCTTATATGGTATTCATTCAAGCAAAGGGAGAAATTCGTCGAATCATCGGAAGTGGACGGACTGAATGTTTTTATTTCTGTGGATGTTTTTAAAACGCTCATAAACAGAATAATAGAGAATTTTGACAATGTTTCGCTGCACGACATTTCAGTCAGCAAAACCGAATTGGAAGGTGTGAGGGAACTTGTTGTGGAAATAAGCACATCGGATCCTTTTTCCATTTCCGAAGTAATAAAAGAAATTAGCGATAAGATTAAGCTCACTATTGAAAGCAGCATTGGTGAAACAATGGCGTTGAGAGTCACAATAAAGGTGAGATCTTTTGAGGTGCGATGATTAGATGGGTTCGATAAAAAAAAGAAAGATAAACAGAATCCCTGTCCGCAGGAAAATGAGGGAAGTAGTTTTTCAGGTAATTTTCGGGGCGGATATTTCGGGATTTGACACGGAAGAAGATTTGAGATTCATGGTTGAAGATATTTTTATCGATGACCACTTTTTTAACGAAGAGATGAAAAACATCGCTTTCAGGTATTGCCGGGAAATAATGGACAAGAAGGAAAATATCGATGAAATCATCAAAAGGTATCTTTTCAACTGGTCTTGGGACAGGTTGCAGCACGTGGACAAAAGCGTTTTAAGACTTGCAACCTATGAACTGATTTATGAAAGTAAAGTGCCGGTTGAAGTAACTCTGAATGAAGCTGTGGAAATAGCGAAAACATACGGGACTGAAAAAAGCGGTAAATTCGTCAACGGCATACTCGACTCCGTTGCGAAGGAAATGGTCCCCAAAGAGAAGTTCGCTTTATAAAAATGAATAAGCACGGCATCGCAGGATGCCGTTTTTTTTGGAGGTATTAAAATGAACGATTTGGAAATAGCACGAAAAGCAAAAATGAAAGACATATCCGAAATAGCGAAATTTTTGGGAATTGACGAAGCCGGTCTGTACAGATACGGTAATTATATGGCAAAAATACCTCTTGACACTATGAAAAACATCGATAAAAAAAATAAAGGGAAACTGATTCTCGTAACGGCAATAACTCCCACACCAGCTGGTGAAGGAAAGACAACCACAAGCATCGGGCTCTCGCAGGCGCTGAACAAAATCGGAAAAAAATCAATAGTCACGCTTCGCGAGCCTTCACTCGGACCTGTATTCGGTGTAAAGGGCGGTGCCGCGGGAGGTGGCTACTCGCAGGTGGTTCCGATGGAAGACATAAATCTGCATTTTACTGGCGATATTCATGCGGTCACGGCAGCCCATAACCTTCTGTCAGCCTTAATAGACTCGCATATTAAAAATGGGAACGAATTGAAAATCAACACAGCAGAAATATATTGGCCAAGAGTAATGGATATGAACGACAGATCACTCAGAAACATAGTAATTGGTTTGGGCGGACCGGCTAACGGAATGCCGAGGGAAGAGAGATTCGTGATTACCGTAGCATCAGAAGTGATGGCCATACTCTGTCTGTCCAAAGATCTTGCGGACTTGAAGGAAAAACTCGGAAAAATAATAGTGGCGAAATCCATCGATAAGAAAGACATTACCGTAAAAGATTTAAAAGCGAACGGTGCCATGGCTGTATTGCTTAAAAACGCCATTAATCCGAATTTGGTTCAAACACTTGAAAATACGCCGGCCATAATCCACGGGGGTCCTTTTGCAAATATAGCACATGGAACAAACAGCATAATAGCAACCAGAATGGCGATGTCACTTTGCGATTATACGGTTACAGAAGCCGGATTTGCAGCAGATCTTGGGGCGGAAAAATTTTTCGACATAGTTTCACAGACAGGTGAATTTTACCCCGACGCCACCGTCATAGTGGCAACCATAAGAGCTCTCAAAATGCATGGCGGCGTATCCAAAAAGGAACTCGAAAGTGAAAATATAGAAGCCCTGGAATCCGGAATGGAGAATTTAAAAGTACATATAGAAAACCTCAAAAAATTCGGCACCGGAATAGTAGTGGCTCTGAATGTATTTCCTACGGACACCGAAAAAGAAATCACAGCCGTCGCCGAATTATCGAAGAATCTCGGTGTACGATTTTCAATAAGTAACGTATGGGCGGATGGTGGAGAAGGCGGTATTGATCTCGCAAAACAGGTAATCGAAGTAGTTGATGAAAACAACACACCCTCCACCTTATACGATATGAATGATGATTTAAGGATTAAGATAGAAACCCTGGCCGTACAGATTTACCGTGCAGGCAAAATAACATATTCACCGGAAGCATCAAAGAAAATAAAGAAATATTCGGCAGAATATCCATCTTTACCAGTTATAATGGCAAAAACCCAATCGTCTATTTCCGATGATCCCAAGAAATTAGGAGCCCCGAAAGATTATGAATTTACTGTAAAAGATCTCTCCATATCTGCCGGTGCAGGATTTATAGTAGTGTATGCGGGTGATATAATGACTATGCCCGGACTTCCCGCGCATCCGGCAGCGATGGAAATGGATATAGATTCAGACGGTAACATATCCGGCCTGTTTTGATTAGGGACTGATGTCTTGATTTCCACAGCACTTGATGTACGAGTGTTTTGAATAGCATAAGAAAATTATATGCCTGATTTAAATAAAAGGTAAAAATCGAATGCGAAGCAAAGCGGGTGAATCGTAATTATTCATACGGGACTAAAAATATTCGAGCATCGACTGTACTGAGCCATGCCTATAAATCGGACAGTTCATCCAATTTATATTTGAATTCGAAACATGGCTTACTGTCATAAAGTTTTTCATAAATACTTATAGCCTTCCGGCGATAATCCTTATCGTTTTCAACTCTCCAAAGGGTGTGGTACAGTCTTGCCTCTTCTTTTTCCGAGAGTTGTTCTGTTTTAAACATATTTTTAAGCGAAACCGTATCATTCTCTATCTCAAACTTCAATGTCTTCAGTTTAAATTCCTTTTCCGCCAAACAGTTCTTTTTAGCTGCCACAAGACCTTCCTCGGCAATTGCCAAAGCCTTTTCCGGCTGAGCCATGCAAAACAACGTTTCCGCTTTAAGGAAGAGTGATTCAGTCAATTCTTCGAATCCTTCAGTCTGCTTCCTGATTATTCCTATCGCTTCATCATATGAAGCCAGCGCATTTCGATAATCTCCTTTAAGATGCCTTATATAACCCAGGCGAATAAGATTTGAGAATTCATCGGCTTTGCTTCCAATTTCCCTGTTCAAAGAAAGACTTTTGCCGAAATATTCCGTAGCATTATCCAATTCGCCCATCTGCAGGTAAATGTCACCGATTAAATGCAGTATTGCACTTTCAATCTTCTTATAACCGCTTATTCCGACATTTTTAAGACATTCGAAACATTTTTCCAAGGCTTCCCGGTAATTTCCCATATCCATATATATTTCGGCTATGAATTTCAGAGCCATGCTTTTAACGAGCATTTCTCCGAGTTCCTCTGCCATTTCCAGCGTACGGTAAAAATAATCCAACGCCTCATCACGATTTCCTGTGGCACTTTGTATTTCTCCAAGAAATAAATAGGAAGTGCAAATCCCCAGTTTATCTCCGATTTCTTCGCTTATAGACAGCAGCTTCCGGTAGCATTCCAGCGATTTGGCATAATCTTTCGACAACAAATAAATATTTCCCAGATTGCCGTTGCCAAGTGATATTCCGACTTTATCATCCAGTTCCTCACTTATTTTAATTACTTCCTCATAACATTCCGCTGCTCTTGACAAATCAGCCATATACCAATATACATTTCCGAGATTCAAAATCGCTATGGAATAGCCCAGCCTGTCGTTAAGTTCCTTACAGATGGCAATTCCCTTTTTCAGGCAGAATATGGCCTTTGCATAGTCGCCTGTATCTGTATAAATGGTACCTAAATTTCCCAGTGCCCTGTTCAAACTTTTTTTGGAACCAACCTTTTCCGCCATCTCATGAGCATTTTCAAAAAGAATTCTAGCCTCTTTCAGTTCTCCGTTGTTACGCAAAACCCATCCGATGTTGCACATACAGTCGATTACCAATGATATGTCGCCAATTTGCTCGGCATATAACCTGGCTCTTTCAAAAACATCGATAGCCTCATCCCATCTGCCGATCAAATCCAGAATATCTCCTTTGCTTAAGAGTATATTCGCGAGTTTTTCGGCATCTTTACGGACATCAAGATATTTCAGCATCCTTTCGTAAAGTTCAAGCGCTTTCAGGTTCTGATATTTCTGCTTTGAGCTCGAAGCAGCCTTCTCAAGGTATATGAGTGCTTTTTCACTGTTTTCTGCCTTATCGTAGTGATTTGCGATTTTCTCGTACTGTGTTTCATCGTCATTCCTGACACTTTTCTCTATGATAGAACCGGCAAGATTGTGAAGAAACCTGAGTTTTTCTTTCAGCATCATATCGTACACCGAATCTCTTATGAGATTGTGACTGAACATGTAAAGTATTTCAGTTAGATTTTCAAAAATACGTTCATCACATGCTTCACGAAGCATGATCGCAATTTCATCTCTTCGCTCGTACATTTTCGCTACCATCAACAATTCGGTTAAGATATTTTCGTTGAATTCCATTCCCAAAACTGCAGCGGATTTTATCGATTCTTTCAAATCCGAAGCCAGTCTGTCTATTCTGGATACGATTATCTGGTTTATTTTGGATGGTATACGGTCAATCTCTCCTGTGAGTTCATATTTCTCATTCAGTAATTGCCTTTCAACGAGAAAAAGAGTCATCTGCTCAATAAAAAAAGGATTCCCACTGCTTTTTGCCCAGATGAAATCAACGGTGTTCTGTGGTATTTTTTTTCTCGAAAGCATTTCTTCCAGCATTTCAACCAATGTTTCACGGTTAAAAGGATGCAAAGCCATTCTTTTCGCGTCCGAATCCTTGTCGAGCAGTCTATATTCCGTACCATCATCTTTATATCTTGCCAAAATCAAAATTGCGATCGGATAATTTTCAACGCCTTCTATCAGTGAATTCAAAACCTCTACACTGTCGGAATCCAGCCAATGTGCGTCCTCGACAATCAACACCGTGGGTTTCGTTAGACTCCGTGCTATAAAAAAATCACGTATCGCATAAACGGTCTTATCATACTTTCCCTTAGGATCGAGTTTTTCATACACCGAATCTTCCCATTTCAGGCCAACTAACGCTCCCAAAACTGATCGCAACCCGACAAGCTCATCTCTTATGCTCCTGTTTGTCGTATTCAGCACCATTTCTTCGTATTTCTTAATATAATTATCCATATTCTTCTGTTTGCTAAAACCGTCATTTATATCAAAATAATTTCTGAAAAAATTCTCGAATGGATTGAAGGATTTTCTTAATATTTCATCACAAGGCAAAATGAAGCGATTACAGCCTTCCAGAGAGTTTAAAAACTGATGTATGAAACGTGATTTGCCAATTCCGGCCTCACCGTCAATATAAATCGTTCCCGCAAATCTTTTTTCATAAATCGGCCGAATGAATCCTGAAAGAGTTTCCATCTCCTCTTTCCGCCCCAGCAGACTTGTCGATCGCTTTATTTCTTTTACACTCTTTACTGCAGATAATAGGCTGCAAACTTCTATTGTTTCATTAATACCTTTAAGGTCTGATATTTCAAATCTATTTGAAAGATAGGTTTCACCGGTATTTTTGAGAGTATTGGCATCGGTAAGTATTTCCTGTGGTTTTGCCCGCATCATCAGTCTTGCCGAGAGATTTACCATGCTTCCGAGTGCCGTATATTCAGTTCTTCTTTCGGATCCGACGAATCCGGCAAACGCAATTCCCGAAGCTATACCGATTCTGGTTTTAAAACCTTCGATTTCCTTTACACGTAGTGAAAAATCAAAAGAGCGCTCGTATAACTTTTCCTGAGTCAGTGGTGCACCGAACAATACCAGTATATATCCTCCCTTATCCGCAAAGTCCACTTTGTTGAAATACCCGCCATATGCGTTGCATATACTCATTACCTCTCGAATATACTTCTTAAAGTCTTCGTTTTCTTCGAA
Source organism: uncultured Thermotogae bacterium (assembly GCA_963662785.2). Classification (GTDB taxonomy): domain Bacteria; phylum Thermotogota; class Thermotogae; order MWEM01; family MWEM01. Next base: position 173,100 of record CAXXJZ010000017.1, read on the forward strand.
TCCGATGAATACGGATACTATTTCCCTGAATTCGCCTCTATCACGCAAACTGAGTATTGAAGGATGTACGAATTCCTGTTGTAAATCAGGAGGGAATTCCGATGAAGCAACTTTCATTCCGTCATTGAAAATATCGGGAGTGATCCTGTACCATCTTTCACCGAGAAATTCCGCACATAAGCCGGTTTCTTCGGTTAACTGGCTGAAAAAATCTACGTCAGAAATTATTTCCATGCTTTCAGCCCGCTGTTCGGATATCGCACAATTGCCGACAGGATCTCCCCTGAAATAGAATGTCTTCATTGAACCGCCGTCGATTATTCCAAAGCTCACGTCGCCAGATGAAAGCCCACACTTCACGGATAAATCGAATTCACCGAATTTGGTTTTAAAGCAGCCTTTATTTTGAAATACCTCAACAATCTCTCTTGCTGCCTCAAGAGGGTATTCCGTACGGTCTACCTGAAACAAGGCAGTAAAAGCATCTCCGGCAAACATGGCGACAAATCCGCCATTATTGTACACGGCATCTATGGCCGGCTGGAAAATATCGTTTATGATATTCGACAGAACTTCCGATCCTTCGCTTCCGAAATTGATAAGGGTTTGCGTCATGGAAGTGAAACCGGATATGTCCACAAATAAAGAATAAGCTTTAAAACTACCTTCGAATTGACCTTTTTCATATTTTTTGGCGATAAATTCCGGAATATACTTTTTCAAAGGAATTCCTCCCGATTTCAATCTATGAAAAACACACTACTCATAAACTATTGATTTCAACAATCCTACCAAAATGCCGTCAAGTTCTTCAGGAGTCATGGAATCGATTATCCGAAGAACCGTTTCCAAATCCATTTTATCCTTGTATACCCGCTTGTTAACAAGCGCATCGAAAATATCCGCAACAGTTATGATCTTAGCGTAAATGTGAATCTCATCGCCTTTCAATTTATTGGGGTATCCCGAACCGTTCAATTTTTCATGATGCTCACCTATGCCTCTTAAAATCGATTCGGATATGACAGAATTTCCTTCGAGTATTCTTTTACCTATTGTCGGGTGTTCTTTTATGCTTTGATATTCTTCTTCTGATAACTTCCCCGGTTTAAGAAGCACCGAGTCTTTTATACCGATTTTACCGATATCATGCAGTAGAGCTGAAATTTCTATTTCATCCGTCCCGGTTTTATCCAAACCGTACAATTCCGCGATTCTTTTGGAAAGTTCAGCGACATTTCTGGAATGTCTATGTGTGTAATTATCTCTTAAATCTATAGCAGTGGAAATCGATTCTATGGTGGCTTTCATCTGTTCGTATAATTTTTTTCTGTCGTATTCCGAAGCGATTTTGAAGCTGATAATTTTTGAAATCAACTCGGCTGCTTCCAAGTCTCTCTCATCGAATGAATCTTCAAATTTATTTACGACTTCAAGGACACCGATTTTCTTTTCCGTTTTCAAAGGCACGGCAAGAATATTTTCGGTTTTGAACCCCGATTTTTCATCTGTCCCTTTGAAATGTCCACTGTAAGCTTTCACGTTGTTTATTATTTTACTTTCTTCTGTCGTATACACGGTTCCGGCTATTGAATCCATGGGGACGTTAATGGCTTTGATGATTTCCTTCGCCCCACCGGTCAAACTCAGAAAGTTCATGACATCGTCGACTTCGTTGTAGATAAATATTGATGCCGCTTCAGCCTTTAAAAAGGTGCATATGCTCATCTGTATCTCTTGCAACAAAATCTCAAGGCTTTTTTCACTGTTGAGCTTTGCTCCTATTGAAAGTATTTCAAATCTGTCCGCTTCCGATAATTTTCGGCTCAAGCAAATCGCCCCCATAAAAAGATGAACAACAGATTAACCGACAGAGAAAAAATAATTTTTATAAAATAACTACTGCCATATCTTTTTATTCCGGAGAAAACTACACCAATGGCGGCTAAATAAATTATACCCAAATATACATTAATAATAAACGGTAAAAAAGAAAAACCCCTGAAAAAGTAATCCGCATAATCTCTTTCATATCTTTTTTCAGCTGAAGTATTCGAAAAAAGATAAACGAGTATATCCGAAAAATACGAATTTAAAATACACACGATTACGATTATGGCAACATTGTACGGAATCAAAAATATTTCGCCATAAATAAAATTGGATATTAAAAATATCGATATGACATGAAGGGCCTGATCTACTAAAAAATATAAACCTGATTTAGTAAAACTGTTTTTTTTCAGGAATTTTATGTAATCTATTAAAAAATGTATTATTCCGAGTAAAATGACCAAGAGTATGTTTACCGGCAACCAGGAATAGGCTATTGAGAAAAACTCACTGAGAAATATGATAAAACTGTGAATAAGCAGATATTTATATTTAACACTTTTAAAGGCAGCTATAACAGAGGTCTGAAACACGAAATCCCCTACGAAATGCCCCATCAGAAGAAGCCAAAATGCACTGCTCATTTAAAAACAACCTTTTCAAGCGAATCCACTATTTGCTTATCATAAAGCCTGTTCGAATTTACCCGAATCTTTTCGAATGCAACTTCCTTTTCCAGTGGATTTCTGTACACTCTTCTTTCGGTAAGTGTACAGAACACATCGCAAACGGTTATTATCCTTGCGGTCAAAGGTATGGAATCACCTTTCAAACCTTCCGGATATCCGCTTCCATCGATCATTTCATGGTGATAGAACGCTATATCTTTTACCGTATCCGTTATAGTGCTGAAATTACCTATGATCTGCCGGCCGTAATATACATGTTCCATGATGATTTTTTGACAATCGGCGGGAAGTGGTTCTTCAAGGTTCAGTATGTAATCCGGAATACCTATTTTCCCAACATCAAAAAGCAATCCGCCAATTTTCAGAGCTTCCTTTTCCTTCATGGACAGATTCATATCTTCTGATATTGCCAACGCAAGGACCTGTACGTTTTTCGAATGCATTTCACCGCCTTCCGTTCTCGCGTTGAGTAATTTCAGCTGAACTTCAACTATATCCGAAAACAGTTTTCTTTCCCTGAATTTCAAATACGAGTTTTCGATTATAACTGAAACAATCGAAAAGAAATTTCTGTACGCGGCTTTATTTATCTCAATATCACGAGACTTTTCGGTAAAAAAATATCCGACTAAACGGTTGCTTTCAAATACGGGGTAATATATTCGGTTTTTCAGCGGAGATTTCTCATATTCGGTGGTATAAAAAAACTCTAAATCTTTTAAAGAAAAATATTCTCTGGCAAAATCGCAAACGTATGCGATAAGCCTTTCAGGATCATAAGAAAACTCGTTTACATATTTAAAAAAAGAAAAAATATCGGAATAATCCGTATTATTATCACTTGTAAACATTATGCACCTTTTTTATTAACGAATATAATATATGGATTATTATACCACGAAGTGAAATACTTATGTACGAAAATTCTCTGATTGAATTCATAGCCTATTCCATGAATAAATACATTAACGTAGATTGCTTTATAAAATCACAGACGTATTCCCCATGATATACGGAATGATGTATTTTATTTTTGCAAATATTTATAATTTACTCTTTCTCTCCATTCAGCTCTGCGATCTTATCCTCATATTCCTGTTTAGGTATTTTCTCTAAAAGTTTATAATATGACTCCAATGCTTTTTGCCGGTGTTCAACGGATTTATTTATTTTGTGAATTTCGTAATGAATCAAAGCAGTATTTTCTGCTTCATTTTCCCCATATAACAGTTGTTTTAATTTAGATACAGCTTCGTCGGGATTTTTCAAGGCATGAAGTTTTAGATCAAGAATTGTTGAAGAAAAAATTATATCTTTTCTTCGAACTTCGGAAGCTGTTTGATTTGCTTCATCATTAAGTGATTTCGCATTTTCAAAATCTTTGAGAATAAAAAGCAAATCAGCTTTGTATTGCAAATCTTCACAAAGATAGGATTTTAATTCTAATTCCCTGTCCGTTTTTATTACTTCGTCATAACACCACATTGTTTTTTCATAATTGCCTTGTTTTAAATAAATCATTCCCATATTGCCAACAGTCACTAAATACCCCATTTTATGATTCAATTCCAGGCAAATTTGTTTCTGTTCGTCGTAGCAGTGCATTGCTTTTTCATATTCACCTTGAAGGTAATGTAAATTTCCGATATTACCGATAGCTATTGAATAATTCTGTTTGCAACCCAATTCCAGGCAAATCCTTTTACCTTCTTCATGACACTGCATTGCTTTTTCATATTCGCCCAGATTCATATACACTACACCCATATTGGCAGAAGCTATCGAATAACCTTTTTTATCTCCCAGTTCCAGGCAAATCCGTTTCTGTTCTTCATAGCAACACATTGCTTTTTCATATCCACCTTGATTTTTAAATACAATCCCCATACTGCCTACAGCAGTCGAATAATTTTTTTTATCTCCCAGTTCCAGGCAAATCCGTTTCTGTTCTTCATGGCATCGCATCGCTCTTCCATAATCGGCTTTATCACAATATAAAAAACCCATATTTTTAACTACATTTGCCAATAACATTTTGTCATCAATATTTTCTGCAATTGTTTTTGCCTGTTCGAATAATTCCATTGCCTCTTCATAGCGGCCTCTGTTCATTATCAAATTGCCCAGGTCACATTTGCATTCGCCGAGCGAACCTCCATCATTAGAGGTTTCAGTCAACACGACACATTTCTCATAAATTTCCTGGGCTTCATCCCATCTGCCTATCAGCTCCAAAATTCCGCCTTTGCTTCGCAATGCCTGTAAAATATCCGTTTCGTCCGCATCAATATTTTGGGCGAGTGTCAAATATCTGTCCAGGCATTCGATTGCCTTTATGTTTTCATAATTCTTTTTGTGATACTCCCCTGCTTTGCGGTAATAACAAGCGGCCTGTTCGAAATTTTCGGCTTTATCATAATGATTGGCTATCTCATAGTGTTTTTCCTCGTTGTCTTCATAAATATCGCGAATCGACCGGGCGGCCAAATTATGCAGTTCCCTTATTCTTCCCTTAAGCTGCATTTCGTAAACAGCCTCATGCAGTAAGGCATGTCTGAATATGTACTTGATTTCGGCAAGTCTGCTCCATATCTGTTCGTTTTCAATTTCCGCCAGGTATACCGTGATTTGCTTTTTGTCCTGAACGTTCTGATACGTATGCAATAAATTCATAAGTACTTCCAGCTCGACTTCCCGGCCGAGAACCGAGGCAATCTGTACTATATTTTTCAACTCGCTTTCCAGACGGTCTATTCTGGCTATGATTATCGCGCTCACCGTCCCCGGGATTTCGATGCCGGTACTTTTTAACCTGTAAAGATTATCTTCCAGGACCAGCAGTTCACTCTCTTTTAAGTAGCATATGAACTGTTCTATGTAAAAGGGATTGAATTCGGTTTTATCGTTTATCAGTTGCAGCAGTTCGCTGTCGGCTTCGCCTTCAAGCTGCAATTCGACGAAAGCACTGGCGGATTCTTCCTCCAGCCTGTCCAGGATTATTTCTCTCTGGCAGACACCTTTATCCACTTTTATTGACGGCTTGCTTCCGTCATCGTTGAAACGTCCCGTGGCTAAAATCATGATCGGGAAGTCATCGATAAGGCGGCAAAGTGTTTGAAATACTTTGTGCGAATCCTCATCGAGCCAATGTATATCCTCTATCTGTATTATCAACGGTTTTATCAGGCTCAGGCCTTTAAAAAATTCTTTGTAGGCAAAAACCGTGTTTTCATAACGGCCTTTCGGGTCGAGATGTTCGTAGAGAGAGTTTTCATAAAATATTTCCAGCTGTGATGAAATTATCGATTTGGTTCTTTTTAACTCGGAAATTATCTCTTCGCTTCCGGAATCTTTTAAGTCCGCAAGGTCTGCGAGCAGTTTACCGTAAATTTCTTCGAAATTCTTCTTTTTTGTCTCTTTATCTCTGGCTGTCAGTTGATTGAAATAATTGTGCAGGAAGTATTTGAAAGGATTCATGCTTATCTTTAAAATGTTGTCCGTGCGCATCACGATAACATGATATTCGGATACGGATCGGGTGAATTCGTATACCAGCCTGCTTTTTCCCATACCCGCTTCACCGTAAACGTACACTATGCCGGCGAATTTGTTTTTCCGTAAAGGTGCAGCACTGTCTTTTAAAAGTGCGAGTTCCTTCTTTCTGCCGATCATTTCCCCGCTGAAAAAACCTCTTTCATCATTTGTGTTTTTTTTCTGCAATCCGTAAACCCGTATTTGATCTTTTTTTCCTTTGAATTCCATTTTACCAAGGTCCTGGAAATCATAGCGCTCGGTTATTTTCTTCGATACGAATTCACTTATCCAGATATCACCCCAATCCGCTTTCATCATGAAACGTGCGGATTGATTGACTGTATCTCCGAGTGCGGTGTATTCACAACGGCGATCACTGCCGACCATACCGCAATAGGCGATGCCCATGGTGATTCCCGCTCTGATATCTTCCTTGAAATCGTTTCGGATTTGAGTTATGAAATTCAGCGCTCTCGTCAGATTGTCTTCATGACTGACCGGCGCTCCAAAAAGAACCAGGCTGACTCCGCCCTTATCGCCGAAATCCATTTTGTTGAAATATCCGCCCTGTAAAATGGCATTTGTGATGATCTCTCCGATCAGATAATTTAATTCTCGCTTGTCTTTCGATTCCTTGAAAGAGATGAAAACTGAAACAATTTCCCTGAATTCCCCTTTTTGGCTAAGTGTTATGATTTGCTTCGGCACGAATTTCTCCAGAACTTCCCTTGAAATTGAACGCTCTTTCATCATATCTTTTTCCAAATAGCTTTCAGATTTATGAACTCCGGTCAATTTATGGTATGTGTCGTTTAATTTTACCGTTTGGATTTTTTCTTCGCCGGCTATACTTAATATTTTATCGTCGAGGACGATATCCGACTTTTCGCAATGATGCTCACAACGGGCACAGCTGTCAATTGCATCTCCCCTGAAACAATAAGACTTGTTTTCATGGTTGCCGATTATTTGCCACTCGACCTCGCCATATGACAATCCCAATTTCACAAATAAATCAAATTCACCGAATTTGGTATTTTGTCTGCCGGTTTCGTTGAATATATCGATTATTTCACATGCGCATTTCAGGACGCCACAGGTATTTTTGACATCCGGAAAGATTGATGTGAAAGCATCACCTGCGAAAGTGGAGACAAATCCGCCGGATTCATACACCGAATCTATGACCGGGTTGAATATGTCGTTTATGATGACGGACAATACTTCGGCACCTTCCTTGCCTTCGCGCATAAGCCTTTCCGTCATGGGAGTAAAACCTGATATGTCCAAAAACATGGTTGCGGCCTGCATTTTACCGGATAACTCATTTTGCCGGTATCTCTCCGCTATAAAATCGGGTATTAGCTTTTTCATGGTTTCCTTCCTTTTAATTGAAAGCTCAGAGCATTCAATAATGTTTAAAAAAACACCAATGAAAACAAACAGCACTTTTCCATTTTCAACTTGGAATTGTGCTTAGTAGATTGTGTTTGATGAGAGAATCGTTTATCTTTAAATCAATCAAAAAGGGAAAGAATGACAACTAAACACTAACCGGACATTCTTTCCCAACATATGATTTATTTTGAAGATAAATTTTCCTAACGGAGATACTTAATCCCGAAATTTCGAGAATTTAAACAAATTCCTTTGCGGATCTGTATACTCCGCTACCCAATTACAATTAAGCGTTTACTTCTTTACGTGCCAGTTGTTGTCAACAGTAGCTTCAATAGTACTGTTTTCGAGTATATAATCGGCCATCAGTTCTGATACCTCCACCATTATATCCCTGGTGACTTTTTTACCCTTGAACATGTTGTAGCCTCCGCCTCCGCCGGCACGGTAATTGTTCAGTACTATTTCATAAGTGTCGTTCAAGTCAATGGGCATACCGTTGTAATTGAGTTCCGTTATTCTTTCTCCGACCGGCATACCGGGATCAATCACATATTCGATTCCTTCCCACATATCGTAATTGTAATGACGTGGCTTGGGATTTACCCAGGAATCGTTCACGACGACCTCGCCGTCTTTCACATCGAAATAATCGGCGCTGACCTCAAGGGCATCTTTGATATCCTGTCCCGTTACCTCTATAACTTTCAGCGTATTAGCGTAAATATAGACTCCGTTGATATCCCTGAGCGTAATGGGTCCCGATTTCCATCCTTTGATATCGTTTGAAAAAAGTGCCGTTGAGGATATTTTTACACCGGAATAATGTTGCTGTACCTTATTCACGAATTCTATCAACGGACTGTCACCCATTCTCGTTTCCAAAGGATCGAACACGTAAAAATCGCCTATTGCCGTTCCCACAGGTATATCGAGCCATTTTTGCACTTTATCCTCGTATTCCCCGGCCATTGCCAGAACTTCCGGATCGGCATCCACTCCGGCAGTTGAAAGCATTTCTATGTTTTTGTCTTTGAGTTTCCATTCCCCGCTTTCATCGTCAAAAATCAGTGTTATCAGACCGGCATTTTTCCCCCAATTGGAAGGCTGCGAAATCACGACTCCATCCACTATTTCGGAAATAAGCCTGTGCTGATGCCCGGTTAAAAGCACGTCTATGCCGGGAACTTCTTTCAGTAGCCGGTAGCCTATATTTTCTCCGCTGAGTTCTTCAATTGGATCTCCGGTAATCAAATCTCTTTCAAAACCTCCGTGGTACGCCACTATTACCACATCCGCCATTTCCTGCAGTAGTGGAACGTATTTTTTTGCCGTTTCTACCGGATCGAGAAAATCAACTTCGGCGATGTTGTACAAATCTTCCCAATTCGGTATGAAATCAGTCGTCAAACCGAGAACTGCGAAGGTTATGCCGTTTTCGTCGACTTCAACGATTATATAGGGTTCAAAATAAGGTATGTCTGTAAATCTTTTGACTATATTCGCACTTAAAAAAGGAAAATCAGCTTCCGACATAGCTTTTTTAAGCACGGGCATTCCGTAATTGAACTCATGGTTTCCTACCGTAGTGCTCAGATATCCCATGTAGTTCATAACTTTCACCATCGGATCCGTCGGTTCATTGTCGATCTTAGCATGGTAATATTCAAGAGGCGTTCCCTGAATCATATCCCCGGTGTCTATCGCTACCGTATAATAGTTTTCTTCCTCGGCATTTTTTAGAAGTGTGGAGAGCTTGGCCAAGCCGACATTCGACGGCATATTTGAGGCATAATCAATCGGAAAGACGTTGCCGTGCAGATCACTTGTGTGGAAAATTGACAGCTTGAATTCCTCGGAAAAACAAAATACCGTTAAAATCAAAAGCAGAAAAACCGTAATAAATTTCTTCATTTTATTCCTCCTTTTTAAGTTTAAATAAGATTATAACACAATTTTCAATATAGAGAGAATAAAATCTTTCCAAATCATAAAAAAAGGCCCTTTAAGGGCCTTTTTTTAAGTATCTATTATTCAAAAATCTCTTCTTTCTTCACGAATATTTCATTCTGAGTTTCTTTTACTTTGCCGTAATCTTCCTCGGCCAGCTTCGCAAGATCTTCGAGAAGGTTTGCGAATTCCGGATCATTCTTTCTCAGTTTTTCAAGTCTTTCTTCAAACTTGTCTTTACCCATCCTGTATTCCATTCTGTCCATTCCGTCTCCGTATGACATCTGTCGCGTTTCCATATCCTTTATCTGTTTCTGCCAGTCTCTTTCCCATATCGGATCAAGGTATTCGGCAGCGGCTTTAGAGTAAGCGTCCAGCTGAGGAGCGAGCTCATTTATAACAACACTTGCGCCTTCATGTGTGGGACGTGCATTGTTTCTCTTTACGGCATTTCTGAGAACCGTCGGATTATCTATTATCATACACGGTCTGAGAAGGTTGTCGGTATGTGGCTGATGCGACCTGATCTCGGTGAAGAAAGGAGATTTCAGACACTCAAGAAGTGATTTGTCATTGATGTTGTCGGTGGCAAAGTGAGCGAATATACATGGTTCCACATCACCTTTATGGTTTATATGCAGATAACGTCTGCCACCTGCGATACATCCGTGAACAAACGGTGCATCTGCCCAGAAATCCATAATATAGAAAGGTTCTTCATTTCTGAACTTCTGTATGAATTCACCGTATTTGTATCTCTGCTCGGGAGTCGGCATAAGTTCAGGTGCGGTTATCGGGTCCCTTCCCACCGGCATGAACAAGAAATTCCATGCATATATTACGCCACGTTTTCTCCACTCCATATAGAAGTCGGGATTGGTCATTATTTCAAAATTATGTTTCGTCAAAACGAGAGACATTCCGAAAAGAATATTCCTCTGATTCATCTTTTCCATAGCTAAAAGAACTTTCTGGTAAACGCCCGGGCCTCTCATATAATCGGTTTCTTTTTCATCTCCGTTTACACTCACGGCGATTACTACATTTTTCAATTCCTTCAATTTATCCGCTACCTGGTCTGTTATGAACAGTCCGCTTGTGAATACCTGAAATAAGCAATCCTGATTTTCTTCAAATACTTCGGCTAACTCCCAAAATCTCACGAACGGTTCTCCGCCAAGTATTGTGAAGAAATGAGTGCCGAGTTCTTTCGATTCCTTTATAATTCTTCTGAAATCATCCATGGACATATCGTCTTTTTGTGTATATTCACCGGCATAACAGCCTTTGCATCTGAGAGTACATCTCATGGTGGGACTTATCAACACTGTGTATGGTGCGGATATTCCTTCAGTTTCCTGTAATTTTTCGTTAGTCTGCATCCACTCAAGACTCACGTTTACGAACATGTTCTTCATGAAAGTTCTGATCTGATTTTCATCTCTCGAAAGCAACTCGATGAACCACTGTTTACTTCCAGGGTTCGATTCAGTCCAATTTATGAACTTGGAAAATACCCCATTGGAAGCCGGAAATAACTTTTCAAGCTTAATGAGGTTGCTTGCAAGTTTATCAAAATTATTAATTGGATCCTTATGCACATATTTAACTGCCTGATCCAAAAGCGTCCCGATCATCACACCGGAGGCTTTCTGTTTTAAAGTTTTCTCTATAGCCATCGAAAAATTTCCTCCTATCATAATTTCTTCTCTCTATAATTTTACCACTCAGTAAAAAAAAGTCAAGGTCTTTTTTTGACCGTTTGGTAAAATTTTATTTTCGCATTCCTTTCAGATATCGTTAAATACCATTAACATTATTTATTCATCATCAACAACATTCAGATTTTCGATATCCGCTATCTCTTTGAGAAGTTTCTTCTCTTTTCTGTTCAATTTTTTCGGTATATTAACCTTTATTTTGATAAAATGGTTGCCCATGAGTCCGGTACGAAGGTCGGGAAGTCCTTTCCCTCTCATCTTGAAAGTCTCACCCGGCTGTGTTCCCGGATTTATCTTCAGGTTAGTCATTCCGTGTACGGTTTCAATCTGTATGACAGAACCAAGAATCGCCTGTAAATAATTTATCTCAAGTTGTGAATATATATCCCTTCCGTCACGCTGCAGGCCTTCAATCGGATTTATCATAACTATCACGAAAAGATCACCGGATGCCCCGCCGTTCAAGCCGGCATTTCCTGCACCGGAAATACGCAATTTGAGCCCGTCAACCACACCCGCGGGAATTTTAACCATTATCTTCTTATTTTCTTTTTCTCTACCCGAGCCTCCGCACGCACCGCATCTTTGCTCCACAATCTTTCCTTTTCCTCTGCAATGCGGACATGCCCTGGTAGTCTGAAAATTGCCGAACATTGTCCTTGACTCTTCAACCACCACGCCTCTGCCACCGCAATGGGTACAGGTAGAGAATGCTGTTCCGTCTTTCGCACCGGTTCCGTTGCACGAACCGCATGTCACATATCTGCCGTATTCTATCTCTTTTTCAACACCGGTAATGACATCTCTCATTTCAATCCTTACGGTAACGGATATGTCTTCGCCCTGCACCGCGGCATTAGCCCCACGGGATTGCTGCTGTCTTGTTCTCTGGGAACCGCCGAAGAACATATCAAAAATATCCTCTATTCCGCCAAAATTACCTCCGCCGAAGAAATCTTCAAAGGGATTGCCGCCAGAGGCCGTACGGTAATTAGGGGGAACCTGATCGCCCACGAATCCATATCTGTCGTACATAGCTCGCTTTTCAGTATCACTAAGTACTTCATAAGCTTCACTGACTTCTTTGAAGTTTTTCTCAGCTTCTTCACGATTCTCCGGATGAAGATCCGGATGCCATTTTTTCGCAAGTTTTCGGTATGCTTTTTTTATATCATCCTGAGTGGCTTCTTTCGTAACTCCCATTATTTCATAATAATCTTTTTTAGCCATCCAAATTCACCTTCTTCTCTTTGTATATCATTACCCCTCTTTTTCAGCCGGATTTTCCTGAACAGGTTCAACCGATACGTTTACGACTGCTGGTTTTAACACTTTTCCTTTATACGAATAACCTTCTTCGACAACCGATACAACCGTATGTTCGGGAAATTCTCCCGAAGGTATTTTAGATGCAATATCGTGTTCAAACGGATTGAACGGTTCTCCAATCTTAACATGTATTCTTTTCAAACCCTCATCTTCAAGCGTACTTTCAAGCGATTGGTAAATCATTTCCACGCCTTTTACTATCATTTGAACTTCTTTACTTTGCTCGCCCATCTTCATATATTTTAGAGCCCTTTCAAAGTTTGACATCTGAGGCATCATCTTGGAGAGCAAAGATTCGTTTGCATATTCGGAAATCCTCTTTTTCTCTTTCCCTGTTATGTTTTTGAACTCTTCAAATTCGGATCTCAGCTTATAGGCATATTGCTCTATCTCTTTCAATTTGTCTATCTGGTTTTTCATAACACAAATTTCCGCTTCAAGAAAAGCGATTTTTTCTTCCGCTGTTTTCATTAAACCGCACCTCCAACTATTGAACCATATTGGTTAATTTTGTCATATATTCAGTTAATCTGTTGCATGCAAACTCTATGCTTTTTATATTCGCATGGTAATCGGTAGTTTTTGAAGTGAATACCGCAATTTTCCCCATATCGTTTTCACCGGCAGAATAGCCGCTGAAAAAAATAGAGAAATTCTCAAGTTCCTCTATATCGTTTTCATTTCCAATGTTAACGGTTGGTATAGAAGAAAAAACATGCTCATCTAAAAATGTTTTTATTTTTATCTCATTTTCCACAAAATTGGCACATTTCCTCAAAGCTTCGTTCGATAACGAATCATCCTGCATGAGTACTTCAAAACCCGATTTGTAGAATCTCTTTTCCATGTTCTGATTCAATATTTTCTCAAGAAAAGTGAATACATTTTCAAGCTCGGCATTGTACCAGGAAAAATTCGGCAAATGCATGTTCTCTATCTGTGATTTTACCTCTTCCAGCCTTATACCGTACAATCTCTCCGACAGGAATTTTTCAAGATCTTCTACAGGAACATCATTGTCCATAAGAACCGTAAAGCTTTCGGCAATACCCATATTCGTGACAAGCACCACTATCCAGTAATTAAAAAGAACATTCGAAATCGTAATCCTTTTTATCCTCAGTTTCTCTATAAATGGTTTTTCTATAACGGCAAGCCCTTTCATCCAGTGTGATAAAAACACACCGACATTCCTGAAAATATCATCGAACTTTCCAAGCTGAACTTCTCCGAGCAAAGACATGCTGTTGTGTATTATGCCTCCGACAGAATTTATGTTCTTAATACATTCGACGTAAAACCTGTACCCCTTGTCGGACGGAATTCTGCCTGCAGAAGTATGGGGTTGATAAATGTATCCGTTCTTTTCAAGATAATTCATCTCACTCCTTACCGTCGCACTACTGCAATCAAGATTAGTAATCTCCAGAATCCTTTTAGAACTTATAGGTTTTCTGTCTTTAATATATTCATGTATAATGGCATATAATATTTTCATCTGTCTATCCGTCAAATTCTCCATATCTCTCACCTTGTTAGCACTCTTCCGAACAGAGTGCTAAATATCCATATATGATACCATTTATTCCGTCATTTTGTCAAGAAATAAAGGTTAAAACAGCTTAAAAATTCGCTCAACAAGTGACTTGCAAAGGTTAACAAAAATGTTTACCATTTGGTCAAAAAAACAACCTTATTTAGTGGTAGAATAATCATAGTTTAATTCTTGGGAAGTGGTTGATTTGTCCAAAAAAAACAACACGAAAAAGATTATCTTGGATTCTGCGAAGAGTATTTTTGCAAAAAAGGGGTTCGATGCGTCGAGCCTTGATGAAATAGCCAACGAAGCCGGTATAAAAAAAGCTTTGATTTTTTATTATTTCCCTTCTAAAGAAGCTCTTTTTCTTGCCGCCTGGAATGAAGGTATCGACGAGCTGGAGAATCACATTTTCAGTGAAATAGAGGGAGAAGCCAGTTTTATAAAGAAATTCAAACAGCTTCTCAAATCATATATCGATTTTGTGATGAGCAAAAAAGATATAATGAAATTACTGGAAGTGGACAAGGTTAAGATTTTTGAAAATGAAGACAGCGAACATGAAGGATGGTACTCGCTTAAAAACAGGTATAATTCATTCATATTCCGAATCGAAAATCTTATCGAGGAAGGAAAATCGACAAATTACATTCCAAGTTCCGTTTCCACAAAGATAACCGCAAGAATGATCGCGGAAAGTATGGGCCTCGGTGCTTTCGATGATAACATTTCGCTTGAACATATCGTCCAGTTCATAATGGCAGGAATGTCACTGTAATTTTATGAATTTCTATTTGAATGCAAGTGTAAGTGGTTTGGAAGAAACAAAAAAAATAATCGAAGATTTTCTATACTGGTTTAACGACAAAGATAAAGCGGTTCTCCATGTTTTCAGAACTTGCGATATTGATATGTCCGAATTTAAAAAGGCATATCCGAAATGTGCGAATCAACCGGGAATTATATATATAGATAAAAAAGTAAAATTTGAAGAACTCCACAGGTATTACTGCAAATCGGTACTTGTGAATGAGATAGTCGATTACAAACCCGGAGATCTTTTCCGGATATATAAGCTTGTCAATCCGGTGGCGAAAGAAGTGGACTTCGATAATCAGCCGATATCGATTCAATACGATGCGGTATACGACAGAACGTTGAAAGATCCATACCGTGGTTATTTCCCCTATCAAACGGCTGCCGTATCGGATGCAATCGATTATTTCAAGCCTGAAAGGATAATCGATTGCGGATGTGGAGCCGGAGCTAATTACCATTACCTTAAGCCTGTACTCGAAAGGAATGAAACGGATTATACGGGAGTGGATTTCAGCAGATTCCAGGTGATAAAAGCCATGGACAGATACAAAAAAGATACATTTCCAAAAGTGCATTTTGCTTTAATGGATCTGACCGATATGAATTTCGAAAAAAACTCATTTGATTTTGCCTTCACCGAAAGCACTTTGCCTTTCATAAAAAAAGCAGAAGAAGCTATTCTGAATATGAATCACATATCTAAAAACGGCTTTTTCGCGTCACTATACACCGTGGACAAAAAAAATAAAAACATCCCCTATGACAAAAAAAACCGTTGCTACATGTTAAACACGGGGTCTACCTGGAAATTTATGGATAAAATAACTCCGAATACCTTTTTTCTGCCCGAATTCAACCGTATGACGGAAATTTTAAAAAATATTAACGAAGTGGTTTATCGTATCAACGAGGAAGATCAGTTTTTTTCACCTCTCGGTGTGAAAACAAAAAATATCTTCATATACCCTAAGAAATGGTTTGAGGACAGAAACGTCAGTTTCAAAGACTGGAATTTCAGACCGCTGATGTGAGGAGCCGTATGATGGAAAACGAGTTCACTTCCGATAATGATAGGTTGATAGTTATAACCGGCGGAAACTCCGGAATAGGTTTTGCCGCGGCAAAAAAATTTGCGAATGAAAATTTCAGAATAATTCTCGCGGTGAGAAATAAAGAAAAAGGTGCATATGCAAAAGCCAGAATTCTCGAATCTTTTCCGGATGCGAAAATCGAAATCATGCATCTTGATCTTTCCGATTTGGAATCCGTCAGAAATTTCAGCGGTGAATTGCATGAAAGACATTCGAGACTTGATGTGTTATGCAACAATGCCGGAATAATGTGGAGTCCACGGGCCTTATCGAAGCAGGGATATGAAATGCATTTCGCGACAAACCACCTGGGCCATTTCCTGTTGACGGGCCTGGTAACTGATCTCCTGAAAAAAAGCTCCGGATCACGCGTGATTACCACGACAAGTATTGCGAGATTCGGTTATTCTTTCAATGACCTGCAAAATTATTCGCGCGGACTAAACTACAACAGATATGTCGCATACTCAAACAGCAAAATGATGAATTTTTTATTTTCCCACGAATTGAGCAAATTTTTTGAAAATAAAAAATGTAATTCCATGAGTATTTCGGTACATCCGGGAATATCCAGGACAAAACTCTTTATATCGGCTTCAAAATCCGATAAATCACTGTTGAGAAAATTATTACACGCCGCTTCCGGTTTGATAATCAGTCAACCTGCAAGTTGGGGTGCCATGCCTACAATTCGTGCGGCAATCGACAGGAGAGTTGAGAACGGAGATTTGATTTCGCCACTTGTATTCGGAATATGGGGCAGCCCTCTAAAAAAGAGAATACATTTGAGCAAAGATATGGAGAGGTTTTCAAAAAAACTATGGGAATTTTCCGAAAATTGCTGTGATTTTAAATACTCTTTCAGCTAAAAGGCCGCAGCGGTTCTTTACCGTGAAATCTTCATAGAAACAGTAATTATCTTCTTTAAAGCTCCTAACAATAAAAATACAGAAATGAACACACGTTATTTCACCGGTGTTCGGTATGATTATTTCCTAAAAACCTCTGGGTTAAAAAATACCACATTCGTGTATCCGTATAATTTTCAAAACCCGATTTCAGGTTATAATACCCGTATAAATTACGGAGGTGGTTTTTTTGAAATGGGATTTGTCTTTTTTTTACGAAGGGGTGAACGATCCTGCCATTGAAAGAGATATTGAGACTGTGTTGAAAATGGCGAAAGATTTTGAAGAAAAGTATCAGGAGAAGCTCAAAGGCAGACTTGATTCCGAACTACTCGGAGAAATGTTCAGAGCCCAGGAAGAAATAGAAATAATGGGTGCTAAAATCGCACAGTATTCCGGTTTACTCTTTTCAGAAAACTCGCGGAATGCCGAAGCGCAGAAATTGGCCGGCAAGGTTGAAAGCGTATCGGCGGAATCCGGTCAGCGATTTTCGTTTATTTTTCCGACACTTCTGAAACACGATGACGCCGAACTGAAAACAATGATGCATGAACTACCTGAATATGCATGGGTAATAGAGAGAATATTGGAAAGAAAGGAAAATACACTTTCCGGTGAAACGGAGAAAATACTCGCAATCAAGAGTGCAACCGGAAGGGAAAATCTCGGAACTCTGTACAGTAAAATAACTTCATCATATACATACGATTTCGAAATAGACGGTGAGATGAAAAAACTCAACGATTCCCAGATGAGGGCATTAAGATACAATCCCGACCACAAAATCAGAAGAAATGCGATGAAAACGCTTTTAAACGGATATGAAAATGACAAAACTGTGATTGCAGGCTTGTACAACAACATAGCCAAGGATTACGATATCGAATCCAGGTTCAGAAATTATCCTTCCGCTTTGTCTATGAGAAATATGGCCAACGAAACCGAAGACCGAATTGTCGAAAGTCTCATCGAATGCACCGTAAAAAACACTTCTCTCGTTTCGAGGTATTACAGATGGAAAGCAAAGAAGATGAATCTCGAACTCGAACTCGCGGATATTTACGCGCCTCTTGAGGAAGTAAAAAAAGAGTATTCGTTCGAAGAGTCGAGAGATTTAGTGGTGAAAACATACAGAGAATTCGACGAAGAAGCCGGCAGAATAGTGGAGAGTTTTTTCACCGAAAACAGAATACATTCCGAGGTACTCCCGGGAAAAGCGGGTGGGGCATTCTGTTCGTATTACATACCCAACAGAAAACCTTTCGTACTTCTGAACCACAACAACGATATCAATGATGTACTGACAATGGCTCACGAGCTTGGCCACGGCCTTCATGGAACACTTTCGGCCAGGCAATCAATGCTGAATTTCCACACGCCTCTGACGATGGCGGAAGTCGCTTCGGTTTTCGGCGAATTCCTGGTATTCGACAAACTGCTGCCAACATTATCCCCCGAACAGAAGCAACTTTTTCTGGCTTCTACTATTGAAGGGAATTTTGCCACCACTTTCAGGCAAAATATGTTCGCACGTTTCGAAATCCGAAGCCATGAATTGATTTCCGAAAATGGTTTCGCTTCATGGGATGAACTTTCCGCATTGTACGAGGAAGAACTGAAGATAATGTTCTCCGACAGTGTTAAAATTCCCGAAGAATACAAATGGGAGTGGGCATCCATACCGCATATTTTCCATGTTCCGTTCTACGTATACGCTTACAATTTTGCAAACCTGCTCGTAATAGCCCTTTACCAGAAATACAGGGAGGAAGGCAAGTCTATGATTCCGCCTTACTTAAAGCTTCTTGAAAATGGTGGCAGTAACAGGCCGGACAGGTTGCTTTCGGTACTTGGCATAGATTTGAAAGAAGTTTCTTTCTGGCAGAAAGGTTTTGACTATTTGAGCAAAATGATAGATGAACTGGAATAGTATAAGGCGGAAATTCCGCCTTATACTTAAATTCAACAAATAAAATATCTCAGAATAGCCGGATTTTGATATTCAATCAATTTACAGCAGGTGAAAAGATGAAAGACCTTTTTGAACTGAAGAAAAACGAATCGTCTCTTAAAACTGAAACGATAGCAGGTATAACTACTTTCCTCGCAACTATGTACATAATCATCGTAAATCCGTATATCATAAGCAAAACAGGCATGCCGTTTTCGGGAGTACTGACCGCCACAATTTTAGTTTCGGCTTTCAGCAGCATAATGATGGGCATTTATGCCAAAAACCCGATAGTATTGGCTCCGGGAATGGGTATAAACACTTTTTTTACCTATTCGGTGGTAATAGGTATGAATGTTCCGTGGCAAACCGCTCTTGGTGTTGTGTTCTGGTCCGGAGTGGTATTCCTGATCTTATCGGTTTTCAACATAAGGATTCTGATTAAAAGCAATTCCGTCTCCCCTGAAAGAAGCTGCTGCAGTCGGTATAGGTTTGTTCATAGCCCTCAACGGTTTTGTAGAAGCGAAATTTATCGTTCCGAATCCGGATACCATAATAGGTCTGGGTTCCATAAATCCAATAACACTGACATTTTTATCGGGGCTTTTAATAACATCGGTTTTGATAGTAAAAAAAGTAAAATCGGCTTTGATAATAGGAATATTCATAACAACACTGCTTTCAATACCCATAGGAAGATTATACGGAGATGCTTCCGCTATAAACAACGGTATTCCGACCCTTGTAACCTGGAACGGATGTTTTTCAGCTCCGGATTTCAGTTTACTTTTCTCTCTGGATTTGCTTGGGTCACTTAAGTTGTCTTTTATACCGACAATATTCGCTTTTTTATTTGTGGACCTCATCGACAGTCTTTCGACATTCATAGGAATCGCAGAGGCTTCGGGTATGAAGGATGAAAACGGAGAACCAAGAAACATGAAACAATCTTTGATTGTCGATTCCATTTCCACTCTGATCTCAGGATTATTCGGTACCAGCAGCGGATCGAGCTATATAGAATCGGCTGCTGGTATAGCGCAAGGTGGAAAAACCGGATTAACGGCAGTTATAGCTGGTTTGCTGTTTTTACCTTTCATGTTTCTTTCACCTTTGATATCAATAATACCATCGATAGCGACGGCACCGGCATTGGTAATTGTGGGGGTATTTATGATATCACCTATTGCCAATATCAAATGGAAGAAACTCGACGACGCTATTCCCGCATTCATAACCATAATGATGATACCGCTCGCATTTTCCATAACTCAGGGAATCATCTGGGGTCTTTTAAGTTGGACACTTATAAAATTATTCACGGGTAAATACAGAGAAATCCATCCCGTACTGCTGGTTATAGATTTTCTGATCATATTGAATATGATTTTATGATGCTTTTCCCGATTCTATTGGGTGAAGGATGTGCTCAACGGCACATCCTTCAAACCGTATTCCCTTTTCTGATGCTCACGGGAAGCATTATATTGCAGGGATTCTCTTTATCAATGATTTTCAGGCATTGTTTCACTATGGTCTCGGATATGAGCTCAATATCCTGTTTTACTGAGGTCAGAGAAAAAATATTATCGCCGAGTTTTACCCCGTCAATCAGTGCATCATATCCGATGATCCCATAATCGCCACCCGGAATCAGGTCCTTTTCAAATTGGGCTTTCATGAATCCTATGGCGAGAATATCGGCCGCACAAAATATTCCGGTTTTCTTGTCAACGGAGATTTCCCTACCGATTTTATAACCGCATTTTTCTATTGGCTGACAATTCTTATACGATATGTTCTCTATTTTTTTGTTTTTTACAACATCCGAAAAACCTTCATATCTTATCTTTGAAACATGATATGCTTCTTCCATTCCAATGAAAATCAATTTTTCATACCCGCGCTCCAAAAGCAATTCAGTTGCTTTTTTTGAGCCGCCGTAACTATCGGTTTCGACCCAGTTGTATTCGAATTTCATATCCGGATTCCCAAGTACGAGGAATTTCTCCTTCATTTTGTTAAGCTGTACGAGTCTTTCATCTTTCTCCTGTGGAGCCATCAGAATCGTGAGATCGAAAATATTTTTTCTGGATAGCGCTATAATGGATGAAAGATCCGTGTCGTGCATATGCATGCTCATTATCAGATGATAATTCTTGTTTTCGAATTTTTCCACGATTCTTGGTATGAGAGCCTGATAGTAGTTCGAAGCGGAAATCAGCGGATATTTATCACCAAACGAAGCGAGAATAAGACTTGTTCCGTAACCCTTAAGGCCCCGCGCACTGCTGTTTGCCTGATAATTCAATTTATTCACTATCTCAAGAATTCTTTCTCTCGTAATCTCATTGACCATTTCAGGATGATTAATCGTCCTCGAAACTGTGGATGGAGATACTCCTGCTATTCGTGCGACTTCTTTAATGTCATTTCTCTTCAAAATACCACCAACTGTTCTCAGTTATTTAGTTTTAACTTTATGCTTCCCACTCTGTCTATTGTAAAGCTTTTTTCCGAACGTTCGCCGCAAATTTCGGACAATTCTTTTTCAGCCATATCCGTATATGTATATTTTTTTATACGATCATTTTTTATCAAAACATTGCCCTTACCATTCTTTACATCCACAAATCTCAGGTTAATTCCATCGCCGTTTTCGGAGATCTTAAAAGATTTCAGGAACAAATCACGGTCTGCATAGAAATTCAGTTTCTCGGTGCTTCCAAATCCCGCTTTCGTTTTGCCGCATATGGCCACAGGTTTGTTCAGAAAGTCCGTAACTTCGTTCATAATATCTGTTTCATCCGAATTATACACGGGTATTATAGAATAATTATGCACTATTTCGCACAGACATTGTGCCTCCGGTGTCGGAATACATGGTCCGGCCTCTCCTTTTCTCGTATTCAGATCTTTCCTCGACAGCATTCCCACAGATCTCAAAAGGGTATATTTTCCTATAGTCGAGTTTCTTTTATGACAGGATTCAAATTCATGAATTCCCCTGGACGCTATTACGATACCGTTTCCACCGTATAAAAACGCCGACATCGTCTCCATGGCATATCTCGATATGTTCTCCTCTGCCATGCTTTCATCGTATTCGTATAAAAATGCCGGCTGTCTGACAAAACCGTAATATGAATCTTTTAAAACATCATCGATTCTTCGGGGAATCCCTATTTCAAAATACGTTTTATGATCTCTTGCTTTATTGTTGATGGATAATTGAACGTCTATTCGTGGCGAACTGCCGTACAAAACATATTTCAAGGTAAACATGTTTTGTACTTCATTTTCCGACCTCTTGCTCGCCGAATAATCGTACTCTGACGGCAGCGGCATGACTATATCGACTGAATATTCCATACCCGTGACCGTCCTTAAAACTTTCACTTCCCCAAGCATTTCAGCTTTTAATGTGAATGGATTGTCTTTTACCATATACGAGAAATTGTATTCGTCTCCCTGATCGGCTACATCCATTATTTTGTTGAGATTTCTATACACTATGCCATTTCTCTTATCTTTTACATCAATCGTGGCATCATCGTTCAGTGTGAATTCGATGTAATCATTTTCGAATTTCCTGCATGTATCAGTCGCTCCGTTTTCAACATCTGATTCAGTTGATTTACACTTTTTCAGATCGAATTTCGCGAAACCCAGAAATGGGATTTCGGCTTTGAAAGCTATAACCTGTGAATAAAGTTCCACAACCTTATGCGGACAAGTTCTGCTTTGAAATTCGGATACTGTGGATACGTCTTTATACCATCGTGTTTCATATAAGTCATTCATGGAAGATATTTCATCACTCAGATCATATTTTATTTCTTTACCATTTTCATCGTAAAGTCTGTAAGTTTTCTTATCTATGCAAGGAATACGTGTTTCCACTTTCTTATTAATATTTCTGTCATCGGGATTGAACACCATTATAGAAAAGTCATCACCCGGATTTATCTCATCCTCACAGGGAAAAAGATCTCTCATGTATTTTCCCGTCAAAGAACTGCCGAGATATACCGAATCAGCCAGCCTGTCTTCGACTTTCCTCTGCACTCTGTCCGTACTGCAGCCGCATATACCGTCATGTGTAAGTGACTGCAGCATTAGTTTCCATCCGGCCGCGATCTCGTTAATAAAATATGCCGCATCTCTGGTCATGTTCATAAGACATATTGCGGAAAGAGGCTCGACATATTTTATAAAAAGCTGCTGTGCTTCAAAACTCAGCAGTTTTAAATATATCCTCGAAGAAAGCACATCCTTCAAAACATGTTCGTAAGTTGAATCCCTCAATTCACCCCTGACGATTTCCAAATTCTCAACATTTCCAAATACGGCGTCAACGTAACATCCCAAGTTAGAGTGCTTCACTTCGGTACCCGTTATTTCTCCTATTTCCTCAAATCGCCCCGCTATTTCGAAAATTGGAAATTCATGGTCGGTACCATTCATAAGCAGTAAATTGTCACCGGTAGTCAAATTCCTCATATTGCCTATTTCTCTGCACATCTTCTCCGCGAGACCATCGATATTAAGTCCGAAATTCGCAGCGTTGGAATAGGAATTTACAAGATGAACCACGGGTATTCTGTCACCCGATTCCGATTCCCATATGAATTCGGTTTTGCGGCAGCTTTTTCCGGGCCCTCGCCAGAGTACGGCCGAACTAAGCCCCAGTTCCTTCAAAAGAGAAGGCGTATAAGCGGTGTGTCCGAACATGTCCGGCAAGTACCCTACCCTGCTGCCTTTCATGCCGAATTTGTCCAGCACCGATTTGCCTATAAGGTAATTTCTCACAAAAGTCTCTCCTTGAATCAGAAACTCATCGGGCAATACATACCATGGCCCCACATCTATCTTGCCGCTGTTTACCAAATTCCTCAGTCTGTCGTAATTCTGCGGATATCTTTCCAGATAGTCTTCAATTATTATGGTCTGACCATCAAGTGTAAAATATTCAAATTTGCTTTTTTCATCGTTTAGCTCGTCAAAAAGCTTCTCCATCATTACGTTAAGCCTGTTGCGGTATATTTCAAACGGCACATACCATTCTCTGTCCCAATGAGAATGGCTTACCACATGAACGGCGATATTTTTACTCTCCATGTACTTCCTCCTATCCCTTAACTCCGGAAGAAACATTTACTTCCAGAAAATATTTTTGCGATACAAAATACAGAATTATCATAGGTGCTGTCATAAGCATTGTCGCAGCCATCATATACGGCCACACGGTGAAGAACGATCCTTTGAAAAAATTCAAACCTATAGTCAATGTAAACATTTCTTTTTTCGAAGTTACTATCAACGGCCACATAAAATCGTTCCAGGTATTCAGAAAAGTGTAGATTCCAAGTGCTATGAACGCCGGTTTCGCCATCGGGAACATTATTGAAAAAGCCCTTCGCGGTATTGAAGCGCCGTCTATTATCGCTGCCTCTTCTATTTCCATGGACAGGTTCAGAAAGAATTGCCTCATCAGAAATATACCGAAAACCAGAGACAATTTCGGCAAAACCAAACCCGAAAACGTGTTTATCAAGCCCATGTTTGAAATTAACAGGTAAGTCGGAACGATTATGGCGGGAAACGGAACCATCATCGTGGCCATTATGAATCCAAAAATAGTGTCTCTTCCTTTGAATCTAAGCCTTGCAAATGCATATCCTGCCAACCCGTCAAATATCAGATTCGCAAATGTCACCAAAGCGGAATATATCAGTGTGTTCAGTATCCATCTCCCATAAGGAGCTATGTTGAACACTTCCCGGTAATTTTCGGCAGTTGCCGGTGCTCCGAAAAAATGAGGCGGTAATTCAAAAAAATCAATTTCGGGAGGCCACTGCATTATATCCACTCCCCTTTCGATACCCTGCGCATCTTTAAACGTCATTGGAGTGAATGATATCAGTAAACTCCATACGAATGGAAAAAGCGATACGACAGCGTATATGACAAGAACCGCATACATCAAAGTTTTACTTATTTCTCTTTTTTTCATCATCTTTTCACCTCTTCAACGACCCTTTCTTCTCTGTATATTCTTTTAAAAATAAACGTTATCAAAAACACGAGTGCAAACAGAACCACTCCGAGTGCCGATGCATATCCCATATCACCGTATTCGAACGCATTTTTATATATGTAAAAAGAAAGAGTGACGTTCCTGAGATTTTTGATGAGCATGTATATTTGGTCAAATACCTGAAGTGTGCTAATAATACCCATAGTCACTATGTATACCGTTTGATTTTTAAGAAGCGGCACTATTATTTTCCAAAATATTCTGGCAGGACTTGCCCCATCTATCTGTGCCGCCTGAATTATGGAAGCGGGAATTTGCTGCAAACCCGCAAGATAAGTAACCATGAAGTAACCGGCAGTTGTCCAGATATTCATCGCCATAACGGCTCCAAGAGCGGTGTTTGGATCGTTGAGCCAATCAACTGGCGGCATTCCGGTTATACCTATGATTTGATTCAGAATTCCCGGCTTGGTATATATCAGTGAGAATATCATGGATATTGCGGCTGACGATGTTACCGACGGAATGAAAAACGTGGTTTTAAAGAATTTCTGACCCCATATCTTCTGATTTGCCGCAACGGCCAGGAGCAATGCAAGAAGCGTTTGAAAAGGGACGACTATCAGCGAAAACATGACGGAATTTTTCAATGAAGTCCAGAAATACGGATCTTTAAAGGCTTTCGAAAGGTTATCCAAACCTGTGAATTTCGGTTTGTAATAAATCAACCCTCTGCCTTTACCTTCCACATATTTTTCCAGGAATTCTTTAACCGTAATTTGTTCCGCAAGATTTCTGTTCAAGAAATCATCGACGATTTTTTCAATGTTAAAATACTCGTTTGAAAAACCGCTTTTTTGTTCTTCCGAAAGTTTAACACCAATATCCATCTCTATTAACAGCACGGAATCGAAAATTTTTTCAAGCCTGGAGGCGTCTTCGGCTCTGAGATCATCTATGAATTCTCCAAAATGAAATTGCAGAGCATCTTCCGGTACAAAAAGCATATCGAATTTACTCTGTGCCGTTCCGTCGTAGTCGGTAAAGCTGTACCAAAAAGTCATTATTATGGGATATATCATGAAAATACCGATGATTATCAGAACCGGCAATATGAACAGATAACCATATAAGCTTTCTTTTTTTCTGAGACTCATTATCTCCTCCAAATTATATTTTTATGAAGATGAATTTTTTCTTGGAGAAAAACTCATTCTGAAGTTCTTTTCCAAAAAACCACGGGCCTCAAAAGCCCGTGGCGGTAAAATCCGATTATTTAACCCATTCCATATATCTTTCATTTATAAGATTTCTTGCGGTTTCAAAATCCATGTTGTCATAGAACAGGTCTTTTAAAATACTGTTTATTTCATCATTTGCCCTCGTGAATTTTCCCGATGGAGTCGATACTTTCCACGGATGTGCGACTTCAAGTGCTTTGTAGAACGGCTTTTTCATATCATCGGTATCAAGTTCGGCTATGGATTTCCTCGATGCCATGGAACCGACTTCTTCAACGAATCTTTTCTGTCCTTCGTCCGTTAGGAATTTCAACGCTGTCCAGGCTTCATTTTTGTGAGGGCTGAATCTGTTAATTGACCACGCCACCGTATAAAGCATAGAGGATGGTTTTGAGAAATATGGCAACTGAACTATTCCGGTTTTTGCAAGAACATCCGGATACTGTCCCCTTAAATATCCGACACTCCAGTTTCCGCTCATCGCCATCGCGACTTTTTCTCTTCCATACGCTTCACCGATCCAGCTCGAACCGACCGTACTTGGTTCGACACCAACATCGTATTTCTTTACCAAATCGACATAAAATTTGAATCCGGCCCAACCATTCTCCTCTGTAATAGCGGTATTCAGGTCGGTTTTCACCAATTCTCCTCCGCTGCCGAGTATGAATGGTATCATCCTGTTGAAATCCGCAGCTATTACAAGCGGATTTTCACATCCCGCTTCTTTCAGTGCATTTGCTTTCAGAAGCATATCGAAATAGGAATCTCCGTTTTCCGGATATTCCACGTCGTATTTATCGAAAATTTCTTTGTTGTAAAACAAAGCAAGTGAAGAGCAATCTTTCGGTAGGCCGTAGATTCTTTCATTGAATGTAAAGGCATCGAGTAAAGTCGGATAGAAATCTTCGATATCGAAATTTTCTTTTTTTACGAATAAATCCAAAGGGTAAAGTGCATTCATCTTGTAGAATTCTTCACTCCAGGCAACATCGACATAAAAGAGATCAGGACCGGTACCGGCAGAAATCTGTGAAATCATTCTCTGAGTAAACTGTGTCACATCTCCTGCAGGTTCCCAGGACAATTCGATATCGGGATGCTGAGCGTTGAAATCTTCGACAATACCCTTGATTATGGATTCTTCAACCGGATTCCCGGGCCACCCGCTTAAAATCAAATTCACCTTTGAAATAGCCGTGAGAGATACCAAAACCAAGAGTGTGATGAATATAAACTTTTTCATGTTTACACCTCCAATTTTTTCGATTGCAAACGTTTGCAATCGAAAATCATTATAACACAGTACCATATTTGGACAAAAAGAGTAATTTTGAGAAAAACAAAGTTTTCAGTGAATAATTACCTTTCTTCGCTTTAAAATCGATATATTTTGCTAAAAGGTAATTTAAGAATTTAAAATTATCCTACAGTGAAGACGGAGCTCGAATTCCTGTTTTAAAATTCCAATTTGTCGTCTTGAAAGATTATCGTAGCCTTTATTACAAGTCATTTATCAGTCACCCGAACAAATCAGTTCCGAATACCACGGATTGACATTATTTTCAACTCAGATTACTGTATTCATAAATAAACACACAAAAAAGAGTATGATTTCATTTCGCAAATTTCCTCAAAAATGCCCGCTTCTGATTCCCGTAATCAATATCAAATCTCGTCAAGTGTTGTGAATAGCATAAACTTTGCAGGAATTGTAATCCTTTACATACCCGAACAAGAAAATACAGCGGTTTTGTTTTGCAAATTTCCGGTTGGCTATAATAAACGATTTATTTTTAGTTAGTTAAACTAAATTAATCATGTTTTTAGTTTTCCGCATTTTCGATTAAAATTCGATTATATTTCATAACCGCGAGTCTGAATCGTATCATTCGATAATACATTATTACCGCAACAAAAAAGCGATAAACCATCTAAATAAGTTTATCGCTTAAACTCTTCTCATATAAAGAAATTATAAATAAATCCATATTTGTGTTTAACTTTATAAATTTTTAGAATTTTACAAAACGAATTTTCAGCCGCTTCGCATTCCTTACTAATTACCCATGGTTCTGACTTTCTTCAGTGATTTGTTGAAATCTTCCATGTTTATAACCATTCTTCTGTAATCAATTTCATATTCCTGTTTCATCGAGAGACATTTTTCAAGATCAATATTTCTCCTAAGGCAATTATACGCCGCTTCTCTCACCACAAAATCTATCTCAGCCCCTGTGAGTCCGAAAAGTCTTTCGCAGAAAAGTGAAATGTCTATTTCCCTGTCAATGGGCATTTTTCCGGTTTTTATCCTGAATATGTCATAACACCCTTCTTTTGTGGGTTTATCTATGTATATCGTGTAATCGAATCTCCCGGGTCTCAGAAGGGCTTTATCGAGAAAATCCTGTCTATTAGTCGATGCTATCACACAAACATGCCCGAAATCGGATATGCCATCCATAAGCGAAAGCAATTGTGTCACAAATCTCGATTCGCTTCTGAGGTTTTCTTCAGAGGATCTTTTGCGGGCGATAGCATCTATCTCGTCGAAAAAGATTATACTCGGCTGCTTATCTCTCGCCTCTTCAAATATCTTTCTCAAATTCGCTTCCGATTGTCCGAGATATTTATTCAGTAATTCCGGACCCTTTATAGGTATGAAATGCGCATTTATCTCATTTGCAATAGCTTTCGCAATCATTGTCTTTCCACAACCGGGAGGCCCGTACAGTAAAATACCCTTATGGGGTGTGATACCGAGATAATCAAATAATTCAGGACGGTTCAGGGGAAGCTCGATGACCTCTCTTATGGTGTAAATAACTTCATCGATTCCGCCTATGTCACCAAAAGAGACTTTTGGTATGTTTTTTTCCTCATTTTCTGTTTCCGGTAATATATTCCCCGCTTTTGACTCATTTGTTTTCTGGTAATAGCTTGTAAATTTTCTCTTAGGTTTTATACCGTTCGCCTCGACTTCTTCCATTCCATCAGTCGTTTTATCGTACCTTATATCCCATTCGCCACTCTTTATTCGTACACTGCCGGGAATATTTTCCTTTATTATTTTAAGGGTTTCATTCATACTGAAATATTCGCACATATAAATTTTTCTGGTCTCAATTTCCTCTTTTATCTCCCTTATTATCTCTTTTTTGTCGATAATCCAATTTTCTTCGTCCTCAAAGTATCCGAAATCAAACCAGTATTTCCGATTTTCAGGATTGTGGTAGATTTTATTCACCGGAGTAAGCTTTATATTTTCAAGCAGCCTGCAATTCCATTCGGTGCCGTTTTCACAGAATTTCTTTCCCATGGTCCCCATTTCTCTGAAAATCCCGCATCTTATCATTCTCAGGAGATATAGTATTTCATCGTATTCCGTTTTTTTTCCATTCACTTCGTACTTTACAGAATCCCAATCCTTTATAAGCGAAACCAATCTGTCAACTTCTTTCAATTTAGACTTGAGTTCGGAATATCCGGTGTGTATGGAATATTGATCGAGTACGGAATTGAAATTGTAGCCGCTGAACTCTCTCATGAGATGCAACGCTTCAGGAAAATAGTCGGATTCTTCATCTTTAAACTCTATTTTAAGCCAAAAATCTTCGTTCATAGCCGTCTCCCTCCACAGGATAACTTCGCGTGATTATACCATTTATACTTCTGTTATAATTATGAAAAGGGGTGATTTGTTGAATATCGTTGTTTTTTCCGATTCGCATATTAAATATTTTTCGGGAACGATTTCTGAAATTTTTCTGGACGCGTGTTTAAAATCCGATATGGTTATCGGACTGGGAGATTACGTAAGTGAAGATTTTTACCTGTACATAAAAGAAATATCCAAAACTTCTCATTTTATACAGGGAAATTGCGATGATTATCTATTGAAAAATAAACTTCCTCTGTTTAAATCTATAGAAATTCACGGATTAAAAATCCATCTCACGCATGGATGGGGCAGTCGGAATGGACTCGAAAAAAGGATATTGAACACACTTAAATGTGAAACGGATATCGTTCTTTTCGGACATAAACACGAATATGTGGATGTAAATATATCCGGAATACGTTTTATAAACCCCGGGACATGTATACCGGGAGGAACTTTCATAAGTATGGACATAACCGGGGAAGGAAAAGTCTCGATAAAAAAAAGGGGGCTGTAAAGCCCTCTTTATAATATTTTCAGTTTGTATTCCCTGTCGCTCTTTCCCAGATTGTTGAATCTTTCTATAAATCTCAACTTTCCTTTTTCAACTATTATCGTATCTTTTATGTATTTTTTAGTACGGTAGCCTTCTGTTATCCCGTCATCTTCGTAGAAAATACCCTGAACTTTATCACCGTATACTATTATTTCTACGTTTTCGGAATAATTCTCCGAAATAAAGTCTTTTGGCTCGGTTCTGAAAATCATCCTGCCCTTCAACAGGAAGTGGGGAATTACATCAAGGCCGGCAGGAACCATATTCCATCCTTTCGAATACTTTTCCATGCTGTTCAATTCCACGGCGTCTTCCGGGAGATAAACAGCCCTCTCGGTTACACCCGGCCTGCAGACAGGAGCTACCAAAAGGGCATTGCCGAGCATAAACTGGTCTTCTAAATACCATGTCCTGGGATCTTTGTAATATTCATAGCTCAGTGTTCTGAAAAGTGGATCGTTGTTCAATATACCAAGCATGTATTCCGAATATATGTATGGTATGTAAGAATATCTTATCTTCACCGTTTTTTTCATGATATCCAGATACTTCTGTCCAAATGCCCACGGTTCTTGATTTTGCGTGTTCCATGAAGAATGATTTCTGTACATGGGAGTGAAGGCTCCCAACTGCATGAACCTCACTAACAGCTCCGGATTTACGTTATCTCCAAAACCGCCGACATCGCACCCGCAGTAAAATACCCCGCAAAGTCCCATCGTCGCTATTCTGTTGACCTCAAGTATGAGGTGTTCCCACCATGAACTGTTGTCTCCTGTCCAGACACCGCCATATTTCTGTATACCCGGATATGCCGAGCGTGAAATCAAAAAGGGTCTTTTGGAATTGTTCTCCAACTTGCAGCCGTCGTATGCCGCATGTGTCATCTCTCTGCCGTAAATATTCTTTATCTCCCAGTGCGCTTTGTTATTCCCATGTACGATTTTATCTTCATATGCTTTTCTTCCGAGGCCTAATTCCCCGAATTTGACGAGAGCTTCAATGCCATGCTCAACCGTGAGATTTTTAAATTCTTCCCTCAGATAGTCGAGATCGTCATCCGTTATAAACACAGCTATTTCATTCATATCATTCCAAAATCCGTCAAATCCGTATTTCTTCCATTCACAGACTTTTTCTGCCCACCATTTCCTCGTTTCTGCGGAAGTGTAATCCGGAAATCTGACTCTTCCCGGCCAAACAGCACCTTCAAAGTCTTCCCCGTCATTTTTTTTCAGAAAGTATTCCCTGCCGCTCTCAAAAACATGATAATCTTTTTCCACTTTCACTCCGGGATCGATTATGGCACTCACTTTAATTCCCATTTTGTGCAGAATTTCAAACATTTCAGCCGGTTTTGGAAAATTTTCCTTGTTCCATGTGAATACTTTATAATTTTCCATATGATCGATATCAAGATAGAGTACATCGCACGGAAAACCAAGTTCACGAAATTTCTCGGCAGTTTTTACGAATTTATCCTGATCTATTTCTCCCCATCTGCTTTGCTGATAACCAAAAGCCCATTGAGGCATGGCAGCGTTTTTCCCGGTAAGTTCGGTAAATTGCCTGACCACTTCTTTAATATCTTCACCGGTTATTATATACTCCGTGAATCCCCGTCCCCTGACTTTGTATTCGAGTATTCCATCGCCTTTTGAATCGATGTCGAATTGCATGAATCCCGGATAGTCGACGAAAAATCCTATGCAGCATTCTCTCTCAAGTAGCATATAAAATGGAAATGATTTATATATTGGGTCTGAACCTGGATGGTGAATTGGGTTGTCGGTGTTGAAGAATGTGTATTTCTTCTGTCTTTTGTTCAATGGTGCGATTTTATCTCCCAGACCCAGAATGGGATTATCAGAATTAAGCTTTCTTCTGAGTTTTGAAAAACCTTCTTCTGTTTTGAATTCCAGATCTGTAAAATATTGATTTGCCACTTTTAGTTCCGTTTTGGAAACTATGCTGTTGTTTTCAACAGTTCCGTTGTCGGAAATTCCATAATCATGCCTGAAAATCATCTTTTATTCCTCCTGAAAACAAAAAAATAATCCTGCGAGTATAGCACAAATAATTTTTTATCATTTTGACTTTTAAAATAAATTTTATTAAAATTTTGCTTTCGGTATTTGAAACGAACCTCAGCGTTGTGAAATTAAGCACATTACAGTAAAAATAATTATTATTTTCTTAACAGCACTGATTATGGCTATATTAGTCAAAGGTGCTATAATATCTTGTTATTTATGTCGCATTTTTCTTATTCTCGGAGGACAAATTATTAAAGCCTTTCTTTTTGGATATTATGGAATGAATAATTACGGGGATGAACTTCTTCTGAAAAGTGCCTTGAAGTTTTTCAAAGATTCGGGAGTGGACGAAATTTTGCTTCTGTATCCTAAAAGCGGATCGAGAAAAATAGGAGGCATAAAGATTGTGCATGTAAATAGAAATTCAATTGCCGCAATAATATCGGCCGTAAAAAAAGCCGATTTGGTTATCGGTGCTGGTGGCAACGTATTTCAAGACGAAACGAGCAAGCGGAGTTTCATTTATTATTATTTTTTAGTCCGTTTTTCATTGATTATGAAAAAGCAGGTAGTGTTGCTCGGACACGGAATAGGAAAGATCAATTATAAATGCGATTATAAAAGAATGAGAAAAATTTTGTCAGATAAAAACGCATTCGGAGTTTTCAGAGACCAGATTTCTTACAGGTACTCGATAAAGTTTTCTTCAAATCATCTGAGGGGCAGCGATTTAGCTTACGGTTTTTTAAAGAACCGCGAAAGGTTAAAACCAGTTGAAGGAAGATTGGGAGTTATAATAAAATCCGAATGGCCTGAGTTGGAAGACTTAATAGAACCCTTTAAAAGCGAAGGGATTACCGAGGTATTCCTTATCGTGACCATGCCCGAACAGGAACTAAAATATACGGAACCGATGCAAAAAATACTCGGAGCGCATTTTGATGTTTCCATAAAAATCGGCGAGGTAAACGATTTAACAGATGCGATTTCATCTTGTTCTCTAATATTGACCGAAAGATTACATGGGGCAATTGTAGCTTCTTTTTTTGGTATACCTTTTCTGACGCGAGATAACTTCAAAACCAAAGCTTTTTTTTACGATTTTAAGGAATACGACTCTTTTTTCAAAGATAAAGGGCCTTCGGAAATCGGAAAGGCTTTGGGAAACATGAGAAGATATGATTTTGAAAAGGCCAACCGCGTTTTTGTCGATAAAAATGTTCTGATGTACGAGTACACAATTACATGGTTTAAAAATATTATAGATATTTTAAAGATTCAGAAGGGAGGATAAGATAAGCTATGGCTTTATTCACTTTTCCGGGTGGAGTACATCCAGCCGAAAAAAAAGATCTTTCAAAGAATTCACCGATCGAAAGGCTTCCGCTGCCAAAGCAAGTAACGCTCTATCTGTCACAGAGTATCGGAGCCGAACCTGAGCTGACAGTCGAAGTCGGACAAAAATTGAAGACAGGACAGTTGATAGCCAGAAACAAGGGAATTATATCCGTTCCGTTGCATTCTCCGGTTACGGGAACTGTTAAGGAAATTAAAAAGGTGATGCATCCGATTCACCAAAAGCCCATGGAATCCATTACTATTGAAACTGATTCAAAAACCGAAGAATTCGATTTTCTTCCTCCGATCGATGATTATCTCAACGCATCGAGCCAGCAACTGTATTCGCGAATATTGGAAGCAGGTATCGTCGGACTTGGAGGCGCGACTTTTCCATCGCATGCCAAGTATATCGAATCTTTAAAAAAACCGATAGAAACAGTTATTCTAAATGGTGCGGAATGTGAACCATATCTCACCATAGATTACAGGATGATGCTTGAAAAAACGTCGGAAATAATAGAGGGTTTGAAGATTCTGATGAAAATCTCGGGTGCTAAAAACGGGATAATAGGTGTTGAGGACAACAAACCGGAAGCTATCGAAGAATTGAAGAAATTTGAATCTGATAAGATAAAAGTAATCTCCTTGAAGACAAAATATCCACAGGGAGCTGAAAAACAGCTGATTTACGCCGCTACGGGTAAAAAAGTTGCCGTTGGTGCGTTTCCATTTTCCGTAGGGGTTATAATGCAGAATGTTTCCACGGCATATGCGGTATATGAAGCGGTTAAGCTTGGCAAGCCCCTTATAGAAAGAGGTGTAACGATAACCGGCGAGGGGGTCAAGTCCCCCAAGAACGTGATTTCAAAAATCGGTGTGCCAATTCAGGAGTTGATAGATTATTCAGGAGGATTTACCGGTGAAGTGGAAAAAGTCATTTCCGGTGGGCCTATGATGGGTCTTGCATTGAAAGATACATCTTCAACGGTTATGAAAGGCACATCCGGAATACTAACTATGGTTAAGTCTTCCGGAAAACCCGTACCCGAAAGGGCTTGCATAAACTGTGGTTTCTGTGTTTTCAGATGTCCGATGAATCTGGAACCGAATTATCTTGTAAAACTGATAAAAAACAAGCAATTCGACAAGGCCGTGGAATCCGGTTTGATGAGTTGTATGGAATGTGGTAGCTGTGCTTATACCTGTCCTTCAAAAATAGATCATGTTAAAAATTTCAAAACTGCCAAGAGAGTTTACTCTGCATTGAAAGGGAGGAAATGACAATGAATTTCAACACTTCATCAGCCCCCCATCTCCGTTCAAACGACAATGTCCGAAAAGTCATGATAGACGTGCTGATAGCATTGCTGCCTGCGACGATCATGGCAGTTGTGAATTTTGGATGGAATGCCCTTTTACTATGCGTTATCGGAGTAGCAGGCGCTGAATTGGTCGAACTGTTTATAATGAAAGTGCTCAGGAAGAAGAAAGATTTCGTTCCTGACGGAAGTGCAGCCGTCACAGGTTTGCTTCTTGCATTGAATGTATCCGGCACTTTGCCATGGTATTTACTGCTCATAGGCATACTCGTGGCCATTGGGCTCGCAAAGCATATATACGGTGGTCTCGGCGGTAATCCGTTCAATCCCGCACTGGTGGGAAGGGTGTTTTTGTTCATTTCTTTCCCCACACAGATGACGACGTGGATGAAAGCCGGATCATGGAAAATTTCAGATGCGCTTGTCACCTCGGCCACTCCTCTGGGCATACTGAAAGATAAGGGCATGGAAACCGCACTCGCACAGAATGGCTATATGGATATGTTCCTTGGAAACATAGGCGGTTCCATGGGCGAAATCAGCGTACTCGCACTTTTGATAGGTTTTGCATTTCTCGTGATAAGGGGAAGGATAAAAATCGCGATCCCCGTTTCGTATATCGGTACGGTATTGCTGATTTCAAGTATTTTCTATTTCGTCAATCCGAATCAATACGGTTCCCCTCTGTTTCACATACTCAGCGGAGGTCTGATGTTGGGGGCACTGTTCATGGCCACCGATATGGTCACATCTCCTTCGACAATTAAGGGGTGCCTGATTTTCGGCTTTGGATGCGGAGTGATAACGATGCTGATAAGATATTTCGGCGCCATGCCGGAAGGTGTATCTTTTTCGATACTCATAATGAACGCTGTAAAACCTTTAATCGAGAGAAAAACAAGGCTGAAACCCTTCGGCTACGTTCCTGTGAAAAAGGGGGCGAAGTGATATGCGCAGCTACCTCAAGATGGGATTTACTCTGATGGTTTTTGCCGTAATAGTTGCAGGTGCGCTTTCGGCCGTGTACAGCATTACAAAAGAGCCAATAGAAAAAGCCGAGTTGAACTTCAAACTCTCCGCGATAAAAACCGTACTTACCGATTTTAAAACTGGGAAATTGTTAATTTCCGAATCCGATGTTCCGGATTCATTGAGCAAACTTGATGAAAAAATCTGGAAAAAGACGGATGAAGAAAATCTTTTTTACAGTGACGAATACAAAGCATATGTCGCTTCTCCGGTGTATAAATTCACGCTTGAAAACGGAAAAGACGCATATCTGGTTACGGGTGGCGGAATAGCTTACGGTGGATATGTAAAAATACTCGCATCATTTGTTCAGGAAGAAAACGGTCTTGAAATGTTCGAAATAGAAGTGCTCGACTATTCCCAGGAAACACCCGGATTGGGCGCAAAAATAGCTGAGAATAAATCGAAAGAGAGATTTTTCGATATCCCGCAATCAGGATTGGATAAAACCGTTAAAGTAGATAAAGATGCCGGAATATCAGTCACGAATTCACAATCTTTCCGTGACGAACAAAAGGACAACGGGATTATCGTCATGAGCGACATCATGACAGGCGCGACCATAACACCAAGAGGGGTTGCAAATGCCATAAACGCCATGTACGAATATTTAAAAAAAGAAATCGGGGTGAAGAACAATGGCTGATAACAACAACACACCGTTGATGAAAGAACTTTCAAAGGGAATATTTGAAAGCAATCCTTCGTTTGTTCAGGCTCTCGGTATGTGTCCCACTCTTGCGACTACAACAAGTGCGACTAACGGTCTGGGAATGGGACTGGCAACACTTTCGGTTCTGGTTATGTCAAATGTGGTGGTATCACTCATCAGGAAACTCGTTCCCGAGAAAATTAGAATACCCATATACATAATAATCATCGCAGGATTCGTAACTATGATAGACTTGCTGATGCACGGATTCACATACGATCTGTGGAAGACACTCGGCCTTTTCATACCTCTGATAGTGGTGAACTGCGTAATACTGGGAAGAGCTGAGGCTTTCGCGTGCAAAAACGGTGTTTTCAGATCCATATTGGATGGTCTGGGAATGGGACTCGGTTTCACTCTGGCTCTGACACTTCTCGGTTCGGTCAGAGAGATAATCGGCGCGGGAACAATATTCGGAATAACACTTTGGGGTGATTCATTCAACGTATTCATAATGATTCTTCCCCCCGGAGCTTTTATCACACTTGGTTTGCTTATCGCCGTTTTCAACTGGATAGGAATTTCCAAAAGGGAAAACGAGAAGAAAAAAGCCGCCGCACAGAAAGCCGTGGCGCAAAAAGCGGGTGAGTCGGCATGAAGATATTTTTAATATTCCTTTCGGCCATACTGGTTAACAACTTTGTTCTGCAAAAATTCCTGGGTATATGTCCTTTTCTCGGAGTTTCGAAAAAAATAGACACTGCGGTAGGGATGTCTTTGGCTGTTACTTTCGTTATGGTTCTCGCAAGCATTATAACGTGGCTTTTAAACGGCTTGCTCATAGCCATCAACCTCCAATTCCTTACAACAATTGTGTTCATACTGGTAATAGCCGTACTTGTACAGTTCGTGGAAATAGTCCTGAAAAAAACTTCCCCAAGCCTTTATGAAGCTCTTGGAATTTTCCTTCCGCTGATCACCACAAACTGTGCTATACTTGGATTGGCACTTTTAAACGTCCAAAGCAACTACAATCTCCTTGAAACTGTTTTCAACGCAGTTGGTGCCGGTTTGGGATTTGGTATGGCTCTGATTCTTTTCGCAGGAATCAGAGAGGAACTTGAATTTGCAGATGTGCCCGCTCCTTTCAAAGGATTGGCCGGTGCACTTATCACTGCCGGAATCCTGTCCATGTCTTTCGTTGGATTCAACGGTATGATAAAATTGTGAGGTGATTGAAGTGGGTGTTTTCATAAACAGTGTTTTGATACTCGGTATACTCGGATTTGTTTCGGGAACATTTCTGGCTTTCGCAGCCAAAAAGTTCGAAGTAAAAGAAGATCCGAAAGTAAAAGAAGTTTTGAGCGCACTTCCGGGAGTAAATTGCGGAGCTTGCGGTTTCCCGGGTTGTGAAGGGTTTGCCAAAGCTATCGTAAAAGGAGATGCAAAACCGGATGGATGTATACCCGGTAAAAGACAGGGAGTGCCTGAAAAAGTTAAGGCAATTCTTTCGAAATAAATATCATGGCCCGGGTTTTCCGGGCCATTGTTTAAAGGGGTGATATCATGAAAGGAATGATAGTAAAGACCTGGCTGGAAACCTGGAAAAAACTATATGGTGCAAATTCCGTAGAAAATATCGGAAAGAAAAGCAAATTGGACATTCACAAGAACTTTTCCCCTTTTGAAGATGTGGAAGATTCAATGGTAATAGATTTTTCCAAATTACTTTGCAGCGAAAAAAACATAAAGCCTGAAGAACTCTGGAAAAAAACCGGCAAAGAAAACATAACGACATTTTTCAAATGGTATCCGATATATTTCAGAAAAAAAGGCGTTATTTCATTCCTCTCATCCATGGATAACGTCCATAAACTCCTGACAAGAAGAATTAAAGGAGCCAAACCCCCGAGAATAATATTCGAGATAGTCGATGACAGAAAAGCCAACATAACCTATAGATCATTCAGAGATTTCAGGAATTATTTTCTCGGTCTTATAGAAGGGGCTTCCGAACATTTTTCCGACCCGGTTAAAATACATGTTAACGATCAGGGAAGCAACAACGAGGGGTCTTTCATAAACATAACGGTAGAGGCCAGTAAACCTTTCGCAAAAAAAATATCGATGAATAATTCAAGAATCCTTTCTTTGGGAATTTTCAAAGGTTCGGAGAAAACTCTCTTGCTGGCAATTCCTGTTATCACGGGTATCGTATCGTGGTTGCTGTACAATTTCATACCGATTGGCTGGCTGCCTCCCGTACTTACAGGTGCCTTAACGTTTTTACTTATAATTTTCAGTTTGTCGGATGTAAAAAAATGGAAAAATGCTTTATCGGAGTCATTTGCCAAAATGAAATCCCACGATTACGAACAACCGCTGATAACAAACAACGCGGACTTTAAAACAGTCACTGCCGATTTGAATTCAGCTACGGAAGAGATTAAGAATATGATGGTGGGGATTGAAGGTGACTATCAGGAAATAGAGAATTTCACCTCCAATATATCAGGTTCCGCAAAGGAAATGCAGAGTACCATTGGTATGATGCGCGATCTCTCCGATCAGATAGCCGATTCCGCAATAAACATCAGCAACGACACGGAATCAATTTCGAATGCCGTCATATCAAATGTGGATACCTTAAAAGACATAGTCGACAAAGAATCTAAAATGGTTGAATCCCTCAACATGGCTGTCAATTCCATCATGGATTCTGCAAGCAAAGTATCGGAATCAGCTGATGGAATACAGAATATGAGTGTTAAATTCGACAGCCTGGTCGGAATAGGTAAAAATCTTCAGGAGCAGGCCAGCACCATTATGGAAATAGCAGAAACTGTTACCGGTATTTCCGAGCAGACAAACCTTCTTGCACTGAATGCGGCGATAGAAGCTGCAAGAAGTGGAGAAGCGGGAAAGGGGTTCACTGTAGTTGCCGATGAAATACGAAAACTCGCTGAAGAAAGTAAAAACTCGGCAGATCAGATTTCTTCATTCCTGAAAACCATAACCGGCGGAATAAACGAGTTGATAGAGAGGCTTTCCAAAGAATACGAAGAGATGAAAAAACAATCTGCAACACTTAAGGAAAGTTCTGTGGATAACAAAAAATCCAGCAACCATATTTCAGATGTTTCCAAACAAATAAACATGCTTATAGAAAGTCTTCTGAGAGAAGCAAACAAACTCGAAGGATTATCCAGCAGCATTGAAAATCTGTTGGCGGTATCCGAAGAGAGTACGGCTACGGCAGAAGAAATAAGTGCATCCATCAACAAATTTCTTTCCGAAATCGATTCAATACTCAAGGATATCGGCGAAATAGGCAGGTTTATCAACAGTCTTAAAGATAACATAAAATGATTAATTCATGTTTTGAACATTTACAAGGATTTGCGAAATTTTTTTAAGAAATCGAATTTGTAAAAATGAAGAGATAATCGTTTGATGGTACTTTAAGCGTTGCAGTAAATAAAAACCGATACGTATGTACACTTTATAACAATCAAACCGTTATAAAAAGCATGATTCTTATGAGTACGAAGAAAGTTCATAAGCTTGTTTTTTTAACGATTGCAATAAAAAGCGCGGGTTTGTCAAGAAGATTGTGTAAAATCTCTGAATCATGAAATCAAATACTTCCAGTCAGAAATTTTGTCTTCAAAATAAATCATGAGTTGGGAAAGGATGTTCGACCAGTCTTTAACAGGCATTCTTTCCCATTTTTCAAGGATTTTACTAATTTTCAGGTACAGGATTTTTTCCAGTGCATCTTCAGATGTGAAAACTCCCTTGTTGTTGGTAACCCGCCTTAACTCGGAATTCAGGCTTTCAATGGGATTTGTGGTGTAAATGAGATTCCTGATTTTTTCGGGATATTTGAAAAAAGTCGAGAGTTCTTCCCAGTTGTTTCTCCAGCTCTTCGATATGTACGGATACTTTTTATCCCATTTGTCTGCGAATTCCTGCAGGTAGTTTTCGGCTATGTCTTTGTTGGCGGCTTTGTATATGTTTTTGAGGTCCGCGGCTACTTCCTTCTTTTCCTTGTAGCATACCAGTCTGAGTGAGAATCTTATCTGGTGTACCACGCATCTCTGTACTTCCGTTCCCGGATATGCCGTTTTTATTGCATCCGCAAATCCTTTCAATCCATCCACGGATGCTATTAGTATCTGTTTCACTCCCCTGTTTCTCAGTTCGTTCAATACGTTCAGCCAGAAGCTTGCAGATTCGTTCTCACACAGCCAGAATCCGAGTATGTCTTTCTTTCCGTCCAGTCCTATTCCCATTATTATGTTTATCGTCTTTTCAACGGTTTTGCCGTCATGACGCACTTTGTATCTTATTCCATCCATGTATACGATGGGATATACTTCCTCCAGTTTCCTGTCTTTGAACCTGTCGACCTGTTCTTTTATCTTGTTTGTCACGTTTGAGATGAATGTAGCTGATACTTCGAATCCGTATATTTCCTCTATCTGTTCGCTTATGTCTCGTGTGCTTGTCCCTCTGGCATACATCGACAGTATCTTGTATTCTATTTCCGGGTCAAGCTTTCTCTCTCCCTTCTCCACTACCTTCGGACTGTATTCCCCTTTCCTGTCCCTCGGTACTTTCAAATTCGCCTCTCCTGTCTGTGTCAACAGTTTTTTATCGTAATATCCGTTTCGGTGATTTGTCTTTTCTTCTTCCGTTCTCTCATTTTTTTCGTACCCGAGATGCTCTTTTATCTCTTCTCCCAGCATCCCGTTAAGTATGTCTCCGATTAGCTTCTTAACCGCTCCGGTCGCTCCACTTACAGAATAGTCGTCCATGTTTTCTTTCATCACTTTCAGGAATATTCTTTCTTCTTCATCATTTTCAAATTTTAAGTTCGGTTTGTGTATGTATTTTCCCATTCTTTTTCTCTCCTTTTGAGTTTTTTTGAATGAGTTTTTACACAATCTATTTTACACTGTCAAAAGCGCGGTTAAAAACCGCGCTTTTTATTTTTTGAATCACTTTATATCACTTCATGCACTTTAAGAAGTCTTTCAATTTCCGTGCCGTTAATTTTCTTGAGTACTTCTTTCATCGCAAGTTTTTCCTTCAGCGGCAAATGCATTTCTGTCACCTTTTTACCATCTGCAAGTTGTACTGTTGAACTTAAAAGTGAACGTACGTCGAAAACACTGTTCCAGACTTCAGGTACTCCTCGATCAATATTCAGAAGACTATACACAGCTTCCATACCCGTTCGAATGGAATATTCGGTGGTAAATATCGTATCACGCACGGTCTCCGCAAACTGACCTAAAAAGGCGAAATTTACGCTTCCTTCGGGTACTACATCCGGTCGGTCGCCTGCAGATCTTGGCATGAAAAAAGCCGTGATATAAGGCATCATGCAAGGAATAGTATTCGCACTGTTTTCTGCTAAATCTTCGATTTCGTTCTCAGGTACACCCATATGATACAACCATTCCATACATATTTCTTTGCCAGTGCATTCGCGCATGGTTTTCTTGATAAAATCACCCGGTTTGTCGCTGAATAAACCATAAATCCAACCTACCAGTTGATCTTTTGGCTGGTTGTGGAATTGAGGCTGTCGATTAAATGTCCAGCTTAAAAGCCATGAGGAATCTCTTGCGGTAACTATTCCTCCTGTAACAACCTTACCGCTGAAAGGATCACGTTTACATATATTCTGTATATAGGGTACTATACGCCGATCAAGTGTGGTAACCGTTGCAGATATCCAGTTAGTTTGTTCAGTATTGGTACAGAATTTGTCTGGATGCCCGAATGACGGATCCTGACAGGCAATTTTACGCCACATATCCCAACATCCGCCCTGCTTCAATTCGGTATTCATACCGGCAGGATGATTTTGATCTCCCAAAGTTGAGTTTTCTGTACAACTTCCGTTGGTTATAAACGCCATATCGTCTTCGGTAAGGTCAATGCTACCTTCTTTACCTTCGCAAATGTAAACAATGCTTTTTGCGATTTTTTTATCTTTACGGATGTCAAACTCGACATTTACAACATTAGTACCATAATGAAACTGCACACCGTGTTCTTTCAGGTATTTTACCATCGGCAAAATCATTGATTCATACTGATTGTATCTTGTGAATCGAAGCGCCTTGAAATCCGGTAATCCACCGATATGGTGAACAAAGCGCTGTATATACAATTTCATTTCCAATGCGCTGTGCCAGTTTTCAAATGCGAACATGGTACGCCAGTACATCCAGAAATTGGAATTTAATACTTCGTCGTCAAATATTTCGTCAATTCGTTTATCGTAGAGTTTCTCATCAGGAGTCATAAACAAGTGCATAATCTCCATTGCACCTTTGTCGGACAGTCCGAATTTTCCGTCAGTATGGGCATCTTTTCCCCGATTGACAGTAGCTCTGCATAGTGAGTAATTGGGATCACTTTTGTTAAGCCAGTAATATTCATCAAGTACACTTACTCCTTCTGTTTCTATGGAAGGAATGGAACGAAATAAATCCCACATACATTCAAAATGATTGTCCATTTCACGGCCGCCTCGCATTACGAAACCGCGATCGGAAAATTCATAACCATCACAGGCTCCTCCCGGAAGATTATCCTTTTCCAAAATATGAATGCGATCGCCTTTCATCTGTCCATCTCGCACTAAAAAACAAGCGGCAGCCAGAGATGCCAATCCAGAACCTATAAGATATGCCGATTTAACATCCACACCTTCTGGTTTTACTGGACGTGCAAATGCCTCATAATTTCCACTACTGTAATACATATCGAAGCCTCCCTAATTTTTATCCCGTTTTTATTTGGGATACATTTTCTAATTTTATTTTAGCAGTGTATCAAAGCTATTTCTACGGACAAAAAGCATGCGGTGTCCAAAAATCGGACACCGCATGCAATATGATGAATTTTAAAGAACGAATATTTATAAACTGTTTGTCATAGTGTTGGCTCCCAACGGCTTGGTGGAAGACTGGCGCTTCGTTTCAAAGACATCGCTATATTCCCGTCAAATAACTGTCCGATTCTTCGAATGGCTTTTTCCGGATCTTCTTTCATCCCCTGCGCGATCCAGCGAAGCACCATTTCTGTCAATGCACTCTGATAAAAGCATGAAATTACATGCTTGTCAGCCTCATAAGCATGAATATTCCTACTGGCATATTTCACATAATTAGTCATAACATTTCCTGCGATATTGTATAGATACTGCTCCAGTTCTTCTCTACGTAATGAATAATAAATGTGATATATTGCCTTTTTATTTTCCAAAGCAAATTCTGCTGCCATCAAAAAACTGTCTTCCCAAGTACGGGTTTCATTGTATTCCGCAACGACTTTTTTTAGCTCAGTTTCAAAAAGTTCCGTTAATATCGCATATAAATCTGAATAGTAATAATAGAAAGTTTTTCGATTTATCTCACATTCGGCAACGAGATCCGTGACTGTGATCATATCCAGCGATTTCTCGTTTAGCATTCTGATGAACACGTCCCGAATCATTTTCCTGGTATATTGTTGTGCCATTATCCTGCCTCCTGCTTATCGCTAATTTAGACTGCCCGGAAAGTTTAGCAGTAATTATATGCTGCCAAATTAATAATTTCACTCACGAGCGAAGGAATTTGAGTATGGAATTTCAACTTCATATACGACTATACCTTTTCAAAATCGTTATTCTATGACGGTCTATCTAAATTACCACGGAATTC
Organism: uncultured Thermotogae bacterium; assembly: GCA_963662785.2. Taxonomy (GTDB): domain Bacteria; phylum Thermotogota; class Thermotogae; order MWEM01; family MWEM01. Next base: position 217,462 of record CAXXJZ010000017.1, read on the forward strand.
AAAAAAGTCTTTTCATCCTCTTCATTTTTTATAACGCCATCCAAATAAAGTTTAACGGCATTGTTTATTATTTCCTGTATTCTGTCTCCATCTTTTATTTTATACTCGGTAACCAGTCTTTTTCCGGAAACATATTTCAAACTCACTCTCTTTCTGGTCCTGAGATATTCTTTGAAATATTCCCTGCCATTTTCGTCAAGGTAACTGCCTAAATAGGCTATTCCTTCCGGAGAGATTCCTTCGACAAGCATATATATATCGGAAAAATTCATTTCTTTGTTGACAAAAGAAGCAATGACTTCTATGCGCTTGGACAGCGATTGCATTTCGTTCAAACTTTTTTTTCTGATACTGTATCTTTCCGAAATTATTTCCAAATCACTTTCCGGATAATACTCAAGTAAGAGGTACAAAAGGGCATAAAGGCTGTTGAAATGTTTTATATGGGAGTAATAAGTTTTTACCCATGGCAGGAATTCAAAAAAGCGTTTTATTTTATCGGCTAAAATCTGAGTGTAATATGTTTTATTGAAAAGACTTTTCAATATGTTGAGTTCTCCCATACGTAAAAATATACCGAGTGCATTTTTTTCATTTATGCTTCTCTTCAATTCATACCTTATCCTTCCACCGCTTATTCTGTCGAGATATTTTTCAATAAGCGCTTCTTTCATCAATTCTTCCGTTCTTTCTTCCAGGTTGAACCCATATCTCTGTTCATACCTTATGGCCCTCAATATACGAGTGGGGTCATCTATAAAACTGGTGGTGTAGAGTATATTTATAATCTTTTCTTCAAGATTTTTTCTGCCGCTGAAAAAATCGAGCAATTCCCCAAAATTGTTCTCGTTGAGTGAAATGGCGAGTGCATTTATACTGAAGTCTCTCCTGTACAAATCTTTTTTTATAGAAGCGAATTCCACCGAAGGCAGTGCACCGGGGTATTCATAGTATTCAATTCTTGCCGATGCGATATCAATCTCCAGTCCGCTGTCAAATTTTACCTTCGCAGTCAGGAATTTTTCGTGTTTCTCTATTCTGCATTCTTCTTTTTCTTTTACGAATTCGGCAAATTCAATCGCGTTGCCTTCGATGACTATGTCAATGTCAAGATTTTGGAAGCCAAGCAGAGTATCTCGAACAAATCCTCCCACGACGTATACTTTTTTCCCGAACAAATCCCCCAATTTCCCTATTTGTCTGAGCAGCAACAACACGTTTCTTTCGAGATTCCTGCCTAACACATGTTCAATATCGTAAGGCTTTACAGACCCTTTGTAATTTACTTCTCCGTATTTCGTAATGTCACCGTATGTTTCCCTTATAACATCTGTCTTTGTCACTATTCCTACCAGAACTCCTTTATCCAGAACGGGAATCCTTCCTATGGAATTCTCTATTATGAGATTCTTTATCTTCTCCAGAGAATCGTTGACATCTGCTACGACTATTTTCGTGGACATTATACTTTTCACGGGCCTGTCGCCAAGACCGTGATTCATGGCCTTTTGAACATCTCTGCGCACGACAAGACCTATCAATCTGTCGTTCTCAATTACCGGTATTCCCCCAAAACCCGAAATCTCCATTATCTTGTTTGCCCGTTTTATTCTCATCTCGGATAAAATCGTTTTAACCGGGCTGCTCATTATCGTTGAAGCGATTATTGACGGGAAAATATACTTCCGCAGACCGTTTAAGAGTCGTTCCATCACCTCATCCATTTGTACGTCTATAAATTTACATGCGGCAGCCCTTTTATGTCCGCCGCCTCTGAGCTCACCCATCAATTCACCAAGATTAACGTCCGGAGAATTAGTCCTGCCGACGACGTATATTTTTCTGCCCATTCTCACAACGGATATGAACGTGTCGTAACCGGCGTTAAGCCATAATTTACTCGTTATAAGATTCAGACCTCCGAGAAATTTGTCAGTTTCAGAAACACCTATGGCGATCTCGGCATTGTTGATAACATGTACTTCTGTTTTTCTTCTGAGATCTTCCATAACTTTCTTCTGCTCTATCGTCATCTCCATTTTCACAAATCCGGAAACCATATCAAGATTCGCACCGTTTTCAAGTAAATACGCATTTGCACGTAAATCACGTGATGTGGTGGAAGAAAAAAGAAAATTGCCGGTATCTTCGTATATGCCTATTGACAGCAAAGTACATATATCACTTTTTGGAAAGAGATTCTTCTCTTTTATCTTTTCAACAATTAAGGTAGTTGCCGAACCAATTTCTTCAACGATGCAGTCTTTGATGTCGTGGCCTGGAAACACGTCATCGCTCACGCCTGGGTGATGGTCATAAATATAAACTTCGAGAGTTTTCTTTTCGAATATTTCTTTTATTCTATCACCCAACCGTGAAGCTATCGATGTATCACATACTACTACGGACCGAACATCGGAAAAATCGACTTCTTCTTCTTTAAAGTATTCAAAAGAATACCCATAAATACCCAGGAATTCCGCGAGATTTTTTGAAGGATCTCCGGATATTATTATCAGGTGATCTTCATAGAGTAATTTTGCGGCAACGGATGAAGCGAAAGCGTCAAAATCCGGATTTCTGTGCGATACGATTATCTTTTCGGGTTTTATAAATTCGTTGCGCCTGTTCAATTTTTCTCCCCCAATGCTATCCTTTTCTCTTTGCTATTACAATACAGTTTATATATTTGAATTTCTTATCGAGAAGACCGACCGCACGCTTCATAGTATGGCCGGTGGTGTATACATCGTCAAAAACAAGCACACCCCCATCGTGCGGTTGTAAATTTCTTTCGTTTCTGAGAAAATATGAATTCTCGGCGTTTATTTTCCTCTTTTCCGGATCATTAAGTGAAGCCTGCGGCACATACTTACCTTTCCTAATGAAAAGTCCGGATATATTATAATAATTCAAATACGACATTTGCAAATCTTTTATTATCCTGCCTGTATTGGAAAATCCCCTTTTTTTATCGGACAACGTATGCGAAGGAATTCCGGTGATGATATCGCCTTTTATATTCCAACTCGAAATCAATATATAAACCATATAAGCGAGTATTCTCGACAAAAATCTGTGGTTTCCGTATTTGTATTTCAGAATCAGCTTAGACAGCATCCCTTCATAATATCCATAATAATACAGGTAGATATCTTTCCCGATTTTTTCCCTGAAAGGCGAAGGATTTATGGATTCTATTTCAGAAATACAATTTGAACAAATTATCCTTTCGGATGATATTATCTTATCACATATCAGGCAATGATTCGGGAGAAATATATCAAAAAAAGCGCCTAAAAAAGGCACTTTTTTAAAAAATCTTGAATTGGCAGCTGAAAAATCTATTTTAAAGTCTGCCATTATATTTTTACTTTTTTTTACCGAATTCCAACTGTCTTTCAACTTCGTTTATGGCATAAAATTCAAGCTCGTCTTCTTCCGATACTTCATCAAAATTTTTGAAGCGGATTCCACATTCCTGAGGAGCTTCGACTCTCTTCGCATCATTTTGAAAATGCTTGAGAGAATCGAGATCACCGTTGAAAATCTCTATTCCATTTCTGTAGACTCTGACTTTGGATTGTTTTTCGACAAATCCTTCGTCAAGCTGTACTCCGGCAATCGTACCCACCTTTTTAACTTTGTATATCTTTTTTATTACCCCATGCCCGATTATCTGTTCAACTTTTTCCGGTTCAAGCATACCCTGAAGGCCCTTTTTGACATCCTCAACCATCGAGAATATTATATCGTAAGTCCTGATCTGAACTTTCTCTCTTTCAGCTTCACCATAAGTCTTCCTGTCAACACGGACTTTGAATCCAAGGATTATGGCATCCGATGCAGAGGCAAGAAGAACATCCATGGAAGTCACGGCACCAATTCCGGCGTGCACTATTTCTATCGTTATCTCATCTGTCTGCAATTTCGCGATCGCATTTCTCAAAGCTTCCACGGTACCGAAACTGTCCGCTTTTATGACTATTTTTAAGATTTTCCGCTCATTTTCCTTAACCATATCGTAGAATTCTTCAAGGGATATGTGTTTTCTTTTAAGCATGTCCGCTTTTTCTCTCAGTTTTATCTTTTCGACTATATTCCGGGCTCTCGACGCGGATTCGACAACGTATAGTATCGAATGCGAATCGGGTACTTCGCCAAATCCGAGAATTTCCACCGGATCGGAGGGATGTGCTTCCTTCACAGGCCGTCCTTTGTAATCTTTTATAGCCCTTACTTTACCCCAGGTGTTTCCCGCGACAAAATACTGTCCTACCCGTAAAACTCCATCCTTAAAAATACAAGTGGCTGTGGCTCCGATTTTCTGGTCAAGTGATGATTCAACTATAACCCCTCTGGATCTTCCCTTCGGATAACACTTAATATCGGCCATTTCTGAGATGAGAAGAATCATATCGAGCAATTCTTCAATACCTTCGCCTTTTTTGGCGGATATGTTAACGGTTACGGTATCTCCGCCCCAATCTTCGGGAACGAGATTCAATTTCGAAACCATCTGCTGCTTCGTAAGATCGATATTGGCATTTGGTTTGTCAATTTTATTGATCGCGACTATTATGGGCACTTTTGCTTCTTTGGCATGGTTGAATGCCTCAACAGTCTGAGGCATTACACCGTCGTCCGCTGCTATGACGAGAACAACGATATCAGTTGCCTGAGCTCCTCGCGCACGCATTTCGGTAAAAGCTTCATGGCCCGGAGTATCGATAAACGTTATTTTATGTCCGTTACAATTTACCTGATAAGCACCTATCGCCTGCGTTATCCCACCGGCTTCGCTTTCTGCAACGCGCTCCGCTCTGATACTGTCGAGCAGTGTTGTCTTTCCATGGTCAACATGTCCCATTACAGTCACCACAGGTGGTCTGTTGATCAATCCGGATTTTTTCTCCTCGTAGAGATTATCGAAATAACCCTTCAAATCTTTTTCTATATCATCTTCTTTAATGTCGACAATATCTTCGTCTTCCGCTATTTCTATTGCTATACCGTATTTTCCGGCAAGCTCGACACATTCCTCAAATTCCATCTTCTTGTTGGGATTCAGAATTATTCCCTTTGAAAAGGATTCCTGTATTATCTTGTTTACGGGAATTTTCATGGTCTCTGCCAATTCCCGCAAAGACATGGAAAGGACGTTTACATAAATCACTTTATCTTTTGGCTGACTTTTCGATTCCTCTTTCCTCTTGTCAGCTTTCTTCTCATCAACACTTAATTTGGATTTTTCGTTCTCTTTTACTTCCGTTACCACAGTTTCGTCCTTATCTTCGACAATCTCGGATTCGGACTTTTTGTCAAAAATCTCAAGTATTTTTTTCTCCTCTTCTTCTTCCAGCACACTCATATGGTTTTTTACGAATATCCCATGCTTTGTAAGTTCTTCTATCAAATCCTTGCTACTGATGTCCATAAGTTTAGCTATCTCATACACTCTCATTTTCCCCAATATTACACGCCTCCATAATCACTTTTTTTCTTTCATACGGATTATACCATGTATAAAAAAATGAACAAAATTTATTTGACTAAAGCGAACGGTTTTGTTATACTATATTAGTACACTAAAATACAAGGAGGAATAACGTGTCAAAAAATTTCCCGTTGATTACAAAAATAATCATTTCATTTGCGATTGCCATTATCGCGATATTCATCCCCAATGTTCCATTGAGGATACTGTTGGCACTTTTTTCAGCTATATTGTTCATTATGCCTTTGAAAAAGCACAGTATTTTTTTTATTATCGTAGTTTGTATAGTATCTATCGTAGGAATTTCGGTAAATTCAATTTCGCAGTATTCGGATTATTTTGAGTTCCCGATAATGGCAAGGAATCCATTCGGATTCATGAATTATTTTTTCCCGCTACCCGGATATAAAAATAACACCGGGAATCTCGAATCGGGATACAATAAACTATATGCATTTCTACCGGAAAAAACAGTTGAGTCGATAAACAATGTGAATATCTCCGGTGATTTCGTGAGAATCGAATTCGATGCGGATACCGACGATGTGAAATACCCATCGCAGGCTGGCTCCTCCATCAAAAACGGAATATTGAATATCAGCTCCAACAATTCGGCGAAACCTTTTTTGATAATAATAGGCACGAAAAGCGGTACCAAGAATATAGACATAGTGTCGGAAAAAGCAGATATAAACGGAAGTTTCCAGGTGAATAGCTTGAATATTATTTCAGAAGAAATATTTTTTAACGGCAAAATAATCTGTGAAGAAAAGCTCAGCATGAATTCAGACTTGACTTTATCGGGAATATGCGAATTAAAATCTCCGGAAATATTTTTAAAAGCGGAACTTGCAAGTGTAAAACTTAATGTTGAAAAATGCGAGAACATTATTATTAACTGTTCGGTGTTTTCGGGATCCGTAAAATATCTCGACAAATGGGACGGAACGAGAACTATAAACTTCATTTCATCAGGCTTTGGAGATATAGACATATTCATCCCCTCTGAAACCGGAACTGTTGAAGTTCTTCACAACAGCGGAATGATAAATTCACATAAATATTCATATTGAATTGATTTAAAATTGCCCGGAGGTGTAGAAAAACGATGATAAACAAGATAGAAGCGTATTTCATGAAAGAGATGAGCGAAAAAGCGGGAAGGCTGGCGATATTCTCACTGTTTCTGCTGATACCGAATTACAGTGCGAGGATATTCTTCATGTTTTTGCTCGTGGTCAACATGCTGCCATGGGACATAAAGAACAAGAGATTCTCGTCGTTGATGGCGTTGCCGTATTCGTACAGCCAGATATTCTGGATATCCTTTCTGGTAATGAGTGTGATAAACGCGGGAACATTCGTTATAGGCGGAGCATTGGGAGCGGGAATATTCGCGGCAAGTCCGGTGACGCTTGGAATAAACCTGCTTGGGTCTCTGATATTCACGACATCGTACTATTCCATATCCATGATATGCGTGACGATGGGACTCGACAATTTCGGAATACCTTTACTGATAATGATAGGTGATCTGATACTCGGGGGAATAGGAAACAAATGGAACAACCCGTACTTTTACGTGAGCCCGATACATCAGGGAAACACGGTAATGGCGGGGGCCGTGGCGGTGGGATTGCTGCTGCTCGCAGCGTACCTGTTCAACAGAAAGGGAGTGAGTAAGATATGAAAGTGAGCCTTGAAAACATAAGCCATTCGTTCGGGGCCAAACCGGTACTGAACCAGATAGACATAGAAGTGCCCGCCGGAGAGGTGTTCTCACTCATAGGACCGAACGGTGCGGGAAAGACCACTACCATGAGGCTGATATACGGAGACCTCAAGCTTCAGAACGGTAAGATAACCATAGACGGAAACGTACCCGACACGAAACTCAAAGAGAGAATCGCAGTGATGACAGAAGACAGGGTGAACTTCGGAAGATTCAAAGGAGAGGACTACGTGAGATTCTGGAAAATGCTGTATCCGGGATGGAAAGACAAGGTATTCTCGAGTTTCGCGACACATTACAGGTTCGATCTGGACCAGAGGGTGAGCACGTACTCCATGGGAACCAAAACACTTTTCAACCTCGCACTCTGCCTTTCCACGGGAGCGGATCTTCTGATACTGGACGAACCCACGCAGAACCTCGACCCGATAATAAGGGCGGAAACGCTCAGTGTGATAAGGGATTTCGTGAACAGCGAGAACAAAACCGTGATAATATCATCTCACGAAATATACGAACTGGAGGAAATATCCACATCCTTTGCGATAATAAGGGAAGGAGACGTGCTTTACTCCGATACCATAGACGAAGCGAAAGAGAAACACAGAATGGTGGAATCGGGAGAAAAAGTCCCCGTAGGTAACGTAATAGGAGTTGTAAACAACCAGACACTGCTCAGGACAGAGGAAGAGATCGGCTCATATCCGACATTCAACCAGATAGTACTGGGGTACCTTCAGGGAAGAAAATCCTTTATACCATTCCAATGAAACGGAATCGGGGGAGGAAGAAATGCTGAGCAAAGTGGACAAACACAGCGGAGTACCGGCATACCTGCAGATAATGAACATAATAAAGAAAGAGATACTTCTCGGAGAATTGAACGAATCCGACCAGCTGCCTCCGGTGAGGGAACTGGCGACGATATTCGGGGTGAATATGAACACGGTGATGAGATCGCTTGAAAAGCTTTCATTTGAGGGGATAGTGGAATCCGAGCACGGAGTGGGTTATTTCATACGGTCGAAACAGACACTGAGCCCGCAGACAGTAGACACCATAAGAGTTTCCGTGAAACAGCTCAGGGAAAGCGGCCTCGACCTGTCCATGGTTCTCCTCCTTGTCGAGGAATTGTGGAAAAAAGCTTGAATTTGATCACATGTTGAATTATTCAACATGTGATCATTAATTCATATATCCAGTTCTATTTCGATCGGGCAATGGTCGGATCCCTGTATATCCTTCAATATGGCGGCTGAAATAATTTTCTCCTTTATAGAATCGGAAATGAAGAAGTAATCTATTCTCCATCCGATGTTTCTTTCCCTGGCACGTGTCTTAAGATCCCACCAGGTATAATTCTGACCTTCCGGATTTAAAAGTCTGAAAGAATCGGAGAAACCGGAATCTATAGCTTCGTCTATCCATTTTCTTTCCATGGGAAGAAATCCTGAAGTTTTTTCGTTTTCTTTTGGTCTGGCAAGGTCTATTTCGCTGTGTGCCGTGTTAACATCACCGCAAAAAATTACATTTTTACCATCCAATAAATCTTTCTTCAGAATTGAAAGGAATTCATTATAAAAATCCATTTTGTATTCCAGTCTTTCTTTTGAAGCTTTTCCGTTCGGAAAATATACATTGTAGAGTTTAAAATTCTCATATTCGGCCGTTATAACCCGTCCTTCATCATCAAACCTCTCGTTCCCCATTCCTTCCACGATATTTAGAGGCTTGTCTTTTGAGAAAATTGCTACACCACTGTAACCTTTTCTCTTTGCGGAATGGAAATACGAATTGTATCCATCGATGTTTGATTGTTCTTCACTCAACTGGTCCAACTGTGCCTTTGTTTCCTGTACACAGAAAATATCAGGGTCAAGCTCGATTATATTTTGATATACTCCTTTTTTGTATGCCGCCCTGATTCCGTTGAGATTCCATGATATAAGTTTCACATTTTCACCTCGAATTTTTTTGATTTGTTTTCGTCATTTAAATGTATTATACTTTATCATATAATTGAATTTCAAAGAAAATATACTACCATGTTATAATTTACAGAAGTACTTAAAAAAATCTAAGGAGGTAAAAAATGAAAAGAAGTATAGTGTTTGTATTGTTGTTTACAGGATTTCTTTTATCAACTTTTTTCGGAGCAGATACTCTGAAAGAAATCCAGCCACGTTCCATAATAATAGTTCCGGATCAGCCTTCAAACCTCGAAGCAAAGATTTGGATAGACAAGGGTGAAGGTGCGACATATAACAGCGGAGAAAGCCTTCAGGTTTTCTTTGAAACTAATAAGAACGCATATGTGGCAATATATGATATTTTACCAAACGGACAGACAAATCTGATTTTCCCGAATAAATATCAGAAGAACAATTACATCACTGCGAATACCGCAACCAAGATACCGGTAGGATACAGTTTTAAAATCGGTCCGGATGTGGGTAAAGAATACCTTCAGATTGTGGCAAGCACGACACAATTCACAAAATACGATGCCTGGACCCAGAATTTCAACACAGAAGCTTTCCCGGAAATAACTCTTGATGCCCCGAATTTCCTTCAGAATTACATCAAGAGTATAATAATTGTCCCGGATCCGACAAAACCCGAATGGACAAGTGCTATGACTTATTTCTACGTGAACACCACTCCGAAGCAGGGAACAGTTGATTTAAACTCAACTCCATCGGGTGCAATGATTTGGCTTGACGGCTCGTGGATTGGAAAAACCACGAACTATAAAAACACACTCTCCGAAGGATACCATTACGTCAAGTATTATCTTCAGGGCTATAATTCCTATGAAAAAGAATTTTACGTTCCTTCCGGCGGATATGTGAATGTAAGTACCGTACTGACTCCGTCCGTTCAGCCTGTGGCAAAGCTCTATGCAAACTCCACGCCTCCCGGAGCGAATGTGTATTTAGACGGAAGCTTTAAAGGTACGTCACCTATCAGCATAAACAACATACAGCCTGGATCTCATCAGTTAAAATTCACCATGCAGGGTTATCAGGATTTGGAGCAGACTGTTTACTTCAGCTCCGGAGAAAACAAAACAGTTAACGCACAGCTTTCACCGATAATTATACCGGTTTTCTCAAAGTTAACAGTTAATTCGCAGCCTTCAGGTGCGAACATATATCTTGATGGCTCATTCAAAGGTACGACCCCTTTAAGTATAAACAACATGCAGTCAGGATCACATACCTTGAAACTGACCATGCAGGGTTATCAGGATTCGGAACAGAATGTTTATTTAAGTTCCGGTGAAAACAAGACTGTTAACGTATTTTTATCACCGGTAATAGTACCGATTTTTTCAAAGCTGACGGTTAATTCACAGCCTTCAGGTGCGAACATATATCTTGATGGCTCATTCAAAGGTACGACTCCGATGACAATAGGAAACCTTAAACCGGGAACTTACAATTTGAAGCTTACTCTCGACGGATACCAGGACAGCAGCCAGACTGTCAGCCTGAACCTCGCTGATACGGTCAGCGTGGTTTTGCAACCGAAAATAGTTGTTTTAAACGGAACCGTAAAGCTTTCCCTTAACCCTAAAACAGCTAATGTTAGTGTCGATGGAGTATATTACCCTTCAATAAACGGAGAGGTAACGGTATCCCTCGCTCCGGGAAGCCATAGCGTAAAAGTTTCGAATACCGGATATGAAACCAAAGATTTCAACTTGTCCGTGAATTCCGGAGAATACAAATTTGTAACGGTGAAGCTTGATGAAATACCTCAGACAGGTAAATTGGTAATTAATTCCAATGTTTCGGTAAAAGTTTTTGTAAATGGCTCGGAAAAGACATCTATACCTGCAAACACTTCTTCTTCCGTCGATCTCAATCAGGGAAACAACGAAATAGTGCTGATGAAAGACGGCTATTATATCTATCTGACCAGAATAAACGTCATAAGCGGTACAACTTACAGCGTAAACGCGGTATTGGAAAAAATCCAGTAACATTGTTACTATAATCAAAAGGCGAGAGTTTTCTCGCCTTTTTTAATGAGGTGAATGATGAGAAAATATTTTTCAGTCATAATATTTATTCTACTGAGTTATGTTTCAATTTACGCATCGACTGTTTCGATAGAAGCTGCAAAAAGTCTCAAAGACTATAACCATGTGGAGATAAAGGGAATTGTGACGAGCATTCCCGGTCCCTTTGAAAATAACATATTCTTCATACAGGATGGTACGGCCGGAATAAATGTTTACGGAAATGGTGTCGATTTTACGGGATTAAAACTGCGCAGAAATCAGGAAGTAATTGTCAGAGGAATGATGTACACTCACAAACAGAACAGGGAAATAACCGTAGAAAGTCTTGATTCGATAATCCTTCTCGGTGATGGCGAAGCAATTACTCCGAAACCCCTGATGACATTCAACGTGAACGATAACGATAACCAGGGTATGCTTGTGAAAACTTCCGGAAAAATACTCAGTGTGGATTTCCCGAAAATATTCATCGACGACGGTTCTGGTAAAACAATGGTTTACATAAGAGAAAACACCGGAATAAGCGATCATTTTGCGGAAAATATTTACGCCACTTTCTGTGGGGTCATAGGAAAGTACAACAACGAAGTTGAACTATGGCCCAGATCAGAAGAAGACATAGAGATAACCGATCTGATTCCGCCTGAAATTGTTTTGGTAAAAGTGGAAGATGACAATACCATAAAAATATTTTTCAGCGAAGAACTGGGACAGTTTACGCCCGTTCTGAACAAAACCGTAAAAATAAAGGACATCAACATCTCAGATTTTGAATTTCCGGGTAAGAAAACCTTGTTGCTTAAAACTTCCGAAGAACTGCCATCAAATGGCGAAATTTACATAAAGGGAGTTAAAGATACAAATGGAAATGTTTCACTTCTCAGAAAAAAAACTTTTTCAAAATACGATGTATTCGTATTATTCGATGAAGGCCACGGCCAAAGAGCGGGTAATGCGGACTGGACAATAAATGGAGGCTTCTCAGATTTTGCCGGTGAAATAATGAAACTTGGATACAATGTTTTCTCTATTAACGAAAACTTCGAAAGTGAATATATAGATAATTTCGATACGCTTATTCTTTCCGAACCTAATAAACCATATACAAATTCCGAAATAGCCTCAATAGAATCATTCGTAAATAATGGAGGCGGTTTGTTTCTGATAAGCGATCATGGAGGAGCGGACAGAAACGGAAATGGCTGGGATGCCGTAAAGGTATTCAACGAGTTCACCCCGTACTTTCTGGGCATAAGGTTTAACAGCGACGATCTCGAACAATTTGAAACAAGAGATATATTCGATTCGCCTTTTACCGATAATGTGAACTCGATTGCGGTATGGAACGGTTGCTCAATAGAAATACTCGATAAATCCGTTACTTGAAATAGCAGCTGAAGTTAATGGGAAAAATTATGTAGTTTACGGACAAAAGGAAAAAGGGAAATTTATAGCGATTGGCGATAGTTCGCCTTTTGACGATGGTAGCGGTGCGGTTGGTAAAATGCTTTATAATGGTTACTTCATGCATGATATAGAAACTTTCTCAACTAACGTTTTAAAATGGCTTTGCTCTGACTGAAAACAATAATTAGGGCATATAAAAAGGACCTGTTAATAAACTTGCACAGGTCCTTTTTATCATTATCGGAAACGAAACTTAAATATTGAGATTCTTGATCACTGAATTACGTACACTTCCACATTTGAAATCCACAAATCGGATGTGGCACACTGAGACAACCCTTCTGCGTATGCACTGAAACCTATTTTCAGATACTGTGCACATCTGGTTTCAGTTTCACTGAAATACATAGTTATATAAACCGGAGTTCTTTCACAATAATCTATTTTCCTGAAAATTTCGTTGTCAAATCTGTAAGGTGCGTATTGTGAAGGATATTGTGAAGTGGTCCACATAAAGGCTTTACCGTAATTCGGCTTTTTGTCTTTGAAATCCACGAGATTCGTGTTGTATATTCCCGCATACATACCGGCTGCGGCATATTCTTTGGCGTTATTGCATCCGTAATAATTGACATCGGCCATCATCAATGCTCTTACCACTATACATTTACCTCTCAGATTACAGGGTATTTCCAATATTTTTTCAGACGACATAGAGTAATTCCCCTGCTGTGAAAGATGCAGATACCCTTCGCCCGAAATATACTCTCTTTTCCATGTACCGTTTGAACCATGCCTTATGAAATTCCACATATCGAGTTTTTGAGAAAATTCATGTTCATAGAATGGGTACAATACGCATTGAATCTCACATGGATTACACTGCATGCAGGGATTGCACGGATTGTATTGAACACAAGGATTACATGGATTATACTGAACACAGGGATTACAGGGGTTACACGGATAACAGCTTTGAACACATACCACAGGCTGGCATAACGGTTCTATCATTTTATACGGCCTGCAACAAGGATCACCGAAAAGGTTGAACGACATTGCTGATACAAACATTACGGAAATTAAAATTAAAATAGTGAACGTTTTTTTCATAAAAATATACCTCCCATGCTTATTTATATTAGATTATATCAAATATCCGAAAAAAATAATAATTAAAAAACTGTATGATATATATGGTATAATCTCCATCGAAAGCATCTTTACAAATAATCTCAATCAGGGGGCGATTATTGTGAACAAGAAAGAACTTGTATCTGAACTTGCAAAAGAGACAGGTACTACGATGAAAGTGTCAGAAAAAGTTCTCAACGCTTTTATTAAGATTGTTGAAGGAGAACTTGAAAATGGCGGTAACGTTAGGCTGGTAGGATTCGGAAGTTTCATGGTCAAAGAAAGAGCACAGAGAAAAGGTGTTGACCCGAGAACCAAGAAACCTATTGATATCCCCTCTAGAAAGGTACCCAAATTCGTACCCGGTAAAGAGTTAAAAGAAAAAGTAATGTAAATTTATAAGCACGGGGTATCCCGTGTTTTTTTTAGGTGATAATTATGAATTCCAAAGAACTGACAATAATCGAAGCAGATGTTTTGAATTTAATCGGTGAAAGAAGGAATAATTTTTATAAACTTTCTCTTATTCACAGGGATGGCAAAATTCACCTTGTAGGATTTGTCGATTCCGAAGAAATTGTTGAAAATATCACGGATTTTCTCAAAGAGAAAAAAATAGATTTCATAAATTCTCTCAAATGCTATCATTCAAACATTCCTGAATCGGAACGTTTTGCGATGATTGTCTCAGCTACCTGTGATATCAGAAAAGATGACAGATTCAGATCCGAGAGAACACATCAGCTGATTTTTGGAGAATGGGTTTCAGTACTTGAAATTTCCAATACGTATACTACGGTAAAAGACCTTAAAACCGGATATGTCGGATATGCCGCAACTAAATCACTTGATTTTTGTTCGGTTGATAGGATGCAGGAATTTCTATCCGGTGTGAAATCTTTAGTTAAAAGTAGATTTTCGAAAATAGAGAGAATTAAATCAAGAAACGAAAACGATATTTGGTTGCCGATGGGAAGCAAGCTGTATTTGGAGAACATCTCTGAAAATTATTCTATACTTAAAACTCCAAGCTATGAATACAGGATTGGCAACGATAATGTCATTAATGGATACATGAATTTTGAAGAGCATTTTGAATACATATTAGACTCTTACTCGGGAGTGCCTTATATCTGGGGCGGTTCTTCCACTTACGGAACTGATTGCTCAGGATTTTCCGGCAGATTGTACGATCTTTTCGGAATAAACATTCCCCGTGATGCGGATCAACAGGAATCATTTACCCGAAGCGTAACTGCAGACGAGTTGACAAAAGGTGATTTGGTTTTCTTTCCGGGACATGTGGCAGTTTATATCGGAAATGGCATGATTGCACATTCAAACACTTCTTATTCTGGAGTTACTGTCAGCAACATCTTCAACCCTTCCGATGCGTATGAAGAATATCTTTTAAATTCAGTCACAAAATATGGAAGAGTAGTATTAGAAGATATCTGATTGGAAGTTACGTTGAATCCGTAAAAATAATATATTAACCTATAATAATACCAAAGGAGAGATTTTATTTCTCCTTTTTTTTATATCTATAGATTAAAAGGATACGACAAAAGAAAACCCCTCCAACGAGTGGAGGGGAATAAAAGGGGCTCTGGGCGATACCTACTCTCACGTGGAAGACCACACTACCATCGGCCTCAGAGAGCTTAACTGCCGGGTTCGGGATGGGACCGGGTGTTTCCTCTCCGAGTGTCGTCACCCAAAGCTATATCTGTCATAACTTTCGGTTCTTTCAAAGATGCATAGGAATTGTTTCAAGCTTGTTTTTCTTTTCTTTCTTCCGTTCTTATTTACGGTCAAGGCCTCGGGCGATTAGTATCGCTCAGCTCAACGCTTCACAGCGCTTACACTTGCGACCTATCAATGTCCTAGTCTCGAACTGCCCTTACTCTTTACGACGGGATACCTCATCTCGAAGCATGTTTCGCGCTTAGATGCTTTCAGCGCTTATCACTTACAGACTTAGCTACCCAGCTTATGCACTTGGCAGTACAACTGGTTCACCAGCGGTCTACTCTCCCCGGTCCTCTCGTACTGGGGGAGACCCTTCTCAAGTATCCTACGCCCGCGATAGATAGGGACCGAACTGTCTCACGACGTTCTGAACCCAGCTCACGTACCGCTTTAATGGGCGAACAGCCCAACCCTTGGGACCCGCTTCAGCCCCAGGATGCGATGAGCCGACATCGAGGTGCCAAACACCGCCGTCGATATGGACTCTCGGGCGGTATCAGCCTGTTATCCCCGGGGTAACTTTTATCCGTTAAGCGACGGCCTTTCCACTCAGCACCGCCTGGTCATTAGGACCAACTTTCGTTCCTGCTCGACCTGTCAGTCTCACAGTCAGGCAGGCTTCTGCCCTTGCACTCTTCGGCTGATTCCCAACCAGCCTGAGCCTACCTTCGCGCGCCTCCATTACTCTTTAGGAGGCGACTGCCCCAGTCAAACTGCCCACCTAGCACTGTCCCTTGCATGCTCTTCACATGCCCAGGTTAGTATACCGCTGTAAGGAGGGTGGTATCCCAACGTCGGCTCTACCATACCTTGCGATATGATTTCTTAGCCTCCCACCTATCCTGTACACCTTACACCAATATACAATACCAGGTTACAGTAAAGCTCCACGGGGTCTTTCCGTCTAGTCGCGGGTACTTGGCATCTTCACCAAGATTGTAATTTCACCGGGCCCTCCGCTGAGACAGTACTCAGATCGTTACGCCATTCATGCAGGTCGGAACTTACCCGACAAGGAATTTCGCTACCTTAGGACCGTTATAGTTACGGCCGCCGTTTACTGGGGCTTCAGTTCGCTGCTTCACCTTGCGGTTAACAACTCCCCTTAACCTTCCAGCACTGGGCAGGCGTCAGACCCTATACGTCTTCTTATCGAATTCGCAGAGTCCTGTGTTTTTGGTAAACAGTCGCCTGAGTCTTGTAACTGCGACTCCCATTAGCTCTTAACCTTTGGGAGTACCCCTTCTCCCGAAGTTACGGGGTTATTTTGCCTAGTTCCTTAGCGGAGGTTCTCCCGCTCCCCTTAGTCTTTTAAACCAGCCCACCTGTGTCGGTTTTCAGAACGGTCACCAATAGTTCATCACATACGCAGATTTTCTTGGCAGTGTGAATTCAATCCCGTTGAACACCCTTCGGTATTCTCCCCTTCACTCCTCGTCTCAGCCGGCGGATTTGCCTACCGGCCTCGTCAACTCAAAGCTTGGACGAATTTGCCACTCGTTCGCGGAACCTATCCTCCTGCGTCCCCACTTATGCTCCCTATCAGCGGCGCTGGAATATTAACCAGCTTTCCATCGGTTACCCCTTTCGGGTTCCCCTTAGGACCGGCTTACCCTGGGCGGACGACCCTTCCCCAGGTACCCTTGGGCTTTCGGGGATATGGATTCTCACCATATTCTCGTTACTCATGCCTACATCCGCTCTTGTGTCTCGTCCGCATTACCTCACGATAATGTTTCTCCCTACTACACAATGCTCTCCTACCAACAATGCTCGCGCATTATTCCGCAGCTTCGGAGAACGTCTTCAGCCCCCTGTATCTTCGGCGCAGAATGTCTTAACTGGTGAGCTGTTACGCACTCTTTCAAGGATGGCTGCTTCTAAGCCAACCTCCCAGCTGTCTTCGACATTCCACTTCCTTTCACACTTAGACGTTTCTTCGGGTCCTTAGCTGGCGGTCTGGGTTGTTTCCCTCTCGTCTACGGAGCTTATCCCCCGCAGGCTGTCTCCCGAGATTTGTATACCGGTATTCGGAGTTTGGTTGAGGTCGGAGATTGCTCCCCTCGCCCATCCAGTGCTCTACCCCCGGTACAGACCTCTCGAGGCCGTACCTCAATACGTTTCGGAGAGAACCAGCTATCACCAGGTTCGGTTAGCTTTTCACTCCTACCCACATCTCATCCAATAGCTTTTTACTGCTAACTGGTTCGGGCCTCCACTGGGTCTTACCCCACTTTCACCCTGGACATGGGTAGCTCACCTGGTTTCGGGTCTATCGCATCTCACTAGCCGCCCTTTTCAGACTCGGTTTCCCTTCGGCTCCACCTTTCTCGGCTTAACCTCGCCAGATACGATAACTCGTAGGCACATTAATCAAAAGGCACGAGGTCACTTTCGCTCCCTCTTCTTGTAAGCACACGGTTTCAGGTTCTCTTTCACTCCCCTCCCGGGGTGCTTTTCACCTTTCCCTCACGGTACTCTTCACTATCGGTTAGCAGGTAGTATTTAGTCTTGGAGGGTGGGCCCCCCTGATTCACACTCAATTTCACGTGCTGAGTGCTACTTGGGATTACAATATACACGTACATACATTTCAACTACGAGACTCTCACTCTCTCCGGTTTACCTTCCCAGGTAATTCGTCTATATATGCACCTTGTATCGGATATCTTACGGTTCTCCTAACTGTATCCCACTACCCCATATACGCAACGCCCGTATGCTTGACACGTATATGGTTTGGACTATCGCGCTTTCGCTCACCACTACTTACGCTATCGCTTCGCTTTCTCTTCCTCCGGCTACTGAGATGTTTCACTTCGCCGGGTTCGCCTCTCTTTCGAGATGATATACTTCCGTATACCGGGTTTCCCCATTCGGGCATCCTCGCTTCTTAGGTCGCTTGCTCCTCTACGAGGCTTTTCGCAGCTTGCCACGCCCTTCTTCGCCTCCTGCTACCAAGGCATCCTCCGTGTGCTCTTATTACCTTGACCTATCCTTTTCGCTTTCACGAAAAGATTTTATGATTCAATGTGTTTGTTTCTTATTACAAGCTTTACTCTTTTCATTCCTATGCATTTTTCAAAGATCGAATCTCTCCGCTTAACGGTGAGATTTAATTGCTCATGGTGGAGACGAGGGGACTCGAACCCCTGGCCTTCTGCATGCAAGGCAGATGCTCTCCCAGCTGAGCTACGCCCCCATTTGTGGTGGGCTAGGGAGGATTTGAACCTCCGACCTCACGGTTATCAGCCGTGCGCTCTGACCAACTGAGCTACTAGCCCACTCTTAAAAATCATCTTTACATGAAAAATTCACTCAAGAAATTTATGTTCCAAACTTCCAAAGTGATTTTTCTCAGAAAGATCACTCAAAGACAGATAACAGACTTACCTTTTCTCCTTAGAAAGGAGGTGATCCAGCCGCACCTTCCGGTACAGCTACCTTGTTACGACTTCACCCCCCTCGCTAAGCCTACCTTAAATAGCTGCCTCCTTTGCAGGTTGGCTTCCGCTATCTTCAGGTATTCCCAACTCGGGTGGTGTGACGGGCGGTGTGTACAAGGCCCGGGAACGTATTCACCGCAGCTTTCTGATCTACGATTACTAGCGATTCCGGCTTCATGCAGGCGAGTTGCAGCCTGCAATCTGAACTGGGGGGGATGTTTGGGATTTACTTGGCATCGCTACCTCGTTCCCCGTTGTTTCCCCCATTGTAGCGCGTGTGTAGCCCAGGTCATAAAGGGCATGATGATCTGACGTCGTCCCCTCCTTCCTCCGCCTCGTCGGCGGCAGTCTGGCTAGAGTTCCCACCTTCGTGCTGGCAACTAACCATAGGGGTTGCGCTCGTTGCGGGACTTAACCCAACACCTCACGGCACGAGCTGACGACGACCATGCACCACCTGTTCAAGCTCCTTTACCGAAGTAAAGGTCGTTCCCCTTTCGGTTCACTACCACTTGTATGTCAAGACCTGGTAAGGTTCTTCGCTTAGCTTCGAATTAAACCACACGCTCCACCGCTTGTGCGGGCCCCCGTCAATTCCTTTGAGTTTCATCCTTGCGGACGTACTCCCCAGGCGGCTCACTTATCGCGTTTGCTTCAGCACAGAATCCTCTACGGATCCCACACCTAGTGAGCATCGTTTACGGCCAGGACTACCCGGGTATCTAATCCGGTTTGCTCCCCTGGCTTTCGGGCCTCAGCGTCAGGTATAGTCCAGAAAAGCGCCTTCGCCACCGGCCTTCTTACCAATCTCTACGGATTTCACCCCTACATTGGTAATTCCCTTTTCCTCTACTATCCTCAAGGACTACAGTTTCAAACGCATCCCGACGGTTGAGCCGTCGTTTTTAACATCTGACTTATTGTCCCGCCTACGCCCCCTTTACGCCCAGTGATTCCGGGTAACGCTTGCCCCCTACGTCTTACCGCGGCTGCTGGCACGTAGTTAGCCGGGGCTTATTCTACTGGTACCGTCATCTCTTCTTCCCAGTAAAAAGCAGTTTACATCCCGAAGGACTTCTTCCTTCACGCGGCGTCGCTGGATCAGGGTTTCCCCCATTGTCCAAAATTCCCCACTGCTGCCTCCCGTAGGAGTAGGACCCGTGTCTCAGTGTCCTTGTGTCTGGTCACGCTCTCACGCCAGATACCCGTCGTTGGCTTGGTGCGCCGTTACCGCCACCAACTACCTGATGGGCCGCAGACCCCTCCATCCGCGCCTTTCGGCTTTCCTCTTTCGAGCTTATGCGGTATTAGCAGTCGTTTCCAACTGTTGTCCCCCGCGGTTGGGCAGGTTGTCCACGTGTTACTCACCCGTTCGCCACTCTCATCATCTCTCCGTCCACCGAAGTGTCCTTCAAAATGAATCCCGTTCGACTTGCATGTGTAAAGCACGCCGCCAGCGTTCACCCTGAGCCAGGATCAAACCCTCCATCCAATATCTTTATTTAATAGTATCCCTCTCGGGACACCACCAATATCGTTTAGGTCTGACTCTACCTCTTGATTTACTCTGGCTTATCTTTCAATAAACCGGAATCAACTTCTACTCGTTTTTCACAAGCAGAGCTTGTCTTCTTTTGGTTCGTCTGTTATCTGTTTTTCAATGACCTTTCTTCCTTCTCTTCCCATCTCCGCTTTTCAGCGGCGACGTCGCATATACTACCACATAATTCACAGCATTGTCAATTACATTCAAGTTTCCTGAATAATAACTATGTGTTAATCGTTCGAGCAAGAGTTTTTCTTTGTTCTTATGGTAAAATATATAAGAAATAACAGGGGAAAGGTGACTATGCCGCTTAAATTTAGAACAAATTTGAATCGCTTAACTGATAGGGATTTACTCAGAAGAAGAAATAAAATAGGTGAAAAGGAATTTTGGGAGGAATTATACAGAAGATACGGTAAGTATCTTTCTGCTGTTGTATCGTTTAAATACCCTGATTTTTCCTCGATAGCGGAAGATATCGTTCAGGAAACATTTTTGAGGATGGCGTTCGAAGACCTTTCTTCTATAAACAATTTGAAAGCTTTTTTAGCTACTACCGCTGCACATATATGTATAGACAAACACAGACACAGAAATGCGAAAAAGAGAGCTGATTCAAATATGGTCGCATTGGATGCGGAACTTGGGAATGAAGGTTCCGATGATTCATATCTTGAAATAACTGAGAACGTGGAATCGGATAATCCCGAAGAAATCGCTTTATCCGAAATTAAAATCCAGGAATATCAGAGAATACTTTCCAAACTGCCCGAAGAATGTCAGCAAATGCTTCTCCTTGCCGCAGAGGGTATGAAATATAAGGAAATAGCGGAACAAATGGATTTACCGATAGGCACTGTCGGAACAAAACTTTTAAGATGCAGGCAGAAGTTAAAATCTATAATGGAATCAGAAGATATTGGCAGTGGTGGCTTAAAGGATGACTGATAAAGAGGGAACCACTTTTCTTCCCGTAAGCAGGGAAGGTATGAAATCGAGAAATTGGAATTATATAGACGTACTCCTGATATCAGGTGATGCTTACGTTGATCATCCTTCTTTTGGTATTGGGCTCATCGCGAGACTTCTTGAAAGTATGAATCTGAAAGTAGCGGTTCTTCCGCAACCTGATGTCAATTCGGATATAATTCTCGAATTCGGAAAACCCAGATACTTTATAGGAATATCCGCAGGCAATGTTGATTCCATGGTGGCAAATTATACTGCTTCAAAAAAATTCCGACGCTCCGATTCATATACTCCGGGCATGATAAACAACAGAAGGCCCGACAGAGCTACTGTCGTGTATTCGAATTATGTGAAAAAATATTATAAAGATATCCCGATAGTACTGGGAGGTATAGAAGCCAGTCTGAGAAGAATGGCGCATTATGATTGGTGGCAGGACAAGGTAAGGCACTCCATACTGCTTGATTCCAAAGCTGATTTTCTGCTATACGGGATGGCGGAAAAATCTCTACGTCAATTTGTTGCAGCAATAAGAAAAAAGCACGACTTCAAAGATTTTATTTCGATTCCGGGATTGCTGTTTTCGACTTCCGATTCGTCTCTAATAGAAAAAGATGCAGTGGAGTTGCCGTCTTTTGAAAAGGTAAACTCAAGCAAAGAAGAATATTCGAGAGCTTTTAAGATACTTTATTCGGAAACGGACTGTATAAGAGGTCATCAGATTTATCAGAAAGACGGAAACAGATATGTAATTCAAAATATCCCCTCGAAATATCTCTCGACAGCGGAGATGGATGAAATTTACAGTCTTCCTTTCAGTAAAAAAGTACATCCGGATTGCCTGAAGGAAGGAGAAGTCAAGGCTTTGGAAACTGTCGCAACCTCTATCACAAGCCACAGGGGATGCTACGGAGAATGTAATTTCTGTGCAATCGCTCTTCACCAGGGTAGATATATATCATCTCGCAGTGAAAAATCTATAATAGATGAAATAGAAAATCTGAAAAAACTTGACTATTTTAAAGGATACATAAGTGATATCGGTGGTCCTACGGCAAATATGTATGGATTTGACTGCAAAAAAAAGGTGGAATTAGGTGCTTGCGCAGATAAGAGATGCCTATTTCCGAAAGTTTGTCCTTCGCTTAAGCCAAGCCATTTAAAATATATAAATTTGTTGAAGAAAATTATGAATATGCAGGGTATAAAAGGTGTGTTTATCTCATCGGGTATCAGACCGGATTTAGTCTTTGCCGACAGGGAATTCGGAGAAGATTTCTTATCCCAAGTCGCCAGTAATCATGTTTCGGGTCAATTGAAACTTGCTCCTGAACACTTTTCCGACAAAGTGACTGATTTGATGGGAAAACCATCCTCTTCACAATTTTTCGAATTCAAGGACAAATTTCTGGAAGAATGCAGGAAAAGCGATAAGAAGCAATTCGTAATCGGATACTTCATAGTCGCACATCCGGGTGAAACGGACTCGGATAACAAGATTTTGAGAAATACCATACACTCAAAACTTGGATTCATACCTCAGCAAATTCAGATTTTCACACCCACTCCTTCGACTATTTCCACTACTATGTGGTATACCGGAATCAACCCGATTACCGGAAAAAAAGTTGAAGTAATCAATTCAGAAAAAAAGAGAAAAGAATATAAAGATAATATCTTATTCTCACGGGAGGTCGAAAAGAATGGCTTTAATGAAAGCACTGGTAAAAGAAAAAAGAGAAAAAGGCTTAACGATGAAGGAAGTGGAAATTCCAGAAAATTTAAAAGATGATGAAGTATTGGTAAAAGTAAAGTACGCTTCTATCTGCGGAACCGATATGCATATTTACGAATGGGACAAGTGGTCGCAGAATAGAATAAAAACACCTTTGTTAACCGGTCACGAGTTTTCGGGTGAAGTCGTGAAAGTTGGAAACAGAGTAAAAATGGTAAAACCCGGAGATTTCGTTTCCGCGGAAACTCATATCCCCTGTGGTACCGACAGACTTTGCAGAACAGGCAACATGCACGTTTGCTCCGATATGAAGATACTCGGTGTGGACATAGACGGTATATTTGCAGAATATGCGAAAGTACCGGAAGTGGTGCTTTGGAAAAATGATAAGAGCATACCCGAACATCTTGCATCGGTACAAGAACCGTTAGGGAATGCCGTATTCACGGTCACGTCACCCGGAGTTGCCGGTAAAAGCGTATTGATAACCGGGGCCGGTCCTATTGGAGTTATGGCGGTACAAGTTGCGAAAGCTATGGGCGCAGGACCAATAATAGTTTCAGAAGTTCAGGATTATCGGCTTAATATGGCCAGGGAAAACGGAGCGGATTTTATTATAAACCCGCTCAGGGAAAATGCCCTTGAAAGGGTAATGGAGATAACCGGCGGTGAAGGAGTAGAAGTAAATTTGGAAATGTCAGGCAGCCCATCTGCATTGGAACTCGCAATCGACGCTGTAATGCCAAGTGGAAAAATTTCTATTCTCGGAGTATACAAAGATAAAGTGAATTTTGATATTAACAAAGTGGTTTTTAAAAATATTACCGTATACGGAATAGCCGGTAGAAAAATGTTCGAAACCTGGTATATTCTTTCCAGTCTGATAAAGAACAAGAGAGTCGATCTCGACAAAATAGTCACTCACGTTCTACCCTTTACAGATTGGGAAAAAGGATTCAAACTGATGGAAGAAGGAAAGTGCGGAAAAGTAGTATTAAAACTCTAAAAAATAAAAAATTCCTGAAAAAATCATCAAATGGAAACAGGAGAATAATAGCAGTCTTGATTATTCTCCTGTTGATTGTTTTTGTTTTTGTGTTGAGATTATATTCTCTTCAGATTGAAAACAGCGATAAATACGTTAAAATGCTTGATTCAATGAGGCTTAAAAGATCTGTCGTTCCCGCGCCACGCGGGAATATTTTCGA
Source organism: uncultured Thermotogae bacterium (assembly GCA_963662785.2). GTDB lineage: Bacteria > Thermotogota > Thermotogae > MWEM01 > MWEM01. The sequence continues at coordinate 241,918 of CAXXJZ010000017.1, forward strand.
CAGGAACGGTAATCTGCTTGCCCATACACTCGTTAAGAGATTTGTCGATATCGATGAATCTCTTAAGGGAATTTACGGTTCCAGAAGAAATCTGCTTATCGGTGAAATCGCAGACTTATGCGGTTTATCCGAAATATCCGTTATGGATCACATTTCAAGCGGAGAAGATATACCGATGAGACTGGATGTTTCAGTCGATAATCCGGAAATAATTCTGGATTATAAATTTGAAAGGGTATACGATTTTCATGGCAGTCTGAGTCACATAATCGGATATACCAACAGAGTTTTATCGGGTGTAACAGGTATAGAAAGTTACTTTGAAAGATGGCTTCAGGGTCAGGAAGGTTTATTCCATACCGAAGTGGATTCCGTGACGAGGAAACTGGAGAATTACTGGATAAGAAAACCGAATGCCGGAAACGATTTAATACTCTCAATAGATAGAGATTTGACTTATTTTATCGACAATTTGCTTTCAGGTATAGAAAACAACGCGGTCGTTATCATTACCAATCCTTCCAATGGTGAAGTACTTTCCATGGTTTCAAAACCCTATTATGAAAGCAGTGAAATGATAGGGGAAATATCAACGGAGAAGTGGAATTTTCTTCAAAATCACCCGGGCAAGATTTTTTTAAACAGGGCAATACAGAATGCTTACAACCCCGGAAGTCTCATAAAACCTTTCGTTTCACTCTGTACACTTCTGCAGTCGGAAAAAGATGTCCAAAGAGAAGTTATAAACAGGATTGATTGTGATGGTAAATTCGTAATAGAAAGCTCAAACGGTACTGATTACGTCTATCATGACTGGAAAAGGGACGGACATGGAGTTACCAATTTCTTCACGGCAATTCTCAGTTCCTGCAACATTTATTTCTATGAACTTGGAATAAAACTTGGTATAGAATATATGAAAGAAATTTCAAATCAGATTAACTTTGACGGCTTAACAGGCATCGAATTGCCAGGAGAAATTTCCGGCGTGTTTCCGAGCGAAAATTGGAAAAAAGAAAATATCGGTGAAAGGTGGTATTTAGGGGACACGGTTCTTTCGTCCATCGGCCAGGGATATGTTTCCATTACCCCCATTGAGATGGTCAAGATGCTCGAACTGATAGGAAATGAAGGCAGAACTTACAAAACGACGATTGTGAAAAACAAACATTCGGAAGGCGAATTATTGGTTGACATGCCAATTTCATACTGGAATTATCTTAAATCTGCCATGAACGGTGTCGCCACAAATCCATCGGGAACCGCTTATGAAGTCTTTAAGGACAGGCATTATTCGGCAGATATGCTCGCAAAAACCGGTACTGCGGAAACCGGCGCCGAGGAAGTCTACAATTCCTGGTTCGCCTGCCTTTACCCAAGGCAAAAACCCGAAATAGCACTGCTGGTATTTGTCGAGAAAGGTGGATACGGCAGCCAAACAGCGGCTCCTATAGGAAAAGAAATCCTTGATTACTATTTTGAAAATAAGCAAACTGAATAAGGTTCTGAAATTAAAAATCGAAAGCCTAATGGCTTTCGATTTTTAATTTCAGAATTGTCAGCATTCCCCTTTTAAAAAATGTCTGGATAGGAATTTCGCAAACATCTCAGCGGGTATCTTTGACAAATCATCATAATACCGATTAAAATCATCTTTCGTATTTTCGTCAGAAAGGTCCAGTATGACTTTAAGAGAAAGAAATGCAACTCCATTGCATTTCGCAACTTTCGCCACAACAGCCGAATCCATATCAAGTGCGAGGGCATCGTATCTTTTTTTCAATTTTATTTTTTTCTCTGATGAATCTACAATTGCGTCTCCACTGATTATTTTCCCGACTTTTAATTCGGGATAATCATTTTTCAGAATATTAATAAGCCTCGGGCAGCCTTTCACAATCTCTTTTTCCGCATCCGAACCTAAAATTCTGTCGTATTCGGCATATTCATCACCCGCAACTACATCACCAATTTCCAAACCCTCTTCAATCGCTCCGGCTCCGGATAGCAAAATTACGCAATCGATATTGTAAATATCCAGGAATTTCTGAGTTATAAACGAAGCCTCAACTTTTCCAAATATACCTGAAACTGCGACTATTTCATTTCTTCCGATGACTCCTCGCACGAAAGTTCTATCGAGAATTTCTCCGTCCTCAAAGGCAACTATTTCATGTCTCAGTGGTTCAAGTTCGCAATCAAAAACACTAATCGCCAAAATCAAGAAAATCACCTCCGGAATTAAATAAACTAAGCGGGAATATTTAAGCAAATCAATCATAAGCAGTTTTAAACAATTCGAACTAAGCTCACACTACAATTATATACCTAAAAAGTCATTTTCATAACTTGCTAAAATGGTGTGCTCGGCGGGATTCGAACCCGCAGCCTTTGGATCCGGAGTCCAACACTCTATCCATTTGAGCCACGAGCACATGATTGTATGCCATCAATTTTTGAAAAGGCGAACTCATATGAAGAAACATTTTCCGGAATTTTTTTCTTGCTTAATTTTAAATAGTAATAAGGATTTGATTCGTAAATAATCCAATTTTTCAGACTCTTGTCAACGCAATCGAATATATATTTTCCACCATCGATATTTATTTTTATCAAATCATCCATATTTCCGGCTTCGACCTTTTTTAAGAAATCTACGGTCGAATTCAAATCAACACCATTTTTCACAAATTCTATACATTGACCGGGATTGTTCAGATACGATTCAAGAATCTCCTTCGCACTGTTCGCATCGATGTTTTTCTTACTTTCCTTTGATTTCAGACCTATCATCTGAGAATATGCATAAGATAGAGAAGTCGTCATTCTTTCATCTACAAGTAGTACTTGTATCCCGGTCCATCTGTGAACGGAGTCCGCAAACGCAACTGCTTTTTCAGTTGCCGGTGTAAAATTCCTCCTAAGATTCAAAGGAAAACCCACTACTATTTTATAAACATTCTTTGATGATACCAAATCCTGTATTTTTACCCTGAGTCCCGAATCATTTCCTAATACACCCGATGGTAGAGCTATTCTCGCCTTTAAATCCGCTATCGCATAGCCTATTCTCTTATCCCCGTAATCAAAACTCAAATAATTCATAATACACTCAGAATTCGAAATTGTAAGAAAGTACACATTCAGGTGATATTATTGTTTTGATAGGCATAATAGCGTTTTCAGCAAAAATAAAATTCGTTTTCTCTATATCGATCTCTCTTATAGCTATTCCGAGCGATGCAGCCGAAAAAGCCGATTTAGGAGTCGGTACGATTTTAGAAAACACCCTGTTTTCCCTTAAGAGATCGACTGCCGTAAGGGTTTGAGCATAGTCCACAAATACGAATAATACATTTAATTCATCAGTTGAGTAGAACTTTGTGCACACTTAATACGACACCTCCATCAATACAAAGGTCTCGGTGGGTAATCTATGATATCCAATATATTTCTCGCTGATTTTTTTATAAAATAATCAGAATACAAATCGATAATTCGTCTATCCATTTCCCCTTCTATTACTCTGGGGAGTTCCTTTACCCTCGGGATCAATTCATCAATGTTTTTGTTTATTATTTTTTCATGATCCAACATTCCGATTTCCTGAAAGATTTTATCATATATTCCCCAAAAATTTCGATTGATTATGTTTTTTTCTTCAAGCTCTCTTTTTACATGGCTTATATCTACGACGCCGTTTGAACATATCAACTTCAATATTTCCACCAGCTGTTCTTCGGATGGGAAATAACCTGAAAAATCATTTTGACTTTTCTCAACATCGTCCTTATTATACAACAAATGAAAAATAGAATTGCATTTTTTCCTTTCAGTGGGACTCGTTATAGAAAATACTTCAAGAGGCGTCAGAGGAGCGTCCATAAGGCATATGTTTGCATCATTAGGAAACTCTACCAATCCACCCATATGCGGAGTTGTTATAAGTAATCTGACTTTACCGGTAGAAACAAGCTCTTCAATCCTGGTTCTCTGAACAGGTTTTAAATTGTTGTTGTAAAAAACGACTTCACCATTCTGGAAATACTCCGATAAAACCTTTCCGGCCAATTTCGTCACTTCGACCGTCTTGGCAGTCGAATTGGTAAGTACCGCGACGAATTCGCCATTTTTCACCAGTTGCCGGATATATTCAATCGGATTTTTTATATTTCTCCTGTCCACGAGTCCTCTTGAATGTTTACCAAGATGTTCAATGAGAATGCTGTTCAAATTGTAATTTTTAATGAAAGCTTCTTTTTGGGCATCATCAGCTTTCGTTCCCAATACGGAGTATGTTCCGCCATACTCTTTCAGGAAATTCGAGAAAAGATTAAAATAACCCACAGATAACATTTTATCGAGTAAAAGATATTCGAAATCCAACATTAATATATCGTCAAAATTCTCTTTGAAGAAATTTTCATTCGCGAGTACCATAGGAAGCGTTGCAAAAACGCATTTCAAAGAATCAGGATTCTCACCCATTGAATCCATAAAAACTGTTTCAAGTATGTCAAACCTTTTGATAATATTGAATCTATGAGAAAGAAATACGTTCGAAGGGGATACCACAAGCATATTCTTCTTACTTTCAAAATTCTTGATTATTTTCAAAGTCATCAATATTTCCTGAGCTTTAATATTTGCGAAAACCGCTATCTGCTCCTCATCAATAAACCTCGAAAAAGCTTTGAATTTGCTTTTCAATTTATGTGCGTAATCCGCTTTAAGTACGTTCAAATTTTGAATCTTATGTGATACTCTCTGCTTCTCCCAGTTTTTGATCAGTTCAAATACGAATGTCTTATCTTCTTCTTCCTCATCTTTAAAAGAAGGATCTATGCACAGACGTATATCTTTCAGGAACATCTGCGTATGTTTAACACCATAATGCCACATGGATTTTATATTTCCAACAACATCACATTTGAGAAGGTTAGGCCTTATGTATCTAAAATCCTCAAAAGAATCGGAAAGATTGAACCCGATTGTATCAAGTGTTTGGTCTCCCTGCTTAAGTATCATTCGAATATGCTGGGCTTTGTTGCCCATGAGCTTAAACCTTTCTATAGCCGCATTTTCAATCATAAATGCCGGTTCATGGTTGGCTTGGCCGAAAGGTCTCAGTATATCTATATCCTCAAGAAAATCATCATCTATTTCTTCTATGCGAAGTACAGAATCAACTCTGATTTTAGATGTAAAGCTATCGTTGTTGTAAAGAGAAATATAAGCATCGGAAAGAGCTTTTCTCAAATCATCCACAAGAGATGAATCTATTGAAAAACCTGCCGCCATGGGATGTCCTCCGTATTCAAGAAACATTCCATGCACCTTGCCGAAAAGCTCCATTATGTTTACCTGCTCTATACTTCTAGCGGAACCTCGCCCAACTCCTTCGGAATCGAGAGATATCATAAGTGTCGGTTTGTAATATTTGGAAGTTAATCTTGATGATACTATGCCTATTACTCCGGGATGCCAATCATCTTTTGCAAGAACAAGCAAGGGTAACGCAGAAAACTCTTCATTTGAAGCTATTATCGCTTCTGCTTCTCTGTATATCTGATTTTCTATCTCCTGTCTTTTAACGTTTTGTGAATTCAGGTATTTCGCTATTTCAGCGCCTTGATGTTCATCTTCCGATAAAAGCAAATTAAGTGCGGCATAGGCACTCTCCAATCTGCCCACCGCATTGAGCTTCGGAGCTATTTTAAAACCTATATCGTAAGTTTTTATCTGATCTAAATTCAATCCTGAAAGTTCCATGAGCTTCTTAAGGCCTATCCTCTTCGTTTCAGCAAGAAACTTCAAACCTTTTTTCACTATTATCCTGTTTTCACCGCGTAGCGGTACAATATCCGCCACGGTACCGAGTGTAACCAGATCCAAGTATTCCGTTATCACTTCCGGATGACCCAGTTTCATCAGAAGTGCGTGCATAACCTTAAATGCCACACCCACACCCGCAAGATATTTATCGGGGTAAGTGTCATCCGGTCTTTTTGGATTTACAACTGCCACAGCTTTTGGAAGTATATTCTGAACATCATGATGATCGGTTATCAGAATTTTGAATTTCAAAAAATTCGCATAATCCACTTCTCCGAACGAAGTGATTCCGCAGTCAACAGTCATAATATTTCTTATTCCACGGTTAAACAAATCCATTATGGCTGTTTTGCTCAGCCCGTATCCCTCTTCGAGTCTTGACGGTATGTAAAAAGACACATCCCATCCGAACTGTTTCAAAATGGAATAAACCATTGCGGTAGATGTTACTCCATCTACATCGTAATCACCGTAAATTACGAGTGATTCTTTTTTGTCTCTGATTTGAAGTAGCGTTTCCACTATCTTATCCATATCTTTCATCAGATAAGGATCGAAGAAATCTTCATTTTCCGGTTCTAAATACCTTTTAATATCTCCATCGTCAGTAATACCGTTGTTGACAAGTATTCTCGCGAGTAATCCGCTAACATCATGCTTTTCCGAAATCGAATTTACAAGATTCTCATCCGGATTTTGAAGCACCCATTCACATTTCATCCTCCTTGGCTCCCTTTTTTGATTATTTTAAGTATTATACCATTTTATAAACAATATTTTTGCCTAAATCCGGTATATAGCTCTAATATAAAGGGTTACAGAGGATATTTCGTAAAACGTACTATATTTCGATATTCTCAAATCCCTGCCCATATACGCTTCTGACTGTGTTAACACTTATGAAGGCAGATTTATCATTTTCTTTTACATACTTTATGACTCTCGGAACCTCTCTCTTCCTCACTATAACAAGCATAACATGTCTTTCACTCTGAGTATACCAGCCGGTTCCCTGAAAAAGGGTTACTCCCCTGCCCATTTCTTTGGTAATTCTATTGGCTATTTTTTCGTAATTCTGCGAAATGATGAAAAGTTGTGCGGACTCCCTGTTTCCTTCCAAAAAATGATCAAGTGCATATGAACTTGCGGCCATGGTAACAAGACCGTATATTATCATTTCGATAGAATGGAATATGAAATACGAACTGCTTATGATTGCTATGTTCAGGAAAAAAGTGAGCTTTCCCGGGGCCATATGCGTATATTTCGTGAGTATCAGCGCTATTATATCTGTTCCGCCGGTACTTCCTCCCTGTGAAAATACCATACCAAGACCAAGTCCTCCGAGAATACCTCCTATTAATGTCGACATAAATACATCATCCACAAGAGGTGTCGGAAACATTGGTTCCATAACAGTAAGAAGCACGGAAAGACATATGATCCCGAAAATAGTCTTAATTCCAAAATGTGCTCCAAGTTTTTTTATTGCCAGTATTACAAGAAAAATATTGACGACCAGGTAAAATAAACCAACCGAAAATCCGGTAGCATAGTTAATCATGACTCCTATGCCGTTCACTCCGCCGCCAACTATTCTATGCGGTATTAAAAAAGCGACCCAGCTGAAAGCATTTACAATCATTCCCAAAACCATAATCGAATATTCCTTAAAATCGTTGAATTTCACCATGCACCTCGGATTAATTTAAATATGATGCGCCTATTCATACGCATGAATAGTATTGTATCATCTGTATATAAATTTAAAGTTTCCTTTTCATATAATCGAATAAATTTCTGCTCAGAATAAATATCTTTTCATAATACAAACAGCTTACGTATCAAAGATAATTTGTCTTTCTTCCCGTATATTTTTTCGAATATATGTGAATACATAGTATAATTTAGCACGATAAATTTCTGGAGGTGTTGTATGAAAAAGATTTTTTTGATGTTTTTGCTGCTATCGCTTTCACTGACGGTTCTGTTTGGATTCAAAGTTACCATGGTAACCGATGCCGGCGGATTGGGTGATCAATCGTTCAACGATGGTACCTGGGCAGGTGTTAAAAGGGCAGGTGAAGAATTCGGAATCGATACCGTTGTCATTCAATCCAACGAGCAATCCGATTACACCATGAACCTTTCCAAGGCGGCGGAGAATTCCGAAGTGGTCATAGCCGTCGGTTTCCTGCTTGAAGATGCTATGAAAACGGTTGCTCCGCAGTATCCGGATACCCATTTCATTGGAATCGATATGGGAGAGGCTGATATCCCGAATGTCAGAACTTATTCGTTCAAAGAACAGGAAGGCGGTTTTTTAGTAGGATTTTTAGCAGCTTCCATGACAAAAACCGCTATGATAAGTGCCGTGGGCGGAATGCCAATTCCACCAGTTAAGAGATATGAAATAGGATTCAGAGCCGGAGCAAAAGCTTACAATCAGCTTCATGGCACAAACGTAAACGTTATTGCAGGATACACGCAGTCTTTCACAGACATACAGAAAGGAAAAACCATGACTGAAGCTCAGATTTCCCAAGGTTCGGATATCATACTTCAAATAGCGGGACTTTGTGGTTTGGGGGTATTTAATGCGGTAAAAGAAAAGGGAGAGGGATATTACGGACTCGGTGCAGATTGCGACCAGGACTACATTGCACCCGGAAGAATATTGGCTTCGGCCCTTAAAAGAATAGATAATGCGGCATATTTCGGAATAGCGGATTCTTATGAAGGCTATTTTGACAGCGGATTGAAAGTACTGGGCCTTGTGGAAGACGGAATAGGAATAAGTGAGATGAAATACACCAGAGATCTAGTTCCCGAATTCGTACTTCTCGAGCTTATCGGATTGCAGACAGCAGTTAAGAATGGTGATCTCGTAATTCCGGAAACTGAAGAGAGCCTTGAAGCATTCAAGATAAATTTTTAACCGAACAAATCGAGGCTTAATCCATATTATTGGATTAAGCCTCTTACAAAATATATGGAGTTGATCAAATGAAGGTATTTCCGGAATGTATTCCATGTCATGTTTTACAAGCATCTCGAATATCAGATTCCTTAAGTCTGAACGATTATCAGAAATTTATTTTCTTCAAAGACATATGCTCTATACTCTCAAAAACTTCTCCTGATCTTACACCTGTTGAAATGGCAGTACTTATTTATGATTACGTCAAAGATGAATTCGGATCGGATGATGTTTTAAGGCAAGAAAAAATTTCAGGCAATTTGATGGCGGAAAAAATAGTAAATATAATAAAATCCGATAAAAATATTAAAAACAAGAATTTGAAGTTCTACTGTCTTGCTTCGGCTTTGGGAAATATAATTGATCTTGGGGCTCATGATGTTGACTTGGAAAATATAGAAAAAAATTTCATAGATAAAATCGAGTCATCGGAATTTTTAATGGATGATTTCAAAAAATTTGAAAATAAACTGGAAGAGAGCAAAAGCATGCTCTTCATACTTGATAATTGTGGAGAAGCCGTTTTTGACAGACTTCTCATAGAGAAAATTTCATTCGCACACCCTCATCTGAAAATCACCGCCGCGGTGAGAGAGGTACCGATAATAAACGATATAACGCTTACCGAAGCATACGAAATTAAATTGAACGAAGTATGCGAGACTATCTCGTCAGGTTCAATATACCCCGGTACTTTGCTTGAAAAGACCAGCAGAAAATTCAGAGAAATTTACGATTCTTCGGATTTAATAATCTCAAAAGGACAGGGCAATCTCGAAGGATTATACGACAACCGGGAAGAAAGACTTTTTTTCTGCCTGACGGTGAAATGTAAAACGGTGGCCAATCTTCTGAATGTAGAAAAAGGATGCATTATTTTCTCAAATTTTTCGGATTTAAACCAATCTCATTGATTTGCTAAGAAGATTATATAGATTCACGAGACCAAGGCAAGAGGCAAAATGATTCCACTATAATATTTAATTTAAAAAAAATCATAAACCTGAAAATGATATTTGGTTATAATTTAACAAATTCCTTTTCTTTTTTAAAATTCAACACGAAAATTTCTCCATGAAAATACCTTAAGGGGAAAACATGTTAGCCTCGGTTATCAGTGACAGTCTGGGGGTGTTTTTTTAACGGAGGGATACAATATGTTCAGAAAACATTTACAAAAAACGGAAGGTGGATTCTTAGGACCTCGTATCGCACCTGGATGTCCGTTATTTCCGCTTATAAACCAGAAAATCATTTTTGAAATATTAAATGCGCAAAAAGAAAATCTCCGCATATCAAAATATTACATGATTTCCCCCGCTAAATCCACATCATTCATCTTCGGAATCAGCGAATCGTTTGTCGATAACCGAAATTTATGCAACACCTGTGTATCAAATCGGAACTGTATACAAAACACTTCCAATATAAGTTATCTCAGGTAGTCAGATATAAATGCTCTATTTTGAGCATTAACAAATTTCATTTTTTCGAGTTTTTAAGACTGAAAATTTTATCCCTCAGCCTGGCCGCATCCTCGAATCTCATCTCTTTTGCCGCTTTTTCCATTTCTTCAGTGAGTATATCAATATAATCTTCATGTCCGATTTTCTCCTGAAGAGTCATAACCTCTTTCATGCTTTCGGACAGATCGTCGTACTCTTCGATCTCGGAACGGTATGATTCGAAAATATCCTTGTCTATCGCTTTTTTTATGGTTTCAGGCGTGATTCCGTTTATTCTGTTGTATTCCATCTGTACTTCTCTTCTTCGATTGGTCTCCTTTATCGTTTTACCCATGGCAGGAGTGATTTTATCGGCGTACATTAAAACTCTGCCGTTAACATTTCTCGCGGCTCTGCCGACTATCTGTATCAATGTGGTTTCCGACCTCAAAAAACCTTCTTTATCCGCGTCAAGGATCGCCACCAGTGATACCTCCGGAAGATCGAGTCCTTCCCTGAGAAGGTTGATCCCGACTATCACTTCTATCTCGCCGGTCCGTAGTTTCCTGAGTACTTCAACCCTTTCCACGGTTCCCAACTCGGAATGCAGATACAGTGATTTAATTCCCAATTCCTGAAGGTATTCGCTCAAGCGTTCGGACATGGATTTTGTGAGTGTGAGTACGAGCACCCTTTCATTTCGCCTTTTTGCGATACGAATCTCTTCCAGCAAATCATCTACCTGGTTTTCCGATTTTCTGACGTCTATTTCTGGATCAATCAACCCGGTAGGTCTAATTATCTGCTGCACTATAGAATGAGAATTCTCCATCTCGAATTTTCCGGGAGTGGCAGAAGTGAATACCACCTGGCTGAATCTTTTTTCGAATTCCTCGAATTTCAAAGGCCTGTTGTCATATGCCGAAGGAAGTCTGAACCCGTATTCCACAAGATTCTGTTTTCTTGCCAGATCTCCCCGATGCATTCCGCCTATCTGTGGTACCGTGATATGCGATTCATCTATTATGAGAAGATAATCTTTATCGAAATAGTCCATCAATGTCCACGGCGGATCACCGGGTTTTCTGCCGTCAAAATACCTCGAATAGTTTTCGATACCGGTACAGTATCCCAGTTCGTTAAGCATTTCAAGATCCTGTCTGGTTCTCTGCTCTATTCTCTGTGCTTCCAGGAGTTTGTTCTGATTTTTGAATTTCGCCACCTGATCGTTCAATTCGGATTCGATGAATGAAATGGCGTTTTTTATCTTTTCTTCGGAAGTTATGTATTCGGTAGCCGGAAATATCGTCATTTTATCAAACTCTTCTATTGGCTTGCGTTCCAGGGGATCAAAACTGTAAATTCTGTCAACTTCATCGTCATAAAATTCTATTCGCAGACCTACGTCTTCATAGCTCGGAAAGACTTCGAGTATCTCTCCCTTAATTCTGAAAGTTCCGCCTTTGAAAACATCTTCCGACCTCTCATATTGCAATTGGGCCAACTTAAGAAGCATCTCTCTTCGCGGGATTCTCTTTCCGACTTCAAAATAAAGGTTTATCTTTTTAAAATCTTCCGGATCGCCGGAAGCGTATATGCATGACACGCTGGCCACAACGATGACGTCTTTATGAGTTACGAGAGATTTCATAGTGGATAGTCTCATCTTTTCTATAATTTCATTTATCTGTGCTTCTTTTTCCACATAAATATCTCTCGTGGGTATATAAGCTTCGGGTTGATAATAATCGTAATAACTGATGAAAAATTCAACTTTGTTTTCCGGAAAAAACTCCTTGAATTCCCTGTAGAGCTGTGCGGCAAGAGTTTTGTTGGGAGAAATGATCAAAGTCTGCCGATTCAATTTTTCTATGAGGCTCGCCACGGTAAAGGTTTTCCCCGAACCAGTAACTCCCAGCAGTGTTTGATATCGGTTATCCGATTTCAAAGATCTGAGAAGCTTTTCAATAGCCTCCGGTTGATCACCCGAAGGCTCAAATTCACTGTTTATTTTGAAGTGCATTTTTCTTCACCGCGTTCCAGTATTCGTCAAGTTTATCCAAACCCACTTTTTCCATTATCATTCCATCATTTTCGGCCATCTTCTCCATCTCTATGAACCGTGATATGAATTTGTCGGTAGCTTTTCTGAGAGCATTTTCCGGGTCAACAGAAAGATGACGGGAAAGGTTTACCGTGGCAAAAAGCAAATCCCCTATTTCTTCTTCAACTCTTCTTTCATCAATTTTTTCTTCGGTAAAGATCTCTTCCTTAAGTTCTATGAGTTCCTCATCGACTTTTTCAACCACGTTCTCGATCTTATTCCAGTCAAAACCCACTTCTGCTGCGTTTTCCTGAATTCTTCTTGCCATTATCAATGCGGGAAGCGCCTGGTTTACCTTTCCGATCCGCGACTTTTTCCTTTCACCCTTTTCCGATGCTTTTATATCTTCCACTGGGCGTATGAATAACTGTAACTGCCGGGATCTTTAAACACATGCGGATGCCTTCTGATGAGTTTTTCATTGAGTTTTTCCAGAACATCGGCAATATCGAATTCACCGTTCTCACTCGCAATCTGTGCATGAAATACGGTTTGCAGCAACAAATCACCCAATTCTCCCTTAAACTCTTCTATATCGCCATTTTCAATCGCTTCCGCAACTTCATAAGCTTCTTCAACAGCATAAGGCTTCAAAGATTCTCTGGTTTGTTTTTTATCCCATTCACAACCATTATCAGACCTCAATTTCGCCATTATATCTATCAGTTTCGAAAATTCTTCTGTTTTCCTGTCTGCCACCGTTAATTTCACACCCGCCTTTTGAATATTACAATCTGTATTCTGTCGGAAACATTTTCGGAGTGATCTGCAATGTCAGAGATCTTTTTGATGAGTTTTTTCAGTAAAATTTTCTCCGATAAATCCATTTCCAAATCGAACAATCTCCGTATCAAATTTCTCTCTATCTGATCTCCTTCATGCTCTTTTTCTTCCGCGAGGGCAACATACTCATTGGATTTTTCAAGATCCGTAAACATAAGCCTGGCAGCCTCCGCAGTTGCCTGGAAAGTCTTCAGCGACATATCCGACAACTTCAGCAAATCATCAATCAATTCTCCGGGAATTCTCATTTTCTGTAAATCAATTTCATCCGCGACGACTTCAGCTTTGTTCGCCACGACATCTATAGACTCGACTATGCCAAGAAGATCACCCCTGAAATTTGGTAAAAAAGCGCCGAGGTACATTTCGGACTCCATTTCCCTTCTGAGCGCGTCGGCTTTACTTTCGGCATTCCTGACATTTTCAGCCATCTTCATTATTTCATCGCGTTCCGAATCGACATTTCCGATGAGTCTCAGCATTTCTTTTACCGTAGTTTCGACCGCTTCAAGGTGTTCTTCGAATAATTTGATAATTTTCAATTCTTTTTTTCCGAAAAAATGCATCTCTCTCCTCCCGGTATTTTGACTTTCTACAAAACCTCTTTGAGGTATTCGGCTGTATATGATTTATCGCATTTTAATATATCTTCCGTTTTACCGCTGAATACTATATTTCCACCTTTTTCTCCGCCTTCCGGTCCAAGATCTATTATCCAGTCTGAATTTTTTATCACATCCAGATTGTGTTCTATTACAAGAACCGTATTCCCCATTTCAACAAGTCTCTCAAGGACATCTACGAGTTTTCTGACATCTTCGAAATGCAGCCCTGTTGTCGGTTCGTCAAGTATGTAGAATGTGCTTCCCGTAGCTTTTTTTCTGAGTTCGGAAGCGATTTTTATTCTCTGGGCTTCGCCACCGGATAAAGTCGTCGCGGACTGGCCAAGCTTTATATATCCGAGACCGACATCGGAAATCAATTCAAGGGTTTCTCTTATCTTGTTGATACTGCCGAAAAAATCGAGGGCTTCGTCTATGGTCAGCGATAATATATCGGCTATATTTTTCCCTTTGTATTTAACTTCAAGCGTTTCCCTGTTGAATCTTTTACCCTTGCAGACATCGCAGTCAACGTAGACATCAGGAAGGAAATGCATCTCGATTTTTGTCTGTCCCTGTCCTTCGCATGCCTCACATCTGCCTCCTTTGACGTTGAAACTGAACCTTCCTTTTTTATATCCTCTTGCCCTCGCTTCGGATGTGTTTGAAAACAGGTCTCTTACATAATCGAAAACCTTCGTATAAGTTGCAGGATTACTTCTCGGAGTTCTGCCTATGGGCGACTGGTCGAGGTTGACTACCTTGTCTATATTTTCCAACCCTTCTATGCCGGAAAAAATACCTATTTTATCGTGTGTCCTGTATATTCTGTTTTTCAACAGCGGAAACAAAGTCTCGTTTACCAGGGATGATTTACCCGAGCCGGAAACTCCGGTAACGCTTATAAGACATCCTAAAGGAAACACCGCGTCGATATTTTTCAGGTTGTTCTGGGAAGCTCCCTTCAGGACTATCGTCTTTCCGTTTCCATCACGCCTTTTTTCCTTAGTCTTTATCTCCATTTTCTTCTGTAAATACGCAGCAGTATGTGAATTGGGAATATTTTCGGTATATATTCTCTCAACATTGCCCTGGAATACCACTTCTCCGCCGTGTATTCCCGCATTCGGCCCCATATCTATCAGATAGTCCGAATTTCTTATAACCTGTTCGTCATGTTCCACAACCACGACCGTGTTGCCTATATCTCTCAATTCCACAAGCGTCTTGATCAGTCTCGTGTTATCCCTCTGATGCAACCCGATTGTGGGTTCGTCCAGCACATAGAGCACTCCCTGAAGCTTCGATCCTATCTGTGTTGCGAGTCTTATTCTCTGAGACTCTCCACCTGATAGTGTTGAAGCTCTTCTTGAAAGGCTGAGATATTCCAGACCCACATCAAGAAGAAAACGCAGTCTCCTCGTGACTTCCTTGAGGACATCTGACGTTATCTTCCTCTCTCTTTCGGTAAGGCTGAGTGAGTTGATAAATTCATAAGCAGTATCTATAGGCATTTCTGTCAATTCATGTATATTCTTTCCGTTTACGGTAACCGCAAGTGCTTCTTTTCGCAACTTCTTTCCGCCGCATTCATCGCAATCCATTATCTGCATGAAATTGTTCTCTATCCATTCTTTGATACCCGTCGAGCTGGTTTCATGATACCGGCGGTTGATGTTGTTGTATATGCCTTCAAACGGTCTTGAAGATTCATAAAATCCGTTTTCGAATTCAAAACGGTGCTTGATCTTGTCTTCGGATCCGTATATTATCGCATCTCTGACTTTTTTCGAAAGCTCGTTCCATGGAATATCTTCACTACCGCCGTAGAATTTGCACACCTTTACTATGGTATCGTACATATAACCGTCTTTCCACATCTTAACGGCACCTTCGGAAATTGATTTATCGGTTTCAACCATCAAATCGGGATCGATTTCCATCCGGTATCCGAGTCCCGAGCATTTAGGGCATGCACCGTACGGGGTGTTGAAGGAGAAAATTTTCGGTGTGATCTCGGGAATGCTGATACCGCAGTCGGAACAGGAATATTCCTCACTGAACAGTTCTCTCTTTCCGGTGTCGCTATTCTCTATTTCGACAAATCCGTTTCCCTCTTCGAGTGCGAGCTCAATCGAATCGGACAGTCTTTGTATGTGGTCTCTGTCCTTAACGAGTTTCATCCTGTCCACAACAAGTGAAATAGTATGTCTTTTATTCTTTGAAAGGCTTATCTCTTCTTCGAGATCCAATATTTCCGAATCTATCAGAATCTTCGAATATCCTTTTTTTCTGAAAGAATCTATCTCTTTTTTGTACTCACCCTTCTTTTCCCTCACTATCGGAGCCAGCACGACTATTTTGGAATCATTTTCCATTTCCTGGAACAGTATATCCACTATTTCGTCCACACTCATCTTGCTGAGTATTTTACCGCATTCGGGACAATGAGGTACCCCTATGTGGGCATAAAGCAGCCTTAAATGATCGTATATTTCCGTCACCGTACCCACTGTCGATCTTGGATTGTGGCTGACTGTTTTCTGATCTATCGCCACCGAAGGCGACAGGCCTTCAATAGACTCGACGTCCGGTTTTTTCAAATCTCCTAAAAACTGCCGTGCATAAGATGATAAAGATTCAAGATATCTTCTCTGGCCTTCCGCGTAAATGGTGTCGAATGCCAAAGATGATTTGCCGGATCCGGAAAGTCCGGTAATTACGGTAAACGAATTACGTGGTATTTCTACGTTGATGTTCTTAAGATTGTGTTCTTTCGCACCTTTGATTATCAGTTTTTCAAGCATGAATTCCTCTCACCATATCTAAGATAGATGAGCAATATTTTTTTATTTCCCCCATGTCAATCCCTTCAAGCATTACCCTTATGAGCGGCTCGGTACCGGAAGGCCTCAGCAATACCCTTCCCCTGTCACCCAATTCGTTTTTAACTTTGTTTATATAATCATTCAATTCCTGTGACTGCATTATGAAATCTTTGTCTTCCACAAGCACATTTTCAAGAACCTGCGGATATTCCGTGATGTCTTCGGTCAATTCGGACAGGCTGCGGTCAAAATACTCCATGGCTTCGAGTACCGTTAAAGAACTGATAAGTCCATCACCGGTAGTACTTCTGTCAAGGAATATTATATGTCCCGATTGCTCACCGCCCATCACCGAACCGGTGGAAATCATTTTTTCAAGTACGTATCTGTCACCGACTCTTGCCCTGAGCATTCTGATTCCTATTGACTCAAGATACTTTTCGGTACCGAGATTACTCATTACAGTCGCTATTACCGTATCGTTTTTCAACAACCCGATTTCTTTGAAATAGGCGGCGCATATGCACATTATCTTATCTCCGTCGACATTTCCGCCTTTTTCATCGACGAGTATACACCTGTCCGCATCGCCGTCATACGCAATACCGATATCCGCATTATCTGCAATTACGGTTTCAGCCAATTTATCGGTATGCTGTGACCCGCATTCGAGGTTTATGTTTATTCCGTCCGGCTCGTCGTTAATAACCTTTACATCGCCCCCCAAAGTCCTCATTATTTCGGGTGAAATTTGAAATGCGGCACCGTTCGAAACATCCATGATTATCTTCAGTGGGCCTGACGAATTCCCCATTTTCAAATTGCAGAATCTGTTGAGAATATACTTTATATATTCTGCCCTGGCCTGCGGATAATGGGTGATCTTGCCTATCTGGTGGCCGTTTTTTATCTTAAGCGCACCCGAAAGCAATATATCCTCTATTTCCTGCTCTTCTTTGTCCGGAAGTTTGTAACCATTTCTTATGACTTTTAACCCGTTGAATTCAAAGGAATTATGGGATGCAGAGATCATAACCCCCACACTGCCGTGCATCTTCGTTATGAGTGCAAGCGAAGGAGTGGGCATTATTCCGCATCTTAATACATTGGTACCTCCTGCAGAGGCTCCCGATGCAACCGCATATTCGAGCATATCACAGGATATTCTCGTATCTGATGCGAGCAACAGGGGTGTGTCCGAACTGCCGTTCAAAATAACGGAAATCGCGTTTCCCAGCCGGAATGCAAGATCGGCAGACAGCTCGGTGCCGGCTATTCCCCTTATACCATCTGTCCCGAACAATTTTCTCATGACAAATCACCCCTTGAGTTTATCTATGACGGATTTTGCATAATCCTTATACGAATCGAACTTCATGAGTTTCTCCGCATAAGTAAGTGCATTGCCTTCATCACCGCTTTCGACGAATGATTTCACCAAATAATACAACGAATGCTGTTGAAGGATTGAGGTATTCAAATTGCTCACGGTAATAAGGTATTTTTCGGCATTGTCAAAATCTTTGAGATTGAAATAACTCAAACCGAGATAATAAAGGGAGTCGTCATGATAATCATTTTCAACGGTTTGGGAATACTTGACCGCATTCTCGAGAAGCGGTATGGCTTTTTCATAGCTCTTATCTTTATAGAACGAGTAGCCTTCATTGTAATATTCTGATATCGCCTTTCTGAATGCAAGATCTCTTTTTTTCTCATATACTTTGGATAAATCGGATAAAGCCAATGTTTCAAGCTTTGCGTTTTCAAAATATCTCGCACTTTCTTTGCTGTCTCCGGCTGAAAGTCTGTCCTCCCCCAGCAGCAGGTATTTATACCTTAGTGCATCTTCTTCTCCTGCGGGTATTGGATCATACCTTTTTTCGGTTTCCATCTGTTTTTTCAGTGCCTGGATCTCATCCGTATTTTTCTTTATGGTTGCGTTCAGTTGCCTGACTTCTTCTTTCAGGTTCGTTATTTCAGTTTTGTACTTCTCTATATCGTTTTTATAACCCAGTATTTCTTTATCCTTCATCTCAATTGCGGCAGCGGAATCGGATAATTCGTTTATCTTCAAATTCAAAAGAGATATGTCATTTCTGTATTTCTCTTCAGAAGCTTTCAGAGCATCTCTTTCCGCACTTATATTCTCAATACTTTTTTGCATATCGGCGACTCTTTGCTGAAGGTCTTTTGTACGCTGATCGATGTCGTCAGAATCCTGCAGTTGTTTCTTAAGATCGTCGAGTTCTTCGTTTTTATCGAACAATTCATTCTGGTATTTTTCAATTTCCGTTTCATACAGAAGTTTCATTCTGGCTATGGACTCATCAGTTTCTGTCGATGCTTGGGTTACATCATTCCCGGCACCTTTCATCATGGATTCAATCTGTGAAGAAAGAACGTTCACACTGGCTGCTTTTTTCTCCAACTCATCTTCCAGTCTCTTTATCTCGGCATTAAGCGTATCTATTTTTGAAGTATATGTGGCCAGCTGAGTCAATTCGGATTCATTCACGTTTTGCGAATATTTGGTGAGTTTTCTTTCGAGTTCCTGATTCGTTACATTAACCCTGTTCAACTCCATTGTTAGAGTTTCCACCTGTTGTGAAAGGTTGACTTTTTCAACTCTGAATTTCTCTGCTTCATTTGAATTTCTGAAGTAAAGTAAGAAAAAAATGATAAATGCAGCAGCAAATATCAACGTGAAAACGAAAAATATTCTCGCCAATTTTTCCAATGCAATCGCTCCTCGTGTTCTATTTTTTTACGTAAATATTATAACATCATTCTTTTTTCATCGTACACGAATAACCGTCAAATGGAATTTTTAACCACATTTCTCATGAGTATCGCTGTTGTTACCGGCCCTACTCCGCCGGGAACAGGAGTAATGCTTATTTTCTTAAACTCTTCTTCTTTCTCATTTCTCATGACGTCACCCTTTAACTTGCCGTCAACGAAATTTATACCCACATCTATCACCACAGTCCCTTGCGAAATATCTTCGGTTTTCACTATTCCGTATTTACCGGCAGCAACCACGAGTATTTCGGCTTCTCTTATTTCTTTCTTTATGTCGGAAGTTCCCGTATGGCATATTGTCGGTGTAGAATTGTTCTTTCTCTGAAGCAGCATCAAAGAAAGAGGTTTACCTACAGTGCTGCTTCTGCCTACCACAACCACTTTTTTCCCTTCAGTGGAAATCGAATAGAAGTCGAGTATTTCGATTACGGCTTGTGCAGTACAAGGATAAAAAAACGGTCTGTCATAAACTATAAGACCTATATTCGAAGGGGTACGCCCTTCTACGTCTTTGGACGGATTCAGAGTTTCGAGAACTTTCAATTCGTCTATGCTGTCCGGAAGAGGATGCGACAGCAATATTCCGTCGATGTTTTCGTCCAGGTTTAAATTTTCAATTTCAGACAGCAGTGTCCCGGTACTGATTCCGTTGAACAGTCTGTGATCGTATTCGATACCGAGCCTTTCGGCTGATTTTTTCTGCGATCCGATATACGATATCGTCGATTCGTCGGGATCTACGCTGACAGTAACCAGTTTTGGTTTTCTGCGCATGGCGGCTGTCATTTTTAATATTTCTTCGTTTATTTTCTTAGTCAACGGTCTTCCTTCAAGAATCATATTTCTACCTCCAGCGTGTTTTTATTGTCAACAATTTCGAGAATATCCACTCCCGCTCCTTTTATAGAATTAATTTCGGAATGTATCTGACTGTTTAATTTGCGAAATATCCGGGATGTCAATCTCAGCTTGTTGTTGTCTGAAAATATACCCGCAAGCGAATATTTTCTGCCCATCCTGTGCATCAAAATTTTCACTCCGAGATTCAGTACGATTTTTTTCTCCGAAATCTCATGAGTTTCAACACCATCAAACGCCAGATATTTGCTTCCAAGCGAAATTATTGAAGTTATCACAGCAAGTTTGAATTCCGCATCAATTCCAAATGGCGGGTAGCATATGCCGAAAACCTGCTCGTACATCATCAAAAATCCATAGCTCCTGATATTATTCTGTATTATGTTCAATATGTCTTTTTCTTTCGTATTTCTTATTCCGGTCTCAATTTTCCGTTCTTCTTCCTTTTTGCCGTCGAAAACAACATCCATTATCATTTTCAGATCATTTTTCGTCCTGTCTCTGACCGACAATATCTCACTTATCGTGTCCATGCCGCATAAAATAGAATCAAGCGCTCCGGAATCATACAAAACCGCCAGCGTCCTGTCGCTTAAAACCGAATGATCTATTCTGCTCAACAAATCTTCAACACTTCCAAAAGGTTTCGCATTTCTCGATTGTATTATTCTCTCACAGGTATTCGGGCCAATTTCCCTTATGGAATTCAAACCCATTATTATTTTATCATCAGCAACAGAAGCGTTTTCAAATGATCGGTTTATATCCGCCTTCTCAACTTTAACACCATTTTTTCTCGCCTCGCATATCAGTTCGAACAGCTTATCACTTTTCCCAGCATTATGTGAAATCAAAGAACGGTAAAACATCATCGGCACGTGCACTTTAGCATACATAAGGCTGTAAGTTATCATGGCGTACGCAGTCGCATGCGCCTTGTTAAAAGCATACCCCGCAAATTCAAGGATTTCTTTGTACATCCTGTCGGCGGTTTGCTCGTCGATATTATGACGCATCATTCCCTCGATGAATGTCTGTTTCATCGGGACAAGCTTATCGGGATCTTTTTTAGCCATCGCTTTTCTCAAATCGTTGGCCTGCCTGGGAGAAAAATCGGCAAGCTTCATGGCTATCTCCATTACCTGTTCCTGAAAAATCGGAACTCCGAAAGTATCTTTGAGTATTTCTTTTATCGACGGATGGGCATAAACGATTTTTTTATCGTTTTCCTTTCTCATGATATATTCGTCTGTAAGTCCACTTTGACCTGGTCCAGGCCTGTTAAGCGAAATCAACACGGCGATGTCTTCAAATTTCCCTGGTTTTGTCTTTGAAAGTAAATTACGGCCACTTCTGCTGTCCAGTTGGAATATCCCGGAACAATTATTCGGCTCGAAAGCACGGTATACTGATTCATCATTTTCATATGCCTGATATCTGAATCTTTCGGAATCCAGTCTGCCGTCTTCATCGTAAATATCTTTCAATACTGAAAGTGTACTGAGTCCGAGTATGTCCATTTTTACTATACCGCAGCTGCTGAGAGAATCCATATCGTATTCTGTGACATAGATTCCGGGAGAACTCTCGTAAAGAGGTATAAGTTCCCTCAAATCCTTTTCGGATAAAATAATACCGGCTGCATGTATAGACTTATGGTGTGGCAGTCCCAAAATCAAATGTTTCAGATCTAAAAAGCTTCCATTCTCGACTTCTTTCAGAGAAACCATTTTCTTCTTCGCTATTTCTCTGGCTGCCAATCTTTCTCCAAAAGTACCGAAAGTTCCGATATGTACGACTCTGAATTCGCCGTATTCTTCTCTCAGAGAGGCAATCAGAGCCTGTCTCATACGATCTTCAACATCTATGTCTATATCGGGGAAATCATCTCGGTCCATGCTTATGAATCTTTCGAATATCAATTTGTTCTTAACCGGATCAGGCAACGTTATGCCGAGAATATTAGCAATTAAAGAACCCACCGAGGAACCTCTACCCGGGCCTACGGCGGCATTTATTTCTTTCGCCTTATCCACGATGGTTTTTGCGAGTAACAGATAATCGGAAAAGCCTTTTTTAATAATCACATCAAGTTCCTGATGCAACCTTTCCACATATTCGGCTTTTTCATAGAAAGCCGATCCTTCAAAAGATTTAAAAAGCAATTCTTTTAACTTTTCACCGGATTCTTCATTTCCACATACTTTAAGAAGCGCGAAATCCGCCTTTAAGTTGAATTCTTCAACCAAATCTATTACGGACAACACGTTTGAAATTGCGGATTCTATATATTTTGATTCCACAATATTCTTTTCCGAATCGTCGAATATCAGGTAACTCAGATTTTTTACATCTTTTTTACCTATTTCATCCATCATATCTATGGCAATTGATTCATTTTCACCGAGAAAACATACCTCCCTGAAATAAATCAAAGGCATTTCTTCGGATAATTCAGCCAGAATAACCGAATCGGTTTTTTCATCCACCCCAAAATAAATATTCCCATTGAAACTCACACTTTCAAGCAAATTAACATTATCGGTTATTTTTATCAAATTTTCCGACATCAGCATGAAATCGACAGTCAGCAACCGGTTTCTGTATTTTATTATCTCGTAATATCCTTTTTTGTTCAACGCAAAAAAATACCAACCTTCGTCATGTGATTCATAACCGAGAATCGGTTTTATTTTTTCTTCGGAACAGCACTTAATCAAATGGGGCCAGGAAGAAAGATTCCTGTCACATACCGCTGCATATTTCATTCCCGATTCTTTGCATTTTTTTACCAATTCCTCAATTCTTATTGTTGAATGCAGAATATCATAACAACTGTGAACGTGAATCACATGTTTCCCCCTCAAAGAAATATAGAAAGCACTTTTAACAGGACTTTTCAGACATACTCAAAAAAATATTGTACGCACAGGCGTATTAACAAGTATATCATAACGATGAAATATGAAAAAGCGTCTGTAACTGCATTTATAATGCGATTGCCCATTTTATTCGAGAAAAAAATATTCACAAAATATGATAGAATATCAGTATGGGAACATTCCAGAGTATTATTGACAAGTTGGCTTACCGAAGCGGAGTTTTCTCCGAAATAAAAGTTAGAATGATATTGAATTCATGGGAGGATATTCTGGGCAGTACTCTTTCGTCTAAGACAAAGCCCCTGGCTATTCGGAACGGAATTCTGTTTGTTTTATGCGAAGATGGTGTCTGGGCATCCGAGTTGAAATATTATACGAATGAAATACTCAAAGCCCTGAATGAAAAACTCGAAAATATCAGAGATGTTAAAACAATAAAGATAGTTAGAAGGAGTGAAGAAGTTGTCGACAAATTATGATGCCAATAACATCAAGGTTTTAAGAGGTTTGGATCCCGTCAGGAAAAGACCGGGGATGTACATTGGCTCCATCGGAAAGAGCGGATTGCACCATTTGGTTAACGAAATCGTGGATAACAGTATTGACGAAGCTTTAGCCGGTGTATGTGAAAATATAGAAGTCACAATATACGAAGATAACAGCATACAGGTTGATGACGACGGAAGAGGCATTCCGACTGATTTGCATCCTGAAGAAAAGAAAAGTGCGCTTGAAGTTGTGCTCACCACTTTGCACGCAGGCGGTAAATTCAACAAAGACACGTACAAAGTGAGCGGTGGTTTGCATGGTGTCGGCTTATCGGTGGTCAACGCACTTTCGGAATGGTTGCTAATCGAAGTTAAGCAGAGAGGAAAAATCTTTCGGCAGAGGTACGAAAGAGGGAAACCCGTTTCCGAACTCGAAATAGTAGGCGAAAGCGACAGTATGGGAACCAGCGTGAGATTCAAGCCGGACACTCAGATTTTCACTTCAACCGTATACGATTTTGACGTCCTCAACAACAGATTGATGGAAAAAGCGTTCTTGAATCCCGCTCTGAAGTTTAAGCTGAAAGATCTGAGAGAAGAGGAAGCACAGGAAGTAACCCACCATTATTCAGGCGGGTTATCATCATTCGTACAGTACATGTCCAGAAAAAGCAAAGCTCTGCATCCCGATCCGATTTACTTTGCGGGAAGCAGCAACGACATTGAAGTCGAGATTGCATTGCAATATGTTAAAAACGACGAAGAAAAGATAAGGACTTACGTGAACAACATAAACACCGTTGAAGGCGGTACACATCTGACGGGCTTCAGAACAGCCCTGACCAGGCTGACGAATGAATTCATAAAAAAATTCAACCTTTTAAGCAACGGCAAGCCCCCAAAAACAACTAAAAAACCATCACAAACGGAAGAACTCTTAATAACCGGTTCGGATGTCAGGGAAGGTCTTGTGGCGGTTGTCAGCCTTAAGGTGAAAGAACCTCAATTCGAAGGTCAGACCAAGGGAAAACTCGGAAACGAAGAGGCATTCGAAGCAGTAGCAAAGGTCGTGAAAGACAGACTTTCCGAGTATTTCGACATACACACCGATGTTTCAAAAATAATACTGCAAAAGATAATTCAGGCTGCGAAAGCACGACAGGCCGCGAGAAAAGCAAGAGAAATGGTAAAGCGGAAAAACGCACTTGAATATTCCACTCTGCCCGGTAAACTTGCCGATTGTTCCACCAGGAAAAGGGAATTATCCGAAGTGTTCATTGTTGAAGGAGAATCAGCCGGCGGTTCCGCCAAACAGGCAAGAGACAGGGAATTTCAAGCTATTTTGCCACTGCGCGGTAAAATTTTAAACGTTGAAAAGGCTTCGATGGATAAAATACTAAAAAGTGAGACAATAAGCGATATAATTACCGCGATAGGCACCGGAATAGACGATAATTTCGATATATCCAAAGCAAGATACGGCAAAATATTCATAATGACCGATGCCGATGTTGACGGAGCGCATATAAGAACTTTGATACTGACTCTCTTTTTCAGGCATTTTCGCGAACTGATAAACGAAGGGATGGTTTACATAGCCATACCGCCTTTGTTCAAGGTTTCATCAGGAAAAGACGAGTATTATGTCTTTTCGGAAGAAGAAATGAGAATCAAAGTGGACGAATTGAAAGAAAGTGGCAAGAAGAACATAGGCATACAGAGGTATAAAGGTCTCGGTGAAATGAACCCCGAACAGTTGTGGCATACTACCATGGATCCCAAGAGGAGGGTAATAGCAAAAGTCAGCATCGAAGATGCGGAATTTGCCGACAGTATCTTAACAACATTGATGGGCAGCGATATAGAGAACAGGAAACAATTCATACAGCACCACGCATCTCAGGTTACAAATCTGGATATCTGACAGGAAGAGTTGCTTTGCATTCGAGAGCTAAATTCGGTCTTTTTTTGATAATTTGTTTTGCATTGATCGTTTTTATGGCTCCGGCAGCATATAAGGTTTTTTTTCTGAGTAATTCGGGAAATATCAGCGATGTAGTGTTGAGCGGATCGAACAGCAAATTGACTGCCATGAATTACTTCATGGTGTCGTGGTCTCCGGATTATGATTATGTAAAAAAACATCTGCTATCAAGGTACATAATCGACGGAGTAGAGGAAACCGGTCACGGGAAAGTGTTGAAGGTTACCGAAAGAAAAGCGGCATTCCTTGTAAGAATAGGAGAGATTGAGCCGTATTTATGCACTGAAACCGGTGACGTGTTATGGTATCTTAAGAAAAATGAGGAAGTTTATTATTCGGATTTGCCAACGATATTCGGCGAAGAACAGGGAAATCTCGAAGAGATAATACGAGTTTTTTCGTCTACTCCTTTGAAATTCAGGAATTTTATATCTTCGATAGATATTGATTCCGGAAAGATTTATTTCAGAAACGGAAATATGTTAATTACCCATTCGTGGGATTACTTGAAAATAATGGATTGGAATTCTTTCATAGCCGATCTTAAAATGAAGACTGTATATGAGCTTTACAGCAACGGCAAATATTTTCCAATCAGTCGAGAGAGGTGAGGAGTAATGGCTGATAGTTTTGAGGTTTTGACATCGGTAGACATCGGCTCTCATACTATAAAAGGTATGGTTTTTGCCATTGAGAACAACGATACACAGGTTCTCGCTTATTCAAGGGTAAAATCGCGGGGTTACGAACAGGGAGAGTTGAAAGACATAGCCGCCCTGAGAGAATCTCTTGAAAGTCTGCTCAAGGATCTGAGCGGACAGTTGCCGCGAAGGATGGAATCTTATTTCGTGATTTCTTTCGTTGAAAAAACCACCTTTTTAGGTGAGGAAATCAAAACGATAACACTTGGCGACGGCAGCATACACAATATAAGCGAAGAAAATGTGTCTGAACTTTTCAGCAGAATTTCTTCGGAGAACGGAACGGAATACGACGATGCTTCCGGAAGCGGTGATGGGTTTGAACTTGTTTCTTCTTCAAGAACCATATTGCACGTCATCCCTCAAAAATACATACTCGATGGTGTTAAAAGCGTTCTCAACCCCATTGAGATGGAAGCATCGACTTTGGGTATTAAAGCTTCCGTAATAACTATAGAGTCGACAATAAAAGAATCTCTCTCAAATGCTTTTGCCGGTGTGGTAAGCGGTGAAAAGCCGCTGGTGTATTCGAGTCCTTTCGTTTCGTCTATGGTGGTGCTGAACGGCATGGAGAAAGAACGGGGAGTAGTTTGTCTTGATCTGGGACATTCATATACTTCGATTTGTTCGTACATGAATGGTTCGGTTTTTTATATGAAATCTATCGAACAGGGAATCAAGCAGGTTATAAAAGACATAGCACAGGTTTTCCATACGTCTTTCGATGAAGCCGAAAGACTTCTGAACACCTATGGAAAAGTAGCGATGAAAGACACGTCTTCTGAAACGGTCAATTATGTTACGCTTGACGGTAAAACTACCAAGCAAATAACGACGGCACAGCTTTCAATCGTTATATATGCCAAAGTACGTGAGATACTCAACCTGATTAAACGTGAGATACGTGTTGTTACTACTAAAATGTTCGAAGAGGGTGAAAACGGCATTCCCGGAGGATTCGTCATAACCGGAGGCGGTGCGAAAATAGAGGGAATGATAGAATTCATTCGAGAAGTATTCAAAGTATCGGTCAGGATTGGCCATATCGGTACCGGGAATTTCATACCAAAGAGTCCGGATGAACTCGAGGATCCGGTATTTTCAGGATGTTTCGGAAACATATATTGGTATAAGCTGGCAGGCGGACTGGAAAACATCGATACAACTCAGGCTCCCGAAAAAAAACGAAAAAGGAAAGTGAGTCACAAAGTGGAAAAAGAAGGAAAAGGTACTTTTGATAAAATTTTGAATTTTCTAAAAAAATTAGTTTAAGGGGGCGTTCCTGTTGGCATTTGAAATAGACGATGGAAGCGATATAAGAAGACCACCGAAAAGGAACCCGACAATTAAGGTTGTCGGTGTAGGCGGTGCTGGAAACAATGCCGTCAACAGAATGATAGAAAGTGGAATACACGGTGTTGTGTTCGTAGTTGGAAATACCGATTTACAGGTTCTTGAAGATTCCAAAGCCGATATAAGAATACAACTCGGGAAAGAATTGACGAGGGGTCTCGGCGCGGGTGGAAATCCCGAGGTAGGCGAAAAAGCCGCATATGAAAGCAAAGAAGAAATCATGAGTGTACTTGAAGACACCGATATGCTTTTCATAACAGCAGGTCTCGGTGGCGGGACCGGAACCGGTGCGGCTCCTGTACTCGCTAAATTCGCCAAGGAAATGGGTATATTAACCGTCGGAGTGGTGACGACTCCTTTCTATTTTGAAGGCAACAGCAGATGGATGAATGCAAAAAACGGTCTGAATCATTTTAAAGAGAACGTCGACACGCTCATAAAAATATCCAACAACAAATTACTTGAGGAATTCCCCGGAGATATAACCGTCATGGATGGTTTCTTAAAAGCCGATGAAGCATTGCATCAGGGTATAAAGGGAATAAGCGAAGTGATCACACGAAGAGGTCTCATAAACCAGGATTTTGCTGATATCGAATCGGTGATGAGAGATGCCGGTGTCGCATTCCTTGGAATAGGGATTGGCAAGGGAGAAGACAGGGCACAGCAATCCGCCATAAAAGCCATGGACAGTAAATTACTCGAAAGACCTGTGGACAATGCCACCGCTGTGATATTGAACATATCATCCAACAAAAATATCACCATGAAAGAGATGAACCTGGCCGCGGCAGTCATAAGACAGCGATGCAGCGAAACCGTGGATATGAAATTCGGTCTGATACTTGATGAGGATCTGCCGGAGGATGAAGTCAGAGTGACACTTATCGCGACCAAGTTCGAGGATAACGAAGATTTGCTGAGTATGGACGGAGACATACCCGCCGTATTCAGATTGGGGCTGACAGAATTTTTAAGAGGAGAATAAAAATATGTCTGCAAATTTGGATTTATCGAAAGGATTTAAAAAATTAGGCGAAGTACTGGTTGAAAATGCCGGTGTCTCAAAAAAAGACATCGATCTTGCCGTATCACTTCAGAAAAAGGAAAAAAAACCTATCGGACAAATTCTGGTGGAAAAGGGCATAATTACCTGGAATGAGATTGCGAAGGCAATTTCGAAACAGTACAGAATACCTTTGATAGAAGATATTTCCAATCTTGAAATTCAGCCGCGTGCTCTTTCGGTATTTTCTAAAGCCAATGCAGAAAACTGGCGCTTCATTCCATTTGAAATAACCGAAGACGACAGGATAAAAATTCTGACCGATCAGGTTAACAATATAATTTCCATGAGTAAAGACATCAGGTTCATGGTGGAAAAAACCCCCGATTTCTACATTACGTCAACACCCAATATAGATTTGCTGCTGAAAGAGTATTTCGGCAGTAACATAGAAATAGTCAAAGATCTCGGAAAAGAAGATACCGAGGAAAGAGAAACGGAGAGTTTCGAACTCGGGGATATAACTTATTCGGGAAAAGAGGAAACGGAAGAAGATTCAAGCCCCGTGATAAACTCCGTCAACCAGATAATATTCGACGCCGTTTCGCAGAATGCGAGTGATATACACATAGAACCTTTCGAAAAAATGGTCAGGGTCAGGTACCGTATAGACGGCTTACTCAGAAAGATAACGGAATATCCGATAAAAGTCCACAGTTCCGTCGTTTCAAGAATAAAAATTCTTGCGAAACTCGATATAGCAGAAAGACGGCTACCACAGGACGGTAAGTTTTTCAGGATTAGAGATGGAGAACAATACGATTTCCGTATTTCAACCATGCCTTCCGTTCACGGAGAAAAAATAGTCATGAGGATACTGAGGGTATCCAATTCCACAAAAAGACTTACGGATATCGGATTTTCCGACCACAACATGGAACGTGTAAAGCATCTGCTCGAATATCCCTACGGAATAATTCTCGTATCCGGACCCACGGGAAGCGGTAAATCCACGACTTTGGTCGGAATACTGAATCATCTTAAAAGTATCACAAAAAATATCGTCACCATAGAAGATCCTGTTGAATACAGCATATCGGGAATCACACAATGTCAGGTACATCCGGAAATAGGTCTGAACTTTGCAAGATTCCTGAGATCAATTCTGAGGCAGGATCCCGATATGATAATGGTCGGTGAAATAAGAGACAAGGAAACAGCACAGCTGGCAATAGAAGCATCTATGACGGGTCATTTGGTTTTCAGCACACTACACACCAACACGGCTGCAGCTGCGGTAAGCAGATTGCTCAATCTCGGCATAGAACCTGATATGCTTGGAGTGTCGCTGCTCGGAGTGATAAGCCAGAGACTTGTCAGAACTCTATGTTCCAATTGTAAAAAGACTGAAATTGTAACCGACGAATCGATAATAAACGATGCCAGGAAAATAATGAAAAACAGCAGCGAGTTCCTCTCTTATAGCCCGGTAGGTTGCCAGGAATGCAGAAATTCAGGTTATCAGGGCCGTACGGCAATACATGAGGTTCTCATTAACAACACGAAAATCAGAGAACTGATGGTAGACAGGGCATCGAAAAGCCAGATAGAAGATGTCGCCAGAAAATCCGGAATGAGAACCATGTTTCAGGATGGAATAGAAAAAAGTTTGCTTGGTATTACCAGCCTTAACGAAGTCAGAAGGGTAGTAGTAAATGAATGATGAAAAAGGAAGGATAATATACCACAGCAAATCTCCTGAAAAGGTCCGCTCGGTGCTTGAAGAAAAAAAACGGAAAAACAAAGAGTTGAATAGGAAAAAGAGACGTCCGCTGTTTTTTCTTTCGTTGACCGTACTCATAGTCGCGGTCTTTTTCTTTTCTTATTACCTGTACATGTTGAATTCAAAAACCGTTGAATACATTGGAAAATCCGGCAATGCCGTGGTGAGAATTGTTGCGGAAGACACTTTTCTTTACGGTGATGTTCTGAACATATCGATAAAGCTATCCAATTCTTCATCACACGAACTCGAAGTATCGATCAGCGATTTTGAATTTCGTATAACCGATTCAAAAGGGGAAAACGAATACGGTTTTAAATACCCGCCTGAAATAAAGGTGAATATGGACAGATATGATTCAAGAGATGTTTTCAGTTTTGCACGCGAAAACCCGTATTTTTCACTGCCGCCTGATGAATATTCAATCGAATGCAAGCTTAAAATAGACGGAAATATCATAAACATGAACAAAACCTTCGCCGTTGTCGAACATTCCGGGGTGGAATTCATGTATTTCGATGATTACATAACGCCTGGCGCCGAGCTTGAATCGTATATAAGAATAAAGAATTTCTCTCCGGAAACAAAAACTTTCACATTCGGAAATTACAGCATCAAATTTATCGACGGTGAAAAGGAATTCACCGGGCTCAAAGCCGACATGGAGAACGCAAGTTATACTCTCAGACCGGACGAAAGGGTCGATATACCTTTGATACCCATATCCGTTCCCAACGAGGAAGGCATTTACACCATGATTTATACTTATTTTATGAACGGTGAGTTAAAAGATGGCAAGAAAGAAATAACCGTACATAAAACAACGGAAAATATCGATTTCGACAAACTCAGAATTCTTCCGTATTCGTTAAAAGTGATGGGTGAAGATAAGAGCTATGAAGCCGAATTTTATATGGTTAACGATTCTGATTATCCGGTTTACGAAACTGTGGAAAGAGTTTTCTTCTCCATCAGCAAGAATTCTCAGGAATTGTTCAGATACGCTTCCGACCAGTATCGTAAACTCAACGTACTGATTCCCCCATATTCGAAGAGAATATTCTTCTCTTCAACGGAGTGGAGGAAGATAGACCTGCCGGAACCCGGGGAATACAGTGTGAAGATTACTCTGTATCTAAAAAACAAACAGCTTGAATACGAAGAAACACTGACCGTATTACCGAGCACCGGCGAATGACAAGAGTTTACCCTGGTTTTTCATCTACATTCGGAGGTTATAAATATGTCAGATCTGAAATTTAAAGTTTCACGTGACCCGGTTCACGGTGAAATATACATGTTTCCTTTGGAATTACTGTGTGCGGATACCCGACCGCTCCAGAGGCTCAGAAAAGTCTCGCAGCTGGCCGGTGCCGAAAGGGTATATCCAAGTGCCACCCATACCAGATTTCTGCATTCGCTCGGTGTGATGCACGTCTGCGGAGAATATGCCGGGCATCTTGAATTTGACCATAAAAGGACGAGAATACTCAGACTCGCCGGTCTGGTTCACGATATAGGACACGGTCCTTTCAGTCACCAATTCGATGAGACCGTTTACAGGAAAGCCGGAATAAAAGACGGGCATGACGAACAGCGCGAGAAATTTCTGAAAGAGTATCTTCCGGGACAGATGATGGATATTTTTCGTGACAGGATGAAATCGGTATGGAAAGAAAATATCATACGGGATTTAAATCTGACACTCGGAAAAGAAATCAAAAGCGAAGAAGACATATTTGAGGGTTTCAAAGAATTGATGGATGAAATATGCGCGGTTTTTGACGGGGAACGCTATGGATCGGTCGATTTCAACATAGTGCAGGGTCCATTGGGTGCTGACCGTATGGATTTTATAATGAGAGATGCTTATTACTGCGGTACTGTCGAGTACGGCACTATAGATTTAAAAAGGGTGATAAGGTACTCTTCGGTATCAAAACTGAATTCTTATCCGGTTTTATCTTACAGCGACAAAATAATGGACAGCATATACTCAGTCCTGTTCGGCAGATTCATGATGTACAAAAATGTGTACTTCCATAAAACAGCCAGAGCTGCCGATATGATGCTGCAAAAAGCTCTTGAATTGTCTTATGATTTTCTCGGTATGTACGAAAGGGTAAACGATCCGGAAGAATTCGTAAAACTGACTGAGGAAGCTTTGATTTTCGAAATAGAATCATATGCAAGAAAAGATTTAGAGAGCGGAGTGGAACACTCCGATGCGATAGAAGCATTTGAAATACTCGATAAATATTCACGGAGAAACCTTTGGAAAAACATACTCGAAATCTCTTTTTCAACTACCGGAGTCGATCCGAGCAGAATCGCATCCGGAGTAGGTGAAGATGCTTTGAAGACAATCAGATCAAATATCGATCGTGCTGTAAATTCTCAAATACCCGAAGAGGACAAAAAAGAACTGGCCGGCCTGCTGGAAAATTTCTGCGATATTTTTAAAATCGACACTCCTTATAAACTCAGTCTGGCTCATCCGGCAGAATTCCTGGCAACGCAAGTTTTTTTAAGTATAAAAAACGAGCAGGTTTCCCAGCTCGTGGATTTTGAAAAATATCTCTCCAAAAATGCTTTTTACAAATCCATTTCAGGAAGTCTGGTTCAAATGGTGAGAATATATGTCACGACTGACTGCAGAGAAATATTGAATAAATACGAAATACTGCCGTCGGATTCGGAACTCAGCATTACCACAAGGTGGTGAAGATGAACAAAAGAAAATCGCTTTTACTGGTATTGGATATGTCCGTTATATTCTTTTCGGGCATTCTCTCGCTTTTTATAAGATTCGGGTGGGATTTCAATTCTATAATGACTTATTCGTCACCCGTACTTATTTCGACAGCCTTATGCGGATTTTCGCTTCTAATAAACGGAACTTACAGAATTATCTGGGCTTACATGAATAATTCCGATATACTCGTTCTCATAAGAGGCGTATTGATCGGATTCGTGTTGTCAATAATGACAGATCTGATAACTCCTTTCGTGCTGCCTAAGTCCGTAGTGATGACACAATACCTGAGCGCGGCAATTCTGCTGATTTTGACAAGAATCTGGTGGGTATGGCGGCTGCAATCAAAAAACATACTCGGAAAAACTGCCATCCAAAACAACATATGCATAATAGGCGCAGGGGAAGCCGGCGTACTCATACTCGAAGATATCAATAAAAATCCGACAAGAGGCAAAGTCTGTTGCTTTATAGACGATTCGTCTAGAAAAATAGGAAGGAAGATAAGGGGAATAAGTGTATATGGACCGATATCTTCAGCCGATGAGATACTGAAATCCAAAAACATTGACGAGATTATTATTGCAATTCCCTCCGCAGATTCCGGAACGATGAAAAACATCATCTCATTTCTTGACTTGAAAAAATACAACGTGAGTGTCATGCCGGCACTTTCTGAAATAATAGGTAAAAAAACCGATATCAACTCGCTGAGGAAGATTTCTATAGAAGATTTACTCGGCAGGGAACCCGTTAAAATTGACCTTGAGGGCATAAGCCGCAAACTGCAGGGAAAGACTGTTATGGTAACAGGTGCCGGAGGCAGTATAGGAGGAGAAATAGCGAGGCAGATTGCCAATTTGAAACCATCTCGAATAGTTCTCCTCGGCAGAGGCGAAAATAGCATATACAACATAGAACAGGAATTCTCCGTTTGCTTCCCTGAATTGATAGCACATAGGATAATAGCCGATATAACCGATAAAAAACACATGGAAAGCATATTTGCAAAGTATCGGCCGGATATAGTCTTTCATGCCGCTGCCCATAAGCATGTACCTTTGATGGAAGAAAACCCTTCCGAAGCCTTTAGGGTGAATTCATCCGGAACATCGCTTATCGTCGATATGGCCATCAAATATGGTGTGGAACGCTTCACATTGATATCCACCGACAAGGCGGTCAACCCCACTTCGATAATGGGTGTTTCGAAAAGATTGGCAGAAATGTATCTGAGAGCCGTCTCCAGAGAAAATAAAATCACCAATTTTTCTGTCGTGCGTTTTGGAAATGTTCTCGGCAGCCGGGGAAGCGTAATACCGAAATTCAAAAAACAGATCGATATGGGAGGGCCGGTTACTATAACTCATCCCGACATGAAAAGGTATTTTATGACAATACCGGAAGCGGCCTCTCTGGTAATCCAGGCATCCAATTTCGCATCTAACGGCGATCTTTTCATACTCGACATGGGTGAGCAAATATATATAAGAGATCTGGTGGAGAAAATGATCATTCTTTCCGGCTTTGTACCGGAACAGGATATAAAGATAATTTACACGGGAATCAGAAAAGGTGAAAAACTATACGAAGAATTGTTCCTGGATTGTGAAAATGCCATAAAAACAGAGCATCCCAAAGTATTTCGCGTAAGGGACGATGAAAAATTCAGCCGGGAAGAATTATCCGAAATAATAAAAAGAGTTTGTGAATACAGTCTTGAAGACAAACACGAAGAACTCCTCGAAATCATAAAGATTTTCGCTCCTGACAACATGATAAAAAACAAGGAGGTATAACCATGCTGAACAAATTGGAAGAATATTTGAAGCCCGATACCCTTGAGGAAGCCTGGCAAATTTATAATTCCAGCGAGAACTGTCTCTTCATAACGGGTGGCCTTTCGGTTTCTCTGCGCGAGGATAATACAACTTCTACGCTGATCGATCTGAAAGGAATAATTCCGAAAGATTTGGAGAAAACGGAAGGAGAAATGACAATCGGTGGCGGGATGTCCGTAAACGAATTAATAGATATGCTTGAAGATGGTCTGTTAAAAGACTCCCTCAAAGTCATAGGGAGTAACCAGATAAGGAATATGTCGTCGATATCGGGTGGAATAGCTCAGAAATACTCCTGGTCGGATCTTATAACTATTTTTTTGGCGATGGATTGTGAATTGGAATTATACAACGGTGAACTTTTCAATATTTCATTAAAAGAATATCTCGAAAAAAAAAGCCGAGGCATCGTTCTGAAAATAAAAATAAATACCGGATACAATTACGGGAAATACTACAAATTCTCAAGAACGACTTACGACGTGGCCGTTTTTAACGCCGCTATATTCATGGAATACGACGGATATATAAAAAAATCGAGCATAGTATGCGGTGCACGACCCTTGATAGCAAGAAAACTGGAGAAAGCAAGCGAATATTTGATAAATAGGTCATTTCCTCTCAGTGAATCGGAGTTTGAGGAGTTGAACGGAATTATCGGATCGGAGGCTTCATTCAAGGATAACGCGGACGCATCAAAAGAGTACCGGTACAAGTTACTTCGATCATTTCTGAAAAAAACTTTTAAGCTACAGACGGAGGAATAATTCCTCCGTCTGTAGTTCAGACTATATAATCTATGAATTCGAATTTCTGAGTATCGATGAGTCCTTTATCCGTAATCTTGATTTTGGGTATCACTTCGAGCTGAATAAAAGAAAGTGCCATAAATGGATTGTGTATTGTACATCCCAATTCGGAAGATGCCAATTCCTGGAGCAGCAGACTTTTACCGACGACTTCTTTGAGCGGTCTGTCGGACATCAGCCCGGCCACGGGAAGAGGTAAAGATGCAAGCACTTTACCGTTTTTCGCTACGCTTATTCCTCCCTGATTTTTAATCACATCGTTTACCGCAATTTCCATATCTTTATTGTTTTTACCGGTTACGGATATGTTATGGGCATCATGTCCAACCGAAATTGCTATGGCTCCTTCTTTCATGCCCAATCCACTCACAAAACCCATGGAGTATTTTTTTTCACCGCAATACCTGTTTATAACCGCTATTTTAGCCAAATCGGAATTATCAAGAACTGCATCACCGTTCTCAACTTTCAATTCCTCCCTGGCTTCTTCCGTAAGAATTGATTCACCGGTGAGTTTTATTGCCCTTACCAGTACCTTTTCACCTTTTATATCCATTTTAAAATCTTTTTCGGAAAATTCCGGACAATTCACCGTATTCATTATTGAATTCAAATTGACAAAAGGTTCCGGGAAAATCGCGGTACATTTTCCGTTTTCCGCCACTATACGGGCATCCTTAAACACCACCGAAGGCCTGAAGTCGTTCAAGTCCTCAACAACTAACATATCCGCTTTGTACCCCGGTGCTATCGCACCCATGCTCCTCAGGCCGTAATGCCTGGCGGAATTAATGGACGCTATTGAAATAGCCATTATGGGATCAACTCCGTGTTTCACGGAAATCCTTATCATCTCATCGATGTCGCCATTTATAATGTCTTCCGGGTGCTTGTCATCGGTACAGAAAGACAGATATGGGGCTCTCATTGGATTTACTATGCTGAGTAAATTCTCAAGATCTTGCTCTCCGCTTCCATATCTCATCAACACCTGCATGCCTCTGCCGAGTTTTTCATAGGCTTCATCGGCCTGCGTGCTCTCGTGATCGGATTTTATAAACGAAGCCACATAAGCGTTCAGATCTTTCCCGCGAAGATTTGGCGCATGTCCGTCAATTTTTTTGTACTTATGTCTGAAAAGCTCTATCATTGTTATCATCTGTTCATCCTGATTGAGTATCCCGGGATAATTCATAACTTCCCCCAGGCCGAGAACTCTCGGATGCTTTTCTATGAATCCGATCATATCCATTACCTTTACACTCGCACCGTTGTCTGCGAAAGAAGTTGCCGGAACACTTGAAGGAATCATGAAATATATGTTCAACGGTATTCCTTCGGTATATCTCAGAAAAAAATCCACGCCTTTGAGACCGATAACATTCGCTATTTCGTGTGGATCGGCGATTACAGTGGTCGTTCCCCTTGCGAGGACGGCTTTTGCAAATTCTCTTGGCTCAAGCATGGTACTTTCGATATGAAGATGCGCATTTATAAGACCGGGTACGAGATACCTTCCATTCAAATCTATTATCTGACCGGCATCGGTATAATCTCCGAGTCCGGCTATTCTCTTGCGGTAAATGGCTACATTCGTATATTCTATATCCCCGGTGAAAACATTTACCACTTTCGCATTCTTAAGAATAAGATCGGCAGGTGCCTTTCCTCTTGCTACGGGAATTATATCGGTAACTCTCATCTTTTCCCTCCTAATTCAGTTAAATAGCTCATATGGTTCCGGATTTTTTACTTCGGCCGTATTTCTCCTCTTCCTCTTCATTTCCAAGTGGCTCTACATGTACAATGATATCATATACGTTTTCTATTTTTAGTTTTATCTCTTTCTCCAATCTTTTGCATATTTCATGTGCTTCGGTAACAGTTTTCCTGCCTTCCACCTCTATGTCGAGGTCGATTACGTAAAGCGAACCGAGCTTTCTTATTCTCGCACGATGGGGATTGAAAGCATTTTCGATATTATCGACTGCCGCGAAGAGTTGAGAGTATACATTGTCGTCATCAATTCCCTCCATGAGTTCAAGACTGGTTTCTTTAAATATTTCCCAGGCAACTTTGAGAATCCATACGCTTACTATCAAGCCGGTTATCACATCGAATAAACCGAAATTAAAATTAATTGTCACGAATAACCCTATCAAAACCGTGACGGATATTACGACGTCATTCCTCATATTTTTCGCGTCGGCGATGAGCATCAGACTGCTCGTTTTTCTGCCCGTATTGAATTTATAAAATGCAAGAAAGAGTTTACCGGCAATCGAAATAAGTGTAACCCATATCGCCATTATTCCCGGAATGGTTATCTCTTCGGGAATCAACAATTTCTGAACACTCGTGTATGCCAGTTGCACTCCTGCAAAAAATATGACAAAGGATAAAACCTTGGTGGCTATGGTTTCTGCCCTTGCATGACCGTAGGGATGTACCCTGTCAGGCGGTTTCGCGATTATGTTTGCGGTGAAAAAAGATATCAGAGAAGTAACTATATCGGTGCTGCTGTCTATACCGTCTCCGAGTACCGCCATACTTCCGGTAAGCACACCTGTCACGATTTTAATAACCGCGAGGAACATATTTCCTACGATACCGACCAAAGAAGCTCTTTTTATAATCTTTGTCCTGTCCGAATCCCTTACTTTGCTTTTTTTCAAAAATAATACCTCCAAAAAAAAGAGGCGGATACCCGCCTCTTCATATATCATTTTTCCATGAACGGATATTTATAGCAAACCGGGGGATCGAAAGTCTCTTTAATCGATCTGACCGATACCCATCTCAAAAGATTCATGGCACTTCCGGCTTTGTCGTTCGTACCGGAAGCCCTCGCACCTCCGAAAGGCTGCTGACCAACTACGGCCCCAGTCGGTTTATCGTTTATGTAGAAATTGCCTGCCGCATTTTTCAAAATCCTGTCAGCCATTTTTACCGCTACCCTGTCCTGGGAGAAAATCGCTCCGGTCAACGCATATGGGGATGTCTCGTCACACAATTTCAAAGCACTCTCATATTCTTCATGATCGTATACGTAAACTGTCAGCACGGGGCCGAATATTTCCTCTTCCATGGTTTTAAATCGGGGATTCTTAGCTACGATGACTGTGGGTTCTATGAAATAGCCTTTCGAATCGTCGCATAATCCACCTGTAATTATCTCACAATCATCACTGTTTTTTGCATAATCGACATACTCTTTTATGCTGTTGAAAGCACCTTTATCTATTACGGCATTGAAAAAATTGGTAAAATCTTCCGGAGACCCCATTTTTATCGTACCGATTTGGTCTATGAGATTTTCTCTTACTTCAGGCCATATGTTATCGGGAATATAGGCTCTTGAAGCCGCCGAGCATTTTTGCCCCTGGTATTCGAAAGCCCCTCTTATCATTGCCGTAACCAATGGCTGAACCCTGGCAGACTTATGGGCGAATATGAAGTCCTTGCCACCTGTTTCTCCAACTATTCTCGGATAGGATTTGTAATTTGCGATATTTTCTCCGACGGTTTTCCACATCGTCTGAAACACACCTGTCGACCCGGTAAAATGAATACCGGCAAGATCAGGATGTACCAGTACTTTACTTCCGACTTTCGAACCCGAACCAGGGAGAAAATTTATGACTCCTGCAGGCAATCCGGCTTCCTCAAACAACTTCATGAGAAAATAAGCGGAATAAACTGCCGATGATGCAGGTTTCCAAACCACCGTATTTCCCATTATCGCAGGGGCCGTGGGAAGATTGCCGGCTATGGATGTAAAATTAAACGGAGTGACGGCAAAAACAAATCCTTCAAGCGGCCGGTATTCACTTCTGTTCCACATTCCGGAAGGAGAATACGGCTGGTCCTGATAAAGCTGCGTCAGAAAATAGGAATTAAAGTTGAAGAAATCTATAAGTTCACAGGCTGAATCTATTTCGGCCTGGAAAGCGTTTTTACTTTGTCCGAGCATCGTAGCGGCATTTAGCGTGCTTCTCCAGCTTCCCGCAAGTAATGAAGCCGCTTTTTTGAATATGGCAACCCTTTCAACCCAGGTAAACTCTTCCCATATTTTCTTAGCTTCCATAGCACTGTCTATAGCCATATCTATCTCTTTATCACCGGCTTTGTGATATATGGCGAGCGTATGTCCGTGATCATGAGGCATCACACAAAAGTCGGTATTCCCGGTTTTAATTTCTTTTTCCACCTATGATCAAAGGGATTTCGATTACTTTTTCTTTGAGTTCACTCTATTTTTTTAACGAGATCCATTCTTTCCGAGGCTGTCCGGCCTGTAAGAAAAAAATTGGTTCATTCTGCGGTCTGTCAAAAATGTTAATACCGTTCATTCATTCATCCTCCTGTTTTGATATTCACAAGCTAAACCACCGACGGCTCGGCTATGCTTTCGTTTCTTTCAAATCTCCCAAGGTCGAGTGTCAAATCATAACATGGTTCATCGCCAATTATGAGATCGGACATGTATTTCCCTATTGCGGGAGAAAGCATGAAACCATGTCCGCTGAATCCTATCGCCATGAAAAATCCCTTTACTTCACCTGACTCGCAGACTATCGGCTGTCTGTCCGGTGAAATATTGTACATCCCCCGCCCACTGCCTTACCACTCTGAGGTTTTTCGGTGGCAGGCAGTAATCTTGTAACCTTTTTCGACATCTCGTATAAGAATTTATGAGAGCTTCTTGTATTTTTCCCATGAGGTTCGTCCTTGGGACCGTATCCCATGATGAAACTGCCGTGAGGAGATTGCTGGCAGTATATGTTGTAGGAAAAGGACATTACCATGGGATCAAGAACGGCGTCTACCGGCTCTGTGACGAGTATTTCATGTCTTTCCGAAAAGAACCGGTAGCTCAAGTCCGGCCATTTTTCCTATATCCTGCGCCCATCCGCCCGCAGCATTGAGTATTTTAATCAGTTTCAATATAACCCTTATCCGTGCGGACACCTCTTATCGAGTCCCCTATTCTGTCTATAGAGAGATAACCGACGTATTTTTTATTTATTTCGACTCCAAGACGCTGGGCGGCTTGGGCATACGCAGCGGTTGTCAGAAAAGGATTCAAATGTCCGTCGGTAGGGCAGAATGCCCCGCATACCACATCTTCGGTATTCAGAATCGGCACTATTTCCTTCGCCTCTTCCGGTGTCACAAGTTTTGACGGAATGTCAAGCTCATGCTGAACTTCTATATTCTTTATAAATTGTTCTTTTTTCTTTTTCGGAGAAGGCAAGCAAAAGATATCCTTTCTGTTTTAATTCCACATCTCTCCTGGTTTTAAGAATATCATTCAGATGCTCGAAGACTTCCATACTTTCCTTTGCAAGCAGACAGTTCTGATAAGTTCCCCATTGCTGCCTTACACCGGCTCCACATCGACCTGTGGCTCCCGAAGACAAAAAGCTTTTTTCAACGAGTACCACATCTTTCATACCCTTTTCTGCAAGATAAAATGCGGTAGCACACCCGGTTATCCCACCGCCGATTATCACAACTGATGCCTTATTCTTCATCACAATCACCCTCCGGTTTATCTCCGCAAACAACACCCCCGCCAAAAGGAGGGGCGGTATTCGGGAAAATCAAGGTCTTCAATTTTTTGACCCGTAACACGGCATATTTCCCTCGCAATTATCTGAGTGCAGGTTTTTCCCTGACAGGGCCCCATACCCGTTCTCGCTATCCGTTTTAACCTCTTCTATGGTGTGTGTATCCTTCTGCAATTATGTCCCCTGATTTCTTTTAAAGTGACATCTTCGCATCTGCAAACTATTATCTTGTCTTCATTTCATCCAAAGCCACCACCTTTATAATTTCTCGCTTCGTTAAAATACTCTTTATCGACTTCAACGGTAATCACCGAGGTCTTATCCTGTGCTCTGGCTCGTCAAGTACCTGGATCACTTTTCCGGTACAAATATTTTTCCCTTCTCTGTTGAGTACTTCGACTGATTGTCCCTTAACGGGTTTGTGGTAAAAATTCGTATGGGATTTTGACAGTTGAGGTATTTTCACCGAAATCTCTGTTTACAACAAATATGGCCAATCCGGGACAATTGTTAATACATGCCCCGCATCCGGTACATTTTTCAAAATCAATCTGGGGAATATCGTTGATATCTTTAAAAATAATCGCACCAAAAGGACAGCTGTGCATGCAAGGATCGC
Organism: uncultured Thermotogae bacterium; assembly: GCA_963662785.2. Classification (GTDB taxonomy): domain Bacteria; phylum Thermotogota; class Thermotogae; order MWEM01; family MWEM01. Next base: position 283,952 of record CAXXJZ010000017.1, read on the forward strand.
ACGGAATACTCTGATAACATTCGATAACAGCGACTCCGCTCCTTTTTCAAGTCGATTTTCATCAGGGAGTTTTGAATTTACGTTACCGCTGTCGGGTATTCCATCTTTCAGCAAAGATTCCAAACCCCTGTAATCGAGATCTGCGTATGTCACTTTCGATTTTACCTTTTGTTTAATTTAGAAATACCGTTCCTTATTTTTTCGCCTGTGGGGCCCGCACGAAGAGATTTCAGCGACAATTCCACTTCCTCAAGCCTTTCTTCTGCCCTTGAACCGCAGTTTAGCGTCAAAGCGATATCCAAACCGGCCAATTCTCCTTCTAACATGGCAGCTGTGGCCTCTTCAATTCCGGCAACATCACCTGCGACATAAATATCTTCAACCGTGGTTCTCAGTCTTTCATCACGGACCGGCACTCTTCCTCCGAGTTCAGGAACGTATTTCATATCGCAGCCTGCCTGGGAAAGCAAATCGTATAAAGGACTCAGACCAACCGCGAGGCAAATCGAATCACATTCGATTATTTTCTCCGTACCCGGTATTTCTGTGCCATTTATCGTCGAGCTGCATTATAACCGCACCTTCAACATGCTCGGTACCTATAGCCCTTTTGATGGTATGGGGAAGTCATTATCGGTATCCCCTGTCTTCTCAATTTTGAAGCGTGTACAAGGTACCCTCCGATACTGGGTGCGGCTTCGACAACCGCTTTAACTTCGACTCCGGCCTGCACCAGCTGATATGATACTATAAGTCCTATATTTCCCGAACCTATCATCAGGACTTTTTTTGCCGGAAGCACCCCGTAAATATTCATGAGAGTCTGTACGGCACCCGCCCCGAATATTCCGGGTATGTCGTTATTTTCAAATGGCAGATATTTTTCAAAAGCTCCGGATGCGACTACGATTTTTTCAGGTTTTATTTTTTCGACCCGGCCATTTTTCAAAACGGTAACAATACCGTCTTCGTATATTCCCGTCGCGGTACTGCCAGTCAAAACGCTGATTCTCTTATTTGATCCGAGCTTATCCCTGAGCTCTTCTACTATCTTTATTCCCCTTACACCGGCATGTTCATTTTTCGATCCGAAAAATCTGTGCGTCTGCTTTATAAGCTGTCCGCCCAAAAAATCTCTTTCCTCGACCAATATGACTTCCAGCCCAAATTCCGAAGCGGCAAGAGCGGCACTTATTCCCGCAGGCCCCCCGCCGATAACCAAAACATCAGTTCTCAACACTTATAACACCTCTTTTGCCCTGCGATTGAACCTGCATGCCCTCCTTTATCTCGGTAATGCATATTCTGACATTGGGAACGCCGTCAACTGTCATCAAGCACGACGAACAGTGCCCTATGGCACAGAATATTCCCCTGGGATTATTATTGACCGGACTGTGCGAGTAAGTGTAAATACCCAGCGCATGCAAAGCGGCCGCTATCGTATCGCCTTTAAAACCGTGTACTTCTTTGCCGTCATAGAGAAAGCTGACCTTTTCGGCACGAACAAAAGAAAGAATTGGATGATTTCCGATTCTCATTCGCCACCCCCTGTGGTAAAAATCAGTATGATTTTATCTATCTATACGATTATTAGTATATCATATTAAATAAAAATAAAAAACGGCAATAGACGGTGATTATTTATGATTAAAGGGAAAAAACACAAAATTATTATAAAATATCTTTAGTTATTGCCATTGATAATTTGTTTAAGAATTGATTAGGAAAAACAATCAATTTAAATTACTGGTATAATTATGTGAATTCGAATCCAAAGGGGGACAAACATGAATAAGAACATGGAACAGTTTTTAGAACACAACAAAAAAATCGAAATGCTTCACAGCGCTTCAGGGCTGCTAAATTGGGATCAAAATGTCAACATGCCTCCGGATGGCATAAAATCTCGTTCTGACACTCTTTCACTGCTTCATTCGATTTCATATGATATGTTCATATCCGAAAAAACACAGAAACTGCTTGACGGTTTGGAAAATGAATTCGACAGCCTTTCAGAACCCGAAAAAGCCATGGTTATAGAAGCTAAAAGGGATTATCTGAGGACAAAGGCAGTTCCGAAAGAAACTTTTGAAAAAATGATAAAATTACGGGTAATGGCACAGCAAAGCTGGCAAAAAGCAAGGCAGGAGAATGACTTTTCGATTTTCAGCGGAGATCTGAAGGAAATTGTCTCACTGACAAAAGAGGTGGGGGAAATATACAGAGAGAAGATATACCCCGAACTCGATAACGGCTACGAAGCTTTGATGTCTAATTTCGAACCCGGCATGAAATCAGAAAGATTGAAGGAAATCATCGCCGAACTCCAGCCGTTTTTGACCGACATGCTCTCTAAAATTAAGAAAGGCAACAAACCGGACGAATCATTACTCGCCGGAAAGTATCCCAAGAACATTCAACTGGAATTGTCGAAATTCGCGCTTGAGAAATTCGGCTATAATTTTAAAGCAGGCAGGATGGATTTATCGACACATCCCTTCACCACAGGATATGCGCCCGGTGATGTGAGAATAACGACAAGGGTAAGCGAAGACGATTTCTCCGATTGTTTCTACAGTTCACTTCATGAGGGAGGACATGCAATTTACGAGCAGGGACTCCCCGAAGAATACATATGGACACCTCTGCATTCGGCCGCTTCATTCGGAATACACGAATCCCAGTCAAGACTGTGGGAAAACAACGTCGGCAGATCGAAACAATTCATCGAATTCATACATCCGCATTTGAAAGAATACTTCCCCGGAAAATTCAACTGCAGCACTGAAGAATTATACAGGTCAATAAACACGGTGAAACCTTCTATGATACGTACCGAAGCGGATGAAGTCACGTACAACCTCCACATAATGCTGAGATTCGAAATAGAGATAGCGCTTTTCGAAGGCAGTATAACTGTCGACGAACTTCCTTCAGTCTGGAACCAATTGATGGAAAAATATCTCGGCATAAAACCGGCAACCGATTCCGAAGGTGTGCTGCAGGATGTTCACTGGTCCTGGGGAATGTTCGGATACTTCCCTTCTTATATGCTCGGCAACCTTTACGCGGCGCAGATATTCTCGGCTATTTGCGAAGAAACTCCCGAAACGTATGACAATATCCGTGACGGAGAATTCGGCAAGCTGAAATCATGGTTGAACAAAAACATACACAGTACCGGAAAATTATACACCCCTGATGTTTTAATCAGAAAAACCACCGGAAAAGAACTTTCAACAAAATTCTTCATGGATTATATAGACAAAAAGTATTCAGGAATATACGAGCTTTAGTTGAACTTTGTAAAAATGGGGATTTGAAATCCCCATTTTTATTCCCGATATAGTTATATATGCTAAATTCACATATAGCTGTATTTTCTTCGCATATGTAATGCTATTATTAAATAATCTATTAACATTTATATATTTCTTCTAAATTCATATCGGGCTTCTGCCATTTATAAAAACATATATTCCAATGTTTTTATACCATGAGCTCTCCCATATATTTTTAGTTATTAAATATTTTTGATTAATATTCTGATATATTTATCAATTAAACTATCATATTTTCTGTCAAAAATGCTATAATCATTTGTAAATTACACATTCTATACCTTACATCTTAACATTATAACAAGGAGGGAGATTATGAAAAGAACCATCGCGGTTGTTTTTTTTGTTTTACTGGCTTTCCTGCTCATAAGCTGCGTCAAAGTCGGACCCGACCAATATCTTGCTTTGATACCCGTCTCAGTTCTGGAGTGGGGTAACAGGACCGGCTCTTGAAAACGCTGACGTAGCGATATTGGATAATGTCGGAAACGTTTTGGGTACGGGAAAGACAGATGGAGAAGGCTTCGTACTCGTACAGATACGCTGGACAGGAAGTGAATCTCTGGAAGGTGTGCAAGTAAAAGCAACAAAGAAGGACTACGCTCCGAGTGTTGTTAAAGGGTTGAATGTAACCGGAGCTTTAGGCGCCTCGGCTCAAAACCAGATGGTAACGATGGCAGCCAACCGAGCCATGATGGATCCGAGCTGGACTGCGGTTCCCAATATCAACGTAACCTTTACCCTGCCGGATGGAACGACCCCGCTTGATATAAGCAATGCCGGTGCGATTCCGTTTCAGGCGCATGTTACCTCCGATAAATACTGGGACGTGATGTACGCCGGCGTCGATTACGTCCCCTGGGCAGGAGTAAGGGATGGGTCGGCAAACGATGCCAACATAAAGAATGTGACATTCGATCTTTCATTTGCCGGGAAAAACGGGACAGTTCCCGTTCATTTCGTGGTTTACGATCAGAACAGGGCCAGACTCGATCTGGTTTATTTTGCGAATATTACAAATGCAGCGGCACCCGTTACCGCTTCGGCAAGCCCTACGGGATTATATCTTGTTTCCTGGACAAGCGATGCAAATGTCCAATATTATGTGGATCCGAGAGACGAATCACCGTTGGTGGACAGATCCGGAAAAATGTTGAGGGCTCCGCTTGTCTCGACAAACGCGAAAAGGGGAGCTCCGGATGGTTGCAATATATTCGTTCAGATAGCCTGGACCGCACCGGCTGCAGGTGACGCACCGATAGGCTACAACATCTACAGGTCCGAAACATCCGCGACCACCGGTTTCCGAAAAATCGCATTCAGAAGTGTCACAAACGGTTTTGACAGCGGATATGGTCTTGAGCCGGGAAAAACTTCGTGGTACAAGGTAAGAAGTGTCTACGCAGATGGAACAGAATCGGCCGATTCTAATATAATGGAACTCGTACCGCTTGATATATTCCAGGTGGAATTAATAACCCCCGCCCACGGAGCGGTAAACGTGTCACAAACACCTGTTTTCTCCTGGAAACCCGTTAAACAAGGTACTTCCGAGACGGCACAGGTGGGAATGGGCGTGACTCCGGAAGCCAGTATAATATACGACTCTCTGCTCTGGATATACGATTGTGTACACAACGACCAGCAGCATATTTGCGTAGATGTGGCTACGGCAGGCGGCTTCAAAACATATGGGCCTAAAATAATCTCAATACCGTTCCTTTCCGGAACTTATTACGACGAGGTAGACGAAGAAACTTACGATCTGACATGGATCGAAATACCCGAGGGACAGGGTGCGGTTCTTTATCCGTATTCGGGTCTTGAAGCTTATAAATCGTATGAATGGGGTATGGATTACGCTGCCGCAACTTACATCAGGCCACCCGATGTGAATGGCGGTTTTTACATAGCGTTCTCGGTATCTGTGGATCTTGGCTATGGTTATGACAGATGGAATAACGATGCCGAAAACTACAACGGATTCACGACAGGCAAGGATTTACCGGTTACTGTTTCGAAAGGAAGGGGTGAGTAATATGAAAAAGACCTTGTTTTTTCTCACCATTTTGATTTCTTTGATGGTATTTTTCTCAGCATGTACTAACTCAAGTTTGATAAAGTCCGGCGATCCCTTAGAAAATCCGACGGGAGAGATAGGCGATATCTGGAATGCTTCGGAGGGAGAATATTACGAAGGTGTTCTGAACATAGGCTATGTGGATATAGATGTAATTCAGAGCATGGCAGTCAAACTTGGCATGGACATACAGAAAATCGTACCACAGATAAAAGTGCTTTCGATAACCTTTGATAAAAACGTAAATGATATGAAAGAAATAATTTTGAAAGAGTTGGCAGAGGACAAAAATTTAAGGAAAAACGTGAGATTCATAGAACCGAGCTTTAAAAGAGAACTCATAGAAATCGTAAAAAACGATCAGGAAAAGACAGAATCAAGGGCAATACCGGACCTTGAAGAATTCAACTGGGGATCAAAAATGGTACACGCTCCACAGGCGTGGGATATGGGATATACCGGTGCCGGAGTTATCGTTGCGGTTGTAGACACGGGAATCGACATGAGCCATCCCGATTTGATAAACCAGTGTATCGGAGGCTACGCACCATGGTCTGCGACGATTCTGGCTCCGGCAACCGACAATTCCCAGGGAGCTGAGACACATGGATCACATGTTGCGGGAACCATAGCGGCAGAAAACAACGGATTCGGAATTACCGGAGTAGCGTATAATTCCAGAATAATGAACATAAGGATTTTCGATGCCGACTGTCCGGATTCCTACATAGGAGATATATTTGTTGCTGACGGACTCGTATGGGCAGTTGACAACGGTGCCCAGGTCACGAACAATTCCTGGGGCGGGAAGGGTTACTCCAACACGTTGCTTGAAGCATTCAACTACGGCTTGAAGAATGGTGTGGTACATGTTTCTTCAATGGGAAACGATCACGTCAACCAAATCACACATCCTTCAGCATATCCTGGAATAATAAACGTTGCGGCTTCCACAGCCACAAAAGGAATAACACACTTTTCCTCCCGTGGCCAGTGGCTAACGGTTTCCGCTCCCGGCGACTATACAATTCTATCCACAGTCCCACTCTGGGATACCGCAGAATTCGTGTTTGAACAGCCATACGCGCTTTACGGCGGCACTTCAATGGCATCGCCCCATGTTACTGGAGTTATTGCATTGCTCGTAGAAAAACTCATGACCAGTTCTCCAAACAGCTCGAGAGCAATACCTTACAATCCTTACACCATAAGGGAGATGCTCATAGAAGGCGCGGAAGACATAATGAAGGCGGGATTTGACGAAGACAGCGGATGGGGGCTCGTACAGGCGGACGCTTCACTTCTGGTCGATACCTCTTCCATAGGAAACGGTGCCAACCTGACAGTGACTTCATATGCTTCGGGAACAACAGACGCATCATCCCCCGTATACGTTACAATAAAACCTAAAGGATTTATAGCACCTGACTATTACGGTAAGACAAATGAGATCGGAACACTTGAATTCATCTGCCTCGATCCGGGAATATACGATCTGTATTTTGGTTTCGTAGAGGGTTTGGACCCTGTCAACCAGATTGGTGTAGCGAGGAAGAACGTTTTGCTCGTTCCGGGGGACAACACTTTCAACTTCTACGTAGATCTACCCTGATAGAATAAATATTCAAGATTCAACAAACAACCCTTTTGCACAAATGCAAAAGGGTTGTTTGTTTATCGTCATATTTGGTGATATAATGAAAAGATAAAGTTAGTCCCTTTCTGCTATGTTTTGCATAAATTATGGTTCTATAAGAAAATTCTGTTTTATAAAGAAAGAATAACAAAGTATTTCCGTTTTATGATAAAATATACAGGGAATCTCAAGGGGCTGTTTTAATATTGATCCATCATTATCATAAGGGAGGTATTTTATGAAGAAACTTTCAGGGTTAGTCTTGGTTTTCTTAGTAATCGTGTTGTTTTTCGCAAGCTGTGCCAAAGTAGTAGTTCCGGTGCAGCCCGAAATAGTAATCGATGCTAATAATTTAGCATCAGTCAAAGACGGAAGCGTTCTCGCACCCAATTCCATAATCGGTTTCAACTGGACCGATCAGAACGGAAAAGCTTTGAAATGCGATTTTGTGCTTTTTAAAGACGGGGTGAAAGTCGAAGAACAGCTTGAGGTAGAAAGCGTTTCTTTAAAAGTAACCGAAGAAGGCAATTATGTTGCTGAATTCTCTCTTTCCGGACAGCGAGCAGCCAGTTCCAAAAGAATAGCATTCTCGGTTAACAAGCTTTACGAAGAACTCTATCACTCGAACGCCGGTAGGCTTTATGTTGAAGACCTTTCAGAGGCTTTCACAAAATACGCCGGTGCTTCTCCGGTTACGGGAGTTCGTTTTTACCGTTTGGGCAGTAATGCAGTACCCGGTACCAACGAAACTGAAAATGTCAGGGAGAGACTGGCACTCATAGACAGTGACGATGACGGAGTATACGATCAATGGCAGGTTGTTGCAGCGTTTGCACAACAAGCTCCCGCACTTTTCCCAAGCACTGTTCTCACTCCATATGGAACCGCAGTTATAGCAGATACTGCAATTTACGAAGAAAAAATGGAAGTCTGGAACCTCAAAATAATCGATGGATATAATCCCGCACATAATGGTGCGAAATTAAGCTATAATTCACCGTTAGTTTTCGCCACGGTGGGTTTTGACCTTAACGTACCTCACACGAAATACATAGGATCAGAACCTGACGGAGCTGGAGCCTATGACGGACATATAATGATGCTTAGAGAAAGGTACAATTCCGACAACAAACCCGTTTTCAGTCTTGAACCTGATGGAATAAGGGCTTTAGGAAGTATTAAAGTTAACATCAACGCCGAAAATGTTGCAAATTTTGCAAGCATATACGATACAAGATATATGCAGATATGTCTTTCATATGGTGAAAATTTTTCCGTGGAAAAAGTAGAATTCGGCAATTTCATGAGTGGAATGAAAGACTTCACTTCCTATTATCTTGATGAGGAAAACCGCGTTTTGGTTCTCATAAGGGCTTTCACCAACGAAGACGATGAAACTGCGCCTATTACAGAAAACTTCGCAAGTGTAACCTTCGAAGTATCCGCAGATCCCGCAGGAGCCAGAGATGTCGCCCCTACTATTGAGTTGCTGTACGATACAGGTTACGGCACGAATTATCTCCAGCTTTTCAAGGACAGCGAAAATAAAAATGTCGACGGGTTTATAATTGATTACACCCCAATCAGCTTATTAGACTCTTAAAATCGGAGGTGAAGTGTATGAAAAAAATATTTTTAGTTTCTTTATTGGTTCTTTTTACTCTGTCATTCTTTGCTTTCGATGCCTCAGATTATCTGAATTCGGTGAACAAAAGCATAGATGAGAACAATGCCTCCTGGAAAGCGGATTTTAAAAGCGACTTTCTGGAAAAATACGTAAACGCTTCTTCCAGTTTCGAGGAAATGAACGGTATTCTCAACCAGTACATATTCCTTCCTGCTGAAATGAGAAACAGAATTTTCTCCAACCTGAACGAAAGCGATTCCCAATCGAGAATGACAACAACTGACGATCTTCTCTGGTCATTTTTGATTCTTCTCAGACCAGAAGAAATAAACGTCCCCACCTTCTATAGACTCGAACCCGTAAGAGATCAGTATCTGTTCGGAAGCTGCTGGGCATTTTCCACACTCGGAGCATTCGAAAGTGCGCAGGCTGTTCAGCTCGACGGCAAACAGGTTCAGGGTAACGTAGAAAACAAATACGACTATTCCGAAAGATGGGTAGGCTATCACAATATAAATTGGGCTACAGCACCTACACAGGGTTGGTTTACTTTCCACGACAAAGACCAATTAAGTAGCGGGAACTCATATTTTTCCCATTACAACGGCGTGAGATACGGAATGATAGAAGAAGTTAACGCTCCTTATTCCGATGTTTTCATCTCCAACCTGGATGGTATACCACTTCCCACAAGAGCTTACACCGCACCGAGAACTCATTCTTCCAAAGCCGTTGTAATACCTACTGCAGCCGAAGCAAGAGGACTTGGCTATACTTATGAAGAATACACAAACATGATAAAAACCGCAATATACAACCTCGGTTCCGTATCTGTGAGCTATGCAGTTCCAGGTGACTTCAACGGTTATTCTCACGGTATATACACTCCGACAGTTCCACAGAGCAATAATGACGGCGGACATGCCGTTACACTCGTGGGATGGGTTTCCGGTGCGGATCTCGCCGACGTAATACTCGGTGCGAAAGTTATCGAAGATGATCAGCCGATAATGCCGACTCCGATTCTCGAGTACACTTACAATGATGCCTATGTAGGCGGAGTACTGAAAACAGCGACGGAATTCTGGATAGTCAAAAATTCCTGGGGATACAGCTGGGGAGACGGCGGATATTTTGTAATCCCCGTACTTTCAGAAGACGAATACAACGGTACGAAACCAATAGGTACATGGCACATACAAAGCAGATGGATGTTCGTTCCCGTTTTTGAATCTGCCGCACATCATACAGAAACCAGCCTTGACATCAACAAAGATGGAAAAGTCGATAAGAAAGACTTCGATGCGATAGTTGCCCTTCTCGGACAAGACAGCGAAGATGGCGATATTGCCTATCCGAAAGACGGAAAAGTAACTCCGGATGACATTTCCACCTGGGTATATCTGTATAATTTAAGAAATAACTAATTTGATTTTAAAAAGTTAAGATGCATTTTATGCATCTGATGTGACCTTGAAGAGTTAGACAAAATAGTTGAATACAAATATAGGAATGCTCCCTGAATTGAAGAGGGGGCATTCTTTTTTCTTTGTACTAGATTCTTTCTTTTACTTATTTTTTGACGGGTATGAGTCGTTGCTTTTCATTTTTTCAATAATTTTCTTAATTTCTATATTTTGATATTATAAATGCACTTCCTAATATTGTAATTCATCTTTTAGGTTTATTTCATTTTTTGTCCTACTTCTTTCTTCGAGCGCAACTTATTTGGGTAATGAATATGGATATTTTTAGTTTTTTGAATTCACTTCTTTCGTATACAATTTGATATTTTTTGTAATAGAATCTACGTTATGAAAAAAAACAAAATATTTCCGTTTTATGATAGAATATACAGGAAATCTCTGTTAACAATTTCAATACTGATTCATCATTACCATAAGGGAGGTATTTTATGAAGAAACTTTCAGGTTTAGTTTTGGTTTTCCTGGTAGTCGTGTTATTTTTTGCAAGCTGTACCAAAGTAAATCCACCGGATCCATTCATTCCAATCGTAATTGACGAGGCACTTTCCAACATCGAAGATGGGCAGACACTTGCACCTAATTCGGTAATCAGATTGGCATGGAAAGATTCCAACGGAGCACCGGCAGCATGTAATTTCGTTCTTTCAAGAAACGGCGTTGAGGTACAGAGACTCAGCAACGTTACCGAAGTAGTTTTGGCAGTTGCCGAAGAGGGAAATTACGTTGGGGTTCTTTCCCCGGTAGGTTCGAGATCCACCAGCAAAAGATTCTCATTTAAAGTCACAAAACTGTATGAAGAGATGTACCAGTCGTCAAACGGAGTGGTATACGTTGACAGCGCGAAGGGCTTGCTCTCAGGCGCGGCAACGGATGTAGATTTCAAGTTCTACAAATACTCTTCCTACGTGCTTCCCGGAACCAACGAAACAATCAACGAGAGAATCAGACTGAATCTCGTGGATACGAATTCCGACGGCATATACGACGCATGGACCGAAACCACTAATGCTCAGCAGCATCCATGGCTGACAATGCCGTACGAACTCAATGCGTACTCCACAGTGTTCCACATCAAAGAATTCGTGTATTACGAAAACAAGATAGACGTAAGATTCGTAGGTATTTCAGGAGTTTACACCGGAGCGGTTCTCACCGTACATCTGGCAACAGTCGGATTCGAACTCAACGTACCCCATTCGAGATATTTCCTGTCTCAGGATGATGCCATAGATTCCTACGGCATGTTCATGCTCAGGGAAAGATACGATTCCGATACCAAGCCTGTTATCGACCTCGATCTGGATGCTCCGCTGACCTCCGGTTCCAGGGCAACCACATTCAAAGTGAAAGTCACGGCAGAAAACGTTGCGAACTTCGCGGAGATATACGACACAAAATTCATGCAGCTTGCTGTTAACTTCGACGATGACCTGGCACTCACAAAAGTCGAATTCACCAACTTCTTCGACGGAAAGAAAGAAGTATCCGCATACAAGATGAATGCCGACAACAACGCCGTAATACTTTACAAAGGCATAATGGAAGGCGAAGAACAGGCGGCACCACTGTCCACCGATTTCGCGATACTCACGTTTGAAGTGAAACCCCTGTCCGAAGCGACAAGTGCAAACATAAACCTCGTATACGAAGGATACTGGGACACATATGTAACATACCCCGACCTTCCGAACCCGACGTTCAAAGACAGTGAAAACAGAAGTGTGGACGGTTTCGTCATAGACTTCAACCCACTTACAGTAGAATGGGGAGGTAACATATAATGAAGAAAATAACCCTCATAACAATAGCCGTATTGCTTATGGCTTGTGTATCGTTCGCCAGCCTCGTTGACGAATCGGTGAACGCTTCGATGAAGATCAACGAAAACATAGAAAAAATGGGATTGAAATGGGAAGCATCCGCAAACGAAGAATTTTTCGGTAATTACCTGGAGGCAAATGTAGACTCCATATCCGATCTCATGGGACATTTAAACGGAAACCTCGAACTGAATGCCGAAACAAAAGAAATGATAAACAACTACGTAATGGCAAGCGCACAGTCGAGAATGAACACCACCGACGACCTGCTCATGTCCTCATACGTACTAGTGAATCCGGAGAATATAACAGATTCCTACTTCTACAGACTTGAACCAATAAGAGACCAGTACCTGTACGGAAGCTGCTGGACATTCTCCACACTGGGATCTTTCGAAAGTGCAATGGCAATACAGGTTGACGGAAATGCAGCCGGAAACATTGACAACCAGTACGACTTCTCCGAAAGATGGGTAGGATACCACAACATCAACTGGGATCTTTACAGATACAGAACCGGAATACTCCAGGATCTGGACAAACTCGGCGGAGGAAACGCATACTTCTCCACCTACAACAGCATCAGATACGGAGTCATGGAAGAAAAGAACGCACCCTATTCCCAGGTATACGTAACCAACGAAGAGGGAATACCGCTTCCGACATCCGCATACGGAGCACCACTTTTCAAATCCAACAAAACAATCATGATACCGTCACCGGCGTCAGTCAGAGCCATAGGCTATTCATATGCCGATTACCTCAACATGATAAAAACAGCTATGAAGAATTACGGATCACTATCCGTAAGCTTCTCCGTGCCGGACGATTTCAACGGATACGGCAGGGGAATATACTCACCAACAGTTGGAACATACGGCGGAGGACATGCCGTAACTATGGTCGGATGGGTAACAGCTGCGGAACTCACAAACGTCAGGCTTTCCGGAAAAGTCAACGGAAATCCCCAGCCGATACTCGACACACCGATAACGGAATACACGTACAACGACCCGACACTTCCTGGAAATCCTGAAATCACAACCGACCTTTTCTGGATAATCAAGAACTCCTGGGGATACACCTGGGGAGACGGCGGATACTACGTATTGCCGGCAATATCCGAAGAGCAGTTCAACGGAACCATAGGAATCGGAGACTGGATGAAGGAAAGCGGAGAAATGTTCGTCCCGATATTCGACTCCGAAAGCAAACATGTGGGAGACAATCTGGATATAAACGGAGACGGAACAGTTGACGGACTGGACTTTGCGGCAATAGTATCCAAAGTAGGTTCCACCAACGCAGCCGACATCGCACTCTGCGATATCGCTTACCCGAAAGATTCCAAGATCACAAACGACGACATATCCACCTGGATTTACCTTTTCAACAAGAGATACGCTTCTAACTAATTTTAATAAAAAAAGCCCCCAGAAAATGGGGGCTTTTTTTATGCCAGAAATCAACCGTCAGTCATTTGAAAAAAATTCATTTTCCTGAGTTTAAAAATTATATGGTAAAATATATCGTCATATTCGATGAAAAGGAGAGGTTTGTTTTGGAAATTTCAATGGAACAGGTTTTAAACGTTCTCATGTCGAGAATGGAATCAATAAACGCAGGCATGGAAGACTTGAGGTTCAGGATGAATGTTATGGGAACGGCTTTGGTAGATTCCGGCAAATTGACGGAAGAAGATGTCAAATCCGCTGTAAGAAAGCAGCTGAACGTTATGAAGTACATAGACGCCGTCGAAAGAGTGGACGAATCAAGTGTGGAACAGCTTACCACGGGCATAATGAACTGGTTCAACTGTGATATGTCGGCTATAAAAGCGGAACTTGAGATGTATGAAAAGATGATGAAAGAAGCAACGGAAAAGATGCAGGCTCAGCAAAGCAGTAAAATAGAAGTACCCGGTTCGGAAATAGTCACGGATTTCAGCAGAAGAAACAAGTTCTGATAAAGTAAAATACACCTGGGGAGTAGACATGTCCGAAAATAAAATCATCGAAATAGAAAAAATAAAAAAATCGTACGGAAGGACGAAAGCCCTTGATAACGTTTCTTTTGACGTTTTTGATGATGAAATTTTTGGACTGACCGGCCCCAACGGTGCGGGAAAAACGACTTTGGTGAAATGCCTCGTGACACTCGTTAAACCTGATTCGGGAATAGTAAAAGTGGACGGTCAAAGTGTTTATACGAATCATAAGAAGATAAGAAACCTCGTCGGATACGTTCCTTCCAAACCGGTTCTGTATCCTCACCTTTCCGCATATGAAAACCTTTCACTTTTCTGCGGCCTGTATAAAATGGATAAAGATAATTCCAGAATACGAATAGAATCACTTTTAAAAGCTTTCAACATGTGGGGTTGGAGAAACGAGAAAATCAAAAATTTCTCGACAGGCATGATTCAGAAGATAAACATTTGCAGGGGATTGATACACGATCCGAAAGTGTTGATACTCGATGAGCCGACCAACGGTCTGGATCCCCAATCCAGGCAAATTGTAAGGGATTTCATATTGGAAATCAGGGATAAGGGAACAACGGTTATAATGACTTCCCATATAATGTGGTCGGTAGAAGAGATATGCGACCGAATAGCCATAATAAACGAGGGCAATTTGATTGCAATTGACAGTGTTTCAAAATTAAAACGCGAATTTCTTTCAAAAAAGAATTCGATAGGGGTAATTGTCAGAGGCAACTTGAATTACGGTAAGATGAAATCCTCACCGAAGTTCAAAAGCGTGATCGATTTTTCTCAGACAGACGATAATTCTTATATTTTCAACATATCAGAAAATTCTTCCGCTTTCTTAACTTCATTCTTCGACGGTATAGAAACCATAACTTATGTGGAACCGACTCTCGAGGATATATTCATCGCTCTTACGGGAAAATAATCGTAGTTTTATTTTGTGTTAATATTTTAGTATATAATACATATGGCTTAAAATTTCAGGAGGTGTATTCAATGAAAAAAGTTTTATTCGTAGTTGTTTTGTTGGTAATGATCACCGTAGCTTCATTCGCAAAAGTAACAGATTTCATACCGTCCAGCGCTTCTATGGTCGGGGTAATCGAAAACAATTCCAAAAATTACGATGCACTTAAAAGTGCGGGGATTTTCGGTTTTCTTCTCAGAGATATGGGTCTTGAGGGCATGCTGACACAGCAGTTTGAAAGCATGAAATATGCAGATCCGGATTTCAATCCCGAAAATATTTGGGGCCTTTTGAAAGGTGATATGGCGTTTTTTACGGTAGGAGAAATCAATTTCGATGCCCTCTATCAGATGCAGAATACCCTGTCACTCGAAAACGGTTCCGCAATGGATATGATGGATCCGACATCGGCAATGCTTCCTCTCATGAGTGCGTTCGAAAATGTCAGTTTTTGTCTGGTACTCGAACCGACAGTCAATCCGGACAACAGTTTGAAAACAATAGGAA
This sequence comes from uncultured Thermotogae bacterium, assembly GCA_963662785.2. Classification (GTDB taxonomy): domain Bacteria; phylum Thermotogota; class Thermotogae; order MWEM01; family MWEM01. Next base: position 299,413 of record CAXXJZ010000017.1, read on the forward strand.
AACTTCTGGGAATGCCGCTTGAATACGGTCCCACACCTTATGGAGTTACCATAGAAAAAGTCGGAAACACCTTGCTTATAGGCATGGGTACGGAAGCGATCGCTGCGGCAAAAACAGCAAAGAGCAATCCCATAACTTCAGATGTTAATTTCATGAAGGCCTATTCTTCAAGCAACTGGATGACTTTCTATTCTTCATTCGGAATGGACACCGCCGCAATACTCAAGTCGACATATCCTGACATGCCTGTTGAAATGTTCGATAAGGTAAGCGTGGAATACGGTTGGACAAAAGTATATGTGGATGACGCTCTGGTATTCGATACATTTATGAAATACGATTACAAAGATGCAGCTTACAAGAACATGATGGTTAATTCCAACACAGACCTTTCCGTGCTTTATCAGAAAAGACTTCCGGGATTCATTAAAGGTTCCATGGAAATCAGTAATTTCAAGAATATTATGAGTTATATGAAACCGGTTATCGAATATGTTCTTTCCGAAACGGGAAAGCAGACTGAAATCACCTCGGAAATTGAAAACTACGTATGGAAATTCATGGACTCGATCACCGGAAAAGGTGACATGGCTATGGATATCTCCATGAATGAAAACGGAGAAATGGTTCTCGATATGCTTGTTTCAGGCGGAATGGAAAACACTTCCATATTGAAAGAGCTCATCGAGAAAGAAAAAGGAAAATTGGTGGATGATGGAAATTACAGCTACATCATGATTCCTACGGATGATGGAACCGATTCTATAGAATCAATTTCAATCGGAGACATGTATCTCATAATTTTCAACGATAAAGTGGTTATAACAACAATAAAACCTGATAATTACGTGTCCGTTCTGGCTTCCTCACCTTCTTACGTGGAAAATTCCGTGTTTAAGAATCTTACAGACAAATTCTCACTCAAAAAAGGAATTGGTGTCATGTATGTAGACTTCAGCAAACTGCTGACATCTTTCCTCGGTATGGCATACCCATCCGGATTACTCGTAGAAGCCGGTATTGATACGGACGGAAATTCCAAAACCATGGTGGTGTTGAAATAATTCATGCTTAGCAGTGTGTTTTGGCTCTTGTCTTTGATTTCGATTTTTGCCCTTTTCATGAGCAAAGATCTTCTGATAAATATACTGCTTTTCGGATTGTTCGGTGCTTTTTCATCCGGTGCTTTCATGTTCATGGGGGCACCGGATGTTTCTTTCGCTTCTTTTGCGCTTGGTGCTGCGTTTACGACATTCGTATTCCTGATTTCGATAAGAAAAACCGGAAAGCTCACCGTGGGATATGTCAATGCCCCATATATGTTTGAGGAAACAGCGGAAGGAAAAGCTCATGGGTTTGAATATGAGATATTGAGAGATTTCGCCAGAAATGCGAATCTCGAATTTGAATTCGTCGTAATAGATTCGGTAGATGATTTAAAATATCATTCTTCGCAATTCGACGTACTTGCCGGGGGACTGTTTGAGAATATGCTGCCTCCCGATTTTACGCAACATTATTATTCTGTCGGTGTTATCCCGACTAGAATTGCCTACGACAAGAATGGTACTTTAAGGGATCTCATGAGAATCAAATCACTCATAGTGTCGGGGATTCAGACTCTCGATTTTCTGAGTGAAAGTGTGGCGAGCGAATACATATTGCTCGTAAATAAGCATAATGCCGATTTGCACTCTAAAATCCAGGATTATCTCAAAAAAATCAAGGACAATGGAAATCTGGAGGAATATGTGAGCAGGAATCTGGGATGATTAAAAAGACTTTGAATTTTTCTGTTGCAGCGGCTTTGGTATTTATAGTTACGGCACTTGTCTGCGAACTGAAAGAAATACCGGCAGTGAACAATTTGAATAACTATACACGGACAGTACTTGCAGATAACGGGTCAATGAATATGGTAAGTGCAATTTACCTCGATTACAGAATGTACGATACGATTTTTGAGATAACGGTTTTTTTCATAGCGGCTTTCGGGGTTTCTTATATTCTTTCGAAAATTCCTTCAACTATCGAAAAAACAGATGGTGAAATAAACAAGGCTGAATTAGTTCAAAACGGCACTTCTGTGAATCTGATATTTCTTCTCTCGACGATATTCGCAATTTATATAATGATAACAGGCCATCTCGGTCCGGGAGGCGGTTTTGTCGGAGGTGTCATAGGTGGTACCGGGATATTGGTTCTCTCAGGAAACAAGGATCTCAACCAAATAGAAAATGACTTTGAAAAGATGAGGATACACGGCATAGAAAAATATGTTTTGATATCAATACCCATTATCGGATTGGCAACACTTCCTTTCACTTCCGAAGCATTATCGAATTTTTTACCGGTAGGAACCCCCGGTTCTTTATTTTCAGGCGGTACCGCTATGATTTTGAATTTTCTGATAGGATTCAAGGTTTTCGCGGGAACATGGACGATTTTTTACCATTTCGTAAGTCACAGGGGACTCATATAATTTTAAGTGATTGCCAATAAAGGTGATAAACCATATGAAAAAATACTTTTTTTTAGCGATTTTATCTTTTTCATTGTTAATGTTCAATTCACTGATGGCTTCCCAATATGAATATGTGGAATCGGATGACAGTATGCTTTACATCAATTACATGCTGGAAATCGATTCGCAATCCGCCCGAATAAAGAACAACGAATTTTCGGTACGTAAGTGGTGGGAAAACAGGCCAGAAATAAATCCCGTATTCATATCCGGCTCAATATTCGAATCGGAAATTCTGAAAATTCTAAGGGAAAATGGTTATATAATAAGCACTGACGCCAATCCTGTCATTTTTGAAATAAAAGAAGTTAAAGACGGTTTTATATTCGTAAAGATAGAATATGGCGAAAATAGAATAGATAATTCGACAAAACTTTTCCCGAAAAATGAGTTCGTAAATCAGGCCAGAGGTTTTTTATCCGTATTGCTTCCTCCATTCGAAAACGATCTTCCGAAACTTCTAATTCTCCTGACGGAGCAGAACGTGGAAACAGATTTTTTCCCGCTTTTCCGATCGGAGAATGTGTATGTTTTTCTGACCGAGAAATCCGAATTATCTTTGAAGATAAATGATATCGAGAATAAAATCGGTATTCCGAACACGCCAATAACAGTTGCCAGAATTTTGGACCGTACACATGAACTGTCATTAATATCCGAAACAAATATAAAAGTTTCCGTCGATGATAAACCATACGATGCGCCCGTAACGCTACACTTGACGGAAGGAATACACACTTTGGAGTTCAGGGATGAAAAAAGGTACATATATATGGAAGACAATATGAAAATAAAGATAGATACGGACCTTAACTTCGGGAAAGCCGTCTTTTCGTCAACAGTACCGGCGACACTTACAGTTAGCGACGAACATGGAAATTTTATATGTGAAAAGTACTTCGAGAATAATCTGGTACTCGAATTAGAAGAAGGAACATACGGGTACACTGCATATGCACCGGGATTTAAAACGGAAGAGCACGTGTTTAGAATAACTTATGATGAAGAAACCTCCGTCAGTTTGAATTTCAAGGGATTACCCGGAACCGTTAAGTTCAGAAAATTGCTTAACGACAAATTCGACGGCATACTACTGAACGATGGTTTAATAATACTCACGAAAGAGAATTCCAGTGTTATTTTTGATAATTCGGGAAAACATGAAAACATCATTCAGGAGCGAATAAAGAACTGTACAAATAATTATTATTATTCAAATTCATCCGTTTACGATAACTCGCACAATTTGATTTTCAATTCAAACGACTCAATAATCAAAATAGTGGAATACGACGATTCCGTTCTGATATTCGATTCGAATTTTAATTTGAGCGGCTATTCAAAAATTTTAAATTCCATAAGTTGGGAAAGGGTAGTCGATTATGTTCCGTGGGAAGTAAAAAGAGCGGGTGATTATTTGGTAATTATGGACATTATGTCCAGACTGATAATTCTGAACAAAAGAACCGGTTATTCCGAAATATTCGATGAAAGAAAGCCCGGTACCATCGGTATCCATATTGAAGAATTGACTCAGGACTACATTCGAATATATATGTCAGGGATCGAAGAAGTACTTGAGTATTATTTCGGGAACAGGCAAAAGAGAAGTACGAAATATAACGCAATTTCTGATGGAGAGTCAAATGGTTCGGATAAAAATATCATATTAAGCGATGAAAATACTTTCGATCTGAAGAAATACGGAGACGGACTGATCGATTTTTATGAAAATGAAAATCTCATAGGAATTCTGACAGAAGATTTTTTTGAAATCGTGTATAAATAGTCTTTTTATTTTAAATATTTATAAAATTCATTCTTTGCAAACGAATAAATATAAAAATTATCGTTTCTCTCCCAATTTCCTTTCGAGTTCATGGTTTTTCCGCCAAAACAATTAATCTCGGTTTTTTTTCCGTCTATGCTGTCTGATATCAGTGCACTTCCGGTTGATATCCCGAAAGATATTTTTTCAAGTTCATACCAGCTATTTTCATATGTGTCGTATACATCGACATTGTTTAAAGATTTTATCTTTCCGTTTATTTTTGCTTCACCACCTATCAACAAAATATACCTGTCTTCAACTACGGTCGAAGCTCTGTATGCTGCCGGAATAATTTTTCTTCCGGTTTGTATTTTTGAAAAAACTTCATCTTTTCCGAAAGGATTCACCAGCCACAGGTCATCAAGATAATTTCCATTTTCATCGATACCTCCCGAAAGATACATATTCCTGCCAACTGTGACAAAAGAGGCACCTTTTCGCTTTCCGGGAGTACTTTCCTTAACCTCAATTTTTTCCCAATGTAGACATTTATTGCTCAGAAGAAACAATTCGTCGCTCAGGTAACTGACTTTCGTACCATTAACGGAGTCATTGACCATTCCTCCGTACATCAGGATAAAATAGATGTCTTCCCCTACTTTTAAGCCTGTCATACTATGATCATACCTGAAGTATGGAGCTTTACCTTCTGTTTCGATCTTTTCATATTTCATTTTTTTCAAATCCAGCATGGATGTATCACCTGAAAATTTTTTACTTAGCACATTGAATGATCCGAAAAACCATATTTTATCTTTTATCAGAGCTCCGCCCATATTGATCTCTCCGGTATTCAATCGCGGAATGTCAAGTGATTTCCATTTATCCCCGTTGAGTGTATACAGGTTATTATCATTTTCGGATGCGTTCATTTTTATATTATCCATATCAGAAAATCTGAGTCCTTCTACCAAATATATCCTGTTTTCAAATGAAAATATTTCCCGATTGTCACCCTTCGGATTGTTTTTTACTTTTTTTTCAATCCAATTTGAGCTGTAAGTATCTGCAAACAAACAGTTGATACTTAAAAAAAGTACAGAAACAAATAGCAGCTTTTTAAAATTTTCTACCATTTTGATTCCTCCTTTAATTCATTTTATGGATACGTTCACATTATACGAATTAATAAGCCAATTTACATTTCCACAACATAATATTTTTTTAACCACAATGTAAACAGATGTTGCCTGACAAATAAAAAAGGGCTCTACGCGAGAGCCCTTTCCAAAAACTTATTTTTATTCCCTACTTTATTCTTCTTCTTCGTATTCTTCGAACAGTTTATCCGGTTTAACCATTGGAAAAGCTATTACATCTCTTATCGAACCGGCATCGGTTAAAAACATGATGAATCTGTCAATACCGATTCCCATGCCGGCTGTGGGCGGCAAACCGTATTCAAGTGCCCGGAGGAAGTCAAGGTCCATCATCTGAGCTTCTTCGTCTCCGCCTTCCCTCAGCTTTGCCTGCATATCGAATCTGCCCTTTTGATCAATCGGATCGTTGAGCTCACTGAAAGCGTTGCTCATCTCTCTTCCGAGTATCACCGATTCGAATCTCTCGGTTATTCTCGCATCGTCTCTATGTCTTTTCGCAAGCGGAGATATCTCGACCGGATGTTCGGTAATGAATGTGGGCTGTACTATTTTATCCTCAACCAAATCCCACAATTCTTCGACCAGATGTCCCCGGTCTTTCAATTCGGGAAACACCTTATGTTCTTTCAGCACTTCGAGAAGCTTTTCATCGGAGTCTTCGAGTATGTCGGCATTGAGATGTTTTTTGATGAAATCTCTCATGGTTACCCTGTCCCATGGAGGTTCAAAATTAATCTTGTTTCCCTGATATTCTATTTCGTACGTACCGTATATTTCCTTAACTACGTATGCCAGCATGCTTTCGTTGAGTTCCATCATATCGGTGTAATCGGCAAAAGACTGGTAAAGTTCTATCATGGTGAATTCCGGGCTGTGTTTGTAGCTTACGCCTTCGTTTCTGAAATTTCTGTTCAGCTCGAATACTCTGTCGAAACCACCGACGATGAATCTCTTCAGATACAGTTCGGGAGCAATTCTCAGATACATATCGATGTCATAAGTATTCATATGCGTTACGAAAGGTCTTGCCGATGCTCCGCCGAGTGTGTAATGAAGCATCGGAGTTTCGACTTCGACATATTTTCTGGATATAAGAAATTCCCTTATCAGCTGAATTGCCCTGAATCTGATTTTAAACCTGTTCATACTCTCTTCGTTGGAGAGCAGATCCACATACCTTTGTCTGTAAATGATCTCCTTATCTTTCAATCCGTGCCATTTTTCGGGCATAGGACGTACGGATTTCGTAAGCAGTTCAAAATCTTTCGCGTAAATCGACAATTCTCCGGTTTTCGACCTGAACGGAAATCCGGTTATTCCGATGAAATCCCCTGTCGATATATGTTTTTTGAAAAATTCGTATTTTTCTTCCCCTACTTCGCTTTTTCTTATGTACACCTGTATTTTATCGTAAAAATCCTTAATGACAAAAAACGAAGATTTCCCGTGATCTCTTATCGCCATTATCCTTCCGCAGGATTTTATTTCCGCATCTTCTTTTGTCTGACCGGGTTCCAGATCTTCGAAATCCTTATGAACCTGCTCACATGTGTGACTTCTGTCAAAACGGTATGGAAACGGATTCAGACCCATTTCTCTTATTTCTTCGACTTCTCGAAGCTTCTGTTCTCTTATAAAATCTGACATTTTAATCCTCCCCAAGAAATAAAGCTATAATTCTATTCCCAAGACTTCGTATTTCTGCGTGCCTCCGGGTGCCTTTACCTTTATGATTTCACCGACTCTCCTTCCGTTGATCGATTTTCCGAGTGGGGACATCACGCTGATTTTTTTATCAAATATATCCGATTCCTGTGAATTCACGAGTTTGATCTTCTGTTCCACCCCGGTGTTGACATCTCTGAGTAGAATCATATGTCCAAGACTTATCACATCTGTCTGGACGTCATTCGGGTCAATTATCTCAGCTTTTTCAAGAGTCTGTTCTATTTCCAGTATTCTTCCATTGATTCTTCCCTGCTCATTTTTTGCTTCTTCGTATTCGCTGTTCTCGCTAAGGTCTCCGTATTCTCTGGCTTCTTTAATCCTCTGAGCTATATCGTACATCAGCTTTTCTTTCAGTTCTTTCAATTCGCTTGTGAGCAAACCATAACCTTCCTGCGTAAGGAAAATCACATCTTTCTTGGCAGCCATTAATATTCTCCTCCCTTTCTTAATTCATCTATAATATCCTTAAATTGATCTATATCTCTGAAATCCCTATATACCGACGCAAACCTGACATAAGCCACATGGTCTATTTTTTTCAAAAGATCCATAGTCATCTTGCCTATTTCTTCGGATGATATCTCACTTTTTCCGGTTTTCTGAAGCTGCATGTCGACATCGGCTACCGTATCGCTTAATTCCTCCATAGTCACATTCCTTTTCTCACATGCCTTTATGAGCCCGCGAAGTATCTTATCCCTGTTGTATATCTCTCTGCGGCCGTCTCTTTTAACAACCATTATCGGCTGCATCTCATATCTTTCATAAGTTGTGAACCTCGCTCCGCAGAAAGGACATTCCCGTCTTCTCCGTACAGACCTGTCGGTATCGGCCGGTCTTGAATCCACTACTTTAGTTTCTTCGTTTGAGCAAAAAGGGCATTTCATGATTCCGCCTCAAGTTCTTCCGACATCTTGATTATCCTTTTCATTCTGTTGTAAACCGCAGATTTACCAAGCGGAATCTTCATTTTTTCGCCTAATTCGGCCAAGCTCATTTCTCTGTTTTCCATTCTGAGTTTCGCAATTTCGGATAATTCCTTATCTATCCTGTCAAGTCCTATTTTCTCATCTATTACCCTTATGGCTGTGAATTGTTTGAAACTGCTGTTGCCAATTTTTTTGGCATTTGCGACGGTAAAGTTTATTGATCTGTTCACATCCGATTTTACCTGTCTTTGATCCACTATGTTTTCAAAATGACTGGCCATTTTGGAAGAACCCATGAGTTCTACCAGCTCAAGAATGTCTTTTGAAGATTTAACATAGAGTTTGAATCCTTTTTTAGTAGATATTATACCCGAATTCACCCTGAAAAGATTTTTTAGCAATATCTTAATGATATCGAGTGTGGAATCGCCATCTTTTTCTATCAATTCAAAATGATATCCATTTTTCGGATTGCTTATATATCCGGATACGAGAAAGGCACCACGGAAAAAGTCTCCGAAATAACCCGGATCATTTTCGAGAAAATCTCTGTAACTCTTCTCGTCTTGTATGTTGAAATTGATTTCATCGATAAATTTTGAAAATTGAGTCATTTCAATTTTTAAACGGTATTTTTTCGTCCTGGCAAGATAATTGTTCTGCTTGAAGCTTATCTCAGCCTTTTTAAGGTTTACAACCTTAAGAAGCTGAAATATTCTTCTCGCTACCGAAGGATTATCAGTTTCAAGAAGGAAATAATTCCTTTTTTCACCATCCGTTTTCTGTATTAAAATACTTCCTTTGAACTTCAGCATACCCGCAAACTCTACGAACGCAGATACAGAATTATTGATGGGGGTTGATATAAGTTCTTCTTTCACATTGCTTGAAAAACTCAAAATTCTACCTCATAAAATAACGCCGTATTATTTCGGCTAATTTCTCTTCATCATGTCTCAATTTCAATTTTGCATCTCTCTCATCCAACTCTAATTTTACCAGATTTTCAAGTATTAATTCTCTTTCAATCTTTTCTTCGTCAAGCTTCAGGCCTTCGGAATTTTGATTTTCATATCTTTGCAATATTTCCTCCGGAATTTTACCGTTGTTGGCTATTACAAGATCGACATTGCCATCAAGATACTTTTCAATCTCTTTCAAATGATCGTCAAGAGTATAGCCTATGGTTTCCCCGGGTTGAGTCATCAAATTCGCCACGTAAATTTTCTTGCAGGGATTGGAATTCACCGCTTCTTTCACACCGGCAGCGAGGAAATTCGGGATTACACTGGTATAAAGACTTCCGGGTCCGAAAACCATCCCATCGGCATTTTTAAAAGCTTCCAACGTTTCTTCAAGAGCTTCGAATTGCTTGTTGGTGGTAATTCTCTTTATCTTCTGCCCTGTATCGGCAATTTCGTTTTCACCGAGCAGTAAATCACCTTTTTCGGTCTCGGCAACCAATCTAACCATACATTCGCTTACGGGAAGAACCACGCCCTGTATTGCAAGAACCTCGGCAAGATTTTTGACAGCTTCCGGAAAACTTCCGAGTATCCTCGTCAATGCTGCCAATATGATGTTGCCCAAAGAGTGTCCCATGAGAGACCCTTCTTCTGAAAACCTGTACCTTATGAGCTGTGTCAGTAATTTTTCATCTTCGGCAAGAGCGGTTATGTTATTCCTTATATCGCCGGGCGGGGGAATGTTCATCTCTCTTCTTATCATTCCCGAGCTTCCGCCTTCATCGGTAATCGTCACAATCGCGGTAAGATTGAAGTCTTCATACCGCTTAAGCCCTCTTAGAAGAGTCGAAAGCCCCGTGCCCCCGCCAACAGCTATCAGATTGAATTTATCCATTAAGCATTCCAATCCCTGTGATCGGTTATGGCGACATAATTCAAGTCGTTAAAGTGCTTTACAAGTTTCTCGGCAAAATACACCGATCTGTGTTTGCCGCCAGAACATCCCACACATACAGTAAGCACACTTCGCCCCTCTTCTTCGTATCTCGAAACGGCTATCTCCAGCATGGCTATTATGGATTTCAGATAGTCATCTACTATTTTGTATTTCTCAAAAAATTGAATTACTTCAGCATCGGTTCCCTTTTTCATACTCAATTCCGTTATCCAATACGGATTGGGTAAAAATCTGCAATCTATCAAAAAATCGCCGTTAACCGGTGTTCCGTGCTTGTATCCGAAACTTACTACCCTTATTCTCATATTTTTTCCGGTTTCGTTCGAATAGCTTTCAATTATGTCTTTCAGTTTCTCCCTCAGCTGATGAGAGTTCGTATTCGAAGTATCCACGATATGATCCGCTATTTCCCTTATCGGTGCGACTAAAATTTTTTCTTTTAAGTATGCGTCCTTGACATCTCCGCCATCCTGCAGCGGATGCTTTCTTCTTGTGAGCGCATATCTTTTCTCTATTTCGGACTCCTTCGCCTCAAGAAATATTATTCTTATATCAAGGTAATCTTCTGATTTGGTAAGAGAATTAAGCATTTTGGAAGTTGCATCGAGATTTTGCTTCCATCTGGCATCAATGCCAAGCGCCATCTTCATCACATCCATCTTTTTGAATAACGTAACCATGTCGTTCAAAAGCTGGGGGGGGATGTTATCCACACAGAAATACCCTATGTCTTCGAGAAGGCCAAGACATGTAGTTTTTCCGGCACCCGAAAGGCCCGTAACTATAACCAGTTTTCTCTTGTCTTCAGACATTAACCATGCTCCCTTCTCCGCATCTGTCAAGCTCGACGGATTTTATTTCCTGCACATAATCTATTGAAAGCGAAGCGAGTTTGTTCTTCATATCACTTGTGTCACCTGTAGTATACATGATGACTCTGCCTTTACATTCGAAAATATCTGTTTTATCGTTTTCCACGCTCATAAAATCCGGAAAAAATTCGGAAGGATTTAATATTCTGCCTCTCCAGATTTTCCTTATCACGTATTCCAGGAATGGATAATGCGTACACCCGAAAATCAAAGTATGATTTTTGTATTTTTCAAATCTGTCGAATATCCTTGATACTTCATTGAAAATAAATTCTTTGTTGTCGTAATGATTTTCGATCAGATTAACCAGTTCGGGTGTTGCGATTGCTCTTATATCAGCCGACAGGCCGGCTATTTCCCTCAACTTTTCTTCGTAGATTCCATCTTCGATTGTCCTCGGGGTTGCTATCAGAAGTATTTTCTCATCTTTTCTCAACACATTGCAAAAACCGAATTCAGCCGCTTCAATTATGCTGAACACCGGTTTTTTTGAGTTCGACCTGATCAGATCGATAGCCGAAGAAGCACTCGTATTACAGGCAACCAAAATACAATCCACGTCAAGCGAATTGAAAAACAAAGTATTTTTAATTGAGAATTCCCTGATTTGTTTTTTTGTCTTCGACCCGTAAGGTAAGTTTTTCGAATCGGCAAGATAATAATATTCGCAACAAGGCAAAAGGCGCTTCATAGCGCCTAAAACCGTCAAACCACCTATACCTGAATCGAAAACCCCGATCTTCTTATATAGCCATGTCACTTCTGCTGTTTCTTCCTTGTTCTATCTCCAATAAGAGTCTTTGATTCATTTCTTCGAGTTCCTTGACCTGCTGCTCAAGTACTACCTCTTTCGAGATATGATTCAGAAGCAAAAGCACCAGTACATGATCCGCTCCTTTCAATCCACTGGATTCCAGAAGCTTTGCATGCTTTTGGTACTCAACCTGAAGCAGATCCTTAATTCTTTGCACTTTTTCTTTTGACTCGTCGGTAACAAAAGTATAAATGTTGCCTCCGAGTTCCATGTTGATTTTCCTCTTCAAAAAACCAACTCCCCCTTCTTCCCCGGTTTATTTTAGCATATTTTATGCGGATTATCAACAACACACCTTTTAAAAACATTATTTTTGCAAAAGCAACGATAAGGAAAAGTTATTTGCACTTAACGTTTCACGATTAAAACCGGTTTTTATACATCAACCAGTACAAAATATAGTATGACTTGGGTTCGGAAGTACGTTTTATTTTCTTTAATAGTCTTAGTTGGCATCTCTCACGTTATGAATGAACCGGCAAGAGAAAATAACGGGTTTGACTTTTTTATCAAAACTCGTGTAATCAACGAAAATTCTTATAAACTAAGCGTTGTATTCCATTTCACATGGCAGTTATGTCCCTATTATCGCTGTATTTATTGAATATGCTGTTTATGCCGAAAAAATATCTTAAAGTTATTTACACATTGACTGTTGCATGAAAATGATGTATGTGATATGATATTTGGTCTTGAAATAGAGTTTTATTTTTCTCGAACTCACTGTAAGGAGATGATTGTGCTGTTCCCCGAGTTGATTGTCGAAACCTCGTCTCTGGTAAAAGGGCAGCAAAAAAGTATCATCGGTGTTTTAAATTTGGATTTCATAGACGTGCCGTTGGGAAAAATTCCTTTTACCAGGGAACTCGTGTACGAAGTCTGTTTGGATATCGTAAATGAAGAAATTCTGTTGTCGGGCTTTGTAAAGACCGAATTGGAATACCCGTGCGTGAGATGTCTTGAATCCGTTCTTATAAAAGTAAACGGTTCCGTTGAGGCTCATTATATTAACAAAGAAGCCTGTTCGGCAAAAGTCGAAGAGGAAGTCGTTTCTCTTGAAAATGTGATATACTATGAAGGCTCGGAAATTGACCTGTACGACAGGATAATGGAGGCAGTCGCTCTTGAAGTACCGGAATATGTATTATGCAGTCCCGAGTGCAAGGGTCTATGTCCTTTTTGCGGAGAAAACCTGAACGAGAAACCGGATCACATATGTGGCGAATCGAAAAGCACCGTTGAATTTTCTCCTTTCAGCAAGTTGAAGGATTTGAATAAAATTTTTGATGATAAATAACAGACGATTTAGGAGGGATTAACATGGCTGTTCCAATGAAAAAAACTTCTACATGTAGAACACGTAGAAGAAGGGCACATTCTTATTCCGCAATAAAGAAATCTATTTCCACATGTTCCAATTGCGGCGAACCAAAACTTCCGCACAGAGTTTGCCTTAACTGCGGATTTTACAAAGGAAAGAAAGTCCTCGAATTCGAGGAAGCGGAGGCATAATGGCAGATGCCATTTGATAAAAAAAGCGAATCCGGAGAGATTCGCTTTTTTTATACTCAAATTCAATTTACTCATATTCAATTTATACCGGGAAACACCTTAATCCGAAACCGAATTGTCATACAGCTCTATAAGCCGCTTTACGGTCTGTTCGTAATCAACTTCTTCATCCACTTCCTGCCTTAAAAAACTGTTTATGTACTCTATATTTGATTTAGCCCTGTCAATTTTCGGATCGCTTCCATCTTTGTACGCACCGATATCGATAAGGTCCTTTGCCGAAGAATAAGTGGACATGAGATCCCTGAGATTTCTGGAAGCGATGATATGTTCTTTCGATGAAACCTCGGTCATGAGCCTGCTAATACTTGCAAGTACATCTATTGCGGGAAAATGGTTACCTTCAGCCAGCCTTCTGGAAAGCAGAATATGTCCGTCCACGACTCCCCTGACCGTATCACTTATCGGTTCGTTGAAATCATCTCCTTCGACAAGCACCGTATATATTCCCGAAATGCTTCCCTTATCTGAATTTCCGGCTCTTTCAAGTATCTTTGGCAATCCTGCGAAAACACTCGGTGGATACCCTCGTGTAGTCGGAGGTTCGCCTATCGCAAGCCCGAGCTCTCTTTGCGCCATCGCCCACCTCGTCAGCGAGTCGACCATCAGCATGACGTTGTACCCTTTATCCCTGAAGAATTCGGCAACAGAAGTTGCCGTAAGCAGCGCCTTAACCCTCATCAACGCAGGTTGATCGGATGTCGAGACTACGACGACACTTCGGGCAAGGCCGTCATCCCTGAGATCACGTTCTATAAATTCCCTCACTTCTCTGCCGCGCTCGCCTATGAGGCCTATTACATTTATATCCGCCTGCGTATTTCTCGCAATCATACCCAGCAAAGTGGATTTACCCACTCCGCTGCCCGCAAAAATACCTATTCTCTGTCCCTTTCCGAGGGTATTGAATGCATCAATAGCCCTTATTCCCACAGGCATGGGTTCACTGATTCTTTTCCTAACCAAAGGATTGGGCGGAGAATTGTTCAGAGAAATCCTCGAAGCCGGGTAATACGGTCTCGAATCTATGGGTCTGCCGATTCCGTCAAATACTCTTCCAAGCATGCTTTCATCGACACCAACATCCAGCGGATGCTTTGTCCCATGGACTTCACAGCCCAAAGACACTCCCGAAAAATCCTCAAGCGGCATCAAAACAATATGGTTATCTTTAAATCCAACCACTTCACACACTATCCTGTCGCCGTGTCCGTTTTTTATCAGACATGTCTCACCAAGAAAAACCTCCGGACCTCCGGATTCTATCATCAAACCTATTATTTTCGACACTTTGCCGTTCAACACCAAAAAATCAGACTTTTCTATCCTGTTGTAAAGCAGTTCGAGTAAATTACCGGAATAAGTCATATCTCACCGGTCTGAAATACATCTGTCACAATAGAGTCGAGCAAATCCATCTGTCCCTCAACACTGCCGTCAAATGCCCCGTAGTCGGAGTCGATTTTTATATCTCCACGCTTTAACATCGGACTGTGGCGAATCTCCGCATCAGGTAGTACTTTTTTGATACTGTCAAAAACATCCTGTGGAATTATTTTCATGTCTTCGGGATTAAAATAGAAGATTACATTTTTATAATCAATGGTTTTATTGACAAGAGAACGCACTTTATTTTCAATCGACTCCACTTCCCTGTCAGATAAAACTATGAAAATAACTTTCTGTACCACCAATCTTATCAAATATGTCAGCTGTCTTATCGTCAGTTCTATATATTCCTCTTTTTCATTTTTCATCTTATCCATGAGTAAACCGACACTCGAAATCAAATCGTTCTTACTTTTTGTAAATTCATCCTGTGCTTTTTTGATTTCGTTTTGATGAGTTTTTTCGAGTTCGGACTTCATGTTTTCATAACTCTGCTTCAGTTCCGATTCAACTTGCCTTGCCTGCTCGATTATTTTTTTTGCCTCGGCGTTTGCATCCTCAATTATAACCCTGGCTTTTTCCCGCGCAAGCGCTACTTCCTGCGAAATCGCTTCCCTCTCTTTTTCTTTAATCTTATCGGGTTTGCCGGCTTCGTCTTTTGAAATATCTTCATTTTCTTTTTTTTCGGAGAGTATCACTTTTTCGGAATCATCAACAGTTACCAGAGCTCTTTTGATGAGATTATACAATTAACTCTTCTCCCCCGCCTCTGGCGATGAATATTTCTCCGCTTTCCTCGAGTCTTCTTATAGTATTCACTATTTTCTGCTGAGCCTCTTCTATGTCGGTAACCCTCATCGGACCCATGAACTCAATTTCTTCTCTCAGCAACTGACCGGCCCTCTTCGAAAGGTTGTTGACCATTTTGTTGACAACTTCTTCCGAAGAACCTTTCAGCGCACGTGCCAAATCCTTGGTATCCACTTCTCTTAAAACCAGCTGAACCGATCTGTCATCAAGTTTCACGACATCTTCAAACACGAACATGTGAATTCTGATTTCTTCAGCCAATTCCGGTTCCGTTTCCGAAAGCTTATCAAGTATTTCCTTTTCAGTTGTTCTGTCCATAGTGTTCATAAGTTCTACCACAGTATCCAGCCCCCCGACCTGTGCAAAATCCTGAGTCACGAAAGTGGATACCTTTCTTTCAAGTACACGTTCCACTTCCCTTACCACTTCCGGATTCGCTTTATCGAGCATGGCGATTCTCTTTATAACTTCCGGTTTCAACGCTTCGGGAAGAGCACCTATAACCTGTGAAGATTGTTTCGGATTCAGATAACATAAAATAAGCGAAATGGTCTGCGGGTGTTCATTCTGAAGCACGTTGACCAGTTGCATGGGATCGGATTTCTTCAGAAAATCAAACGGTTTAACCTGTAGGTTGCTGGTGAGTTTTTCGAGAATTTCAAGTGCTCTTTCGGGTCCCACAGCTTTTTCGAGCATATCTCTCGCATATTCTATGCCACCGGCCATTATGAATTCACGCGCCTGAAAAGTATTGGAAAATTCCTGCAGCACCACTTTTTTTTCCACATCCGGAACTTTTTCAAGTTTGGCAAGTTCCAATGTCAATCTCTCTATATCTTCGTCGGACATATTTTTCAGAACCTTAGCGGCTTTCTCGCTTCCAAGCGTCAAAAGAAGAACAGAAGCCTTCCTGATTCCGCTCATATTTTTTTCTGACATGTTATCTTCCTCCTCTTCCCGGATATATTATAACACTAATACCCGAATACCTCTATTTACATCTCATTTAAATCAAACTCTCTGGTATAATTAAGATGAGAAAGAAATGAATTCATTTGAAACAGGGAGGTTTATTATGATAGGAATAATTTGTGATTCTGGAACAGACGCACCTCTGGATTTCAAGAAAAATGATTTTTTGGAAATAATACCGCTGAAAGTAATTCTTAATGAAAAAGTATACCTCGATGGTGTTGACTTCAAAGAAGAAGAGATAATAAGTTTCATGACAAACGATTTCCCGAAAACATCCTTGCCTTCAATTCCGGAGGTCAGAAATATCTTCAACAAGATCATCGCCAGGGGATATGATGAGATAATAGTCATCAACATCTCCAATCAGCTCAGCGGAACTCACAACATATGCAAAATGGTCGCAAGAGAAATTCTCGAAGAAAACAGGAATATCAAAATCGAACTTATAGATTCGCTGAGCATTTCGATGGGTTCGGGACTGCTCGTGGCAAAATGCATTGAAATGGTTAAAGAAGGGCTGGATTTTAAATCGATCGCCAATAGAATCAGGTCGTATGTACCTTATTGCAACAAGGTCTATTTCACCATTCCGACGCTCAAATTCCTGAAAGCAGGAGGAAGAATCGGAAAGGTAAGCGGCACAATCGGTGAAATGCTGAACATAAAACCGATAATTTCCGTAGGGGATGACGGAGTGTACTATACGGCCGCAAAAATAAGGAACCTGTCAAAAGCCATACAAAAAACAAAGCAAATAGTCCTCGAAGACCTTAAAAACAAGGAGATCGAATACCTGGCGATTTGTTTTTCGGGAAACAAGCCATCTACTTTGAACGAAGTTGAAAGGTTGAAAGAGGATCTCGATATAATCAAAAACAAAAAGACTTTTATAGTTAAAATTAATCCGACACTTCTCGTGCATACAGGAGAAGAGTTGATAGGTATTGCCTATTTGCTGAAAAAGTAAGCGTGTATAGCATAATAGGTTTATTATGACCATTTTGGCTTGACTTATATTCGTCAATATGTTATACTCACCGCCGTAATGACTCTTGGTCATTTTGTTTTACGGTAAACGGAATTTTTATGCCTCGATAAAATAAAACAATTTTACTGAAAAAAGAGGAGGAGAGAAGTGAGAAAAGTTGCTGTAACCGGGTTAGGAACTATAAATTCAATAGCAAAAAACATCGAAGAATTCAAAATATCTCTGAAAGATATGAAAAGCGGAATAGACTTCATAACTCAGTTTGACACTACGGATCACGTAACAAAAATAGCAGCCGAGGTGAAAGATTTCTATCCGGAAGAATTCATGGAGGAAAAACTTGCCAGAAGATATGACAGATTCCTGCAATTTGCAATGGTAGCTTCCAGGGAAGCCGTTAAGGACTCTGGTCTCGACTTTGAGGGAGATTGGAGAGAAAATGCTGCCGTTACCGTTTCTTCGGGTATCGGGGGATTCAAAACTCTACATCAGCAGTACATTCAATATTTCAAAAAAGGTCCGAAAGCCGTGAGGCCTTTTTTAATACCGATGATGATAGCCGATATGGCGGCCGGAGTGGTGGCCCTGGATCTGGGATGCAAAGGACCAAATTTCTCCACGATGAGCGCATGCGCATCTTCACTTCATTCTTTAAGTCTTTCGGCCATGATGATCAAGCACGGATACATAGATGTGGCACTTGCAGGCGGTACTGAGGCTGTCATAGATCCGATGCCTATTGCCGCTTTCGCCAATATGACCGCTCTTTCGCCGAATTCGGACAACCCTCATAAAGCCTGCCGCCCATTTGATAAAGACAGAAACGGCTTCATAATGGGAGAAGGTTCGAGTGTACTTGTTCTTGAGTCAGAAGACCATGCAATTCAAAGAGGAGCGAGGATTTACGGTTATATAACCGGTTTCGGTATGACAGAAGACGCGTATCATATCAGCCAGACAGATCCTGATGGACTGGGCGCGGTAAAAGCCATGAGACAGGCAATCGAAATGGCGGGAATCAAACCCGAAGATATAGACCTTGTAAATTGCCATGCAACGAGTACTCCTGTCGGTGATTTGTCGGAGATAAAGGCCATTAAATCGGTTTTTGGAGATAATCTGAAAGATTTGTACATACAGTCCACTAAAACTCTCATGGGACATACCCTTGGTGCCGCAGGAGCAAGTGAACTGATAGCTTCGATTCTCGAATGCGAAGACGGATTTGTTCACGGTATGCCGAATCTCGAAAACCCCGACGCAGAATTCGCAGGTCTCAGAATTCCAAGAAAAACCGAAACGGCAACTATTAAAAATGTTCTGAAAAACGCATTCGGTTTCGGCGGACACAACGCTTCAGTGTTGTATTCAAAGAAACAGGTGTAATATGAATATTGATGAAATAATGAAAATTCTTCCTCACAGATATCCTTTTTTACTCGTGGATAGGGTTGTTGAAGTGGGAGAAGATCATATAAAAGCTTATAAAAACGTGAGTGTAAATGAACCTTTTTTCGAAGGACACTTTCCGGAATATCCGTTGATGCCAGGCGTATTGCTTCTGGAAGGAATTGCACAGACTGCCGGACTTCTCCTTCTTAAAGATTCGGAAAATACGATTCCGCTTTTCCTCGGAATTGATAAAACCAGATTTAAAAAAGAGGTAAGGCCTGGTGACAGGATATTCTACGAAGTTAAAATAATATCAGAAAAAGCTGGAATTTATAAGTTTGAGGCAACTGTCAGTAACGACAGAGGGGAAATATGCTGTCAGGCTATTATTTTAGCCGGGTTGAAGAGATAATTCCGGAGGATAAGATGAATCTAAAAAATAACAGAATAACCAATTTGCTCGGTATCGAATATCCGATAATAGAAGGTGGTATGGCCTGGCTCGGCACTTCCGGACTGGCTGCCGCCGTTTCGAATGCCGGTGCTCTCGGAGTAATAGGTTCCGGCAGCATGACTCCCGAGATACTGCGTTCCGAGATCAGAAAAATCAGAACGCTGACGCAAAAACCTTTCGGTGTGAATTTGATGCTGCTGAATCCATATATTGACGGTCTTGTAGAAGTAGTAATCGAAGAGAACGTCCCGGCAGTCATTTTCGGTGCAGGTAATCCCGGCAAATATCTCAAGATGGTCAAAGAGAAAAACATTAAAACCCTTGCCGTTGTTGCGTCGGAAAAACTCGCTTTGCGACTCGAACAAAATGGAATTGATGCTATAATAGGTGAAGGAATGGAAGCCGGCGGGCATATAGGAACTGTTACCACTATGGTACTTATTCCGAAGATTGTCGAAACGGTTCAAATCCCGGTAATAGCTGCGGGCGGTATAGTAAGCGGTAAATCGATGCTCTCGGCACTTATTCTCGGAGCCGAAGCGGTACAGGTTGGAACAAGGTTCATCGCAACGTATGAATGTGAAGCACATCAAAAATACAAAGATCTGGTAATCAAATCCGGAATCAGGGATGCCGTGGTTACGGGAGCAAAGCTTGGGCATCCGGCGAGAGCCATAAAGACTAAATTCACACGGGAAATCGGAAAACTCGAAACCGATTCACCCGAAAAAGCGGAAGATTTACTCGTCGGAAGTCTCAGAAAGGCTTTTGAAAATGGAGACGAAGATGGTGGATCTTTCATGGCGGGACAATGTGTAGGACTTATCGATAAGATTACTTCGGTTAAAGACGTTGTAGATGAGCTAATTGCAGATTGTGAAACAGTCTTGAGAAATATGACGTCTTGTTTGATTTGATGGAGGAAATGATATGAAAGCTTTTATTTTTCCCGGTCAAGGTTCGCAGTCGCTTGGAATGGGCGGACTTTTGTTGGAAAAGTATCCGGAATACCATGATTATTATGAAATGGCGAATAAATCTCTCGGATATGATTTGAAATCCATAGTATACGGAGATGATGAAGAGTCGCTGACACTTACTCAAAATGCTCAACCGGCTATTTTGACATCCAGTTATATAGCCTTCAGGCATATCGTCGATAAAATGGGGATAAAACCGGATTTTGCCGCCGGACACTCTCTTGGCGAATGGACAGCTCTTGTCGCGGCAGAGGTAATTCCATTTGAAGTGGCGGTGAAATTGGTTCATCTTCGTGGAACATATATGAGCAAAGCGTGCAGCCCAGGAAAAGGTGGGATGGCAGCGGTGCTCGGAATAGGAGAATCAGAAATTATTGAGGCTCTTTCGAAATATCCCGATGTGGAGATAGCGAATCTCAACACCTTTAATCAGATCGTAGTAAGCGGCGACAGAGAGCAGCTGGAAAATTCTGTTGAAAGTTTGAAATCAGCGGGTGCCAAAAGAGTTATAATGCTTAATGTAAGCGGACCGTTTCATTCACGCCTTGTTGAAGATGCTCGGATTAAGATGTGCGAAGAACTCACTTCAGTGGTTTTTAAGAAACCGGTTTTTCCAATTTTCCAAAATTACGATGCCAAACCGGAAACCGATCCGGCAAAATTGAAAGAAAAAGTTATCAAACAGATAACTTCGTCGGTAAGATGGGTTGACACGGTGGATAATCTTTTAAAAAACGGAACTGAAGAATTCTTTGAAATTGGTTTTGGTAAGGTACTCACCAGTCTTGTAAAAAGCATTGTCAAGGAAATGAGCGTTGAAAAGAAAATATATACCGACAATTTCGAAAATCTTCTCAAAACAGAAATTTCATGATAAAATAAAGGCAACATGGAATCGATAAAAAGATGAAAATAATAGGAGGTATGAAAATGACAAAGGAAGAAATCACGACAAAGGTAAAGGAAATGATCGTAAAAAGCATAGGGGTAGATCCTTCTAAAGTTACTTTGGAAGCTTCTCTCAGCGACGATCTCGGAGCAGATTCGCTTGAACTGGTTGACTTGACCATGGATTTTGAGGATGAACTCGGAGTTAGCATTGAAACTTCCGAACTATCCGAAATAGATACCGTTGAAGACATAATCGAGTTAATCGCGAAGAAAATGGAAGTGGCGGCATAATAGACTTTTTTACATGGGCCTTTTAAAAGGCCCATGTTTTTTGGAAAGAGAGTGAGAATTAGTGAAGAAATTGAATATAAACGGTCTGATTCCCCGAATCCCACTGATACAAGGCGGCATGGCTGTCGGTATTTCTTTGGACAGACTCGCCTCAGCGGTTGCAAATGAAGGCGGTATTGGCATGATAGGTACTGCGGGTTTGGGAATGTTGATAGAAGACTATAAAAGCAAAAATTTCCATAAAGCGACTATCGAAGGATTGAAACAGGTTATAAAAAGAACCAGGGAAAAAACTGACGGTATATTCGGGGTAAATATAATGGTCGCGCTTTCCAACTTCATGGAAATGGCTGCCACTGCGATAAAAGAGGGCGTAGATTTGATAGTTTCCGGTGCGGGGTTGCCTTTGGAACTGCCGTCTTTACTCGAAAAAAACTCCAGAACGAAACTCGTTCCGATAGTTTCGTCCGCCAAAGCGGCGAAGATAATCTGCAGAAACTGGAAGAAGAAATACGATTGTTTTCCCGACGCATTCGTTGTTGAAGGTCCCAAGGCAGGCGGCCATCTTGGATACACACTGCAGGAGCTCGAAGATCCTTCGGTAACTCTCGAAAGTATATTGCCCAAAGTATGCGCCCTTGCTTCGGAAATAGAAAAAGAAAACGGAAAAATTATTCCGGTCATAGCCGCTGGAGGCATATTCGACAAGAACGACGTCGAGAGAGTTTTCAATCTTGGAGCTTCCGGTGTACAGGTCGGGACTCCTTTTATAGCCACTGAAGAATGTGATGCGGATGAGAAATTCAAAGAATATATAATAAACGCGAGAGAAGAAGACTTGAGGATAATCAAAAGTCCGGTGGGACTCCCGGGAAGAGTAGTAAACAACAAATTCATCGAAGAGGTCACAAGCGGGCAAAAAAAACCTATTACATGTAATTATCAATGCATAACTACCTGTGATTTCATGAATGCGCCATATTGCATAGGTGAGGCTCTGTTGAACGCAGCTGCGGGAGATCTCGACAACGGATTCTGTTTCGCAGGGGTAAATGCCTACAAAATAAACGAAATAACCACGGTTAAAAAGGTTATAGAAAGATTATTTGAACTATGACAGAATAATAAAAACTCTCCGTCTACCTTGTTTTTCAAGGCAGACGGAGAGTTTTGTTCATATCTGCATGTCTATATGATGCACGAAACCGGCTCCGCCCGATTCTTTTAAGAACAGTCCCGATTTCCTCAAGTAGCCGTTTTTACTGTTATCTTCGTTCGCCAGAGAATATTGAGTATCAATGTTTCCGAGATAAATAGCCCCTATGTCCTTCTCTTTTATCGCAACCAGCCTGTCGGTTCCGTCTGAATACTTCTCCCATATCCTGAGGTTGTCGAATATCTCGTCATTTTCATCTATCCATCCGTTGCCATCCATGTCATATTTTGCGAGATCGGAAAATCCATCCCCACTTTGTGCGCCGAACAACTCCGAACCGTCGTCTATTCGTCCGTTGCCATTTTTATCCAAAGCCAGAAAACCATTTCCTTGATTCAGATGGGAAATCATGTCTTCAACTCCGTCCACATCAATATCAAAGGCGAATTTTTCCTGTGTGAGATCCACAGCGTTGCCCGAGAAATTTATCACCAAAGGATCCTTCAGCGCATTCCCCATCTTCACGTTAAGATACTCTTCCTGAAAAAAAGCCCTGTGGAAATTCATTTCAAGATCAAGTTTTATCTCTTTTCCGTCGGCAGTCTTTACCAATCCGTTTGCCCTGAAGTTCATCATTTCCTCTTCTTTGAAAGAACGATACACTTCGATTTCCGCACCCCATCCCGCATCGTTACCGGCGGAAATTCTCTGCCCTGACTGGGAATCCAAATCGGAAGATTTGTTTTTTTGAAAATCATCCGGATCAAGGACGAATATTTTAAACTTTTTTCCGGTGAGTTTTTCAAGCATCTGTGAAATAAGATCGGCTTTCATCCTCTCCATAGGCGGTATATCTTCCGTATTTCCGTCCAGCTCGGCAAGATCGCTTACCGAACCCAACAACTGGCTCTTGGCATTGTCTGCCATTTCTTTTATCTTCTTGAAAGCATCCTGAAAACTTCCTATTACCCTTTGCTGCGAATTTTGCCTGTCATCCTGTCCTATCCAAATTTCGGTACGCTTTTTCTCCATAAATTTCTGCTCAAGACTATGAGAAGATGTTAAGTTTATTTTATAATCACCTATTTTCATGGAATCCACCTCCGAATTATTATCGGTTCATTCGGCAGATTGTTTAACACAAATTAAATAACTCATTTAAAGATGTCGAATTTCACCTGTATGCGCGGACAAACATTTTCAGCGAATTCTTCCAGAAAAAACCTGAAGCATTCTGTTTTTTCCGACAGAATGAAAATAATTTCATTTAATACTCCAAATTTCTTCAACCTCAATAAATATTCCCTGAGAGTGATCATGAAAACATCCAAATTACTGCCGTCAAAGAAAATCATCTGATTCAGGAATATATTTTTTTCTTCCAGTATTTTCAGAAGTTTTTCCCCAAAAACCAGACGTGTCTTCATTATGATTCCATCAAGCTTATCGGAAGCCAATATATCATTCAGAATAGAAATCTCATGACATTCGATTTCTCTTCCGAAATTGCGCCGATTAACCGAGAAAAAGTCATCCGTAAAATCTTCAATTTCATTTTCTGAAAAAACCGTTGTTTTGATACTGTTGCCTTCACCGTATTTATTTTTATCGTATGGGATGAAATACTCAATCAGATTAAGTCCGGAATCCAGAAGCTCATCTCTTTCATTTACCGTATCACCCAATTCGGTTACCACCCTCACCGTTTTTCTTCTCGATGAATAACTTCTTACCCAGTATTTCTGATTTAGCAGTACGGAGTTTTCTGAACTGAAAACATACGTCAGCGATTTTTCTATCATGACATCTTTTACAGTTTTCATAAAAGCGCTGTCCAAAATAGTTCCCGCATAAAAACAATCGTTTGCGCCTATCTGTATCGTGATTTCATTTGCGGGCTTTATAAATGGAGTCATCTCAAACATGAAATCTCCTGAAAGGAGATCATTTGCACCCGCATTATGTCCATTTATCCTGACTTTGAATCTCCCGGCCATGTTTTTAAGGGTTACGAAATACCTCTTATCTTTTTCTGGTTTTAGTCTGACATGTCTCTTGGCATAAATTGTGTCTTTTTTTGATTTATTTTCGACGTTAAAAGGTAAGTCACAGTTAATCCAGGTTTTTCTGTCGGCAGAAAAACTCCATTTCTCGTTTATGTATTCGATCATCCGTGTTCTCCCAAATTATTATTTTTTTCTTCTCTATGTTTCACGTAGAGGTAAATGGCAAGGGGAATTGTAAGCAGCATCCCGAAAACCCCAAAATACGAGAACGATGCTTCCAGACCAAAAGAATCGACAAAAAAACCACCGAAAACGGATCCCATGAAAAAACTCAAACCCTGAGCGACCATCCAGAATACCGCCTGGGCCTTTGTGGAATATTTTTCCGGAAGTTTGTAGTGTATATAGTTAAAAAGCGAAAAATAAATTACTATATAATTCCAACCGTGAATCATCTGTACCAAAAGTAACGCAAAAAAAGAATCGGCAACGGGTATCAGAAAAGTCCTGAGACCGAGAAAAAACATACCACTTATCAGTAGTTTTACATTGCCTATTTTTGATATGATCTTTTCAGCAAAAAATAAAAAAGGGACTTCGCAAAATGCCATGATTGAAAACGTCAGCCCGACAGAAGAAATGTCAAATCCTTTTCTGTTTATATAAACCGGTAAAAATGCGGATATAAATCCTACAAGCGATAGTGCCAGCGCAGCTGGAATAATCATGATAAGGAATTCTTTCGGACTGCCGTTTCTCGGACCCATATTCACTTTTTGTTTTTTTTCAATATTTTTCGACATTATATCCGCATCTTTTATCACAAACAAATTCATCACGAAAGCTATCGCTGCGACAGAAGAGAGAAGCGCGAAAATAGAAAAAAGACCCAATCTTAATGAAAACCCTGCCGTAATAGCCATAACGGAATACCCGACAGTTCCCCACAGCCTTGCATGGTCAAATCTGCCACCTTTTGATTTGACTGAGATCACAACCCTGTTTTCGGTAATGGGAAGAACTGCCGAAAGAAAAAAACCTGCAAGCGCCAGAGAGACCAGCTTCGGTATGAACCCGTCCAAAACAAATATCAACCAGATCAGAACAGCTGCCGACACGCTCACCAGGCAGGCTGTCTTTTTCTTACCAATTGATTCGGAGATCTTGAACCAGAAAGGATTTGAAATAAGTGAAACGGTGGGCATAGTGGCCACGAGAATTCCTATTTGCACCGGAGAAAATCCGATCAAATCGAAATACTGGCTGAAAAGTACCGTGAGGGCTAAAGTGCTGTATATAATCCATTCCGTCGCCGCTTCTTTAAAAATGGTTATCTTCAATTCAATCATTCCCCTGTTTTTTGTAAATACCGTTTTTCAGAATGCCGGACAATATTTCAAAATCTTTTTTGATACTTTCAATATCCTTCAGCCTGCAATTTTCATTAATTTTGCATATCAAGTCAAATTCTTCCTTATTACCCAAAAAACCCAAATTCGATTTGAAATCATGAGCCAAAGAATAAAGACCATCGAAATCTTCCGCAATGAGAGCCTCGCTGAATTTCATAAAAAAATCGGGCAATGAATTCTTAAAATCACCGAAAACTGATTTGAAGGTTTCTTCATCCATTCCGGTTCTTTCGCGAATATGAATCAGCTCATCGATGAAAGTGTTATCCTTTTTCAGCGATATATTCATGACTCGTATTATCTCGTTTTTCAGAATCTCTTTGTTGAAGGGTTTGGGTACATAACCGTCAAAACCGCAATTAACTATTTTCTCTATATAATCATCCATTACATGTGCCGTAAACGCTATCACACAGATATTATTTTTGCAGTCCTTCCGCCCTCTTAGGGACTCTATGACTCCAAAGCCGTCAAGAACGGGCATGTTTATATCCAAAAGTATCAAATCGTAATCCGTGCGGTCCACGGATTCGATTACTTCTTTTCCATTTTCGGCAATATCATATTCCATCCCCATTTCGGTAAGATATGCACCGGTTATCTGCCGGTTGATCCTATTATCATCGGCAAGCAGAATTCTCAGTCTCCCGATTTCGATATCGTCAACCTGAGGCGTTTCTTTTTTTGGTGGCTCAACAGTTTTAACCCTGATCTTAAACGAGAAATCACTGCCCTTTCCCAATTCGCTCGTAACCGAAATTTCCCCACCCAAAAGCCTCACTAATTCCCTCGAAATGGCCAGGCCAAGTCCTGTACCACCGTATTTTGAAGAAATGGTATTACTCTCCTGTTCATAACTTTCAAATATCTTGCCGATAGCGGATTCACCTATTCCTATTCCGGAATCTTTCACATGAAAATCGAGCATAACCTCTTCACCTTCAAGTTTCTCGGCACCGATTTCCATTTTAATAAAACCTTTTTCGGTGAATTTAATCGCATTTGACATAAAATTGCCTATAACCTGTTTCAGTCGGTTTTCATCAGATACCACCCATAGATTTTCCCAGTCGTATTCAAGAAAAAATTCAAGTTCTTTTGCACTCACAAGAGGTTTGTAAATCACCAACAATTCTTTCAGAAAATCATCCAGGCAGAAAGTCTTAAAATCCATTTCGTATTTTCCGGCTTCTATCTTGGATATATCCAGTATGCCGTTGATAATCGACATAAGATTTTTCGAACATGACTCAATGGTGCGGAGATATTCATTCTGCAAATCATCTAGCCCGGTTTTTGACAAAATATCTATCATCCCCATGATTCCGGTCATCGGATTTCTGATTTCATGGCTCATGCTCGCAAGAAACTTCGTTTTCATCTTTGAAGATTCGAGTGCCCTGTCTTTCGTTTCCCTGAGGTATAATTCTATTTCCTTCCTTTTGGTAATATCGACAAACACTCCCACGACTCCGGTTTGAATCTGGTCGACAAACATACCGGAAATCTGAGAACAGGTTACTATGAACTCTCTTTTCTCTCCATCGCCATAATCAAGTCTTATTTCGCGGTTTATCTTCTTTTCGGCGGACTTTACGGTTTCTTCAAACCAGTTAAAATCCGATATGTAACTTTTGTTGTTTATCTTTAACCGTTTCCCATAAGCTTTCTCTTTAATCATCATTTTTTCAAATTCCCTGTTCGATGTAATTATCTCTCCGGCTCCGGATTGATAGAAAACGGGAAATGGCACCGAATCGAATAATTTTTCGAGAAATCTTGATTTTTCCTCAAGTGATTTCGCGATTATCGCCTTATTTCTGGCCTCACTC
Organism: uncultured Thermotogae bacterium; assembly: GCA_963662785.2. Lineage (GTDB taxonomy): Bacteria > Thermotogota > Thermotogae > MWEM01 > MWEM01. The sequence continues at coordinate 327,282 of CAXXJZ010000017.1, forward strand.
AAATTTAGAATCAGACTCTTATGATGATGAACCAATATTATACCGAATCCTATATTTATAAATATCAAACCGACCGAAAACATGTTGGGAACCTGCAAATGTAGAATCTGTATCAGGAATACATAGTCTATTATCGATAATGAAAGAAACGTAAACGGAAAAAGCAGCCATTCTTTTCCCTCGATATTTTTAAAATAAGTGAAAAGTGCCAGAACTATGTTCAATATCACGATCAACCCGCCGTACCGTCCAAAAATAGCAACTGATGCCAAATCAGGCTGGAAAAAAAGACCCAGGATACCTGCAAGCGTTATCCAGAAAGAATATTTCGAAAGCGTTTTCCTATTTTTCGAATAGAGTTCTATACTCGCCAGAAAGAAATATGTCGCGGCAAATCCGCACATGATGGAGATTTTCCTGTACCATAGAAAAAACTCCTGACTGAAGGTCGAAATCCTGAAAAGATCGTCCGTAATAAAAAAAGAAGAAAGTACAGCACATATACCCATATGAATGTACATATCGTTTTTTTTATCAAAAGAAAATCCGAGTATTATGAGTATCAATCCGATCATGTATCCGGCACCTATACCCATGGTCGGGAATGTACTCTTGATATAGTTCAGCACACCGACTTTATCGAATACCCCTGCATCTGATGTGAGGTATGGATCGGATTCTATTCCAAATGTAAAAAGCGAATATATTTCGATTTCAACGACATTTTTTGGCAACAGAATTTTCTCGTCCAATTTAAATATGTGACAGTAATTCCACGAATTCGGCGTACCTTTTTCCATTTCTCCTATCTGCCCTACCAATCTTTCATTTACGTATACACGGAATCCGTTTCCCGATATCATGGGAAATACGATATATTTCCAGTCTTTTCCTTCAAATTCGTTTTTGATCCTGATTATTTTTGATTTTTCAGTATATTGGAAAAAAGGAACGTCGGCTACGTATTCATGTTCATCTTCCACAACTGTCCATGTTTTATCGAGTTTAAAGTCGTTTACATACTGCAAAACAAAAGCAGATAGGAAGAATATTAAAAAAACCACGATCCCAAGCAGAACTCCGTATAATTTTTTAGCACTTTTTTTCATAATCTCTCCAAAAATTCCATAAATTTATTATACATTTTTATCTTTATACAATATAAAAAACAAGAAATTCGCTTTATACGTCTCAATTATACTAAAAAATAGTTATTATACATAACTATTTGATTTTTTGGAGGAGCGGATGTCGAAAAAGCAGAGCTTCAGGATAATCGGTATGACATGCAGTACATGTGCCAAAAATGTTGAAAAGGCTTTGAATAAAATTGAAGAAATACAATATGTAAGCGTAAATCTCGCCACCGAAAAGGGATTTGTCGTATCGGAAAATGATATCGATTTTGAAATGATAAAAAATACCGTGAATTCCATTGGGTACGATGTTTCGCAAAATTTTGACGAAGACCTGTATAGACCTGGAATTCAAAAAGAAAAAGAACAACCTTATTCTTTCTCTCGTATTTACAATACCACTGTCGATTATGATGATATTGCACATGCTATCGGTTCACATACCTTCATACGATTATTTTGAAATAACACTTGGATCTTTCGTGATATTCTGGACCGGCAGGAACTCTTTTAAAAGTATGTGGATAGCTCTGAGACATTTCCATACCAATATGGATACACTGATAACATTCGGAGCGACCGCGGCAATATTTACTTCGATGCTGAAAATTGCGGGCATGAATATCGCTTCTTTTGGGGCGATAGGCTCCATGATAATAACCATACACCTGACAGGGAAATTCATAGAGGCCTACTTGAAAAACAGGGCCGCCAAAGAAATAAAATCTTTGATAAGCATACAATCAAAAGATGCGAGACTTTTAAAAGAAGGCAGGATAATTTCCGTACCGGTAGATACTTTGAAAATAAACGATACGGTATCGGTTCTACCCGGAGAAAGAATACCGTCGGACGGTTTGATTTCAAAGGGGAATACTTCTGTTGACGAATCCATGATCAGCGGAGAATCCATGCCGATAGAAAAAACCGTAGAAAATGAAGTGATAGGCGGATCCATGAATCTGTCGGGAAATATAGAGATGATAATAACAAAAACTGGTAAAGACACTTTTCTATCCAAAATGATAGATCTCATAGAAACTGCCCAGGGCTCAAAAATACCCATTCAGGAACTCGCAGACAGAATTACCCTGTGGTTTGTTCCGGCAATAATTTCCCTGGCAGTTGCAAGCGGTATATTCTGGTTTTTAAATTACGATGCGATGCAAAACTTTCTATTAAATGCGAGCGAATATTTGCCATGGATACCTCTTAATTCCGACCCGCTGTCATTTTCAATATTCGCGATGGTTTCGACCATAGTGATAGCATGTCCCTGTGCTCTGGGCTTGGCTACTCCTATGGCTTTGATAGCGGGAACCGGCATAGCCGCGAAAAAAGGTTTGCTGATTAAAAATGCGGAATCCATACAGAATGTAAAAAATGTAAACGTAATAATAATGGATAAAACAGGTACCCTGACCGAAGGAAAGCCATCGGTTCAATACACCGACATAAACGGGGAAGAACTTATAAAGTGTGCTCAAATAGAGAGTAAATCAAATCATCCGCTGGCCAAATCAATAGTGGCTTATTCCAAAAAAATGGATTGGGATTATCAAAATAAATATTTTGAAATTGAAAATCTGAATGAAGTATCCGGAAATGGAATATACGCCTTGATAGATAATTCACGTTATTTCATAGGAAAACCAGATTCGTCGGATTCGGTATACGATAATTATTTGGAGAACGGGAGTACGGTTGTAGAATTAAAAAAAGACGGGAAAGTGGTAGGTTTTTTTGTCATCGAGGACAAACTTAGAGATGATAGCGCCGAATCTATAAAGAACATGAAAGAAAAGGGATATATTCCTGTCATGGCCACCGGAGATAACGCGAAAACAGCCGCTTACATAGCATCGAAAGTGGGTATAGATTTATTCTTCGCCGGGGTCACACCGGAAAAGAAACTGGAGATAGTGAACGAGTTTCAGACAAAGGGAAACAAAGTTATGATGGCGGGTGACGGTATGAACGATGCCGCCGCGCTGAGAGGTGCGGATGTGGGAATAGCAATAGGAGAAGGTACAGATCTTGCCATAGACAATGCCGACATAATAATAGTCAACGGCGGAATAGGAAGAATTCTCGACGCGATAGACATATCAAAAAAGACATTCAGGATAATAGTTCAAAATCTGTTCTGGGCCTTTTTATACAACATAATTGCCATTCCTGCAGCATTTATGGGATTACTGCATCCCGCAATAGCCGAAAGTGCGATGGCGCTAAGCTCGATAACTGTAATACTCAACTCTTTGAGGATAAAGAAAAACAAAACTGAGGAGGTTCATCATAATATGAAAAAATATTTTATACCGGATATGTCCTGCAAGCATTGTGAGATGAAAATAAACAAGATACTGCAGGAGTACGGCGTGAAGCACTTCAAAATAAATCTTGATAAAAAGGAAATTTCATTTGAAAGCCCTGATGAGGATACTATACTAAAGAGACTTGAAGAAGAAGGATATCCCGCTTCAAAAGCGGAATAAGGCAATACAATCCATTTGAAAAAAAGATTGCTATTTTTAATTTTATGTTTTTTTTGTTTTTTTTGATTCTTGTGATATCATTTGGTATGTAATCAATTATATACCTGAATAAAAAATACGGGTTTTTTGGGATTATTTCATTATTATCGGCTGAAAGATGATAGAGCTGCGAGGGAATTTTATGATTGATAAGCCAGGACTTTTGGAGAACATTTTGAACAATGTCTTCGAAAGCATACTTGTTGTGGTTCAGATTTTTGATGAAAATGGCAACCTGATAGATTATGTAGTTTCCGATGCCAACAGCAAAGCGTGTTCTTTTTTTGGTTTGAAAAAAGACGATTTGATCGGAAAAAATTTGTCATTTTTATTTTTCAGTATTTTCAACATGAATGCGGAAAGCTATGAAGGCACCAGAAATTCTTTGTTCAGGGACAACGTCGAATGTATTTTAACTCCGCGAAACAATACCGGTTACGATGTTAAAATAAGATGCAGTGTGATAGAAGAAAGTTCTTTTGCACTTTTTTTCAACACGTCGGTGAATTTAAAAGCTGAATTGGAAAACGGCAAGAATGTGGACAGGTTGAAAACTATTTTAAACACGCTGTACGTCGGAGTGTACGAAGTCGATATTTCCTCGATAAATTCTTATTTAAAAAAATTCAATCATGTTTCTTCGGACAGGCTGCGATATTTTCTGAAGAGGCATAAGAAATTTCTTATTTCGATGATACAAAGTCTACGTTTACTGGATACCAATCCTTACGGGCTTCAGATATTCGAAGCGAACAGCATAGATCATATCAATAACAATCTGCAGGATACTTTTACATCAGAATTCCTTAATTTCTTTCTGAATTTGATAATATTTGTAAAAGACGGCAAACCCAAACTCGATTCTTATCTGAAAATAAATAATTTCAAAAAAGAGACTCTGCATCTGCTCGCAAGAGTCAAGAGACCGGAATCCGATTCTCTCAGGGATACGGTTATAATATGCCTGACAAACATATCACCTTTGAAAAAAGTAGAGGAAGAGTTAAAAGCTCAGAAAGAGCAGTTGATGGCAAGTTATGAACAGCTTGAGGCGTATTATGAAGAACTGAATGCCACGGAGGAAGAGTTGAGGCAGTCCCACGAGGAATTGAACTCGATGTATGAATGTCTGAAGCAAAATGAAGAAAGACTGAAACTTGCCTTGATAAGTGCGGAGGAGACTCTATGGGATTATGACATCACAGAGCGCAAAATACACTTCCATGAAAGTTGGGAATATTTCTGGGGTTATGATGTTGACAAAATTGGTAAGGGAATAGACAATTGGGTTGAATTCATACATCCGGAAGATACGGAAGAATTTCTGTCAACCGTAAGAAAATGCAAAGACGGCGATCAAAAACAATTCGAAAAAGAATTCAGGATAAGAAAACCGGATGGAAAATGGTGTTGGATATATTCAAAGGGGAGAATCGTCAAGTATGATGACGAAGGGAAACCTTCCAGGCTGATCGGCACGAACAGAAACATAAGCCAGAGGAAAGATACGGAAGAAAGACTCGAGTATTTGAACTCATACGATTCTTTGACCGGATTGCCAAACTATCTCCTCGTTAAAAACAAAGTAGAGCAGGAGATAAAACACTCGATAAATTACGAAACAGGGTTCGCGATGTTATTCCTCGATCTCGACAGATTCAAATTCATCAACGAGTCTCTCGGACATTCGGTAGCGGATCAGTTGCTGAAAATGATCGGGAAAAGGCTGGCGGGAAGCGTCAGGAAGAATGATATGGTGGGCAGGATTACCAGCGACGAGTTCGTCGTGCTTCTTAACAGCATAGACGATCTCGAAAACGCATCCAAAACAAGCCTTAAGATTCAAAAAGCACTTTCGGAACCCTTTATAATAGGAGAAAAGGAAGTATTCATAACGGCGAGCATAGGAATCGTAATTTTTCCCGAAGACGGCATAGAGTTCGACGCTCTGGTAAAAAATGGGGAAACAGCCGTTGATTCAGCTAAAAAAGCGGGGAAAAATAACTTTAAATTCTATTCGTCTAAGATGAACAGCAAAACTTTCGAGCATTTCAAACTCGAAAACGATTTGCACAAAGCCATTAAAAACGAAGAGTTTGTCATGTACTATCAGCCTCAGTTCGATACCTGCAATTGCCGTTTGCTTGGTGCAGAAGCATTGATAAGATGGAATCATCCGGAAAAGGGCATGATTTCTCCCGGTGAATTCATACCGCTTGCAGAAGAAACCGGATTGATAGTTACTATGGGAAACTGGATACTCGAAAAATCGTTACGCCAGTTGCAGCATTGGAACGAGAAAGATGAAGATTTCAAACTGTCGATAAACATATCTTCGCTTCAGTTTCTGCAGGAGGAATTTGAAGACAACGTGATAGATATCCTTAACAGGACTAAGGTTTCTCCAAAAAACGTTTATTTCGAATTGACGGAAAGTATAATGATTTCAAATGTACATCATATTCTGAACAGAATTAGCCGATTCAAAAGCATGGGGATAAAATTTTCCATCGACGATTTCGGCACCGGATATTCCTCTCTTTCTTATCTGCAGAAATTTCCGATCGATCAGATAAAAATAGACAGGTCTTTTATAAAAGACATTTCATCGGATTGTTTTGAAGCGCCTATAGTAAAAACCATAATAAGCCTGGCCGACAATCTGAAACTCGAGCTGATTGCCGAAGGAATAGAAAACGACACGCAAAAGGAATTTCTTATGAATCACAACTGCCATTCCATGCAGGGTTATCTTTTCGGGAAACCTTCGCCTTCTACGGATTTCGATAAATTTTTCAAAGCCGGATTAACCGTAATTTAATCCAAATTTAATTTACAATCGTTTTTAATTCTTGAAAAAAAAATTATTTTGTGATACACTTCCGCAGGAAGTTTGAAGATCCAAATACTATTTCAAACGGAGTGATAGATTTGAGTTTGTTTAAAAAAAGGAAAACCCATGGGTTGATTTGTTCAGAAGGCGTATTTTGAGCCACCATTGATTCTTATTGAATCTAATGGTGGCTTTTTTTTTAGTCGAATTTCGATTTTTCATAAAGGTTATAATTCAAAGGGAGGCGTATTATGCTTAAAGGAAGACATTTGATCGATCCAATGGATTTCAGCGTAGAGGAACTTGAAGAGATATTTCTGCTTGCGGAAGATATTATCGATGCTCCGGAAAAATTTTCAAAAATATGTGACGGTAAAATTCTAGCCACACTTTTCTACGAACCGAGTACGAGGACAAGATTCAGTTTTGAGGCTGCCATGTTAAGACTCGGCGGGCAAGTCATAGGTTTTTCAGAACCGCAGTCGAGTTCAGTTTCAAAAGGCGAGAGTATCTCCGATACGATAAGAACGATAGCATGCTATGCCGATGTTGCGGTAATGCGCCATCCGAAAGAAGGAGCTCCCAAAGTTGCATCGGTATTCTCTCCGATACCGGTTATCAACGCAGGTGACGGAGGGCATCAGCATCCCACGCAAACCCTCACGGATTTACTCACGATAAGAAATTATAAAAAAAGACTGAACAACCTCACCGTTGGAATATGTGGGGATTTAAAATTTGGCAGAACGGTCCACTCACTGATAAAGGCACTTTCCAGATATGAAAACATCTCTCTGGTGCTGATTTCTCCCGAAGAACTTGTAATACCCGATTACATACGCGAAGAAATCATCGAGAAAAATGAAATGGAATTCCGGCAGGTAAGAACCATAGAAGAGGCAATCGGCGAGCTGGATATTCTCTACATGACAAGAGTGCAGAGGGAACGTTTTTTTAACGAGGAAGATTACATCAGACTGAAAGATTTCTACATACTCGACGAAAAAAAGATGAAAATGGCGAAAGACGACATGATAGTGATGCATCCGCTGCCAAGGGTAAATGAAATATCCTATGAAATTGACAGCGATGCCCGCGCATGCTACTTTCCCCAGGCAAAATTCGGAATGTATGCAAGAATGGCATTGATAGCGAAACTTTTGGGGGTGAAATGATGATAAAGATCACGAGCATCGAAAAGGGAATAGTGATTGACCACATAACCGCCGGACTGGGAATCGAAATTTTCAAATACCTTAAACTTGATGGTGTGAATTTCTCGGTTGCTTTGATAATGAATGCCCACAGTAAAAAACTCGGTAAGAAAGATATGATAAAAATAGACAATATCATAGAATTTGACGTAACGGAACTTGGCCTGATAGATCCCAACGTGACTATAATAACTATAGAAAACGGCACGATAACAAAAAAAGAGAAGCTTTCGCTGCCTTCACAGGTTGAAAATGTAATCAAATGCAAGAATCCAAGATGTGTGACTTCGGTTGAAAAATATGTCGACCATGTTTTCTATTTGGTAGATGAAGAAAAAAGAGAGTACAGATGTAAATACTGTGATGAAAAAACAGTTTTCAAAGGGGTATAGAAATTGAAGATCTTGATCGAAAACGGAAATTTCATAAGCTCATCAAATTCATTTTCGGGTTATTTAATAGTTGAAAACGGCTTGATAGCAGAATTCGGAGAAAAATTACCGGAAAACACCGAAGAATTCGATGAAACAGTAAATGCTTGTGGATATACGGTGATGCCGTCTTTTGTCGACCTTCATTCCCATTTCAGAGATCCCGGTCTCACATATAAGGAAGATCTTGAAAGCGGCTCCCGTGCCGCGGTGAAAGGCGGATACACTTGCGTGAATCTCATGGCGAACACAAACCCCGTTTGCAGCAGTATGGATACAGTTAATTATGTTGATGGCAGAATAAAAGAAATAGGTCTCATAGATGCTTATCAAACAGTTTCGATAACAAAAGATTTCTGTGGAAAAGAATTATCACATCTTGAAGATATGGACACAGGAAAAGTCCGGATAATTTCCGATGACGGTTTTGGAATCGATGACGACGAAATAATGATGCAAGCTTTGAAGATAGCCGAAAGAAAAGGTTTTGTCATTTCCGTACACGAAGAATATTCCGATCATTCCTTAGATTCGAGAGAATCCGAAAACAGGATGACTTACAGGGATATACGCCTGAATGAAAATGCAGGCGCAAAACTCCATATCGCGCATGTGAGCACAAAACAGGCGATGGAATATATAATGGAAGCGAAAAAAAGGGGTGTTAAACTCACTTGTGAGGTAACACCTCATCACCTGACACTCACAGATGAAATAACCTATTCGCTTCACCCGCCTTTGAGAAAAAAAGAAGATGTGGTTTTTCTTTTGGCAGCGCTAAAAGAAGGATATATAGATGCTATTGCAACCGATCATGCTCCTCATTCGTTTGAGGATAAGCAAAACGGAGCCCGTGGGATTTCCGGAATAGAAATCGCATTTTCAGTTTGTCTTACGCATCTCGTGAAAACAGGGATAATAAGTTTAATAAAATTATCCGAACTCATGTCAAGAAATCCAGCCGAAATCCTCGGAGTTAAAAAAGGAGACATAGTAAAGGGATATGACGCCGATTTGGTTTTAACGGATGTTAATTCTTCTTTCACAGTTAAGGCCGAAGATTTTGAATCCAAAGGCAAAAACACCCCTTTCGACGGGAAACAGCTTTTCGGAACGGTAGAGATGGTTATAAAGAAAGGAAAAAAAGTTTACGGGAGGAAAAAATGGTAATTGACAAACTTTATGAGAGAGTGGAGAAAACCGGACATGTTTGTCTTGGTCTCGACACTGATTTTGATTATATACCTTTGAATTTTGCAGACAACTTCTCCTCAAAAGGAGAAGCTATATTCGAGTTCAACAAAAAAATAATAGATGCGACCAGAGATATAGTGGCTTGCTACAAAGTTCAAATTGCCTATTATGAAGCCCTGGGCATTGAAGGAATGATAGCGTTCAGGAATACTCTCAAATACATAAGACAGAACAGAAATATCGTAATTTCGGATGTAAAAAGAGGCGATATAGCAAAAACAGCGGAAATGTACGCGAGGGCACATTTTGAAGGCGATTTTGAAACCGACTTCGTGACCATCAACGCGTATATGGGTATGGATACACTTGAACCTTTCTTTCCCTATATAAAAGAACACGGCAAAGGACTTTTTGCACTCATAAGAACTTCAAACAGAGGAGCTCCCGATATACAGAATTTTTTGGGTAAAGATGGTGAGAAACTTTACACACATATGGGAAGAAAAATTCAGGATATGGGCAGCCATTTTCGGGGGCAGTGCGGTTACAGCAGCATCGGCGGTGTTGTTGGCTGCACACATATCGAAGAAGGTATAGAACTGAGAAAAGAGCTTGGAAGCACATTTTTCCTGATACCCGGATATGGTGCACAAGGTGGCGGAGCGAAAGAAGTCGCGGTTTACCTGAAATCCGGAAACGGAGGAATTGTTAATTCATCAAGGGGAATATTGCTGGCTTATAAAAAACAAAACCGGTCTGAGGAATTCGAAATCTGTGCCCGTGAAGAAACGGAGAGAATGCGCGAAGATATTCTTAAAATCGTGAAAGGGTGATATTAATGAACAGAGTTGAAGAGTTGCTTTTTGAATCCAAAGCACTTCTCGAAGGTCATTTTTTACTGTCTTCCGGAAGACACAGCGACAAATACGTTCAATGTGCGAAATTACTGCAATACCCCGACAAGGCAGCCGAGGTACTAAAAATAGTGTGCAACAAAATCAGTGGTTTCGGGGCCGATCTGATCGTGGGACCGGCGATGGGCGGTATAATCGTTGCATATGAAATTGGCCGACAGCTGGGAATACCGGCGATCTTTACCGAAAGGATAGAAGGCGAAATGTCACTCAGAAGAGGTTTTGAAATATACGAAGGGCAAAAGGTAATAATATCCGAAGATGTAGTCACAACTGGAAAATCATCTCTTGAAACCGTAAAAGTAATAGAATCATTTGGTGGGGAAGTCGTGGGAATTGCCTGCGTCGTGGACAGAAAAACGAGCAAAATAAATATTCCCATATACTCGTGCATCGAAATGGAGATAGAAAGTTATGAAAAAAGCGAATGCCCTATGTGCAAACTTGGAATAGATTATGTAAAGCCCGGAAGCAGAAATATAAAATAATTCGGAATTAAAAAGAACTCCTGGACAAAAGGAGTTCTTTTTTTGTTTTTTGGTGTTGTCGAAATTAATTATAAATGGTAAAATGATAAATAAAAACGGTCTGCTGAGAGGGCGTGAAATAATGGAGCAAGAAATCCTCAAGAGTCTTAACGAAAAAATCCCCGAAAATAATATAGCTTTGTTTTATGAAGAAAGCGAAGATAAGAAAAAGCTTTTAACCAGTTTCTTTTCGATGGAGATCGATGAGAAAAAGAAACTGATATACATCTGTGATGATGAAAACCATACCGACATATCCGATTTCATAAAGTCGTCGCTTTTTGCCGATGAAGAATCAATACCGGAAAAAAGATGCAAAATATGGTCCGCCAGAGAAGTTTATCTGAGAGAAGGCAGATTCACACTTGATGCCATAGAATCGATCTTCAAAAAAGAAATCAGAAAATCCATTGAAGAAGGGCATGACGGATTTTGTCTGATCGTAGAGATCACTTCCGGTTTGCTGAAATTATTCACATATGAAAATGTACGCAGATTCCAGAAGGGAATAAAGAGTTTGGTCAGTGAAGGAAAAAACTCTTTGATTTTCGAATACGATCTTTCTAAGATAGAATCCCCATCATTTATAAATCTACTCTCATTTCATCCGTTGGTATTTGAATTTGACAACAAAATAGACAACCCCTATTTTCTCAGCAGCGACAGCAAAGAAAAAAAGGATTTCATAGGGAAGATAAAACTCAACAAAGGATTGTTCGAACAGATAAAAAGAGTCGAAGAAATCCGTAAGGATTCCGAACTCAAAATAAGCCAATCCAAAGATGTCATTGAAGAGAAAGATGAAGAGATTGAATCGTTAAGCAGGGAAATACAGAAATACAGAAGTGAAAAGGGACAGCTCGAAAAAAGATTATATGAATTGAAGAAAGAACTCGATGAAGAAAAGAATAACAAAAAACAGATTTCATTCGATAAATTGAACGTTGAGAACGAATTGGAAAAAAAATCTGAAGAACTGGAATCCTTAAAGGAAAAGGATATTGAAATAAGGACTAAAAATTCCATTCTTGAAAAAGATTTACATGAAAAGAATGCTCAGATGGAAGATTTTAGCGCTGAAATCGAAAAGTTGAACATCGTGAAAGCAAACCTCAAAGATAAAAACGCACATCTGAATCAGCAAATCGAAGAGATAAAAGCCGAAAAAAACAGGATGTCGAAACTCATAGAGGTGAAAGAACGAAATTTCGAACAGCTGAATGAAGAACTGAAAATAAAATTGGAAGAAAAAGACAGGGAAATATCGTCGATTTCGAGTATGAATGACGAAACAAAGAAAGAATTTGAAAGTATATCGTCAAAATATTCCTTCCTGCATGAAGAAAATGAAAATCTCAGAACAGATCTTGAAAAGATGACGGAAATCGTGGATCAGTTGAAGCTTTCCATATCGGAAAAACAAGATTTACTGAATTTGAAGGATGAAGAAACGATATTGTCCGATAAAAAAATAAGCGAACTCGAAAAAGCTTTAAAAGACATTAAGGAATTAAACTCTGCGCTGCTTTCCGAAAAAGAAGAAAAAATAAAAGAAATAGAGAGAGCAAACGAAGAAATGATAGCGGAAATGAATACGGAAAACGAGCTCCTGCATAAGAAAAATGAAAGGCTTGAAACCGCTGTTAAAGAAAAAGAAGAGGTAGAAATTAGCCTGGAAAACAAACTAAAAGAAGTTCTCGATGAGCTCGATGCGATGAAGCTTTCAAAAGAAGAGAAAGATAACCGTATAATAACACTGGAGCACGAAATTGCTTTGAAGAAAGAAGATGTTGAAGAAAAAACAGCAAAAGTGAAAGAACTCAACGAACAATTGCAGGAACTCAATCGGAGCATTAAAAATGATTCCGAAGATTACGAATTGAAAATAATGGAATTGGAAGAGAAGTTCGAAACAGAGTTAAAGAACGCTTCTGAAAGAGAATTGATCGTATCCGATAGATCTCGAACCATCGAAATGGAAAACAGAAATTTAAAAGTACTCGTCGAAGAGTTTAAAAAACAATCGGAAATTGAAAAGGAAATAATATCCGTTTTGAATGCTGAAACAGAACATCTTAAATCCGAGATAAACGTCGTTTCCGGCGAGAGGGAAAGCCTTTCAACACGTCTTTCGGAAACCGAATCCCTTTACGAAGACGTACTCTCGGAAAGAGACAACGCACTTTCCACCGTGGATTCCCTTAACAATTCGATTGCCGACCTGAAATCCGAGATAAACGTCATTTCCGGTGAGAGGGAAAGCCTCTCTACACGTCTTTCGGAAACCGAATCCCTTTACGAAGACGCACTCTCGGAAAGAGACAACGCACTTTCCGCCGTGGATTCCCTTAACAATTCGATTGCCGACCTGAAATCTGAGATAAACGTCATTTCCGGTGAGAGGGAAAGCCTCTCTACACGTCTTTCGGAAACCGAATCCCTTTATGAAGACGTACTCTCGGAAAGAGACAACGCACTTTCCGCCGTGGATTCCCTTAACAATTCGATTGCCGACCTGAAATCCGAGATAAACGTAGTTTCCGGTGAGAGGGAAAGCCTCTCTACACGTTTTTCGGAACTTGAAGCGATGTACGAAGATGTGTGTCATGAAATGAATGAGATAAAGGAAAGAGAAATTCAAGCTGAAAATCTTTCCATAAATTTACGGATGGAAAATGATGATTTAAGAGAACATTTAACGATGACTGTCAAAGAAAAAAATCTGGCCGAAAAAAAATCCGATAAAATCAGAGAAGAATTGGAGATTTTAAAATTCAAAAATATTGAAATTGCATCTCAGCTCACGCTTATGAAGAATGAAAATATCGAAAAGGATTTGAACCTGAGGAAATTAAAGGAAGAACTCCAAAAAACATATGGCTGTAACGAATCTTTGAACAAAGAAATCAAAGCCCTTGAGGAAACAATTGGTATCGGTATTGCTTCTTCAAAAGAGCTGCAGGATAATAATTCAAGCCTCAAGAAGTTGTTGAACGACGCTGAAGACAATCTTAACAAGCTCAGCAAAGATTATTACATAATAAAAAACAACAATACGAGACTGCTGAAAGCCAAAACGGAACTTCAAAGAGAAAAAGAAAGATATTCTGAGGCATTAAAAAAAGAAGAGGATATTCATAAAGTCGAAATATCCCAATTGAAACACGTGAATATTCATCTTCAACATGAAAATGAAAGTTTAAGAGAAGAGGTAAAATATCGGGACTTTACCATAGACAATTTTGAAAAACAGCTTAAAGAATCATGTGATTCTTACAATTGCGCCGAAAACGAGTTGGAGAAGATTTCTCAGAAATACGAATCGTTATGCGAAGTATACAATTCAAAAATAAAAGAATTGGATTCTCTGAATTTGGAGAATTCGAATTTAAAGAGAGTCACACAAATTATAAAAACGGAAAAAAGTATTCTTCAAGCCAAATTTGAAGACACCACAGAAAAAAACAAAAAAGACGTTGAGGCTTATTCGGAGAAAATAGGTGAATTAGAAATCACCCTCTCTGCGAAAAAAAAGAAAATTGAAGATTTGGAAGCGGCAAACATGAAATTTAAAAATTTAACATCGGTTATCGAAAAATCATTAGATTCAGAAAAAGAAAAAGTTGAATTTTTCAGAAGTGCTTTAAAAAAATCCGAAGGAGAGCGAATGATACTCGGAAAGAACTTCGAAAACCAGGGAAAGGAAATTGATTTGTTAGTTCTGAAAATCAAAAGTCTTGAAACATTGCTCAATGAATCTGAGAACGAGATACAGAGCCTATCGGTAAAAATAGTGGAAATGGATCATAAAAATAAAAAACTCACGGATATGTCCATTCTTAAGGAAAATGAATTTGAAAGAATCACCGATTCAAAAAACAAACTGGAAAAGGAAAATGAAGTTCTCAAAAAGAGCTTCGAAGAACAGGTCAACTTATATGTTTCACAAATAGAACATCTCGAAAAGACTGTTTTGATAATGGAGCAAGAAAACAAAAAGATCATGGAAAACGAAAAAAAAGAAACGGATAAATATGCCAAAAAACTTGAAAAAGAACAGGAAAGAGTAATACATCTTGAAGCAGTCATCAAAGAAAATGAAGTTCTGATAAATCAAAGCAGGGAAAAATACCTGCATAAAAAAGACGAACTTGAAAGAATAATTCAACAGAAGTCGGAACAGGAAGAAAAGAACACAATAAAGTATCAAAAATTGAAAGAAAAAATCGAAAATCTCGAAAGCGATCTTTCAAAATCGACCTTATCCATAATAAGTCTCAGGCAGGCAAATGAAAAGCTCATAAAGAAGCTTAAAAAATCAGAATTTGAAAGATCGAAACTCGACGAAAAATACTCTTCGTTAAGTGAGTTAATCGATACTCTTACCATCAAAGAGAGAGAGAATGACTGTATTTTAAGCGAAAGAGATGAAGAGATAAACAATTTGAGAAGAATCATTGAAGAAAAAGATTTGATTATGAACAACTTGAAAAAAGAATCGGAGATGCCAAAAACGAATGAAGGAATCCTGGAAAAAAACAGAATTGATATGCAACTTTCGAAACTGTTTAAAAGGGATTAAAGGAGAATAAATGTCCGAAAACAAAATACTGATAACACGAAAAATACCTGACGAAGGCATTGAGTTACTTAAAAAGCATTTTGAAGTGGAAGTATGGGCTGAGGAAAAACCAATTCCCTACGAGTTGTTGTTGGAAAAAATATCGGATAAATCCGGTGTTTTATGTATGCTTTCCGATAAAATAGACAGAATTATCATGGATAATGCCCCTAAGCTCAGAATAATAGCCAATTATGCCGTTGGATTCGATAATATAGACATCAATTATGCAACCAAAAAAAGAATTTATGTCGGAAATACGCCCGATGTTCTGACAGAAACAACTGCCGATCTCGCTTTCGCATTGCTAATGGCTTGCGCAAGGCGAATAAAAGAAGGCATAGAATATGTTAAAGCCGACAGATGGATCACATGGGGCCCGGAATTGCTTCTCGGACACGATGTATACGGTGCCACTCTCGGTATAATAGGTTTTGGCAGAATCGGACAGGCTGTTGCAAGGCGGGGAAAAGGTTTCGGAATGAGAGTCGTTTATTCGGGATGGAACAGAAAAACCGAATTGGAAGAATCGATGGGGGTGGAATATTTATCCATTAAGGAGCTGATTTGCCAGTCGGATTTTATAAGTCTTAACTGTAAACTGACTGAAGATTCGATAAATCTTATCGACGAAAAGGCTATAAATTCCATGAAAAAAAACGCAGTTATAATAAACACTTCCCGTGGCCAGGTAATAGACACGGATGCACTATACGATGCTTTGAAAAGCGGAAAAATATTCGCCGCCGGTCTTGATGTAACAGACCCCGAACCGCTGAGATCAAACCATAAGCTCCTGGAACTTTCGAACTGCGTGGTTATACCGCATATGGGATCAGCCTCCTTCAGAACACGTGACAAGATGTCCGTAATCTCCGCCTGGAATATAATAGATGCGATAAACGGACAGACTCCCAGGTTTTGCGTGAACAAGTTATGAAACCGGGCATATCGTTCTTTGCCTTGATTATGGTGGGAAACACATCGAAGGGCTCGCATGAATTTCGTTTTGAGAATCTGAAAATGCAGTATACGGAATATGACTTTCATGGGGAAGTGATATCGACTTTTCAAAAAAACGTTGAAAAAGAAAAAACAGATTGCTTTACAGATCAGTTGAAAAGACTTCGTGCGGATAAATGGAATAGTGAATACCAGAACGAATCGGCAGATGAAAGTAGCCTATATTTCAGAATTACCATGTACTCGCAGGATTTCAACGTCGACTCTTTCGGATACAACGCATTTCCACCAAACGGCACGAATTACGTGAATAAACATTTCAGATCTTTCATGGATTCCGTAAAAAAAGCATCGGGAATGGAAGACTTGATTTTATTGTGATTTGAATTGATTATGCTATTCAGGAGGTTATATGAAAAAAAACGCCTCGGTTAAACTCGCAGGAAAAAATCTTTTTAAAAATATAGCCATAACTTCCGATCAGAAACCCGAAATAGAAGAAGCGACCAAGCGCAGATGGAAGAGATTGCTGGATCTGCTGACAGCGGCTTACAAAATGAAAGCCAGTTTGATAATGAAGATCTCGGAAGAGGCTATTTCAGTTTTCCTTACGGGGGAAAACGAAATCAATTTGTTCCGAGAGAATGAGAGGCAATTGCTCGGTAAAGGTCTTTACTGTGAAACAGTTTTGGGTGAAGCAAAATCTCTATACGTTAAAAACGCACTTGAAGACGATATATGGAAAGATAATCCCGATGTTAAGAAAAATATGACATCATATTTCGGTATACCGCTAAAATGGCCCGATGGAGAGTTTTTCGGCACCTTATGCGTTTTGGATTCAAAAGAAATACCGGTAGGAGATGAGTTCAGCAGAATCATTATGGAATTCGGAAATTCCGTAGAAAAGGATCTTGAAATTCTGTCCGAAAAAAAGAAATTGAAATTCGAAATGGAAAAAGCGCAACTTTTTCTTGAGATTCCGGGGAATATAGTACTCGCTTTGGATACAGAAGCCAATATAACTTTCGTAAATTACGAAGGCGGCAAAATACTCGGGTACACGGAAGATGAACTGATAAACCACAATTGGTTTGAATTGTTCGTACCCGAAAACAAACTCGAAAAGGCTAAGAAAGTTTACAGTTCTATAATAAACGGAGAAAAGAAACACCTTGACATCGATTATAAACCACTTAAAACAAAATCCGGAGAAACGAGAATAATATGCTGGCATAATTCTCTGTGCAGAGATGAAAACGGTAGAGTAATCGGTACTATCAGCAGCGGCAGGGATACCACCGATGAATTTTACCTGAGAAAAACAATTGATTTTGAAAAAGAGATGTTTTCTCAAATAGCCGAAAATATCGGAGAAATACTCTGGATTAAAGATACGGAAACCGATTCGATGATATTCATAAACAGTCTTTACGAACAGCTTTGGGGAAGGTCGAAAAAGGAAATTTATGGAGACGCAAAGTCTTTCATGTACAACGTTCATCCCGAAGACAGAAAAAGAGTGGAGGATGCGTATGAATTTATGAAGTCAAGCGGCACATGGAGATTCGATGAAGAATTCAGAATAATCAGAGAAGACGGGGAAATTCTATGGTTTAAATCCAGGACTTTTCCGGTGCACGATGAAGATGGCAGTATTTACAGATCCGTAGGTGTGGCGGAAAATATAACGCCTAAAAAAGAAATGGAAAAGAAGCTGAGCGACCTCGCCCTTATCGATGATTTAACCGGAATATACAACAGAAGATATTTTTTCAGCAAAGGTGACGAAGAATTTTCCAGGGCGAAAAGGTATAAGCATGAAATGAGTGTCATGATGCTGGATATAGATTATTTTAAGAAAGTGAACGATTCTTTTGGACATCACTATGGTGATCTGACTCTGAAAGAATTTTGCAAATCCTGTACAAATTCGCTGAGAAAAACCGATATTTTCGGAAGAATAGGCGGCGAGGAATTTGCCGTCATACTTCCCGAAACCGATGAATACAGTTGTAGCATGATAGCCGAAAGGTTAAAGCAAAATGTCGAAGAAATGGTAACCCCTGCGGAAAATGGTGAAATACGCATAACTACAAGCATCGGAATATCCTCACTCCGTAAAAGCGATTCCGATTTCGAAGAAATCGTGAAACGGGCCGATAAAGCTCTTTACAGAGCAAAAGACGCAGGCAGGAACAAAGTGATGATAGGAATATAAAAATCCGGAATTTATAGATTCCGGATTTTTTACATCAAAACCGCCAATGTAGAAATCAATTATTCGTCAGTTATATGCCCACTTCAAATCCGTGACATTGCTGTTTATTATTGCCCTGAACACTTCTCCCTGAACCGAAGGGTAAAAATAATCCGGATGGCTGTCAAGAGTTGCCACGATAACATCCTGCATCAATATGTTATCATAGCTCGTAGCCTGATTCGGCGCAAGATAACATACGTAAACAGGTGGAACATTCGCCCTGAGTTTGAAAATATAATACCCCGTATTTCCCGTGTTCGTAATTTTTACGACAGGAGATACCGGATCGATATTGATATCACACGATGCCAAAAATACAACCGCCACCAGTAAAAGTGTCATGAAAAAAGACTTCTTCAAAGTGAAAACCTCCCGTTTTTATGTATTTTTACTCCATGCTTCAAGAACATTGTAAGACCAATTTATAACTATCCCAGCATAATAAAAAAAGGTAATTTCTTTCTGCCACCGATGATAATAAAACACACCCTTTACATATTTAACGTGACGTACTTCGAAACCATAACGCATCGCTAAGGCAAATCATGACTATTTTAGCACATACAGGATAAACATACCTATACCGGAAGCTAAAAGACTATAAATTACCGCGGGAATGAAATTGCGCTTGACCAATATTCCTTCCATTCCTGAAATACCGACGGTGGCTGAAACGGCGATGATATTGTTTATACATATCATATTGCCTATTCCGCCTCCGACAATTTGAAGGGAAACTATCACCACGGGTGAGAGTCCGAGAATTACTGCCGATTCAAATTGCAGTGAAGAAAACAATATGTTGGATACCGTGTTGGAACCGGAAATGAAAGAACCGAGCATTCCGAACACAGGAGAGACGATGGGATAAAATCCTTTTGAAAAGCCGGCGACGGAATTTGCCATCTCACTGAGCATACTGTTCATTCCGGAATTGTTGTCCGATGAATTCAGCATTATCTGAACCATTGCGACGCCAAATAATAAAGCCACCGTCGCACCCGACAACTGACGTACCGTGTTGAAAAAAGTTTCTTTCATATTTTTCATTTTCACTTTGAACAAAAAGAAAGTAAAAAACACGACTATCGTGAACGGTATTACACCCGGAAGGTATGCCCAATTGAAATTGTAATTCAGATTTTCAACACCGAGTATTGAGTCGAAATTCAGACTCAGTGAGTTCAAATATGTCTTTATCCCGAATGCGGGAATTCTTGTGATAACCAAAGTTAAAGCTACCAAGCCGTATGGTAGCCAAGATTTTATCAGTAGTTTTCTGTCGACTTTATTTTCCGGTAACTCTTCTATTTCGCATTCCGGGTTGTCAGAAGATTTAAAGTCCCATATTTCCTTCGGTGTCAGAAAGCCTTTTTTAGCGGCCAGAATCACAAGCAGCAGGCTTATCGTCCCCCCGAGAAGGGAAGGCAGTTCCGGCCCGAACAGAAACGCTATGGCAATCTGCGGTAAAGTAAAACTAAGTCCGGCAAATATGGCAAAAGGAGCAACTTTGGCCCCTTCTTTGAAAGATTTTCTTTCGCCAAACAAACCTGTCATAATGACTACTATAATCAAAGGCAAAAACGTACCGATTACCGCATGAATTATAGAAGTTGTCACGGTGACTTCTCTTAAAAATGTCGAGTATCCTATGTTGCTCTTTGTAAGCAAGGATTCCAGGGTACCCATAGCACCGTACACCGGTGTGCCGACTGCACCGAACGCCACCGGACTTGAATTAGCTATCAGCGTTATCATTGCGGCAGCCATCGGAGGAAAACCAAGTCCGACAAGCAACGGTGCAGCGAGAGCCGCAGGTGTTCCGAACCCGGCAGCACCCTCTATGAAAGCCGAAAAACTCCAGCCTATTATTATTGCCTGAATTCTTCTGTCTTTTGAAATATTCATAAAACCCGAATTGATAACATTCATAGCCCCGGAGACTTTAAGTGCGTTTAAAAGGAAAATGGCCCCGAAAAGAATTATCAAAATGTCAAAAGATTTCAAAAAACCGTAAATACTGAAAGCTAACAATTTATGCAATCCGATTTTCCAAAACAGCGCACCGATTATTAAAGTTAAGATCCACGATATTGGCATTGCTTTTTTCGCCTTAACGTTCAAAAAAACCATCATAAAAATTATCAGTGCTATTGGTGTAAATGCGAGTAAAGCTGACATAATACCTCCGTAAATAATTATAGCGATTAATGTTGACGACATTAATCCATGTGAAAATTTTCTCTTATAATCCCATTATTATATCATACAACTAAAAAAATCTTGCTTATTCCGGGTAAACAAATGTATAATTCATAAACAAAATCAGCTTATTGGGAGGAATAGAATGAATGACGACAGCATGGTTCTAAAGATAGGCAAAAGGGCTTTTTTGATCTCTTTCCTTATTATCCTTTTTTTGATGATTTTCTCCGGTATAATGACAAAAATAATCCCTTCCGGTGAATTTTCGAGAGTCGTGGTTGACGGAAGAGAAATTATAGAAACTGATTCTTTTAAAAGCGTAGAATCACCTGATTATCCGGTTTGGAGATGGTTTACCGCCCCGGTGGAAATACTTTGGAGCGGGGAATCGTTGATGGTTATAATAATATCAATTTTTATAATAGTTGTAGGGGGAGCTTTTTCCGTTTTAGGACAAACCGGAGTGATAAAGCAACTTATAAACGCCGTGATAAGTAAGTTCCGAAAATCCAGATTCTTATTGCTCTCAATTGTCGTGCTTTTATTCATGCTATTCGGCGCACTTATGGGGATATTTGAGGAAGTAGTCGCACTCGTGCCGATCATGATCGCTTTTTCATTTTCTCTCGGCTGGGATACTTTCATGGGTCTCGGCATGAGTATTGTCGCAACGGGATTTGGCTTTTCGGCGGCAATTGCGAATCCTTTCACTATGGGAGTCGCACAAAAAATCGCAGGTCTGCCTCTTTTTTCCGGTGTCTTTTTCAGAATAGTATTTTTTATCGCAACTTACATCGTTCTTTTGCTTTTTCTGAGAAGCTATGCAAGAAAAATTGAAATGAATCCTGAATTTTCTTATTCTTATATTCAGGATAAAGAAAAAAAGAATGCCGTGAATACCGATGACATTAGAAATGGCCATGCAGAAAACAAGAAACCGAT
Source organism: uncultured Thermotogae bacterium (assembly GCA_963662785.2). GTDB lineage: Bacteria > Thermotogota > Thermotogae > MWEM01 > MWEM01. The sequence continues at coordinate 349,062 of CAXXJZ010000017.1, forward strand.
AGTGTTTTTCATATGCTGTCTGTCGATTATGTTCATATACATAATTCTTTCTTCATTCTTCAGCGTACTTTCGGACTTGAACCTGCCGGTGGTTATAGTATTTTTCCTTATCGCAAGCATAGGTGTCGGATTGTTGAGCGGGAACTCATTCTCAAAAACCCTGAAAGTATTCGTGAAAGGAATAACCGGTGTGGCTCCCGGAATAATACTGATATTGATGGCGACGAGTGTGAAGCATATTATATACAACGGAAAAATAATGGATACGATACTCTACCATACCGCGAATGCTATTTCTTCCACATCCCCTTATGCGGCGGCAATGCTCAGTTTCGCCCTGGTTCTGTTTCTTAACCTGTTCATCGGTTCCGCTTCCGCGAAAGCCTTTTTGATAATGCCGATACTTTCTCCGCTTTCGGAAATGGTCGGAATAACGAGGCAGTCTGCTGTGCTCGCATTTTGCCTGGGTGACGGATTCAGCAATTTAATTTACCCAACGAATGCAGTTCTGCTCATCGCCCTCGGAATTTCCGCAATTTCCTACACTAAATGGTTTAAATGGATTTTCAAATTACAGCTCATAATGCTCGTATTCTCGATATCGGCACTTTTATTATCCGTTTACCTTAACTTCGGACCATTTTAAGTGATGCCTATGCGTGACGACATATTGTTTCCGAAAGACTATACGCAGGCAAGGAATATTTTTTTGAGTTTCAAGGATAATTTTGATAAAGTCAAAGTCAAATACGATTTGAAAACAGAAGCGATAACCTCAAAGCACAAGACTGACATACTTATTGTAGACTCCCCGGAAGAATCGAATAAAAATGTTTTGCTCGTGTCCACGGGTTTACATGGAATTGAAGGTTATATGGGCAACATTTTTCTGCAGATTCTGGTCGATTATTACATAAAAAACGAATTGTACGACAGATTCAGTCTGATAATGGTACATGCGATAAATCCCTGGGGCATGGATGAATTCCGAAGGGTAAACGAGAACAATGTCGATTTGAACAGAAATTTCATAGAGAATTGGAGTTCGCACGATAAAGGGATAAATTCACAATACGGAGAAGTTTATGACCTTTTGAATCCCGACAAAACCATAAAACGAAGTGATACGTCCCTCATACCTTTCCTGTTCAGTAATATCGGAAAGATAAAACGGTATGGTACGGAAAAAATAAAGAAAGCACTCACACTGGGACAGTATGAATTCGATAAAGGCGTCTATTACGGTGGCGCTGAGTATCAGAAATCCGTATTGATCATACGTCGTATTTTTAAAAACATCCTATCCGAATACATCAACATAATGCATTTCGACATCCACACCGGAGCAGGACCAAAAAACAGGATGAGCGTTATAAATTCGGTCAGGGAAATAAAAAGTGACGATTTAATCAGAAGTGAGACCGGATACGATCTGATATACCGCAGCGACGAAGACGATTTTTACGAAATATGCGGCGATATTAACGACTATTTTTATTTTTTAAAAAAGACATGGATGTCAATAGCAACTTTTTCTATTCGGCATGCTTGGAATTCGGTACATTCGGGGAATCTATAATCGGGTATTTAAAGACCTTGAAGAGCATAATCAACGAAAACAGTGCCTTTTTCAACGAATACATTTCTGTTGAATCGGAGAGAAGGGGAAAAAAAGATTTTCTTTCTCTTTTCTATCCTTCCAACTCTGCCTGGAGAAATGCCGCAATTTATGATGCTGAAAAGGCAATAAGATTATTCACGGAATATTTTATAAAATCTTGTTGATGTTGCATTTTTTGATTTTCCTTCTATGCTATAATAACTTTCAGAACAACATATGAGGAGGACTATGACTTTAGCTATAACAAATAAGAGAATCAACATGATTTTTGTACTGCTCGCCGTGATTTTCAGCCTTATATCCCTGTATGTAGCTGTACAGGAGACTTTCGAAATAACGGCGAAACAGCTGGATTATTATTATCGTCAGCTTCAGGAAAATCCGGACCCACAAACGGTAATTCCATATGAACAGGAATATGAGGATACGCCTGTACCTATATGGATTACTCTGATTTCGGCTTTGGGGTTTGTATTTCAGATAATCGTGTGTTATCAATGGGCAGTATGCATAAATCATAACATAACGGAAACGCAGTCTTTTTTCTTTCGCATATCATCGATAATCGATGACGAAGAGGAAATATACGATTTCAACTGGATGATAGACAAGCTGAATACTTTGAAAATAAACCTGATGCCATTCTGGATGTATCTGGTTTTCTCAATTTTAGGTATCGTAATTCCGGGCGCATATTTGCTTTTCTCCATACTTGGTTTTGCAAGCTTGGCTTATTATTTGAATAAATTGTTTATACTGAGTGGTGAACTGTCTGATATAAAATCGCAATTCTTTGGTTTTTACCTCAAATCCGATTATGAACCGAGAATTGAAAATACCATAAAACCGAGAAACATAATATATTTTTTGCTTTTTTCGATTTTCACAATGGGATTGTATTGGTATTATCTGATTTTTAAACTTTCAATGGAGATCAACTTATTTTTAAATTCCGATGAAATACTCAGAAGCAAATTATCAAAACTAAAAAAACAAGAGAATTTGGAGTGATTTAATGAATGTCATACGTTTGAAATGTTTTTTCGAAAAGAATCCCGAATATCTGGAATCGGTTGAGTCGGTTATGTTTCTGGAATCAGTAGACGAATATTTTATCGATTATGGCAGGGAAGATGAAAAACACTACGCTTTGAATATATTCTGCACCGGAGAAGACGAGAGTTTCCGCGTAGAGGAAATTTTGAATGTCAAGTTGAATTTCGTAAAGGATATTTCGAAATCAATTGAGAAACCCGAAGACTGGATTGAAAAGTGGAAACAATCACTGAAACCCATGGTCATAACCCGGAGAATCGTCATAGACCCTTATCCGGATGAAAAAGATTCGGTAAAAGTGATAAAGATTATACCTGGCATGGCTTTCGGAACGGGAGAACACGCCACCACAAAATTAGCCGCCTCTCTGGTTGAAAAATATACTGTAAAGGGAAGTAATGTGCTTGATATAGGCTGCGGTACCGGAATACAATCTCTCGTTGCCGCTATCGGTGGCGCCGATAAAGTCACTGCCGTCGATCTTGATCCTTACGCCGTAAATGCGGCAAGGGAAATAATTGAAATCAACGGATTTTCCACGAAAGTGGATGTTTTCAGATCGGATTTGCTTGATTCCGTGAATGGTAAATATAATTTGATAATAGCGAACATAATATTTGAAGTGTTGTGTCTACTCTTCGAGAAAAAAGAAGCAATTCTCAGAGTCATGGATAAAGATTGCAGAATAATTTTTTCAGGCATAATAGATAAGAGAATTGAAGATTTCCGGTACTTGGTATTGAGTAACGGATTTGAAATAATAGAAGAGAGAAAAGAAGATGTCTGGAATGCTATGGTCGTAAAATTCGGGGGTGCGATATGAAAAAATATTTTTTTGCAGCGGCGATTTTACTCATGTGTTTTTGTTCTTATGTTTTTTCAACTGACATACGCAGGGATTATGAATATTCTTTAAGTCTTTACGGCAATTCCATAGCAACGGAAAGCGCTTCTATGATGAAGAATGCGTTTACCGATGAAATATCGATAGAATCGATTACCATACTGAATTCGGAGGATGAAAAAGCTACTTACCGTGTCAAAGGATTGGCAGCGGACTCAAAAATATTGGAATATTCTCTGAACATTGAGTTTAATGGGAAAAATGCTAACATAAATGTCTTTCTTAACGAGGGGTTCTACACCGTGGCATATGGAGACAAATTACTGGAAACGTCGGATGAATTTGTGGTAATAGTTGACAACAACATTTCGTGGCCCTGGCAACTATTTTTCGATTATCATGAAAAAACCGGCGCTAATATTTATTCTGCGCTCATTCCGCAGCTAATTGCATATGGGGAAGAAATAACGATTCCCCTGGAAATAACTAAAAAAACGGTATTTGACGGAGAAACTAATCTCTTCATAAAACTCGGAAGCAACACCGGACTCATCAAAGCCGATACGGATGGAATAGTAAGAACCGTACTCATAGGCGTCGCCAAATCGGAATTAAAATAACAGAGGTATTATTATGAAAAAAAGTGGAAAAGTAACCGTGATTGTCGGTCCAATGTATTCCGGAAAAACAACTGAACTTTTAACTTTTGTGGAAATATACAAGCTCGGAAGGAAAAAATTCAAGGTGTTTAAACCGATAATCGACAATCGATATGCCGTAGAACAAATTCAATCGCATTCGGGCATGAAAGTGGAAGCAAAGCCGGTGGGGAAATCCAGGGATTCTTTGGAATATATAGAAGACCATGATGCGGTATTCTTTGATGAAATACAATTTTTCGATACTGAGCTGTCCGAAGTCATAAAGCAGCTCCGAAGAATGGGAAAAGATGTTATATGTGCCGGTTTGGATATGAGTTTTAAAGAAAATCCGTTTGAAACTACCGCTAAAGTAATGTGTATAGCGGATAAAGTGGTAAAGAAAAAAGCCGTTTGCCATGAATGTGGTGAACACAACGGCGTGATAACCTACAAGCTCAAAGAAGACGATTCGGAAATCGACGTAGGCGGAATGGAAAAGTACGTCGCAATGTGTCTGGATTGCTATAACAAGATTCACAAAGCAAATGGATGAAGTGTTTTATTATAAGACTGCGATATCAAAATCTCCTCTGAGAAGTTATTTCACCTACAAATCCGTAGTGGAAATATTTCCGGGTTCGAGAGTGCTTGTGAATTTCTCCGGGAAACTCACAATAGCGTATGTAGTTGAACCTGTAACGGAACTTGATGTACCCGATTTCAAGATCAAGGAGATTGAAGAGATAATAGATGCAATTCCGCTGATAGATGAAAATAACATGAAGGTTGCTTTCGAAATCATAAACCATTATATCAACCCTCCGGGAAAGGTTTTTGATCTTTTTTTTTCCGCATCACCCAAAATACGAATAAAGCAAAATGTCGTCAGATTTGATACCACAAGCGAACTTAACGGCTTTGAAGACTTTGAAACATCGGTATCGCTTGAGAAATTCCTGGAAAGAAACGGAAAAAGAGGAAGAAAAACACTCAAGGAATACGTTGATTCTGGTAAAGCCGAGTTATCATGGGGATTGAATAAAAAACAGAACAAAGAAAGAAAAATCGCATACGATTTAAATACGGAACTCAGAGAAATATTCGATACCAAGCTTGGCGACACTGCCGGAACAATAATCGATTTCCTCCTCTTCAACGGTATCTCAACTTATGAAACGTTGAGGGACAAGTTGAAAATAAAGTCGAAATCCACGCTGAATTCGTTGATAAAAAAGGGATTTGTAAAGACTTTCGAAATTGACGAAGAAAGAGATCCGGACATTTTTTTTGAATCGGTAAACATACTTACTTCCAAACAGAGAGATGTCTATGCCGATATAGTCAATGCGATTAAAAATGATGATTTTCTGCATCTGATCCACGGTATTACCGGAAGCGGCAAGACGGAAATCTATTTTGAATTGATGAATGACTCCTTGTCGAAAGGATTATCTGCGATCTTTCTGTTGCCTGAAATTTCTTTGACACCACAACTTATACAAAGGGTAAAGTCGAGATTCGTCGCTTTCAACGTGGAGGTATTCCATAGCATGCTTACGAATAGGGAACGGGAAAGAGTATGGATGAAGATTTTGACAGGCGATATTGATATATTGCTCGGTACGCGAAGTGCGCTCTGGTTACCCCTGAAAAATCCCGGAATAATAATAATGGATGAGGAACATGATGAAAGTTATATGCAGAGTGAAACGACCCCGGTATACGACGCGCATTATACCGCAAGATTCATCTCGCAAACGTATAAAATACCTTTGATTATGGGCTCTGCCACCCCACGTATAGAAACTTATTTCAGTGCAAAAAACGGAGAAACGTGTTTACATTCGCTGACTGAAAGGCCCATGGGTTCAAAACTCCCGAAAGTCGAAATCGTGGACATGAAAAAGGACGAAAAGCTTAATTCCATGCTGTCCGGAAAATTGATAAGAGAAATGGATTCTTTTTTAAAAGAAAACAATCAGATCTTCATTTTGGTGGGGAATAAAGGCTATTCCTCGTACGCATTTTGCCAGAATTGCAATTACATTTTCAGGTGTATCAACTGCGATGTTTCTATGACTCGTCACTTGAATTCCAACTTATTAAAATGCCATTACTGCGGATACGAAGTCGAAACACCTTCAATCTGCCCCGAATGTGGTTCGGATAATATTGCTTTCAGGGGATTCGGAACCGAAAAAGTCGAACATCTCTTTTCGAAACTCTTTCCGTCAAAATCGGTGTTGAGAGTCGACCGTGAGAGCATTACCAGCTACGCAGAACTCGAAAAAGCATTTGAAACCATCAAAACCAGGCATATTGACATAGTTGTGGGCACGAAGATGATTTCCAAGGGTCTGGATTTTCCTGATGTGAATATGGTCGGAATTGTGAATGCCGACCAACTTCTTTATTTTCCCGATTTCAGATCAAACGAAAGGACTTTCCAACTGATCAGCCAGATGTCGGGAAGAGCCGGGAGAAACAAGAAAGATTCCATAGTGATAATTCAGACGACTTCTACGGATTCCTATCCGATTATTTGTACCGTGAACCATGATTATCGAGCTTTTTATGAAATAGAGATCAAGCAGAGGGAAGAGGCAAATTACCCTCCATTCTCCCAGTTGATAATCATTACCGTACAGTCGAATGACCTGGGTGATGCGAATTCTCTGGCTGACGCTATAAAAAAAAGAATTGAGTCAAAGGTCGGAAAAACGGATAAAATAAAAATCATGGGACCGGTACAGCCGTTAATTCCAAAGGTTATGAAAAGTTACAGGTTCAACATACTGATAAAAAACAAAAACCACGAGAAAGTTTTGGAAATAATCAGGGAAGCGGTAGAAATGGAAACAAATAGCGAAAAAAATGTTAAAATCATAGTGGATCCAATCAAAATGATAATATAAAATTTTTTCATTATCGCTGTCAAGGGAGGAATATTGTATGTACAATAAGGATTCGAATATAAATTTCGAGAATTTTACCGCTGTTATAGTGGATGAGGTTTTGGAGGATTTGCTCAAAGTGCCTTCTCTGGAAATATGCAAATGCGAAAGGTGCATTCTCGATATCAAAGCACTCGCATTGAACAAGTTGCCACCAAAATACGTCGTCACACGCCGAGGTGAAGTTTTCGCAAAACTGGATATCTTCAGAAATCAGATAAGGGTAGATGTACTCAAAGCAGTCGTGGAATCTATAGAAATCGTAAAGAAAAACCCTTCGCATGATAAAAATGAATTTCGCGAATGATGTTATTTTTCTCTTTTATAGAAAAGATATAAAATTTGATTTTAAAGGGTTAAAAAAAGAGAGAGCCATTTGGCTCTCTCTGATATCTTGGCGGAGACGGTGGGACTCGAACCCACATGGGGCCTAACCCCACCGATTTTCAAGACCGGCTCCTTAGCCAATTCGGACACGTCTCCACTCAAAAATAATTTATTTTCCTAAATAGCTATCTCCATATTTCTTTCTGAACTTGTCAATTCTACCTTCAGTATCAAGTATCATTGAATCGCCTTTACCCTGGTAGAACGGATGGCAAGCTCCGCAAACATCCATCTTCATCTCGTCGACCGTGGTCAGTATTTCATACTCTGCTCCACATGCGCAACGCGCAACGATCTTGTTCATTTTGGGATGTATTTGATCTTTCATCATTTCACCTCGCATACTGATCTACAACTTCGATTTTTCGGGCTATTATACCACAGTTTTTTTGATAAAACAACTTTAAATATTTTAATATCCCTCTTTAATAAGTTGTGAAGAATACCGGAGGCGCTTCGGTAAAACACCTCCGGTTTATCGCTTAAGAAGCGCTCGTTCCGCTTTTTCTCTGCTCTAATGTTGTTTCTTCGAAATCTATACCCGAATACCAATCCATACCCGTTCCTGCAGGAACAAGCTGTCCGATCATAACATTTTCCTTCAAACCGAGTAATTCGTCAACACAACATCTAAGTGCGTTTTCGGTTAAAACCTGGGCGGTTTGCTGGAATGAAGCCGCACTTAACCAACCTATACGTTTCAGCGAAGCCTTGGTTATTCTCAGCAGTTTTCTGCGATATTTAATTGGTTCTTTGGTATTTATCTGGTAATTAACAACTTCACCATCGTCGTTGAGAACGGCTATTTCTTTAATATCGAACTTGATGAAGGCTTTTACCATTTCTTCGGTTATATTCTCGGCTTCAGGGCCGATTTCTTTAAGCTCACCGTCTTCTTTTATGAGAACATGCTTCGCCAATTCTCTTCCCAGAACTTTCTTTCTGTTTTCGTTAACTTTTGAATTGGTTTTCAAAATGTTCTCATTCACCTTTTTAACCTCGTTGACGGAAACCAAATCACCGATAAGGTAGTCGGTATCGCCAGGATCGACAACTTCCACTTTTCCGAGCATTTGCCTTATGATAATCTCAATATGCTTGTTGTGAATATCAACACCCTGTTCGGAATAGACCCTCTTGATTTCTCTGAGCATGTACTTAAAAGTGGTGTCTACATCGAGTTCCTGCATGAGTTCACGCGGACGTATGGCTCCCGTTGAAAGTGCGTTGCCCGGAAGTACCTTATCACCTATGGAAACACGTGTTTTTACCGTCGAAGACAGTTCGAATTCATGAATTCCCTCATCGTAATCTTCTATGTAAATTTTTGTTCTACCGAGATCATCCTGCTTTATGTCTTTCACAAATCCCCTGACAGAACTGAAGACTGCGGGGTTTTCTTTCAATTTCTTTCTCGCTTCGAAAAGTTCTTCGGCTCTCGGCAAACCCTGGGTGATATCCGCTGCGGAAGCTATACCTCCGGTGTGGAAAGTCCTCATGGTAAGCTGAGTACCCGGTTCACCAATCGATTGAGCGGCAACGGTACCCACGGCTTCTCCGATGTTCACTATCTGATGATTGGACAAATCCATACCGTAGCATTTCGCGCAGACACCTTCATCCGATTCACATGTGAAAATGCTGCGTACGATTATAGTCGGCCTGACATCAAGTTCCACTATACCTTCGGCATGCAGTATTCTTGCCGTCGCCGGATCTATCTTTTCCTCGGTAATGACAAGCACTCTCTTGCCGTCGCCGGATCTGACTTTTTCTTTCGAGTAATTGCCTACCACGGGATATGAAACAACTGAGATTTTATCTATTCCGTTTGACTTGCATTCCTGAATTAAATGCCAATTAACGGATGTTCCCGCCTGAAACAGCAATTGTCCGGTGTTGGAGAATAGATTTTCCTTTATCTCCACATATTCGTGGTGCTCGTTCTTCATGTTGGAAAAATCAAGCACGAATTCCTGACATACTTTGACTTTTCTCGAGAAATTCGAAAGGAATCTCGCATCGTCATCCCTGAGAAGAGTATCTCTGTCATACCTGCGGCTGCTGTCAATGTCGCTTACGAGTATTTCCCCGCTAACGGGATCAAATACCGGTTCGGCGAGCACTCTGCCGAATATGTTGGCTTCGAGACCCTCAATTTCCATTTCGTCATCCCTGAGAGCCACAGCTTCTATACCAGCGTGTGTACCGCAATCCGATTCGTTGACCACGACACTCTGAGCAACATCGACCAGTCTTCTCGTGAGATAACCGGCGTTTGATGTTCTGAGAGCCGTATCGGCAGCACCTTTTCTACCTCCATGAGTGGAAATGAAGAACTCGGAAACCGAAAGCCCTTCCCTGAAATTCGATCGTATGGGACTTTCGATTATGTCTCCGGCCGGACCGGCCATGAGCCCTCTCATACCGGCAAGCTGTTTCAGCTGGTCTTCGTTACCTCTTGCTCCCGATGCAACCATCATCTGTATGGGGTTGAACGGATCACGTGCGATATATTTTACGGTAGCTTTTTGTATATCACTTGTTGCTTTATCCCATATTTTGATTATTTCACGATATCTTCCCAGAGACGTAAGGAAGCCGTTGTTGTAATAATCTTCCACTTCTTTGATTCTTTCCTGTGATTTATCCAGTATTTCCTTCTTGGAAGGTGCTATTTCCACATCGCTGACTGAGAATGTAAGACCGGAAACCGTTGCATAATGGAATCCGAGATCCTTTATATCGTCGAGCAAATCGGCTGTCACATCGATTCCGTATTTTTTAAATACCTCATAGACAAGCGTCTTTATCTGCTTCTTACCGTATGTCTTTCCGAATTCTTTGAATCCTTCGGGAACCATCTCGTTGAATATAACCCTTCCCGGAGTTGTCTTCACAAAAGAATCACCCGTCCACAGCAATATCGGAGTCTGTAAATTGAACTCTTCTCTTTTGTGATTTATCCACGAAAATTCCAAAGCAAGCAATACTTCTTCAAGACAGGAGAATTTACGCTTTATCTCATTTTCGGTTATGGCATCATAATCTTTTCCCACCATGGTGAGATAGTACACTCCGAAAATTATATCCTTTGCAGGCATGGACAGAGGTTGCCCGTTGGCCGGAGAGATTATGTTATATCTTGAAAGCATTAAAAGTTTTGCCTCGGCCTGCGCCTTAGCCGATAACGGAACGTGAACGGCCATCTGGTCACCGTCAAAATCCGCGTTGAACGGCGGACATACCAATGGATGCAACCTTATGGCATTTCCTTCGACAAGACGTGGCATGAATGCCTGTATAGAAATTCTGTGAAGTGTGGGAGCCCTGTTCAACATGACCGGATGTTCCTTGATCACATCTTCCAGTACTTCCCATGCCTGCGGCATTTCTTTTTCAATTATCGCTTTTTTCAGTTTTCTGGCACTCTTGGAAGTTGATTCATCACCCAGCAGCTTGGCCAGCACGAACGGTTTAAAAAGCTCCAACGCCATTTTCTTCGGGATTCCGCATTCATGTATTTTCAAATTTGGTCCGACAACTATGACGGCTCGTCCCGAATAGTCAACCCTTTTTCCGAGCAGATTTCTTCTGAAACGTCCCTTCTTACCCTTAAGCAGGTCGGTGAGGGATTTCAGCGGTCTTCCGCCCCTATCGGTTATGGCTTTGGACATCCTGCCGTTGTAAATCAAAGCATCAACTGCCTGCTGGAGCATTCTCTTCTCGTTTCTTACTATTACGTCGGGCGCACTGAGATTCATGAGTTTTGACAACCTGTTATTTCTGTTTATGACTCTCCTGTACAGATCGTTCAAATCCGTCGTCGCAAATCTTCCGCCTTCTATCTGAATCATGGGTCTGAGTTCCGGTGGAATGACGGGAACGACATCCATTATCATCCAGGTCGCATCGTTGTTCGATTTCAGCAGATCTTTAACGATTTGCAGTCTCTTTCTCAGTTTTATGACTTTCGCACTTGATTTTGGAAGGCTTCTGAGTTCATCTTCAACTTCCACTCTTATCTTTTCAAGTTCGAGCTTTTCGAGAAGTATTTTAACCGCTTCCGCACCGGTTCGAGCTTCGACTTTGGAAGGATATACGGTTTTGAACGCATCGTATTCGTTATCCGTCAATATGTCTCCCACACATTTGTCTATTTCTCCGGATACCTCTTCGTCAATATCGGTTATAACCATTATAGGTCTGTCGTTTTCTATCTCTGCTTCGACGTTGAAAAGACCGGGATAATGCTCTTCGAGTACACGATATTCGGTCAACGAGAGAATTTCCTCTTCATAAACAAACCTGTCGGCTATATGAGAATCCTTCTCTATGGTTTCACCGTCGTTTACGTAGAGTATGGAGCCTTCCACAATCGGAAAACGCTTCTGTTCAATGACATTTTCGACTATTATGTTTCCGTTGGATCTCGTCTGCACTCTTCCGTCATTTCGAGTGTTGACGGATATTCCCTTATCGAATACCACGATTCCGGATATATCCGATTTTATAGCCGGATATGTGATCTCGTCAATGAGTTTATCGCCTTTTTTGACTTTTGATCCGTCAGAAACCGTAATTTTCGCGCCAAAAGGTATGTTCATATTGACAGGCTGGTCACCTGTGGTGATTATAGGCTCTACGGTTATGGTTCCGAGTCCTTCGTCAACTTCGACAGTCCCGTCGATAGGAGAGTATATGGCCGGAATAGTTTGTTCGCTTACTATTTCCTGACCCTTTTCTATCTGGGCTCCGTTTTGAAAATTGAGAACCATATCTCTGTGCACCGAGTATTTTTTGGTGGTTTTATCCGCAACGTTTATCCAATAAAGTATTTTACCCGTGTGAGTTTCCTCTTCGGTAATAGAAACTGTTCCTCCGATATCCGATCTCACGGGTCCTTGCGGACTCTTGACGATTACTCCGGGTTCCGCTTCAAAATCCCAGAACTGGTTGTATATATTGTATTCTGTCTCATAGAGTGTGTCGCCGTTATCGAAAATAGTATTTTTCTTGTTAACTACTACGAATAACTTTTCTATTATCCTTCTTGAACCAAAATATATTATGTTCTCCAAATCCTTGCTGGTCATGCTTAAAAGATTGGCGAGAATACTCGGAGTACTTTTAAGAAACCAAAGATGAACAACCGGAGCCGCAAGTTCTATATGTCCCATATTCCTTCTTCTGGAGGATTTAGGCTCTACTTTGACATTGCATCTCTCACAAATGGTTCCTTCGTATTTCTTACCCTTATATTTTCCGCACGCACATTCGTAATCTTTCGTCGGCCCGAATATTTTCTCGCAGAACAAACCGTCCCTTTCGGGTTTGAAAGTTCTGTAATTGATGGTTTCGGGTTTCTTCACTTCTCCGTTTGACCAGCTTCTGATCGTATCGGGAGATGACATTGTGATCTTAACATTCTTTACTTTCTTCATAATTCGATCACTCCCTATTATTCCCTGTCAAGGTCGATTTCATTGTTGTTTTCATCGTAAACCTTAACATCAAGTGCTACGCCTCTTAGTTCTTTCAACAAGACTTTAAAGCTCTCAGGTATGCCTGCGTCGGGAATGTTCTTGTTTTTCAAAATTGCTTTGTAGACTTCATTTCTTCCAAGAACGTCATCTGATTTAATAGTCAGCATTTCGTTGAGGGCATGAGACGCACCATATGCTTCCAGTGCCCAGACTTCCATCTCTCCGAATCTCTGTCCTCCGAACTGCGCTTTACCTCCAAGAGGCTGCTGATGTATCAATGAATAAGGTCCGACACTCCTCGCGTGGATTTTATCCTGTGCAATGTGTACGAGTTTAAGCATGTACATAACTCCGACCGTAATAGACTGATCGAATTGAAGTCCCGTTCGGCCATCTTTAAGCATAACCTTTCCGGTTCTCCTCCTATCCGAGTCTCCGTTGGCAATACCCAACTCCACTCTTCTTTCGTAGAGCGCATTGAGTATCTCCTCTTCGGTAGCACCGTCAAATACCGGTGTCGCCACAAACCAATCGTTGAGTTTTGCAAGCCAGCCAAGATGTGTTTCCAGAATCTGACCGATATTCATACGCGAAGGAACTCCAAGAGGACTGAGTATCATTTCAATCGGCGTTCCGTCCGGCAGGAAAGGCATATCCTCTCTCGCAAGTATTTTAGAAATAACACCTTTGTTTCCGTGTCTTCCGGCAAGTTTATCTCCCACATTCAAAGGCTTCCTGCATGCGACATAAACCCTTATCATCTTGTTGACGCCGGCACCAAGTTCGGATACCTCGGATTTGTCGAATACTTTTACGTCTATTACCCTTCCCGTAACACCATGCGGAAGCTTTAAAGAAGTATCCTGAATATCTCTTCCCCTGTCTCCGAAAACGGATCTTATAATCTTTTCTTCAGGAGAAATTTCTGCCTCGCCTTTTGGAGTAACCTTACCTACAAGAATATCCTCCGAAGTAACCATGGCTCCGACCCTGACAATACCGTTTTCGTCAAGATTCTTGAGTCTCTCTTTGCTTACGTTGGGTATGTCCGGTGTGATTTCTTCCGCCCCAAGTCTCGTATCTCTTGCGTTAACTTCATAAAGTTCTATGTGAACCGATGTGAAAGTATCTGTTGTGAGTAAATCCTGATTCACGAGTATCGCATCTTCAAAATTATATCCTTCCCATGGCATGAAAGCAACGAGTATATTCTGTCCCAAAGCCAATTCTCCAAGCTCCGTCGCAGGACCGTCCGCAAGCGGATCTTCCGCCGCTACTATTTCGCCCACTCTTACTATAGGTCTCTGGTTTACCATGGTGTCCTGATTGGAACGAACGAATTTCTGAAGTCTGTACCTGTCTATTACGCTTTCACCATTTTTAAACTGAAGTTCTCCGTTTTCATTCATTCTGTGTACGAGAATTTCTCTGGCATCCATTTTTACGACCTGGCCAGGATTTTTGGCGAGTATTATAAAGCCCGAATCCCTCGCCGCAACTCCTTCGACTCCCGTTCCGACTCTGGGTGCTTCGGGGTGTACGAGAGGAACAGCCTGTCTCTGCATGTTTGAACCCATCAAAGCCCTGTTTGAGTCATCATGTTCAAGGAAAGGGATGAGAGATGTAGATATGGAAATTATCTGTTTCGGAGAAACATCCATGAATTGAACATCTTCTCTTTTAACATAGCGATAATCGCTGTGATGCCTTACCGGAACTCTTTCCGTACGCAATCTGCTGTTCTCGTCCATTTCTATGTTCGATTGGGCAATATTGTACATTTCTTCCTGGTCGGCTGTAAGGTATTCGATTTCATTGGTAACCGTACCGTTAATAACCCTTCTGTACGGAGTGATTAAAAATCCGTATTTGTCGATAGTCGCAAAAGTCGCAAGCGAAGTAATCAATCCGATATTCGCACCTTCAGGAGTTTCTATCGGACACATTCTGCCATAATGCGAGTCATGAACGTCACGCACTTCTATCTTCGCCCTTTCTCTCTTCAAACCACCCGGTCCGATCGAAGAAAGCCTTCTCTTATGTGTCAATTCAGATAATGGATTGACTTGCTCCATAAACTGCGAAAGCTGGCTGCTTGCAAAAAACTGATTCATAGATATTATAATCGGTCTGACGTTTATCAAACTTTGAATAGATATCTTATCCAAAGAATTATATAATGTTAACTTTTCCGTTATCAATTTCTGTATCTTGGAAAATCCTCTTTCAAACTCCGATTGCAGCAATTCTCCGACAGTTCTCACTCTCTTGTTGCCTAAATGATCTTTGGTATCAAGCAAGCTGTAATCCTTTTCCAGATCCAGAAGATGTATTGTAGCGAGCAAAAGATCCAATTCCTTTATGACTCTTGACTGCTCTTCATATAGTTTTTTCTCTTCTATGCCTTTAGACTTGAGGTATTTATCGTAAACAATATCGAGTCTTCGATTCATCTTATATCGGCCCACTTCAGAAAAATCATATTTTTCTTCGCTGAAATATAGGTTGTATATGTAATTCTTGGCCGTATTGACTCTTGGAATTTCACCGGGTTTAAGCTTTCGGAACAGCTCCATAACCGCTGTATCTTCGTTCGCTTCTTTTATGGAATCATCAAGATTCTCATATGTCTTCTGAACATAGGGGTTCAGAATAACGAGTGTTTCTATTCCATTTTCTATTAATTCATCGAAATATTTTTTCTCAAGACACTCGCCTTTAGCTATTAACACGGTTCCAGTTTCGGTTTTAAGATCTTCAAGCAAAATTGCATTTTCATATTTTTCCAAGTCGTTGGGATTGTCAATTTCCACAGTGTATCGAAAATTGGAAAACAACTCCATGTTGTCATCAAATCCGACTGCTTTGAGAAAGAGAATTAAATTGACTTTTCTCCTCCTGTCTATTCTTGCCTGCAGAATATTCTTACTCGTATTCAGCATGATTTCAAGCCATGCACCACGCTGAGGCAAAAAATGTGAGACAAATATGTTCTTTATGCCTGGAGATCCCTGTTCATCGACAAAATAAATACCGGGAGATCTTATCAACTGGTTGACTACGACTCTTTCAACACCGTTGATAATGAAAGACCCTCTTTCGGTCATATACGGTATGTATCCGAAAAAAGCCTCCTCTTCCCTTAGTTCATTGGTATTAACATCGGAAATCCTTACCTTGACGTAAAGAGGTACGCTGTAGCTTGTTCCTTTTGCTTTACAGTCATTTTCATCTTCTTTTGGTTCACCGATTTTAGTGTCAACAAATTCCAGCACAAACCCCTTCTCGTCTTTTCTCAGATCTCCTCTGTGCGGCTGGGATCTGATAGGGGAAAACTTTTGCAATACCTCTATGATTCCTTCTCTGAGAAACCATTCATAAGAATCGAGTTGAAGCGATACCAGATTCGGTACCTTGATAGCCTCACCAATTTTTCCGTAAACATAACGTTCTCTTCGGCCGAAGCTCTCCTTTTTCAAAGCACATCACCTCTGGGAGAGATTTTTTTGTGTAAGCAACAAAGGGCACCAGACCTAAGTCTGATGCTCCCATTATTTAGACGTAGATTTTACTACTTAAGTTCAACTTCTGCGCCGGCTTCTTCCAGCTTCTTCTTAAGTTCTTCCGCTTCTTCCTTCTTTGCGCCTTCTTTAACTATAGCGTCAGGTGAACCGGCTTTTTCTACGAGTTCTTTGGACTCGGCAAGTCCGAGACCTGTGATTTCTCTGACAACTTTGATAACTCCGACTTTCTTAGCTCCGAAGCCTTTCAGTACTACGTTGAAATCCGTCTTTTCTTCTGCGGCTTCTGCTCCGCCAGCTGGTGCTGCAACTGCTGCAACTGCAACAGGTGCGGCTGCGCTTACTCCGAACTTTTCTTCCAGATCTTTCACGAGCTGTGCGAGCTCAGAAACGGTCATTTCTTCTATTGCTTTCAAAATATCTTCTCTTGACATTTTAAATTACACCTCCGAGGTTTTATCATTTATTTTGTTTTAATTGACTTGACAATTTATTCCGCTTTCTTATCCTTAACAGCATTAAGAGCATAAGCGAGTTTGAGAATAATACCGTTGAGTGCCCTTGTAACTCCGACAATAGGACTCTGCATGACATTCGCAAGCATTCCGAGCAATTCGATTCTTGACGGCAATTTGGAGAGTTCTCTGACACCTTCTGCATCATATGTAACTCCTTCAAATGAGCCAACTTTTATCGCCGGTAGCTTGTTATCTTTTTCAAATTTAACCAAAGCCTTCAGGACATCCATAGGATCTCCATCTTCCTTGACGAACAAAACTGCATTCGTGTTCATCAACTGTGAATGAAACGCGTCATCTTCTATACCCACATTTTTGAGAGCAATTCTGAGAAGTGTATTCTTGTATACTTTAAAAATACCGCCTTTCTCACGAATAGAATTTCTGAACTCAGTTATCTTCGCAACCGATAATCCTTTATAATCGGAAACCACAACGACGGCGGATTTTTTAAGAGATTCGGTTAATTCGTTGATCATCTTTTCTTTTTGAAGTCTTGTAAGCACTGCTTCACCTCCTTATTATAAATAAAAACGGCCCATATAGAGGCCGCGGAGGGTAAAACTCTCCTGCGCACCTCGGTAGGCGGCATAGCCTTAGATAACCTACGGTCTTAAGTACGTGGAACCGTTTATTAAAACATAATGTTCAATACTATTTTTCGAAATCGTTTATATTCAGTCTTACGCCAGGGCCCATTGTCGAAGCAATCGCCAGTCTTTTAAACAACTTACCCTTAAGACCTGTAGGCTTAAGCTCCAGCACCTGACTGATTGCAGAATTGATATTTTCTTCAAGCATCTGGTCTTTAAAAGACTTCTTTCCAACCGCAAGATGGATATTACCTGTTTTATCGTTTCTTGCTTCCATCCTTCCAAGCTTAAACGCTTTTACAGCTTCCTCAACATCGTTCGTAACCGTTCCGGATTTCGGAGAAGGCATAATACCTCTCGGCCCAAGAATTTTACCAAGCTTACCGATTACACGCATCATATCGGGTGTTGCTATGGCAATGTCAAAGTCGAACCAATTCTCTTTGACGATTTTATCGGCTATGTCCTCGGCACCTACAAAATCAGCGCCGGCGCTTTTAGCTGCTTCAGCCATATCACCTTTGGCGAAAACCAGAACCCTTACGGTTTTACCCGAGCCATGAGGCAGTGATACTGTATTTCTTATCTGCTGCTCAGCCTTTCTCGGATCGATACTCGTGGAAAAATGCAATTCTATGGTCTCGTCAAACTTTGCCGTGGCAGTCTCCTTAACAAGCTTAACGGCTTCTTTCAACTCATAATCATTGAGCCTCTGTATCTTTTCTTTTGCTGCATTGAATCTCTTAGATTTTTTTGCCATCTCTCAACCCCTCCTTAATCGACAACTTCGATACCCATGCTTCTTGCGGTACCGGCTATAATTCTCATTGCCATTTCAACGTTGTTGGCGTTGAGGTCGGGCATCTTAATCTCAGCTATTTTTCTAATCTGAGCTTTTGTCACTTTTCCGGCTTTATCCTTGTTTGGAACTCCGGAACCTTTTTTCACGCCGGCTTCCTGAAGTATAAGGAATGATGCGGGCGGAGTCTTTGTTATAAACGTGAAAGATCTATCATCGTACACGGTTATAACTACTGGTATTATAGTTCCGACTCTGTCTGAAGTTTCTCCGTTGAACTGCTTACAAAATCCCATGATGTTAACTCCGTGCTGGCCTAAAGCCGGACCAACTGGCGGAGCAGGATTTGCCTTACCGGCAGGCAGCTGCAACTTGATCTGTGTTAACACTTTTTTTGCCATTTCTTTGTTCCTCCTCAGTGGTAGTATCGGGTTTCAACCCTTCCACAATATTACACGCGACTCTCTGTATATGTTTTAAACTCTTTCTACTTCACTTACATGAACCAATACCGGAGTTTCCCTGCCAAATATGTTTACCATAACTTTCAGTTCATGCTTTTCATGGTTAATTTCGTCAATCGTTCCCATAAAGTCTGCAAAAGCTCCCGCTTTTATCCTTACGACCTCGCTGATCTCAAACTCAATTTCAACTTTGGCTGCCTTCTTTTCAGATTTTTCCGGTGCCTCAAGACCCGCGAGCCTCATGATGGCCTTCGCTTCCGCGCTTTTTATAGGCTGCGGGGCACCACCCGATGAGACGAAATTAATCACATTCGGAATTGAAAAAATCGTATGCCAGGAAGCGTCTGTCATAGCCATTTCAACGAACACATAACCCGGAAACAATCTTCTTCTTTTCACCTTGACCAGCTTTATTGTTTTTCTTGTACCTTGATCGATAACTTCGGCCAGACCATCAAAATCTGCCTTATAATCCTGCTTACCGGAGAGTTCGACACCTTCTTTGAAAAACTCTCCTCTTTTGATTTTTGAGGATTCGTATATATCCAAAGGAATGTAGTAAGTATCCTGCTTCCCTTCTTCGTCTCTCTTTATCACAATTTTCTTAACTCTCTGCGACACGAGCACGGTACCATCCATCTCACAAATAAAATCCCCTTCTTTTGCAAGGGGCATACCTTGTCGTATCTTGACACCAGGCTTTATACCGGACTCTACCTTGTTGGTTTCCGGGATGAAATACGACTTCACGTATTTCCCGTCAAGGGTCTCAATCATAATCTTGCGGTAATTTCTGAGTTCGACTACGTTACCATGATATCTGACTCTGATCGGACTTTCTTCTGCTATGACGGTACCTTTCTTAATCTCATCTCCCGTACCAACATGCAGCTTCGCATTGGGACTAACAACATACCTGACAGTTTGCGCATTCGCCGGATCAATCACAACTTCTTCGGGAATAACGACTCTGCCGATAAGGTGCCCCATGTTAAGAGAGTCTCTTTTGATTTCTACGTTCTCTCTAATACTCTCTTCTAAACCGGAGTATGTTTGAATAACATACCATTTTTTTTTCAAAGGAATCACCCTATACCAAGTGCTCTTAACAGATACTTGGTAAGATTACTGAAAGCGAAATCCAGCACCCCGAAATAGGCTCCCATTATGACCAAAAGAACACACACCACACCTGTGGTGGAGAGAAGAACTCTTCTATTAGGCCAGCTGGTTGCTTTATATTCTTGTTTTAACTCTCTAAAGAACTTCTTTATCTTAGAGGGTTTCTTGGGTTTCGCCGGCTGTACCTGGGTAGTCTTTTTTTCCTGCGCCATAACGAATTCCCTCCCTGAACTAAAAATTGGCAGGCCCGGAGGGACTTGAACCCCCAACACCCGATTTTGGAGACCGGTGCTCTACCATTTGAGCTACGGACCTGCTGCTAGTTTGCTACTTGCATTCCCTGTGAAGGGTGTGCTTGTTACATCTTGGACAATGTTTCTTAAGCTCCAATTTGTCTTTAACGGTCTGTTTATTCTTAGTGGTATTATAATTTCTTTCTTTGCATTCTGTGCATTCCATTGTTATTTTAACTCTCATTCAAAACACCTCTATGACGACAAAAATTGGTGGTAAGGGAAGGATTTGAACCTTCGAAGGCATTCTGCCAGCGGATTTACAGTCCGCCCCCTTTGGCCACTTGGGTACCTTACCACTTTAGACCATATTTTAAGTTGGAGCCAGCAGAGGGAGTCGAACCCACGGCCTGCTGATTACAAATCAGCCGCTCTGGCCATCTGAGCTATGCTGGCTCTCTTAGTACGTTGACAGGGCATATTATATAGATTTGTATATGCTTTGTCAATACCCGCATGTTAAATCACGGTAAACATAGTGACGAAAATAAATTAAGTTCAAAATGTCAATAAAAGAGGCTTATAGAAAGAGGGACACAGTAATTGAAGCTTTTTTAAAATCTCATGATATAATAAAATAGTTATTTAAAAGAAAAAGAGGCGATATGAATGATAATCAAGTGGATAGGTCATTCCTGTTTTTCGATATTCGATGGAATAAAAATCTTGACAGATCCTTTTATAGAACAGATAAAGTATCCTTTTACGGAAGAAGAATACGATATCGTAACCGAAAGCCACCAACATTCGGATCATAACGCTCATAAAAGAGTCGCAGGCAATTTCAAGTTACTTGGCAAATCAGGAAATACACGGATCAAAAATGTAGAAATACGGGGATTTGACACTTATCACGATAAAGTCGAAGGAAAAGAGCGCGGAAAAAACATATTGTTCAGATTTCAATTCGACTCGGGAATTTCACTGCTACATATGGGTGACATAGGTCACATTCTCGGAAAGGAAACTGTTGAAAAGATTGGCAGAATAAACATTCTTATGCTTCCCGTGGGCGGGATTTACACGGTGGATTCGATAAATGCTGCGGAAATAGTGAAGGAGTTGAATCCGGACATTATACTTCCAATGCATTATAAGACGAAATACGTAGATTTTGAAATTGCCACAGAAGAGTCATTTATAAGTCTTATGAACATGCCGGTGGAGTATGTGAATTCACTGAAAGTCGATATTTCGAATATAAGCGATTACTGCGGAAAGATAATACTTTTCAACATCTGAAATTATAAATACTTTAGAAGCGATTCGACGGTGCCATTGGCAAGTTCAAATTGAATTGAACTTTCTTTTATGCTTTCAAATTTGGTCTTGATATTTGAATTCAATGATTTTCTGATAAATTTCTGTTTTTCTTTAAGTACATGAATATCCTGTATGATTCTGTTTTCGAAAAAAGTCGAAGGCTTTGGAATCAAAGGATTAAAGCTCATACTGATTTTTTTAAAACCATAATTCTCAGCCATAACGGCTATTGAAGAAAAAGAATTCAGATCTTCCTCATTCTCTTCGTCCATACCGAATATGAAATACATCTTTATTTCATCGATTTCATGTTTTCGCATTTTTTTAAAGGCTATTTCAATATCTTTTTCGGATATTTCCTTCCTGAAAACATCTCTCATTTTTTGAGATCCGCCTTCGGGGGCAATGGTCATGGATTTCTGTCCACTTCTTTTCAACCCGGATATTAAACCGTCGGAAAGACTGTCGAGTCTTAAAGAAGATACCGAGAATTTATACTGCCTCAGTTCGAGAAATTCCATCAGTTCTTCTATGAACGGGTAATCTGTAGCGGTTGCGGAAATAAATCCGAAATCGTCGAAGCCTTTTTTGTTGAAATCATCGAGTAGGTATTTTATAGATTCAATATTCACGAACCTTGCAGGTTTTCTCGAACTTCCGGCAGCACAGAAATTGCAACTTCTTATACAACCTCTTCCGATTTCCACGAGAGGTTTCTTGCCAAACTCCCCGGACTGCGATACAAAAACTGATTTTGCGGGATTTTTTACTATTTCCATAGATTTTTCAAGTTTCTCAAATTTCTTGCCTATCAACGGAATGGATAAATTCGATTGATCTTTCGCTTTATCGAGCAGCATGTATTTTGAGTAACCACTTTCCATACCATCTTTTATTATTTTCACAAGCACTTCGAGAGATGATTCGGCATCACCGTGAAATATTATATCCGATATGGGGAAAAGCGGTGAAGCGTTGAAATATGTAACGGCACCTCCAACCATTACCAGGGGACATTTCTCGTCCCTTTCCGCGGAAAGAAGTGGTATGTTCTTATCTTTAAAAAGTTTAATTATGTTAAAATAATCCATCTCGAAAGAAACCGAAAAAGCCCATACGTCGAATTCGTCTAGTGGCCTCGACGAATCCAGCGAATAATACTTGTTGAATCCCTTATCCATATAGAACCTTTCGCAGTTAACACCATCCACGGAATTCATTATCTCATAAATACGGTTGTATCCTAAACTCGACACTGCTAAATTGTAGTTCCCCGGAAATATAAGACCTATGTTTAAAGAACCGTACAGTTTGCTTTTCAGGAAAACAGATTCTCTTTTTTTAACATTTTCTATTATTCTATACTCTTTGAGATCTTCCGAGTTTCTCGGTTTTCTCATACGGATTTGCCGATGTTTACCATAAACTTCTTCTTCTCGTTAACCTTTCTTTTAAGATATTCGGATGAGACCAGAACCCTTTCAAAGGACCCCGATCCGATTTTTTCCACTTCATCGTATATTTCCACCGAAAAAAACAAATGATTTCCGAAAACTTCCTTTATAGTCACATCTATTGTAACCATCATATCCCTGGGCGTAATTGCGAAATGATTGAGATGAGAGTTAACAACCGCGGCAACAGTCTGATATCCGAGTTCTCTTTGAAGTAGTTCGTGAGAAATTCCATATATTTTAGATTGCAATGCCCTCGTGGAAAGAACGCTTACCTCTTTTACCTCATCGTTTTCAGTCCATAAATCTTTGTCTTGCACTACGAATTGTTTTTTTAAGTTCTTACCCTTGAGAAAAATAAAATTATTAACCATTAAAGACATCTTTCCCCTCCCCTTTTCATTTACCGGTTAATTTCTGTCGGATATCATGAGCATCCTGACCAGCTGAGAAACCGCCATTAAAGTCGAAGCAATGTATGTCATAGCTGCTGCGTTCAAAACTTTTTTAGACATGAGCAGCTCGTCTTTATTGAGTACGTAAGTCTCCTCAAGCATTTTGAGTCCTCTTTTACTCGCATCGAATTCCACAGGCAAAGTGACGACCGAAAATATGACTACGGCGACAAAAAGCCATATACCGACTTGAATAAGTACCGGCGTAGACATTATCAAACCGATAAAGAATATTACCCAGGAAAAAGAAGAGCCGAACTGTGCCACAGGGACGAAATAATTTCTTATGATCAGAGGAATATAACCCTCACTATGCTGCAGCGCATGGCCTATTTCATGGGCGACAACTCCCAAGGCGGCTACCGATGAATTATCGTAAGTGGCATCAGACAACCTGACGATTTTAGTCCGCGGGTCATAATGATCCGAGAGATTTCCCGAAATACGTTCGATCTCAATCGAAGACAATCCGTTTTTTTCAAGTAACAGAGCTGCCAGCTTCTTACCGGAAAGACCTGAATTGGACTTTATTCTCGAATATCTTGAAAAAGCTGACTTGACTTGCATCTGCGCCCAGAAACCAAATAAAATTGCCGGTATCAGAACTATCATCGAAGTGTAATAAAGCAAGATATTTCCCCTCCTATTCTGTTTTTTAACCAGACGAATTTATCTGAATACTCTTCAAAATCTTATCGATTTATTTGTTCAGGTAATTCATGAGAGTTTTCAGATGTTTGCTTCTTGTGGGATGTCTGAGTTTTCTGAGTGCTTTTACCTCAATCTGCCTAACCCTTTCACGAGTTACGTTGAGATATTTACCGACTTCTTCAAGTGTTTTTTGCCGGCCGTCTATCAATCCATATCTCATTTTCAGAACGGTGGCCTCCCTAGGCCCAAGCGTGTTGAGAACCTCGTTTATCTCGTCTCTTAAAAGCATAAGCATTGCGGATTCTTCAGGATTTATTGTTTCAACATCGGCAACGAAATCACCTACGGATGAATCTTCATCTCCACCTACAGGAGATTCGAGAGAGACTGTCTCTTTATCTGCTTGTAATATTTCCTCTATTTTTTCATTGGATTTCCCGGTCATTTTAGCCAGCAGCTCCACAGAAGGATAATCCCCATTTTCCTGGAGATACTCCCTTCTGATTTTATTTATCTTGTTTATAGTTTCAACCATGTGAACCGGCACTCTTATAGTCCTTGCCTGATCCGCTATCGCACGAGTGATAGCCTGACGAATCCACCAGGTAGCATAGGTACTGAATTTATATCCCTTTTTCCAATCAAACTTTTCCACGGCTTTGAGAAGCCCGATGTTTCCTTCCTGTATCAGATCAAGAAAAGTCAATCCTCTTCCTATATACCTCTTGGCAATGCTGACCACAAGCCTGAGATTGGCTACCACAAGTTTCTGTTTCGCCCTTTCTTCTCCTCTTTGGGCTTTTCTGGCCAGTGTCCTTTCCTGGGTCGGTGTCAGAAGCGGAATTCTGCCTATTTCTTTCAAATACATTTTCACTCCGTCTTTGTTGAAGGAGTTGTTGTCAAAAATAGCCGGACCCGTCTCGCTTATGATCCTGTTCATAAGATCAGAATCGCCTTTTCCGCTTTCCTCCGAATCACCGTCTTCATCTTCATCTTCACTCGGTTCTTTTTCAAGTATCTTTATCTGATTTTTTTCAAGGGTTTCATATATTTCTTCAAGAAAACCGCCCTCAAATCCTTCAAAATCTGGAGGAAGCAAGCTGTCAATATCTTCATAAGTAATATAACCGCTTCTTTTTCCCTTGGTTACAAGCAACTTAATTCTCTTCTTTACCTCTTTTTCAGATAATTTCTTTCCAATCACCTGCTCTCCAGAAGAATCATCCTTCTTAGATCTGGAGGAAGACCTCGAATCCTTTCCATCATCATCAATTATATCTTCAAATTCCGAGAAATCACTCATCACGAAAAGCCTCCCCTCAATATGTCTCTTTCTTCAAATTGAAAATAATTTCCATTCTCGACTTTATCATTTTCTGCCTCATTTTCGGATCCGATTCTTTCTTAATTCTCTCATCCAGTTGTTCGATTTCCCTTTCTCTTCCACGCTTTACCAAAGCCCTTTCACAGTCTTTCAAAACTCTGTCAAGTTCTCCCTTTTCCTCACTGCCGAGTATATTTTCTTCAATGAGCTTAAAATGATTCGATATTCTTTCTTTTCCAAAATACTCTTGAAAGACTCTGTCAGAATCATCCGGCAGAAATTTCACATTACAGTCCTTGAAAAAAGCTGTCATTTCTTCACTCATATTCTCACGATTTTCATCAACGATTCTCCTTACTTCTTTTCGGTAATTCGGTCTGTATAAAAATATATAAAGAATATAATCCTCAGGATTCTTTTTTTCGAATTCTCTTCTATAATTGATTTTTGATTGAGACTTCAACGTACTATTATCTTGTATCTCGGTATTTTCTCTTCTGATTTCGGCCGATGGTATCGCATCTTCTCCCGAAACCCATTTCATTATCATTTTTGAATCAATATCCGTAACTGATCCCACTTTTTTCGCCAATTCGCTGTAATGCGAAAGCTCTCCCGCTAAAAAAACTTTGCTAAGAATGGGCCGAGTCGATTTGAGGTATCCGTCTCTGCCGGATGTAGTGGTCACATCGAACTGTTCATACAATTTATCGATTACATATTCCTCGATTGGAGTAGAATTCATCAAAACATCCTTAAAATTATCAATACCATTTTTCTTCAAATACTCATCAGGATCCTTTGCATCCGGCAAAGTACATACAGCCGCTTTGATCGTTTTATCCAAAGCCTTGTAAGATCTGATAACTGCATCTTTTCCCGCTTTGTCGGAATCGAATATAAACAGAATCCTTTTTGCATACCTTTTCAGGCTCTTCATGTGTGATTCAGTAAGTGCGGTACCCATTACGGCAACGACATTTTCTATGCCTTTTGAATACATAGCCATCGCATCCATATAACCTTCAACTATGATCGCGTATCCCATTTCTTTTATGCTGTCACGGGCACGATTTTCAAGGAATAAAACGTTACTTTTATTAAAGTATTTGGATTGGGGCGAATTAATGTACTTGGGAACTCCCGGCATTTCCACTATAAGCCTTCCGGCAATTCCGATAATATATCCTCTGTAATCCTGTATGGGTATTATGAGCCTCTTGTAATACCTGTCGGAATTGTCACGATTGACTATACCCAACCTCAAAAGATTGTCTCTTCCGATTTTTTTCGTAATTTCAGAAGATGCGCTAAGTGTACCCGAAAACCCGAGATTGAATTTCTCAACAAAATCATGCGAAAAACCCCGCTTCTGAACGAGATACTCCATTGCTTCGCCGTTCGAAAGCAGATCCTTTTTATATTGCTCACATACCTGACGATATAAATCATCAGTTTTTTTCAATTCATCATCGATTTTCCCCTGAAAATCAGGTTCGTCAATCCCGGCCAGACCAGCTATTTTTTTTACAGCTTCGGCAAATGATATTTTCTCATAATCCTGTACGAATTTAATTACGTCACCAGTTGCACCACATCCGAAACAATGGTAATTCTGATTCTTGTCGTATATATAGAAGGAAGGTGTTTTTTCTTGATGAAAAGGACAATTGGCTCTATGATTTGATCCAACTTTCTGAACATTTATATAAGAAGAAATAACATCCACTATATTTACTAAGGATTTCATGTGGAGAATGTATTCCTTAAATTCCAAAAACCACACCTCTCATTATATCTTCAATACACCAAAAGAGTACGAAGCCACGAAAGGCCCGTACTCCTGTAATATATATATAGCAATTTCGAGTATTAACGTTTGGAGAACTGAGGAGCTCTTCTTGCACCCCTTAATCCGGCTTTCTTTCTTTCAACCATTCTCGGATCTCTTCTGAGTAAACCGGCAGACTTCAACGTAGGTCTGAGATCTTTATTGTACTGAAGCAAAGCTCTCGCTATACCAAGTCTCAAAGCTCCCGCCTGACCGCTTAAACCTCCACCGCTTACCTTTATAACCATATCGAATTTGTCTATTGTACCTGTCAGCATAAGAGGTTCAACTGCCTGCTTAACAAGAACGTCTCTTAATAAATACTCCTTAAGTGCGGCAAAAGTCTTACCGTTCACCTTAACTTTACCACTACCAGGTCTGAGATGTACTCTGGCTACGGCTGTTTTTCTTCTTCCAGTTCCATAATAATCAATAAATTCAACCATTTAGCATATCCCTCCTCAAAGCTCTATTTTCTGAGGCTTCTGGGCTTCATGGGGATGTTCAGATCCGGCATACACTTTTAATTTCTTGAACATCTGCTTACCAAGCCTGTTTTTCGGAAGCATTCTCTTTACAGCTAACTCAACCAGCATACCGGGGTGTTTCTCAAGCACCTCTTTTGCGGTGAATTCCTTCATGTGCCCAGGATATATTGAAAATCTTCTGTATATTTTCTGATCCATCTTGTCGCCTGTCAGTTTTATTTTGTCGGCGTTGATAACTACGACATAATCTCCGGAATCGACATTCGGAGTATATTTTGGGTTGTTTTTCCCCATAAGAACCCTTGCGATCCTTGTGGAAAGTCTTCCGAGAACCATCTCTTCAGCATCAACCAAAAACCAATTCTTTTCGGTCTCCTCGTTTTTCAGTCGGAAACTTTTCTGCTGATAACGCATTTTCTTCCTCCTTTCATTTATATCATCAATTAATCTATCGAATCAACAACTTGAACATATTTCTTGTTCTTTCTGACTCCAAACTTCACATGGCCTTCTTTTAAAGCAAAAAGTGTGTAATCCTTTCCCATTCCCACATTTTCTCCCGCGTATATCTTGGTACCTCTCTGTCTGATCAGGATATTACCGGGAATAACCTTAGCACCGTCGCCTTTTTTCACTCCGAGGTATTTAGGATTACTATCTCTTCCGTTTTTTTCCGCCACCGCTTTTTCTGTGAGCGAAAAACTGAAGGTTCATCTTTAAAGTCATAACTTCACCTCCACTTTTAAAAATCGGGGATATTGTTGTGATATATCCTCCAAAGATTTTTTAAGTGCTTTTATCAACAGCTCAGCGAATTCATCTCTTGCATTTAATTTCAAAGATACTTCCCCGTCACCGGTTCGGATATCGACATCACACTTCAAATCATCAGATATGACGTTAACTGTATGAATCGTCAGCGAACTCACCGCGGAACACACAACGTCCTTGCCAAATTCACCGTACCCGGCATGTCCGTATACGCTAAAAGCTTTGTAAACAGCACCCTGCATTTCAAAGATAACTTTGGTCATTACTTCTCAATCTTATCGATTCTTACAGCAGACAACCATTGCTTATGACCTTTTTGTCGTCTGTACTGCTTTCTGCTTCCGAATTTGACAACAAGTATTTTGTCTTCTCTGACATTTTCCACTACGGTCCCGGTAACCTTGGCACCTTCTACGTAAGGCTTTCCAGGAATAGCGTTTTCATCTGTTCTCAAGAGAACTACTCTGTCAAAAGTTATCACTTCGCCGGGTGCAACCGGTTGTTTTTCAGTATAAACAACATTTCCCTCTTCAACCTTGTACTGCTTACCGGAAGTTTCGATTATCGCATACATTTTCTTCCCTCCTTAACCAAAGATAAACATGCACTGAAAAAGGTACCGGCTATTCGGGAATTACCCTTACTCTAACATTTCCCGAAATAAATGGATTTAAAAACCCTGTTCATGTGCGGCTCGCATATTATAGCACATGTAAATCCCATTCAAACGTTCTCTCATGTAAATTATATTTTACCGGCAATTCAATCAGAAGTTAACACGGCATATCTAATTGTTTGCCTGAGAAAATATTTTACAACGAATCGATAGTCAAATTGAATGACAGACCGGATACTCGAAAGAATACGGTTAAGACTGCCAAAAATCGCATAAAGAAGTTGCTGTCAATGCGCGTTAAGACGGAGTGAAAAACAGCCTGACCCGAAACGCTGCCATAATTTTAACGGATTCAGGTTTCCTATAAACCGTCCTCTCAGACAAGATACGTAAAAATAAAATCATGCATTTTAAAAGGCTTGCTTGAAATTCCATGACATAAAATTCATTCGCAAAACTAATTATTGTGAAATTAAAAACAAAACTATGAAAAATATAAATTGAGAAATTATTAATATCTGTTTAATCAACAGCCGAATACCGGGAATAACATTTATTAGCGTGATAAAAATAAGTTTATCAAGTGTATAATTTCATAAATTTAACCTGATTATAATTATCTGCACTTTGTTGTTCATGTAAATTTATTGATTTTCATTCATTTTTATTTTTTTTTATTTCCGATGTAAGCATTTAGGCTTTATATTTGATATACTTGAATAAATTCAGCTATTGAAAGAGGGGGAAATATGAGAATATCCACCAGATTGATATTCACTTTTGTAATTATTACAGGAGTACTTGCGGTAATACTCTTCATAACGAATTACACCACCGGGAATCTCACCACAAAGGGCAAGGATATTGAATCTTGCATGGAAGTTGCTTCAGAGAGCTCTGTAAAAAACGACGAATTGCACAATTTCGAGCAATACCTGAATTCTTTGGTTCTCGATTTCCAGAGAATAAGTTACATCGACAGCAAAGATGATTTGTCGGCATTTCAGATTGAGATCCGAGACAGCTACAATTCTATAACTCAAATGGCTACGGAATTACAGCTATCCGATGACATATTCAAAGGTCTGACGGATATAAATACCGAGTTTGAAAATATAATCAAGATCAAAAGCCGTGAGATCAACGCTCTAAAATTTATAAGCGGTTTCAAAGACATTTCTCTTCCCAAGCAAAACACGGCAAAAGCGGATGTTGCAGAAAAGCTCGAAGAAATGCTGTCGAAGGATTCGACGAATGTAGATCAAATCGTTTCTTTCATACAAAAAAACAGTTCTGAAGACGTTTTAAGAAAAGAGCTACAAAAAATGAACTTTTTTGCCATCGAAAATCTATGGAATTCCGAATTCCTGAATTCATACAAATACGTTACCGAAAAGCTCCAGTTCCTGTCAAGGGATATCATCTCAGGTTTCAATACGAATCACAATATAGATGATTTCATGACCGCCGCAATCGACTCGGTAAAGGAAAGCGAATCCGATACGAAAATACAGACAACACTCATAATTACCGTTAACAGTTATATTGAAAAACTGAAGAAAATAATTGAATACGAAGAGTCGCTTAAGGTCATCGATAACGAAATATACAAAGCTAATTACAACATAAATCAAAACCAGGTCAAAATAGATTCCA
This sequence comes from uncultured Thermotogae bacterium, assembly GCA_963662785.2. Lineage (GTDB taxonomy): Bacteria > Thermotogota > Thermotogae > MWEM01 > MWEM01. The sequence goes on from CAXXJZ010000017.1 coordinate 379,870, forward strand.
TGAAAGCCGAAGAGGTCGATTCCATAAAGAACTCTCTTTTCCCTAAAGTCGAGGAAGTACTTTCAGTAATGAACAAAACCGCATCGAAAGAAAACGATGCTTTGAACTCCTCGATGAATTCGGTTGACCTTTCCGTAAAGGCAATGCTTTCGACTCTTGAAAGTTCGAATTTCTATATTTTACTTATTACTTTAATTGCTCTGGCAATAGTGGTTGTATTGTTCCTTTTGCTTATTCTTTCAATAAACAGGAGAATCAAGGGACTCACACTTAAAATGACCAGTCTTGAAAACCTTAATCTTGCAATAGATATCTCGGCGGAGAAAAATGACGAAATCGGAAAAATCGAGAACCTGATATCTAAAACGATCAATTCCGTGAAAAACATACTGAATCAGGTTAAAAAAGGATCCATAACCATCAACACTTCTTCAAAAGACATGATAGAAATCTCATCAGCCACTTTGAAGAATTCCGAAATATTGGAACAGCAGACCGAACAAATTGAAAGCAGTATACTAAATGTGAATACAACCATTTCCGAATTGTCGGATTCCGTTCAGAATATTTCATCGGCAGCGCAGAGTGTGGCGGAAATCGCACAGGAATTATCTGAGAAATCCGTAGCATCAGAATCCGAAGCAAAAAAAGGCGAAGAAATGGTAAATGAAATATCCGGTCTTTCGCAAAGCGTATCGTTAAAAATCGGAAAAACAGCCGAATATGTAAAAAATCTGTCAAACGATGCGAACAACGTGGGAGAAATCGTAGAATCGATTTCATCCATTTCCGAACAAACCAATCTTTTAGCGCTAAACGCAGCCATCGAAGCAGCACGTGCAGGTGCCGCTGGAAAAGGATTCGCCGTAGTTGCCGATGAAATAAGAAAATTGGCCGAAGAAAGCCATAACGCCACTAAGAACATCTCTGCAATACTTAAAAAAATACGCGAAGGAGTTCTCATAACGAGTAAATCCACTGACGAGACCAACGATTCAGTAGTTCAGCTTAATCGGCAGACAAAGAATATAACTACCCAGTTTAAAAATATTTCGGAGAAGTCGGGAACCATATCATCACTGACGCAGGATCTGGCGGGAGCCGCACAGGAACAGAGCGCTTCCACGGAAGAAATGGCATCTTCGATGGATTATTCTTCGAAGTCCCTTGCAGACATAAAGACAAAAATAATTAAAATAAACGGATTGGTGGAAACTCAGAAGAATTCTTCAAAAGATGTCGCGAATTCCTCCGAAACACTGCTCAGTATGTCGGATTCGCTCGAAAATGAGATAAACAAGTTTAAACTGTAGCGGAATTCATTTTTTTAAAGAGGCTTTTCGTTCTCCCGTGCAATTCGCGGTAGAGTTCGAAAAGCCTTTTATAATTACATTCATATTCCGTCCTCGGGAAAAAAGTCTCTTCAATTCTAACTATGTCGCTGACGAGTTTTTTCATTTCAATACCTTTCATTATCGATATACTCCAAATTGCAGCTCCAAGCAACTCTGATTCCCTTATTTCCGTCACTTCGATTTCAGTTCCGATTATGTCCGCCTTCATCTGATTCCATAACCGGCTCAAAGATTGTTTCCCGGTTTCTCTGAAAGTCCTGAGGCTGCAACCGCCATCCTTCATTCTATCGACTATATCCTTTATCGAAAAGCAAACACCTTGCATTATGGCAAGACCCATAGAATACCAATCATCGTTCGTATCGAGGCCGAAAAAAACCCCTCTTAAATTATCGTCCCAATGAGGTGACCTTTCTCCGTTCAAATAAGGTAAAAATATCAAATTGGATTTTATCTGGTAATCACGCATGTCACCTTCGACTTTTGAAAAATAATCCGATGTGTTAGTTTTTAGAACGGAATTGCAAAACCAATCCAAAGATTTTCCGCTCGTGTTCATCACACCGCTTATCTTCCAGGATTCACCGAACATGAAGGGCTTGGTGATCAGACCATCGATATTTTTTTTAAAATTGCTGCAAAGTGTTACACCCTGCGATGTGCCGCCTCTGTCGCATACCATGCCGTCGAATATCACGCCTGTCCCTATAAGCCCGGCGACGAAGTCTGGTGCACCCGATATCACCAGGCATTCTTCAGGCAGAAATGTAATAGCAGAACTATTCTTATCGATTGCACCGACTACTTTCCCCGGTTCTATCACAGGGGGAGTTTTATATTTAACGGACAATCCCGTTTCGAATAGAATTTCATCGTTCCATGGCATATATCCGTCCTTTTCGTATGTACAATTACATAAAATACCCGTTAATTTATACACTATGTAATCGTATGGAAGCAGAAGATATAAGTTTTCTCTGAATTTTTCTGAAAAATGTTTCAATTTCGATAAAACAGTAGCCGTCTGTCCGTCATAACCTTTACTCATATAATATCCGATATTCCCGTTGCCTTTTTTTTCGAGCCAGGGAATAGCGGGATAGACTCTTCCGCCCTGTCTGCCAATCGGAACAATCGTAGGCCCCTGACCTATTACGCAAATACTCTTTACTTGTCTCCTTATTTCCGCCGGTATGGAGTTTAATAAAGAAAGAACGGCATTCCACCATACTTCTGAATCTATCAATTCGTCTTCAGTGAAGTAATTCAAATCGCATTTCTTCTCATAACTGTATTTGATTATTCCGTATTCGTTGAAAAATGCCATTTTAATATTGGTAAGTCCTATATCCAATGATATGAAAAATTCTTCCAATTTCACACACCTTTTCCTTTGTTTTTCGATATCGATGAGAATATTAATGCGAAAAGCGTAACCATAAACGGTATGATCATGAGAATTTTAGGAGAAATTTCGGTTCCGGTCTGCAGTATGTTTGATAATGAAGAGGAAAATCCGAATATTAAAGCCGCAAACATTATCCCTACCGGATTGTTTCTCCCCAGTATAACTGCAACAAGAGCTATCCAACCCCTGCCATTCGTCATTCCGGCGGCGAAAGAATTTACCGGGATTGAAAGCGCAGCTCCTGAAATACCACAGAATATGCCACAGAACATATAAGCCATTATTTTATTTTTATCTGTATTTATTCCGACACTTACCGCAGTTTTTTTACTCAGTCCTACCGCCCTCATACGTATACCGGTTGAAGTATGAAAAATTATATACTGTGAAATTCCAACGGCGGCAAAAGCCATGAAATCAAAAATCGAAATATTGCCAAAAAAACTATCCGCAAAATCCAATTGATTTCTTAACGGATATAACAAAAAAGTCGTTTTGGATAAATCGCCGAAAATAACCGTACCCTTGGACCCCAGTAATTTAACTCCAAAAAATGAAACCAATCCCGCTGCGAGGAGATTAGTGGCAAGACCAAGAATGAATATATTCGCTTTCAGTTTAATTCTGAAAAGAATCATAGATAGACTCATCAACACACTAATTGCTATGCCCGTTATAACACCCGTCAAAACACTCCCGGAAATGGAAAATATATATATGGAAAAAAAAGAAGATATGAGCATCAAACCCTCAAGTCCAATATTCAATTCATCCACTGTTTGGGTGTACATACCGCCTGTTGCCGCAAGCAGTATCGGAGTCGTCACGGAAACTGTGGATATTAAAACTGATATTATAGTGTCGAATATCATATTTTCATATCCTTACGGTCAAATTTGAAATAAAAACTTGCGGTTATGAAATAGAATATACTCGCCTGTACAATTCTGGAAATTTCTGGTGTCAGATCCGAAAACAATGCGCCTGTTGCGGCTCCCGCATCGAGATATGAAAAAAACAATGCGGCAGGTATCACTAAAAGAGGGTTATTCCTTGCAATAAGAGCTATCGCTATACCATTCCAACCATATCCGGAAGAAAACCCCCTTATCACCCTGCCCTGGACACCAAATACGTCTATCATTCCTGCCGATGCTGCAATACCGCCACTTAGAACCATTACGGTCATCGTTAATTTCCGGGTGTTTATACCCGCATACTCTGAAAAACAAGTATTTTTCCCCATTAAATTGACTGAAAATCCGAAAGTACTCTTTTTCATGACTACATAGACTATTAAGACAACTATCAAGGCAATTATAAAGCCACAATGAAGATTTGAAGGAGTAAGAATTTTCGGGAACATGTAACTGTCCTCAAAAGTTGCTGTGGAAATCAAACCGGAACCGGCATCAAGAAATGGGTTCTCAAGAAGATAGTCTATAAATAGAGTTATTGAATAACTAATAAGAAGCGAAGAGATCAATTCGTTGACTTTGAATCTGTTTTTGAGAAAGCCCGATATTCCACCAATAAAACCTCCAAAAACGAATGCGGAAAATAATGCGAGAATCCACACAAGCCATCGATTCTGGTCCGGCAACATAAGAGCGATAAGAGTGGAAACGAAAGCCCCCGAATAAACCTGTCCTTCGATACCGAGATTGAACACCGACGAAGAGAAAGCTGTCGCAGCAGCCAGACCTGTTAAAATAAGTGGAATGGAACCGCTAAGCATATTACCTATAAAATATTCATTTAAAAAAGGTTTTAAAAAAAACGCATCCAGAGATTCTACGAAATTCCCGCTTGTAAAGGCCATTATCGTAATTCCTATTAGAATAGAGATCACGAACGGAATCAAATATTCGGAAATTCTAAATATCTTGCGTACAAGTATATCTATTCGTTTCATATTCAATACCCCGCAATTTTTTTTCGTATTATTTCCAGATCAAGATTTTTATCGTTTCGATAAATTTCCGAAAGCTTTCCCTCGTATATCACGGAAATTCTGTCTGTTAAAAACAATACTTCTTCGATATTGCTTGAAAACAGCAATATCGTAAATCCACTTTTTTTCATTTCCAGCAACTTCTTGTACACGAATTTTGTTGAATTCAAATCCACCCCTCTTGTCGGTTCACAAATCACAAGAAATTCTGAATCATCGGATATTTCTCTGGCTATAACCACTTTTTGAATATTTCCGCCTGACAACATTCCAACCGGCATTTTAACATCAGGGCATTTTATATCATATTCTTTGAGAATAAAATTCGCATAGCTTTCTACGTGATTAACTTTTATAAGTTTCAAAAAAGAACAGCTTCCATTCATTGTGAATTCCCGCTTGTGTATCTTATCCGCAACCAGGTTGGCCGCGATGCTCGATTCAAGAGAAACACCCTCTTTAAGCCTGTCTTCGGGCACATACCTCATACCGATTTCTCTTCTCTCACGAATGGTCATTCCGGAAACATCGGTATTTTTAAAAAAGATTTCTCCGGAATTGGTTTTCCTGATACCCATAATAGTTTCTGCGAGTACATTCTGCCCGTTGCCGGACATGCCTGTGATACCCAATATTTCGCCCTTTTTTATATCCAGGGTGATTCCGCTAAGTGAAGTTTTTTTATCGCTTCCGATAACTTTTAAATCTCTTATAACCATAATATTCTCGTCCGGTAACTCTTCACAGCCTTCTTTTAATTCAAAATCGCCAACAGACATGGCGCTGCTGAGAAAATCCAGATTAAACTCATCTATACTTCCGGAAAAAACGGCGGACCCATTTTTCATAACCGTTATTTCATCGGAAATTTCCTTTACTTCCCTCAATTTATGGGAAATAAAGATAATCGTTTTGCCTTTTTCTTTGAGATTCCTTATCAGCTGAAACAATTTTTTAGTCTCGATTTCTCCCAGTACAGCAGTAGGTTCGTCAAATATCAGAATTTCCGCGCCACGGTTCAAAACCCTTAAAATTTCCACTATTTGCTTTTCACCTACGGAGAGGTCGAATATCTTCTTATCTGCTTCAAGTACCATACCCGTGTCTTCTAAAAGTTTTTCAATTTTTCTTTTTCTTTTTTTACGGGAAAGAAAAAACACCTCGGCAGGCAATTCATCTCCGAGAAGTATGTTTTCGGCAACAGTAAACTCTTCTATCAGCCTGAAGTGCTGGTAGATCATTCCAATCCCAAGATTATAAGAATCTGATGGATTCGATATTTTAACGTTTTGCCCGTTTATTTTTATAATTCCGCTATCTTCTTTTTCAATTCCGCATAAAATCTTCATGAGCGTAGTTTTACCCGCTCCATTCTCACCGATTACAGAATGTACGGTTCCGCGCTTAACCACAAGTCTCATGTTTTTTAGGGCATGGGCACCATTCGCTTTATATACTTTATCTATGTTTTCAAGCTCAATTATTAAACTGTTTTCATTGCAGTGGATTGATTTCACCGGTTTTTAGCCTCTCAAAAACATCACGTACGGAATTTCTTATATCTTCAGGCACATATTTTATGAAATCAGTATCCTCAAAGGTAAAATCAATGACACCCTGTGCAATACCCCATCTTTCAGCATTTCCGAAAATCAAACTGCCGTCATACGCCCTGCTGATTACGTCATAAATCGCATTATCCGCTTTTTTTAAAGTACACGCAAGAATTGTTCCCGGAGCATAACTTATCACGTTTGAATCAACCCCGATATAATATTTTCCCTTGTTTTTCGCCGCTTCTATTATTCCAACTCCGGTTCCGCCTGAAATACTGAGAACTACGTCAACACCACTGTCAAAAAGTGATATTGCGAGTTCTCTGCCCTTATTAGGATCTCCCCAGCTTCCCGCGACGGAAAAATCGACTTGTACGTTCTCATCGGCCATTCTTGCCCCATTTCTGTATGCGGGCAGCATTCTGTCAGTCATCGCAGGATAAATGTCTCCGGCGACTAACCCGATTTTTTTCTGTGAATTGGCATTTTCCATATTGCTTACGGTAACCATGCCGGCTAAATAACCTGCGATGTAAGTCATTTCCTCATCTTTGAATCCAAGCGAGAATACATTTTTATCGGCTTTGGCTATTCCATCTATCAGGGCGAATTTCTGGTTCGGAAACATCTTAGCCGCTTTTTCTACACTCGAAGGCATCCCCTCCGTGAAAGTTATAATCAGGTCGTATTTCCCAATCGAAGCAAGAGCTATCAGATTCTGTTCCCATTTGGAACTGTTGTAGCCACCTTCAACTATTTTCAGTTCTATTCCCTTTTCTTCGGAAATCCTTACAGCACCATCCCTCATCATCTCATATATCGGATTACCTCCTACTTCACCGGTAATCATAAGTGCGACCGAATAAGAAAATGAACAGATACTGAAAACAAAAAATATAACCAAGGCAATTAAATTATCCCTTTTCATTTTTCCTCCCTTTATTTATCTTCGCGGATTGATTCCATTTCCTCTTTTTTCAAATTGGTTATGGCATTTAAAACTTTGTCTTTTTTCGGTATGTCCCAGATTTTTATATTTTCAATATGCTGCTCGTACAGCATTTCAATACCATAGATTATTTCGCAACCCGATTCTTCGGCCATTTTTAAAAGCTTAGTTCTGCAAGGTTTATAAACCGCATCAAAAACCGTAGATACGTTTTTCAGAGCGCTTAATCCGATAGGAAGACATTCTTCAGTATTCGGAACCATTCCGACCGAAGTGGTATTTATAAGTACATCACATCCAAAAATACGCAGATATTCATCGAGCTCGGAGATATCATGGGCCACTATCGAATCAAAAGTTTTTTTAAGTTCCAATACCCTTTCTCTGCTTCTGTTGAAAATATGAATTTCATCGAATTTCATATTAGTACAGGCATAAACTGCGGACCTTGCCGCTCCGCCCGCTCCGGCCATACAGCAAACTCCATTATTCACCCCGGAATAAGAGAGAGGATTGTAAATACCATGCCAATCGGTGTTAAACCCCATTAGAATTCTCTCTTTACCGGCAATCTTGACGCAGTTTACCGCACCGCACACACTCACATCATAATCTCCTTTTACATAATCAACCATCTTAACTTTATAAGGCATGGTCACGTTGAATCCTATCACATCTTCGTCTCTTTTTAAAGCCTCAATAACTTTGCCAAAATACCTCTCAGGAAACGAAAAATTCTCATATTCAATCTCCACGGAAGTCAGTCCGGAAATCTTTTTGAAAATTTCCCTGGATTTACTTGTACCGCTTTTTTCTTTCAATATGTACAGTTTTATAAAATCATCTCCCCGAAATGCTGAAAATCAGATTCATTCACTTTAAGGCCAACCGGTTTGAGTTTAATGAAATTCCGGCATTATATTTCTCCGCGTAAATGGAAACAGTTTATGTCGCTTGAAGAATACGAACCGGAGGTGAACTTTGAAACGACTTTCCAGTAATAATACCTGTTTTTTTCAAGATTTCCGCTTAAAAAGCATTTATCTTTGGTTATGTTTTTCTCTATTAACTTCAAATCATCCGGATCACTGCCGAAATAAACATCAAATACGACATCGCTCCTTGTACTCAGCCAACACAGGCAAATTTCTTCCAGGAATACTGTACTGCAATTCTTTGGAGAGAGAATTATAGGAACCGGCGGAAAAAATACGGAGCATGACGAAAACAAAAATACCGTTAAAAATAATAATAAAAGCATAGATTTTATTTTCAAACTGAATCCCTCTTTTTTATTCTTAGTATACAACAAGATATTAAAAATGACAAAGTCCGAGAGAAATTTAATTCATGTGGTAGTGAAGCAAAATTATAGTTATAAATTTTTAAAATAAATGTGTTATGATACCTTATTCACCTATTATCGGAGGGAAAAAATGGAATTGACAGTAATGATAGAAATCCCGAAAGGAAGCAGAAACAAGTATGAATATGATAAAGAGCTGAAAATGATAAGATTTGACAGAACACTTTTTTCTGCCGTTCATTATCCTACGGATTATGGATTTTTCCCCAACACGCTGGCTCTTGATGACGACCCGTTAGATGCAATGGTACTTGTCAGCGAACCGACTTTTCCGGCATGCCTTATCGAATCAAGACCTGTAGGTGTATACAAGATGTGGGATGAGAAGGGAAAAGATGAAAAGGTATTGTGTGTTCCCATTTTTGACCCTCTTTGGAATCATATCGAAAACCTTGATCAAATTCCTCCTCACCTCTTAAAAGAAATAGATCATTTCTTCTCAGTATACAAAGTGCTTGAAAACAAACCCACGGGTAGTGAAGGCTGGGGTAACAGACAAGAGGCGGAAAGAATAATCGTAGACTCACAACACAGATATTTACGCAGTCTAAATTTAAACAAATAAAAAGGAACCCATGGGTTCCTTTTTATTTGAAATTATCGTTTATGAATTTCATATCTTCAAAATATAAACGGCAATGTCCGTCTTCAACATTCTTCCTAAATTGCCCATTTCCCCTGTCAGCCTCGTAAAATATAAATTCCACCAAATATTTCAATCTTTCCAGGACGAAATTTATAACCGTTTCAAATTCATAACCATCTAAACTGTAGGCATCAAGAAAAATTCCTATACGTCTTCTCTGTGCTCTCAAGTCCCCAAAACTTTCGGGATTTCCACTGTTCATAAGTGGAATCCATCTGTACAAAGCATAGGCAATATCCCATAATCTTGGTCCCGGATGGACAGTATCAAAATCTATAATTGCTTTTGGATGGTCCCCTTCAAAAACAACGTTGTAAGGTGCAAAATCACCGTGACACATAACTTCATGCGGTTTCGGTGCCGACAATGTCCATATCTCATCACCTTCGAGCAAATCGATATACGAAGCGGAGTGATCATGATACTCTTTTAAAAGTACGGCTACCGATCGGAGAGTCTCTTCACTTCGGATATGTTCCGGTAAAATACCATTGTAAACTTCTCCGGGAATATAGCTTACTATTTCATCGCCATTTTCATTTTCTCTGTACGGAAAAGGAACCTTAAAAAATCCCTTTGAATACATATATTTCAGAAAACCGTGAACAGAAGGTGTATGCACATCAGACGGTCTATGGATAAAGCCTTCTGTTTTTTTAATCTTTCCGTATCTTCCGCCATCTAGATATTCTGTCAAGATAAACACCTGAAAGTATCATAATAAAAATTCGGCGAACCGGTCGATAAAAATAGCAGGTTGCCTGTCAACAACAAGTAATAAGGTCACCGCCCGACATTTCGCAACAACAGTCCATACACCATAGCGTACCGCAAACCTGGCAACAGGTGTCAACATCGCTTCTCGTTCTCGCATGACCGGCTCTCCTTGAAAAAATAGTACCGCCCATCGCCTGATTGTATGCCTGGCGGTATTCGGTATTGGTCGGATCCAGATTTACGGCCTGTCCAAGATAACTTGCACCTCTGTTGTAGTTACCCCCGTTCATCTCAAGCAGCCCCATAAGAAAAAACCACTGGGCATCACGTGGCGAGATATCTTCGAGAATTTGTTTTGCTTCCGAGTATTTGCCGGATTGCATAAGGTTTCTGACTTCATAGTATCTCGCATCATTTGCCGGATTGCCGTTCTGTTTTTGGGAACCGCCATAATTCCCGCCACTTCTTGTCAAAATATCGTAAGCCTCGTTAATCTCTTTCATCTTTTGCTCCGCCAATTCCTTCATATGCTTTTCCTGATATTTATCAGGATGATATTTTTTGACCATTTTATTATAAGCATCTTTAATCTCTTCTTTTGTAGCCCCAGGTTCTATCCCCAATGTTTTATAAGGGTTCATCAACATTCCTCCTGTATTTTTTCTGAAAGCTCAACTTCGAACCGGTTATTTTAACCATACTTCCGAATATTATATCATCAAACTCAACGGAATAGTGTTTTAAAGAATTCCTCAGCGAAAGGTATTCAGTCTGAACGTGATTAAGCAGCAAAGACATTCGCCATTTTTCTTCATCAAGTATTTTTTTCAGAGATTCTTTAAAATCATCCTCGCCGAGTAAATATTCGGAATAAGCGAATTTCAGGACGTTGTACTTTCCGTTTTTATAGTCGTCTTCAAGATCGTCCAAAGCATCAATCAAATAAATCCATTTCCCTATGAGAAAAGTGAATTCAATATGATTGGAGTTCAATTTGATTTGTGCGGAATCGGATACAAAGCAAATCAAATCTTTTAGAAAATTTCCGAACTCATTGGACATCAAATCAACATCATTGCATTTTTTTTCATTTTCGAGATACGAATTCATCTTCAAATAATCGTTTATTCTATGGTAAAAACCGTACCGTCTCGATTCATTAATCACTTTACCAAAAACACTCTTCATAAACAAAACCGGTAATTTGTTAAAACCTTTTTCATCATACGAATCGTCCGATATTTTCATACTGAAAAGCATGGCAGTCATCCTGGAACATTCCTTTTCAATTTGAGTCGGTTTTTTAACGAGTCTCTTCCTGAAAGGGTGAACTATACAATTCTCATATTCCGTTTCCATTTTTTCACCGCTTAAGGCACTGAGAAAAAAACTCATAAAAGCCACATCATACGAAAGCGCTATTCTGAATCCGTTTCCATATTCTTTTCCTATGGCTTTGCATAGAGAACAGTAATGCGCCTTAAAAAGATAATTTTCATGTTCTTCATTTTTTATGGGTCTTAAGTATCCGAACAAGCCTTAAACCACGTTTCTTTCTTCATTCATCGAAATTCCCGCTTTCTATTTTTTCCAATATACCGCTTACCATATTCTCATCGTCTATTCCCAAGGCACTAAGGTACCTTTTCCCCGCCCTATTAGCGAGATCCTTTTTAGATGTACCGTCTAATATGACGATATTAACACCGAAAAATTCACATCTTTTAAGCCAATCCTGCATTATGTTTTCACTGACATCGTTCGCAAGAATTAAAATTTTAATCTTTTTCTGCCTGTTTCTTATGTAAGATCTGAGATTATCTTTTCCCACTATAATTCTTCGCGTTCTGGTTGCAAATCCCAACATACCCAAAAAATATTCATCGTTAACAGAATGATGAATTATTGCAGTTTTTTCATTGATACCCATCGTAACCTCCTGGATTCTCTCTATATATATTTTCTCTGTATGGTGTTCGCGTAAAAATACAAACCAATTAAAGATGCGTTGCTGACCATCGAACTGCCTCCATATGTAAAAAAAGGAAGAGGAAGGCCTGTTACGGGAACCAAACCAAGTATCATGGCGCTGTTGAAAGCAAATTGAAAAAACAGTACGGAAAATACTCCCGCACATAAGAATCTTGAAAGAGCCGTAGTTTTAAGGCAGCTTACCAATATGGAAACAAGCAATACCATCCACGCGGAAAGATATATCAGCATGCCACGAAAGCCATTTTCTTCGGCATATACGGACAAGACAAAATCGGTATGGTCTGCCGGAATGAATCCGTATAAATTTCCGGGTCCTCTCTTGTATCCCTTTCCTTCAATTCCTCCTGATCCGACCATTATTATAGATTGGCGAGTCTGATAGTATGTATCCTGATTATCCTCAGGCGACATGAAAGCCGTTAATCTGTCCTTCTGATAATCTTCAAGACCAAAAAGAAAGAAAAACAATACTGCCAGTAACAGTATTACCATTATGAAGAAAAATCGTTTAAGATTTGGGGTAGAAACAAAATAAAGCATTGTAAACAAAAACAGGAATACTATCGAAGTCCCGAGATCTTCTTTCGCAATCAAAACCGTTATAATTACAGTGGCCACTGAGTTTATTATAAAAGCTTTTTTATAATTCTGAATATCATGAAAAATATAGGCAAGGAATAAAACCATAACGGGCTTGGCGATTTCTGAAGGCTGAATGCTACCTAAAGGAGTTTCAAACCATCTAACGGATCCGTTTATATTTTCACCAAACTTAAGAACTGCGACTAGCGTAACAATAGAAAAAGACAACCCCAGAACCACTACTCTCCTAAGACCTATAATTCGTATCAAAAATGGGGCACAAAGCGAAACTGTAATACCGAGGAATGTCCAGTAGGGTTGATTGTGGGCTAATCTTATAAATCTGGAATTTTCAACCGCACTGTTAAGATTGATATTTCCAAGAATAAGCAAAAATATATACATACACAAAACTGCTATGACCTGGGTTTTATTTATTAAGATTTTGTTTTTTTTGGTATAATTCATTTTTTCTAAATATATTCCATTCATTCTTCTCATATGTTTAAACCAATAATACCATTTTATATATAAATTCTCATTAATATTCTTTTACTTTAAGAAGCCCATTATACAATGTTTCACGACACTTCTTTCCACATGATTTTTTGCAGCATACATGCAAGATAAAAAAAGACGACACATGTCGTCTTTTTATACCTGCAATTTTATATTTTTTTTATTCCTTCTTTATTCCTTCTTTATTCCTTCTTTATTCTTTGACTAATTGGAATAAAGCTAACTCTGCAGAATCTCCTCTTCTCTGACCGAGTTTGAGAATTCTGGTATATCCTCCGGGTCTGCCGGCATAGTTCTTGGAGATCTCATCAACGACTTTGTTGGTCAACTTGCTGTCGTTAAGAAATGTGTTGATATACCTCCTTGCACTCACATCACCCTTTTTGCCTTTGGTGATTATCTTTTCCACGAGTGGTTTTACGGCCTTCGCCTTCTGCACGGTGGTCACTATGCTGTCATGCTCGAATATCTCTCTCATGACATTGTTCATAAGCGCTTTTCTGTGATCACTTGCTCTGCTCAGTTTATTTACCTTATTTCTATGTCTCAACTCAATTTCCTCCCTTCACGTTTATGGGGTCAGATATCCATTTCAATGTTAAGCTTTTCCTTGAGTTTTTCTTTAACTTCATCAAGTGATTTCTGACCGAAATTTCTAATTTTAAGCAACTCGGGAACGGGTCTGTTCAGCAAATCACCTATCGTGTTTATTTTATCTCTTTTGAGACAGTTCAATGATCTCACTGAAAGATCAAGCACTTCGATGGATAATTCGTTAACGTCTTTTTCCGTTTCCGTGACTTTCGGAGCGACTGGCATGATGTTTTCTTCTTCTTCGTTTTCAATTTCATCGGCATTTTCGATTCTGTTTTTTCTGGATACCTCGACTATATCTTTTTCGAATTCCATTTCAATTCTCATAGATTCTTCCTGCTTGTTATCAACCGGTGTTTCAAATATCATTTCCACACCGTCCACACTCGGCAGATTCGATTCAAGTATGTTGAAATGCTCGATTAATATATTCCCAGCAATCCTGAGCGCCTCTGAAGGATGTATGTTCTTCTTCGTCCATATCTCCATTATAAGCTTGTCGTAATCAGTCTTTTTACCGACCCTTATATTTTCATCCCTGTAATTAACTCTTACAACGGGACTAAAAATACCGTCAATCGGGATCATCTGAATATCATCCGGTTTTTCAAATTCCGCAACCGGTACATATCCTTTTCCGACTTCGGCATAAAGATATATTTCGAGTCTGGCAGAATCGTTGAGTTGAGCTATCTTCAATTCGGGGTTCATTACGACAACACCCGCAGGACAAATGATATCGCCTGCAGTAACTATACCGGGGCCATCTTTGTCGATAATAAGCTCTATTTCCTCTTCTATGCTGATTTCTTTTCTCAACTGCACTTTTTTGATATTCATGATTATCTCGAGAATATCCTCTTTTACCCCTTCTATCGTATCGTATTCATGGAATTTATCGGGTATTTTTATTTTAGTAATCGCAAGAGACATTATCGAAGAAAGGAGAACCCTTCTCAGAGAATTACCCACAGTAGTCGCGAATCCCTTTTCCATGGGGGCAAAAGAAAAGCGTCCGTAAATATAATCTCCTTCTTCTCTTTCCTCTTCGACCTGTAGTCTTTGAGGCATGACATATCTAATCATTAAGCGGATCCCTCCCGTTATTTAGAAGGAAGGTATTATCCTTCCTTCTCAGATTCTTACTTGGAGTAAAGTTCTACTATTGACTGGACATCAACAGACAAACCTGTTTCTTCAAGTGAGGGATACCTTACAAAGGTTCCTCTGCAGGCATCAAAATCCACTTCCACCCACGGAGCTGTGCCGCGGTCTTTTGAAACGGCAATCGCTGACTGCAACGGTTTTATACTTTTGCTCTTTTCTTTAACTTCAACTACATCTTCAGGTCTGAGTCTGTAAGAAGGAATGTTGACCTTCTTTCCGTTAACCTTTACGTGACCATGAAGTACGAATTGCCTTGCCTGATTTCTTGAATTAGCCAAACCCATTCTGAATACAGTGTTATCTAATCTTGATTCTACTATTTTAACGAGATTCTCACCGGTAACTCCGTCTTTTCTTCTCGCCTCATCAAAATATTTCCTGAACTGGCTTTCAAGCACTCCGTAAATTCTCTTCATAGACTGTTTCGCTCTCAGCTGTTTTCCGTACTGCGTAAGCTTAACCGTCGAAGTCTTTCCATGCTGACCTGGAATATAAGGTCTTCTTTCAAAGGCACAATGCTGTGAAAAACATCTGTCACCTTTTAAATATAATTTTTGTCCTTCTCTTCTGCATAACTTACAAAGAGGCCCTGTATATCTTGCCATTAGCATACCTCCTTCATATTACATTCCTCTTCTTTTCTTAGGTCTACAACCGTTGTGAGGTACAGGAGTCGTATCTTTTATGTTTCCGACTTCCAAACCTGCTGCCTGTATCGTTCTGATTGCAGCCTCTTTTCCGGGTCCAGGACCTTTTACAACTACGTCAACTCTTTTGAGTCCTAACTTCACAACTTCTTTTGCAACCTGATCGGCCGCAAGCTGTGCTGCATACGGCGTACTCTTTTTTGATCCGGAATATCCAACCGTTCCACCACTGGACCAAGTAATAGTATTGCCGTTCGGGTCTGTTATGGTAATAATCGTGTTATTATAGGTAGATTTTATCTTTACCACTCCACGATCAACTGTTAATCTCTTTTTCTTTTTAGTTTCTGTTTTCTTTCGTGCCATTTTTCAACCCTCCCACTTATTTCTTCTTCTTCGCTTTACCAATACCGGGCCTTGGCCCTTTTCTGGTTCGCGAATTAGTTTTAGTTCTCTGTCCTCTACATGGAAGGCCTACTCTATGTCTTCTTCCTCTGTAACTGCCGATTTCAATCAACCTTCTGATGTTTTTCTGAACTTCCTGTTTGAGCTCACCTTCTACAAGATAAGTCTCGTTGATGTACTGGGTAATTTTCCTTACTTCGTCTTCAGCCAGATTTTTAGCTCTCTTATCGGGATCAAGTCCTGTGGCCTCAATTATATCCATGGCTCTCTTCGGACCAATACCATAGATATACCTCAAAGCAACGAAGAGCTTCTTCTGGTTAGGTAATTCAACACCTAAAATACGTGCCATTTAATGTTCATCCTCCCTTACTGTTAGCCCTGTTTTTGTGAATGCTTCGGATTTTTTGAGCATATAATTCTCAATATTCCTTTTCTTCTGACAACTTTGCAAAATTCACATCTAGGCTTTACAGATGCTCTTACTTTCATGGTAGACACACTCCTTTTCGAAATAACTCTTTTTATATCTTCTTTCTATATATAATCCTGCCTTTAGTCAGATCATAAATAGAAAGTTCAACAACCACCGAATCTCCCGGCACAAGTCTGATAAAATTCTTTCGCATTTTACCGGATATGTGGGCCATAACCAGATGGCCATTCTCGAGTTCGACTTTGAATACGGCATTTGGCAATGCTTCCCTTACCGTTCCTTCAACCTTTATTACATCGTTCTTATCTTTGGGCATTTTTTCCCCCTCACAACAAACGGGTTAATATTTTCACACCATTTTCGGTGAAAGCTATTGTATCCTCAAAATGAGCCGCCAACGACCTATCGATAGTTACAGCAGTGAATCCGTCTTTCAATATTTCTGTTCTCCAATCACCATTAGAAACCATTGGCTCTATGGCAATAACGAGTCCTGACCTTAGCTTCGGCCCTTTATTCCTGAAACCGTAATTCGGTACCTGCGGATCTTCATGAAGATCTCTGCCGATACCATGTCCCACGAATTCCCGGATTATAGAGAAACCTTCATTTTCGACATATTCTTGAATCGCATGTGATATTTCGCCAAGCATAACCGCTTTCTCGGCAACTTCAATCGCCAAGTTCAGTGATTGTTCAGTAACTTTCAGCAGTTTTTCACTTTCGTGGCTGATATTTCCAACGGGAAACGTTCTCGCACCATCACCGTGAAACCCATTTTTATAGGCACCTACGTCAACGGATACTATATCTCCTTCTTCAAGAATTCTTGCCTTATCAGGAATTCCATGTACAACAACTTCATTGACCGAAACGCAAGCCGCAGCAGGAAACCCTCCGTAACCTTTAAATGAGGGTGTGCTCCCAGATTTGAGAATATGCTTTTCAACAATTTCATTTATGTCATGAGTGGAAATACCCGGTTTTATAAACTCTCCAACCAACAAAAGACACTCCGCAACTACGCGGTTGGGTTCTTCCATCATTAAAATTTCTTCTTTTCTCTTAAGAATAATCAAATCGTACTTAATCTCCCTTCAGGGTATTAAACACAATCTCAGTCACATTGTCAATACTCTGTGCGCCATCTATTGTAAAAAGTTTTTTTCCGGCTTTATAAAATTCTATTAACGGAGAGGTATTTTCCAAATAAAGCTTGTATCTGTTTCTTACTGTATCTTCTTTGTCATCCTCTCTTTGTACGAGAACATGAGAATCGTTGTCACATATGTTCGCCGTTTCCGGTTTCAAAGTTATCAGATTGTACACTCTTCCGCATTTAGGACAAACTCTTCTGTTGCTTATCCTTTTTACGACTTCCTCTTCCGACACGTCAAGAAAAATCACGTGTGTTATTTTTCTCTCCAGGTCTTTCATTATACCTTCCAATACATTAGCCTGATTAACTGTTCTGGGATAACCATCCAACAATATTCCGTTTTCACAGTCACTTTCAGACAATCTACTCTTTACAAGATCAATCATCAAATCATCAGAAACGAGCTGACCCGAATCCAATACTTCTTTAACTTTTTTCCCCAAAGCAGATCCTGATAAAACTGCGCTTCTGAGCATATCACCCGTAGAAATATGCGGAACGCCGAAGCGTTCCACAATATTCTTAGCTACAGTTCCCTTACCAGCACCCGGAGGGCCTAAAAATATTATGTTAAGAGAACTCATCTAAATCACCTTCTACCCTTTAATCTACCTTTTTTTACGAATCCGTCATAGTTTCTCATTATCATGTGAGCTTCCATCTGCTGCAGAATATCAAGTGCGACTCCAACTGCGATCAACGCGGATGTTCCGCCCAACCACATGTTCACACCAAGAACCGATGAAAGGATATAAGGAATTATCGCTATGATAACGAGAAATAAAGCTCCCATGAAAGTCATCTTGTTGAGAACTCTCGTCATGTATTTTTCTGTCGGAGCTCCGGGTCTTATTCCCGGTATGAATCCGCCGTATTTCTTGATATTTTCAGAAACATCGTGTACGTTGAAAGAAACAACACTGTAAAAATAAGAGAAGAAGAAGATCAACACTGCGTATATGGGAACGTATAAATACCCGTTCGTTCCTATCCATCTTTCAACTTCAGTACTTCCGGATAGAGAAGCTATTGCAGTCGGTATGACCATGATAGCCTGTCCGAAAATTATCGGCAATACTCCGCTCTGATTTACCTTCATCGGAATATAAGTACTCTGTCCCCCGTACACTCTTCTTCCGCTTACCCTTCTCGCATACTGTACCGTCAATCTTCTTTCACCTTGCTGTACGTAAACGATTCCAACTACCATAGCCAACATTACGGCTATGAGCACTATCCATTCCATTACTCCCGTCTGACCTATTACAGCCTGTCCGACATAACTCGGATACCTGGCCACTATACCCGCAAATATCAAAACAGAAATACCGTTACCGATACCTTTTTCCGTAATTCTTTCACCAAGCCATATTGCGAACATCGTTCCGGCAAGTATTGTTATGGTTGAAACGAAAACGAAAAAGAAGGGATGTACTCCGTCTACTATCAATGCAGGATTTCTTGCTATGGATATACTGAGAACCAAACCCAATACGAGACCCATACCGACAGTAAGGTATCTCGTATATTTTGCCATCTTTTTTCTTCCCTCTTCGCCTTCTTTTGATAATTCCTTAAGACTCGGAATTATACTCGAAAGAAGCGTCAGGATTATGGATGCGTTGATATAAGGAGTAACACTCATCATCATTATGGAAAATTTCTGAAGGGCGCCGCCAGCAAAAATATCATAAAAACTGAAAAGTCCTCCAAA
The DNA here is from genome assembly GCA_963662785.2 of uncultured Thermotogae bacterium. Taxonomy (GTDB): domain Bacteria; phylum Thermotogota; class Thermotogae; order MWEM01; family MWEM01. The sequence continues at coordinate 399,039 of CAXXJZ010000017.1, forward strand.
TGCCTGGTCTTGTGAGCTGTTAAAGAAATTATTCCATTCTTGCAGATTTATACCAGGGATGGGAATATAAATTCCCACCCTGTATATTATCAGCATCAACAGAGTAAATACTATTCTCTGTCTTAATTCCGGTATTCTGAAAGCATTCTTAAATGCATTCCACACTTCATATCACCTCAGCTTTACCGCCAGCAGCCGTGATCTTCTCGGTGGCGCTTTTACTGAAAGCATGAACTTTCACGTTGAGCGGTTTGCTGAGTTGCCCTTCACCTAGAAGTTTGATACCATCTGCATACTGCTTGACGATTCCTTTTGCTTTTAACGATGCAGGGGTTACTTCTTCATCGGCATCGAACCTATTATCCAGTATATCAAGATTGATAACCGTATAGTTCTTTTTCATGAAGTTATTAAAACCTTTTTTGGGTGATCTCATGTAAAGTGGTGTCTGACCGCCTTCAAAACCTGGTCTGGTTCCACCTCCAGAACGTGAGCTCTGACCTTTGTGACCTTTTCCAGAAGTCTTTCCTTTTCCCGAACCTGGGCCTCTACCTACTCGAATTCCCTTTTTTGCTGAACCCTGCGTAGGTCTAAGATCTTCTATTTTAAGGGCCATTATTGTACCTCCTCTCGATAACAGTTATTCTTGCGTTTAAGCTACTTCTTCTACCCGGACGAGATGCCTTACTTTCGTGATCATCCCTTGAATCATAGCGCTGTCTTCTTTGATAACGGAATGATTCATTTTCTTTATACCGAGCCTTTTAACAGTCTCCGCCTGACTTTTCTCGTATCCGATAGGACTCTTAACCAATGTGATTTTCAACACATCAATCACTCCTTATCGATTCCGTAAAATACTTCGGAAACCTTTAAATTTCTTTTATCGGCAACCATCGCAGGTGACTGAAGAGTTTTCAGACCTTCGAAAGTCGATTTGATAACATTTACGGCGGCATTCGATCCCAGACTCTTAGTGAGTATGTTATGTATACCGGCGAGTTCAACTACTGCACGTACGGCATTCGATGCAACTATACCCGTACCTGGTGCTGCCGGTCTCATCAATACCCTTGCGGCTCCGAATTTCACTTCAACTTCGTGAGGTATGGTACCTTTCTGTATGGGTATTTCCACTACATTTCTCTTGGCATCGGATATGGCTTTTCTTATTGATTCGGGAACTTCTCTCGCATTTCCGATTCCTATTCCGACGTGACCATTTTTATCTCCGACAACTGCTACGACTCTGAAATGAAGATTCTTACCTCCGGCAACTACCTTTGTAGTCCTTCTGATTTCGACGACTTTTTCTTCAAGTTCGCCAAGTTCTTTTGTAAATTTCATTTGAGGCACTTATAATCCCCCCTGCTAAAACTTCAGTCCGGCTGCTCTTGCGCCGTCTGCAAGTTCCTTAATTCTACCGTGAAACTTAAATCCACCTCTATCAAATATAACCTCGCTTATACCCGCCTCAAGTGCTCTCTTGGCTATTACTTCCCCTATCTTCTTAGCACCTTCTTTGTTCCAGGTTTTCGCGATTTGAGACTTTATATCTTTTTCAACTGAAGAAGCAGATACCATGGTTACCGCATTTATGTCATCGATAATTTGCGCATAAATATGCTTTTCACTCCTGAATACCGCAAGTCTCGGCCTTTCCGGAGTACCACTTACTTTTTTCCTGACTCTCAAATGGCGTCGGAGTCTCATGGCTTTTTTGTCTACTTTACCTACCATCTCACACTCCTCCTTTCATTAAACCTTCTTACCGACTTTGGTCAAGACGACCTCGTCAGCATACCTGATTCCTTTTCCACCGTAAGCAATGGGTTCTCTCCATTTTCTAACGTTGGCCGCAACCTGTCCGACTTTCTCTTTATCAATGCCTTTAACCAATATCTTAGTGGGGGCAGGCACTTCAAAAGAAATCCCTTCAGCAGGCTCTACATTGACTTCATGGGCGTAGCCCAGCTGCATATTCAACGTCTGTCCTTTAAGAGCGGCACGATAACCAACGCCTACTATTTTCAACTCTTTTTCAAATCCCTTGGTAACACCCTCGACCATATTTCTTATATGAGAACAAAAAGTTCCCGTCATCGCTCTGAAATCCTTAGCTTCACTGATTCTTTTCATGATTTTCAAATTGGGTTTTACCATAGCTTTTCCGTCAGATATTTCCACAAGAACTTTTTCGTTCAAATCTCTTTTCAAAGTTCCTTTTGGTCCTTTCACTGTCAAAGTTCTACCTTGTACGGTAACTTCAACACCTGCAGGGATATCAACGGGCTTTTTTGCCAATCTGGATATAACCATTTTTTCTTCAACATTCTTGGGCATTTAAAGCACCTCCTGAATTCCTTACGGTATTATTTACCAGATATAGGCGATTACTTCTCCGCCTACTCCGAGTTTTCTCGCTTTTTTATCAGTCATAACACCTTGCGATGTTGTGATAATAGCTATTCCAAGTCCACCTTTAACTCTTCTTATGTTGTCTTTAGACACATATATCCTTCTGCCGGATTTGGATACTTTCACCACTCCGCTGAGTACGAGCTCTCTGTTTCTTCTGCTACCTTTATACTTCAGTATTATTCTAAGTATACCTTGCTTTCCATCTTCAATAAACTTGTATTCCGATATATATCCTTCTTCTTTAAGAATTTTACAAATGTTCTTCTTAAGATTAGAAGCCGGTACATCTACACTTTCCTTAAAAACGGAATTAGCATTTCTAATTCTCGTTAACATATCTGCAATGGGGTCGCTCCACATGATCCGCTTTCCTCCTTTCGTCTACCAACTGGACTTTCTGACACCTGGAAGTTTTCCTTCCAATGCCATTTTCCTCAAACAAACACGGCACAGACCAAATTCTCTGTATACAGAATGCGGCCTTCCGCATACCTTACAGCGGGTGTATTCGCGGACCTTGTATTTTCCGGGGCGTTTCCATTTCGCCACCATAGATTTCTTAGCCATTTATTTCCCTCCTAATTTATACGTTCTTTAAAGGCATTCCAAGAAGTTCAAGCAGTTTCCTGGCTTCTTCATTAGTTTTAGCCGTAGTAGCTATAACAATGTCCATACCCTGAATTCTTTTGACTTTCTCAGCTCTTATTTCAGGAAATATTACCTGCTCTGAAAGGCCAAAAGCATAATTACCGCGCCCGTCAAAAGAATTTGGATTTAAACCTCTAAAGTCTCTAACCTTCGGAAGTACTATGTTTATCATTTTAAAAAGAAAATTCAGCATGTTGTTCCCCCTGAGTGTTACTTTGAGACCAACAGGCATACCTTTCCTAAGTTTAAAATTTGATATGGCTTTCTTGGCGTAAGTAGTTAAAGGTTTCTGCCCGGAAATACTCTTAAGTTCTTCGGAATGTACTGTGAACAGTTCTTTATTTCTACTGCCTTCTCCTATACCCATGTTTATAACTATTTTTTCGATTCTCGGTACCTCGTGAATATTCTTGTATCCGAAAGTCTTTATCATTTCAGGAATTACTTCCTTCCTGTACTTTTCTTTCAAGGGGCTTACAAAGTTTTCCTTAGCCATACTGTTCCCGATTTTGGGTTATCCTTACAGGGACAATCCGTCGGGTACACCTCCTTATAATTAATCTTTGTCTATCATTTCTCCGCATTTTTTACAAACTCTTCTCTTCTTGCCGTCACCGGTAAGTTTCCATCCCACTCTCGTAGTCTTGTCACAGTTGGGGCATACGAGTATCAATTTAGATACATCAATCGGAATATCTTTATCGATTATACCGCCGTTTCTTTCTTGCTGTGTGGGTTTTTGATGCCTCTTCACAACGTTTACCTTGTCCACTATTACCTTGCATTCACCTGGAACAACTCTGAGAACTCTTCCTCTTTTGCTTTTGTCTCTTCCGGAAAGTACTTCCACGAGATCTTCTTTATGAATGTGATAGTTGAATTTTCTGCTATTCATTGCAATTAACCTCCTAAAGAACTTCAGGAGCAAGAGATACGATCTTCATGAATCCTTTTTCCCTTAACTCTCTTGCAACGGGTCCAAAAATACGTGTTCCCTTAGGAATATTCTGTTTGTCGATTATTACCGCTGCATTATCATCAAATCTAACGTAAGTTCCGTCTTTACGGCCAACTTCCTTATGGGTTCTGACTACTACGGCCCTGACAACATCGCCTTTTTTAACATCTGCGTGTGGAGTTGCCTCTTTTACGGCACCGATAACTATATCACCGATTGATCCGGATCTTCTGTGAGAACCGCCCATAACCCTGATTACAAGAATTTTCTTTGCTCCTGAATTATCAGCAACATTCAAGACAGATTCCTGCTGTATCATTCAAGGTCACCTCCAGCGTTTTCACCATCGGCAAAAATATTTCTCTTCAAAACGGACACCAGGGCCCATCTTTTTTCTCTGCTCAAAGGTCTGGATTCGATTATCTCGACTGTATCCCCCATCTTTGCAGTATTTTCCTCATCATGCGCTTTGAATCTTTTGGATTTTTTTACCATTTTATTAGTTGCAGGATGCTTAACAAAAGATTCCACAAGCACCACTATTGTTTTATCCATTTTGTCGCTGACAACTGTTCCGGTTATTGTTCTTTTGGGCATACGTCTACCCTCCCTTACCTTGTTATCCCTAATTCGCGCTCAGTCAATATTGTCTTGATTCTTGCAATATCCCTCTTGACGACCTTTATCTTATTGGTGTTGTCAAGCTGATTGAGTGCCAATTGGAATCTCAGGTTCATTAATTCTTTTTTCTTCTCGTCAAATTTCTGATTAAGTTCACCATCAGTGAGGTCTCTTAATTCCGTAGCTTTCATGTTACTCACCTCCAACAGCATGCCTCTGAACTATCTTAGTTCTTATGGGAAGTTTCGCTGCTGCCTTATGTAAAGCTAATTTAGCGACTTCATCAGAGACGCCTGCTATCTCAAAGAGTATCTTTCCGGGTTTAACAACCGATACCCACATTTCAACGTTACCTTTACCCTTACCCATTCTCGAATCTTGAGGTCTTTTCGTAATCGGTTTATCCGGGAAAGATCTTATCCACACCTTACCCTGTCTTTTAAGAGTCCTTACAATTGCCACCCTGCAAGATTCTATCTGTTTGGCGGTAATCCAGTGAGGCTCCATGGCTTTCAATCCCCAATCACCAAAATGAACACTCGTACCGCCTTTCGCTTTTCCATTCATAGTTCCGCGCTGCTGCTTTCTATATTTAACGCGCTTTGGCATTAACATAGTAATTTACCTCCTCTCGAATCATCAATACTTTACAGGAGTTATCATACATCTCCGTGGTATATCCAAACTTTTATACCGATAATTCCGGTTTTCGTCTTTGCTTCATAAAAACCGTACCCAATATCCGCCTTTATCGTCTGAAGAGGTATTCTTCCTTCTCTGTACCATTCAGTTCTCGCGATTTCGGCTCCACCTAATCTTCCCGCTACCATTACTTTTATGCCCTTGGCACCATTTTTCATGGCGTTGAACATGACTCTCTTCATGGCTCTTTTATGGGAAGTTCTTCTTTCAAGCATTCCAGCTATATTCATCGCAACCAATTGGGCATCGATCTCGGGTGTTTTGATTTCCTTTATGTTAACCAACACTTCTTTGCCTGTAAGGGATTCCAGTTCAGTTCTGAGCACTCTTACTTCGGAACCTTTTTTCCCGATGACAACTCCTGGTTTTGCTGTGAGAATGGTAATTACAACTTTGTTCATTCCGGGTCTTTCGATGAAAACTTCATCCACATCCGAACTCGCTTCCACTTCCTGACCGTTTCTGAGCCTTATGGTATATTTCTTGTTCATTATCAGTTTTCTGATTTTTTCATCTTCTATGAGATATTCGGAATAATGCTTACCTCCAAACCATCTCGCCTGCCAATCTTTTGATACTCCGAGCCTGAAACCTCTAGGGTGTACTTTCTGACCCACGGTTCACATCACCTCACTTATTCTCAGCTGTTTTAGCGTTTTTATCGCCAACTATTACCGTGATATGGCTCATTCTTTTCATAAGAATATCTGCTCTTCCTCTACCACGGGGCCAGATTCTTTTCATTCTTGGGCCGTCATCGACAAATACCGCTTTAACGAACAGATTGTCGACGTCCAGTTTAAAGTTATTCTCCGCGTTAGCCACTGCGGATTTTAATACTTTCTGCACCACTCTTGCGGATTTCTTCGGTGAGAAATCCAAATACTGAAATGCCACTCCAACATCTTTTCCTCTGATTGCATTTACCACTGATCTTGCTTTACGAGGAGAGAGCCTGATGTATTTAGCCGTCGCTTTCGCTTCGGTTATCTGAGTCTGTGCAAGAGTCTCTTTTCTTTCTCTGTGAAAAACAGATCTTTTCATACGTGCCATAGCTTACCCTCCTCTTACTTTACTTCGCCTTTTTTGGCTTTTTTGTCAGCATGTCCACCGAATCTCCTGGTGAATGAAAACTCTCCAAGTTTATGTCCAACCATGTTTTCCGAGACATAAATCGGTATATGTTTTAAACCGTTATAAACTGCTACAGTGTGGCCCACCATTTCAGGAATTATTGTGGATGACCTGCTCCATGTCTTTATTACTTCTTTGCCTCCACCCTGATTGAGTACACGTATCTTCTTAAGAAGTTTCGGGTGTACATAGGGGCCTTTCTTTGTGGATCGACTCATTGTCAATTACCCCCTTTCATCACTTCTCGTTTCTTCTTCTCACGATAAATTTATCGGAACTTCGCTTTCCTCTTCTGGTCTTATAACCCTTTGCAGGCTGACCCCAAGGACTTTGCGGATGGTTTCCACCCTTGCTTCTGCCTTCTCCACCACCCATAGGATGATCGCAGGGATTCATTACCATACCTCTTACGGTAGGTTTGATTCCCAACCAACGTTTTCTTCCCGCTTTACCGTGAACCTGGTTGGAATGATCTTCATTTCCAACAACACCGATGGTGGCATTGCAAGTTTCTCTGACTCTTCTAAGTTCTCCGGAAGGCATTTTTAAAAGTGCGTATCCGTTTTCCCTTGCCATCAACTGAACTCCAACACCTGCCGATCTGCCGATCTGCGCGCCTTTGCCAGGTATGAATTCAACTGCATGCACTATCGTACCAACAGGTATGTTAATCAGCGGAAGAGTATTACCAGATCTTATCTCTGCTTCGGAGCCGCTCATTAATCTGTCACCGACTGACACTCCCTTAGGTGCGAGAATATATCTTTTCTCACCGTCCGCGTAAACCAGAAGGGCAATTCTTGCAGTCCTGTTGGGATCGTACTCAATCGAAACAACCTTAGCGGGTATTCCAACCTTATCTCTTCTAAAATCTATTATTCTGTATTTTCTTTTATGACCGCCCCCTTGATGTCTGACGGTTATGTTACCGTAATTGTTTCTTCCCGCGTGATTCTTCAAAGGCTCAGTCAGACTCTTTTCGGGTTTCGTTTTAGTTATTTCCGAAAAGTCGGGAGTAACCATGTATCTTCTACTGGGGGTAGTAGGTTTAAATCTTTTCAGTCCCATTTTTCTTTTTCTCCCCTTTCTTTAAGCGTTTATAAGTTAGTGCAGGTTCTCCAAATCGGATATGGTATATCCGTCAACCAGTTTAACCATAGCTTTTTTCCAGCTCCTGGTCTTACCGGTGGTCATACCTCTTCGTTTAGGTTTTGGTTTGACATTAAGAACATTCACAGCTTCTACTTTTACATTGTATATCTTCTCAATCGCTTCTTTCACCGTACACTTGTTGGCATCGCGGTGCACTTCAAACGTATATCTTCTCAAAACGACGTTGTTCGTGGATTTTTCCGTAAGAAGCGGTTTGATAATTATATCTGAATAACCGAGGTTAACGGACATTACCAAGCACCTCCTCGATTTTCTTGACTGTCTCTTTTGTTAAAACCAGCTTTTCGTTGTTGACAACGTCAAACACGTTAAGACCGTCTATGCTGACACAATCTTCTCCCTGTCCGGGATTGTCCGCAATAATCACTTTGGTCTTTTCAACGTTTCTGCCCGAAAGTTTTACGTTCATATACTCCGTCTTTTTGAAAGGCAGTACGAAAAGAGATTTTTCTTCGTTGATTCCAAGAGCTTCCTTCACCTTTATGAATTCCTTCGTTTTCGGTGATGACATCTTAAAATCATCTACGATTATCAGATTTCCCTCTCTGTATCTCACACTGAGTACAGATCTGAGGGCGAGTTTCTTCATCTTTTTAGGCATGTCTTTGTTCCATTCTCTCGGTTTGGGGCCGAAAGCGACTCCACCATGTCTCTGATGAGGACCTCTCAAACTACCTTGTCTTGCGCGTCCCGTATGCTTTTGCGGAAACGGCTTTTTCCCAGTACCCGCAACTTCTGCGCGGGTCTTTGTGGAGGCCGTTCCCTGTCTTCTGTTGGTCAGCTGCATGTCCACATATCTGTAGATCAAATCAAGATTTGGTTCGATGTCAAAAACATCGTCTCTCAACTGCAGCTCGCCTGTGCTGTTTCCGTTTAGGTCGAGAACTTTTACGTTCGCCACTTTGCCTCCTCCTTTCTTGAAATTAATAATTATTATTTTCTGATTTTCTTTTTCATCACGTTTACTGCCGGTTTAAGAATCAACATTCCATTTTTTGGACCGGGAACTCCACCCTTAACGGCAATAACATCGTTTTCCAAGTCAATTTTAACTATCACAAGATTCTGAACGGTAACTTTCTCGGCACCGTACTGACCGGGCATTTTCTTTCCCGGGAATACTCTTGCGGGATAAGAGTGCTGACCTGTACTTCCCAATCCCCTGTGGAACTTCGAACCGTGAGAAGATTCTCCTCCGCTGAAATTCCATCTCTTCATAACACCTGTATAACCTCTTCCCTTTGAAATACCCTGTATGTCTATTTTCTGCCCTTCCGTAAACACATCAGCTTTGAGCTGCTGGCCGAGTTCGTAAGAGTCGACATTTTCAACTCTGAATTCTTTAAGAAATCTCATCGGATTAACAGAAGCCTTTTTAAAATGACCTCTCAAAGGTTTGGTGGTTTTCTTTTCCTTTTTAGGTTCGAAACCAACCTGAATGGCCTGATAACCATCCACTTCATCGTTCTTTTTCTGAGTAACGAAACATGGTCCTGCTTTGATTATCGTAACCGGTACGGAAACACCGTCAACGAATAATCTGGTCATTCCCATCTTCTTTCCCAAGAGTCCGCTCATTGTTCACACCTCCGGTATTATAGCTTAATTTCGACATCCACACCTGAAGGAAGATCGATTTTCATGAGAGCTTCCACCGTTTTGGGGTTCGGGTCAAGAATGTCTATGAGCCTTTTGTGTACTCTTTTTTCAAAATGTTCCCTTGAATCTTTATGCTTATGCGGTGATTTAAGGACACAATAAACCGTTCTTTCTGTCGGAAGCGGTATAGGTCCTGAAACCTTTGCCTGTGTTGTCTTTACTATATCAACAATTTTCTTTGCTGACTGATCAAGTAACTCGTGATCGTAGGCTCTCAATCTTATCCTTATTCTCTGTGAGGCCATTCGTAACTTCCCTCCTCTATATGATGGCATAAACAGGGGGCAGCAAAAACACCCCCCGATTATACATCAACCAAGTAACGTTATATTTGCTATGTGTTGCAATATTATTAATCGAAAGAATATCATTCGAGAATATCTGCTACAACTCCGGCTCCAACTGTTCTTCCGCCTTCTCTGACTGCGAAATTCATACCTTTTTCGAGAGCAACCGGTTTGATGAGTTCAACCGTACAAACCATGTTGTCACCAGGCATAATCATTTCAACACCTTCGCCAAGATCCTGAATTTCTCCGGTTATATCTGCAACTTTGATGTAGAACTGAGGTCTGTATCCCTTTGTGAAAGGTGTATGTCTTCCGCCTTCCTCTTTTTTCAGAACGTAAATATTGGCTGTGAATTTCTTATGAGGTGTAATGGATTTCGGTTTTGCGAGAACCTGTCCTCTCTGCACGTCTTCTTTCTTTATACCTCTGAGCAGACAACCGACGTTATCTCCGGCCTGACCTTCGTCCAGAAGCTTTCTGAACATTTCGACTCCGGTACATACGCTCTTCTGTGTATCTTTAAGTCCTACTATTTCTACTTCATCTCCGGTATGGATGACTCCTCTGTCTATTCTTCCGGTAACAACAGTGCCACGGCCGGTGATGGTGAAAACATCTTCTATCGGCATGAGGAAAGGCTTATCTGTTTCACGTGCCGGATCTGGGAAGAAGTCGTCGCATGCATCGATTAATTCATATATCTTCTGTACCCATTCGTTGTTAACGTCGTCACTTTCTCCCGCTTTAAGTGCAGATCCTCTTATTATAGGAGCATCGTCACCGTTGAAATCGTATTTGGAAAGAAGCTCTCTGACTTCCATTTCAACGAGATCGATAAGTTCTTCGTCATCAACCATGTCACATTTGTTCAAAAACACGACCATTGCAGGAACGTTAACCTGTTTGGCAAGCAGAACGTGCTCTCTTGTCTGAGGCATAGGTCCGTCAGTTGCGGCAACAACCAATATTGCTCCGTCCATCTGGGCTGCACCCGTGATCATGTTCTTTATGTAGTCAGCATGACCAGGACAGTCTATATGAGCATAATGTCTCTTTTCAGACTGATATTCAACGTGTGCTGTGTTGATTGTTATACCTCTTGCCTTTTCTTCCGGTGCTTTATCGATAGTATCGAATGCTGCAAAATCAGCAAGTCCTTTTAAACTCAAACATTTTGTGATAGCTGCAGTCAGAGTTGTCTTTCCATGGTCAATGTGTCCTATTGTACCAATGTTAAGATGGGGTTTACTACGATCAAATTTCTCTTTTGCCATTTGCTTTTTACCTCCTAAAAGATAATAATTATTAATATTATTTCAAACTACCTGTGTTTTATGATTTTCTCCATAGTCTTTTGGTCTATTTCATGATAGTGACTGAATTGTATTGAGTGTGTAGCCCTTCCCTGGCTGAGTGAGCGGAGAACTGTGGCATAACCGAACAGCTCGGATAAAGGAACGAAAGCCTCTACAATCCTGGCATTTGCCCTGGTATCGAATTTCTCGATTCTTCCCCTTCGCGTATTCAAATCGCCAATTATGTCCCCCATATACTCTTCGGGTGTTGTTATCTCAACACTCATTATGGGTTCGAGAAGATAAGGATCCGCCTTCCTCAACGCTTCTTTCACGGCCATGGATCCCGCTATTTTAAAAGCAAGCTCCGAACTATCGACTTCATGGTAAGAACCGTCTACAAGAGTAACCTTTACATCAACCACGGGATATCCGGATACTATTCCGTTCTGAAGCGCCTCTACTATACCATTTTCAACGGGTTTTATAAATTCTCTCGGAATAGCTCCGCCTACGACGGCATTCACAAACTCAAATCCTTTACCCGCTTCAAGCGGCTCGAGAATTATCTTTACATGACCATACTGGCCGCGTCCACCGCTTTGCCTTACATACTTCGCTTCACGTTCAACTTTCATATGAATCGATTCTCTGTAAGAAACATGAGGCTGTCCTACCCTGACATTGGCACCGAATTCTCTCCTGAGCCTGTCTACTATTATCTCAAGATGAAGCTCTCCCATACCGCTTAAGAGAGTCTGTCCGGTTTCGTCATCCACCTTAACCTGTAAAGTCGGGTCTTCCTGAGTTAAAGCCATGAGCCCTTTTGCCAACTTATCCTGATCGCCTTTGGTTTCGGGTTCGATTGCTATCTGTATTACGGGTTCCGGAAATTCCATTTTTTCGAGCAAAATGGGTTCGGTTTGCGAAGACAGACTGTCGCCGGTCGTGGAGAATTTCAAACCTATGCCTGCTACAATATCTCCTGCCTGTACATAATCGACATCTTCCCTGGTATCCGCATGCATGTATATGAGTCTGCTTATTCTTTCCTTCTTCTCTTTGTTGACATTGTACACGTAAGATCCTTTTTCAAGCATTCCCGAATACACTCTGAAATATGTGAGTCTACCAACGAAAGGATCCGCCATGATTTTAAATGCAAGTGCGGCAAACGGGCCATCCGGATCCGGTTTAAGCTCATGAATATCGTCATCGATTACGACTTCAAGCGGTGGAACATCCATTGGTGAAGGAAGATAATCCACTACCGCATCGATAACCGGCTGGACCCCTTTATTTCTGAATGCGGTTCCACACAAAACCGGGACAATCTCGGAAATGAGCGTCGCCTTTCGTATCGCTTTTTTCAATTTATCAACAGGAACTTCCTCACCCTCAAGGTACAGCTCCATTATCGATTCATCGTAACTAGAGGCAACGGAAACGATTTCCTCATGCATTTCTTCAGCCTTTTTTACAAGATCTGAAGGAATTTCTCCGGTTTCCATAACCGTACCATCTTCATTTTTCCAATAAATAGCCTTCATAGTCAACAAATCGACTACTCCTGAAAAAGTGTCTTCAAACCCAATAGGAATCTGGATTGGCAGAGGATTAGCTCCAAGTTTTACAACCATGCTTTTAACCGAGGCATCAAAATCCGCACCTATTTTATCCATCTTGTTCATGAATGCTATTCTGGGTACATTGTATTTGTCAGCCTGTCTCCACACGGTTTCTGATTGCGGTTCCACTCCCGCGCAAACATCAAAAACCGCCACCGCTCCATCAAGGACTCTGAGAGCCCTTTCAACCTCGATGGTAAAGTCAACGTGTCCGGGTGTATCGATTATATTTATCCTATAATCTTTCCAGAAAGCAGTAGTTGCTGCGGAAGTTATGGTTATACCTCTTTCCTTTTCCTGCTCCATCCAATCCATTGTCGCCGTACCTTCATCTACGCTCCCAATCTTGTGTTTTTTTCCTGTATAAAACAGTATTCTCTCTGTAGTTGTAGTTTTACCGGCATCAATATGAGCCATAATACCGATGTTACGGACTCTATCGAGTTGATATTTTTCAGGTGTCACAATAATTCCTCCGTATTACCATTTAAAATGGGCGAACGCTCTGTTTGCTTCGGCCATTTTATGAGTATCTTCTCTCTTCTTTACCGCTGCACCGGTACCTTCAAACGCGGCGAGTATTTCATCTGAGAGTCTTACTCTCATCGGTCTTCCCTTTTTGGATCTGGAAGCATTAAGCAACCATCTCAATCCCAAAGAAGTCTTCCTTTCATCCGCAACTTCGACGGGAACCTGATAAGTTGCACCGCCGACTCTTCTCGGCTTTACTTCAACTATTGGTTTCACATTATCCATTGCTTTCTTGAATATATCAAGAGGATCTTTCCCGGTCTTTTCTCTTATTACTTCAAAAGCCTCGTAAACTATCTTCTGTGCCGTCGACTTTTTGCCGTCCCACATAATTATGTTGATCAGCTTGGTGACGAGTATATCGTTATAAACCGGATCCGGCACTATCTTTCTTTTTTCTGCACGTCTTCTTCTCATCTGATGATTTCCTCCTTACTACCTTGACCTATTTTGGGGTCTTGGCTCCGTATTTTGAACGAGCCTGTCTTCTTGCTTCCACTCCGCTTGCATCAAGAGTTCCTCTGATGATTCTGTACCTGATACCGGGAAGATCTCTGACCCTTCCACCTCTTACAAGTACTACAGAGTGCTCCTGGAGATTATGGCCTTCGCCCGGAATATAAGCGCTGACTTCTATTCCGTTTATCAATCTGACCCTGGCGATCTTTCTCAAAGCTGAGTTTGGCTTTTTAGGAGTCATCGTCGTTACCCTCACACAAACCCCTCTTTTTTGAGGATTTTTCTGCAATGCAGGTGATTTGGATTTTTCTATAGCTTTTTTTCTTCCGTTTCTGACTAGCTGGTTAATGGTCGGCATTAGTTTATATTGCCCTCCCTTCGTATTTTCTCGTAATTTACCACGCGTATTTTACTATTTAAGCGGGTGCATTGTCAACCACACCCGCTTAAACTACAGAAATTTTACATTATATTCATAGCAGCGTATCTTTACTTTGCGGCTTTGGTTTTCTCTTTCTCATAAACACAGACTTTGCACTCTTTTCTTTCAAGATGGTCTGTGAATTCATCTTTAAAATCCTCCACTATTGTTCTCAGAGGAATTGCAGCCGCCTGTCCCAATCCGCAGAATGCAGTCTGTTCCAGAGTATCGGCTATCATCACGAGCTGAGTCAAATTCTCGGGATTTCCCTTTCCCTTGGAGATGTTTTCAAGAATCTGAACGGCAACCCTTGTTCCTTCTCTGCACGGAGTACATTTTCCGCATGATTCATGCGCGAAGAAATGCATAGCCACCTTCGCAACTTCGACAACACAAGAATCCTCATCAATTGCGAGAATCACACCGGATCCGAGGGTAACTCCATTTTTCCATGAATCGTAATCGAGCTCTACGTTGAGTTTATCCGGCGAAATAAAGGTTCCCGCAGTTCCACCCGTCTGTACTATCTTAAGCGCCTTGCCTTCGGGTATGCCGCCGCCGAATTTGTACACGAGATCATGAACCGTTGTCCCCATAGGAACTTCGACAAGACCTCTGTTAACTATATTTCCAACCAATGTGAAGACTTTGGTGCCTGCGGAAGATTCGCTGCCGATTTTTCTAAACGCGGATGCTCCATTCAATATAATCCAGGGAATATTCGAAAAAGTTTCAACGTTGTTCACGACAGTCGGCTTATTATAAAGTCCTTCCACCGGCGGATAAGGAGGTTTCAGCCTGGGTCTTCCCGGACGGCCTTCAATTGATTCTATCAGAGCTGTTTCTTCACCGCATATGTAAGCTCCGGCCCCCAATCTAACGGACAAATCAAAGCAAAAATCGGTGCCGAATATGTTGTTGCCCAACAACCCATATTCATAAGCATCTTTTATGGCTTTCCGGATGTTATCTATTGATCCGTGATATTCCCCTCTGATGTATATGTACCCTTTGCTCGCACCTGTTGCATAAGCGGCAATGGTCATGGCCTCCACAACGGAGTGCGGATCGCCTTCCATGATCAGCCTGTCTTTGAAAGTACCGGGCTCACCTTCATCGGCGTTACAGATAACATATTTCACGTCCGATTCGGCTTTTGCGGTAAACTCCCACTTCATTCCCGTAGGGAATCCCGCTCCGCCTCTTCCTCTCAAACCACTTGACTTGATTTCCTCAATCAGTTCTTTTGAAGAATAAGATCTCAAAACTTTCGCAAGTGCCATATACCCGTCTCGGGCTATGTATTCGGTTATACTTTGAGGGTTTATTATACCGATATTTCTCAATACTATTCTGTGTTCCCTGTTCACTTTTTCCGAAGTGACGAGATTAGTCTCAACAGTCTTTCCCTCGATCATGAGGGGCATGACTATTCTACCCTTTAAAAGATGTTCGGATACGACTCTCTCCACATCTTCCTTAGAATTGATTTCGTAAAACACCTCATCGGGATAAATCGCTATTATCACGCCTTCCCTGTACACTCCGAGGCTTCCGGTTTCAAGAACATCTATAAAATCGGAAAGATTGTACTGGCCGACAAGATCCTCAAGATATTTTTTATAGAATTTCGCTCCTTTGAGAGCGCTGTTGGAGTCCACAGAAACGAGAACGGTCTGAGTTTTCATAACTGATCCCCTCCTTCTTTTTTTATCTTATCGATTAAAGGCTTTATATCTTTGGGATTCAGATTTCCGTAAAACTCTTCATTGACCATTATCGCGGGTGATACACCGCACAAACCAAGGCATCCTGTGGTTTCAAGGGTGAACAAGCCATCTTCCGTCGTCTGGTTAAAATCTATTTTTAGTTCATGCTTGATGGCGTCTATGACTTCACGTCCGCCCGTAACATGGCATGGAAGACTATCACATATTCTTATTACGTATTTGCCTCTTTTCTTTGTAGAAAACATCGTGTAGAAAGTAAGAACTTCATAAACCGAAGAAGTCGAAATTCCAAGAATCTCCGCAACTTTTTCCGCAGCTTCAGGCGGAACAAAATTACTAAACTCATTTTGAATTTCATGAAGACAATTTATCAATATGTCTCCTTTTTCCAAACTTTGATCCGAAATCACATCGTTGACAATTTTTTCAACCTTTAAGAGATCTTTCTCCGCTATCATTAATCACACCCCCTGAGTTAATCACTGTTTTCTTCCGAATTTATGTCGAGTATTTCAGGTTGAATTCATGAACAGAAAAAATTGTAAGAAACAAAAAAGGGCATGCGAAAACATGCCCTTTTATCTATGGTTAAGGAGAAACCCTTTCGATCGCTCCGAACCTGCACACGCCGATACAACTTCCACATCTCGTACATACTTCAGGATCGATTTCATGTATTTTCTTGACCTCGCCTTTTATGGCACCAACAGGACAAATTCTCGCACATGCCGTACAGCCCACGCATTTTTCAGCTTCCACCACATATCTGACCAGTGAACTGCAGACTTTTGCGGAACATCTTTTGTTGTTTATATGGTCATCATATTCATTCCTGAAATTAGCTATGGTGGAGAGAACCGGTTGGGGTGCAGACTGGCCAAGCCCGCAAAGCGCCGTATCCATTATAACTCTGCCCAGTTCTTCCAATTTTTCTATATCGCCGGGTTGTCCTTCACCGTGTGTGATTTTTTCAAGGATCTCATACATTACCCTCGTACCTTCCCTGCAGGGGGTACACTTGCCGCATGATTCCTCAACGGTGAATTCGAGGAAATACTTTGCAACGTCAACCATACAGGTATCCTCATCCATGAATATCATACCGCCGGAACCCATCATAGTCCCGAGCTGCTTTAACGTTTCGTAGCTAAGTGGCGTATCAAGATTCTCTTTGGTAATACATCCGCCGGAAGGTCCACCTGTCTGAACCGCTTTGAATTCTTTACCGTTGGGAATTCCTCCACCTATTTCATACACTATTTCCCTCAGTGTTATGCCCATAGGAACTTCGACAAGACCGGTATTTTTAATCTTCCCGGCGAGGGCGAAAACCTTTGTCCCCCTGCTTTTCTCGTATCCTATGGAAGAAAACCATTCAGGACCTTTTAAAATTATCGGGGGAATGTTGTAATAAGTTTCAACGTTGTTGTTCAACGTCGGCTTATTCCACAAACCGCAGGTAGCTGGGAATGGAGGTTTGTTTCTCGGCTGTCCTCTTTTTCCCTCGATGGATTCTATCAATGCGGTTTCTTCACCGCATACGAAAGCACCCGCACCCATTCTGAGTTCGATTTCGAAACTGAAATCGGTACCCATTATATTCTGTCCAAGCAATCCCATGGATTTTGCCTGTCTGATACCTTCCTTAAGTCTTTCTATAGCAAGTGGATATTCGGCTCTTATGTAAATATATCCCTGATCCGATCCCACGGCATATCCTGCAATTGCCATCGATTCAAGAATACAATGCGGATCACCTTCAAGAAGCGCCCTATCCATGAATGCTCCCGGATCACCTTCGTCGGCATTGCAAAGCACGTATTTTTTATCGCCTTTTGCGATTTGAGTGAATTCCCATTTCATACCGGTCGGGAATCCCGCTCCGCCTCTTCCTCTGAGTCCGCTTGCTTTTATCAGGTCAGTGACTTCTTTCGGAGTCATCTGAGTCAGAACTTTCTGCAAGGCGAAATATCCGTCATGTGCGATGTATTCTTCAATGCTTAACGGATTTATCACACCCATATTCCTCGTCGCTATCTTAATCTGACGGGCAAAGAAAGGATGCTCGTCGTTGGGGTTTACCACTTTCATTTCGTTGACCGGATTCTCGAGGAGTTTTTCCTCGACTATTCTCCCCTTCAGAAGATGTTCCGATACTATTGTTTCCATATCTTGCGGGGTAAGCTTTTGATAATAAGCTCCTTCAGGGTATATTATCATCAGCGGTCCTGCATCGCACATCCCCATACAACCAGTTTCGACAACGTTGACAACTTCGGAAAGTGCGTACTTATCTATACATTTTTTCAATGCGGAAAGACAGCTCTCTTCACCTGATGAAATACAGCCTCCACCCGCGCACATTAGAATCGTGTTTGTTGCGACAGGCAACGCAGTTCACCTCACCTTTTCTTCTTAAATTTCACCTTTTCTTATCATAAGGTCACTTACGACCTTGCCGTCGATAACATGCTGCTGAATGATTCTTCTGACTTGTTCCGGAGTAACATGACCGTATATGATCGGGTCCTGACTTTCCATGAAAACTTCAATAGTGGGTTCAACATCACATAAACCCATGCATCCGGACTGAACGACGGCAACATCGTTTACCCCTTTTGCGGATAACTCATCGACCACAGCTTGCAGAGTATCTTTTGCTCCTGCAGCTATCCCACATGTTCCCATAGCGATAACGATCTTCCCCTTCTTATCGGTATCTCTCATATGGATTTCTTTCAGAGCTTTCTCTTTAATGTTCATAAGTTCTTCAAGACTTTTTACTTTTGCCATCAAGATCACTCCTTATATTTCTTTATGATTTTGGGAACTTCATCTGGAGTAACTCTTCCGTAGAAGTCTTTTTCTCCGATCAGAACAACCGGCGCCATACTGCACGCACCCAGACATCTTACTCCATGAAGGGAGAACATTCCGTCCTTGGTAACTTCTTCCATATCTACTCCGAGTTCCTCTTTAATTCTACTAAGGACTTTATCCGCACCTTTCACATAGCACGCGGTTCCGAGGCATATTTTAATTTGATTCTTCCCCCGGGGTTTCATCGTAAAGAAGTTATAAAAAGTTACTACTCCGAATACCTGACTCGCAGGAATATTCAGTTTTTCGGCAACATGTGCCTGAACTTCTTCGGGTAAATAACCGAAAAGTTCCTGTGCTTTATGAAGTACTTCAATCAAAACACCGGGTTCATCCTTCACTTTTAGGATGAAAGAGTCAAGTTCTTCATAAAGGCTAGCGTGATCGGGACAAACAGTTTTCGCTTCCCCTGCAGACACTTGCAACACCTCCACTTCGTGATTCATTTCACAAATAAACTTCCCTTTGCTTGTTTATTTTTTCACAGGGCAAAAGGATTATAACATACAAAATAAAAAAAAACTACAATGCGCGATCCTCATTTCCCCTTCTTTATAACCGATTCAACTTCTTCTTTATAGCGCAGCTCATAATCCACGACAATTCTCTCGACATCCCTGTTCATGAGAGGCGAAGAAATGATGAAATCCGCAGTGGATCTGTTTGTCGCTACCGGAATATTGTATACATTCGCTATTCTTAACAAGGCTTTTACATCCACATCATGCGGATGCGGTGACAACGGATCCCAGAAAAAAATCAGCATATCGATTTCACCTTCGGATATTTTCGCGCCTATTTGCTGATCTCCACCAAGTGGACCGCTTTTGAACCTTTTTATGTTCAATCCCAATTCCTCCACCAGGCTGCCTGTCGTCCCTGTTCCGTAAAGAACATGCCTGGATAAAGTACCACGGTTGTATTTTACCCATTCCACAAGATCTTTTTTCCTCATATCATGTGCTACCAAAGCGATATGCTTCTGTTCCCCGGTAAATATTATCTTGTTGATCATAATCGATCCCCCTTAATGCCTTTTAAGAAAATAAAGTAAACTGGGCCTGATCTTTCAAATCACCCAGTGCCCCCATATCTTTCAAAACTTCTATTATGGTTTTGGATATCCCGGTTCTTCTGTTCAAATCATCCACGGATACGAATTCCGATTCAGCCCTAGCGGCTATTACCGATTCGGCAGCCCTGTTACCCAGCCCGGAAACTCTGCTCAAAGGTATTCTGAGTTTTCCGTCCTCGATTACGAATTGCTCCGCGTCCGATTTGAAAATATCAACAGGCAGAAATTCGTACCCCCTCAAAAGCATCTCCAAAGCTATCTCGTTAACGACTTTCTGAGCCATAACCTTTTGCTTGCTTAGAGATTCCGTACCAACAGGATTCACAAGCCACTCCTTCAACTTCTCTTTGCCGCTGAGTATCAAAGAGATGTTGAATTCATCTCCCTTAACAGTGAAATAAGTCGCATAAAAAGCGAGCGGGTGTCTAAGTTTGAAATAAGCTACTCTGAATGCCATCGAAACATATGCCACGGCATGCGCCTTCGGAAACAGGTATTTAATCTTTTTACAGGACTCGATAAACCAGGGTTTCACTTTATACTCCATCATCTTCTGTTCTTCTTCTTCTGTCAATCCCTTACCTTTTCTGACTCTTTCCATTATGTTAAAGGCTTCTATGGGAATCATTCCCCTGTAAATCAGATCATTCATTATGTCGTCCCTGCACGCTATCACTTCGGAAAGACTTGCCTTGCCGCCAAGTATTATATCCCTGGCATTTCCGAGCCACACGTCGGTACCATGCGAAAGTCCCGATATCCTGACGAGATCGGCGAAACTCGAAGGGTTGGTCTCCTTAAGCAATCCACGTACAAAATTCGTACCAAATTCCGGTATTCCGAGTGTTCCCGTATCGACATCAGGAATATCGCCTTTTTTAAGCCCAAGTGGTTTCAATCCGTTGAAAAGCGCAAGCACATCCCTGTCATCCATCGGAACTTCCAGCGGATCGATACCTGTCAAATCCTGGAGATACCTCATGAAAGTGGGATCGTCATGGCCTAGTGCGTCTATTTTCACCAAATCGTCGTGAATGGAATGATAATCAAAGTGGGTTGTCTGCACTTCGGATTTTCTGTCATTCGCAGGTTTCTGAACCGGAGTGAATTCATAAACTTCCCTGTCCCGTGGAACAATCATCAAACCTCCCGGATGCTGTCCGGTAGTCCTTTTGACCCCCGCGATGACGGAAGCGATTCTTTCTTTTTCGATATCTTTGATTTTCACGCCGGTAACCTCTTCATATCTAAGTACGTATCCAAACGCCGTCTTATCCGCAACGGTACTAATAGTACCCGCCTTGAAAACATGGTCGGATCCGAAAAGCTCTTCTATGTATCTGTGGGCTTTCGTCTGATATTCACCCGAGAAGTTCAAATCGATATCCGGTACTTTGTTGCCCTTAAAACCCATGAATGTTTCAAACGGAATATCCTGTCCGTATTTACGGAGGTTTTCACCGCATTCCGGACATTTTTTATCCGGCAGATCATACCCTGAGGTCACGGAACCATCCTGTATGAAATAAGTATAACCGCATTCCGGACAAATATAGTGTGCAGGCATCGGGTTAACTTCTGTTATACCGAGCATCGTGGCGACCAGTGAAGAACCAACCGATCCCCTCGATCCAACCAGATATCCGTCTTCCCTGGATTTCTGAACGATTTTTTGAGCTATCAGATACAGTACGGAATAACCGTTTCCGATTATACCTTCAAGCTCTCTTTCAATTCTTTTCGTAATGATTTCGGGTGGTTTTTCCCCATAGAGGTTTCTTACCCCTTGCGATGTTATCTGCCTTATTTCGTCATCGGCTCCGTCAATTATGGGTGGATGAAGCTTCCTGGTGATGGGCTGAATCTCTTCAATCGAATCGCACAAAGCCAGCGGATTTTTTATTACGACATCTTCCGCCGCCTCCTTGCTGCCGACTATATCCAGGGCGATTTCGAGCATCTCTTCCGTCGTCCTGAAATGCAAATTACAATCGGCATAAGTGTCCGGAGAAAACATCTGCCCACGTCTTCTCATGGCTTTATCACTTATTTTAAGTATTGCCCATTCTTTCTTCTGCCTTTCGTTCAAGTAATGCACATTTCCTGTCATTATCACCGGCATACCGATCCTTTTTCCAAGTTTATAAAAATCGGTATACATCTTTTTCAAAAGCACGGAATCGAATCCTTCATCAACTTCCGTATATGCGTCAGGCGGCATTATTTCTATGAAATCGTAATAAGTGGCTATCTGTTCGAGTTCTTCGGTTTCGACACCGTACCTGTATGCCGCCGAAAGCTCACTCATCGGTGATCCGGTTCCGATGATCAAACCCTCCCTCATTTCGTCGATGAGAGTCTTGGGAATCAACGGTATTCCATGACCAAAATACTCAAGATGACTTCTCGTTATCATCTCGTATAGGTTTCTCAATCCCTTCTTATTTTTAACGTAGATGGTGAAGTTCTGACCCCTGAGGTTACCCAGGTCAATCTCGGTTTTAAGACTATCTATTTGTGCAAGTGAATTTTTGCCCATTTTCTCCGACATATCAAAAAGCTTCAACAGAACCTTCCCGGTGACCGAAGCATCTTCGAAGGCACGGTGATGGTTGAAAGAACCCAATTCCAGCTTTTTAACTATTTTTCCCAGACCATAACTTTTCATGGTGAGCAACGCTCGCGAAAAAGAAAGCGTATCTATGTAAACCATGTTCAATTCTCTGTTCAGTACCTTCTTAACTTGCTGCTTAAGAAACCTGTAATCGAAATTCGCGTTATGTGCGACCAGGACACAACCTTCGATGTATTCGAGGAATGACGGCAATACCTCATCGATTTTGGGCATTCCTTTAAGCATGTCCGGCGTTATGTTGGTTATTTCCTGCACCCTTTCAGGTATTTCTCTTTCTGGATCTATCAACTGTGAAAAATTACCGACCTCTTTTCCGGCCGATATTTTAACCGCACCGATTTCTATTATAGAATCGGTAAGCGGGCTTAAACCGGTAGTTTCAAAGTCAAACACCACATAATCAATCTCACTCAGCTGTTTCTCACGATATTCTTCCGATGCAATATCGAGATTGTAAACGATCGGAGTGATGTCGACCAAATAGCCTTCAGAACCAAAAATAGTTTTCAATCCTTCTTTTTTGCACATTTCGTAGAGATCCGGAAAAGCCTGCACAACTCCGTGATCCGTTACGGAAATAGCTTTGTGTCCCCAGCTTGCCGCGGTTTTTACAATCTCTTTCAACTTAACCAATGAATCCATAGCACTCAATTGGGTATGCGCATGAAGTTCCACACGTTTATTCTCACCCGGATAATTATCACCTTTTGAATTGTTTTTATTCTTTACCTGTACCGAGTTCACGTAAACGGTTGGGATCTGCGTTTTGGCATCGTATCCCGCTTTACCGCAAACAGATATTTCATCGCCGTTTTTAAGCATTTGGCTTGCCTGCTGGGCAATATCCCTGAAGCAAATACACTTTACAGAATCCTCTCCGTCATAAATTCCAAAACTCAAAATTTTAAAATTCTCGCGATAGTCGATAGAGAAAATTTCACCTTCAACAGTATAGGTCGAATCATTGAATACAATCTGTTTAACGGGAACGGAAACAGTTTTTATTGGTTTGCCGACAATTCCGGGCGATGGTTCATTCTTGTGTATATCCGCGTTATTTTTAATTTCTGATACCTTCATAAAATCATTTTCACTTTTAAAAATCGAAGGCAAGATGATTTTGCTTTGCTTCTCTATTTTTTCTTTCTTTTCTTCATCTATTTTAAATTCAAAAGATATCGAATAACCTGTCAGCTCAACTATTATTGAGCTTATTACATTAACGTTCTTCTTCAGCTGCATCAAGGCAAACTCGTTGGGAGCGTATATCTCGACTGTATTCTCATCCATAGAAACCGAATACACCGAATCGGTAAAGCATGGAACCGTATCCAAAGCCCTGTTCCTGATTTCATTCCATCTCATCACTATTTCCTGAGATTTGGTGAATCCGGCTCTTCTGATACGGAAATGTACGTCGGCTCCAAGAAATTTCTCCAGGGAAGATTTAAAGGTTTCAAGCATTTCAGTATCCAAATCGTCCTGTGAAGCTTCCATACTGACCGTACATTTTTTACTTTGATCAATCTCAATGCGACTTAACAATGCCGGAATGTGGTAATTGGCAAGGCCAAGTTTTTTTAAAACTGTATCGACAGATATGTTAATTGAATCGAGAATTAAAAACAATTTTTCCCTCCAACAATTCTTCCCGTTCTGAGAGAATTTGCATGACATATGGCAACGGCAAGCGCATCCGCCGCATCATCCGGTTTTGGTGTCGAACCGAGTTTCAACAGCATTTTAAGAACACGCTGAATTTGCCCTTTTTCGGCCTTCCCGCTTCCGGTTACGGCTTGCTTAACTTGAAAAGGTGTATATTCTGCTATAAATATACC
Organism: uncultured Thermotogae bacterium; assembly: GCA_963662785.2. Classification (GTDB taxonomy): domain Bacteria; phylum Thermotogota; class Thermotogae; order MWEM01; family MWEM01. The sequence goes on from CAXXJZ010000017.1 coordinate 423,137, forward strand.
GGACTTCGCTAAAGATAGTTGTATGACTCCCCTGGCTTCACTTACAGCCATCGCAGTGGTGACATTTCTGAAAAAAAACAGCTTTTCAATCGCCGATTCGCCGGGTCTGTATTCCTTTATGAGTTCCATCATAGAATCGTATATTTCCTCGAGTCTGTAACTCAGATCCGTTTTCTTAGTGGTGCAGATGGCTCCGTGAGCCACATGCTGGAATCTGTTCCCGGTAACTTCTATCACTCCGTATCCAACTGTCCCGTATCCGGGATCAACTCCCAATATTCTCACAACCATAAAATTCTCCCACAAAATATACATACGACATTTCACATTTTCATCATACGAACAGGTACAATTTATTATACAGTTTTTGATAGTATAGTCAAACTGAAGATTTTCTTACAATTTATAGGTGATTTTACCCAAGGATGCAATTGCTTTATATCAATTAGAATTTATAGTTTCTATCAATGCCTGCAACATTTCTTCAGTATTTTTCAGCAGTAAAATCCTGTGCCTCTTCTCCCTGGCATTCGAAATACCGTGTGTGTATCCCGTTATAAATTTTTTAAACTGTCCTGCGACTTTGTAATCGGAATGTTCTTCAAGCATGTAATCCATATGAATTTTTATCACATCTATCTTCTCGGAAGCTGTCACTTCATAAACAGGCATTCCGGCAAGGCCGTTTTTTATGTTCCGGAAAATCCACGGATTGCCAAGCATGCCTCTTGCAACGAGTACCCCTCTTATGAACGGATATTTGCCTATAATTCCCATTGCGTTTTCATGTGTGAAAATATCCCCTGACCAGTATATATCGACCTTAGCATTCTTCATGTTTAGGAGAACTTCGTCATCTGCAGTTCCGGCATACTTCTGCTCCGCGGTTCTGCCGTGAATGTACAGTTGATCAAACTCCAGCGATTCGGCTATTTCGAGAACCTTTTCGTAGTTTACATCCGAATTCCATCCTTTTCTTATCTTGATACTTGCTTTTTTTCCAAATTTATGTGCAATCTCCACGAGTACTGCCATAACATTTTTCAAATTGTCAAGATCCTTAACCATGGCGGCTCCGGCTCCGTTTCTTATCACTTTTTTGACAGGACAGGCCGCATTTATATCTATGCCCGATATTTTCGGGTAATTCTCCGCAATATATTCGGCAGCCACTCTGAAATCATCGGGTTCCTTACCGAATAACTGGACAACAACTTCTTCATCTTTATTCGGGAGCATCATTCTCGTACCTTCGTTTTCCATAACAATACCTTTTGCACTGATCATCTCTGTGAACATCAAATCGACACAGTCTCCGGAAACATATTTTAAAAGCTTTCTGAATGGCCTGTCTGTTATTCCGGCCATAGGAGCTGCAGCTATTTTGTATTTCTCCATTTTCCTCCCCGTTGGATTAACATAAAAACAATCGCTGTCTTTAATGTATTAAACAAATCATTTAAACCAAAAAATAAAATAACTTCCATTTTATTTAGTTTAGACATCTCCAGTAATTTTTAAGCAGTCCGCAAGATTCATATCCACTGAAAAAAAAGCATTTTTACCTTTAAAACACTATTCAGCAACATTATTTTAATTAATATATATTAAATATTCTATTACATAGATAACGCGCATTACCAAGAACTAATTACTTATAAAAACCGCAAACACTCACAATTGCTGCATTCAAGACCTATACCCGAATTATTAAGAATATCGGCAACTTTAATTCCCGCCTCGGTCCGTATACCTCCCAAAGTCGTTGCCAATTGCAGGTGCAGACATTTAAGACTCCTGGAATTTTCAATTCCTCCTATGCCTTTATCATAAGCTCCGGAATATCTGCCGTACACATCGGAAAAACCATAAGAGGAATTCAGGATCTGTTTCCTGATTTTCTTGTAAAGAGCGTGTGCTTCTTCATACAGCGGCATATTCTCCTCTTCAAAAATATCTATCAACCCCTTTTCTTCGAGCTGTGAAACATGATACACCAGATAAGGACAGGATAAATAGAATAAAGTCGGAAATGGTCTTTCATTCTTCACGGGAAAGCTTTCAACAACTTGCGGAAATCCGAACGAACACCTCATGGCAGTACCGAAATAATTATCCAGATTCTGAATTTTAATCCCCATTTGCCCGGAAAAGCATTTCCTATCAGCATGTGATGGATCGTATTCATAGACCGACACTGTGCTATCGTTTTCGGAATAATCAAGATATTCAAAACCGAATTCAAGAAATTCCCGAACCAAACTTTTCAAATTCACGGGGATATTCACCTGAACGTTGTCACATCCGCTTTTTTTAGCAAATTCAACTGCTTTTGAAATACATTGGTACAGCGCTTTTCCGTATCTGACAAGATTAATATTGAAAACTCCCTTCTCCCGTGCACTTATACCACACAACAGGCCCGAATCATCTTTTCTGACAACGATTCTGTTCCCGAGAAAAAAAGAATCTTCATATTCTACCCAACCATCGGGATATTTCCTTAGACAAGCGTTGAAATAATCTTCGAAATAACCGATAATATTATACATATTTGATGGAAAAACATCTTCCACGATCATATTTCGTTCTTCGCAGTTCTCGAATTTTGTTTTCTTCAAGTCCAGATTCAAAAGATAATAAGTCATAACCTTGGAGAAATGATGTTTCTCGGATAGATGTTTACTGATTCCATTACCATTCCAGATCATGCTTCGCATCTTGATAATGCGTCTAAGCACGATTTTTTTTAAAATCTCACGGAAAAGCATTTCCGAAATGCCATTCCCCCTGTATTGCGGATGAACTCTCAAACCCTCAAGCCATGCGATGTTTCTTTGAATCATAGCATGGTCTATACCTACTATTTTCCCGTTGCCGGAATCCTCGGCTATTACGAACGGATCTCCTGAAAAAAACCATTTATCGAGTAAATCGGGAACATAATCGTCACCGTCCCATATCAAAGAGCATAATTCGATTATTCCCTCCATATCCTCATATTTTGCATCCCTTACATTTATATCCATAGTCACCACCACAACAGAAAAGGGATACACCGAAGTGTATCCCAGATATTTTTTTTGCTGCCGTTATTCCTTTCCGGGATTTTTAAACTTGTATCCCTTCCCTCTTACAGTCATAATGTATTTGGGATTGGAAGGATCTTCTTCGATTTTTGTTCTGAGTCTTCGGATGTGAACATCAACAGTACGTGTATCACCATAATAGTCATATCCCCAAAGAGTATCAAGCAGCACATCCCTGCTGAAAACCTTACCTTCATTTTCTGCCAGGAATCTCAGAAGCTCAAACTCAAGAGGAGTAAGGTTCTTCGAATCGCCTCTGACTTTGATTTCATATCTTTCCAGATCAATTTCAAGATCCTTTACGGATATTTTCTTCGGCCTTTCCGCTGTCTGCTCCATAGATCTTTGAATCCTTCTAAAAATAGCCTTGATTCTGGCCAGAACCTCTCTTACACTGAAAGGTTTTGTGATGTAGTCATCAGCACCAAGTTCAAGCCCGAGAATCTTATCGAATTCGTCCGTTTTGGCTGTGAGAAAAATAATGGGCTTGTTCATGTGCTTATCATGTGCTCTGAGCTTCCTGGTAAGATCAAAGCCATCCACATCGGGCAGCATAACGTCGATTATGAAAAGATCAATGTCATCGTCATTATCAGCGAATTTCATGGTCTCTTCGGCGTTATATGCCTTTAGAACTTCGTATCCTTCCTTCTTCAGATTGTAGCTGAGCAACTCTACAATCGATGGTTCATCGTCTACCACAAGTATTTTCTTCTTCATAAAAACATTCATCCCCTTTTATTTACGTTTAAAACAAAGAAGCTACGATTATAATTTTAACATAATTACAAAAAAATTTCAACTGTTACCAGCACATTCAATTTATAATTACAGTTAACATTGAGTGAGAATGGAAACCTCAGGCATATTTATGATAAAATAAAAATGCTTTAAACCCCTAAAAAAGAGGAGTAATATTTTGAACAGCATATATATTCCCGAAAAGAATGATGATAAAAAGAATATCGTATTTATGAATGGAAAAAACATATATCTGGACGCGATTCATGGAGATACTTTGGGAAACGGGATTGCGCCATTTGTTTTAAATCCTATACAAAGAGCCTTTCACGAATATTATGAAAGCAAGAACTCTGTTATTGCCACACCGACAGGCACCGGAAAAACAACGATAGCATTCATGGCGATGTACGGAAAAGGCGAGATACCGAAAAAAACTTTATACCTCTCACCGACAAGAGCGCTTGCAAGACAGGTATTCAAAGAGCTGTCTTCAAAGGAGCTTAAAGTATATCTGCGCACCGGAGAAAGCAAAATGGATGTCAGAGATGATTTCGACATCGTAGTTCTCACACCGGAAGCTTTTCTCGCTGCGAGGCACTCTTCAAGCTTTTGGATAGAACTGGCCGAACTCGTAATAATCGACGAGGCACACATGCTTGTACAGGAAAGCAGGGGCATAGTTTACGAAGAATCAATAGTCCATGCTCTCGGCGATGAAAAAGAGATAATACTGCTTTCCGCAACCATGCCGGATTCACTTGAAATGGCACGCTGGATAAAGGCAGACCTACTTATAGAAAGTTGCTGGAGACCTATTCCACTCCACCGCGACTTCGTGAAAATCGCCGCACCATCGCGAAAAAACTCCGTAAAAGTGGCCCGATCAATCCTGAACGATTTTTTACAGGAGAATATAGATGCGGGAATAAAGACCATGATAATAGTACCGTCCAAGAAAAGCGGCTGGTTTTTACTTGAGGCTTTCGAATACCTCGGATACCAGGCTGCTAACGAAACGGTTCCGTATATAAAACCGGAGGTTTCCGGAAATCCGCATATAGCTTTTCACAATGCCGATATTCCGCTTGAAGAAAAAGAGATAATCGAAAAGTCTTTTAAAGACACACAGGGTGGAATAAACGTTCTGATTTCAACTCAGACACTCGCTTACGGTTTTAACTCTCCTGCGGACGATATTCTGATTTTCGTAAAATACTCTCCTTACCAGGAGGATAAATTGTGGCCTTCTTTTATAGATCTGCTTCAATTCGAAGGACGTGCGGGTAGAAAAGGATTCAGCAAAAGGGGATTCGGAAGAGTGCTTTATTCAACCGGTGCTTCAGGTGACAAAACCGAACAGATATTGCGCGAGAAATTAAAACAGGGTCTCAGCGATAGATTGCAGACAGCGTTGGATAGATCTTTCGAAGCCATTTCAAGACAATATGTACCATCTCTGTCGAAAGACCTCGGGAATATAGAACTAGCTTCGCTCGGAATAATGTCGGTAGATCCGGCAAGACTGGAAAATACTCATTACAAAAGCAGCAGTAAGAATCACATACTTTCCACCGCACTCGACAGGTTGAGAGATATAAAAATGCTGGGAGAATCCGGTAGAATAGCACCTCTTGGCAAATTAACGGCATCTTATATGTTGAATCCGGAAAACGTTTGGAATTTTGCCAAGCTTAACGATATGGAAGATGACGAAACGGAGTTGTACGATATTTATTGGGAACTTTGGAAAGGTATTGCCGATTTGATTCCCACAAACGGTCTGACACCTCCTTATTACCCACCCTTTGTGCCGTTAAAAACATGTTTCGCAGACCCTTTTTCACTTGGCGGGAACACAAAGCTGGCCGGTCTGCTCAACTATGGATTGGGAAACATGTCTATGAAAGCCGGAATAGCCATGCACGGAGGTGTGAATGAAATCAAGAGGCAACATCCGCCTGCATGGACCGCATCGATGTACAACGACACGAGACTGGTAATAAGTTTTTACAGACAGGGTGCGAAACTCGGTTTCTGGGAACAATGCGAGAGATCCGCTCTTGAAAGGATTGAACGTTCATTCTATACGGGAGTTCATCCGAATTTCTGCATGCTGACGACCATACCCGAAATCGGACCGATAAGGGCAAATATCCTTTCGATGATATATACGAAAAACGGTATAAATTGCGATGTTGATCTGATATACGAATACAGAAACAATCACAAGGGCATACGAAATATTATGGACAAAGCTTTTCCATTTTTAAATGCCTGGTACAATATTCAGGTAAGATGGTTAAAAGAATCGCAGGGAATAAAAAACAGTATTTCTACAAAAGAGATTTTAAAGCTTGATCAGAGGATTTTTGAAGAAGCCCTTGGAATAATCGACAGAAGAATAAGCTCTTCGGACTTTTTCGCATCTCCCATATTACCGCCCGGACTCGAACAAAAAAGTTTTTTCGACATTGTGGAAGAAGAGATACTGAATGAATTCCCGAACAGTCACTCATTTATATTTACCGATCACGAAAAATACGAGCAACTGTCGGATGAAATGCAGATAGTGACAACCGATACCGAGGGAACTATAATTTCCATGTGCTATATATATTCTCCCGGAAGGATGCCGCCAAGCAGTGTTCTCAGCCTCATTCCGAGAAAAGTCCCTGTTCTCGCAACTGATTCGCTCGAATTCAAATGGCTGAGGTGAATATATATGAAAATAGTCGAACTAACGGCGGTTCAATCGACTGTAAGTGCTTTTTTAATTCCTTTGATGGAAAAGCTACACGAAGAAGGAAATGAGCTGTATGTAATAACTTCGGACCCGGAAGGAAAACTCGCTGAAAATACTCAAATAAGCAGAATATGTGAGAAAATAATAAATCTCGATATTCCGAGATCCGTTTCACCTGTGAGAATGCTAAAGGCTTACAGAAAACTGAAAACCATATTCAAAGAAATAAAGCCTGATATAGTACATACGCACACACCCGCAGCTTCAGTTATTTCGAGAATTGCAGCAAAAAAATCCGGAATACGGAAAATATTTTATACCGCACATGGATTTTATTTTCATGAGAATATGGGAACCCTCAAATATAAACTGTTCTTCGGAATTGAAAAGTTTCTCGCCAAAAAATATACGGATCTCATTTTCACTGTAAATGAAGAAGACAGAAAAACCGCAATCGATAACGGATTTCTCCCTGCGGAAAAAATCATAAACACCAACAGTGTGGGAATAGACACGAAATGGAAATTCAATCCGGAAAGATTTGATAATACCGCGAAAGCAAAGATAAAAAAATCTTTAGGAATAGGGGATGAGTTCGTTTTCACTTTCACAGGACGACTCGTGAGAGAGAAAGGTGTTTTCGAACTTGTCGAGGCATATGCAAAGTTATGCGCCGACATGAAAAATACCAAACTTCTTATAATCGGAGAGACACTGAAAACCGACAGGGATAAAAACGTAAGAGAGCTACTTGAGAAGATAGTATCTGAAAACGAAATTCATGACAGAGTTCTTTTTTTGGGTCAGCGTGAAGATATTCCTGAATTATTGAGCATTACCGATGCCTTTGTACTGCCTTCATACCGTGAAGGCATGCCCGTAGCACCGCTCGAAGCTATGAGTATGGGAGTACCCGTTATCGGGACGGATATTCGCGGTATGAGGGAAGAAATTATCGAAGGTAAAAACGGATATCTCATACCGTTATACGACACTATATCACTTTATAATATGATGACAAAAATTGTACTGGAACATTCTAAGATGATAGAATTTAGCAGAGAAAACACATCAAAAAATTTTGATATGAACAATATTGTAAATAAGCAGATCAAATTCTTTCAGAGAGCGGAATATGAAAAAAATATGTAAGTTGATTTCTAAGCCTCAATCTATTTTGTTCGGGGTATTTTCCGTGACTTTTTTCACTTTAATATCCAAATGTCTCGGTTTAGTTAGAGAAATGGTTTTGGCTTCTTCTTTTGGTACCTCCTGGCATCTGGATTGTGTTATTGTAGCAATGGAGCCTTCCGTTCAATTAGGAATGATAATTACTACCGCATTAAGCACTGTAATGCTTCCAATATACATTGATAAAAAAATCAGAAACCCGAAAATTATTAAAGAATACAGTACTTCAGTTCTATTTGCATCGACTTTTTCGCTTACATTATTCGGGATTTTCTTATTTTCATTCAGCAGAGAAGTAGCATCTTTCTTTGCGCCCAAATTCTCTGCTGAAAAAATACTGTACACATCCAAAATGATAAGATATCTCTCGCCATTACCGCTTTTTATAGGATTAAACACTATAATGGGAACTATTCTAAGAGCTGAAAGAAAATTCTTTCAACAAGCGATTGTACAGGTAATATTCAATTTAATAACAATACCTTTGATAATGATTTTCAGTGCATATTTAGGAGAAACAAGTTATGTGTTAAGCTGGTTTCTCGGAACAGTCTCAATGAGTATAATATATTTCCTGCTTACCAAAAATTATATTTCTTTTCGATTAAATAAAAATATTATTTTCGGAAATGACATTCGAGAAACATATAAGCTTTCTCTGCCATTAATTTTCGGAAATGGTGTCGGATCTATTAACCAAATAGTCGATAAGGCCTTCGCTTCTTCATTATCGGTTGGAAGCATTTCTTCTCTTAGATATTCGCAAAATCTTCTTACTATATTCAACAGTATTTTCGTCACAAGTTTTTTCAGTACTGCGTATACGAAGATTTCCGAAATGGTAGTAAACTCAGAATTCGATAAACTCGAACTATTCCTCAGGAAAATTAACAAAAAAGTTTTGGGTGTTATTATTCCAATCACCTTTTGGATTATTTTAACAGCAGATAAAATAATCCAAATACTATTCCAAAGAGGCGATTTCAACGAAACATCTACGAATATGGTTTCAGTTGCTCTAATTTCATATATCCTGATAACTTTAACTGCATCATATTACACATTATCTATGAATGTTTTGGTTATTTTAAAAAAAACCAGAATAACCATGATAGTATCTTTGTTTTCTTTGTTTATTAATACTGTATTAGATTACTTGTTTTTAAATCTCGGACATGCAGGTATAGCGCTAAGCACAACATTTGTAGCTTTCGTTAACACTATTTATTTACTTATGATTTTGAGGAAAACAACCGGCATAAGTATTTTTAAATTCAAAGATTTATGCAAATCTTCATGGTCTTCTATAATAGCTTGCATATTTTTTTGGATCCTGAAAGGACATATCAATGACAATATTTTCGCAATAGTCGTTAGCATAGTATTTTTTATTTTATTCTTATCAAATAACATTATTTCAATTAAAGAAATAATAAAAAATAAAAAATAATCATATCATTTTATAGTTCTTTTGAATATTTCAGAAAAAGTATAAAACGGATCCAAAATTCTTATATACCTGGCTTTTTTATGTGCTTTTTTATTCGCTCCGTATTTTAAAAAATTTTTAAAATATAACTTTCTGATAAACACTGTCCATCTAGTTGAGATTTTTAATTTCTTCCAATTGGGAATTATATATTTATCAATCACCTTAATTTTATATTCCGTAAAATTTTTCGATCCTTCTTTAATAGAAGATTCAGAAATTGAATCAGGATGCCTTCTGTACAATATGAGTGGACTTTCGTAGCAATTTATTTTATTACCTCTGTTCGATAAGTTTAACCAAATAGCCCAATCCTCAGCCATTTTGAATTCTTCATCGAAACCTCCATATTTCTTTAAAAAATCCGTTTTAGCAAGCATAACACCAGGAACAAAATCAAATTTTGATAAAATATCAAACTGTGCTTCCGCTTCCAGGCGAAAATAATCCATTATTCTATCATTTGGGATTATTTCTTTATTCTCATATATACCATTATTTTTGTCAAGAAATGGTTGTATTTTTGCTGAACAAAATTCTATTTTTTCGGATTCAACATAATTTATAATTTTTTCCAAAGTATCTGCTGAAAAAAGCTTATCATCACCATGAATAAAAGTTATGTATTGTCCAATTGACTTTGCTAAACCAATATTATGATTTTTAGAAATGCCTACATTTTCAGAGTTTTTTATATATTGAACATTTTTAAAGCAAGAATTATTATTCTTTATCCATTCACTAATAATCGCTGAACTCGAATCTTTCGATGAATCATCACAAATAATTAAATCAATATTTTTATATGTCTGTTCTCTAATACTAACAAGACATTCTTCAATAAACTTTTCTTGGTTGTAGCAAGTTACAACCACTGATACTAATTTTTTAACACTTTCATTTTGCATATGCTATACTCCTAAACGATTAAAGTTATTTAATATCTTCTTTCCTCCAAACCTCTCTATTCACAACACTTGTAAAACTCTGAATTATGTTTATCACTTTCAAAGAAACATTTCTGTCTGAATAGTCCATTACATCCATAGATTTTTCATCGTTTTCTGTTTGTCCCCTTGAAAGATTGATGGAGCTCATTATCTCGTCTTCGGAAATTCCTCCAAGTATTACTCCGCCTTTTTCAAATGCTTCCGGCCTCTCCGTTGAGGTTCTTATTGAAACCGCCGGGAACTTCAATATCGATGATTCTTCTGGTAAAGTCCCACTGTCAGATAACACGCAATAGGCATTCTGCTGTAATTTGTTGTAATCGAAGAATCCGAACGGTTTCATCTTTTTTATCATCGAATGGAATTCAAATTTTCTCTCTTCTATCTTTTTCCAGCTTCTGGGATGCGTGGAATATATTATGGGAATGCCATATATTTCGGCTATTTTGTTCAGGGAATTCATCAATGAGTTGAAATTCTTCTCTATATCTATGTTCTCTTCCCTGTGTGCCGATACTATCATGTACTTTCCTTTTTCAAGTTTCATGTCTTCCAGTATTTTACTGTTGTCTATTTTTTCTTTATTAGCGTATATTACTTCCGTTATTGGGGAACCTGTCACGAATATGTGGTCTTTTCTTATTCCCTCCGATAGCAGGTATCTTCTCGCATGTTCTGTATAAGGCATGTTTATGTCCGATATGTGGTCAACTATCCTTCTGTTTATCTCTTCGGGCAGGTTCTGGTCGAAACATCTGTTTCCGGCTTCCATGTGGAATATCGGTATTTTAAGACGTTTAGCCGAAATGGCGGACAATGCGGAATTGGTGTCTCCAAGGATGAGTAAAGCATCCGGTTCTTCTTTTTTTAACATGTCATATGATTTTGAAATTATGTTTCCCATGGTCTGTCCCAAATTCTCTCCGACTGCGTCAAGGTATATATCCGGTTTTCTGAGATTGAAGTCTTCGAAAAATATTTCATTCAGGTTATAATCCCAGTTCTGGCCTGTATGGACAAACATGTGGTTAAAATATTTGTCCATTTTTTTTATTATTTCACTCAGTCTGATTATCTCGGGGCGTGTACCGACTATCGTCATGACCTTCAGTCTGTTCATGCTTTTCTCCCGTTGCTGAAATAGTGTTTGTAAAGTTCTTTATGGCTGTTTATCCATTCTTTCATTTCAACTATCATTTCCTCATATCCCGGTACTTCGAAGTCGAAGTCTTTCCGGTTGTTAATGAGTGACTTGTCCAAAACGACAGTGTCATTCTTCTCTATTTTGAGTTTGTTCTCTTTGAAATGCTTGTTGAACAGTTTAAGCATCTCGTATTTCGAAATTTTTTCGTTGTTCACAAGGTTATACAACCCCGTTAGTTTTTGTTTCGCCGCCCTTTCCATTGCTTTTGCAAGTGTGAGGGTCGTAACTCCGGTCCACATGGCTTTGGTATAACCGCCCACATTTCCGGTTTGTTTCATGAACCAGTTGAACAGTCCTATTCCGTTTTCTTTCATGTCAGGTCCTATTATTGAATTACGAAATGTCAGGTCTTTGTCGTTATCTATTTCCCCTAAGGCTTTTGTCCTGTCGTAAAAGGTTTCTCCGTCTTTGAGAGAGTCTTCATTGTAATTTCCTTTTTTTCCCGAAAAAACACAATCCGTACTCATTTGTATGATTTTTGTTTTCATCTCTTTCGTCAAACCGGCAAGGTAATGGGGTAGATACGCATTAAGGAAAACCGCCAGTTCTTTGTTTTGTTCGGCAAATTGGTTCAATATTCCTATGCAGTTTATTATCACATCATAACCATTATTCATTATGATATTTCTGAGATTATCCAGATTCCGTGCATCTCCGGCATATGAATCGCAATGGGTCACTTTTTCCCTGTCAAAACCTTCCACTTCGTGTTTTCTTTCTTTCAGATATATGGATATGGTATGCCCTGCCATGCCTGCCGCACCCAATACGAGGAATTTCATCGCATATCATTCCTTTTATTTAATTCTTCACGTATGTAATCGAGTTCAAGCAGTTTTTCTTTTATTCCATCAAGATCCAGCCTCACGGTATTATTCGAATTGTATTCCGTTTCACAGGATAATTTTTCGTCTCCGTTTGTGAAGTATTTATCGTAGTTCAAGTCTCTCTGATCGGCGGGGATCCTGAAATATTCGCCTTCGTCAACTGCAACCGAGTATTCTTCTTTCGTCAGCAGGCTTTCATACAGTTTTTCTCCATGACGGGTTCCAATGACTTTTATTTCGCTTTTTGAATTGAAAAGTGAAATCAGTGCTTTGGCAAGATCTCCTATTGTGGAAGCAGGCGCCTTCTGCACCATTATGTCTCCGGGATTCGCATTCCGGAAAGCGTACACTACAAGTTCGACGGCTTCTTCCAGACTCATCATAAATCTCGTCATTTCGGGGTTCGTGACGGTCAACGGATTGTTGCTTTTTATCTGCTCTACAAAAAGAGGTATGACCGACCCTCTTGAAGCCATTACGTTTCCATACCTGGTTCCGCATATTAAAGTCTTATCATCTTTTACGGTTCGTGATTTTGCCACGAATACCTTTTCCATTAATGCCTTCGACATACCCATTGCGTTTATTGGATAAACCGCTTTGTCTGTGGACAAGCATATAACTTTTTTCACTTCACATTCTATAGCCGCAGACAAAACATTTTCAGTTCCCAATATGTTAGTTCTTACCGCTTCCAACGGAAAAAACTCGCAGGAAGGAACTTGTTTGAGCGCTGCGGCATGGAATACATAATCCACATCCTTCATGGCATTTCGTATGCTCGATATTTCCCGTACATCTCCTATGTAGAATTTTATCTTGTCGTTTTTATACAACTTTCTCATATCATCCTGTTTTTTTTCATCCCGGGAAAATATCCTTATTTCTTTCAATTCAGTATTTAAGAACCTTTTCATTACTTCGTTTCCGAATGATCCCGTTCCTCCGGTTATTAGCAATATTTTATCATTGAACATATTGATCACCTCTTAAAAATTGAGAGCAATTTTCACTTACATTTAGCAGAGCAAAATTATCAGAGCGAAACTAACATATTGAATCCACACAAAATTACGAAAATATTTACATTTTAATATCTAGTTATAATGAATCTGCCAGAAATTTTTGTAATATCTCTGATCTTCTACACTATATATCTTTTCCCATTACTGATTTTCTTATGAATTATCGCAACTCATGAAATTGAGACAAACTTTATGCCATACTGTTATTTTTATCCGTTTCACTTCTGGGAGCATATTATTACTTCAACCTAAATTTTTTAGGGAGTTGTAATACAATTCTGCTTCTCTACGTACAATTTCATCCCATGTATATTTTTTTATTATATTTCTTTCTTCAATAACTTCTGGATTACTTATAAGAAGCTTTAAAACTTCGGTTGCAAATGTTTTTTCAAAATTTTCGACATCACTATTAACAAGAATACCTCCATTACCCAATGCTTCTGGTATTCCACCAACATCACTTGCAACAACAGGAACGCCACAAGCCCTAGCTTCCAGTACTACACAGCCAAATCCCTCATTTCTACTTGGTAATATCATTATATCCATTAAATTCATGTATTCCGCAACTTTTTTATGAGAAACACTACCAGTAAATCTGACTTTAAAATCCTTTAATTGATTTTCAAGCCAATCCCTAAGTTCCCCGTCTCCAACAATGAGGAATTCGACTCTAGGGTATTTCTCTGCTATCCTTGAAAACATTTCCAGAAATTTATCGACCCTTTTTACACATTTTAAATTACCCACAAAACCAACTATTTTATTCTTAAAATCAAATTCCCCTGAATATTTCTCGCGCAAAAAATTCTTATCCAATTTTCTGAATGTATCGGAATCATAACCATTTGGAATTATAATCGCATTTTTTCCTGAATAGCCGAATGAAACTGCTTTTTTTAATAAGTAATCGCTTACAAAAATTACTTTTTTTGCATTTTCAAGAACCATTATTATTTTACTTTTAATCTTTTTGTTTCTAAAAGGCAAGATATCAATATCAACTCCATGACAACTTACCACATATGGAATTTTCTTCTCCACGGATATTTTATAAGCAACAAATCCCATCGGATACGCCCAATGTGCGTGAATTAAATCATAATTTTCTTTTTTTATTTTCCCCAGAATAGCTTTATAATATATCTCTCCGATTTTAGTGAAATTATACCACTGATATAAATTTACATTTGCTTTTATATACTCATATACTATGTTATCAAACTTTCCATATTCATCCCAATCAACTTGCCATTCAACTTTTTTAATTTTTTTCAAAGCAAAAGATAAAGCCCTCGAAGGAATAGGTTGAACACATATATTTCTTGATGTGTATTCTTTTCTTTTTGATAGCTGCAATAGCCTGTTATGTACAAAAGAACTGCAATATTCTTTTTCGCTTTTCGAAGTACCGCATAAGTATAATATTTTTTTCACAATTCACCACATACTCTGTATTCATAATATTCTGTATAATTTCTCTAATCAAGCTATTGTACCATTATACCTGTTGTAGTTAAATATCTTTCTCCTTTTCTCATGATATACTTCATATGAATTTTGATTTTATCCGGAGGAAAAATGCGCATACTTTACATTACGAGCGTAAGTCTTGAAAAAGAAAAAAACACGGGCAATAAGATACATTTTACCGAAGTCGGAAAGGCCTTGAAATCACTCGGAAATGAAATAATCCTCATAGCGCCACGATATGAAAACCTCGGTTCCAGATATGATTACGGTTTGATTGACGAGCAAATGGATTTCCCTAAAAGAACTTATGTCAATTACTTAAAATTTCATAATCGATTGGGCGGAGAATTCAAATCACTTATCGACAAATACAGCCCGGATTTTGTTTATTCCCGTGATATCATAAACGGTCATAGATTCTATAAAATTCTTAAACCGCTTAAAATACCCTACATGATAGAAATAAACGATATAATAGCCAATTCTGACTTGAAACCCGACCTGCTTAAAATGATTCTGGCTTCCAATCAGTTCAAGCAAATCGGTAACTGCGATGCAATAAGAGTCATGCTCGATCAAACTGCCGAAAAGATTCGAAATAAAATTCCGGAAAAAAAGGTGTTTACAATTCCACACGGTACCGATACCGATATATTCAAAGAAAGAGACAAATTAGAAATGAGAA
This sequence comes from uncultured Thermotogae bacterium, assembly GCA_963662785.2. Lineage (GTDB taxonomy): Bacteria > Thermotogota > Thermotogae > MWEM01 > MWEM01. The sequence continues at coordinate 438,560 of CAXXJZ010000017.1, forward strand.
GCAAATACGGTTTCGGAAAAGATGATTACATTTACCTTTTCGTGGGAACTTTCAATTCGGAAAGCTACGTAAAAGGTTTGAAATCGTTCATCGAAGCTTTTCACAATTTTTACAGCACTAACAAAAATATAAAGGCTATCATCGTCGGTGACGGTAAAAACCATGTCACTTTGAAAGAAATTGTTAGATCCAAGGGACTCGATGAAATGATTTTTTTCACAGGATACATTCAAAACGATATAGTACCTGAATACATATCGCTTTCCGATATCTGTCTTCAGGTATGGGTTCCCGAAAGGGATGATAAAGTTGGCTTGTCTTTAAAACTTTCATCTTATATGGCTTGCGGAAGAAGAATTTTACTGAGCGATATAGAAGGATTCAGAGAAATCACATCAGATTTCGATCCGATACTGTGGAATTATCATGATGAACATTCTATGAGAAATTGTCTGGTAAAAGCTTATGAGGAAAAAGATATCTGGTGCAAGGGGAAAGAACAGCGAAAGTTTGTTGAAGAAAATTATACTTGGAAAATATCTGCAAAAAGAATAGTGAATGCAGCTGAAACGATAGGAGAAAAGTTATGAATTTCTGCGTGATAATACCTACCCTGAACAGACCGAATATTTTGGAAGAAACTCTGAATTCGATCAAGAAACAATCGGTTCAACCTGGCAAAGTACTTGTAATAGATCAAAGCAATGACAATTCGACTAAAAAAGTGTGTGAAAAATTCTCGTTCGCACGGTACATTCATACTGATGAAAAATCCAGTGCCAAAGCCCGAAATATAGGAATAGACAATTCAGAAGAAGACATCATATTTTTTCTGGACGATGATGTGGAATTGATGAATGATTACTTCAAAATCATTCTCAATACTTATCTGGAAAACGAGCATGCTGCAGCAGTTCAAGGATGGATTGTCAACAGCCATACGTTCGGGAAATTTTCGAACATGCTAAGAAAATTTTTTATGTTTGAGCATACGTCCGCAAAAATGGAACTCCTTCCAAATTTTTTAGGAACCAATTTTAAAAACCGGCCTGAAGAAATAACTGAAATAAAATGGTGCAACGGGTGCGGTTTTTCGGCAAGAAACATTTATGCCAAGAAAGAACTGTTTGAAGGCAATTTCATCTTGTATTCTTTGGCTGAGGACAGAGATTTTTCATACAGAATATCAAAGTTGGGTACCATCTTGATGAATCCGGATGCGGAGATGGTTCACAAAGTAGTTAATATCGGCAGGTTGCCCAACGAAAAAAAAACACTTATGACTTACGTACATCAGATGTATCTCATAAGTAAGAATTTCGGCTGGAAACCTCTCAATTCTTTTTCTTATTGGTGGAATATTTTTGGCAGGCTTTTAACAACATCAGTGGGAATACTCAGATTTGACAGGACTTCTTTTTTAACGGCGAAGCACAACTGGAAATCTTTTTTTTATGTAGTCAAATATGGCAGAAACATTCGGAATTTGGATATTTCTGATTTCAATTCAAAAATCGTCGTATGAAATAGTTTTTTTAGGAAAAATGCCCTGTGAAATAGAATTCTTTATTAGAATAAACATAATTTGGAGGGGAGTTTATGAAAAAGTTTTTTTTAGTTTCGATGTTGATAGTCATTTCTTTCTTTACCGTATTCGGAGACAATATATACCTTCAAGACGGCACCAAACTGATAGGCAAAATACTCAATTTCAACGAGGTGTCGGTTGATATAATCCTTGACAGCGGAAAAATGATGAGTATAAATAAAGATCAGATTATTCGTATCGATCCGATCGACGACGCTATAGACACAACCGGATATTACCAGGCACCTTATTCCGCCTATGACAATCAAGCGGTTTCCATACCCACTTCGCAGATAACAAATATAAATCAAATCGAAGAAATCCCAGTTATGTACGGAGATCCCGAAATAGAAATGAGGAAAAGACTTCTCATGTACAGCGAGATGAAAAAAGAATCGTGGGTAGCTGCGGAATTGTCACTTTTAATACCAAGTGCCGGGCATCTTTATACGGGCGAATGGGAAAGAGGATTTTTATTTCTGGGAGCCAAAGCTGCATTTGGCGGGCTCGCACTGTGGGGACTTTACCCGGTCAACAAACTCGATTCCGGTGGGGTTGTGCAAACGGACGATGCGGGAAATCCCATTCAGGCTCCACAGAATACGACGCTCGGTGCTATAGGCGTTGGAGGATTTGCGTTGTTCACACTGCTCGAGTTCGTGGATTCATACTACTCTGCCGAAAGGTATAATCAAGTACTCAGGCTTCGCCTCGGAATAGAGAAATTTGATCCGATGATGCTCCCGACTTTTTCAAAATAAAAGCGTACCGAAGCACCTCAGGCAACCCCGTGGCACCCAAATGATACCACTTATGGCTGCTTCCTTCCGGATCTGACCCGTTCATGGGCATTCGCCGCACGGGACCTGAAATACTCGATACGCAAGGGCTATTGTACCATAAAATATTCGCCATATCAATGTTTTTGGCAATTGGATTCCTGCAAAAATAAATATAAGCAGAATCTTAATAATTCGGAGGAAGGCAACAATGGAAAAAAATGAATTTCTAAACGAAAGGGAAAGGTTGAACGAAGTTGTTTTCAAGTATGCCGGAAAGGAAATCAAGAGATTTTTCAGCCTGGACGGACAATTTTATCGTGAGGGTAACTTGGATGAAAAAACTAAGGAAATGCTTGGGCTTTGCGCTTCCATGGTTTTGAGATGTGATGATTGTATAAAATACCACATTTCGAGATGCAAAGAAATCGGTGTCAGAAACGACGAGCTCGAAGAAGTCATGGGAATATCCGTGATTGTGGGGGGATCAATAGTAATCCCCCATATGAGAAGGGCCTTCGATTTCATCGATAAAAATTTCCTTCCTGACAATTATTCGGATATCGTTTCTGAAGTCGCCAAAATGGTAAAAGCTAATACGCCGAAAGACCAAAAACTGAATTCCATATGCAAATTACTTGAAGAGAGAATAGAGTATTTCGATTGGGTTGGATTTTATTTCGTAAACCCTGAAAAAGAACGTGAATTAATACTTGGACCCTATGTAGGCGCACCTACAGATCATGTTAAAATTCCTTTCGGGGAAGGTATATGCGGACAGGCTGCAGAAAATGAGATAAGCTTCGTAGTACAGGATGTCTCTCTTGAATCAAATTACCTTTCATGCGGTGCAAATGTAAAATCCGAAATATTGAGTCCAATTTTTAAAAACGGAAAGATAGTCGGAGAAATAGACATCGATTCTCATTCTGTATCGCCTTTTTGTGGGCATGACAGGATGCTTCTTGAAACGTTGGCGGAAATCATTTCCGAAATACTTTAAGAATTAATAAAATCAAACTTCAGATATTTCAACTAAAAAAATGCGCTCATATGAGCGCATTTTTTTATCTTTTCATAACACGGAACCTTATTGCGGTTTTTATTCCACCATCGATTTCGGTCTCAGAAAACTCGGGAACACATATAAGATCCATCCCCATTGGAGCCACATAACCCCTGGCCACAGAAATCGCCTTTATGGCCTGATTTACAGCACCCGCTCCCACCGCTTGAAGAAGAGCACAATCTTTTCTTCTCATAACAGATGCAAGAGCACCCGCAACCGACTTTGGAACAGAATTCGATGATACTTTCAGAATCTCGACATCTTCTAAATTGTTATCGATTGTATCCTTCTGAAACATCGTGCCCTCGTTGAACAATTTTATTTCCCCCTTTAAACGACTTCATAGAGAAGCGTCAAGTTACTCTGGGGAAATTATACCATTTTAGTAAATATTATTCAAACAAAAGTTATTTTAAAAACAATAAATGAATCGATATATTAAAAACATTAAGTGATTCTCGAAATATAAATCGACAATATATGTTTCATTCATTAAATCACAAAGACTAAGTTTACTTTATATCAATGTTCCTCCATAATTAATTTAATTTTTCCGCACTTTTTATTAAATTAACGAATAATGGATGTGGTTTCCCGACTTTAGAAGCATATTCGGGATGATACTGTATTCCCACATAAAAAGGATGCCCCTGAAGCTCTATGGCTTCAACAAAATCGAGCTTCGAAGATATTATCAAACGTGGCATTTCATCTTCCGTGCCGGAATTTGGTCTGAATATATCCCCGCAAATTCCGAGATTCACTTCGTACCTATGTCTGTGCCGCTCATAAACCATCTCTTGCCCATCGTATATTTTCTCAAGAAGGGTATCTTTGAAAATAGGAGTTTTTTGTGCTCCAAGGCGCATAGTACCACCCATATGGAGTATTTCTTTCTGTTCTTCCATAATGTCTATCACCGGAAAACGGGTATCGGGATCGAATTCGGTTGAATTTGCTTCCGGCCTGCCTAAAACGTTTCTGGCATATTCTATTACCATAAGCTGCATTCCAAGACAAATCCCCAGAATCGGAATATTATTTTCCCTGGCATATTTTATTGCCCTGATTTTACCTTCGATGCCTCTTTTTCCAAAACCTCCGGGAATTATCAGAGCGTCAAAAGGGCTAAGGTATCTCTTCACGCCTTCATCCGACAGCTCTTCAATCTCCTGTGCATCAAGCAGCGTCGGTTTTTCTACACCGCATAGAAAAATCGATTCGTTGATACTCTTGTATGCATCGTCCGTTCCGAGATATTTTCCGATTATTCCAATTTTAAGGGGTTTAAAAGAAATGGGATATTCCCAGTGAAAGTCATCGTTTACTTCGAGTCCGAATCTATTCGCGATTAAATGATGAAATTTGATATTGTAAAGCTGCTGCGGCACTTCATAAACATTCTTTATATCCGGAAGATTTACGACCATTTTCTGGCTCACTCCGGCAAAAAGCGCTATTTTTCTGGTTTCTGGAAAATCAATCGGAGATTCGCTTCTTGCGACTATTATATCAGGCTGAATACCGATTCTCCTGAGCAACTGCACCGATTGTTGTGTCGGTTTTGTCTTAAACTCGTTTGTCGTTCTCAAATATGGAACATAGGTTATATGAACAAAGAGAAAACTCTCTCTCCCTCTTTCCAAATAAAGTTCCCTTATGGCTTCGAGGAAAATTTCTCCTTCTATGTCGCCAACAGTACCGCCTATTTCTATTATAAGCACTTCGGTATCAACACTTCTGAGTCTTTCTTTTATTTCCGAAGTTACGTGCGGAACCATCTGAACCGTTGAGCCGAGATAATCTCCTGAACGTTCTTTGTTTATAACAGAAGAATAAATCTGCCCCGCAGTGATGTTGTTCTGCCTTCTGACATTGTCACCGACAAACCTCTCATAATGCCCAAGGTCAAGATCCGCTTCATAACCATCTTCGGTGACGAAAACCTCTCCATGTTGATTCGGATTCATGGTCCCCGCATCCACGTTGAGATAAGGATCCATCTTAACGGTACTTATATTCACACCGACTTCTTTAAGAAGTCTCCCTGTCGAAGCAGCAAGTACTCCCTTACCTATGCCACTGATCACTCCACCCGTGACAACTATGTATTTATCAGGCATACAAAAACCTCCCGTATATTTATTAATACGGGAAAAGATTATACCATACTACTCACGTTTCGAATTTACGGAAATAAAAATTGAATAAACCGTATCGGTTAATACATGAAGGTTGATATTTGACAAGGAGTGACCTGTTCTGCTAAAGTATTTCTGAAAACTTTTTCGCGGAGGTTATATATTTGATTATTTCAATAGTGATACTTGTCTTTATCTCCCTCATAGTATTCGGCGGTTATTATTTTTCGAATAAAGTCATAAAACCAAAAACCAACGATTACGAATTTACCAGAAAAAAAGCCCTGGAAGCATGTGAATTCGATGTTGAGAAATTTTCAAAATGGAGTTCCGAAGAAGTGTATATAGATTCGGAATTCGGCTATAAATTGCACGGTTTCTTTTATCGTTTGGACGGTTCAAAGAAAACTGTCGTGATTTGTCATGGTATTACCTGGTCTCTTTGGGGATCTATAAAATATGCGGCCCTGTTCAGGGAAATGGGATTCAACACGTTCGTTTACGATCATAGAAATCATGGGAAAAGCGGTGGGAAAAACACCACTTTCGGGTATTTGGAGAAATACGATTTGTGCAGTTGTATCGACTGGGTTAAGCAAAAAATCGGAAACGATTCTATAATCGGTACGCATGGCGAATCATTGGGTGCCGCAACAGTGCTTCAAAACCTTTCCGTTTGTGAAAAAGTGGATTTTTGTATCGCCGATTGCAGTTTTTCCAATCTCAGAGAATTGCTTGTGCTAAGAATGAGGGAAGATTTCCATCTGCCGCCGTTTCCTATTATATTCATCTCCGATTTTTTCATAAGAATGCGGGCAAAATTCAGCATCGGAATGATTTCCCCCATAGATGCGATAAAAAAAACAAGTGTGCCGATATTGTTTATACATGGCAGTGAAGATAAATACATACCTCCGCAGATGAGCACCGAAATGTATGATATGAAAGAAAAAGGGTTCAAAGAATTGTTTCTGGCTCCGAATTCAGGACATGCCCAATCCATAATTCGCAATCCCGAAGAATATGGAAGAAAAATCGAATCATTCCTGAAACTTATAAAATTATAGTAACATATATATCCAACAAATGTTTTTTTTCATCCGTTTTCACAATGAAAAAAACAATTTATTGGTATATAATTTAAATGCTATTGTATTTATTAAAAAACATCACATATTTTTCGGAGGATTCTTTTGAAGAGCATAAGAACGAAGATAACGGTAAGTATTACTCTCTTGATATCAATATTGCTCATCATGCTATCCGTGATTCTTTCCAACATATTCAGCAATTCCGAAAAAGGTCTGACAATATCTCTTTCGAAAGAAATAGTTGAAAACAGAACGAATCAGATGAACGAATGGTTCAGATCAAGGAAGAGAGAACTGGAAATCGTAAGTAAATCCTTCAGAAATTCAACAATAGATGAAAAAAACACGAGGAGCTTTTTTGATCAAAACATTCTGTCTCCATATGGTGAATACGAGATGTTTTTCGTCGCAGGACCCGACGGCGAAGGATGGGATTCTTTCGATAGCGGAGCCCATATTTCAGACAGATCGTATTTCCGGGAAATAATGCTTGAAAACAAAGAATTCTCTATAAGCGAACCTGTCATATCAAGAAACTCAGGCAGAGAGGTAATCATAATAGCCCACGCAATAAAATCCGATTCCGGAGAAAAGATCGGATTGATAGGTGCCACCGTTTTAATAGAAACACTGACGGAAATAGCGAGTTCGGTGAGTATTCTGGATCACGGATACGGGTGGCTTATAGACGATCTGGGAGATGTGATAGCACATCCCGATGAAAATATCAGAATGAAAAAAAGTATTTTCGACGAAGATGTCGCAGATGAAACCGAAAGGCTTTCTTCTATCACGGATTTTTTAAAATACGGTACTACCGGCGAAGAGACACTCGAATATTCGTACCAGGGTGAAGGCAGAATAGCAATTGCCTCCAAAATAGCGGAATCTCCCGGATGGATGCTGATAGTCTCGATACCGGAAAAAGACATTTACGGTGAGACTTATGAGATAAACAACATGATAGTTTGGATGATGTGCCTGATTCTTTTCTGTACAATCGTGATTTGTATTTTAATTTCCGGCGGTATTTCGAAACCGATACTCGAAATTGCCCATAAGATAGAATCATTCGGGAAAGGCAATCTTTCAACGAGAATTCCCATTCACGGTTCCGATGAACTCGCTCATATTTCCTATACTTTTAACAACATGGCTTCCTCTCTGCAGAGAGCTCTCGAAAAAGCCACCGAATACGGAATGGAGGTTGAAGCTTCGAATGAAGAGCTGGAATCCGCAAATGAGGAACTGCTGGCCAACAACGAGGAGCTGGAATCATCGTATATGACCATCGAATCTCTCGCACATGAGTTTGAAGATATGATTTCCCTCACTTCCCGACTATCTTACTCCGCTATAAAAAAAGACGATGAATTTCTGAAAGATGTACTTGAAATAGCGGTTTCGATGATTCCGAAAGCCGATTACGGAAGCATATCCGTTGTCGATGAAAATAATGTATGGAGATATATCTACACCATCGGCCACGATATCGACAAATTAAACTCGCTGGAACTTACATCAGATTCTTTTGAAGACTGGGGAGAATCAAAGATCATAAACGATCTCAACGAATACGACAGAAAGACTAAGGATGAAAAGATGATTCAAGTATTGGATGAGGCTACACTCCCTATCAAATCGTCCATAATTTCCAGAATGTGTGTGGGAACGGAAAGACTGGGAGGTTTTGCACTCGACATTTCAAAGGACAGTGCGGAAAACTTCTCTTTTGAGGATTTGAGACTTGTCAGGGCATTTTCAAACATGGTAACTTCCTTTCTCGCGTTACAGAAATTCCTGACTCAGCAGGAAAACTTCCAAAAAGACATAATAATGTCCATAATAAGTATACTTGAGATTTACGATCCCTACACGAAAGGGCATTCCGAGAATGTGGCTTTCTATTCCGGAATAATCGCCGAAAAACTCGGATTGGAAAAAGATCTCGTGTCGAGAGTATATTGGACCGGTCTTGTTCATGACATAGGCAAGATACTCGTACCACCGCAGATTCTTACAAAAGTAGAAAAGCTTACGGAAGAAGAATTCGGAGTTATAAAGAACCACCCAATATGGGGAGCCCAGGTTCTCGGTTCTTCAAAAGGCCTGAAAGATATGTCGGTATATGTTAAGCATCACCATGAAAGATGGGACGGACGCGGTTACCCCGATGGTCTTGCCGGTGAAGACATACCGCTTATATCGCGTATAATAACCGTTGCCGATACTTACGATGCCATGACGAGCGACAGGCCATATAGGAGGGCATTGTCAAAAGAAGCCGCAATGTCCGAACTGTTGAAAAACAGAGACTTGCAATTTGAAAGAAAAATCGTGGATATTTTCATAGAAATACTCATAAAAGAGACAGATTAGTCTATACATTTACGAAATTGTCGATATGTATGAATATTTTACACAAATCGTTTCCGATCTGTCTGCCGTTTTTACCGACAACTTCCGAAGCCAAATCGGAAGAACAATTGACAATACCCCTTCCGATGAGATTACCTTTGACATTTTTAATTTCGACCGTATCACCCGTTTCGAATTTACCGCTATAATCGATTATCCCCACCGGCAAAATGCTGTTGTTGTTCATAACCGCTTCCACGGCACCTTTATCGAGTATTATTTCACCTTTCGGTTCCGACAGATATCCTATCCATCTTTTTCTCGCATTATCCGTTTTTACAGGTACAAAATGTGTTCCAACTTTTTCCCCTGAAACGAATTTTTCAATATTTGACGGATTTTTTCCATCACATATACAAGTTTCAACACCAGCAGATCCGGCATTATAAGCCGTTTCCACTTTGGATTTCATCCCACCGCTCCCCCAACTCGTGGAACTCTTACTGAGCAGGGGAATATCAGGGGAGTACTCGCTTATCAAATTCGAATTTACGTCCAGGACACCTTCGACGGAAGTCAGGAATACCAGAAAATCCGCATTCCATCCAATGGAAAATTTCGAGGCAAGAGAGTCGTTATCCCCCAATGTGATTTCCTCTGTCGCTACCGTATCATTCTCGTTAACGATTGGAACGATTCCCATCTCGGTAAGACCTATCAGAGTATTTCTGAGATTTAAAAATCTGCTCCTGTCTACGAAATCATCTTTAGTTAGCAATATCTGAGCTATTTTTATTCCGTAAAAATCAAAGGCATTTTCGTATATTTTCATAAGCTGCACCTGACCGGCAGCACAAAGAGCCTGTTTTAAATAAAGTTCCTTTTTATCTCTGAATCTGTTCAGATAGCCATATCCCGCAGCTTTGGCTCCGGATGAAACAAGCGCTATATTTTCCCCTTTTCTGCTAAGTAGAGCCAATGACCTCACCAATTCGGCAATATAATCCTTTTTAATACTCCCGCAACTGTCGACAAGCAAATTGCTGCCGACTTTGACCACAATTCTTGCCATAAATTCATCCCCTTATACTGTAATCGCCCTCTATCACGTATTTGTAAGTGGTAAGCTCGTTCAATCCTACCGGCCCGCGTGCAATAATTCTCTGCGTACTTATTCCTATTTCGGCACCGAATCCGAATTGCTCTCCGTCAGTGAACCTCGTGGAAGCATTTACATATACCGCAGCGGAATCCACCAATTCGGTGAATTTTTTAGAATTTTCGATATCATTGGTCAAAATGGATTCCGAATGATGTGAAGAATATTTATTTATGTGTTCTATTGCCAATTCGACATCGTCAACGATTTTTATCGCAATTGCCAGGCCCAAGTATTCTCTGAACCAGTCTTCTTCGGTCGCTTTTAAAACATCCGCAATTGAATTGCATTTTTCACATCCATAAATTTCCACATTGTGTTTTTTGAGTGCCTTGACAAGCAAAGGAAGAAATTCCGAGGCGATTTCCCCATGGATCAGGACGGTTTCAACGGAATTGCACGTTCCCGGCCTCTGTGTTTTCGCGTTGATTATCACATCAATTGATTTATCAAAATCCGCATTATAATCGACGAATATGTGGCAGTTTCCGACACCGGTTTCCAGAACCGGTACCGTGGAATTTTCCTTTACGAATTTTATAAGTTCTCCGCCGCCTCGCGGTATCAGGAGTGATATGTACTCTCTCATATTCATGAGCATTCCGACACTTTCCCTGTCCTTTTGCGCAAGATATTCAACACATGAAGAAGGTGCTTCTGAACCTTCCAAAGCCTTTTTTATGCATTCGCAAAGCGCTACGTTCGAATTAAAAGCATCCGAACCCCCTCTTAAAACCACGCTGTTTCCTGACTTCAGGCAAAGAATGGCAGCATCTACGGTGACATTGGGCCTCGATTCATAAATCATTCCTATAGTACCGATCGGAATCCTTGTTTTGGATATTTTCAACCCATTTTCCAATATACTTGTATATTGGATTTTCCCTACAGGATCTTCCAATGCGGCCACTTTCTCACATGATTCGACCATTGCATGAATTCTTTTTTCGTTCAATTCGAGTCTGTCCACCAGTGGCGCGGAAACTCCCTTCCCCCTGGCCGTGTGCACATCAAGTGAATTTGCCTTTAAAATATCATTTGAATTTTCAAGTATCTCTTCTCCGATTTTTCTGATTATACGATTTTTAACCGAAGTTTTCATGATTTTCAACGTTTCAAAAGCCGAATAAGCCCTGAAACACTGCTGCCTGACCGTCGTCAATTTAAACCACCCACTTGAATTTAAAATTCGGATTGTCTATTTTTTACTGAGTTCAACCGCTTTGTTATATGTCTCGAGCATTGTTTTAAGCAGTATTCCTCTCAAGCCCTCACGTTCCAGCCTGTACACACCGTCTATAGTCGTACCTCCCGGCGAAGTCACTTTATTCCTCATCACAGCCGGATGCAAATCATCGTCATCGATCAACATTTCGGTGGTGCCGGAAAGCGTCCCCAACACGAGTTTTTTTGAAATGTCGTAAGAAAGTCCCATCATGAGGCCGGCATCAATAAGAGTTTCTATGATCACGAAAATGAAGGCCGGCGAGCTGCCGCTCAAAGCGGTTAAAGCCGGGAAATTTCTTTCTTCCGTTCTGACTACGGTTCCGAGAATTCCCAACAAATCACATATTTCATCGACCTTGCATTCCGAAAAATGATCGGGAAAATCAACTCCGATAACCCCCTTGCCTATGGAAATCGGAACATTCGGCATTATTCTGACGATATTTCTTGTAAGCAAACCGTTTTCTATACTCTCTTTAGTCACTCCGGCCATAGTACTTATTATGACCTTGTTGGAAAAATCGATATCCTTAATCATGTTAAAAAGAGAATTGCTGTCCTGCGGTTTCACCGCGAGAAAAACGGCTTCCGAATTCTGACACACCTTTCTCGGGGAATCTTCGCAGACAGAGTTTTCGAGTTTTCTCAGTATTTCTTCTTTATTTTTATTTTTGTCGTAAAAATACACTTTTGAATTTGAATCTTCACCGATATTTTCGCTGAATTTCCGTACAAAAATACCGCCGATATTTCCGGTACCTATAACGCCTATATTGATATTAACACCCCCGGGAATCGCTGAAATTATGGAATGATATCACAAATTATTTCAAACAGCAAAGAAATAAGAAATTTAAAAAGATTAGTTCACATTATGTGCTAAAATCTTAATTATAATCGGGAATATCCGTTATTCTGACTGTACGAATGAGAGTATGTCGCGTAGGCGGGAGGTCGAAAGCATGAAAAAACTTTTCTTTTCAATTTTGATGTTGGTTTCTGTTCTGAGCTTTTCTGTAAATATCGTATTCGTAAACTCCATTCAGAGTGATGAAATGAGATTAATAGCCAGTTTTAACGATTACGAACCAATTAGCATGAGCTACGAAAACGGGCTCTGGAAATATACCGTCAATCTGCCGGAAGGCAGGTATCTTTACAGGTATTCCTACGGGAATGACACAGTACTCGATCCGCGAAATCCTGAAATCGCAGAATTTGAAAATCAGGTTTACAGCTTGAGAATTGTGAGCGATATTTCAAAAAACATTCTCGGTGACGGCAAAACGAACAGCCTTAAATTTGAAAATACGAGAAAATATATTAATCCGGTTTCACCGGGGGAAATTTACGTTTCAATAGAGGTGGACCCGACCGATGCCTTCGATGTGGAAATCGTTTCGAACTCATCGGAAATGGAAAAAGAAAAAATCCCGATGAAAAACACCGTGATATACAGATTCCATCTTAAATGCGACTTCAGGATACTTAAATACAGGTTCAGAATTTCCGACGGGATTTTCATCGATTACGGGTACGGAGAAAACAACGATTTCTTCGAATTCGACTTCGACAATCCCCCAATCGGCTATTTAAACATCCCGGAATGGGCAAAAGGAGGTATTGTCTATCAAATTTTCCCCGAAAGATTCAAAAACGGCGATGAAAGCAACGACAAAACCGATAAGCAATCCTGGTACGGAGACGAAAAAAATCAATATACTCTCGGTGAATTATCAAACGGTTTTTTCGGCGGAGATCTGCGCGGTATAATAGAATCACTCGATTACCTTAAAGATTTCAACATCGGTAGTATTTATATGAACCCGATTTTCCAGGCCCCTTCCACACATAAATACGACACAACCGATTATTTACGGATAGACGATTCATTCGGCGATGAAGAAATATTCTCTGAACTCGTTGAAAAATCGCATGAAAAGGGAATAAATATAATATTGGATGGTGTTTTCAACCACAGCGGAACCGGTTTTTTTGCCATGGAGCAAAACTTTATTTTCCAGGAAAAATCGAAATATCTGAATTGGTACCATATTTTGAAATACCCAATAGAAGAAGTCAACGGCAGTTATCTCAACTGGTCGGGATACGCTTCACTTCCGAAATTCAACCACGACAGCGAAGAAGTGAGGGGATACATAGCCTCGGTAACAGGGAAATGGTTTTCGAAAGGCATAGATGGCTGGAGACTCGATACTGTCGATCAATTCACATACTCTTTCCTGTCCGGATTCCTGTACCCGGTAATAAAATCAATATCAAAAGATTCAATTGTAGTCGGAGAATACTGGAAAAACGCCAACATTTATTTCGATAACACCTGCATGAACTCGGTTATGAATTATCTGTTCCGCGACGCCGCGATCTCATTCAGCAAAGGAGGAAATGCCGGCAATTTTATAAACAGCGTGAATGAGTATCTGAAAGAATATCCGCCGCAAATAACAGACGGTATCTGGAATATGCTCGGATCACATGATACCGAAAGAATATCGACCATACTAAACGAAAACACGGATGCGATTAAAACAGCTGTCGCTTTACAAATGACATTTAAGGGATCTCCGGTTATATACTACGGTGATGAAATTGGAATGACGGGAGCGGATGATCCGGAATGCCGCAAGCCCTACTTTTGGAAGGAAGAAATGCAGAATCACGAAATAAGGGAATTTTATAAAATCCTGTCAAAAATAAGGGCGGACAACACTTGCCTGAAAACCGGAAAACTCGAATTTATACCCTCAAAAGCCAGTGTACTGATTTTTAAACGATATGATGAAAACGGAGAGATAAAGGTTGTAATCAATTCAAGGAACAGAACAGTCAAACTGGATTATGATTTGATCGGTGATGCAATATATACGGATCTCATCACCGGAAACCCCGTCGACACGCTTTATGAAGTAACGGGAAGACAGATACTTATTTTAAAATCGTCGGACGGCGAAATTTAAAGCACGAATAAAAGGTAGGAAAACAAACTAAATTTATGATATCATATACTTCGTAAATCATACTTATGAGAATTTTTATAAGGGGGTAATTATGGAAAAACTCAGGATTGACGATTTTACCAAATACAAATTCCTGTCAACTTTGAAAAAAAATGAAAATGGGAGTAAAACACTTTTTGTCGTTCATGAAGCTGATATGGAAAACAACGATTACAAATCCTTTATCTGGTGTCTCGACAACGAAACAAAAAAATATGTACAACTTACCGGAATGGGTAAGGAAAAAAATTTCTATTTCACGGATGATGAAACTGTTTTATTCCCCTCAGTAAGGGATGAAAAAGACAGGGAAAAACTCAAAAACGGTGAAGAATTCACACAGTTTTTCAAAATGTCCTTAAACGGCGGAGAAGCATTGCCATGTTTCAGGATTCCCAAAACGGTTACCTCGATCAAACCGCTGAAAGATAACGATTACCTGATCAAGGTTTATGAGAATATCGACAAACCCGATATTTCTAAAATGGACGACTCCGAAAAAGAAAAAGCGCTCAAAGAGATGAAAGAAGAAAAAGATTATGAGGTACTTGAGGAAATTCCGTTCTGGAGCAACGGTGGAGGATACACCAACAAAAAAAGAAGCCGATTGTATCTTTACAACTCCGAAAACGGGTATCTCGAACCTCTGACAGAAAAGACATGGTCTGTCGGCACAGTTCATCTGATAGACAACAACGATAAAATCCTTTTTACCGCATCCGATTTTAACGGCAAAATGGAATTGACCAACAAAGTGTACGTCTACTCTTTCAAATCGAAAGAAATATCGGAAATAAGTGGCGAAAAAGATTTCAGATATATGGATGTACATCCTTTGGGGGACGACAGATACTTCACTGTCGGAACCGATATGAAAGCATACGGTGTAAATGAAAATCCGAAATTCTACATACTCGATTCCAAAAATAAAACTCTGAACTGTATAACTCCCGAACTCGATATGTCACCGGGAAATTCCGTGGGTTCCGACTGCAGACTCGGCGCTTCCGGTTCGGATTCTTATCTGACAAAAGAAGGAGACTATTATTATTTTGTCACGACGAAAAATCATAATTCAATTCTGAACAGAATAGATGCGAGCGGAAAGATAGAAACACTAATAGAAGAAGAAGGTTCCGTAGATGATTTTATAATACTTGACGGTGAAATCATTTTCTCGGGATTCAGAAAAAATGAATTGTTGGAACTGTATACGCATAAAGATAATTCCGAAATTAAACTCACCTGTCTGAACTCTTCTAAAAATGATAAATATGTAGGTACACCGGAACACCTTTCATTTGAAACCGAAGCGGGAATAACTGTTGACGGCTGGATCATAAAGCCTAAAGATTTTGATGAAAGCAAAAAATATCCTGCGATTTTTGACATACACGGCGGACCAAAAACCGCCTATGGAAGCATCTATTTCCACGAAATGCAGTACTGGGCAAACGAAGGATATGCCGTATTTTTCTGCAACCCCAGGGGAAGCAGCGGAAAAGGAAATGATTTTGCCGATATCAGGGGGAAATACGGGACAATCGATTATGATGACTTGATGAAATTCGTTGACGTGGTTCTCGAAAAATACGTTTTCATAGACAAAGACAGAATAGGTGTCACGGGTGGTTCTTACGGCGGATTCATGACAAATTGGATTATAGGACAGACAGACAGATTTGCCGCTGCCGCATCTCAGAGAAGTATCTCAAACTGGATTTCAAAATTCTGCACCACAGATATAGGGTTCTATTTCGTCGATGATCAGATAGGCTCCACCCCGTGGAACGATGTCGATAATCTCTGGAAGCAATCACCTTTAAAATATGCCGATAAAGTCAAAACACCCACACTGTTCATTCATTCCGAAGAGGATTACAGATGTTGGTATCCCGAAGGACTGCAGATGTTCACCGCATTGAAATATTTTGGTGTGGAATCCAGGCTCTGCATGTTCAGAGGAGAAAATCACGAGCTTTCCAGAAGCGGCAAGCCAAAACACAGGATAAGAAGACTCAAAGAAATCACGGAATGGTTTGACAAGTATCTGAAATAAAAAAAGGCCTTCGGGCCTTTTTTTATTTCAGATACTTTATGACTTTTTCCATACCCTATAACTATAAATTCTGTTATTTATAATCTCCTCTGGGAATTATCCGGTTTACCCCTTCATTCCGACAAAATCGAGAAATCAATAATTTGAAATAAATACAAATAATTTCAAATAAAAAGCTTTATTTTAAAATAAAAATTTGTTTTTTATTAAAATTATTAATATAAAACTTGATTTTTTAAAAATTATGTGATAACATCATCTCGGATATGATTGCCATGGCATAATTGAATATTGAATAATTTATGGAGGGATTTATGAAAAACATAACCGTAAAAGGTGCGAAATTGCACAACCTTAAAAATATAGACGTTTCCATACCAAAAAACAAGATAGTAGCCGTAACCGGTGTCAGCGGATCGGGAAAATCATCTCTGGTATTCGATATCATTTTCGAAGAAGGAAGAAAAGAATATCTGCAATCTCTGGGAATACTCACCGAGATAGACGAAAAAAACAAATTCGACAGTATAAGCGGTATATCACCGGCAATAGCCGTTCAGCAAAATATAATCAGACAGAGCAATTCACGTTCAACAGTCGGAACCAGGACTAATATCCTAAACTTGTTGTCTTTGCTTTATTCATCCGAAGGAACAATTCACTGTCGCAATTGCGGAAATACCGTTGATGAAAATTTGATATGTCCAAAATGCGGTAAAACCGAAGAACGTCTGCCTGCAGGTTATTTCTCCTATAACTCTCCTGACGGGATGTGTCTGAAATGCTCCGGAAAAGGGACGTATTATGAAATAGATATGGAAAGACTCGTACCCGGTTCAAAAACAACTCTAAGGGAAGTATTCGATAAAATCTCCCTGACCCCCGGATATGAAAGATTATTACACAAGCATTTCAAAGAGTATCTTGACTGTCCTTTTCATAATATCCCCGATGACGTAAAGGAAGATATCATCTATGGGCATCATGTCAACAGCAACTCCTCCAAAAGAAGTTACAGCCTGACCAGAATATTTCAGAACCGTGTTTTTAAATTCGGAGAAGATTTCAGCGGAATCTATTCATTGAAAAAATGCTGCGAATGTGAGGGCTACAGAATCGGCGAAGAAGCCAGAAGTGTTACACTCAACGGGAAACACATAGGGCAGCTGTGCTGCATGAGCATATCCGAATTGCACATTTTTTTGAAAAACCTTCCGAATTATGAAATATTCTCCCAGTTCGGTAAAAACATATTGAACGAAGCGTTCACAAAAATCGAGAATCTCATAAAATCCAAACTCGGACATCTGTCCCTTTACAGGGGAATGCCCACTTTAAGCGGTGGAGAAATTCAGAGACTTTTTCTGAACGCCCATCTGGAATCTAAAATGGACTCTCTGATATACATAATGGATGAACCGACAGCAGGCCTTCACGAATCAGAAAAAGAAACGCTGATAGATTCGATAAAAGCACTTAAGGAACAGGGGAATACGGTAATTGTTGTGGAACATGACAAAAAGACCATAGAAAATTGCGAATACATAATAGATATCGGTCCATACGCAGGATCGGGAGGCGGGGAACTGATTTATCAGGGAGACCTGGACGGATTGTACGGAAACGGTGAATCGATAACCGCAAAATACCTGTCCGGTGAAATCTCTATGCCAAAAAAAACACCAAATCATATAATAAATGATTACGACGGTAATTGCGAACCAAAATACCTTAAAATAAACCATGCAAAGACAAATAACCTGAAAGACGTAACCGTTTCAATTCCACTCGGAAGACTCATCGGAATTGCCGGAGTTTCAGGAAGCGGGAAGAGTTCTCTGATTTCGGATACGCTGATTCCGTTGCTGAAAGGATATTTTCAAAATAAAAGCGAAGATTGCGAAATGGATTCTGATGACAGCACGGACAAAGAAGAAAGGGAAGACTTCATCATAGAAACCATTGCGGACAGACTGGAAGGAACAGAACACATTTCGGAATACGCACAAGTAACCCAGGCACCTATAGGACGCCAGATGAAATCCATAATAGCATCTTATATAGGAATATGGGATAAAATACGCAGACTTTATTCAGCGCAGACTGCGGCGATAAAAGGCAATTTATCGTCCGGAGACTTTTCATTCAATTCAAAAGGTGCATGTTCCGCTTGTAGTGGAAGCGGACGCGAGAAAATCTGGCTGGGCGGAAATCTGTTCATATACAACACATGCAAAGAATGCAAGGGTAAAAGGTATAACAGCGAAACTTTATCCATAAAGTACAAAGATAAAAACATACACGAGGTTCTCGAAATGCAGGTTAGCGAGGCCGTACATTTTTTCAAAGGACAAAAGGGAATAGTCGCGATTCTGAGAACTCTGGAGCAAATCGGGATGGGATATATTCAACTGGGTCAGCCTGCCCCTACTCTCAGCGGCGGCGAAGCTCAGAGAATAAAACTTGCTAAAGAAATCGGCAAAAACAGAAAAGGGCATACCCTTTACGTCCTCGACGAACCCACTACCGGACTCAGCCCTTACGATACGGCAAAACTCATACATTTACTGGATCAGCTCGTTAAAAAAGGCAATTCCGTAATAGTGATCGAGCACGACACCCAGGTTCTGTCGGTTTGCGACTGGATAATCGAGCTCGGCCCGGATGGAGGAGAAAATGGCGGAAAAATAATAGCCGAAGGAACCGTCGAAATGCTGAAAAACAATCCGGAATCAAAAACCGGGAAATATCTGAAATAAAGGAGGAGTTATTTTATGATATTCAACAATTCCAAAAGAGAATACTGGCCGACTTCGGCATGGAAAAACACGGAAATTGAATACAATTCAAATATATTTCAACCTCTTGAGCGGGAAATCAAATCCAAATACAAAAACATGAATGGAATAATGATAATCCACAATGGATATGTTTTGTACGAAAAGTATTTTCAAAATTTTACGCATGACGATTCGCATCATGTCGCTTCGGTCACCAAGAGCGTGGTATCGGCACTCATAGGCATAGCGATCGGGATGGGACATATTGAAAGCACCGAACAGAAAGTTCTTGATTTTTTTCCTGAATATTCAGCTTCATCAACCGATTTTATGAAGAAAAAAATAACCATAAAACATCTGCTTACGATGACGGTGCCTTATGCATGGAAAAGCGGAACACGTGGATTCGAACCTCTTGATAGGTTAAGAAGGCAGAAAAACTGGATAAAATATATTCTGGATAACATGGGAAAGAACGGGGAGCTTGGCGATTTTAATTACAGCACCGCCGGAGTTCATCTACTTTCGGCAATAATAACCAAAACTACCGGAAAATCCGCAGGTGAATTTGTGAATGAACACCTGTTCTCTCCCATTGGAATGCATTTAATTCCGGACAGGGAAATGAAATCATTCCAACTGGATGATGTATTCGGTAAAAACGTGAACGGTTGGATAAAAGACCCGGATGGAATCACGGTGGGTGGCTGGGGACTCACGCTCACACTGAGTGACATGGCACGTTTCGGTTTTCTATACCTCAACGGCGGAAAATGGGATGAAAGACAGGTCATCCCTCAAAAATGGATTGAACAATCCTTAACGGAACACACAAAAGACTATGGTTATCTGTGGTGGATGAGGAAAGACAGGGAACCTCACATTTATGCCGCTTTGGGATCGGGCGGAAATGCCATATACGTTATCCCCGAAAAAGACCTGGTGGTCGCTGTTGCCTCTCAAATAAAGGTTAAAAGCAACGACCCCTGGGAGTTGATTGACGATTTTATATCTCCTGCTTTGGACAAATAGACATTTTTTCAAATTTCTTTATGGCCAATCAGATCGATGAACTCTCGTATACGATTTATAAAAAGTAATTCAACCGCTAATTTTCAACTATTATAAAAGATATCCCAAAAAAGCGAAGAAATTTCTTCGCTTTTTTGAATCATCCAGAACAAAATCATCAATTTATTAATATAATAATCAATATTTTTAATTTCTTACTTGACATTTTTAAATTATAATGATAAAATTCAACTCGTGAAAAAATATTTTTGCACACAAACATAATTTATCTACAAGGGTGATAAAAATGGCTGAGAATATGAAAAATTTTTGGTTATATTTAACAGGAAGAGTGGTTTCACTTATAGGCAGCGGTATCCAGATGGTGGCAATTCCGCTCTATATATTGGATATCACCGGATCGGGAACGATGATGGGCATATTTACAATGGTAAACCTGATACCTTATCTGATATTTTCTCCTTTTGCCGGAGTTTTGGGTGACAGATGGAACAAAAAGAATATCATGGTATGGACGGACATGGGAAGAGGTGCGGCTATTCTAATTCTTGCCGGACTTTCCTATGCAGGAACCATGAATCTGATGGCACTCTTAATCGCACAAGTGGCGGTGTCGCTTATGAATTCGCTTTTCGACTCATCTACTATCGCGATGCTTCCCGAGCTCGTGGAAAAAGATTTCCTTCCCAGGGCCAATTCTCTGGTATCCGCAAGCCAAAGCGCATCCATGATATTGGGACCTATACTTGGAGGGGTACTGTACGGATTTTGGGGAATAAAGGCAATATTCCTCATCAACGGTATTTCCTTCATACTGTCGGCAGTAAGCGAAATCTTCATAAGATACAGGCATAAATCCGAACTTACTGGTAAATTAACTATCAAATCCGCATTGACGGACATAAAAGAAGTGCTGAAATACATAAACAACAAGAAAGCCATGAAATTCCTGCTGTTTTTCGTTTTCATGATGAACATATTTTTCAACGCCGGATTCGCTGTGATAATGCCTTATTTCTACAAAATCACCACCGGATTTTCCGCAGAGCAATACGGGGTGCTGATGGCATTTTTCATGGTTGGCCTTCTTCTGGGGAACATACTTTTCGGTGCTTTCTTCCATAAAAAGAACATGATAAAAATGGTCCGGAACGGTCTTTACTGTGCGGGTGCCATATACGTACTGATAGCTTTGGCGGCTTTCCCGTTTTTTTCAAAATATTTCAACGCACCGAGTATGTCGTATTTCATGCTTATGGGGTCTCTTGAACTGTTACTCGGATTATCCATAGCGTTTATCGACACACCCACCATGTCCCTGTTCCAGGCAACACTTCCGAAAAGCATAATTTCAAAGTTCTTTTCGATAATGATGATTGCTTCTCAGCTTGCCGTACCGTTCGGCGGACTGGTTTACGGAATGCTTCTCGACAGGATGCCTTCGTACAACTTGTTGATAATAGTATCGATAATGGCTATGATAATAATAGTGGTCGGGTTTTCAAAAGCGCCCAAAGAACTTTACGACATGTACGGCGGTTCTACAGCAAACATGGGGGAAAAAACTCCCTTAGACGAAAAGCTCGGAGCCTGATGTATAAACCGGAGGACAATTCCTCCGGTTTCAATTTCCCCCATCATATTTTTAACAAACCACACACCAAAACATATTTCAATCTGTCTAAAAATTCATCGGAGCAGTTAAGCCTAAATATTCATATCCGATTTATAGCTGTGGAGGAATTTTATGATCAATTACACTTTCACCGAACTTCTCAAATACATAACGAAATCCAAAACAAAATACTTTATTCTCGGTATCATGATTTTCGTTCAATCAATTTTTCCGGTATTACTGAGCGGACAGATTAAGCAAGGCCTTGACATCATACTGTACAACTCAAGTGGTTCTTTACTCTCCGTATTTACGACACTCATGGCATTGATAACTGTTTACTCTGCCTGTGTATTCCTAAAAAGGCCTCTTCAGGAAACACTTTCGGTAAACTCCGGCTACTCGCTTCTTGAATTAATATATGGGAAAATATACAGACTCCCTCAAAAGTCCTGGGATTCAATACCGTCCGGCGATATTTTCACCCTTATGGAATCGGACACCCTGATTGTTCGCGAACATCTGTCAAAATATCTGCTTCCGCTGATAATAGAAATATCCGGAATAGCATTCGGATATGCGACTGTCTTCAACTATTCCGCCCGATTATTTATCATTTCATTAACAGGTGCAATACCGCTTCTTCTGCTGATAAGGCTTTATTCGAAAAAAATCGGGAAAAATACAGTTATATTGCAGGAGAACACGGGAAAATTGAACGCATTTTTCGATGAGGATTTCCATAACATGGATATGACACGGATATATAATTCGGAAGATTACACGAATGATTTGCACGACAGATATTACAACGAACGCAGCAGCGCCTCCGTAAAAAACAAAGCATTATCCGGAGGTCTTTCAGGACTGTCTCTGTTTTTTGTCATACTTCCCAACGCATTCATAATCATGCTGGGGGTTTTCGATATAAAAAACGGAACTCTTACTTTCGGAGAATTGTCCGCAATCACCACGATTCTGGAAGGCACCATATTATGGCCGCTAACGAGAATACCTGGTACTTTGTCGGAAATATCAAAACAAATGGCATCATTCAAAAGATGCATCGATTTCCTTAACATTCCGGAGGAAAATGTGTTAAAAAACGAATCGGTGATTTCGGAAGAAAAAGAAAAGTTCGGCACTCTTTCAATGGAAAAAGTGAATTTTTCATACAAAGACAGAAAAGTAATTCATGATTTGAGTTTAAAATTCAACACGGGTGAAATAACTCTTATCACAGGGCCTGGCGGTTCGGGCAAATCGACTCTTGTCAAACTGCTTACGGGTCTGTACAAACCTGATTCCGGGGCCATAACAATTGATAATGGCATTGAAAGAATAAGTGTCGGCTTCAAAGATATTTCATACGTGCCCCAAAATGAGTTCTGCATAGAAGGACTGACGTTGGCGGACAATATAAAAATGGAAACCGGGCAGGGCAATATGGAAAATGCCGCAGCTCTGTCCAAAGTGGATGAGTTTTCAGACGAACTGGAGCAAAAATTAAGCACGGTTGTCGATGAATCGAGAGGGTTTTCAAAAGGACAGCTGCAGAGGGTGGCGATAGCGAGGGCGATATACAAAGATTCGCCTTTCATAGTACTCGATGAACCTTTTTCAGCACTGGACGAGAAAAATATAGACTACCTGAAAAAAACCCTGAGAAATCTCGCTGCGGATAAAGGGATAATAATAATTTCACACCGTCATACCGAACCCGGGTTCGCGGACAAAACATATTCCATTAAAGACGGGAATGTTTATCATGAGGCATGATACCACTTTAAGCACCCTGAAAAAACTGTCCAGGCCCAAATTGGCTTTCTCCTCAATTCTCCTAATTGCAATCATATTCGAAGCTCTGACCAGATTTTTTCTCGCAGAACTGTTCTGCAGAATTCTGGATTCAATCCATTCATGGTCTGTGGAATATTTCCGGCGATACTCTTTAATCTTGATAATAATTCTGGTTATTGGTGCGTTAAGCACGTATATGACAGCCGTTTTCACCGAAAAAGCAATACGGAACAGCTGCAGGAAACTTCAGGATAAGCTGCGGACTTCCATGAACGACGGCAATTACCGGGAAATTGAAAAAAAGCAATACGGGAACTACCATACACTTATGACAAGTGACACGGAAAAACTCGCCTCACTGTATCCTTCCGTTGTTTTACCGATGATAGGCGGAAGCGTTCAGTTCGTTTCCGCAGTTTATTTCGTATTTTCACGTTCCTGGGAACTCGCATTGATAATTCTGGCATTGTCCACGGCGTCTTTTATAGTACCTAAAATGTTTAAAATAAATTTAAAAAAAGCACAGAGCGTTGCACAGGAAAAAGATGGCGAACTGCGCAATTTCTTTTCCCGTTCCATATCAAGGGTGGCACTTATAAAAACATACGAAAGTGAAAACCTTGAAATTGGGGCTTTGAACAAGGCTTATTCGGGTTATGCAAAAGCACGGATAAGCATGCAGAGAACTTTTGCGAAATTCCTGACAGTCACTAATTTCACCTCGTTCGTTGCGATAGCCGTGAGGTCATTTACGGCGATACTGTATATAAGTTTCGGAAAACTGACAATCGGTGCTTTCAACGGTATTTCACAACTGTCAGGCTCTTTCAGCTGGCCATTCTGGTGGATGCCACATCTTATAAACGCGTTGTCTCAAAGTAAGATTTCAGGAACACGGCTCGCGGAATTTATAGACTCGATATCGCTTAATAAAAACGAAGGGATTCTTATCAGAAATAACGGAGTTGTTTTATGTGGTGAAAACTTATATTTTTCATACGGCAGGGAAAAACTGTTCGAGAACTTTTCATTCGAAATAAGACCAAATGAAATAACGGGACTCAAATGGAAAAGCGGGGAAGGTAAAAGTACGCTTGTAAAATTGATTCAGGGGCTTTATATGCCGCAAAGCGGGAAAATAATTCACGGGAAAGAAAACTTGTCATTCGCCTATGCTTCGCAGAAGGAAAGCTTTTTCTCCGATTCGATAGCAAATAACGTATCGCTTTCGAACAACATCGAACTCGGCAAATACAAAGAAGCGTTGAGAAAATCCGCCGTCGATTTCATGGAAAATGGAGATATAAACGCCGGCACAACACTTAAGAAAAACGGACAGCCCCTTTCCGGAGGGCAGCAGAAGCGGATAAACCTCGCACGGGCATTTTACCACGATTCGGATGTGCTGATACTCGACGAACCCACATCATCACTCGATCCGAAAGCCAGGCAACAGGTCCTGAATGCTATAAAAGAAGAAAAATCAAAAAGAGCAGTGATACTCATAACTCATGACCCGGAAACATTTGCCATATGCGACAGGTTTATAGGAAAATGAGTGCTTTATCACGCCATCTTATAATTTAATAAATAATAAGTTTAAAAGGTATTTTCGTATCTTTGCCATTTGATTTATTTTCTTCTATATTTACCGCCAGAGATAAATAAATCAAGGCTTCTCTTGCACATTTCATTATATAACATATTTTGCTCATAAAATCACTTTCAGTTATTGAATAAGCAAAATCGTCGTAAAATATATCTTTTTTGTCCAACATATGCGAATGTATTTTAAAATATTTATGTTCTATATTATTCCTTAAAATAGCCATTTGCATAGACTATTTGCCTCTGGATTTAACACTTCTAGAGTATAAAATTCTTTGTTTAACAAGGTACGGTTATCCTCTACAAAGCATTATTGTTTAAAGATTCTATTTTGCTATTTAGTTTTTTATTTTAAATATACCAGGATACCGGTCATCATACAGATAGTTTACTTTCATTTTTTTCCAAACCAAGTTCAAAATAGCGGTTAATAAAATACCTGCATAAACTTCTTATCGATATAGTCGGAATATAGAAGTTCTACAAACTTAATTATTTAGCCATTTCACTATCTGATCCCATATTCGAATAATCTAGTGTAGTTCAATATAATTCAGTATCATTTATCAGAAAAATGTTTCGGTAATTCATATTTATAGATTATAATATATATACCTCGCTAGAAATAAATTCCTGTTTTCAATTGATTATAAAATACCATGAAACGCTTTGGAGAAAAAACTGTCGATTTATATATTTCATATTTTAGGTAACGATGTAATATGATCATGTGCAACAGCTAAAACTGGAAGGCATTATAGATATAATAAAATCCGCGAACATGCTCATGATTTATACCGTGGCATTAATATATTTCGTGGATATAAGAATTGCCAACTTGTTATAATTATTTCATCGCTTGTGAGTGCTTTCCTACCGAATATTGACCTTTAAATTGATTTTCTTGTTCTAAGAAGACTCAATAGTATCTCAATTCATCTTGGCGAATATAATTTACACCGATCGATTTTTTCAAATGTTTTTCTCGCATAATCATGATGTTGGATTCTTTAT
This sequence comes from uncultured Thermotogae bacterium, assembly GCA_963662785.2. Lineage (GTDB taxonomy): Bacteria > Thermotogota > Thermotogae > MWEM01 > MWEM01. Next base: position 464,897 of record CAXXJZ010000017.1, read on the forward strand.
GTATAAATTATTTCAGGTAAATTACAATAACCTTTTAAAAATGGAGATCTCAAGACTCGAATTCGGTTCCTTCAAGACTTTTACGAATATCACAAACGGATTTGTCATGGATATAATAAGCCTCTCTTCTTTCATAATGGTAGGGTTATCTGCTTATGAAAGGAGAAATCACCTATAGGCACGGGAGTCGCGACTTTCAGTTATATTGAAAGTTTTATTTACCCAATTAAATATATTTTAAACGACATAAATGCCATAAATGCGTCCAAAGAGGTTGATAAATCCATAAGTGCGGTGATAGATGAAGGTGAATCATCTGAAAAAGAACTCATAGAATATGACATTCCTATGAAAATAGAATTTAAGAACGTAAATGTCCAACGGGGGGATTTTAAGCTAAAAGATTTTAGCTACACATTTAATGCCGGGAAAAAGTATGTAATAACTGGTTCCTCTGGCTCGGGAAAATCTACGATATTATCACTTATCAAGGGAGAAATTCTGCCGGAAAGCGGCGAAGTGCTGTTGAACGGAATACCCATAGAAGAAGATTCGATAAAGAAAATAACGGCGGGCATATATCAGCAGGATCATGTTTTTTATGCCGATTACCATAGCAATTGCTCTCTTTTTGATACCTACAAACCCGATTATGAAAAAATAGAAAGTCAATTTAAATCAAGTTTTATAAAAAGAATTAAAAACATGGAAGACTGCAGGGATCTCAGCGGCGGCGAAAAACAGATTCTCCTGCTTATGAGAAGCCATGCATCTAAAAAACGGATAATACTGCTTGACGAAGTGTTCACGTCAATAGATATGTTTAACAGAGACGATGCCAGGAAATTCATTTTCGGAGCCGATGCACAGATTTTCATAAGTGTGACACATGACATTTCCGAAGGAATTTGAAAAATTATGATGAAATTATGATTATAAAAAATGGTGAGATATTAAATTCAGGTACTTATGATGAATATGTCAGGATCTCTTACCAGTGATTGAAATCAGAGTTTTTCAGTTGCGGAATAAAATACCTTTTCCACGGGATATTCCGTACCGGAAAAGTTAAGCAGGAAAATTCCGGAAGAATAATAAGAAAAGAAGCGAGGCATTTGGATTGCTCAACATTAGATCTTTGAAACTGTGAGGATAAAAAATTAATAATTTATCTTTTTGCCTCCCCTTCCTCTAAGGATACCATTTTGTTTGTCTCGTTTTTGGGGAGCAGGTCAAGGGTCAGCCACTGTATATTCTTACGACTCTTTCAATCTTTATTATAAAGGGTTATAGAATTATTCAGCAAGTCATAATAAAGACTAAATTTCACTTTTCTTATAAGATTCGATTTTATAACCTTTTAAATTATGGTTTTCTTCATCTATCTCTATTCCAACATAATGAAGGGTTTTGTTTTTATATTTTCCGGCATAATTTTTTGCTTTTATCTGTTTTATTGAAGTTTCAGGAGGAGCTTTTTTCAATTCGATTATATAAACATCATCATTGTAGCTGAGTACAATGTCACTTCTCCCAAGGTTGTTAAGTTCTTCCGCTCTAACGTTGGTGCCGGTTGAAAACAGCATGGTTAATATCACCGAATGGTAATAACTCTCTCTGTTCGTATACAAATTATAAGGTATGCTCGAAAATACTATTTTCATCTGTTCGTATAAAATTTCGAAATTTTTATTCCTCAGCGCCATTATTATATTCCTGTTTATGCCGTCATTTTTATCTATATCTATTCCATAACCGCTGATCATTAGGAGCTTGGAAAACGAACTGCCCACCTCGATGTTCGGGTAGTCTATCAAATATCCGAGTTCTCTGTCATAATCTTTAAATGTCAGATAGCCGGCCTGTACCAAAAAGCTCATAGGCGGAGCACTCTCTATCTCATAACTGATTAAATAATCCTTTTGCATGTAATTTCCGAGTATTTTATCTATTTCAATTTTATGTTTTTTCACATAATTTACAAGAAATGATGGCGAACCACTCTCAACCCAGTAATTGTCAAATTCATACTTTTGAAAAAAATTCAGTATGGAAAAGGGATTGTATATAAAATTTTTCCCATCGAATGAGAAACCATTATAATAATTTTTTATATCCTCCAACAACGCTTCACGTTTATTGTTCATTTTTTTCATTCCTATATCTATATATACATCAAAATATTTCTCAAGCTCTTCCTGGGTATAACCCATCATCTGTGAAAACTCATCCCATGCTGATATGTCGTTGAGATTGTTCAGAGTAGAAAATACTCCGGTTTTTGTAAATTTCGTTATTCCGGTTAACAGAACAAACTCCAGATAAGGATCCGCATCTTTTAGCGTTGAATAGAATGATCTCAATATGTCTCTTATCTTTTCGGCTTTATCTGGATTGTCAAGGTGTTCCAGTATCGGCTTATCGTATTCATCAATAAGAACTGCCACTTTTCCCTTTTTCGATAATTGCTCGAATAAATCCGAAAATTTCATTTTAAGGTTATCTGTTCTGGTTCTCAGACCATACTTTTTATATATTTTCTCAAGTTTAAAATGCAAAGATAATTCGACACTTTCTTCATCTTTTACATCAACATCACTCATACTCAAATTGACAACCGGATATTCCTTCCATTCCCGTTTATCGTATATATAAGTCCCTCTGAACAGTTCTTTTTCTCCTTTGAAAAGATAATTCAAAGTCGATATAGTGAGGCTCTTGCCGAACCTTCTCGGCCTCGATATAAAATAAAATTTACCATTTTCAATAAGTTTATATATATTCAGTTTTATCTATATAAAGATAATCTTTTTCAATTATTTCTCTATAATCCTGAATGCCTATTGGAAATTTTTTCATATCGTCACCTCTGAAAAAGCAGTTATACAATACTTTTCAAGATAATTATAGCATGAAGCGACGGATACATTCGATATACTTTCATGAAGAGGCCGCGGTTGTCGCGGCAACGGTTCCGGCCATTACCGCTATCATTATGGTCTGTCTGATCTGTTCGAGTATGACCTCAACCGATACTCCTACAATCATCGGCAACGTGTTGCTCGACTTGCCATCAACAGTCAACGATGCGGCGATTACGGCCATCATCTGTTTGCTGATCCATTTATAGTGTTTTGAGTTCATCAATATCGCAACTATTTCCTTCATTTTTATAGTTACCGCCTCCACATCATCGGCGATGAAGGAAAGCAATCCCAGAATGCAGTAATAATCGGGATACACTTTGATTTTTTCGGATTTCAGCGATTGGTACAGGGAAATGCACCTGTCGATTTTTTCTTCTCTGCTTCCGGGGATCAAGCTCAGAATATGTGACAAGAACTGCAGGCCGTTGCTTTTGGATAGTCCTTTTAAATTGAGCTGTCTGTAATAATACTCGATTTCCTCGACTTTTTCGGCGATATTGTCTGTCTGCTTTGCTATCATAATTGCAAGAGGATAATCATCGCCACTCGTCAAAAAAGGATGATATTTTCTCATCAGATCGTATACTTCTTTGCCTTTTTTAACGATGCTTTCAGCATCAATAACCTGAGAATCCGAGACGAGTGCGAAATTGGCAAGAGCCAGGTAATAGCTCGATCCGTATCTGTTCTTTTTGAAAATCTCATGACAGGCAACCATCCTGTCGAACATCTCGGAGGGATTTCCGGTATTAAGTTCGAGCATCATCGAAGTTTGTATTATATTGCTTCTGTAAATAGAAAACATATTCGTCCTGGATTTAATATAATCCCTGATTGTCAACAATTTCTCTTTCTCGTACAATTTATCCGATATAGCATATGATAAAGCCATGAAATCTATTTCCATCGAACCGTACAGTTTAAAATCAGCAGATATTTGTTTTCTTATTTCAAGCATTCTGTCGAGTTTTTCGATGTTGTTCATATTTTACATCCCCAATCTATCTTTATAAATTTTCCGGTACCATCAGTTTTGGAAAAATCTATCGTCATCATAATTTCCCCGTCCGCTTCATCTTCGTCAAATCTGATATTGCCTATCAATGGAAATCCTTTTTCAAGCCAGGTAATCGCAAATTCACCTTCAGATTCAGGAAAACATTTTAAAACTGTCGATTTTGGACCTATTATCAATCTGTATTCGGAATATCCGCTTCCGATTCTGGAGAATATTTGTGAACCGGAAAAAATACAAAAAAACAGTATTATAATCAGAAATGTTTTTTTCATAATGATTGCCTCCTTAGAGCAACGTTTATTGTTTATGAAAAATCATTGCAAATATATAATACTACAAATAACCCGTATATAAATTTTCAGAAAATTGATTATAAATCGAATTCCGGCAAATCACAACGAAGTATGTTTGTTTTCCGGTACATTGATAGGTATATTTTATTCATTTTATAATATTTTAAAAGAGAATTTCAGCAGAAAAAGATATGTTCAATCAGAATTTTAACACCGATTCCCATAAGAACCGTACCGCCTAAAATCTGTATTCTGTCTCCGAATTTTTTACCGAGCCTGCTTCCGCCGAGAATCCCGAAGAGAGACAGCAGAAAAGTGGATAGCCCCGCAACGGCAGCAGGAATCCAGACATTTATATCTATCATAGCCAGCGCTATTCCCGCAGCCATGGCGTCGATGCTCGTGGCAACGGCCAGCAGGAAAAGAATCATTCCTCTTGTGGGGTCGCCGCCTTTTTTACTTATTTCATCTTCTCCGTCTTTCCCGCATTTAATGGCTTCACGTATCATGTTGAATCCCACAAAAGCCAGCAGAGCGAATGCCACCCAGTGGTCTATATTCTCTATGTATTTTCTGAAATATGATGCCGCAAACCAGCCGATTAAGGGCATACCGAACTGAAAAAAACCGAAGCTCAGACTGACTCTCAGCGCCTGGACACTCGATACTCTCTTCAAGAAAACACCTATGCATATGGATACTGCAAAAGCATCAAGCGCCAGAAAAACAGGGATTACAAACATATCCACCAAAATCATCCACCTTTTGATAACTTCGAATTCACCGGAACGAAGCAAAAGAAGTCGCCGGCACAACATCCGTATTTTATCAAAAAAATCTGAAGTTATGGCATAATCGTTTAAATATCTTTTTAATTTTGTCGAAAGGAAATATATTGCTATAATTCTAATCGGAAATCATAATGAAAAGAGGTGTGATTTTGAACGAATTGAAATCTGTTTTTGAGGAATTCTTGTTTTTGAGCAGGTACGCCGCCGATATACACAAAACACCCGAAACCGGAAACGGGTTTCTCAATTTTTCTTTTGATTTTATTTTTAACTCTTCAAGCAAAGCAATATTTCTGTTCTTGATATGGACAGTATTTTTCTCGGCCGTAATTTTAATTTTAGCTGCGATAAAAATAAATCACTTTAAAAATTACGATTTCAATCTGACTAAAAAAAAGATTTTGCACAAATGCGCATCGTGGTTTTTTTTCGATAAGACTTCCAGGTTGGCGCTGTCGCTGTACTCTTCATATTTGTTTATGTTCTTCTCAAAAACAAACGGAATTCTGACCGATATCACGAATATTTCATTCTATCTGGGCATCGTTTTTTTAATAATAACTTTCCTTCCGGGTGTTTATTCGGATAAAATACGCAGTACCGGTTTAAGCATCCATCTGAAGAAGGAATATTATTTTTCTCTTCTTTCGGTTTGCCTGCTTTTTTTGTCCGTAGGAATTTTCAAGATAACGTCACCTCAGAATATGTATGCCATGATTTTTTTGTCTGTTGTCTTTTTCTTCGTATCACTCACGGCCATAAACATTTTTATGTCTTTATTCGTTTTCACCCTTTTTTGGTCAAATTGGCATGAATATATACTTTTATCACTTTTGAGAAAAGAGAAAAATGCGGATGATGTTAAAATAGTCCGCTCTTTTTTTAAGGAAGCGATTGAGAATGGTAAAGTTGAAAAACTGAAATACCTATCGATTGCATTTTTTGCGGAAAAAGAACCGATATTCATTTATTTATGCAGTCTGGATACGGAACAATTCATAGAGAAAACCGTATGGCTGATTACTGAATATCCATACAGGCGGGATTTAAACGCTGCCTGTATCGAAAATTCGATATTTAAGTCTTTCGAGTATAGAAATACCCTCGCACGTTCGAAATCAAAAATTGAAAAAGAAATTATTTACAAGGCGATGTACGGTTTTTTCGGAAGAACTGCCGTATGCAAGGAAAATAACATGTTATTCGAAAGATTCATGTTCCGCATATGCGAAAGGTTTCTGAAGATTGAATTTCTGGATGAACTGCATCTCACGGAGGAAGATCCTCTTGAAGATTTTTTAAAATTCGCAAGAAATAAAGACAGATGCGGTCTTTTGGCTGAAAATTTAAAAAACACAACCAGCCGGGACGAATACGTCAATTCGGTTTTGCTGACGTTTTTCAACGAAACATACTGTGAAAGCGGCTTCGTCAATTCAATAGAAAAAGAAGACATGCTGAAATTAATTTCATACGTCGATTATTTTATGCACGATTTCTTCAGAAGAAACGGAATATCCGGTCGCGGTAACGAATGGAAGAAAGCAACACATATCCTGAACTCAAGGATTAAAACGAGTTTGCAAAACACACTGAATATGTTTCTGAAAAGCAACAAGACCGCGAGTTCATAAAATCCGCCGTGGCAGCTTCGATTTTATCGGATGTAAAGCTGGATAAAGAATTTTATTACATCTACGATCGCATAGACAATTCTGCATGGAGCGAATTACTCGAACGGAACTCCAGAATTAAAGGAAAACTGTTCTGCGACATGTTCGACTACATACACGAAGGAAAAAACTCAAATATGGACACGAAACAGGAAATATACATTCTGCTTCTTTCGAGAAGCGAATTCTGTCCGGTTTTTCTCAGGGAAGGATATGTATATTTCGACAGAATAAGCAAACAGGAGTTTGATGAACTCGCCTCACTGTATAAAAAAAATCTCGATCTTTATGAAAGCATGAACATCTTCCTCAACGGTTCTATGTTCGAGAGTGAAGGCTCCAGGATGGAAATAGAAAAATAATGAAAAAAATGTCCGTCAATCAGACCCGTAGGATTTGAACATTCGTCAGTAAACGGTTACCGGAATATTCATGTTGGTACTCGTACCGCCGATCACATTTCCAAAAGTACCGTTTCTCACCTCGTACACTTCTTTCCTCGATGTGTTTACCTGCCAGTAGAATGTCTGCCACATGCCGTATTTAATATGGAACAGGTAAGGATAAACTTCTGCCTTCAGCCAATCGGTTCCGTAGGAGAGCACCATATTATCCGCTATTATCTGCAACGTCTGTGAAGATCGGACGAATATGAGATATGCGTCGTTGAAGTGAAGCAGAAATCTGTCGGGCGGAGTCTGTGTCGATCCGCCGATAACTTCGACGTTGACGTTAAGTCGGGTTTGCTGTCCTCCGATATTGCCGAAAGTCCCATTCCTAACTACATATGCTTCCTGCCTGGAGGTGTTTACCATCCAAAAAAAGCCCTGCCATGTGTTCAGTTTCAGATGGTACAGATAGGGATAAACCTTTTTCACTGTCCAGTCGAAACCATACGATAAAACCCTTAAATTGGCGGTTATCTGCAAAATATTGTTACCGGGCGCGTAAACCAGATAACTGTCGGTAAAATTGAGTTTGAATCTGTCGACGTCCGAAAACGAAATGATGGAAAAAAATAGTATTACCAATAAAAATATCACTAACTTCTTCATGCTTAAACCTCCTTCATCGGTTTGAGACTTCACTCCTACCAGATTATACCCTTCGATAGTTAAGCTCAACCTCTTCATTTAGGAGGTATTTAAAAGCATTTACAGTCGGATTTTTAACACGAAATGTTTTTTAATCAAAAAGAAAACCGTAGTTAACTCAAATGAAAATACATATAGTCTCACAAAATTTCCCAGCAGTTTCTGCACTTTTAAAACTCGGTAACCCCGTTACAGAAAAAACCTTATTTTTAAATTATCCCGTTTTTAGAAAGTATTTTAACGAATTTCGATTCGTAAAGCGGCTCATGAGTCAGAAATTCGCCTTTGTAATAGATCCCGCAAACGCCGAACGGACAAACACTGTTTCGAACCGATTCCGTATTTTCAAGTTTTTCCGTTTTGTGGGGAACTCCGTATTTTTCCAGCGTGTTTTCCATTTCGATTATGCTTTTTCCGATATACGGACATTGCTCCATGTAGCTGATGTATATTCCGTCGAACTCGTTTCTTTTTTTAGTCGATCGGCAAAATTCCGGTTTTGCCGCATTTCCGTTTCTGTAAACCATCAGTACGAACCCGTCGGCCTCATCTACCACCTCAAATCCCCGCCTTGAATAAAACCTGTACTTCGGTGATTTTGGCTTGTTTTCCACAACGACGGCCACGCCTTTCCCCTTTTTCGAATCCTCAATACACACATCGAGAAGAAGCTGCCTGAATCCTTTATTTGTATGTCTTCCTATGACCCAATGGCAATGAATCACATTGTAACCTTCGGCTTCAACCGGACGCCATGAATTCTCTCCGGGCATATATTCGATGAAGCCCCATGATCTGCCTTCGATAATGAGTTTTTTGAATTTCAAACCTTTGGAAAATTCCTTCTTCATCCAATTTTTCTTCAATTCTATATACGGTGCGTCTTTCTTCCCTCTAAGGCATACTATGTCTTCGGAGCACAAATTTCCCGGATTAAGCTCTACAATTGAAAAAGCCATATTTACCTCCCTTAAGGTAATTTAAAAGATACACATCTATGATACATGCTTTTTTTGCTTATTTCATGACCATTTTTGCCGAAATATTCACATCGACAAAAAATTCTTTGAGTTTGAATATGAAAAAATCGTTTTCCGCTCTGCTTCCTACAGTAAACTCTGATATGTTTTTCAAGCCTGCCGTCAAATTTCTGAACGAGAATACCATTTTCGAACAAAAAATCAAACGCATCCACTTTCATGAGTATGAAATTTGCCGCAGATTCGTAGCTGATATCGGAAAATTCTTCATATATTCTCTTTTTTTCACTGTTTATAAAAGCTATGTTTTCGTTTATCATCGCCTGATTTTCGAGCATTTCAATTGCCATCAGCTCGGAAACCGCATTGAGGTTGTATGGAGATTTTATTGAAAACCATCTGTCCATTATTTTCCGGTTCGCAAATCCAAGCCCGATTCTCAATCCGCTAAGTCCCATCGCTTTCGAAAAAGTACGTAGTATTATCAGATTTTCATATTCATCGAGCAATCCGAGTGATTCTTTGCCTGTGAACTCCCAGTAAGCCTCGTCCAGTACAACGGGAACTCCCGTTTCTATGATGTTTTTTATCTTCGCATCGTCGAACAAATTCCCTGTGGGGTTGCTGGGATTCGGTATGAAAACTGAATGGGCATTTCTGATTATGTTCAGATCGAAATCCGGTATGTTGAAATTCTTGTCCAGGGGAATTTCAACAACTTTGATTCCCATTCTCTTTGCGTAAAACGAATACATGGAAAATGTCGGTGTGAAGGTTACTATATGCGATCCGTCAAACAGATGCATGATTTCACTTATAAGAGCGTCACTCCCGCTGCCCGCTATTATCATATCTTCCGAAATACCGGTTTTCTCAGAAACCTTTTTTCTCAATCCGGTTGAATCCGTATCCGGATATCTGTTGAAGGATATGCTTCTGATTTTTTCCAATATTCTTTCCTTCATACATTCCGGCATATCGAACGGAGATTCGTTCTTGTTCAAACAGATTTTGCCTTCTGTCCCTGCGGTTTTATACGGTACGAATTTTTCAATACAACGGTTAAAATTCATTTTCTTCTCCTTCCGAGTTCCGCCATAACTTCTTCGAGTCTTATATCATTGTAATTGAGCAGCACCAGTAGATGATAAATCATGTCGGCGGTTTCGTAAACAGTCTGTTTTTTTGATTCCGCAACCAGAATTTCGACTGCTTCTTCCCCGAATTTCTTGTATATTTTTTCTTTTCCCTCTTTGAACAGATATGAAGTGTAAGAACCTTCCGAACCGTCTTTTTTTCTCATTTCAATCGTCTCTTCAAGTTCCTTGAGAACCGCAAGCGAATAATCCGGAATTTCGTTTTGCATGATTTCCACCCCTGATTCAAAACAAGAATAGTTGCCGGTGTGGCACGCATTCCCCACCTGCTCCACCGTAAGCAGCAAAGCATCATTGTCACAGTCTGTCGAAACCCTTTTGAGTTTTTGATAATTCCCGCTGGTCTCGCCTTTCATTCTAACTCTGCCTTTAGATCTGGAAAAATAATGCACGAGTCCGGTTTCAAAAGTTTTAGTCAAAGTTTCCTCATTCGTATACCCCAATGTGAGTATTTTTCCGTCTTCATCCTGAATTATCTGAGGTATCAGTCCGTTCATTTTTTCCCATTCCATGTTCTCAACAATTCTTTTATACGTTTCATTCATGTCGAATATTCACCCCATTGTCCTTTAAATATTTTTTCAATTCTCCGATTTCTATTTCCCCATAATGGAATACCGAAGCAGCCAAAGCCGCAGATACTTTTGTCTGACTGAATACTTCAAAGAAATCCTCTTTCCGTCCGGCACCACCCGAAGCGATTACCGGTATACCCGTTTCATCTGCTATCATTTTGTTCAAAATTATGTCAAATCCGTTTTTAACACCGTCGGCATCCATTGATGTCAGAAGAATTTCCCCAGCACCAAGTTCTTCCAGCTCTTTTGACCATTCCAGTACATTTTTCCCCGTGGGAATGTCGCCTCCGTTGATAAACACGTCATATCCACCATTTCTGTATTTCGCATCTATCGCGACACAGATATTGGCGGAACCTATCACCGAAGAGGCATTGGCTATGAGTTCGGGATTTTTCACAGCTGCCGAATTGATAAAAACTTTATCGGCTCCCGCTTTTATCATTTCAATCATTTCTCCCACTGTAGAAATACCTCCACCCACCATGAAAGGTATGTTTATCTCTTTCGCTATCTCCAATACGAGATCTTTGGTTATACCTCGTTTTTCGGAAGATGCCGAAATATCCAGAAAAACTATTTCATCTATTCCGTTTTTTTCGTACGCTACAGCTTGTGCAACCGGATCTCCCACCTCGACAATATTCCTGAATTTGATTCCCTTGACGACTTTTCCGTTTTTTATATCCAATGCGGCTATTATTCTATTCGCCAACATATTATTTCACCCAGTCAATTCCCGGATTTTTATTTTTCCCTCCAAAAGCGCTTTACCTATTATCACTCCCGAAAAACCCATTTCCCCAAGTTTCCTAACGTCGTCCATACTATTTACCCCTGCCGCATAAATCATTTCGGATTCTTCCCAGAATTTTTCTATGAAAGATATTCCCTCAAGAGTTCCGTCCTTTTCAATATTCGTGTAAACGAATCTGTCAGCATATTCTTCCAGGGATTTGAATATATTTTTCAAATCCGCATTTTCTTTTTTTGTCCAACCTGAAATCATCAAATCTTTTTTTTTCAGATCAAGGCTGACCGTAATACCTTTAAAATCGTTCGTGATTTTTTCGAGAAATCCGAAATCAAATGCCCTGGTTCCCACAATCACATTAGTTACTCCAGTATCATATGCCTGTTTTATACTTTCATAATTTCTGAACCCACCACCAATCTGTACTTTCATACCGGTTTCAACTATAATTCTTTCCACGGTTCCAAAGTTAACGGGAACTCCGTTAAATGCCCCATCAAGATCGACTATATGCAATCTGTCGGTAAATTTGGCATATTCGGAAGCTATTTTCACCGGATCACCGTATATTGTGACTTTTTTCTTTTCTCCTCTGTAAAGCCTCACCGCTTTTCCTTCCATTATATCTATAGCCGGATATATGTTCATAAATCACTCGCCTCGATTCTCATAAAATTCTCCAACAGTTTTTTCCCGTTCTCTCCTGATTTTTCAGGGTGGAACTGTACGCCGAAAACATTCCCTTTGCTTGCGGAAGAAGCAAATCTGTAACTATTGCCGTTCTCTCTCTCTCCATACTCCGTAAATGTACTTATAAGATTCGTTTCTTCAGTCTCCACATAATATGAATGCACGAAATAAAAATAGTCACCCGTTTTCAGACCATCGAAAAGCGCCGTTTTTCCGGACAGCTCAATCTGATTCCATCCCATATGCGGAACTCTTATCCCTTTGAATTTCTTCACTCTGCCTTTTATTATCCCCAGTCCATAATTCTTTGCGGTATTGCCGCATTCTTCGCTGCTTTCAAATAACACTTGAAATCCCAGGCATATACCGAGCAGCGGTGTGGAGTTTTCGATTTTTTCCGTTATCACCTCTCTGAATTCATCGAGTTTTTCCATAATAGCCGAAAAATTTCCGACGCCGGGAATGATTATTTTCTCCGCATGACTCAGCTGTGCGGGCTTTTTTACCGCATAGCCGCCAACGGCTTTCACTACGTTGAACACATTGGCTATCCCAAGATCTACAACGGCAATATTTCTCATCACAGCACTCCCTTCGTACTTAAAGTATTTACCGAATATTCAAGCGCTATTTTCAAAGCACATCCCAAAGCCTTGAAGCCCGCTTCCATTACATGATGAGGGTTGACTCCCGATATTTTCCTGATGTGTATAGTCATTCCGGCATTTCTTGCCAATCCCCACAGGAATTCCTCAAACAACGCGATATCGAACCCTTCTTCATACTTATCGCAATCCATTTCACATCCGACAAAGCATCTTGAAAAATCCAGAGATACCATTACAAGTGCGTCATCCATGGGAATAAATGAGGTACCGTAACGCTGAATTCTATTTCTGTCAAAGGATGAAGAAATTACCTGTCCGAATGCGATTCCCATATCTTCCCAAAGATGATGCCTCATATCGTATTCCGCATTTATCCGAACATTCGAATTCATATAAAAAAACAATGTATTAAGCATGTGACGCAGCACCACATCATCGAGTTTTACCGAATTCGAATCGACTCCGATATCAATTGAAATATCGGTTTCCGCTGTCTTTCGCCTCATAACAAGCCTCCTGTCACTTTCCCCCGCCTTATTTCCAGGGATTTGCCGTGATATTCAAGATTCTCAATCTGTGACATTCTGATTCCAAGACCACGTTCGCCGATAAACTCTTCTTCTGACATCGAAGCGAAGGCGATTCTTTTTCTGAAATCATCGACGGTCAGCACCGACGAGAAGCGTGAAGCTCCGCCTGTGGGAAGCACGTGATTTGTTCCCAGAAAGTAATCCGCACACGGGACTGGGGTAAATTTCCCAAAATACACCGCTCCGGCATTTTCAACTGAATCGAGATACTTGATGGCATCGGATACGTTTATTTCCAAATGCTCCGGTGCTATTTCATTTGCCTTTGCCATACATTCTTCGATGGTGTCGAAAATCATAATTTCAATTTGTCCGTTGCGGCAGTATGATGCCAGTTCCTGCGAAGTTGTCAGCAACCATGCCCTGGAATCTTTTCCGTGCTCGCGCTGACTCATCAAATCGTTCAGAACATATTCTCTGTCGGAATTCTCATCCGCTACCACGCATACTTCCGATGGACCGGCAAGGCTGTCGATACCGACATCACCGAACACCTGTCTTTTCGCCTCGTTTACGTATGAATTACCCGGTCCGAATATCTTAGCGACCCTCTTCATTCCTATACCGTATGCCATGGCTGCTATTGCCTGTATTCCGCCGATTTTATAAATTTCTTCCACTCCGAATCTTTTCGCAAGATATAGAATTTCTGCCGGTACTTCACCGCCAACCGGAGGAGTGCATATCACTATTTCTTTCACTCCCGCTATCAAAGCCGGAATTACAGTCATCATAACGGTGGATGGAAGAGGTTTTCCACCCGGTATATACAGGCCGACCCTTTGTATGGGTATACTCTTCAACCCATATAGCGAACCGTTTTTGATGTACGTAAATTCCCGTTCAATCTGTTTTTCATGAAAATCGTAAATACGTTTTATTATCCTTTCATAAACTTCCCTGTCTTCTTCCGTAATATTCTCAGCCAGTGACCATTCCTGGATTTCCGGCTGAATACCACCTTCATAGCCGTCGAATTTTGCCATGTATTTTCTCAGGGCTTTTTCCCCATTTTCACGCATATCCTCAATTATTTCCGAGACATATTTTCTGAGTTCCATATCCATAACCTCCTAATGAATGCTTTTAAAATAATCGTTGAACAATCCTTCCGAAGATATATTCGTGCTTTTCACGCTTCTTATCCGGTTGATTACGTTATTTATCTCCCCGAACTTCGTTTTCTGCGATATTCTGTTTACAAGTAAAACCGCTTTCACATCGGATAACACGTGTATTTCCCTGAGGCAATTGGCTCTTATGGTATTTCCGGAATCAACTATATCGACTATTACATCTGAAATCCCGACTTTCGGTCCGAGTTCCACAGCTCCGTGAAGCTTTACGACATTGACAGCCACACCTGCCGATTCAAAAAATTTCGAAGCCGTTTTCGGATATTTCGTAGCCACCGTGAACCCTTCCATATCCATTATGCCGGTTTTGAGATTTTCGGGACCGATTACACTCATACGGCATCTTCCAAAAGGCAGTTCTATGGGGATGAACAGATCGCATCCTCTTTCCTCGACCACATCGCTTCCGGATATTCCCATGTCGATACCATGCTCGACGTATACGGGAACATCAAAAGATTTGGCGAAAACGAATGAATTTGAACCTTTCTTTATAACCAATTCTCTCGAACCAGTTTCCGGAATTTCCATACCCGCTTCGCGAAATAAACGCCTTGAATCCTCTATCAACCTTCCACCGGGAAGAGCAAACGACAAACTCATAAAACCACCTCCACCTTTTCTCCGTTTATAACCATTTCACTGGCTTTCACATAAGATTCTTTTATACCGCCTTCAACAGGTTTTCTTTCAAAATTCATCTGAAAATCCACAATCTCGGACAACGATTTCAGGTCAATGGAAAACCCGAAGCCTGTCATTCCGTTTACCCTGTAATCTCCTCCACCTCCAAGAGTTCTTCCGCTTGAAGGCGAATATATTTCGAACACTATGTTTTCATAATAATCGAGGTATCTGATAGTTCCCGTATCTATGTATATATTGTTTTCAGACAGATTTTCGGTTATTTCATCAAGTTGAGGCACACCGCTTTTCTTACCCCGGAAATTAAATACTCTCCGCAATTCATCTTCCAGTGCTTTCTCAAGATTCAGTTCTTCAACTAATGAAAAATTCCTTTTTTCGATAGCTTCCAAAATCTTTTTTTCCAACCCGGGTATTTTAGAAAGTATGTCGTTGAGATATTTTAAAGATCCTATATCAATATAAAAATCTTTTACCCCTGTGGATTTGAGTATGGAAATCACGACACTCAAAATCTCTATTTTCTGCTGTAGGGAATTCGCACCGATAAATTCGGCACCGAATTGTATAGAGCAGTTGTTTTTGAAGGAAAAATATTCGTTGAAATAAAAATACCTGTATTCTCCTTTCAGTTTCAGCCTGTTTATTATTTGTGATGTAGCATCCGGTTTTATCAGGTAGAATTCTTTACCGTCGCTGTATTTCAAACCTCCTCTGAAAGTACTGCAGTATTCTTCCATGAAAGGCAAAAATATTTCTTCGTAATTCCAGCATTCGAATTGTTTTCTGACCATTTTCGACAACTTGGATAATTTTGTCGATTCGTTGAAAATATCCTTTTTCACGTTTTTACCTCCTAAAAAATAAGCCGGTGCTTTTGCGCACCGGCTTTTACTCTGAAAATGTCAACGGACAGACATCCGGCTACGCGGTTGAATGGCTGATATGATGATGTATATAATTACGGAGTAATATTGACATATTTGTATCTCCTTTAACAGCTAAAGTTTTTGGGGAAAAAAAAAGCCGATGCTCTCGCATCGGCTCAGGTTTACTCTTATATCAAACGAAATGCCTGCCGTCGATGCGGTTAAGGTATCCGTGATGATGATTTAATTTTGCGGATTTCGTTATCTCAAACATATTTACCTCCATAAATTACCGGTATTATATCACATTACATTCCGAATTTGACACCTGACAGTTGAATGAGCAACAATAACTTACCACTCTTCAATATGCCAAGGATATAATTTACAATAACTTTACCGCGAATTGTGAAAATATTATCATTGTTTTTTCACCACCGCCATGATAGAATACCTCGTATTTTCTTTCTTGACACGGAACAGACAGTCTTAATCACTGTATTTTTAAAATATATTGGGAGGAATAAAATTGAACGAGAAATCACAGCAGCTTATCGTACAGAAGGACACCACTTCAAATCCCGCCCCGCTTGGTTTACTTGGCTTCGGCATGACCACTGTATTGCTGAATCTTCACAATGCAGGGCTTTTTCCGCTCGACAGCGTGATAATCGCGATGGGTATATTCGTCGGCGGTCTTCTGCAGGTAATAGCCGGGGTAATGGAATGGAAAAAAGGAAATACATTCGGAAAAGTCGCATTCACGGCTTACGGCTTTTTCTGGTTGTCACTCGTGGGAGTATGGACACTGCCGAAAATACTCGGTGTGAATTCCCCTACCGATGTATCCATAGGATCATATTTGCTCCTGTGGGGAATTTTCACTCTCGGGATGTTCTTTGGGACTTTGAAGAACAACAGGGTGCTTCAATTCGTTTTCGGCTCGCTCACGTTGCTGTTTTTCCTGTTAAGCATTTCCGATTTTTCGCACAGCGCAGGCCTCAAAATCTTCGCCGGAATCGTGGGTATAGTATGCGGACTTTCGGCAATATATCTGTCACTTGCGGAAATTCTGAACGAAGTACACGGCAAATCGGTTCTGCCGATTTTTCCCGTAAAGAAATGATTTTCATTTTAACCTGACCTTTGGATAAACCACACTTGTTTTGAATTGAACTTAACAATATATAAAACAAGGAATGTTCCGAAAGTGGATATGGAACATTCCTTTTAATTTGACCTGTAATTTTTTCCTGTCAACTTTACTTTTTTAATCAAATTTTATCATGCGAACTTTTCTTTGTGCGAACAGCTTCAAAATAATCCAAAGATTTTTTTTCAACGATTTTGTTCAAAACCACTTTATCGCCGAACAATTTTATTCTCAGTTTCCTGTAAATTTCCACTATTTTTTCAACTGCTTGAAAACAGCATTTATAATCATAAGGGCAAACAGTTTTCTCAAGTTCGGTAAGATATTCGCCGGCATATTGCTCCAATTTCCTGACGCCTCTCGGAAGTTCTCCATTATCGATTAAAATCAGTGGACCTATTACGTTCATCCTCAGGAACGATATGAATTCGATAGCTTCAAAGAGTTCTCCTCTTCCAAGTTTGAGAGAAACATAATGCACCCATATCCAGAACCTGTCTTCAATCCACTGATAATCCGGATAAGGAAAAGTTCCACTGCTTTTTGAAGCGAAGAAGCTCACCATTCCTTCTTTTTCCCATATTATTTCGGAATCTTCCACACGTTCCACATAATCTTCCGGTTTTATGAATTTTAAATCCACATGGACAAGCGGGTTATCGTAAAGGCATATCAGAAGACGCGGTTCTCCGACATGTTCCCCTGTAAAACACTGAAGCAGGACTCCAAGTCCTTCAGCAATATTTTTCCTGTCCTTTAGAATCTCTTCGTAATAATTCGCATATGCGAATACCACCAAATCGATATCCGAATACTCATCCATATCTCCTTTCAAATAGGATCCGCCCACAGACAGTCCGCAAATTCTTTCGTCGTGCTTCAGTCTTTCACTGATTCTGTCGAGTGTTGTCAACAATTTTTCAGGTATTTTTTCACGTTTCATATTATTTCCTCCAAAAATCAAATTCACGCTTTTTTCACGTTTGATATGATAATATTGTTTATGAAATTAGCTTTGAGAAAGTCCTCCAGATACCCTTACAGCCTGCTGAAAGCAGGCTTTTTTAAATATACTTTCTCAGTTTGATACCGTCACAGCCATCCTGCCGGACATGATAATCGATTTTCACGGGTATGAAACCTTTATCTATCACAAGTCTCAGCATCTTTCTGTTGTCGGCGAATACGAATACATCCACTGCAAGAAACCCATATTCTTCGGCAATTTCCACTGATTTATCAACAAGGATTCCACCTATTCCCTTATTCCTTGAATCCACATCCACCGCAAGCGAAAATAATTCGAAACCTTCGACTTTATCGATTCTGGTGATTAATATGCCTGTGATTTTATCTTCTTCGAGATGGCAAAAATACCTTATACCGCTTTCAATATGGTTGCACAGCCACACATCTATCTGTTCATCGCTGAATTTAATAGAAGTCAGGCTTAGGAATGAAAATGATTCTTCATCAAGGTATATTCTCCTGTAAGCTTCTTTCAGTTTGAGAAAATCCGTAGCGCTTTTCTGTGGCACGAATTCTTTTACCATTTTTCACCACTTTCAGACACCTGAATCCGATTCAAGTATTGACATAACCACCAAATCATCATACAAGCCGTCATCGATTCTTATACAATCTCTGAGTATTCCGTCGATTTTAAAGCCCTCGGATGCATACAGCCCTCTTGCAACTTTATTGGCCGAAAAAACATCGAGCCATATTCTGTGAACCCCCATACATTCGAAAGCCAGCTTCTTTATCATTTTTACCGCTTCCCTGCCGAATCCGTTTCCTTTTTCTTCTATTACAAGTCTTCTGAGTTCCAGATTCCCGGTTTTTATTCCGTCTCCTTTTGAAAGCAGTACGAATCCGGCGGGGGACCTGTCATCCTTTCTCCGAATTATCAGATGTGTTATTTTGGGATTTGCGAGATTAGAAATATGTTCTTCACGCGTATTACCGAGTATGAAATTCCTGTTGGCCGGAAGTTTTTCAATTCCGGTAACGTATTCGATATCGGTTTCCAATGTACTCCAAAATTCGATTTTCTCACCGGACATTATCATTCCTTCCATCTGATTATCGTTACTCATCTCAATCTTTTCCTTTAAAAAGAGAGTTGGAGTAAGAATTGTATTTCACCCTTTCAAAATCCCTCTCTACCACAAGGTGTGGTTTTTGCGGTTCCTTCGCATACCCTAAAGCCACTATGCATTCTACCCTTTTACAGTTTTCGATTCCAAGAATTTCTTTTGCCAGGTTTTCGGAAAGATTCCCATGTGAATCTTTTCGCTGTCTCATCTGAATCCAGCAAGAACCCAGTCCCAAAGATTCTGCGGTTAGCTGTATAACGGTCGCCGCTATCGAAGCATCTTCTATCCAAACATCAGTTTTCGACTCGTCCGCAATTACCGCAATTGCCTGGGGAGCATCTTTTAAAAATTCCGATCCATGTGCTTTGATTACTGAAAGTTTTTCTAAAACTTCCTTATCATCGATGAAAATGTATTCGACATGTTTTATGTTATGTCCGGCGGGAGAAGTGAGCACACCGTTGAAGAGGATTTCAAGAATTTCTATGCCTATTTTTTTCTCTTTGAAACTTCTGACGCTTCTTCTGTTTTTAAGCAAGCTGATCATGATGATTCTCCTTTTTTGTTTGATTTTTTCGTGTACATATCTATGATTATAGCATCGTATAATTTATCCAAAGCAATTTAATACCTGCAAGTGAGATGAAATATTTCTTTATTTTTATTTTATATTATATAATATTTATAGAATGGGACTTAAAATTCTTATCCGGGAGGTACGCATATGTTTTACCAGAAGAAAATCATCGTATTGGTATTTTCACTGGTATTTTTCACACTCGTTTCATTTGCGGCGGCTTATGAATACACTATAAAAGATGCCCATTGCCATTTTGTGGATTTCGTACAGAACACCGATGGAATAGATTCGCTGATAGACAACATGGACAAAGGGCAAGTTGAAGAGGTGATACTTTTCGGGCTTCCGGTCACGAAGATCTGGGAATTCACTGAACCACTGAGGCCGGTTTATTACAACGACGACGATTCCAAGGTTTATTATTACTCCTCGACGGATGTGATTCTTGCGAGGAAACTCTTGCTTACTTCCGAAGAAAACAGAAAGAGGATACATCCGTTCATATGCGGATTCAACCCCACGGATATGAATGCGATCGACCACATAAAGAGAATGCTCGAATGGTTTCCGGGTATGTGGGAAGGTATAGGAGAAATACTCACAAGGCATGACGATCTATCGAGGCTGACTTACGGCGAGCAGGAGAGGGCAAATCATCCCGCGCTGGATGCGGTTTATGAACTGGCGGCACAGTTGGATTTTCCCGTTTGGATTCACAGTGACATAGGCACCGCAGGAAAAACGGATCCGATTTATTTCCACGAGATCGAAGAGGCGGTTGCAAAACATCCCGACACTACCATAGTATGGTGCCATGTGGGTTATTCAAGATATTTAAAAATTCCGACCATAATCGAAAATGCGAAACACCTGCTGGATAACTATGAAAATGCGTGGGTTGACCTTTCCTGGATAGTATTCGACGAACAGATAATTCAAAACGGCGAGATAGACAAGGATTGGCTTGAATTCGTGGAGGATTATTCCGATAAAATATTAATAGGCACCGATAAAATAGGACATTTTGATACGTATGTGCCGGAGATAAGAAAATACGATGTGTTGTTGAAAGTACTGTCACCCGAAGCGGCTGAAAAAATAGCATATTCCAATTTTGATAAGATTTTGAACAAGTGATATTTTGAACACTCAGCTGTTTTATATTATAATCCCCCGTATACATTTTACTTCAGGGGGTTTTTATGTCTGAAAAAAAAGAAAACTCGTATGTGAGAAAGTTCTACGGATGGCAGCTTGAGGCTGAGAAATCCGGATTCGAAGGAGATGCCCTTTCACTTTTCTGGGCAGATAAGGTTTCTGAAATCACGCGACTAATTCAGGATTGTGGCGCGGAAAACATAGCCTTCAGCATGCCGCTTCTTTTCATGACCAACGAAATGTATGTTGCCGTCAGAAAAAAAACGGATTCATAGGCTGCTTAAAGTTGAATCGACTTTTTCCACGGTCCGTGCCAGTATTTCACAAACATTTCCGGAAAGCGAAGGCTTAATGGATTCGCAGACGGCTTTGAAAATCTCAAGGCCTGCGATTGTTCTTTCCTTTATATCGGCTTTTTCCACTCCGAATGCAGTGAATGCATTTTGTCTGAAGCCGGCAATTCCCCCATATTTGCCGACAACCCTTTCGAAGAATTCGTTCTCGCTGCTGAGCAGGATTCCACCATGCACCTTCAGAATCCTGAACATGCCGAATGTGAGGCCGAACAATCCGTTCAGCATTCTGCCATAGTCGTTGCGCTTCAATCCGCCCAGTGATTTATTCACCTCTTCTATCCAGCCGATCATACCGTTGTTCACATATTCCACAGCTTTTTTGCGCATACTTTCATCCCAGGTGAAGTTTACGGCCATATTCCTTATTCCGGTCAGAAAACATTCTTTTTCAGACAGAATATTCATGACTTTAAACCCGTTAACAAAATCCGTGGCTTTTTCAGGCTCGGAAAACGTGGAAAGAAAATCTTTTTTGTTTATAAACGCAAAAGACAGGTAATTACCCTCATATACTTCGACAAAGGAAGAAACTTTTTTAAGCTCATCCGATACCGCACACAATATGTCAATATCGCTGAATTCGTCGTTGCTGTTTTTCGCGGCACTTCCGGTTATCGCAAGTCCGTACAGTTCATTTTCACCGATATTTTCTTTCGCCCTGATCTTTATATATTCCATAATCCTATCATCAATCATAATAATTCATTTCCGTAGTTTTTCAAAGCCTTTGACAAGTGATTTTTCATTTTATTCACGGCAGATTCCGGTTCTATAACCCTTATCTTATCCCCATAACTCATCAAAAAATAGTAAAGCCATTCTTCATCAGGATATTCTGCGGAAAAAACGTACCAGTTACCGTGTATTTCCGTTATTTCTCCTTCGGGAAAGAAATAGTCGAATTCTTTTTTTAGTGATTTATGAATTGCCAGCTTAAAATTGATGCTCTTTTTTTTAAATTCCATTTCTAAAGAGCCTATTATATCGGTTATGATTGATTCCTTTCTGATGAATTTATTTTCAGAATAAACTATATCAGAAATCTCGGTCAGACAATACAGCATGTATTTATGATTCACCTGTGAATAACCCAGCAAAAACCATTCAAACCATTTGAAGACAAGTGTCATTGGCTGAAACCCAAACTCCTCTTCTCCGTTACAGATGAAGGAGATTTCACGGAAATCACTTATGGAAGAGAAAAGCGGATCGATGATCTTTTCGCTGAAGTACTTCGAATTGAATAGGCTCATATCTATATATAATTTATCTTTAATACCAGGGTTCCTGCTTTTGCCACTTTTGCCGTCCATCGTTCTCAGAAGGTTCGAAACCCTTTTTATTTCTCGGTTTTCAAATAACGATGACAGACTCTCAAGAGAATCCACAATGACGTCTATGTCTCCGCTGCCGATGAAGGAAGTGTTGAATCCGTATTCTTCTACCAAAGAGTATCCGCCGGAAAAGCCCTTTTTCGAATAAATAGGTATCCCCGCGTTGCAAAGTGCGTCTATGTCTCTTATGACGGTTCTTCTTGAGACATTAAAGTCTTCGGCGAGTTCATTCGCAGTAACGGTTTTTTTGTTTATCAGCACCATCAACATCCCAAGCATACGTGAAAATTTGATTTTAACACCTCCGGACATATGTGACGGAATCTGTCACAATTGTTATTATATGATATTGACGAGGCAGGTGACAAGTATAATGGAAAAAGATTTGCAAAGTGGAATAAAAATCGTAAAAGGAATAGATAGAAAAGACGCAGAAGCAGCTGCATTAATTTATTATGAAGCTTTCAAGAGGAAAATATTGTCGGGAAATATGACGTCCGATCAGGCGTTGAGACTTTTGGAGAGAAGCATAAACACCGAAAACTGTTTTGCCGCATATTGCGATGATATACTGGTTGCTTTTTCGGGATTTTATAAAGATAAAAAACCTTTCATGAAAATGAAGCTTTTTGATTGTGTTGATATATTGGGAATGTCCGAAGGATTTTTTTATTTCATTTTTTCTGCCTTGTTGAACAGAGCACCGGGTAAAGGAGAGCTGCAAATGGATGGAATAGCTGTCAGAAGTGATTTCAGGGGAAAGGGACTTGGCGGTATGTTGCTAAAAACTCTGATAGAATACGGAAAATACCTGAAATTCAACAAGGTGAAACTCGATGTCATCGATGGAAACGAAGGTGCTCACAGACTTTATCTAAAAACCGGATTCAAAGACATCAAAAGCCATAAACTCGGAATTCTGGGTGCTTTATACGGAATCAAAGGATTCACGCATATGCATTATACTCTTTGAATGGCATGCCGAAGGAGTTCCATTATATACACCGGGAAAGGACTTTGGACACATCATATTCCTTATCTGTATATCCTGTTTTCAACGAAAAGCGATACGATTCTCATGAATTCCCATGCGCATTCTTCATGCGGCAGGTGGCCGCATCTGTCGAAAGTGACCAGCCAATGATCAGAAAACAATTCATACGTTTCCGCATTTTCTTTTAAAGGAATTATCGAATCCTGCAAACCATGAATTATTAATACCGGCACCTTAATGCTGCCGATTTCGGCCGTAAAATCGAAATCGGTTTGTGAAAGGGTGAAATTAACCAGCGCCCTTTCCCAATTTTCTGATGAAAGCGGGATTTTATACCCTTGAATTATTTCCTCGGTGAGTTTATCCCTGTCGTACCAGGAATTTTCCAAAACAGTCTCCAGTTGTGAAAGCATAATATTTCTGGTAAAAATCGTGAGTCCGTTTTCGGCTAACTTTACGAATAAATCCATTGCGAAAGAACCGTTTTTCCGATACTTCAACGAAGGTGCAATCAAAATCAAAGCACCTATTTTGCCGGGATGATTCAAGGTATAATCAATTGCCACCGAACAACCGGCAGAATGCCCCATAAGCACTATTTTTTTATTTTCAGCAAAGCTGTTTATCAGATTATCGATGACGATTCTCTGAAATTCCCTCGAATAAGGATTTTTATCTACCGGAGATTCGAAATCCATATCCGTAATTCTTTCTGTCAATCCGAACCCTGGTCTGTCGAAAGCGATTACCTCTCCATAATCACTCAGTGGAAGCACTATATCTCTGAAAGAAAAAGTACTCGCACCGAATCCGTGCATCAAAATGAAGCAGGTTTCTTCTGAATTGTTTTCGATTCTTTCATAATATACATCGATATTTTCGACTTCAAAAATTCCCTTTTCAATTTTATCGCAAAAAAAGACTGAAGCGATAAATATCGATATATATACCATAATCACAACTTTTTTCATATTCACCTCTCGACTCCCTTCAAAACTATTTTTAGAATAATTAATATTATAATACATTATTTCGTGAAATGCATATAGCCAGTCCATAAAATAAAATCGAAATTTCGCTATATTGCTTTTTTTTAATTTCTCAATGATATTTGTTAATATGTAAGAATTTGATTCAAAAGGTTTAGCCGTTGAAAAACAATGATCAAGTATCATTTTTCATGACTTTTACTAACTCGAAAATAATTACATTTTAGCTAAAATGCCTCAATCTATACCCGTAATTTGATCATGTTTTCATGATTAAAAAACCGGTTATTGATAATCGACTATTACACCTCTGTCAATCAATGCCTGAATGTTCTGCATGTCTTCCGATCCCGGTGTTAAATCGAGATTATTTATTTCTCATATCAATATTGTCATCTGTTGCAAGACCTGCGTTATTGACAAGGGGTAAGATATCACTTACAGTATTGGAGGCGAAATTAAGTTCGGTAAGGTATGTCATGTTCGCCAAAGATGAAATATCTATTACCTGATTAGAATTAAAACTAAGTTTTCTTAGCTCATTCAGATTTGACAACGATGTTATATCGCTTATCAGATTCCCTCCAAAATAGAGATATTCAAGATTAATAAGAGTGGATAATGGTGTTATATCAGTTATATTACTGTTAATAAAAATAAAAGCCCTGAGATTTAAAATATTTTCAATACCATTCAGTGAAGTAATGTTGTTATTACTTATATTTAATTCATCTATACCAAAAACATCTTTCAAGTATATCGGTCCCGCGGAATTTCCTGTATAACCGGTTGTGTTCCTTACGAAGTTTTCGAGATTCTGGTCTTCAAAAGTTATCTCTATGTTTTCACTGAAATTTGCCTTTATATTTCTGGGAGAATCAACATGGAAAATATATGGATTGTTCATTGTTATCCTGACACCATTTTCAAACCAGCCTGTAAAAACGTTATCGCCTGATGCCATGGCCTCTATCCTCACAAAATCCCCTGTTTTAATTTCTTCAGTCCAAATATCTCCCCAGTTCCCGGTTCCGATCCTGACGTCTCCTCTGGCTGCCGGTGTGGCTTCTACAGTAAATAGTTCTCCAATAGTCGTGAATTCCATTACGGGACTTCTGTATTTTTCTTTCCCTCCGATTATGGCACGGACTTGCCAGTTATATGTCCTTCCTCCCAGCAATTCCAATTCAGGTTTGTATTCCTTTTCTTTCAATCCTGACGCCACTCTGTCCATATTTCTTTCTGCGGTTTCTTCAACCGCCTCACCGAAATACACGTCGAACTCTGCTTCGGGATAGGCATAATCCCACTTAAGTATGACATCAACCGGAACATCAAACGACTTATCCGATGGCTCCATCTGAACTATCTGTATTCTGTTTGAGCGCCAGCATGATACGAATAAACCTGCACTTAAAATTACAAGAATCATTAGAATGAACACTACTTTTTTCAAAGCCATCACCTCGGATTTTTTTAGTATCTGGTGCAACAACATTAAATTCTTGATTTTTATATTTTCAGCATAAAAAACAGGTATATAATATCATATATTTTTACATTTATATGTATGTTATTTATCAAATAATATCTTAATAAATATGTTTTTAGCAGGTAATTTTGCTCGATAAAACTATAAATAATTATCACGAAACCGATCACATTTCCGTATAAATGAAAACCCCGCAAAAGCGGGGCTTGTTCTCATGCGTATAGGGAAGAATGTTTTCACATGAGATTTCTGGAGAATTTCAATATTATCGGTCAAATTCCTCCCAAAAATAATCTATCACGTTGTTTTGAGAGCTGGCGAAATATTCCGTGGATTCATGATTTGCGAGAAGGTTCGGATGAGAATCACCGGAGTCTCCTCCATATTTTTCCTTAAGCATGTTGGAATGATTTAAGTCGTCGGGAGAACAGGCAAGGAAATCGAACCAGTCGAATATGTACACGTTTCTGGGATATTCATCACCGATTTTGTTTTCTTCCTGATAGAATTCTATCCAGTGATATTTTAACCAATTGTTGAATTCCCTTGCCCTTGCTGCGTTTTCCGGATCAGCTTCATCCCAACATTGAGGAGGTGAGGTAACCACTATGAAAATGGTATTTGGATTTTCCGCAAATATTTTATCAAGAGATTTGTAATCATATCCTTCATGTGTGTATCCGGCTCTACCTTCCGGATATCTGAACACAGCTTTGTAATTTTCGAGGGTTTTCTCGCTTGAGAAAGGATCCGCCGTTTCGGTGGATCCGACTGAAGTCACCGCACTATTCGGGTAGCAACTTTTGAACATCACTATCCTGTTTCTGCCATCTTCGCTTCCTTCCGAAAGGATACCATCCAAATAATCGTTGAACCAGAAGAGCCAGTGATCCATATCGGTGTTGTCACCTGGAGTACTTCCCAACGAAGCAGGCCTGTTTTCATCCGGAACCATCACGGTACCGTAATATATTTCGTTAACCTCATCTACGTATTCCTTATCGCCAAGTGCAACCCTCAATCCGCTTTCAAGCCAGTTATTGCCGACAGAGTGGTGGATAAAGATCAAATCATCGGTTACTTCAGCGGGTATTCCCCTGCATAGGAACAAACTGTACAGAGGCATCGAATAATTGCCCTGATCGTCGATTGCCCTCACGGCAAAATACTTATATCCCTGGGTTATTCCATTCCATTCATATGTCACAGAATCCGCTTCTTCCCAGCTGATTGCAGGGATTTCACCTTCGGGTGGAACATTGCCTTTTGCGATTTCATATTTCTCTATGCTTCTCGAACCGATATACGAACTCGTGTCTGTTCCGGTCCAGCTGAAAGTGAAGCTGTCGTATTCAAGCACTTCCCCGGGTACGTCCACCCAACCAAGAACAGGCACTCCTTCTCCGGTCGGGGTTCTGGAAAAATCACATGAAATTTCTTCCGAATATGTCTGGTTGAAAGTATAAGCTCTGACTTTCATCCTGTGATATCCGATTGATATGTTTTCCCATGTCACGCCGGTAGCTTGAATATCAGTCCATTCACTTTCGGTTGTGGTCGCATTTATGTAATCATGAGATATCTTTTTATATTCGTATGCGTACACCTCATCCGGATCCACGACTCTCGTTTCTGTAAATCCTCTCCATTCGAATTCCGCGATATCATCCGTTATTTCGGTGGAAGGTTTTGTAACCCATTCCACTACGGGAATTTTTTCAACACATTCGTACTCGAATACGCTCCTCAAGAGTTGCGAATGCGATCCGTCACCAAAAACAGCCCTCACGACAAAGGAATGACTGCCCTCGGATATGCCCTCCCACAGGCATTCGGTTGCGGTTGTAAAAACCCATTCATTCACAACTCTTTCGGAACTCCCCCCACTGTAATCCTTACAGTATTCGAAACCGGTTATATCATTGACATTTTGATCGACGTCCGCCTTTATTCTCCATTCAAACCTGAATGAATTCTGTTCGACAATAGCCTCCGGAGAATTGATCCACTCCAGAACATCCGGAAGGGTTTTTGTAAAATCCGTAACTATCGCCTCCGAATAGTTTTCATCGTCATCTACAGACCTTACCGCGAAATAATTACGGCCAACCGGAATATCATTCCATGTGTATGTGCTGCCATAAGTTTCATTCCATTCGAAATCCAAATCTGACGGTCTTCCGTTCATGGAACCCATGGCCACATCGTATCTGATTATTCGTCTTTCAGCAACTTCTTCGGGATCGTTTCCAACCCATTCAAATGTAAACGAATTATCGGTAATACTGTCTTCGGGTATGTTCACCCATGTTACCGTGGGCATTTTAGTCATATCCGGTTCATACCTGAATTCAACATATATAGGATCCGAATAAATATTCTGATTATTTTTGGATTCCACCATCATTTTATGAGTTCCGGTCGGTATATCGTCCCATCTGACTCCGGTTGCATCCGTGAATATCCAGCCGCTGTCGGAACATGAAGTACGTTCTTCTGCCATTTGGCATTCGGGAAGCCATGAAATTTTCCTGTACTTATATTTTATTATCTCCCTGCTGTTATTCTCTTGCGGTAATCCATCAAATCCAATCCATTCAAAATCGAAATAATTCTTATCGATTTCTTCACCGGGTTTTTTCACCCATTCCACTGTGGGTTTCGGAATATCACAATGGAATTCGACACTTATTTCTTCTGATTTGTTGCCGTACTTATCAACCGCTCTGATAGAAAATCTGTGTTTTCCTTCGGGTATGCCGTTCCAGTAAAAATATTTAAGCGATGTTCTGATCCATTCGTCGTATATTCTTTGTGAGGAATCTATATTTCTCTCTTTTCTGAATTCATAATATTCGGCATCATCCCCGTTTGAATCGTATCCTTCCCATTCGAATGTGAATTTCCCATCCGTAATCGTTCCTTCAGGCTTTTCCACCCAGGTAACAGTTGGATTTTCTCCGCTTTTATAGAAAAAAGCAGTCAATATATTGGAATAATTGCCTTCGTCGTCCTTTGCCCTAACAGAAAAACTGTGTTTTCCGAATTCAATATCCTCCCAAACATAAAATTCATCGGTTGTATTTTCCCATTCGCCCGTATCGCGGTTTTTGACTGAATCTTCTCCGAAATAATCTTCTGAATACTCGTAGTATGTTATATTCCTTGCCGAAACGGCATCCGAACCGTTCCATTCAAATTTATAATTATCCCGCATCAACACTTCGGGTGGTATTACCTTCCATTCCACAACAGGTGCGCCTTCGGTGTTCTTATCGCAATAAAATTCACATATGATTTCCTCCGAATAAACGTATCTATCGTTTTTTGCCTTCACAATAAACCTGTTTCTGCCCTGCGGTATGCTCTCCCATGTATACACAGTGTCTTCCGTGAAAACCCATTCACCGTAATCATAATAAGGGTTTTCGGGAGTTCCGAAGCTTTCTTTCCTGAATTTGTATTTTATTATGTCCCTGGCCGAAGATTCTTCAGACATGTCATGTGCACTCCATTCGAATTCAAAAGAAGATTCCGTGACTGTACCGCTGGCCTGTTTGATCCATTGAATCTGTGGAATTCCAAGGTCAACTCTGAAACACGTGTTTATTGTTTCGGAATAGTTTCCCTCATCATCAACTGCGCGTACGGAAAAAGTGTGCTCTCCATTGGATATGTTTTCCCACGTATACTCCGATTCTTCAGTTTTTTTCCATATCGAATGCGCTCTGGGTATACTCGCATCAAAATCGTCTTTTTTGTATTCGTAATATTCGACTTCTCCGTTTTTATCGCTTCCGGCCCATTCAAATTTAAACTCGTTCGATTCGATCAACGCTTCGGGAATGGCAACCCATTCAACTTCGGGATTATTTGAAGAATCACCGGCGGTTTTAAATTCAAAAATTTCTGATACGGCATAACCTCCGTTATCGTCTTTTGCGACTACTCTCCAGTAATACGTGGTACCCTCGCTCAGTTTAAGTCCGTTGAAATCTTCACTGCTTACCGCCGTTTCATCTATGCGTTTTGCAACTTTCTTCTTTGGGAATGAATCCGTATCCACATACACATCGTATTCCACATCATCTCCGTCCGAATCGATGCAGGTATCCCAGGAAAGCTGAACGGGAATCATAAGTTGTTCCATACCATCATCAGGTTGCTTTAAAACCGGAGTAGACGGCGGAGTATTCCCCGTTTTGACTTCGGATTCACCGACTTTGGTTTTTGTACCACCTTGAGCCGCTGCAAGTACCATCCATCTGTAATGCTTGTTTTTCATCAAAGTGTTTACATTCATGTTTCTACTGGTAGTTGTCGCGTTGAAAACCACGTCCGCTGCTCTCGAAGAATTTCTGGAACCGACGGCATTCCCGGATTCTTCAAGTACGTACACACTGTATTCCATTTCATATCCGGGATTATCCTTATCCACAAACTCCGGCCATTCGAGATCAAACGAACTGTCGGAAACATTTTTCACCATCAAATCGTTGTCTTCCTGCCGGTCGGATTCTACAGCGGGAGGATTCCCTACTGTCAGATACCTTATTTCATCACTCAATACCGTAAATCCGTTGCCGTCACTGACGGCTACTCTCCAGAACCATGTCCCACTGTCCGATATCGAGAAATCTTTGATAAATTGGTTTCCATTTACGTTTATTCCCTCGTTTAAATTCTCAATCTTTTTTGAAAGAAATATTTTATACGATAAATTATCCGAATCGGGATCCGAAGAATTCTGCCAGGTGAATGTGCTATTCCCGTAGTCAACATTTCCCCCGTCGGAAGGGTAAATCAAAACCGGTACTGTCGGAGGAAGATTGTGATTATTGTCTTTCGTTCCTGACGGAGCCGCACAAGAAGAAAACATCAGTAAAGCGACCGTGAAAAACAGAATAAACAAGCAAAAACTTCCAATCTTATCTTTCATACGCACACCTCGTTTTGATTATTTTTTGATTATCTTTTATACTTTTTTATTATACATTTTTCTTTCTCAAAAACAAGTATTTTTGATATAATTTGAATTGAATTTTTTGTTAACATAATTTGCATTTTCATATTAATTCACCATTAAAGAAAGAGAGGGAAAATGGATAGAGTAGAAAGGGCATTCATGGAGATCGACAGGAAATTTTTTTTACCCGACAGAGCTAAAAGGGATTTTTTAAGAGATTCACCCGTTCCGATAGGTTACGATCAAACGACTTCACAACCGAGTTTAATAAAAAAAATGATAAGGATATTAAATCCGGATAAGAATTCTACCGTTTTGGAAATAGGAACCGGTTGTGGATATCAGACAGCACTGCTCGCAAAACTTTCAAAGAAAGTGTACACTGTAGAGATAATACCCGAGTTGCTTGATTATGCACGTGGCAAACTCAATTCCCTGAAACTTTGCAACATCGATTTTAAAACAGGAGATGGCAATCTCGGATGGGCTGAATTTTCTCCTTTTGATTCGATAATAATATCGGCCGGCTGTTCGTCAATATCCGCCGCTCTGGTGGATCAACTTGCGGCAAACGGTACTTTGATCGCACCCGTCGGAACGAAGAGACTGCAATATCTTACCGTTCTGAAGAAAATCAACGATGGAAAGATACATAAAAAAACTCTTGATCCGGTAAGCTTCGTCGAACTCATTGGAGAAACCGGCTGGAATAACGGAAATCCCGAATAAAGGAGTACTTTTCACTTTCCGATTTCAAAATACTTTAATGTGTCCGAGTACTTTTAAATTGGCGTTTTCTTCAGGGGACGCCGCTATTTTTAAACTGTCGCTCGGGTGCATAAAGTGGTTTAAAAATGCCTTTTTGCTTTGCAGTTGCAGACTGCTCACATGATGTTGTCCGTGAAATCGTTAATGACTCTCGAACATACGGGTTTGTCACTTAAAATCTGTCACTTAAAATCCAGGAGCAATCTTAATGATTTTATCGGTTAACAAATGACTTTTCGGTGAAGGTACTCAGACGGTAAGTTTTTTCATCTGTTCAAAATAACCTGGGGGGTGCCGGTCAGGGGATGTCCAATTACAGAACACGACGCCTCGTATGTACTTTTTATGATCGACTCATTTATTATTTCTTTCGGTTCCCCCATTTCGTATATACTGCCTTTTTTCAAAATCGCTATACGGTCGCAGTACATGGAGGCGGTATTGACATCGTGAAAAACACCGACAACGGTCGTTCCGTCTTTTCTGTTCTTTTTATAAACCTGCTCCATCAAACTCTGTACATGCCCCAAATCAAGATGTGCCACAAATTCGTCAAGCAATATCAACGGAGTGCTCTGCGCAAAGCATTTTGCTATGAGCACTCTCTGTTTTTCACCGCCGCTGAGTGTTTTGAAATTCCTGTTCTCATACCCTGTCAAATCGGCATCGCGTACGGCACAGTTAATAATTTCATGATCAGCGCTTTTTAATTCTCCAAATAGCTTCAGATGTGGTGTCCTCCCCATCTGGATTATCTCTTTAACTGTAAAATCGAAAGCAGGTGAAAATTCCTGCATAACTGCCGACGCCTGCCTGGCCGCTTCGGTTCTTGTTATGTTTTCTATGTTTCTTCCATTTATTCTGACGGTCCCGCTCTTTACCCGGAATATGCCGAGCAGTATTTTCAGCAACGTACTTTTCCCCGAACCATTCGGGCCAATTATCCCAAAAAACTCTCCTTTATTAACTTTTAAGGAAAAATTTTCAAAAATATTTTTTTTACCGTAAGAAAATTCGATTTTATCAACATTTACCATATTTTTGAATTCAGAACCTCACGAGTCTGACATCTCCGGCATAAAATTCCCTCAAAATACCATCCTGTGTAACTATTTTCAATTTCTCAAAGGGATTTTCAACCACTTCTCCGGTTATGCCCAAACCGTCCTCTTCCGAATACACCTCCACTTTCTGACCTATTTTAACCAAAGATCTATCCATCCATTCTCCGTCAATTTCCACTTCATTTTTATTGAGTTTGTCAATAAAGTCTTTGGTTATTTCTGAAAAAATCTTAGGCACTTCAACTTCCATATTTACCACACTTGATATGGATATGGCTTTTGCAGCCAACTCGGATGGAATTTGATTGTTTATGTTTATTCCGGCACCGATTATAACGGCGCTAAGGTTACTTTCGTATATGTTTTCCTGCAAAATTCCACAGACCTTTTTATAATTGAGATATACATCATTTGGCCACTTAATTCTGAATTCGTTATTCACATTGCTTTTCAGCACATCGCATATGGCAAGGGACATCGCCTTCTGGTAGAAAAAAGGACTTTTAACCGGTCTGTTTACCATAACGGAAAACCAAAGCCCGCCCTGACCCGAAATCCATTCGCGCTTCAACCTGCCTTTTCCCGATAATTGCATGTTCGCGCGTACAAAACATATTTCATCGGATATATTTCTCCATTCACGTTTCAGATATTCGTTTGTAGAATCCAAACAATCAAATTCGATTACATCCATATAATTCTCCCCATAACCTTCTTCATGATTATAACATCACTTTCAACAATTGCAATTTTTTCTGTTAAGAAAACATATTCAATCCATGAAGTGAAAAACGCGTCAAATGTTACGTTTGTTTTAATACCACCGCTTGTTTCGTCATATTGTTTTCCCTTGTCTACTGTATAGTGATATTCACAAAATATCTTATAAATTAAAACACAAGTAATTTGTATTGTGTTAGCCAGTTATGCTAAAATTATTTATTGTTTAATTCAACGCTTCAGTATATTTCATAAATATCTTTTTATAATATACCACTTAGAAGGGGTGTAATATGCGCATCTTTGTTTCTGAGGATAAAATGCAGGTTTTTTTAGAGCATGACTTTGCTTTCACATACGAAGAGCTAATGATTTTACTGAATGAAAATGATGTGGTCTTCGGAATTGAAAAGAGAAATATAACCGATTACATCGAAAAAAAATGTCCTCAAAAAAGAATCTGCGTTGCAAGAGGAATTCCTCCACAGATTTCTAAAGATGGTTTCACAGAATGGTTTGTCGACATTCCTTCAAACACAATATGTGAAAATCAGGACGGGGCGGCCGATTTTTACAACCTGAACCTTTTTAAATTCGTCAGCAAAGGAGATAAGATAGCGAAAATTCATCTTCCTGAAAATGGAAATACGGGAATCGATGTTTTTGGCAGGAGTATAAACGCAATTCCGGGAAAAAACGTCGATTTAAAAATCAGAAACGGCTTCAAGAAAATCGGCGGCGAGATTTTTGCTATTGGTGACGGGGTGATAAATCTCAACGGAAATTCCCTTTCGCTTGAACCGGTCTTGGTTGTCAATTCCGACGTCGATTATCGAACCGGAAATATAAAATCAAACGTAAACGTGATAGTCAACGGTTGGCTAAAGAGTGGTTTCAACATCCAATCGGACAAAAACGTGCTTATAAATGGAGGAATCGAGGGAAAAAACAGACTTGATATAAACGGTGATTTATCGGTAAAGCTCGGAATAACCGGAAAAAACAATATCGATATCGAATGCGGAGGAAGTGTTTTCGCAAAATTCATAAGCGGCGCCAGGATGAAGTGCGGCGGAGATGTTTACATAAACGAATATGTAATGAATTCAAATGTCTGCTGTGACGGCAGTATTTATCTAAATGGCATAAAGGGAGCTTTGATAACTTCCTGCGTAAGCGCGGGAATATCGGTAGTTGTGAAAAACTTCAGGGGAAATGCAGAATCTGCCATCTTTGTAAGCGGATTCAACAGAAATTCGTATATTGTAAAAATGGCGGATTTGCTCGAAGAAAGAAGCAACTTGAAGGAAAACATGAAGAAACTTGCCTGGAATATACGCGGAACGGAAAGAAGCAGAAAAGAGGATATTTCAGGTCTGGTTTCCGATTATCAGGAACTCGAAGAGGAGCTTGCCGTAGTGGAATCCGGAATAAAAAACATTAAAAACATTCTCGGAAAAGTCGAAGGTGAAGGAATGATAAAGTTTCTTTCACCCGTTGAAGAAGTGCGATTGAAAATAAAGGATGAATCCCTGAATCTTAAAAACACAAGCCCCGTAAAGCTTTACTACGATCCCGGGGAAAGAGGGGTGATAACGGAATGCTTGACAAGGAGTGTATAGAAAATATCGGATCGCCGAAATGTGAATTTTCACTTCTGAAAGCGGCAGGATCTTCCATTCTGCTGAAAAAAACTCAAAATTTCTGGACCGTATTCGAAACACATGAACACGATATCGATATCCATGAGTTTTCCTCTCCGTATCAGGCTTGCGAAATCCTTGATATGGCAATAGTTCTTATCGATGAAGATACCTGTATTCTCGTTACAGACCCGGATGCAAAAAAAGCTGAGCTTATGAGCAGCATGTATTATCAATCCAAGAAATTCAAAACGCTTGAAAAAAAAGCCGTTTTTCTTGAAAACCTCTGTTTTCAGCTTTCCGGTCTGGAACAATTGCTACCGTCATTAATGGAGCCTTTCCCTTCCGATACGGCACTTCGTTTCATGATAGACTCGCTCAGTACCATATTTACCTGTTCCTGTGCATATTACAGGATGAATGGAAGCATAGGGGAGCTACAAAATAAAATAGGCGATATTCATTTCCCTGAAACCGTTGAAAATCCAAGGAAAATTCAATACTCGGAAATAATTCAAGATGCGGATAATTGCCATGCATTGATATCGGATGAAAATGACGACGAATACCTTATCATGTTTCAAAGGAAATCAAAATGGCACTCGGAAGAGTTATCGATATTGAAATCCATATTGTCACTTTTCTGCAAATACAGAGAATTGCTGAGAGAGAAGCTCAAATCGGAAACGAGCTGTGATTCTTTGAGTCAGTTAGGATTTATAGTGGAAATATTCCGGATATTTTCGGCAAAAGTAGTTAATTCCGGAGACTTCAAGGAATTATGTATCAATTTATGCGATTCGTTAAAAGAAATTTTCCAGGCACGTTTCTCCGCAATATACGTAAAGTCAGAATACACAGATACGTTTTCACTTAACTGTTTTTCTTCGCTGGATAAACACCTTGAAATACCAAAAGAAATAGAGGCGTTCGTTTATAATTCTGAACAAAATATCAAATCGCACATGCCGGAAAGACTCGGAAATTTACCCGTGAGCAAAACATATCCATTCAAACCCGATGAATTCAGAGAATGTTTCGTGGTAATAGGCGAAAGTGTGGTGCAAAATTATCTCAGCACAGAAATCGTACAAATACTCGATTTCTGGCTGCCTTTAGAAATAACGAGGGCATTCAGCCTGCTCGGAGCGATTCAAACCATGGAACATCAGAATGAATTCATACAGAGTATAATCGACGACATGCTTTATATATTGGATAACACGCTTTTTCTTGAATCCAAAGAGAATACAGATGATATTTTGAATTCTTTGAACAGTCTGATATACGAAAGCTACAGTTTCAAATTTGAAAAAGCGGTATTCGGTAATGATATCGATTTAAACGAGAAATATACATTCGTCAGCGGAGATGGTGAATTTCCAAACGCGGCTTTAAAAATCGAAAATGATGAAATTCTTGATTCAAAAAAATACCTTCTGGCCAAATTCACAGCCCATCAATTCTTTAAAGCAGCCGAAAAATCGAAAATGATAAGACCCGAACAAAGAATAATTCATTTCGAAGATATAGTCAAACCGTTACTTGAAGCCAAATATCATACGGCAGGATTTCCAAACCCATCATATCACTTTATACTTAAGCCAGACAACGGATTCAATATGGAAAATCTTGAAAAATACGGTGTCGGAGTGTTCTTTGAAGATAAAATTTATTTTTTAACGTACGTTTGCGAGGAAAATTCTTTGTTGAGGCTCTTGAAAACCCGGAATATTTGATCATATATAAGTTATGAATATAAGCATTTCAAGGTTATCATCACCTTTGTTGGCATAACTTCTGTCGGAGTCGGCTGTGAATTTTATCGAATCCCCTGTTCCAAGCAACTCATGTATTTTCTCTGTCGTAAATTCCATAACCCCATTTTTAACATAAATATATTCCACCGCACTTTCCCCGTGTGGTGGAGATGTTTGAACACAGCCAGGATATATTATCTGCTCATACATCTCGCTTTTACTACTTTCATCATATTCATGTATGCCGTATACCATACCGCTTCCGTTTTCCATGATAATTTTTCTCGACTCGTACCCTACAACTCTGAAAACATTCTGATCGGATTTTATTAGCTCGCTGAACGGTATTTTCAATCCGTTGGCTATTTTCCACAAAACGGCTATGGTAGGATTTGTTGCGCCTTTTTCAATTTCAGAAAGCATACTTTTGCTTACACCGGTAAGTTCCGATACTCTTTCAAGTGAAATAGATCTTTCTTTTCTGATCAAGCCAAGATTTCTCCCTACCAATTCCTTTATATTCAAAAAGACACCTCTTTCCCATCAGCGTTCAAGTACTATTTTACCAAACTGCGGCGACATTCTGAAAAATCATCGGAAACCCGTCAAAAAAAACTTAACCGTTCGATAATCCGCCCTAAGAATAGTAGTGCCGGATAATTCCGATAAGATCGGTG
Source organism: uncultured Thermotogae bacterium (assembly GCA_963662785.2). Taxonomy (GTDB): domain Bacteria; phylum Thermotogota; class Thermotogae; order MWEM01; family MWEM01. Next base: position 502,453 of record CAXXJZ010000017.1, read on the forward strand.
ATCCTCTCTATCTTGTTTTCAAACATTTCACTCTCTTCATAACAGTATCCGTAGGTTGCTCCGTAGAATGTATAATCGGTTTCAATTGCCGCTTTTCTATCGATATTTCTGTCTCCGACCATTATTTTAACTTCGGGCCTGTACAGTTTTTCAAGCCTGAACAGCATATTTGATTTACTGTCCCCCTTAAACTGCGGATACTGATAATTGTCAAAATACGCATTCATATTGAATTTATCTATTATTTTCTGCCAATATGGTTTCGGACCATTCGTACACAACGCTATCCTGAAATTTGTCTTTTTCAGATATTCGAGTGTATGCAAAACCCCTTCATACAATTCTCCTTTTTCTCCGATCGCTTCATATTCCAGTTCGGATATACGCTGAAATACCGTTTTTGAGTCATAAAAGCCCGTTCCGGCAAGCCATTCCTCAAAATAACCCGTTGTTTCGCCTATTATGGAAAGTAATTCTTTACGCGGCGGTAATTTTATGCCGTATTCCGCGAATAAATTCTCCATAGTAGGAATGAAAGAGGATTCGGTTTTGTACAGCGTACCATCCATGTCAAAAGCAATGAGTCTGCAATTCATATATCCTCCTGAATTGGTAGAAATTAAAAATAAAAAAAGGAGACAAAAACTGTCCCCCTTCATGGCGGAGAGAGTGGGATTTGAACCCACGGATGGGGTTACCATCACACGCGCTCCAGGCGTGCGCCTTCGACCGCTCGGCCATCTCTCCGAAAGCAATGAATTATATCACATAGGTATTTTCAGGTCAAGTTATAATTTCGTTCATTTCATATTATTAATATGCAATATATCCTCAATCCTTCTTTTAGGTACATGGTATGTGTTGTCCTTTCTGAAATACTTTACGGAGTCGGTAATATCGAATATCTCGGAGCTTTCCGCAGGATAGCCCATCGCTATTACCGTATCTATGGTGTACCTGTCCGGTATGGCCAGACTGCTTCTGAGCCTTTCCCTGTCCACGCTTCCGAGCCAACAGGTACCTATCCCTTCGTTGAAACAGGCCAGCAAAATACTCTGAGCGGCAGCACCGGCATCATGAGACGTGAAGGCGGATTTCAAATCACTTCTTATAAGAAGAACCACGTAAGCGACCGGTTTTTCACCTTCTTCAGGATTTCCTTCCGGAGCAATATAGCCCGCCCATTTTACAGTCTGAAAAACATCTTCGAGTTTATTTTCGTCGATTATGACTAAATATTCGAGAGGCTGCCTGTTCGACGCCGAAGGTGAAAGTCTGGCGCATTCCAGAATTCCTTCGATTCTTTCCAACGGTATTTTTTCCTGACGGTACTTTCTTATCGTTCTCCTTTTTACGAGTACATCCGTAAATTCCACAAACACCACCTCCAAAAAATTTATCGAAGAAAATCCAAAACTTCTTTCAGATCTTTTATCTTCTTATAGATTATTTTCTCGTCAGCATACTTATCGCTGATTCCATCTTCGTTTTCTGTTCCATCCGGAACATACCATAAAGGCAGCATACCGCTCCTGCTGGCACCTACGATATCCGAATCGAAGGAATCTCCGACAAAAATCGTTTCCCCTCTATCCACACCGAATAAGTTCACAATCATATCGAAAATCCTCGTGTCCGGTTTAGCCACACCGGCTTCCTCCGAAGTTAAAACATGTTTAAAGAACCTTCCAAGTGCCGCTTTTTCAAACCTTTTTTCCTGTATTCTTTTCACTCCGTTCGTCAACAAGCCCATTTCCACACCGAGCCGGTCGATGCCTATAAGTGTGGATTCGGCATTTTCAACAAAATACACCTCGTCGGTAAGGCTTTCAAGATATCTTCGGTTGACGTCTTCCGTGGGAAATTCTTTTCCGAGATAATCCGAAAAAGCCATAAAACGGTTCAAAGTAGTTTCTTCCTTACTTTGCAAACCATTCTCATATTTTCCCCACTCTTCTTTATTAATCTCTCTGTATTTTCTCACATCTTCTTCATTAATCGAAATACTATATTTTAAAAATGTCTTTTTCAGTGAATATTCTTCTATTTTAGAAAAATCAAGAATCGTGTTGTCCAAATCAAAAAGCACCAATTTAACTTTGCCGTTCAAATATAAATTCCTCCTTAATTACCTAATAATTCAAAGAATTCTTCTTCCGTGAGAACTTTGATATTCAGTTGAGCTGCTTTGTCCATTTTAGAGCCGGAATTTTCTCCTGCGATCACATAGTCCGTCTTCCCGGATACACTTCCAACTACAATACCACCGTTCGATTCGATAATTTTTTTCATTTCATCCCTGCTGTAATTGACAAGCGTACCTGTCAGCACAAATTTTCTGCCGGAAAGTGTTTCCGATTTGAGTTCGTTATCCTGAAACATCTTCACACCGGCGGAATCGAATCTCTTTACCATATCTTTGGTACTCGGCTGCGAGAAATACTTCATAACACTCAAAGCTATTTCTTCTCCGACTCCGTTAACCGATTCCAATTCTGATTGGCTTGCGGATATTATTCTTTCTATATTTCCGAAATGTGATGCTATGTCTCTGGCGGTTTTATGACCCACAAGAGGTATACCCAATCCTGTGAGGAAATTGGAAAGGCCACGGCATTTACTTTCCGCTATCTGGGTTATTATTTTTTTCGCCGATTTTTGGCCCAATCTTGGCAGAGGTATCAGTTGTTCTTCTTTAAGGTAATATATATCCGCAAGGTTTGAAATCAATTTATTATCGACAAGCAAATCGAGTATTTTACCTCCGACGCCTTCTATATCCATAGCCTGCCTTGAGCAGAATATCTCCATAGTTCTTTTTAACTTTGCCTCACACAGAGGATTCAAACATCTTACCGCAACTTCATCCTGTGACAGTTTACCTGTTTCCCCACCACAGACAGGACATTTGGCGGGAATCTCCACGACTTTTTCATTTCCGCTTCTTTTTTCAGGCAGAGACCTCACTATCTGAGGTATTATGTCGCCGGCTTTTTCCACGATCACAAAATCATTTATCCGAATATCTTTTTCATACAGATTATCAAAATTATGCAGTGAAGCATTTTTCACCACAGTTCCGGCAAGTCTGACCGGGCTTATGTTGGCGACCGGCGTAATAACACCCGTTCTGCCGACACTCAGCGTTATGTTCTCAACCAAAGATTCTTTTTGCTCTGCGGGAAATTTTATAGCCATTGCCCATCTGGGGCTGTGTGAAGTGGAAGAGAGCAGCTCCTGAAAATTAAAATTATCGACTTTGCATACGACACCATCTATGTCAAACGGTAATTCATGCCGTTTCTGATTCCATTCGTTCCAGAATTTAAGTACCCGGTCAAGATTCATGTTTCCTTCATTATGATTTTCAACAGGTAAGCCGCACTCGGCAAGAAATTTCAAAGATTCTGTCTGGGAATCGCAACCGTAGCTACGCGCATCGACCAGGTTGTACAGAAATATCCTCAGTCCCCTCTCGCGGACGACCGAGGTGTTCAGCTGGCGCAACGTTCCTGCCGTAGCATTTCTGGGGTTCGCGAATACTTCGCTGCCATCTTCTTCCCTGGTTTTGTTGACTTTTTCAAAAACTTGTTTCGGCATATAAATTTCCCCGCGAATTTCCATATCATATTCATGTTTGAGTTTCAGAGGAAGCGATTGAATTCTCCTGACATGTTCAGTTATATCCTCACCTATCTGGCCATTCCCTCTCGAAATACCTTTCACCAAAATACCTTTATCATACCTGAGTGCGACGGATACACCGTCAATTTTCAATTCACAGCAGTAGCCGCACTCCCCTCCGATTATCTTTCTCACTTTCGAATCGAATTGCGTGATATCTTCCTCATTGTAAGTGTTATCGAGACTCAACATCGGAACCGAATGTGCAACTTGCCTGAATTCGTCGATGACTATTGCTCCGACCTTTTTAGTGGGCGATGCTTCTGAAGCATATTGCGGATATTGCTTTTCAAGTTCAACGAGTTTCGAAAAGATCGCGTCGTATTCGTTATCGGAAATTACGGGTCTGGCAAGTACATAATAATTGTAATTGTGTTCCTCTATTTCTCTTCGAAGTTTTTCAATTTCCTCAGATATATGAAGATTCATCCGATCACCTTTCGAACATTTTGAGTTTTCTTACGGCTTCCCCAGGATTTTCCGTTCCAAATACCGAAGAACCGGCAACAAGAATATCGACTCCGCATTTAACGAGCATTCCTGCATTTTTTTCATTTACACCACCGTCGACGGATATTTCGAGCTGATCGTTCTTTCTGTTTTTCATCTTAACGAGTCTTTCAATTCGATCGTAAGTGTTGGTAATAAATTTTTGTCCTCCGAATCCGGGATTGACACTCATAACAAGAACTCCGTCTATGTACTGAATTATATCTTCAAGCAGCTCGACTGGGGTGTGCGGATTCAAAGCCACGAAAGCTTTCACGCCATTTTCCTTTATTCTGTTTATGGATCTGTTAAGATGTATACACGCTTCATAATGTACCGCAAGAATATCCGCGCCTTCCCTGCAAAAAACATCTATGTATTTATCCGGATTTTCCACCATCAAATGTACGTCCAACGGCATTTCTGTAATTCTCCTTACCGATTTCAAAACGGGAATTCCTATGCTGATATTCGGCACGAAACAACCGTCCATCACATCAAAATGAATCATATCGGCCGCTTTTTCAATTTTTTTTATCTCCTCGCCTAAAAAAGAAAAATCCGCAGATAATATTGAAGGTGATACTTTAACCATTTTTGCCTCCCATGAATCCGAACTATCGGGTTAAAAAAAGGCGCATAAGCGCCCTTTCATAAATTATAGATATTAGTCCTCGTCATCATCCATATCATCCGCATCAAGATCGTCTTCCCGAGCTTCGACATCATCCATTATGTCTTCATCTTCAGCGGTTCCACCGAGTTTCTCATAAATATAATCAACCACATCTTCAATACTTCTCAAACTCTCCGTATCTTCCTCATCAACTTTGATACCGAACTCATCTTCTAAAGCCATTACGAGATCCACAAGATCGAGAGAATCCGCACCTACGTCCTCCACAAAAGTGGAAGTCAGCTTTACATCGTCTTCTTCTAAGTTGAACTTTTCCATTATTATCTTCTTAATCTGTCTGAAAACCTCATTCTTAGTCAAATTAAGTCACCCCTTCCTGGAAATTATAGCGAATTATAACACATTTCTCAAATTATGGTATTTAAAATATAAACGGTGAAAATATTTTTCTGATCTTATTCATTTACATATTTTCAAAAAAAAGATATAAAGGTAAAATCATTGCCCCCACTTGGGTATGACGCAGATGAAGACAAATTCTTCATTTTCCGAAACGTTTTTGAACTGATGAATTTCATCTTGGGGAACGAATACGGTATCTCCGGTTTTCAGAGAAATTTCACCCTGCGACGTCACGACAACTCCCTTTCCCTCGAGTACGAACACCTCGTGTTCCCATTCATGGGAATGTCTGGGAGAAAAGCCTCCAGGTTCTACCGTGAACACTCTCATATAGAAATTCTCGGCACCTTCGTCGGATCCGATGACTACCCTTTTGGTAACATTCTTAACTATATCACCGTTGTCAATAAACTGTCCTGGAACATCAAGATAATTTTTCACTCTGATAGCCATTCTTGTTTACTCGTCCTCCTCTCTTCTTCGCAGCCTGCTCACCAGGTTTGCGATTGTATTTCTGAGGTCTTTTTACGGGCTCTATTACGACATATCTGTACGGTTCAAGTCCCATGGAAAAACTCTTCACACCGGATATAGATTTGACGGTTTCGTGGATTATCCTTCTTTCAAAGGCAAACATCGGATCCAATTCTATCTTTTTCCCCGTCTTTATAACTTTGTACGCATACTGCCGGGCTATTTTCTTTATAATCTCTCTTCTTCTGTCCTTATAGTCTCCGACTTCTATGAACACGTTGACCTTGCTTTCCGTAACCCTGTTCACATATATGTTCGCAAGATGTTGCAATGCGCTGATAGTTTTCCCGTGTTTCCCGATCATTCTGCCCAAATTGTTGCCCTTCAGATAAACGAAAATCTTTGAATCACTCTCTTCGGTCTGTATCTGTAAATCGGAAGAAGTATCCTTTGAAAAATCGAGAATCTGCTTGACATATTCTGCAACCATCCTGGAGAAATACTTGCTCGTAAGCTTTACCTTAATCTGTGCATCACGCGAACCAATCTTCAGAAACCCTTTCGAACCGGGATCAACGACTTCATATTCGTATTCCCCTTCGTTAAGATTCCATTTATGCTTGACTTCATTCAGAGCATCTTCTACAGTTTTATTGGAAATCTCGATTTCTTTCATTTAATCTTGCCCCCTATTGCTTTTTAAAACTTTCAATGAATTCTTTGAGTTTTACCCCGTGTATGTCATTTTTCTTGTATACATAATACGTCGTGGCAAATTGATATAGGGTCTGCGTAACCCAATAAAGCTGTAATGCAGTTGGCAAACCGATGAAAAGTATGGGCATGAACATGAACATCAACCCCTGCTTTACCATTTTCGGTTCCGCAGATGTGAGCATGGATGTGAAGAAAGTGACAGCCATGGATATCAGAATGAGCAATATGTTCTCGGCGAATCCACCTACTGCCAAATCGGTCCATATCAGGAAATTGGGTCCGTAAGCAAAAAGCTCGGATTGATACCTTACAACTTGATAGAGCAGCATCAACAACGGCAACTGTATGAGCATCGGCAGGCATCCGCCAGCGAGGCTTACCTTCTTCTCTTTGTAGAATTTCATCATCGCCATCTGCTGTTTTTGCTTATCCGTTATCTTCATTATCTTCTTGTATTCCGGATCATTTTCCAGCTTTCTTCTCTTTATCATTGAAGTGTTCTGAGCATGACTCAAAGGCAACATAGCGGTTTTAACTATTATAGCGAATAGAATTATAGCCCAGCCGTAATTTTTGGTAACATCAAACAACCAGTCAAAAAGTGCTATGAACATGTACTGAATCGGGTCCCACCAATCCGAAGCTCCCGGATAACCGTTGAGCAGCCTGGAAAGCCATATGTAATTATCCGGAAAAAGATGATCCATATAAGACATCTTTCGCACAGGACCCACATAGCCTTTTATATACAAACCGTCGTGGGATACGCTGAGTGTGTTCACGTTTTTAGAACCGTCTAATCTGAAATTAACTCCTTTTCCTATTATTTCGGAAACGATTAGAGACTGGTATTTCTGATTGTACGAAGTCAGTACGGTTCCGTTTTCATTTACCCTGTCGAAGGTTTCGTCCCCAACCCTGGGCAGCACCATGGAAACGTTCTCGGGTATGTTTCCCCTCACTTCAACATCCAGTTGATAATAAGGTCCATTATATATGGTATACACTTGTGAAAATTCTCCGAATGAGAATTCCAGTTCAATATCGTCGTCAATTTTCAGGGTCTTACCGGTTATTTCTTCCACGGACTGCCCGTTTATCAATATTTTCTCCGCTTTCGCGTACTCTCCGTTAACAAAAAGATTGTATCCGTCGTTTCCGTTTACGAATATCTTTTTCTCCATCTCCATGATCAGGAATATTTCATTTACAGATGCCCTGTCGCCATCAAAAATAAATCTGGAGATTCTCGTCTGAACGCTTATCATGCCGTCAACATAAGTAACGGACACTTCATTTTTAGAAAAACCGAATGTCGTTAACAATATGAAAAATAAAATAAATGTCAACAAAAACTTCTTGCTCAATTTTGTTTCCCCCTCTTGTGACAGTTAAAAAGAGTTTCAGGTACGGGATCATAACCCCCGGGATTGAAAGGATTGCAGCGAAGAATCCGCCATAGACTTAACAAAGTTCCGAGTAAAAAACCAAACCTCTCATATGCCGTAACGGCGTATGATGAACATGTAGGTAAAAACCGACAGTTCGGCGGCGTAGTCGCTGAATAAGCTTGATATCTCCTTATAAACCAAACAGCTGCCCTTTTAGGCAGATCTTGTGGTTTCATTGACTTTTTTAACGACATCTTTGATTTTTTTAGATGTTGATTCAAAATTCATTCCTTCAAACTCAACAGATAGCTTTCTTCTCGGTAAAAAAAAATAATCGTATCCACTCGGGAATTCAGCTTTATTCAACCTGAAAAACTCTTTCAGATATCTTTTAACTTTATTTCTCCGATTAGCTTTTCCAAACTTTTTTTTTACGGCAACACCGAATCTGGAATGCCCAATTTCATTTTTACGATAAAATACAACAAAATACGGGGTCAGAGATACTTTACCCTCCCTCAGTGTTTTTTGTATTTCTTTGTTAAGCCTAAGACGAAACTCTCGCGGATAATCAAAATTTAAACTGCTAATCTCTTTCTTCCTTTTTTCCTTCTGTTGGAAAGAACCCTTTTACCGCCAACCGTTTTAAGTCTTGCTCTGAATCCGTGAGTTCTTTTTCTCTTAATTCTCGATGGTTGATACGTCCTTTTCATATCTTCTACACCTCCTGATTTATTCTCAAATAATTCGCTCGATTATATCTATTTCAGGACTTAAAAGTCAAGACCTGTATTTTATATTTACCTTTTCGGAGAAAATATTTATAATCCTTAACAAAAACGAGCTTGAACTGAGAAGAAATTCTTGGTATGATTAACCGCTGTTTGAATGTCTTCCATAAAACTTTCTTTTTTGGGAGATAATTAGTTGAATATTTTAGATTCTGCTCAGAAAAAAGGGTTTTTCAACGCGTTAAAAAACAATGTACATCCCAAACACTGGGATTTGTGGTTTGGTACATTGGACATTTCTTCGGTTGATGATTCCGAAAAAATCGTCAAATTTGTCGTTGGAAACCTCTTCATAAAAGAATGGTTAAAAAATGAATACGGGTTGAAAATAGGTCAGGTTGTAAAGCGTTTTTTCGGCGACGATTTCGCATACGTGATTGATTTTTATACCTTAGGCGAAGAAAATACTTCGGAATCTTCCGATTCCGAAAAAAACGAGCCGTTAATAAAGAAAAAGCCCCTTGCCCTGTCAAAATTGAATCCTCAATACACTTTTGATAAATTTGTATCGGGTGCCGGCAACGATTTTGCTTTTAATTCCGCTATCGAAGTATCCAAAAATCCCGGAATATACAATCCTTTGTTCATATTCGGCGGTGTCGGATTGGGGAAAACCCATCTTCTGCAAGCTGTCGGACATTATGTCATGGACAATTCTCCTCATAAAAAAGTTTTATACGTGACCAGTGAGACTTTCATGAATGAGTTGTATTATTCGATAAAAACGAATACGGTTGAAAAATTCCGCGAAAAATACAGGGACAAAGCCGATGTTCTGCTCATTGACGATATACAATTCCTAATAGGCAAAACCGGTGCGCAGAACGAGTTATTCCACACTTTTAACCAGCTATATGACGAAGGTAAGCAGATCGTTTTCTGCTCCGACAGAAACCCCGAAGATCTCGGTACTTTTCACGAAAGGTTGATTTCGAGATTCCAGATGGGACTTCTCGTTGAAGTGTCCTCTCCGGATGTATCGACAAGAGAAAAAATTATCAGAAAATTCGCAGAAACGGAGTCTCTCGAATTATCCGAAGAAGTAATTTCATTTCTTGCGGTTTCCGTTGCGAGCAATATAAGAAAAATATACGGCTATTTGATAAAGCTCATACTCGCCAATAAATTTCAAGGAAAAGGATTGGATGTAAAAACAGTTAAGTCTTTGCTTGGAGAAATATGTCCCGGAATAAACGAATCAAAAGTCATCAATCTCAGTCCCGAAAACAAGATATTCAACGCCGCAAAGACGGTTTTCGGATTTGAAAAAGAGGATCTAAAATCGAGTTCAAGAAAGAAGGAAATCTCAGAGGCACGAATGATTTCTATGTACGTAGCCTCCAAATACATGAAAGAACAAACCGTCAGCATAAGCGAATGGTTTAAGAAAACCCATTCATCCGTAAATTATTCCGTGAATAAAATAAAAAAACAACATTCTGAAGAAAATTCAAGAATCAACGGTTATGTCGATGCGATGCTGGAAATACTTTCCGATGATATAAGGTATATAAAAGCTTGAAATCTGCCTGTGTCTTAAATAAACATTTGAAACAGAAGGCCCCTTTGGGGGCTTTTCTTTTTCAAATGAAGCGAATTCCGGTATATAATGGTATCATTTATTCCCCATTTTTCTTCTCTTCGAATTCCTGATAATCTTCACTTTTTCTTTCCGCCAGTATTCCGGTATTTTCAAAGGAAATTTGTCCTATCAGGCCATTTGTGAAGGATTGTATCAGAAAAGTCTCGGCTCTGCTCAAGTCGGGAATGCCACCTTTATTCAGAAATCCCTTTCTCTTCGCAATTTCACCTTTAAAATCCTCAAGATCACCTTGATACGCACAACCGATTTTTTCTACCCATTTACGGTAAATATCATCGTATTCTTCTCTTATCAAATCCAATCCGAAGATCAGAGCTTCATCGGCAACGCTGTGTTCAGTTTTTATACACCCGCTTAAAAACAGTTTATATTTAACATGCTTGCTAAAAAGGTTTTGATATATTATTCCCGGTGTGTCCATTATGAGAAATTCCTCGTCGATATTTATCCATTGAATCCCCCTTGTGACACCCGGAGTATTCCCGACAGAAACCTTTTTTTTACCGAGCAACGCATTTACAAGAGTCGATTTGCCCACGTTGGGAATACCTACAATCATAGCTCTTTTAAACTGGCTTTTAGATTTAATCATTCCTTTGATTTTAAGTAAATCCTTTTTTATTCTTGCGGGAGAATTTTTAAGACTGATAGGCATGACTATATTTCCCTGTTTTTTATAGTATTCCGTCCACTCCGCCGTCGTTTTCGAATCCGCCAAATCACACTTTGTAAGCAGAATAACAGTCTGCTTGTTATGAAACATGGTCTTCCACTCGTAAGCTCTTCCAGAATACGGTATACGGGCATCTATCATTTCTATTACGCAATTAACGGCTTTTACTTTCTCTTTAATCCTTCTTTTAGCTTTTTCAATATGTCCCGGATACCATTTACTGTCTTCCAATTGTCTGTCTCCTTTTGATTCAGCATCAATTTGGTATCCCGAATCTGTTCAACGGCCAGAACCTTATAACGGGCCTTCCAACGATATTCTTCGCCGGCACAAATCCGAAATACCTGCTGTCGAAACTCTCTGTGGTGTTGTCGCCCATAGCAAAATACATTCCATCCGGTATTTTCACCTTAATTCTTTCCGTTTTCTCATCGTACCAGGCATATTCTTCCCTTTTTATGTCTTTGAACAAATTTTCATAAGCATCTTTATAGTCGAGCGACTCATTGTAGTAAAGAAAGAAATTCTTAGCCTGTACGGAATTGTACGAAAATTTTTCCGGGTACGCTATTTTAAGGTAGAAATCCGGATCCGTGAATATTCCGGCCAACGTGTATCTCAAATCCTTTAATGCCTCCGGAGTCTCTCCGTTTATGAGCATTACGTAGTTTCCTTTGACGGTGTCGGGTTTCATTTCGAGAACATCTCCGGGTTTACCTATAAGTCTTTTCACATATTTAACATGTCCATGATATTCTTCCGAATAAAACATATTCATAAAATGGTCAAATGCCTGTAGTTTTTCCTGTGCTCCCTTATCCACAAATGGTGTCCAGAAAGCCACTATATCTCCATATTCCGGTGCTTTTGCCTGATAGGTTATCTTCTCAACGAATAATCTGTCTCCGGGCATTATAGTAGGCACCATGGATGTGGTGGGTACCATCATGTTTTCAAGAACGAAAAGATTTATTATAAGTACTGCGACCACGGCGTATATAAGGGCTTTTATCCAGTCATATGCTTCTTTCCCTATCTTCTTGGAAACTTCTTTGCCAGTGATTTTTTCTTTCATTTTTCCCCCCACTTATATACAAGTTTTAATGGAATACGGCTTCTCGAAAAAGAGTGCCATTGAATGATACCATATTTCGCTGATCAAGAATATTCAGAAATGCAGACGAATGAAAAAACCCTCTCATCAAGAGAGGGTTATGCTTTTAATATTATTTCTTCCAGTCTCTTCTTTCTTTTATCTTAACAACGCCTATAATGTCTCTGATATAGAATATCTTGGCTCTCCTTACCTTTCCTTTCTTGATAACCTCCACACTTTCGATGCTTGGGCAGTTGAAAGGATAAATTTTCTCAACACCCACACCGTTTGCTCCTATTTTCCTGACGGTGAAAGACTTACCATTTCCGGAACCCCTTTTCTGTATCACTATTCCTTCATATTTCTGAATTCTCTCTTTGTTTCCTTCTTTTATCTTCTGGAAAACTCTTATCGTGTCCCCAACTCTGAAAGGAGTAAGCTCACGATAATTATCCTGCTCGATTGCGCGGATAAGAGCGTCTGACATGATAATTACCTCCTTAATGATTTTATTTGTTCGATAAATTAATATCCTGTCGACAAGTTTTTTCCGATATCAACCTGTCGAGTATTATTGCAACCGCACTTCTGACCGATAAATGGTTGAAATCGGCATTTCCTCTGATAGGTTCGAGACTGTATTCGCAGATTTCTTCGATTTCCTGCGGCAACCCCCATCCTGTACCGAATATTACGAGTATGGGTCTTTCCGTCTCTTCAATCACTTTCCCCATCTGTGAATAATCCAAAGTATTCGGCCTTATTTTGGCTGAAGTAAAAACTATCATGGGTTTTTCTCCCTCAACCGATTCGATTTCCTCGATAACTTCCTCCAGATAGGCCTTCTGAGAAACATAATTCAAAGCCTCGGATCTGTTGTGATTGTATTGAACACCCACACCCCTGGTCCAAAATTTGAGCACTCTGTGTATTATTCCCTGCTGTGCCGGAAGATTAGTCACCATATAATATTTCTTCACATCATAAGTCCTGCATGTACGCGCAATGTCGTGAATATCGATATTGGTAACCGCAGTTGATATTATCTTACCGTCCCTTCCTAAACAAGGATAATGTATTAAAGCCACATATAGCTTATTCAGCATTAGAGTACAACTCCTTGATCAACTTAACTATTGTCTTTTTATTTTCCTGATCCAAGTCCATTTTATAAAACAGATCGGGTCTTTTTATAATGGTCCGAAAAAGTGAATTCTTTTTTCTTTCATCATCAATCAACTTATGGTTTCCACTGAGTAATATTTCGGGCACTTTCATCCCTCTGTATTCATCGGGTCTTGTATAATTCTCATGATCAAGCATACCATTATAAAAGGAATCATTTTCAACCGACTCAAAACTGCCTATTACTCCGGGCCTGTATCTTCCTATGGCATCTACCATAACCATTGCCGGCAACTCACCGCCGCTGGTTACAAAATCTCCGATGGATAATTCCTCGTCAACAAGATTCATTACCCTTTCGTCTATGCCTTCATACCTTCCGCAAAAAAAAACTATATTATCGTATTTTGCAAGCCTGTGCGCATCTTCACTGGTAAAGTGCTTCCCCTGCGGAGACGGATAAACAACCCTGTATCCGGCATTCTTGCTTGAGTAATCATCCATAAATTCATAGAAAGGTTCAGGCTTCATAACCATGCCGGAGCCTCCGCCGTATACATAATCATCCGTTGTTTTATGCCTGTCATGAGTGTAATCTCTGAGGTTCACTATTTCCATCTCAATATTCGAATTGCTTAAAGCTTTTCCGAACACTCCCCAGCTTGATATTTCTTTTATCATATCCGGGAAAACCGTCACGATTGTGAATTTCATTTTTCATCACTTTCTTCGCTATCCATATACTTCGGCAGCCTGACAGTGATCTTTTTCCCAAGAGGGTCTAATTCCCGCAGGTATTCTTTCGTCAACGGTATCAGAAGTTCCGCATCCTTGTCCTCCTGAATATCCGATCCCTCGGGAAAAACCGAAACCACATCCGCACTGCCCGTTTCGATGATATCCATGACCACCCCGAGTAAATCACCATTTTCGTTGTAAACCCGGGAATTCAATATCTGATAGAAATAATACTCGCCGTTTTTTAATTCGGGCAACTCATCCAAATTCATAAAAAGTTCGAAATCTTTCAGCTTGCGAGCATCTTCTATGCTGTCAAATCCATCAAATCTAACGATTAACTTATCCCCGCGTGATTTTATGTTCACGGCTCTCAGCAGCAGACTTCTTCTCCTGCTTGAATTGAAAGCCATATAGCTATGGTCAACTTCCATAACATCATAATTGGCATACAGCTTTATTTTCACTTCGCCGTCGAGGCCATGGGTTCCGACTATTTTCCCGATTTCTATAGAGCTGTCGAGAACTTCCTTAAGACTATGTATCACCTAAAGACACCTCTTAGCTATCGCTGTACCTTGAGTATGAATTTTTCTTCTTTTTGACCTGCAAGGGCGTTTAAAAGTATATTTATGGATTTAATAGTTCTGCCGTTTTTACCTATTATCTGACCGACATCCTCGGTGTTTATGGATAATTCGTATATCACATTCCCATCCTCGGCAGTTTCGCATACATCCACTTCCTGAGGATGCTTTACGATACCCTTGACAATGCACTCAAGGGCCTCTTTCATTCTTTGGTCTCCGCTGTCGTGTTCTTCATATTTTCTCTGGCTTTGTTGAGTCTATCGATAATTCCATGTTTTTTAAACAGGTCGCCGACAGTTTCGGTAGGCTGTGCGCCTTTAAGCATCCATTCAACCGCTTTGTCAATATCCATCTTGGTAAGTGCAGGATCCTTTATCGGGTCATAGAATCCAAGAGATTCAATATAAGCGCCATCTCTACGTTTTTTCGAGTCAATAACCACAACTCTGTAAAAAGGCATCTTTCTTTTCCCCATGCGTGTCAATCTAATTTTAACCATTAAAAATACTACCTCCTCAAAATTTTAATTTATAGAATTATTATTAAAACCCAAATGGAAGATTCCCCATTCTCTTCAAAGATTTGGGGTTCATTTTCCCCATCTTTTTCATCATCTTTTTCATCTGTTCAAAATTATCAAGTAATTTAGTTACTTCCGACATCGGTCTGCCGCTGCCGTTTGCAATTCTTTTCTTTCTGCTGTAGTTGATCAGTTTCGGATTGTTTCTCTCTTTTTTTGTCATAGACCGTATAATCGCTTCAATATGTTTTAGCTTTTTTTCGTCAACACTGAGATCTTTGACTTTGTTAGCTCCCGGAAGCATTTCAAGAATTGATTTCAAAGAACCGAGTTTCTGAATTTGCTGTAACTGGTCGAGAAAATCGTCGAAGTTAAACTGGGCCTTTTTTATCTTCTTCTCAAGCTTTTTAGCCTTCTCCTCATCAACGGTCTGTTCGACTTTTTCAATAAGACTCAGCATATCTCCCATGCCGAGTATTCTCGTAGCCATTCTGTCAGGGTAAAATGGCTCGAGGCCATCGAGTTTTTCGCTTACCGCTACGAATTTTATCGGTTTTCCGGTAACGTTTCTTATGGATAAAGCAACGCCGCCTCTCGCATCTCCATCAAGTTTCGTGAGTATGAATCCTGATACTTCCAGTCTTTCGTTGAAAATCTTGGCTGTGTTAACCGCATCCTGCCCTATCATCGAATCAATCACCATAAGTATCTCATCGGGTTCTGCGATTTTTTTAATCTCTTCAAGCTCTTTCATCATGCTATCATCAATATGCAGTCTTCCTGCAGTATCGAGTATCACGACATCGGCATTCGTCCTTATACCCTGTTTCATCGCTTCTCCGACTATTTTGAGCGGATTCTTCCTGTCCCCCGTGTATATGTCCACGCCCACCTGATTTGCAAGAACTTCCAGCTGGTCAATAGCGGCTGGTCTGTACACATCGGCGGCAACCAACAAGACTTTTTTACCGTCTTTTTTCAGAATCTTCGACAATTTAGCCGCAGTGGTTGTTTTTCCGCTTCCCTGAAGTCCGACAAGCATGAGATAAGATGGTCTGTGAACTGTGTTCAATTTCTCGTTGACATTGCCCATCAAATCCGTCAATTCCTGCTTGACTATCTTTATAAACTGCTGATCCGGTGTCAGACTCAGCATGACCTCGTCACCCATAGCCTTTTCTTTTACGTGAGCTATGAAGTCTTTCACGACTTTATAATTGACATCTGCTTCCAGAAGCGACATCTTGACCATTTTAATCGCTTCTTTAATATTTGAATCAGTTATTTTCCCCTGGCCTTTCAATGATTTAAAGGCTTTTTCCAGTTTTTCCGATAAATTTTCAAACATCAAGCTCACTCCTTTGTAAGAGCCTCTGGAAGTATACAGTAAAACATTTTATTAGTCAATGTACGTTTAGTAACCCAGAGAAAATTCTCACAAAAATTTTGTTTACGAATATATTAATAATTATAGTAGGTACATGTGAATTCATTAATCGATATCATTCATCACGTTGAAGAAATATTCAATCGACGGTGAAATGATATATGTCACCCGTGGAATATCTGCTGAATCTTTTTCCGAATTTCGAATAAAGCAGAGACAGACCGTTAAAACCTGTGCAATGACCCGCAATTACGGCTTTAGGCTCTCTCATATATATTTCGTCAATCTGTTTTCCGATTTTTTCTGTCGTGCTGCTTAAAAAATGAAATCCACCCATGACTATCCCCAATTTTTTATTTCCCGTTTTCCTCACGGCATCGTCTATTATGTTCAGAATACCCGAATGAGAGCATCCGGAAAAAATATGGACGCTTTCTTCATCACAAATATACAATCCGATTTCTTCAATATGCCTCTCTTCCTGTTTTTTTCCGTCTCTTATCGCTGTATAGCCATGCAGCATTTCATATTCGCCGTTTCTCTGCGAAATTTCTCCGCTGATATAGATATCTTTACCTATTTCGACAAAATCTTTGACCAATATGAAATTCGCACCGATCAGCTCAAGTTCCTCTTTCGAATAAGGTATTCCGGCATAATGCCATGGATTATTGCTGAATGAAGGCAAGAATATATCCGGGTGCGCGAAAATATTCAATTTCGATTTTCTGGCGGAGAGCAGTTTTTTCAGGCCTCCGGTGTGATCGTAATGTTTGTGGGACAATATGCAAAGATCTATATCATCCGGACTCACACCCATTACTTCAAAGTTGTTTATAAGGTCATCACCGTTGTCGCCGGTATCGAGCAAAATCCTCATCTTATTTCCGTCTCGTATAATTTCTATCAGAATCGACAAACCATGATGTGCTTTTATACCGCGCTTAGAACCGGATAGATCGTCCATCAAAACCGTAGCCGAAAACTTTTCTTGTTTCATAGTGCACCATCCTTTTTTCTATACTCAGAAAAAACAGACCTATCGAACAGGTCTGTTTTTTTGTATTCCTTCATCTCAGAAATTCGCCGAAAAAGATATACCCAGCTTCGGTGACGATATTCTGGTAAAATCGAATCCCTTCGAACCGACACCAAAAGACAGGTCTATTTTACCCATTCCAATATGAAGACCCATCCCTGCGGAATAGTAGAAAAAACCTTTGGAATCGGCAGTAAGGTCTGCCATAAGTGCTACGGCATCTCCCAGAAAAGTACAGATGCTGCCCCCGTAACTGTAACCTGAAAGGTCTTTGAACTTTCCATGCAATTTCAAAAACAGATTGTCGTTAATTTTGAAGTTCAAAAAACCGGAGTACGTTGGTTTAACCCTGTACGTTGCCGCGGTTTTGCTCCAGATAAGCTTTTTAGTATAATCTATCGTATATGTCGGTTGTTCCGTTATAGCATAATAAAAATTACCGTAGATATCAAAGTCGGAAGAATAATTCAATTTTGCGTCACTGAATGCGAAATCTTTGACAGCAACCCCAAACAGAGGGTACTCTTCTCCGTAGACAAATGAAAGATCGGCTTTCCAGCCCCCGGAAGAGGCAATATCACCCAGCGATTCGAAATTCAGATTCCCCAGATTCAACGTCGAATATATCTTTGTATCTATTACGACCGTTCCGGAAACCGTGTCTGATGATTCGAATTCAAAATTGCGATAAGCGTCCGAATATGCCAAGGCACCATAAGGACCCACTCCGAGTGTCAACGCATAATTGTCACCTTTGAATCCACCCAAAACACCGTATGAAATCGACGAATTCAAAACAGTATCTGTCGAACTGTATTTCGGATAAGTTTTCCCTGTCATGTTGCCGTCAATTATTATCTCAAAAGGCCAACTTGGAAGCTCCAGCGAACTGTCGACCGATCCGTTTACATATGCGCCAATGGTAATTTTATCGAAAACAACACCTGTAAAAGCACCGAAATCGGATATGGCGGCCAAATCAACAACACCGTTGAGAATCTCTTTGATTTTCTGAGTGTAATCAGATATAACTATCGTAGATCCCGCCGTATACTTCTCGACTATGTCTTTCAGAGTCATCAAGGGCAGTATATTCTGTCTCACCGAAATATCCATATTTCCGCTAAAAAAGAAAGAATCGGAATTGTAAAAAGAATCGGCCGGTGTAACATTTCCATCGATGTCGAAAAGTCTGTCTTTTTTGAGATTTTTTTGATTCATACCAAACGATTCGGGATAATAATAAACACCTTCGATATCCGTATTGTTTCCGCTTTGAGGAACTCTGACTTCAACTATATTCACGTTATTTTGAGAAAAACAGAAAGAAAACGCAAAAAAGAACAGAATAACAGGTAAAACACGACGAAAAACTTTCATAAGTACCCCCCTTTTCCCCCATTATACGATTAAACTATCATTTCTTCTCAGAAAGATTTATCTTACCCACATACCTCAGATTGATCTCAATGCCGACGTCGACTTTCACATTTGAATTCCCCATAACTGCATAATAACCATCGTCAGGCGTTTTAGCCAATATAATTTCGTAGAAAAAGTTAACACCGTCATTCACTATTCTGTCTATCATTTTTTTATCGATGGGTATTTCGATTTTTGAAATCCCTACCCCTATGTTAACTATCCCCGTATCATCCACGATATGGACGGGCGTACCTTCGGAAGTCTCTTCCGTCAATTTCAACTTCATACCCACTCCCGATCCGTTGTTCAGATTCACGGTTAAAGTGGCTCCACCTACATAAGTTATGGCTTCCTTAGCCTCTTTCAGACTCAAATTCTGTGTGCCTGTGGCAACAGATATATCAGTGGCTGTGTTGAATTCCACGGATATATCAACGGTGGCGGAAGCGTTTAGCGTTTCGTTCAGCGATACTGTGGCTTCTTTTACGTTTATCGCCAGACTGACATGTCTGAAATCTTCAGGTTTGTTAAGAAATTCCTCAACCGCACCCGAGAAGTCTATGTTTTCATTCAATGCAACCGGTACGGCATATTCAAGGTTGGCAGCCGGACCGGTTCCATCCTCAATAAGTATGGTCGCAGTCATATCCGGCACTTCGGTGAAATCTGCCTGAGCCATGAGGCTTGCATATATCGAACCCGGTTTCATATTTATATATGGTGAATTATCAACAAACCAGTCCGGCAACTCGGAGACAGGAAGTTCAAGAACGTTCAAAGTCGTATCCGTAGCTATTACAACTCTATCGAATTTTATATCGGAAATGCTCACGGTGGAATCGAAGGTATATTCTCTGCCCAATTCTATTTCATTTCCTACATAAAGTATATCCGGTGAATACCCTGTCGGAGAAGCATTGACAGATATGCCGACACTGTTTTTCCCTTCCACATCTATAACAGAAGGCAGGGAAATAGTGGTATTTCCCGTCGCTCTCGCTGCTGCATCACCATCGGAACCATCGAATTCACCTATGGCCGATGCGCTATTTATACCTGTTCCCATCATGTTTATCATTTCGTAAATCCCGATTTCTTCTGACAGCAATCTGAGGTTTATATCCACCGGAGTGTTGTTGTCCCATTCGATTATTATCGACGGGGAATCGTTCAAGATCACTCTTTTCAGCAATCCTCGGATTTCCTCGGGTATATCGGCGGAGATATCATCGCTGTAGCTTATTCCGCCGGATTGATTCAATGTTAACGTAGCGCTGGATATCAATAAATCGGTAATCGAAGAGGAAACCGTTATCAGGTCCAGTCCCTGTGTCATCCCGGAAAGACTTATCTTATCCACTGTGAACGTCGCATTTCCGCCGAATATGGTCTCTCCCGACAGAGACAGTGTGTTGTCGAGGTCAACAGTATTCGATTCTTTCATCTCCAATTTCCCCTCAATATTGTCGAGAATCACTCCGTTGCCGAGCTGAACATCAATACGTCCGCTGTTTATTACCGCAGCCACCACAGATGCCGGTAAATCGGCATTTAAGGCTATGTCGGGAATGAAATTCGTTATTGATACCGGATAAACGACGGGTGTCGCATCGAAGACCATATCATCGTCATTTGATAAATCCACATCAGCATAACTTCCGGAACCACCGGAATTCACTTTGTATTCGTATTCCAGTATCAAATCGGTTGCTTTTATCGTATCACCGTTAAAATTAATCTGCGATGAAGTAATGGATTGAGAAAGGTTTACAATCTTAGGCAGCGCACGGCTTCCTTTTTCATAAAGAGTTATCGTGGCATCGAACGAAGCATTTGAGAAAGCATTGATCGCCACTCCCACTTCTATATTTCCGTTCAGCGCCAGACTTTCGAAGTTGAAAGCTTCAAGTCCGGTATCTATAAGTATACTGCCTTCTCCGGTATGAGAATCGAACCACACCTCGGTGGCTTTTACGAGTTTCAAATTTTTAATTCCAAGATCTATTTTAGCGGTATTTACAATATCCGAAGATGATATGGATACTGTACTGTATTTTGTTAATATCGAATTATCAAGAGTTGTCGCCGCAACTGCGGGTACTCCCGCCGTAAAGTGCCGGATTATCTTTGCGATCAAATCATCGCGTGAGTTGAAAATGGCTATGGTCAGCGTGGAGTCTTCACTAAGAGTCACACTCGCTTCGAGAGTCCCCGAAAGTACCTCTCCTTCAAAACCGTCGGCGAAATTCTCTCCGGGTGTCAGAGGAAGTGAAATTGCGTGGGTTACGGGATTCGCAATCGGTAAAGCCAGATTCAGATTTGCAAGGCCGAAACTACCTCCGTCGACAGAATCGATATTAACATTTTCGCTGTAGTTTCCAAATTCCGTATCGGGTACGCTTATATCGACATCTGGAAATCCCGGAATTTGCGGCGCGGTAAAACTGAAAGAAAAATTCATGCTCGTGGCGTCCATGAGTTCGGTGGATAAATTGGTATCAAGTTCCAAATCGTCGTATCCCAAATCGACAATCGAAGTTGCATAAAACAATCTAAGGGCTTTCCCTTCTTCCGAAATGATTCTGAATCCTTTGAGCCTGCTCTCTATTTCCCCTTCGATTTCAGCTATGAAAGGGGCTATGGAAACGGATGTGGCGAAAGCAGGAAGCCTGAAAACACCGGAATATTCTATTATCAGAGGTTTCTGCGCACAGGAAATAAATATGAACGAAATCCCGATTATCACTATCAGTGTAATATACAATTTAAAGATTTTCACGTACAACACCTCGTATTTTATTTTAATTTTAGCATATACGTCTTATGATTCGCAAAGAAACTCGATTTTCAAATCTGTTTCAACCGTTTTTTTTTCTCTTTTTCTCATAATTTCGGAAAATCACTTCATACAGTCCCCATTCATCCAGATCCATCAGTATAGCCTCCAGGTTTTCCATACTTATATGGCCTCTTTTTTTGTAAAAACCGAAGCTGTCGATATCTCTTATATCACCAAAAAACAGGCATATCTGGCAGTTTTTTTCGTTTCTCTCCAACCTTAAAATTCCAAGACTATCTGACATTATTCTTATTTTGGAATACATGAGTAATTTTTTCACGGACCCGGGAACTTTTCCAAATCTGTCTCTCAGCTCAAATTCGACGCTGTCAATAGACTCAAGTGTTCTCGAAACGGCGATCTTCCTGTATATCTTCATTCTCTCCACATTGTTGTCCACGTAGTCTTCCGGGATCATAACATCAAAATTAAACCCCTTCAACTCTGTCTTTAAAACTTGTTCTTCAACGTTTTCTTCGTCAATTTCCTGCTTTAATCCGCTTCTAACCATAACTTCATCGAGCATTTGCTGATAAAGATGAAGCCCGATTGTATTTATGCTGCCGTGCTGTTCGAATCCAAGAACATTGCCCATGCCCCTTATTTCCATATCTCTCATGGAAAGTTGAAGACCGCTTCCAGCTCCGTTAAACTGCTCTATGGCTTTGAGTCTTTCATTCGCTTCAGGAGTTAATGATTCATTCGGATATAGAAAATACGCAAATGCCCTTCTGTTACTGCGGCCGACCCTTCCTCTGAGCTGATACAACTGAGATACGCCGTATCTGAAAGAGTCATCGATTATCAGAGTATTCGCGTTTGGAATATCGACACCGCTTTCTATTATGGTAGTACATAAAAGAACGTCCATTTTACCGTCATAGAATCCGGCAACAACTTTTTCAAAAACAGATTTTTTCATCTGCCCGTGCGCCATACCAATTGACACACCTGGTATTATTTTTTTCAGTTCATGGAAGACTTCTTCGATATCCTGAACTCTATTGTGGACGAAAATAACCTGTCCGCCTCTGGTTATTTCTCTCAAAATACCCGTTTTCACAAGTTTTTCAGACAGAGGGGCGGATATGACTTCGACGGGGATTCTTCCCGGAGGCATCATATCGATCACGGACATCTCCTTGATTCCGGATATGCCCATGTAGAGAGTTCTCGGAATGGGCGTGGCGGAGAGAGTCAGCACATCGATATTCTCCCTGTATTTTTTCATCTTTTCTTTCTGCGCAACACCGAACTTCTGTTCTTCATCGATTATGAGCAATCCGAGATTTTTAAATTTCATATTTTTGGATAGTATGCTGTGTGTCCCAATAAGCACGTCCGTATTTCCGGTCTTTACGGATGAATAAATTTCCTTCTTCTTTTTATCCGTAACAAATCGGTCTATCAACTCTACGTTCACTCCGAAAGGTTTCATACGCTCATCTATATTTTCATAATGCTGTCTTGCAAGTACCGTTGTGGGTGCCATCATCGCCACCTGATAACCACTGACCACGCATCTGAACGCAGCCCTCATGGCAACCTCGGTTTTCCCCGATCCGGCATCACCAAACACAAGTCTGTCCATAGGTATTTCCTTTTCCATATCTTTGCAAACATCTTCAATCGCTTTCAGCTGGGCAAGTGTTTCTATATGGGGAAAGGAATCGATAAATTTCGATTCCATCTCAAAATCGCCCTTCAGCGGATTTTTTACGGTTTTTGACCGTGCGGCGTATATTTCAAGCAATTCTTCCACTTTTCTTTCTATATCCTCTTTCACTTTTTGCTTGACTGCGGACCAGTTCTTCTTCTTCAAATTGGTTAACTTTACGAGTTCCGAATTCCCGATGTATTTGTGTACCCTGTCAATACTTTCAACGGGTACGAAAATATCAACGTCACCGTCATATTTCAGCTTCAGATATTCTTTGGTGCCGGAGAAATTTGATATCACTTCGTTTCCCACAAATCTACCGACTCCGTAATCTTCATGAACAACCAATTCTCCTTTTTCAAGCTCTTCCCAACCCGATACCATCTGAGTTGGATATTCGATGAATTTCGATCTGTATCTCTCTTTCTTCAAACTTATACGACCCGTTTCTTTCAGCTTAAAGGTTTTCACGTCTTTTATAAACCCGGAGCTGAATTGGGCTGCCGCATCACTTATCAGGTTCACCCAATTTTTATGGTTTGGAAGAGAACTCTCGCCTATTCTCAGATATCTGAAATAAAGTTCCCGATAAACCGGAGAGGGATAGAGCTCGAATAATTCTTTTTCATAATTTCTCAAATTCTCCAGTCCTTCGAGCAAATCCTGAAAAACGAGGACATATCTGTCGTTGAAATTTTGTATCAGGGCATTGCATTCATCCATGAATAATGGACTGAGTGCTCCGTAATCCCGAAAATTGTCTTCAAGCAATCTCAAGAAATCTTCGGAAGGATATTTTTTCATGAGTGAGGATATTTTTTTTGTGAATTTTCCCAGATTATCATCATTCAGTATCATTTCCATCGCAGGGGCTATTCTGAATTTTTTAAGTTTAGAAACACTCTGCTGGGAATCGGCGTCGAATTCCCTTATTTCCTCTATTTCATCATCGAACAATTCTATTCTCACGGGTCTGTCGCAGTTCAGCGAAAACACGTCTGTTATGAATCCCTTCACCGAGAACTGACCGGGTTCAACCACTTTGAACACCCTCTCATAACCTATCTCTGTGAGTTTTTCCACGAATAATTTCTGATTGATTTTTTTTCCCGTCTCGACTTCGACACTGTTTTTATAAACTGCTTCAGGAGAAATGACGCGTTGGAGAAGCATCGGAAGCGTTGTCATGATGGTTAGTTTTTCGTCAAGCTTATTCTCACTGAGTTTGATGAGAAATTTAATTCTGTTCTTAAGAGTGTTGATGGAAGCCTTGACAGGCTCAAACGGAAGTACATCCAATGGAGGAATCTGTATTTGAAATTCATTTTCATTTTCATCTACGAATTTTCTGAAATTTTTCTGTTTAGAAAATACCATTATTGGTATTTTGCCATTTTCCATGATTTTTCTGCACACACTTAAAATTGCCCAGTCAAAAGAGCCTTTATCAATAAAAATGTTACTTCTGCCTTCAACCTTTATTTCTTCAATACTTTCTAACGATAGGACCGACATGATACTTCCCCGCTTTCTCATCTATGACAACGAGTACATCTAAAACGATGCCCCTTCTTCTGCCGTTTTCTTTCAAAGTAAATTCCATAACTCCTTTTTCAAATACCATTTTTTTCACCCTGTCAAGAGGTATGTCCCTGTAAATGCCCACAAATTTGAACCTGGGCTTTTCTAACGTTCTTTCCGCTATGAATTCCAGTGCCTCCCTGACATTTTCCCTGGTGTATTCTGACCAGCTGGCCATCTTTCTCCTGACCGGAATTCTCCCCCATACCGAATCACAGGATTTAATGATGGAAACGGGGAAAAGTTCATGATCTAAAATTAAAGTATTGATGCTCTTTTCGTTACTCTCAAATATATTCGCATTCCAGGAAAATTCATCGAATAAGTCTGTCAGTCTGAGATTGTTTTTGAATAATTCTCCTATAAAAACCTCTTTTGTAAAACACTCGATTTTTTCAAATTCAAAGGATTTCACATCTATGTCTGAAAAAACTTTATCCCCCATGAAATCAGAAATCATAATATCATCGTTGCGTTCAAGTGAGTTTATTTTAACCGGCATATCTTCCGGTTTCATATCCACGACAAAAAAAGAAACGGATTCGCTTTTTGCCGTTTCTTCTCTTATTTCAACCTCGACTTTGAATTCGCATTCGGAAATACGAACATTTTCAATTTCTCCATCTTTTACGGTAATCTGAAAATCACTTTTATCATCGAATATCTTCACATCGCCGATTTCCCTGCGAAACGCTTCTATAAAATCACCGAATACTTTTTTTATTCCTTCGAACACACGTAAACAACCGCCTCTTTAAGTCTGACAAATGGTTCTGTCATGTCAAACTCCCTGGCAAGTTTTTGAAACCACTGTTGTTCTTCACTTGTAAGTTTCCCTTTGAACATGAGATTCATCTGCTGTCCGATATCGATCACGGTAAATTCCTCTCTGTCGATGTTCTCTTCTTCCTGAGTCTCTTTTGAAGCAGAATATATGTAAACAAGAGGATATTTGGAAACGGAATTTATCAGGCTCAAATCGTTTATAAGCACGAATCTCGGTTTTTCCTGCACCGATAAAAGCAATTTCTTGGATATTATATCCACGGTTATGAATTTCTCTATCGATTTACCGTATAGAATTTTTTGAAGATTGGTGGGTTTTATAGGCTCCGAATACTTGAATTCCAAAGGAATACCGTAGCCATCCGTGATAAGCACGCCTCCGGTGTAGTTTTCCTCTCTGTCCTTATAAATCATAAGATAAGCAAGAATTGCATTTACATCAGCCATCGACAATCACAACCTATAATCTAATATCTAAAAAATGTCCTCTGTATTCGTCTTCGACGAGTTTATCTCTGTCATCATCATTCTTGTTTTTTTTCGAAAAAAAAGCGGTGCCGCCTTCGGAAGATTCTTTTTCTAAAGAGGATTTCACTTGTTTGCCTTCCGTTTTCTTGAGAGCCTGCGTTACTTTGGTTGTTTCAGTGGCCTTTTGCATCTGCTGTCTCGCGTTAACCTGCTGAGCCTCTTCCTGTGCGTTCGCCAAATGACTCACGAGCTGCGCAGCTTCAGGACCTCGTATGAAATTGACCTGCATTTCTACCGGGCCGGTCATCACGAATCACCTCTAATCGTTACCCAATATTTCTCTCATCTTATTCTTAAGCTTTATCATTATTCCGCTATGAATCTGGGAGATTCTCGATTCAGTCACTCCGAGCACTTTCGCAATTTCTTTGAAATTTAACTCTTCCACATAATATAAGGAAAGCAACAACTTCTCCCTGTCTTTTAATCGGTCAATTTCATCGGAAAGTTTAATTAGCATTTCTTCGTGAAGATAGTTGTCCTCAGGGCTGTTTTCATCGGATGAAATGAAATCGGTATAATCCTCATCTTCGTCATTTATGAACCCGTCGAGGTTCAGCAACTGTCTTCTGCTCATTTCCGAATTGGTGGTTTTGATATCGTCTTCCGTGACGCCAAGATAATCGGCCACTTCTATCTCGGTGGGATTTCGGTTATACTCTCCTTCAAGTACTATGTAAGCCTTTTCCACTTCCTTCAGCATATGTCTGGTTTTTCTCGGAATCCAGTCGATACCTCTCAAATAATCGTACATGGCACCTTTAATCCGTTTCAGTGCGTATGTGAAAAAAGTGGCTCCTTTTTCCGGGTCGTATTTATCTATTATTCCTATTAAACCCATTACACCTTCCTGTATTAAATCGTTCAATTCCACATTTTTAGGTAAAGTAGCTTTCAACGATATCGCAATTGATTTAATTCTGGGTAGAAACGAAGTGATTACCTGTTCTTGAGTCGGTTTTTTCCTGTATGCTGAAATTGGGTTTTCATATTTACCCATTTTTATACACCTCAAATATCAACATTCTCGGTCTTTTCCCCTCCACCGACCTTTCTTATACTCAAAACCCCGGTGGATAAATTGTACTCTATGCTTCTGGCCCTGTTTCCACCGGTATCTTCGGAAATGAGTCTGATTTTGCATTCGTTCAGTTTCTTCTTGACGGCTTCGACATTCCTCTTCCCGACTTCCATGGATGACCCTGAAGTTTTGAACATGGAAGCACCTCCGGCGATTTTCGCCTCCAGCTTGGAAAGATTCGCACCAGTCTTCTGCATTTCCGATAGCAGCTCATCTATCCCCGTATCGGCATATTTACCGGGTTTATTAACGATTTTACCCCCGCTGTCGGGAAGCATCACATGGATCATTCCACCTATTACACCCGATTTCTCTTTTATACAAACCCCAACACACGAACCCAAACCAAGCGTGACCAGAACATCCGGGTTTTTCGCCGCCTTGAATTCCCCTATTCCTATTATATGCTTACCAGACATAATTTCACATCCCAATACTCTGCAACAATTTTCTGATCGATTCCGGCTCCATTATCAAAAACAAATATGCCTCTACGTTAAATTGATCCTCAATTTCGAAATTAGTTTCGATTAGAATGCTTTTGTCTTCTTCTTCCGCATATTCTATACACGATTCCGCCACTATCGCAGATATCATATCCACCGTCACTTGAGGAACCTCGGAGTTGACGAAAAGATTTGTAAACTGTGAAAGCGAAACAAGATAGGAACCACATACGATGTTTCCTATTTCTGAAAAAACCGAGACATTTATCTCATCCATCTGTGTCAAATCATCGGTCGACGTACCCAGAAGTAACTCAAGCATCCTGTGGGCAGGTTCCGAATCGAACATTAGCAGAAGTTTACCATTCAATTCCTCAAAAAATTTCATCTGTATTCCAACAGTTATTTTTTCCGGATCTTTGAACATAAAAGGTATTCTGGATATTTCAATTATTGATGCGTTGGGAACCGTTATTTCGACTTTTTTTGAAGTCATCATCGAAAGACTGGTCGCGGCATTTCCGGTACCTATATTGCCTATTTCTTTCAAAGCTTCTATGTGATATGATTCAAGATCATCGTATACAGACACTAATCATTCCCCTCCTCTTTTGCCTTTCTCTTCCTTTCCTGTTCGACTTTAAATATGTACCTCACCAGACTGTCTTCCTGATATCTGGGAAGCCCTTCAAATTTAACACCTAATATTTGATTCTTACTCGTTACCTGATCCTGCACCCTTACTATTTTTCCAAGCTGATCGTTTATTATTATCGAATCGTTTACGTTGAAATCGATCCTTATTATTTCATTCAGCGATAATCTCGGTTTTGTTACTATAAGGAGTCCGCCGGCGCTCAAATCTTTGGTTATGAAAGGGTATCTTTCGTTGTCGAGAACCCTCAGAAAGGTACCTTCCTTGAAAAAAGGAACCCTTAGAAACTGTCTTCTCTGTATCCTCCTGACCGTATCGGGCATCGCTATGAAAGAAACATAAAATCCCTCGTCATCTTTTTTATACGACAGTATCTTGCTTTGAAAAACGTACATGGAACTCTTATCTATCATTTTAACATAAAGCCTCGTTCCGGCGGGAAGAGGAACATAGGTACCTTTAAAACTCGGCATACCTATCTTTATTATCTTCGTCGAAAAGTCGATATCGAATATACTGCTCTTGTACAATCCGGCAAGTTCAGGATCAGAAACATCTATCACCAGAGGTTTTCCAATTTGAAGCACTTCTTCTGACGACATTTTAGTGTTAAAATATCCCATAATCACCTCGTATTAATACTCTAATCCCAATTCTCTGTATTTTTCCGAAATATCCCTCAAATATTCTTTCAAAAGCGATTTTTCTTTTTTCTGCCTATCTTCGAATATGAACCCATATTGAAAGAAATTGTAACTCGAAAATTCATGCACACGAACCACACTTAAATTAATACCTTTATCCGAAATAACAATCGTACCGGATGTAGATAAAAACCTCTCCATGGTAAAAATACCTGCACCTGAAAAAGATATGTCTTTTATTACCATATTAAGACGCTGTGTCTGGTTTTTAATAACACCTTTTTCAAAAATAAAAAACCTTTTGAAATGCCTTTTCTGGGACAGGAATATCTTATCGGGCCTGAGTAAAAATCTTGTCACTTTACCGTATACGTCATCATTTTCAAGCGAAGCATATTCAAAAGCCCCATTGCCTCTGATATGAGCTGTGGGGAGCATGATTCTGAATTCCACTTCCGCTCTTTCCTTATAATCATCCATTATACTACTCTGTCTGGTTTCAAATACCAGATAATCTTTAAATCTGCCTATGTAAATACAAAAAACATCTCTCTCGGGAAATCTCAAAAGTGCTTTCCACTGACTTATCGAAAGCATTTTAGAAACATATGTCTTGCTTTCCAATCATCTCTCCTCTACTTTATGCCGAACAATCTTTTAATCTTCGATACGAAACCATTGCCGTCGTTGTCCTCTATTTCTTCGGATCCACGTAGAATCTGCTGAGCTATTCTCTGTATGGTTTGAGATGGTTGAGAATGTTTATGTAATTCCACAAGCGGAATTTGTTTTATAACGCTGTTGCTTACAGATGGATCGTTTCTTATTATGAATTTCTCTCTCACTTCCCATCCGGCAAACTTTTCCAGTACATATGAAAACCTTTCGAGAACTTTCGTGTCTTTTGAAGAATTTCTCGATTGATTCATTATGAGATACAGTTCCGGAAATATTCCCTTGTTGCCGAGAACTTTCGCAAGCGTATACACATTCATCAGCGCGGTAGGTTCCGGCGTAGTCACCAAAAAAAGCCTGTCGGCAGCCGAATAAAAAGACACAAGCTCGTCGGTATAGCCCGCACCTGTATCGACAATCGCATAATTCATATCTATCGCCAGATCCAGAAAATCTTCCAGAAATCTCTGCTTCGGCTCTTTGTTGAAGGCAATAAGATCCTGGACATCGGTTCCGCTGCTTAAAAGCCATACACCGTACCTGGTCGGATATATTATCTCTTTCAACTCTTTGTTGCTTATCAGATAATCTCTCAATGTATTTCTGGTCGTGACACCGAGAAGTATGTCAGCATTGGCGAATCCCGCATCCGCATCGAAAAGCAGTACATTTTTCTGGCTCATCGCAAGCGACACGGCAAGGTTGCTCGCTATGACACTTTTCCCCACTCCACCTTTGCCACTGGCAACAAGCAGAATCTCAAGTTTTTTACTGGCCATTACCTTTTTAAGAGTTTCTGTCTGATCGGGCATCTTTAAGCACCTCTCTAACCAATAATGATCCCAACCTTCTTGGATCGGCAATCATAATGTCTTCGGGAATTCTTTGACCATTTGTCACAAATGAAATCGGAATCTCAAAATTGTTTGACACTTCTATCAACGATCCGTATACCCTTGTTTCATCCATTTTAGTCAGAATAAGGTGTGTGGGAGAAACAACAGAAAAATGTTCCAGAATATCTCTCAGGTCAGAAATCCTGGTATTCATGGATCCTGTGAGAAAAACATACTGTGGAGAGGAAAGCTCCATATACCTTTTAAGCTCGGACATCTGCATTTCGTTGTTTTGGCTTCTCCCGGCGGTATCCACAAGTATCAGGTCATAATTCTTAAACTTTTCAAGCATCGTTTTCAATTCTCCGGGATTGTACGAAACTCCGACCTGTATACCCATGATATCCGCACTCGTTTTAAGCTGATCCACCGCTGCAATCCTATAAGTGTCTATCGTTAAAATACCTATTTTTTTCCTGAGTTCAAGTGTCAGCATAGCGGCTATTTTTGTCAGGGTGGTGGTTTTACCGACACCTGTCGGACCTACAAAAAAAATTATATCTCCCTGTTTATGGGATTTTAAAGGATTGTCCGTCTTTATAATCGGACTTATTATGTCACCGAATTTTTTTTCAAATTCTATCGAATTCAAAGAGGATTCGCTTGAAACTATTCTCAACGATTCTACTATCCTTTTCGATATATCCTCACTTATTTCCTGATTCAACAACGATTGAAAAACACGTCTGAAATTCTCCGGAATTCCGGGCAGATAGGATTTGTCCTGTATTTTTACCGTCATATCCTGCATCATTCTTTTTATACCGAGTATTTCCCTTTTAAGCAGGTTGTATTCACGGTCATCATAGTTCATCTGCGATTTCACAGGTTGTGAACTCTGGTAATATTCATCCTGAATCTGTCTTTCAGATTGACTCTTTACCGGATCATAATAATTTTTACGGAGTTCATGACTTGAATTTATCGAAGGAACCGAAGGAGA
Organism: uncultured Thermotogae bacterium; assembly: GCA_963662785.2. Lineage (GTDB taxonomy): Bacteria > Thermotogota > Thermotogae > MWEM01 > MWEM01. The sequence goes on from CAXXJZ010000017.1 coordinate 533,968, forward strand.
CGGATTTTTCTGATAATTGCCGAAAGTGTTTTGATTGCCATGTATTCCATTGTTTTTGGCCAATATTTTTTTTAACTGGTATAACTTATCGCTGTCAATCCACTCATCGTCTTTTCTATTATCTTTCGGTTTGTCTTCTACAATTCTATCCTCCGCAACAGCGGTAACTTCATACATGAGCTTGCTGCCAAGCCCAAGAAAACCGCCTTTCTTGAATTTTCTGGTTTGAAGTATCACGGCATCTTCTCCCAGATCATATTTTATCTGCTTCAAAGCTTCTTTAACATCTTCAACTACGTATTTTTTTATCTTCACAACGAAACCACCGCTTCCACATTGAACGGAATCTCTTCAACAAGTTCCTCATACGAGATCACATTTGTTCCCGGGATCGATCTCTCAAGAATCCTTTTCAGATAAAACCGCAGGGCACCAGAACATACTATTACAGGCATATATCCCTTTCTCATTATATCTTCCATGGATTTCGAAATTTTTTCAACGAGTTTTCTTATAGTATCTGGTTCAACGGCTAAATACCTCTCATCTTCAGTTTCTCTTATCTGAGAACCCAACTGCCTTTCGAGATTCGGATCCAATCCCACCGAATGAATCTGTCCGTCATCAGACCGCGCTTCAATACATATCTGCCGCTTCATGGCTCTCCTGACATATTCGGTCAGGAAATCAAGGTCTTTGGTTCTTTCGGAATACTCGCCGATCGTTTCAAAAATCAAAGCCAGGTTTCTTATCGATACCCTTTCATGGAGAAGATTCTGAAGAATCCTCTGAACTTCATACAATTTAAGCTTGTCAGGTATAACTTCATCCACCAGGGAACCGAATTTCTCTTTCAATCCGGCCACAAGCAATTCCATTTCCTTTCTGCCGAGAATCTCATCCGAATGCCTTTTGACTATTTCAGAAAAATGCGTAGCAAAAACACTCGGCGGGTCGACAATGGTATATCCAAGCTGCGTGGCAGACTCTCTCTGAGATTCTTCTATCCAATACGCCTCCAGACCAAAGGCCGGCTCCGTGCTTGATATTCCGGGAAGGACTCCCGACGCTGTACCCGGATTTATAGCCAACAACCTGTTCGGCCATAATTCGAATCTTGAAATTTCTGTTCCCTTCAATTTTATCATATATTCGTTGGCTTTTAATAAAACACTGTCCCTTACCCTTATGGGACTCAATATCAAGCCGAACTCATATGCTATCTGTTTTCTGACCATGGTAATCCTGTCAAGGAGATCACCACCCTGGCTTGGATCCGCCAGGGGCAACAGCCCGTATCCGAATTCAACATCAAGAGTATCCGATTGCAATATTTCCGATACCTCATGAGAAGAAGTCATGGAAGGCGGAGGAGGAGGTGCCGCCTCACCTGAAGACGGGGGGCCGGAAGGGCCTTCAAGACCTGCAAAACCCGGCTGAGTATATCCGCCACCTTCCACAGCGGCTTTCTTTTCTTCGGTTTTCTTTTTGCTTGACATATACCCTACAATTATCAAGAGCAACCCTATTATAAAAGTGAATGCCGTAGGAAGCGGAGTTGCGAGAGCAAGAAAAACGAGAACGGCTCCAGTGAGGTACAGAACTTTACTTTCTGCAGTAAGTTCCTTGACAACATCGTTTCCAAGGTTAGATTCGGAAGCCGACCTGGATACCAATAAACCACTGGCCGTCGAAATGAGCAGTGACGGAATCTGCGACGCAAGACCATCGCCTATAGTGAAGAGAGTGAATATCTGTGCCGCTTCACCAACATCCATCCCCTGCTGTACGCTGCCGATTATAAGTCCTCCGATTATGTTTACGAATACTATAATAATTCCCGCGATTGCATCTCCTCTGACGAATTTGCTTGCTCCGTCCATGGCACCGTAAAAATCCGCTTCGCGCCTTATATCTTCTCTTTTCTTTCTCGCCTCATCTTCCGTTATAAGTCCGGCATTGTAATCGGCATCGACACTCATCTGCTTACCGGGCATGGCATCAAGCGTGAATCTTGCCCCGACTTCGGAAATTCTTTCGGAACCTTTCGTTATAACTATGAATTGGATAATTACGAGTATAAGGAATATTATCAGTCCCACGATGTAATTTCCGCCGACGACGAAATTTCCGAATGCCATGATGACCTTTCCGTCAAAACTTTTCCCCTGCAGTAATATCAACCGTGTTGAGGTAACGTTCAAAGCAAGCCGGAACAACGTTATGACAAGCAAAATGCTTGGAAATGACGACAACTCGAGTGCGCTGCGAACATACATAGTCGAAAGAATTATTATCAGCGAAAGAGTTATATTCAATATTTGAAGAAGGTCAAGTACAAAAGTCGGAACCGGCAGTATCATCAGGAATACTATCGCGACTACCAAAAGTGATACAAATATGTCAATGTTCTTCAATTTCACACCTTCCCAGCCGTTTTAAATACAAATGCGAGAACTTCGGCGACAGCCCTGTACATATCCGAAGGCACTTCCTCACCTATTTCCACTCTGTCGTAAAGGCTTCGGGCCAACGGCGGATTTTCATATATCGGTACGTCATACTCTTCTGCTATTTCCCTGATTCTGAAAGCTATATTATCTGCTCCCTTCGCCACTACAAGCGGTGCGACCATCTTTTCAAGTTCGAATTTTATTGCCACCGCAAAGTGAGTGGGGTTTGTCACAACTACAGTCGCGGAAGGTATTTCTTCCATCATCCTTTTCCGGGCCACTTCTGCCATAATCTGACGTTGTCTGCGCTTTATCTCAGGGTTTCCCTCGATATCTTTGTACTCATCCTTAATTTCCTTTTTTGACATTCTTATGCTTCTTTCAAATTCCCATTTCTGATAGAAATAATCCACGAATCCTATGACTATAAGGGCTGCAGCTATTTGTACAGTCATCTGAAAAAGTGAATCTCCAAGAAAAAAAACGGCGTCATCCAGCGAATAGGACGGCAGTAAAAACAGAGTATTCCATATCGATATAATGAAATTATAGCCGATAAATCCAAGCAGAATAAGCTTAACAAGGTTCTTAAGCAATTCTACCACAGATTTGAGCGAAAACATTCGCTTGAATCCGTTTATGGGATTAAGTTTATTGAGATCGAATTTAAACGCATTCTTCAAAACGAACAAACCTTTTGTCTGCATCATCCCGGCAGCAATAGCAATGACAAACGCCGCGAGCAGAATGGCTGCGAGCGCCAGCACCAATTCTCCGCACTGATCCATCAACATTCCCCCGAGATCGTCATATGTCTGGAAATATCCCCTGTCCGGAAGCGCCGAATAAAAAGCCACTATTTTGAGTATGTTTTTATAAACAATCGGAATTAAAAATCTTATCAAAATAAGTGTTGACATGAAAACAATTCCCATTTCCAAATCCTTGGAAAAAGTTACCTGTCCTTCCTCACGAGATTTCCGCCTTCGCCTGGGAGTCGCCTTTTCTGTCTTATCAGGATCCGCTGCGAAATATTGGATGTTCATAGACAATTTCAGTTTCAAAATTTCGCCATCACTTCCCATATCCAATCACTCAATTCGAACGTGTATTTCGCTATTATATCCGCCCATACGGGCAAAAGTCCAATTATTATAATCATGCCAACCAATATTTTAAGGGGTATACCAACGATGAAAACATTCAGCTGCGGCAAAAGCTTGGACATAATCCCCAAAACGGTAGTCACAAGCAACATGAAGACTATCATGGGAAGTCCGACTTCCAAACCGAGTTCTAAAACTTTCCCCATGATTATGGAAAATGATAAGTTGAACTCATTTCCAAGAGTCATAACCCGAGCGGGAACAGTGTCAAAACTTTTCAGAATCACTCCCAAAAGTATCACAGGTCCCTTTATAATTGTGAAGATACAGGTTCCGATCAGAAAAACCAACTGGCTTACTATGACATTTTCCGATTCCGTAAGCGGATCATATACGCTCGCTGCGGCAAACCCGAGTTGATAACCGTATATATCACCCGCAAAGGACAAACCGTAAAAAAGTATGTTCGCGATGAGTCCGGCTGCGAAGCCAAATGTGAAATTGATGACACATATCATCACTATATCTATAGCGGGAATATCCATTGGGATGTACTCAGGTACCGAATAAAGCACGGCATATGATAGAACTATAACCACCGGAATTTTGAATTTGCTGTTGATCATCGATCCCCCGAAAAATGGAGACATGATGAATAATCCGGAGATTCTGCACAATATGGCTATGAAGGTCAAAAATCTGAAGAAAAAGAAGTTCGCTATGCTTAATTCCATTTCCGGCTTCCCATGCTAAATGAGCGTGAAATAATAGTTGAAAATATTGACGAAATAGTCGATAAGCATCTGCATCATCCAGCCACCGAATACTACCAGCGTTATAAAAACCACCAATATTTTAGGTACCATGGTAAGAGTCTGTTCGTTTATAGAAGTAACGGCCTGAAAAATCCCTATCAGCAACCCCACTGCAAGTGCAATTCCCAAAGTGGGGGTTATAACCCACAATAAAGTGTATATGCCTTCCTGTATCACGTCAAGAAAAGACTCCACTGTCAAAAAATCACCCCATTCGCTGTTGGCTGCAATAATTATATCATGTGTCCAAACGTATATGCACCATTTTTATGCATAATCCGCAACTGTTTATAAAAAAGGAATTCCCGTAATTTCTTAAAGTCTTCAGGCTTGTCATTTATACGTTAAACCGACACATAAACGTTTTTTGAGTATACCTACATGTGCTATAATTTAGAAACATATTCAGGAACAGAACAAGGAGGAAAAATGGATAAAAAAACTTATAATCCGGAAAATGGACCGAAGGCCGTAGGGCCTTATTCACTCGCGGCGGGGGCAGGCAATCTGTTGTTCGTTTCAGGTCAGATACCCTTGAATCCGGAAAGCGGGGAGCTTGTGAAGGGAAGTGTGGGCGAACAAGCCAGAAGATGTCTGCAGAATCTGAAAATCGTACTTGAAGGTTCCGGTTCATCGATAGAAGATGTTGTCAAAGTCGGTATTTTCATAACCGATATGGGTAAATTCGGTGAACTTAACGAAGTTTATTCGGAATTTTTTACCGCGAATTATCCCGCAAGAGCGGTAGTACAAGTTGCCGGACTCCCGAAAGGTGTGGACGTGGAAATGGAGGCAGTAGCCATAATAAAGAGGTGAGTGACTTGAATCTTGATTTGATCATATCCGGAATTGATTGTGAAATCGTATCCGGAAACACCGGAAATGTCGAAATAAATCGAGGATATGCCTGCGATCTTTTGAGCGAGGTCATGGCCACGGGATCGAAATCGGATTTATGGATTACCGTTCAGTCCCACTCCAATATCGTCGCGGTTTCCGTGATAACCGGCATAAAATGTATTATCCTTGCAAACGGCAGGGACTATAACGAAGATACGCTCTCGAAAGCAAAAACTGAGGGGACGATTTTGCTCAAGAGTAAAATGGATACTTTTACACTGAGCGGTATCATCTATGAAATGCTTCAACGCTGATTTTCACATACATACCTGCCTCTCGCCCTGTGCGGATCTAACGATGACTCCAAACAACATCGGAGAGGCATTGTCCAGGTTCGGAATCGATTGGATCTCCGTAACAGATCACAATTCCGTCAGAAATGTAAGGACATGTATGCGTGTTATGGAAAAATACGGAATAAAAACAATACCGGGCATCGAAGTTCAGACTTCTGAAGATGTTCACGTTTTGGGATATTTCCCGACATGTGAAGCCGCGGAACTTTTCGGGGAAAATATCGAAGACAGGCTGCCGAAAATAGATTACGATCCTGAAAAAAACGGATATCAATTGGTAGTCGATGAAGAAGACAAATTCACGGGAATGGTGGAGTTGCCTTTTGGTTTTTCGATTTCACTTTCTCTCGAAGAAACTATGGATTTGATCGAGAAACACGGTGGGATTCCAGTTTACGCTCATATAGACCGAAGCCTCGGGGTAGTCGAGCAGCTCGGATTTATTCCACCTTTTCCCGAATCAACCGTCTGTGAAATCTACAAACTCTCAAAACTGAAATCTTACTCTTCGACTATCGGAAAAAGAGCTGTCATTTCATCTTCCGATGCACACAACATCGACAGTTTTTCAAACTCGAAAATGATTATCTGTTGTAAAGAAAGAACTTTTGAAGAATTTCGGCTTGCCTTGAAAAAAATCGACGGAAGGGAGGTAAGGCTTTGTCTTTGAGAACTATTTCAGATCATATCGCCGATATTTGTCAAAACTCCGTTAAAGCAGGCGGAAAAGAGATAACGCTCGAAATAACCGAAGACGACGTAAAGTTCTTTTTCAAAGTGGAAGACGATGCTGGAGGCATGAATGAAGAGGTTCAAAAAATTGTTTTCGATCCTTTTTACACCAGCAGGGATAAAAAAATACGCAGAGTCGGACTTGGTCTGCCTTTTCTTAAAAATGCGGCTGAAACAACCGGAGGGTACGTCAAACTTGAAAGTTGTCCGGGTAAAGGGACTGTCATAGAAGCTCTTTTCTTTAAGACGAACATAGATTGTCAGCCTGTTGGAAATATTCCGGAGACTTTTTTCGCTCTAATCACGTCTTCATCCGATATAAACTGGCATATATCAAGAAATTACGGGAATGAAGAATACACAATTAAATCAGATGAAATTCTGCCAAAAGAAAAAATTGAAACTCTGATTTCAACTCCCTATTTTCTGAAGATATTGAAAGACAGCCTTTATGAATTGGAAAAATCACTTTTAGCCTGAATCGGGTAAGGATATTTTCAGTTCAAAATAGAAAGATATTAGGGGTGATACGGTGATTGAGTTGACGAAGTACAGTGGTTCACTTTTTTATCTTAATTGCGAGCTTATAGAGTCCGTCGAAGAGAAACCTGATACCACGATAACCCTTTTCAACGGAAGAAAATATATAGTCAAAGAGCGCAGCGAGGAAATCTTTAAAAAAATAATAGAATTCAAGAGAAAGGCATACGATATTCATGGTTCCACTGCCAGATATGTTGAAGAGTTGAAGAATAAAACCGATAAAAATAATGATGAATGCGAGTCTTGCTGATAGAGTTTTACACTGTTTTCATTAATGTTATTCAGGAGGGATTTCTTTGGATATATCCACACTATTAGGGGTTTTACTTGGTTTAATATGTGTCGGAGTCGGACTGGCTTCCGGTGGCGATTTATCGGCATATTTGGGAATAGATTCGGCTATCTCTTTGGTCATAGTCCTTGGTGGCGCCATGGGTGCGGTATTTGTCGGAAATCCCAAAGAAAAATCTTTCGGTATGATGAAGATAATGATGAGCACTTTAAAGCAACCGCAGATAAATTATATAGACACTATAAAAACACTCGTTTCATTTTCCGAAAAAGCGAGAAGAGAAGGACTACTCTCTCTCGAAGAAGACGGACAGGGACTTCAGGATCCGTTTACAAAGAAAGGTATCCAACTCATAGTAGACGGAACCGATCCGGATTTGCTTAAAGCCATGATGGAAATAGAGATAGATTTGCTTGAAGAGGATTTATCGATTGATGCAAGCGTTATGGCTGCCGCAGGTGCCTATGCCCCCGCATTCGGTATGATAGGTACGGTTCTTGGTTTGATAGCGATGCTTGGGGCACTGAACAACCCTGACGCCCTCGGTCCGGCAATGGCTAAAGCGTTGATAACAACACTTTATGGAGCGGTTTTTGCCAATGCGTTTTTCCTGCCGATGGCAGAGAAACTCAACAAAAGAAAATCTCTTTATGTAATGCAGAAACAGATGATACTCGAAGGAGTACTTTCAATACAGGCGGGAGATAACCCCAGATTACTCGAAGAAAAACTGAAGACGTTTATGCCGGCTGCCGATAGAGCGGCATATGACGCACAAACAACTTCGGGAGCGTGATTTAATGGCGAAGAAAAAATGTCCTGATTGCCCCGCAGGGGCTCCGTTATGGATGACAACGTATGGTGATATGATTACATTGATGCTTTGTTTTTTCATAGCACTCCTTGCCTTTTCAAGTATCTCGGAGGGCAAATTCCAGGAAGTGGCGAGTGGTATAACCAGGATTTTTTCGGGGAAGCCGCCAAGTGTCTTGATGGGCGGGAAAACAACAGTTTCCGATCCCATAATAACCACAAATCCCGGAATTAAAGAGGATGTTCTAAAGATAATTCAGGACAAAGACGTGAAGGGAAAAATCACGGTTTCGGAAACCGACCAGGGTACAGTCATATCACTTGGAGATATGCAGTATTTCGAGCCATTCAGCGCAAAGTTGACAGCCGATGCCAAAATATTGCTTGAGAAAATCGGCGCTATAATCGTTGAACATACTACCAATGTCATAGAAGTATACGGATTTACGGATGACAGAAAACCACCTGACGAATCTATCTACCCGTCGAACTGGCATCTGGGTTCTTCAAGGAGCGCAAGTGTGGTTAAGTATTTCATGGATGATCTGAAAACGAAGAGAATTGCCGAAAGAATCGTCGATATAAGAAACGGTAAATTCGATCCTGATTATTATTATGATGCCAGGAGATTTTACCCGATAGGACGGGGTGATGTCCCGATTACGGAAGATATTTCCAGGCTTGATTCGTCTTACAAAGTTCAATTGGAGTTGCTGGCGTATATGCAGAAAGACGAGGAAATTACCACAGAACAATACAACAGGGAAGTTAAGGATTTACAGCAGAAGTACAAGGAAGATCTGTCAAAACTTCGCGAACAATTCCAAAAAATCGAAATTCTTGTGAAAAAAGAAAAGGCAGGTTGATATTCTTATGGCTGAACCAGATGAAATAAACCAGGAAGGGCAAAAGAAAGAGAAAAAAGGCGGAGGCTTTAACATAATGGGGTTGCTCATAACTGTTGTGATAGCCGTTATAGCAAGTGCCGGCACTTCTTTTCTTTTATTACAGGTTCTCGGAAGCAACACCCCCGACAACACCACACAACAGGAAGCGGCGCTGACACCGGTAAATATAAAAGTCAGATTCCTCATAGAAGGCGTGAACAAGCCTTTCATGCTCAAAGGCGGTCAGGAAGTAGTAGTGCTTGATATGCTGAGTTTCGTAGTAGCGAGCGATGCTGCGCGTGCAGCCATAGCGGAAAGTAAAGATGAAATACTTTCCGACCTTCAGGACTTGTTCATAACAAAGCAATCTTCGGAAATGGCAAACGTTCAGGGAGTTGAATTGATAAGAAGACAGATCAGAGATCTTGTCAACAACGTAACAGGAAACGTGGGAGATAAGGCGAAATTCGGTGTTACAGAAGTGTTCTTCCACATCATGGCGATAACTTCCGTTCAATAAAACAACTTTGATGAAAAGGAGGTGGTTTGATGGCAGACTTGAGTCAGGAAGAAATTGATTCTTTGCTGGGTGCGCTGACATCCGGAGAAGTTGACGTAGAAACCATAAAAAAAGAAGAAGCGGAATCAAAAATAAAAACATACGATTTCAGAAGGCCTATGAAGTTCTCCAAAGACCAGGTCAGGACATTTCAGATGTTGCATGAAAATTATGCAAGGGCATTATCCACCTACCTTTCAGGAAGATTGAGGTATTTTGTAGATGTAACGCTCGGACCGATTGATCAGATAACTTACGGAGAATTCTTAAAATCCCTTTCCAATCCCACTTTTATAACCATATTCACGGGGAATATCCTTTCCGGGAGTGCTATTATGGAGATAAACCCTTCCATAATATTCGGTATGATAGACAGGATACTCGGAGGCCCCGGGGACTCGATATCGAAAGCAAGGTCGCTGACCGAAATAGAAACTAACATAATAAGACGAGAGGCGATGAGATTTCTCACCCTGCTGAGAGACGCATGGGAAAATGTCATGGAATTCGTTCCGGAAATAGAAACTCTTGAATCGAATCCCCAGTTCGTTCAGATAGCGCCACAAAACGAAATGACACTACTCGTGACGATGGAAATAATAATAGGCAACATAGAAGGTTTCATGAATGTCTGTTTCCCTTCTTCTCTCATAGAACCGTATACCGAGAAATTGAAGAACCAGATGCTCTTTTCGAATTCCGCAAACACAAAAAAAGCCGTTATGAGGCCCGTCATAGAAAGACAGCTCAGCAACACCAGTGTTGAACTCTCTGCTGTTCTCGGCTCCACAAAACTCACCGTCGCCGAGCTTCTTTATCTTCAGGAAGGCGATGTGATAAGACTTGACAGGTATAAGGACCAGGATATAGATATTTGCATAGGAAACAATCCAAAATTCAAAGGAAGGCCGGGTAAGATGAGAGGTAAAAAATCCGTGAAAATTACAGATACTGTTAAAAACTTGGATATAGATGATGGAGAAGATTTTGCAACACTTCTCGGAAAAGGAAGGAGAGAAGAAAAATGACGGAAGGCAATGATTTCCTGTCACAGGACGAACTCGACGCGCTTTTGGGAGCGATAAATTCGGGAAACGACAGTCCGGATGGAAATACTTCTTCGGACTCGACGATACTTTCTCCCGAAGAAGCGGATATGATAGGCGAAGTTGGCAATATGATAATGGGTTCGGCTTCGACTGCTCTTTTTACCATTCTTGGCAAAGAAGTGGATATAACCACTCCCCAGGTTTCCGTTATGAAACTGCAGGAACTGAAGGATAAGTTCAACGACAACAGAGTTGTTACGACGCTTGATTTTTCAGAGGGAATTGACGGCCTGAACGTACTCGTTGTGGATTTAAAAACAGCTTCGATAATCGCCGATCTCATGATGGGCGGCGAAGGAACTTCAGTAGATGAAACTCTTGACGAAATAAAATTGAGTGCTGTTGGTGAAGCCATGAATCAGATGATGGGTGCGGCGGCAACCGCGATGGCAGAATTCCTGAGTACTCCCGTCAACATATCCCCTCCACAGGTATCACTGATGGATTTCAGCGATAACATGATAGAATTTCCGCCTGTAGCAGATTCGGCAAATCAGGACGTAGTACTCGTGAGTTTTGATATGGTAATTAAAAATCTTTCCAACACGCAAATCTTCCAGATAATGCCGGTGGAATTCGTCAAGTCTCTGTATATGAAGGTTTCAGGAGGAATGTCGCAACCCGCAGCCCCCGCGCCCGCTCCGGCCGGAAATCCCACGAAACAAAAGCCGGCATCCGCCGGTACGAACAGGCAGCAGGTTGCCAACATGCCCCCGCCGCCTCAGAAAACGCAGCCGGTATCTGTTAGTCCGGTAGAATTTGAAAATTTCGGAGAGCCTCAATACACTGCGTTGCCAAAACAGTTGGAATTGCTTTACGATGTTCCACTGGAAATAACTGTGGAATTAGGCCGAAGCAAGAAAACTCTTAAAGATATATTGGATTTAAATATAGGTTCCATCGTGGAACTTGATAAATTGACGGGTGAGCATGTGGACATCCTGGTAAACGGAAGAATAATCGCCAAAGGCGAGGTAGTGGTTGTAGAAGAAAGCTTTGGAGTAAGAGTTACGCAGATAGTTGATCCCAGAGAAAGATTGAGAAACTTAAAATGAAGAAAAGCTGTTTTATGATATTGATAATCATCATATCGTTTTCTTTGTGTTCTTTTTCATTAGAAGGCGAATTCCTGAGCGTCTGGAATAAAGCCATAAGAAAATTTTCAGGTTTGAGGAATTTTGAAAGTGGTATACGGATCAGAATGAATTTGATCGATGAAAAAGGGGCTTTTTTCGACAGTGAATACTCTCTGAAAGTGTGGATAAGGGATCTGAGAGATTACAGAATAGACTTTTACAATCCGATTTTCATATCCGATATCTCCGTTGTTTTCAGCTATGCAGAAAATTTGCTTTATGTAATGAATAAAAAGACAAAAGAGTATTCGGTTCAATTTTTTGATGCCTATGTTGAAAGCAATTCACAGGCACCTACCGATGAAACGACGGATACCGGCAGCGATATTACGCTGAATCCTGCGGATACTTTGTTTAAAACACTCGATTTTCTGATTGGACTGGATCAGAATCCCTTCGTGGAAATGGAAGCGTATAAGAGTGAAAAAGAAGGTTTTTTCAATTATGTACTGAGGATAAACCAGCCTGCGGGTTTTTCGTTACTCTTCATCAAGGAATACCCTTTGCTGACGATTGAAATTAACGAGGATTTCGAAATTAACAGCATGATAATGACAAACGAAAAAACGGGAGAAACATTTTCAATTTTTCTCGACGAATTAAAACTGAATGTTTCTCACGAAGATATGGACAATGCATTTGAAATAACCTACGAAGATTACGATCTTGTCGATTATTTAGGTAAATCCTGACAGTTATCTTTTATTTCACGGTTTTACAAAAGTACCTATTTTTTCGCCACTTACAGCTTTGAAGAGATTGCCCGCTTCAAAATAGTTGATCACATTTACGCTCAAAGAATATCTTCTGCAAATCGAGAAAGCTTCCGTATCCATTATTTTGAGATTGTTTCTTATAGCTTCCTCAAATGTGAGTTCGTCGTACTTTTTAGCGTCGGAGTATTCATTCGGATCGGCGGAATAAATTCCGTCTACTTTTGTGGCTTTGATGAGTAATTGTGCGTTCATTTCCACGGCTCGCAGTGCGGCTGCCGTATCAGTAGTAAAGAAAGGGTTCCCCGTTCCTCCCGCGAATATGACAACTTTCCCGGCATCGAAAGCATCTTGCACTTCATCGTATTTCATGTTGCTTACGGTTTGCATTTCGATTGATGAAGAAAATATCTTACATTTCACTCCCGCTTTTTCAAAAGCATCTTTGATATAAACTGAATTCATCAGAGTACCGAGCATACCTATTTGGTCCGCATTCCTGCCGTTCATTTTTTCAAGCTCTTTACCCCTGAATATATTTCCGGCTCCTATGACAATGCCTATAGCAACGCCATTTTCCATGAGCGGCCGGGTTTCCCTTACCAGATATCCTGCTTTATCTTCGGAAAATCCTTTTTTACCCTCTCCCGATAAAGCCTCTCCACTGAGTTTAAGCAATATATTTTTGTACATGAAAACCTCCATAAAAAACAGATAAAATAAAAGGCGTTCGAATGAACGCCTCTATGAATTAAAATCAGTCTCCTATTGCCACCCTTGCAAATCTCTTTATACCAACTTCACAACCAAGTGCTTTCCCGGTTTCTTTGAGCATTCCGGCTATCGTTTTACTCGTGTCAAGTGCGAAAACCTGTTCTATTACACATTTTTCCTCGTAAAATTTCTTGACTTTTCCATCGATAATCTTTTCCACAACATTCGCAGGCTTACCCGATTCTTTCATCTGTTCGGCGTATATTTCTTTTTCCTTGTCGACAACTTCCACCGGAATTTCGTCGGATTTGACATATTCAGGAGCCATTGCCGCGATATGCAGGGATATGCTTTTTCCGATTTCGTCAAGCGCCTCTCCGGTATTTTCAGAATCAAGTTCAAGTGCGACTCCGATCTTACCGTTGAAATGCGTGTAATTGTAAATTCTTCCGGTAGGACCCGCTATGAATTTACCATAATCGCCGATTTGCATGTTTTCACCTATTTTGGCAATTGCGGCGTTTATCTTTTCTTTATATTCTTCAACTTTTTCTTCCGGTACGGCTTCGGCCCTGTTATTTTCCTTCAGTTCACCGGACAATTCACCGGACAACTCACTGCAAAGATTTTTAAATTCATCGGTTCTGGCTACAAAATCAGTTTCGCAGAGAACAGCCACCAGGAATATCTCATTACCGTTTTCAGATATTTTTGTAGTTACCAACCCTTCGTTAGTTGTTCTGCCGCTCTTTTTAGCCGCCGCCGCAAGTCCTTTCTTTCTGAGAAAATCCACAGCTGCCTGCATATCCCCATCTGATTCTTTAAGTGCTTTCTGACAGTCCAATATACCTGCTCCTGTTTTCACACGAAGTTCCTTTACCATTTCCATAGTGATTGCCATTAATCCATCATCCTTTCTATAAGAATTTATAATTATTAACCACAAAAAAGCACGCCGTAGGCGTGTTGGGTTATCCCCGAATATTATACACTATAAATAATCGATTTAATCAGAATTCAATATCTTTTTTCACAGAAAACGGAAATTCAATTGCCGAACAATCTGTCTATATGGTCGTACGCACTCAGATCCATGAATCCGTGACCGGAAAGGTTGAAGACTATATTTTTTGATTCGCCGTTTTCTCTGCATTTGACGGCTTCGCTTATTGCAGTCGCTATAGCATGTGCGGACTCGGGTGCGGGAATTATGCCTTCGGTTATGGTGAAGATTTTCGCTGCTTTGAGAATATCATCCTGAGAGAGGTTGTCGGCTTCCACTATTCCTTCTTTCACCAATCTGCTGATTATTCTCGATGCACCGTGATATCTCAATCCACCTGCGTGAATCGGCGGAGGCACAAATTCCGAGCCGAGTGTGTACATCTTCATCATAGGAGTAAAATGTGCGGTATCCCCGAAATCATATCTGTATTCGCCTTTTTTCAGGGTGGGACATGCTTCAGGTTCCGACGCTATTATTCTGAGATTTTTATCCGCATACGCGTCCATAACAAACGGAAAAGCGAAACCGCCGAAATTCGATCCGCCTCCCACGCATGCTATAAGAACATCCGGTTTTACACCGGCTTTATCCAGCTGCAATTTCAGTTCTTCTCCTATTATGGTTTGATGAAGCAGTACATGATCCAACACACTGCCAAGTGCATAATTTATCTTCGGATTCATTGCCGCTATTTCTACGGCATCAGAAATAGCTATACCCAGCGAACCGTTGCAATCAGGATCGTTTTCGAGGATTTTCCTCCCGCATTGAGTTCTATCGCTTGGACTCGGATACACCTCTCCTCCAAAAAGATGCATCATATGCTGTCTTCCGGGTTTCGCATCATAACTTACCCTGACCATGTAAACTTCCACACCCAATCCGAACTTTCCTCCGGCATAACTCAGGGCACTTCCCCATTGTCCCGCTCCGGTTTCGGTAGTTACTTTATGAAATCCTTCTTTTACGTTGTAAAAAGCCTGGGGAATCGCGGTATTGACCTTGTGGCTTCCGGTAGGACTGACACTTTCATTTTTAAAATAAATTTTGGCCGGAGTTTTCAGATACTCTTCAAGACCCGTGGCATGGACTAAAGGTGTTGGCCTGTATACCGAATATTCTGAAAGTACTTCTTCCGGAATAGGAATATCTCTTTTCATGGAGAATTCCTGTTCTATTATTTCTTTCGGAAAAAGGGGGGAGAGTTCTTCCGGCTTGACCGGTTCCATTGTACCCGGGTTTACCATAGGTTCGAGTTCGAATGGAAGATCCGCTTTGATGTTGTACCAGCTTTTTGGCATCTCTTCGGGCTTGAGTAAAATTTTTTCTCTTTTCATAATATACCTCCCTGATTAAAATAAAAAAAGCGGGGAACTCTCAATCCGAGTTCCCCGCTTAAGGTTTTCTCATATCATCAAAGATAAGCGAAACCCACAGCAGGGATTCGCCACCACCACACTTTTCTCATATTATCTTTGTCAGCACTTATAGTATATTTATACACATGCACTCTCGACAACATCATTATTATCATCCTAAAAAAAGATTAATGAATGATAGCAGAATTTTTTTGTTTTGTCAAGCAAAAAGCCTCCCGCAGTAAGCGGAGGCTTCGTAAGAAATGTCATTACTTCTGGAATAATCCCAATATGTTGTATTTTCCGAATACGGAAACCATTATCAGTGAGATAACCGCCATGATCTTTATCAATATATCGAGTGACGGACCGACTGTATCCTTGAGGGGATCTCCGACAGTATCTCCGACTACAGCTGCGGAATGAGCCTCGGAACCTTTGGATTCGCCTTTCACTTCACCGGATTCTATGAGTTTCTTTCCGTTATCCCATGCTCCACCTGCATTTGCGGTGTATAAAGCAAGCATTATACCGGATAAAGTGGTACCGATGAGAAGTCCGCCGACAAATTCCGCCCCGAACAAAAATCCGCATACTATCGGAGCTAAAACAGCTATCATTGCAGGAGTCTTCATCTCGCTTATGGCACCCGCAGAAGAAATCGTGATACATGTTTTATAATCGGGTTTCGATTCCCCGGTAAGAATTTTCGGATCGGCCTTAAACTGCCTTCTGACTTCCTGAACCATTTTACGAGCTGCTTTTGCGACTGCTTCTATCAGTATTCCCGAGAACAGGTAAGGCAGAGCCGCTCCGACAACTGCTCCCGCCAGAGTGAGCGTGTTGATCATGTTGAGGATTAAATTGAATCCGTTAGTATCGCCGGGTCTTGCCTGTGAATAAAGATACGATGCGAACAGAGACAGAGCTGCAAGTGCAGCCGAACCGATCGCAAAACCTTTTCCTATAGCCGCTGTGGTATTTCCTACAGAATCGAGCTTATCCGTAATTTTTCTTACGGCAGGATCGAGTTTCGCCATTTCGCTTATTCCGCCGGCATTATCAGCTATAGGACCATATGTATCGACTGATACGGTAGCGGCAACAAAAGAAAGCATGCCTATCGCGGCCATTGCAACTCCATAAAGTCCTGCAAGATAGTTAGCCAATATTATGGTTACCGCAAGTACAATCACGGGAAAGAACGTGGACTTCATACCCACTGCCATACCCTGTGTTATCGTAAGTGCCGCACCTTCCTTGGAAGCTTCCGCTATTTCTTTTGTCGGCCTGAAATCATAGCTCGTGTAATATTCCGCAAGCTGCCCTATAACTATTCCGCTTACAATACCAAGAATAGCAGCGTACCAGGGGGAGAGCGTACCGACGTTGAAACCGGAACCTGTCAGATTTTCTCCGTTGAAGAAGAAATACGTGAATATTCCGGTGAACACCATGGTTAAAACAGCTGCGGTCCATGTGGACACATTCAGCTCTTTGTGAGGTTTATCTGATACTTTTTTAACTATAAGGAACATTATTCCGATAATAGATGAGATAACTCCTATAGCCGCAAATATCAAAGGGAATGATATCAATTTTTCCACGAGAGAATTAGAAATCGCATTCGCAGAAGTCATGGATGTGTAGAACATATACGCCGCGAGTACAATACTCGAAATGATTGCTCCGACATAACTCTCAAGAAGATCTGCTCCGAGGCCTGCCACATCACCGACGTTGTCTCCGACATTATCCGCTATTGTTGCGGGATTCCTCGGGTCATCCTCGGGTATTTTCGCTTCGGTTTTACCCACCAAATCGGCTCCCATGTCCGCCGCTTTAGTGTATATTCCCCCACCAACCCTGTCAAACATGGCAATGACGGAACATCCAAGTGCGTAACCGGAAACGGTCATGGTAAACGGTATAAAGTTAATACCCATCCAATTGGTAACTATTGTCAGCTGATCGACTGAGGTTTGACCCATCCATTTTCCGAAAACCAGATAAATCGCACCTAATCCCAGTAATGCGAATCCACCAACAGACAAACCCATGACACTTCCACCCTGGAAAGCCACTTTAAGAGTCTTTCCAAGACTCTTAGTGTTTCTCGCAGTGTTCGAGACCCTGACATTCGCGAGTGTGGCAATTTTCATGCCTATCCATCCCGCACTTGCACTCATAACAGCCCCTATGATGAAAGCAATTCCGGTATACCAGGAAACTATTACCATGAGAGCGATTGCTATGAATATGGCGATAGAGAATATCACCTTGTATTCATGCTTTATAAATGCATCCGCCCCTTCTTGAATGGCACCGGCTATTTCCTTCATCAAAGGTGTCCCTGCGTCCATTTTCTTAACCGAATAAAAATTAACTGCTGCAAATCCCAATGCTGCAATAACTGCGATTATAACAAGACCTAACATTAAAATGTTCCCCCTTTCTAAAATATGATAACGCTAAGTAATTGAACCCACTTATCATCTGAAAATGCGCCTTAGAGGAACAAAACTACTGACAAATCCCCTTCCGGAAAACGCTTTATATTAACAGTGAATTTTAAACTCATATCTTTGAAACCATACCCATATCGTTTATATACTTCATTTCGCATAATTTATATATTATTTTCGATTGGTCACCGGATAGAAGTGATATGTCTTTACCATATAATCTCGAATAAACTTCCATTATATAGCTGTTTGAAAAAACATTCACAAACCCTCTTAACTGTGTTTCGTTTTCTGTTATATACCGGCGCTTCTCGTCATCTTCTTCGTATTCCTCAGTATCCAAAAGTTCGTCAAGCCATTTTATATAGTCACAGGACATTTCTTCCGGCGGCAGCGTAAGCATATCGTTCAATTTCCGTACCAGCTCTGCGATATCAACGATTTTCCCTATTCCGTCGACAACCTTGTGCCTGTATATATTAACCACTTCGTAAGGAATAGGTTCTTCATACTGAAAAAAGATCGAGTTGCTGTTTGCATCGAGAGAAGTAAACTTAATCTTCCTCAATATGGAATCCCCTTCAGCAGTATAGCTCCTGGAAAAAAGGGTTTTTATCTTAGATATATACTTGAAATCTCTTTCGTTTTTTATTCTCATTTTCCCTCTTCTTATTATGTAACCAAAAACAATTTCCTGGGGAAATATGAAAAAAGAATCATCCTGTTCAAATAACATATGGAACAAATTCAAATGCATCACCACCGGGAATAAAATTAGCCCATTTTATTATACACTATATTTTTGAATTGTGAATCGGTGAGTTTCTTTTTGAAAGAAAACAGAATTCTTCCCGTTACACCCCAAACGTAAAATCCGCCAAAATCCCATGCATAACTTCGCAATTTCAGACTTCCGTATTCCAGCACTTCGTATTTCGGGGTATAACCTTTCAATTCTTCCAAATCCAGAAATAAAACGCTTTCGACTTCCCCGTTAAGATGAAAAGGTTCATTTTTGACAACCGCAGCATATGGCAGTACGTAATGAGAGCTTACAAAAGTATAGACCGGATCCAACGAAGTAATTACGTGTTCGACGCGGGCTGATATCTCTTCTTTAATTTCTCTTACAGCCGCCTCGAGAGGTGTTTCCCCTTTTTCTATCTTTCCGCCGGGAAAAGATATCTCTCCCGCATGCTGATTCAAACATTTACTCCTCTTGGTGAAAACTATCTTTACCCCATCACTTTTTCTCACTATGGGTATTATCACCGCAGCGGAATAATCTATAAAATTTCTACGAGACTTTTTCAAAAAGGAAATTGAAGAAATCCTCTCTTTGCTCATCCGACATCTCTTTCATATTTTCATAATAATTAAGATCTTTATTTTTTTCCGATTCTTCCAAATTCTTAGTCAGCTCGTCAATTGTCTTCCATTCTTCTTCAGGCTCGGATGCGGATACGGCTTTCTTTTCGGCCTGTTCTATCAATTCGAAAGTCTTTTTGATGAATAGCTCTTCATCAAAACTCAATTCATCGATATCTTCCAAGTCCCCGATATTTTCTTCATCAAATTCCATTTCTTCGATATTGATAGGTGTTTCGCCGTTTACGGATATGTTTTCAGAATCATCTTTATACTCCGCATCAATATCGTCATTTTGATACCCTTCGGAAGCCGACTGAAGTATTTGCTCCCTCACCGACATTTCGGATTTAACCGGTTCCGTTTCCGCATCATTTTTTGCGGCTTCTTTGGATTTCTTCTCTTTCATCCTCATTCTCACATCGTCGATAAAAGATTCTTTTTCTTCTTTTTCCTCAAGCCCTTCATCAAAATAACGCGATATTTCTTCAATATCCCTCGAAGCCATGGAGTCTATATCTATTTCTTCCTCAAAAGGAGTGTCAAAAAGTGCCCTGGGAATATCATCGGCAATTTCCTCACTTTCATTTTTTTCCTCATTGGAAGTATACTGTCCTGAATCGGGAGTTTTCACCTCTATATCCAAACTCGAGGTTTTCAGACTGCCCCTTTTAACCAGACTCAAAGCCACTTTACTGAAAAATCCGAATTTCATCTCGAAAAGAACCGAAACGGCCAAAACAGCCAACCATACGACTGTCAATATTATAATCAAATTCACGCCTCCGCCGGATTCGGTTTCCGTCTGTGTGGCTTGTACGGAGGGTGTTATTTCGGAATAATTTCTCTCGTCGTATATATCCGTATTTAAGAAATAATAATCATCCGCGTTTTTTTCAATTTCCACTATTTTTTTCAACAAATCCACCGCAATGGGCGCATTGGGGAATAATTCAAGATTCACGCGCGCTGTTTTAAAATCGCCGTTGTTGAAAGCGCTTATGCCAAGCCAGAATTTTATATTCTGTGCCATCGCCTCTATTTTCGGATCCAATATAAGCGCCCTTTGGAAATAATATTGGGCGTCTTTGTAATTACCTGAATTGTATGCATCTCTTCCGGTATAATACTGAGCCATGGCATCATCCTGATAGCTTGTCTGCGGAAAAGAGCTTGTGAAAATCACGGTAAAAATAACGATAAATACGAACAGAAGCTTTGTGTTTCTCATTCTATCATCGCCACTTTCTCCACATATGTTTCACCTTCGGAATTTTTAATGAGCAGAATAAGTTTCCCCTGGGAAAACACTCCGTCTATTAACGTTTCATCCTCGTACAGCGAAAAATAACTGCCAGAAGGTCTCGCCGATTTCATATCCAAAACCACAAGTTTCTTGCGGCCGCATACTATCAAATACCTGTCATCTTTCAGCAGTTTGAAACCGCCTATGCTTAAAAGCGGCAAATCAACATGTTTTTTACCGTCGAGGCTTATAGCTGACAGGTAATAATCACTCGAAAGCACGAACAACGTATCTTCCCTTATTATACCGTTGATGAAGCTGCTGTATCTGTTGTAGGGTGCTGCAATACTTTCTGTTTTCTCTCCGTTGAAAAGATAAATACCGTTGTCGCTTACAACGTATGGATATACTCCGTACATGGAAATATCCCCGTAATTACCTCCTATCTTGTAAGAAGAAGTATCGGTTTCAAGTGTCAATCCCTTGAATCTCGATAGGAAATATTTTTTCGAATCGTTCATGGCGAACGAGACAACATCGGAATCGTTCATTAAATAACTCTCTTCTTTAAAAACCCCGTTTTCATACGATTTCATCTTGCCGGCCGAAATCGTATAAAATCTTTTGTCAAGAGAATATGTTGCGGTTATCTGATCCTGACTTATTAATTTAATATCCCTTTGACTTTTGAGATACACAAGACCTTCACGTGCGAGAATATAAAGAGACTGACCGGCAGACCTTATTCCGTAGGGAGAAATCTTTTCCGGAATGTGAGTTCTCAAATATTCATAACGAATTATTTTGTCGGTACTCTCCATATTCTCCGGAAATCCTTTGAATCTCCATTCATCGGAATCGGGAACGAATATGCGCATAACGCCTCCATCTGTAAAATCGTAGCCCGTATTCTCTTTTGGATATTTTATGTGTGTGCTGTCACTTGCGTTAAAAGCAATTCCATTTTTATCCGCATCCGTTCCCGTCGAGGAAATATCTTTTACGGAATTTGTTGCCTGGTTTTCCGAAGAGTCTGTACTCGCATCGGTTTTTGAAGAATCTCCGGTTATTTTTTCATCATCACCCACAGAGTAATTTGAGTCATCTTTCTTCCAATCGGAAAATGGAAGTGTCGATACCGAAGTCGGAACCGTTGTATCCGTTGCCTGAGTATTTTCGTCTAAAATGGTTCCGGTTGAAAACGGCCATTCGATATCGGACGTATACGTGGAGGAATTGGTGTCGTACTCGTATTTCCATTCTTTGAATGTATCATCTTCAAATTTGGGAATCACAACCTGCTCAATTCCCTTTTCGAGAAAATCGTAAATGAATTGAAGCGATTCTTTCTGGACGAATATATCGAAAAAAGAATACGGAAATATCACGGTGTGGAGGTTTTCTTTGATTTCTCCATTATTTTCTATGGCCGGATACAGGGCACTGTATACGGATACGATTCCATCACCTTTCTCAGGTGTGTTTTCGGGATAAAATTTTGCAAGCTGTGTACCTTCGAGGTTCGTATCGAATCCAGGATACGATCCCGCCATAAATGCGTATTCCACATCCGGTCTTATACTCGTTTCAAGCTCGGTCATTATTCTGCTTCCGGGCAATATATCGGAATAAAAGGAATTGACTTTTTCAAGATAGCTTAAATTGTTACTTTCGACAAACCTTACGGTTTCGGAATCGGTGGAATAAATCTGTGAAATGACCTCCGGATTTTTCCCGTACAGCATGCTTAAGAAAGTGGTGTTGACAATATTGGTGCCGGCATTCGGTGCAGAAATCAGTACCAGTTTTCTAACATTATCGACACCGTATTTCTCCACGGCATATCTCGCTATTATTCCGCCTATTCCCTGGGCTATAATATCGAAAGTCTTATTCGTATTTTTTAACTCATCAGCGAGTTTTTTAGCTTCAAACATTACGTAACTCGTCCGGGAATTTTCTTCAAAAAAAGCATTCATGCTGTTCATATAGTTTTCGCTTCTGGTCTGTGTCAACGGGTAATTATAAGACCAAATCGATCTGTCGGGAAACGTAACTTCCCAGAAATTGTTGCCCTGAGGATTCGAATTCGTTATGGTATTAGGCAGAAAGCCGAGGAAATTCGAATCGATGCCCGGAATTATAAGAATATGCGGTTTCAGAGTTTCTTCTTTTTCTATGGATTTTCTCAAACCCCATTCGACTTTCTCCGGATTGCTTATCCTTATTCCTATAAGCGATCCGTGAAAAGCCTTGACCTGAAGAACCAATCTGTTGTCTTTGTTCTTCACGAGTTCGCCTCCGGAAAAAATTCTTGCTATAGGGGTATTTCTGTCCTTTATATAAACCATCTCGGCGTTGTTATAATCAGTTCCGAAATAAAACTCTTCGGGGAAAATATATTGGAAAGTCATTGGCTCAAGCGCAAGATCCTGTCTGCCATCACCGGGTATCAACTCATAAATGTCACCGGTGTATCGGCCAATCTCTTTAAATCTGTCGTATTCGACATTTTTTGAAAGATTTTCTATTAAGAAGGATTTTGGATACGGGAATGCGTTTTCCGGGATGAATATCGACAGATCACTTATGTTCGTTTTTTTGTTGACTTCATCCTCTCCCGTATTTATCTGAGCGGTATCCTGTCCGCCTCTCGACAGGAAGAAGATTAAAGCAAAGGCAGCAATAACTACGGCCAATAAAAGAATTGCTATCAACCTGTGGCTTTTTAGATACTCAACTATTTCCTTAATTCCCATCAATTTTATTTTTCTGCCGTTTTTTTTATTACCGTTGCCTTTTTTGTCCGCCATAACTCTCCTTCCACATTTATTACGATTTTTTAATCAAATCCCATGAGAGATTCAGGTAATCTTTCAGCAAAGAATTCGCCCACAGTTTTTCAATTTCTTCGAGTGTTTCAAATCCTTTTTTCCAGAATTCCTCAGCCATACCGGCAGTTTTGTCCAAACCCTCATATTTTATTACGGTATGCTTATTGTGCAGAATATCTTTTCCTGGAGTTTTACCGAGTTCGGTAAAACTACCTTTCACATCTTTCAGATCATCGAGTAATTGAAAGGACAATCCAATAAATTTTCCGGCTTCCCACATCAGATTGGTGGTTTTATCACCTGCACCGGACAAAACAAGCGGCGAACACATTGCGAACTGAATAAGTTTGGCGGTTTTCAATTCGTACATACGAAGTATTTCCGTCACATCAACCCTGTCATGATTTTCAAATTCAATATCGAGGGCTTCACCGTAAGCTGTATCCATGGCACATTTCGAAAACAAACCGCAAAGTTTCACCGAATCGAGACTACTGATTATCTTCTGTGAAAGGAAAAACATGAAGTCCGCCCCGGTCAGTGCCAACCCCTCTCCGTAAACCTTATGGGCAGTGAGTTTTCCTCTTCTGTAATCATCGTCGTCAACAGACGGCAAATCATCATGCACAAGGGTAGCGGAATGAAGTATCTCCACGGCACATCCCAACCTGTACAGATCGACAGTATCGACTCTGTTCACTCCGGTATTGAAAACAAGAGCGGGTCTGAACCTTTTACCGCCGGAAATTATAGGATATTTTATCTGTTCTTTCCATTGAACCTGATAACCTTCGAGTTCATGTTCCAACTCCGCATACATATGTTTTTCAAACGATTCTTTATTCCATCTTTCCATTTAAAACTCCTTTTAATGCCAAGGTTTTTTCAAAATTCATCATTTTAATTTTATTCAATATATTTCTGTCTTCCGAAAATTCCATTTCACCTTTAACGTTGAATCCGGTTTCCGAGACGAGCTTACCTGACTTGTCATAATACGAAAAGTGTAAAAAACTCTCCCTCTCACTTGAATAAAAACCGTAAACAAGAGGCACTCCCGTATCCAGAACGACCATTTCCAACAATACCCTGGGAACACAATAATTAAGATCTCCGTTATCCCAGCATATGAAAAAATCAACATCATCGACAATCAGCGAAATATAGCATGCCGGATTGAAAAGGTCTTCCCTGCTTATAAAAGCATAATTAATTTTACCATACTCGAATACGCATTTTTTTTTCCTGTTCGAGAAAGGTTTCCAGAACAAAACCGTTCCGTCCCTTTTAAGGGCGATCGGATTGCAGTCATATACGTTTATATTCAACTCGGCATTCAAATCTTCAATCACGACACCTGATTTCGGAATCGGATCGAAAAAAAAATCAAGTTTTTCATATTCTTCGGCCGAATATCTCGAACCAAGGAAATAACTGTATTTCATGAAATCACTTCATTCCAAGGAATATCTCCTTCAGGTATCCTATCACGTAAAGCGACCCTGTTATCAAAATCGGGATGCCAAAATAATCCGAAAGTTCCTTTGCTTTTTCACAGGCTTCATTCCTGTCTGAAAAATAGAAAACGGAATCTTCAGGAAGGTGTTCCTTATAAGCATTGAAGATGAGCATAGTATCCGTTTCCCGCGGAGCTTCGGGTTCCGTTACGACTACATGCCCGGAAAGACATGCGAGCTTCTTTATCATGGGTCCGAATTCCTTGTCACTCAGCATTCCGGTTAGCAAAACAGGTTTTTCTCCCGGAAAATACGTATTCCAATTCTCTATCAACGCATCGACTCCCTGCATATTGTGTGCTCCGTCAATGACTATAACAGGAGAGTCCGATATTTTTTCAAATCTGCCCGCCCAGTTGACCTTTTTCAACGCATTTCTGACAGACTTTTCGTCGAATTCGGTATTTGTACTTTTACAGTATTCTTTATACGCTTTTATGGCCACCGAGCAATTCTTAAACTGATGCAAACCGTTCAAATTAAGCTCGAGGTTTTTCATACGCAATTCTTCATCCGAATAATCGAAGACATTCGCACTCATAACGGTTTTGACGGGTTCATAACAGAATTCATTTCTCAGTACGTATAATTCGGAATTTTCTTCAAGACATCTGCGTGTTATAACTTCGAGGGCTTCCGGTTCCTCGCTGCCGGTGATTACCGGAATACCTCTTTTTATTATTCCACTTTTTTCGAAAGCGATTTTAGCAAGGGTATCCCCAAGAGTCTTCATATGGTCGAAACCCACGTTCGATATCACACAGACCTGCGGAACTACTACCGATGTGGCGTCAAACCTTCCGCCAAGACCGACTTCGATTACGGCCGCATCCACTTCTTTCATTTTAAAATATTCAAAAGCCATTGCGGTTATTATTTCAAAGAAACTGGGCTTCATCTCTTCACTGATTCTATCCATTTCTTCAATTACGGGATGAAGATGATTCATGACTTCGACGATATCATCATCGGAGATATTTTCATCGTTTACCGTAATCCTCTCGTTGAATTTGACAAGATGAGGAGAATAATTCGCGCCCACCTTCAGACCGGTTTCCGTGAGTATGGTCGACAATGTTCGCGTGATGGATCCTTTACCGTTCGTACCGGCAACATGTATGGTCTTGTACATCTTCTGAGGATTGCCGAGTTTTTCCATGATGTATTCGATTCTCTGCATGCCAAGCTTTACCTGCCCATGGGGTCTTTTGAAATAGAGATAATCAATCACTTGCCTGATATCCGAAAAAAACACCTTTTCATTCATTTCTTTTTAAATCCTCCTATCTGATAAACATAAACAATCACCTCGGCAACCGCTTTATACAGTTCCGGAGGTATTTCCGAATAGTAGTCGAGTTCAAGAAGTTTTTCCACAAGTTTTTCATCACTGTATATTGGTATATCGTATTCCAATGCTATTTCAACTATTTTCCTCGCAAGTTCCCCTTTTGCCTGGGCAACTATTTTCGGGACCGCTTCGCTCTCAGGATCATATTTCAGAGCTGCAGCACTAATGATATCATCCAGTTCTTCTTCATGCAAATCCGAAAAATTCTCCTTTCATCTCATTTTGGACATATTTAGTCTTTTTTTCTATTATTTCCGTCTGTCTTGGTTTGTTTCTGATATAAATATTTTTAACGGCAAATCCCTCTCTTTTCATCCTTTTAAGTAAAGTTGAGGAGTGTTTTGTGAACACGTCCGCGTATTCGGGTTCGGAATATATATAAACGTCAATTTCGTTGTTTGAAAAATGTGTATCCACAACGACATCTCCGAGAAGCTGCGTATTTGTTTCTATAATCACTCTGTACATTCTGTTTTTTTCATATTTTTCCTCGGAAATCTGTTTTCCGTAAAAATCAACGCGGAAAGACTGCTCTCCGAGATTGAATACTGTGGAATAAACAGTTTCATAATTATTCGTTTGAATATTGACAAGCCTTTGAAATTTAGACTCTTCGGAAATTGATTCTCTGTCGGGCGAAATCGGTTTTTCCCTTTCAGCCATTTGAAAATCCGGTGTTTTTACCGAAGTGTTTTTAACGGCTTCCTTTACGGTTTCGGATTCTTCTTTAATATTTTCAGCACGCTGTGATTCGGGGGTAGCCTGTTCCTTTCTGATCGTATCTGTTTGCATTTTAACATCCGACTCAATACTCTTTTCCATATTCCTGTCCGCCCTGGCGAATTCTGTTTTACCTGATAGATTATTTCCCTGAGGATTTAATTCATATTTTTTCCCCGAAGCTTTCTCAAAAATGCCGGCAATTGCTTTCTTAAGCTGGTTCATAAAAGATTCGTTTTTTTCATTTTGAACAGGTTCGTTCTGCTTGAAACTATTTCTATGAAAATCCGCCTTAGCCTCGGTAAATCGTCCGGAGTCAAGAATTTTACGCAGCATTATATCGGTACTTCTTCCGATGATATTGCTCATGGCATCTTTACTTGATAAATAGGATTTTGAATTACTCTCGTGGGAAAAATACACTGCTACTCTCGCTGTTTCCGCGATTATTTCCTTAGCCTGTTTTTCCGCGATTCCATTCAATTTCACAAAATCAAACAGAGATTTTAGATCGGATTTCAGGTCGGCATTCTCTTTTACGCCGTTTTCAGTTATCAGAGTTTTCTTATCGTTTCTAATTGTCGGTTCGATTAAGGATTTCAATATGTTCAGCGTTTCCACTTTATCTTCATCAAGCATTTTTAATCGGGTTATGTCTCTTATAACTCCGTGAATATCGTTGTTTAACTGACCGATACCATTCTTGGTTTCCGAAAATACGAATTTTTTTATATTAACAGGTTCACTCAGCGAATCGGATAGAATCCGGAAAAGCTTGCCTGTATAATTTTTCAACATTTCGGGCAACTCTTTCGAAACGTATATGCTGTTCAAATTTTTAACGAATTTATCGGAAAATCCTTTATAATTCGAATCAACGTCCGGCCAACTCAAGTTACCACTATTTCCGGACAATGGAGATTTGGCATCGGCAACTCCGTTGCTTTCATCACCACCGGTCTTCGAGACTTGAGTTTCCGAAACTCCTTTCAACATATCCGGTATTTTTTTTATATTAAACTCTTTTACCAAATCCTTGTTTTTTTCCAAATCTTTGTCTGAAACACCATTCAGGTCTTTAACCGTTTCACCGGTTATTTTGATATTTTCTCCGGAAATCTTTTCACTCAAAACATAGTTATTATTGACTTTTCCGGATGATACGACTGTTTTGCCGGGAACGGTTTTTTTATCCGCATAAAAATTTTCTTCCGCTTTTATAATGCCCTGTCCGTATTCTTTGGTCTCACTGTGAGAAAATCTATAGTTTTTATAAATGAGTTTGTCGTTATTTTCCCCGTTTTCTTTCGCCATTTTCTTTAAAGTTTCGTCTGCGGGGGGGTTTCCTTCCTGCATTTTATTTTCCATTCTCTCTTTGACATCGTAAAATACGAAAGCCCTTACCAGTTCTTTCTTCACAGTCTGAGGCAATTCGGACCAGGATTTTCCCATAGCTTTCGCTCTGAGCGCAAATTCCAGAAGCCTTCTGTCATAAGGAAGACTTGCGTCCATAAGAGATACACTGTCTTTTATTTTCTCGCCCGTATACTTCACTTCTTCACCGAACATATCCGAAAGCAACTCTTTCGATATATTCGCTATTTCATTCGATAAACGTGCGAATTCGACTTTTTCTCCCTGGCTGAAATTCTCAAGGACATGTTGTATTCCCTCCGAACTTTTAAAGGGCAGAGAAAGCGAGAACACTTCCAACAGTTTGGCCTTGAGATTATCGAGATTTTTTCCTTCCAGTTCAGCCGGAATATCTTTTTCAAAGAACACCTGAATTGAATCCCCGGGTTTTACGCGTGAAAACTTCCCGGCTTCTATTTTAATAAGCTTATCATCTATCAATATCTGTATTTTCCCATCTTCAACCGAAATCACTTTTCCATTTTTACCGGAAATCCTATCAGAAGAGGTCAACATTCTCGAATCAACCGGTATTCTAATCTGGCCTATGTTCATGATTTCTCCTTCCGTAACAAAAAACTTCCGATATTCTCACATCAAAAAAGTAACTCATACATATTTAATTATCGGTTATCGGGCTTAACACTGTAGCAAGTATTTTATTCTTTCTATCTTTCCCGTCAGGAAGAGATATCCGATCAAAGCCTCCAAAGCGGTGCTTTGTCTGTAATTTTCATCATTTCCTCTTTTTTTTGCACCTTTGGAATTCAACCCACGTCGTACAACGTCTTCTTCGTCCTGTGTCAACTCGAATCTTATTCTATCCAGCAACTCCCTTTGTCCTGGTGCACACTTCATACGAACGCCTTCTTTATGGGCCTTGTAAATAGATATCCTGCCGTCATTTACGGATTTCACTGTGGCATGCAAGTTATAAAACGAATCTCCGACATATGCGAGTACATCGACCGGAATTTCGTTTGGGTTAGAGGTAATTTTCTTCAAATTGAAAAAATCGGAAAAATTCAATACACAACCCTCCCAGATTGACCGAAAGATTCTCCTATTGATTTTTCGATTTTCTCCATATTCCTGCAGTAAACCATCAAATCGTTCTTAGTTATCTTTCCCTGCCGATAAGCATCAAGAAGCGCATTGTCGAAAGAAATCATACCGAATTTCTTCCCAGTTTCCATCATGGTCTCGATTTGATGGAGTTTTCCTTCTCTTATGAGGTTTCTTATGGCATCCGTCGCAAGCAGGATTTCCACAACCGGATGGTATTTGTCGTTATTGACGGATCTCAGCAATCTTTGATATATTACCGCGATCAGCGAATTCGCAAGTTGCAGGGCTATCTGTTTCTGCTGATGCGCGGGAAAAACGTCCACTATTCTTTCGGGAGCTGTCGGCGCGGAATTCGTATGAATAGTACCAAAAACAAGATGTCCGGTTTCGGCCGCGGTCAACGCAAGTTCCATGGTCTCCAAATCCCTCATTTCACCTACGAGAATCACGTCCGGATCCTGTCTTAGCGCATATTTAAGTCCGTCGTGAAAAGATGCCGTATCCAAGCCCAGTTCTCTTTGATGTATCATGGATTTTTTATTTCCGAAAACATACTCCACGGGATCTTCTACCGTAAGTATGTGACATGCTCTTGAAGAATTTATATGATCAAGCATTGCCGCCATCGTAGTGGATTTCCCGCTGCCGGTGGGGCCTGCGACGAGTATCAATCCTCTGTCCTTCTCACTTATTTCCCTCAATAAAATCGGAACTCCCAAATCCTCAAGCGTCCGTATGTTTTTGGTTATTATTCTGAAAGCGGCCGCTTCGTTTTGCCTTTCATGGTATACGTTTGCCCTCACCCTTATCAGGTCTTTAATACCGAACGAAAAATCAAATTCCTTTTTTTCGGGGGGATTTATCCCCAAATTCTTATAGAGCAGCTCTATGCTTTTTTTTATGTCATTTCCCGACATAACGGGAATATCTTTCAGTCTTTTAAGTTCTCCGAACATTCTGTATACCGGATGGTCATCGGCTGATAAATGCACATCCGAAGCGTTTAATTTATACGCATGCAGAATTAACTTGGGAATATCGATTATTGCCATCTTATCACCTCTGTCCGAATATTCTGTCGCCGTCTTTCAAGCCCTTTATCAAATACATACCTGATTCTTCTTTGATTACGGAAACCGGAACCCTTCCATTTTCTGTTTCAACAGTTCCATTTTCAACAAAATTTGCGGGTATCCATACCACGGATTTCAATCTCTCTATCGCCTTAATCCTAACTATTTCTTCCGGTAACAACCTGTCGAAGTCTATTTTTTCCGAGTTTACTGCGAAAAACAATTTCGAATCATGGGTTTCGAGCATTTCATAATCTATCATAACGCTTATTCCTATTCTCTGAACGGTCAACTCCACACTTTCTATTGAATCCAGCATCCCGGCAATCTCGTCGGGAATCTCTACGAGCATTTTAAAACCGTACGGAATGATGGTCGCGATTATGCTGCCTTTTGAAACATAAGATCCGCTCTTCACATTCAAAGCAACTAAATATCCGTCACTGGGTGATTTCACAACAGTTTTGCCGAGATTGTTCCCGGCAACTTCCAGAGCCAATTTTTTTTCGGCCTGAACCGCCTCTCCTTCTTTCAGTAAAGAAACTGCGTATTCGGATCTGGCTTTAGCAAGTTCATACTCCTCTTCTTTACTTTCAAAATGCAGAATTTCATCGTTGATTTTCACATCTTCAAACAGCCGCACCAGCACAACTTCAACAAAATCATCTTTAGGGCAAACTATGTTCTGAGTCGGATTCAGCTTTCCGACTGAATTGTAAACATATTCTCTGAAAACACTTTGCGTTCTTATTTCAATTTCCACTTTCCTGGAGTTAACGTAGACTACCAGAAAAACTGAAATAAATGTAACCAGAATTGAGATGAAGAGAATTCTTTTCAAGTTCCTACCTCTGGAGATTCAGCATTTTCTTAAACTTCAAAAAATCCATGACCGGTATTTCCGAATTCTTGGCGATGGGAACGAGATACTCGGATTCTTTGTCAAAAACCGCAAAATCGGGTTTGTAAGCCAAACCATCGAATATTTCAAAACCGATTTCCATTCCGATTCTTTCGACTTTATCTCTCAAATCTTCGTCAACAGTTATAAAAGTGATACTTTTTCCGCAAAGGCTTTTAATGTCATCGATATCAGTTTCCCCACCGGTATTTTTATTAGCGCCGGTAATTCTTCTCTTCTCTTCTTCGGACATGATTTTATCATTAAGCTTATCTTTTAAGTCCATAAAATAATCATAGCTTAAATTTGAATTTCTGAATATTCTGACGAAAGAATCCATATCCTTATAAACGAACACGCCAGTTTCGGAAAGCTTTTCCGCGGTATCTATACATAAAATATCCATATCGTAATAGCCTTCATCAATACTCAGGGCATCAAGAATTCTGATCAAGAGAAATCTGTTCTCTCTGTCCGCATCGTCAATAAAATCGTATAATCTGTCGGTGTATTCTGTTTCAGTTGTCTCTATACCTCCGTCGACCGGAATATTTGCCTTGAATTTAAAGTCAGCGGGTTCTGCTTCTTTTTCCGTGACGGAATTCGTTCCTTCTGCGAAGGAGTTCGTTCCTTCTTTTATCATATTAAAATCATCAGATAATAATTCTGCGTGTTCATTCAATTCGGATACGCTCGAACTGGATGCACCCGCAATATCATATTCTTCCTCATCTTTGTGCATTTGAGACTTATAAGAAGCATCGTCTATCAGAAAATTCAAATCTTCATCCGAAGACGGTTTGTTTTTTCCTTCCGGGACATCTGTATTTTCAATCTCAGAATGAGTTCCTTTCTCCGAAAAAACAATGTCATTTCCCGAGTTTTCAAGCTCAGTAAAATAAGTATCTCCTTTAACGGAAGCATTCTTCTCAACGGCGGAAGTTTCTCCGGCATAATCGTCATAAAGTCTTTTCCCCGTTCCATCACTTTCATCAGATAATTCATCGGAATCAGAGGTTTCGGCAGAATTAATTTCTTTATAATCCGGATAATTGTTTAAATTATCATTTCCAAAACTTAATTCTTCTTCGGGTGTATATATTTCTCTTCCGGAAATACCGACCCGATCTTCAGAATCTTTGATTTCAAACACCACAGGGTCACCGGAGACTTCCTGCTGTGATTCCGTGAATTCTGAATTTTCATTCGTTTCTTCTTCCATTTCCAAATTCTCGGGTGTTTCCGATTTGAATATGTTTTCAAACACCGCAGAATCACCTGAGTTCTTCTGTTGTGATTCTTCGAATTTCGGACTTTTTATCGCCTCATCTTCCAAATTCCAAGGTGTTTCCGATTCGAATATGGTTTCACCTTTATCGTCAAGCTGTTGTCCGTAATTTACCGAAAAACTTTCAAGCAGGTTTTTCCCCCGGGCAGGTGTTAAAAAATATTTTATAAGGGTTTCAGTTTCTTTTTCATTCACAAAACTGTATTGCATCAACATATTCTTAATAACTGATTCTTTTTCCCCCGATTCTATTTTATCTATTTGCCTCGAAATATTCTCAATATCCAGCCAGTTTTCAGGGAAAAGCGATATCAGCCTCTCATCAATGGTGACACCATAATCGTAAACCGATTTCAATATCTCATCAAAAGTTCTCTTCAAATCGATATTCGCAAAATAACGTCTGAATGACGGAGAATCGAACAACTCGTCTTTTAATATTACAATCTGTCCCAAATCTTCAAACATCAGCGAAAAAGCCGTTTTAACCATATCGGTCGAAGTGACGCCGGATGAAACGGATTTTTTTCGTTTTGAAAAGAAAGACGGTTTCTCCTCTTTCGATTCGTCGCCAAAAGGCCTGACATACATCAAATTCATTGTATCCTGTGTCACGAATACTTCCTGCGAAGGAAGTATGAAGCGATATAGATTCAGCATAACCGGACCGCTTCTGGATCTTTCATCGAATCTTATCATTGACGTATAGTTTTCTATAAATTTTAAAACATTTTTCATTTCAGGCTCTTTACACCCGGTTATTTTCTCGAAAATCCCGTATGTCTCATTTTCATCCAGAATACTCTTCGCATTCGAGAAATTCTCCATTAATTTGATTTCAAAGTATTTCCAACCCATGTATATAGAATCTCCGGATTTATTCTTACCCGGACTGAATAATTTGATTTTACCGTTTTCAACTATTTCTTCAATCAGCAGGGCAACAATCTCCCTGAATTTTTTATCTCCCAATTTGAATCTGCCCATCAGATCGGAAGAAGTAAAAGTCCCTTTGAAAGAATTAGAAACCTCGGAAAGATATTCGGTAAACTCACTCATGAATTCTCTTTTCACAAAGATCACCTTCAGTCGAATTTTTATCGGTCAATCATCAGTTCATAAAGTTTTCCAATACTTTCAACAACGTAATCGGGTAAAATATCTCCCGCACCCAAATCACATTCTTTCGTCTCTCCAGAGAGAACCAGAATGGTTTTCACTTTGTTGTCAATCCCCATCTTTATGTCCGTATAAAGTCTGTCGCCTATTATCATCATTTCTTCTTCATTCACTCCGTATTTTTTTGAAATGGACGATATCATTTCCCCGTTTGGTTTTCCTACCACCTTATCGGGAATCCGTCCCGTTGAAGCCTTTATGAGCTCTATGAAAGAACCGTTATCCGGTAACGGGCCGTGAGCCGACGGACAATTGTAATCCGGATGTGTCGAAATATATGGTATCCCACGCCTCAGAGAGAGGCAGAATATCGACAATTTATCATATGTCATCCCGGTATCGTAAGCGAGAACGGCAGCATCGACAGCTTCATCCCGGTTTCTGTCAAACGGAAGAACTATGTTTATCCCCCATTCCTTCATCTCTTTCGCCGCTTCAAAAGTTCCCATATACATTATCCTTTTTCCTGAAAACTCAGAGTTAAGATAAAATGCGGTTGCTTCATTAGAAGAAAATATATTATCTTCACTTAACTTAAGGCCCATGGATGTTAACTTCTGCAAATATTGAGCCTTACTTTTGGAAGAATTGTTGGTCAGAAACACCACTTTGGCCCCATTTTTTTCAACAAATTCCAAAAATTCTTTCGCCTTGTAAATCAATCTGTTGTCTATATATACGGTACCGTCCAGATCAACTATGAACAATTTCTTCCCCATAATTTCTTCCGGAAAACCCAATAAGCCATTAAGAAATTTCATTTACTCCAACTCCCATGTTAATTCATTTTTTATACCAATTTCGTCTTATCCATAGAGTATCTTCTCTACTTCATATTTTTCCAGTCTTTCAATTTTCCTGCCGAATTCTTCCGGATTTTCCAACCAACGCTTAACCACTTCGGTAGCCCTGCAATCATCCTCATTGTATTTCAAAATCATGTTCAGGTGATTCTTGTTCCCGGTTTTAACCCATCTCTTGAATTCCATTATCGAACTTCTGCCGTCTAGATTAACCCTCCAGGAAAAACCCAGCCACTTTGCGACATTTTTCAAGGAATAATGGCGCAGGGGAAGCACTACGTTTTGCTTCAACTTCATATACACATCCACGAATTCGGTATTTTTAAGGGATATTTTCAATTTCTTCGCCAGTGAATTTAAAACCTTCGTCTCATACTCACAATAATGATAAATCGTGAAACTGTCTGAGTTTATATAATCGAATATCCTTGAGAATTCCCTTTCAAATTCGGTTTCGTTTTGAAAGAAAATGGGAAGATATTCCTTACCCTCAAGGAATCCAAAAAGGTATGGATAATTTTCTGCCTCTATGTCAAGATAACAGTTTTTATTTATCTGGGCGGGAATTATAGGCTGTTCTCCGTTCAAAAATACCGCAGAATCGTTGGAAAAAGCATACGCCTGCATTTTAATTCTTTCAACACCTTTTACCTCGTATTTAAGCTCTTCGTCAATAGGAGTGTCGAGCAAATCACCAATAGTGCGGATGTTTTTTGTATCGAAAAAATCCATCATACTGCTACCAATTCCTCTTATAGTGGAAAGTGAAAGAGTTCTTTTATTTGGTTGGGTCACGTGGCATTCATCCCAAAAACCGCAAACATTACACAGCCTGCGGCCTTCCGGTTCCGGAATATCCTGGTCTTTCAATTTCAATATTTCTTCTATGATTCCGGTGGACAAAGATTCATCAATCTTGCCTTTTGTCAATCTCTTGCGTTGTATGTAATAAATCTTGTCGGATACTTCCACATTGGACCTCAACAGGGATTCATAGGCGATGGATGATATTGCGAGATGCCTTTTATTCTTATTCCTTGAAAAATGAGCTATACAAACCACATATTCGCTTCCATTCCAAAAAAGTGCCTGCGGCTTCACTTCAACATCGGCTTCGACGGTGGAAAATACCAAAGAAGGCCTTATTATCGATTTTCTCGCACTAATTAATTCCCCGGTCTTTTTTGTATCATAACCTGCGTCCACGAGAACTTCTCCGCGAAAAAAATCCCTTATCATATTTATCCTGTCAGGTTCAAGTGCGTTTTCCGTTTGAAACACTCCATCACCCGAGTTTAAAGAATAGTAAAGCATTCTTTTGCAATTGAAAAAGTAAAAAATTTCATCATTTCCGATTTTAGTTCTATTTTCCAAATATATTCCCTTCAATCTTTTTATTATTTTCCCACACAGAAACTCGCAAAAATCGTATCGGACAAGTCTTCATCAAACCTTCTCCCAGTCAGTGCATCAAGCAACTCAACACATTCCCTCAAATCCTGGGCAATTATATCAACCGTAACACCCGATTCAATAGCACACCTGGATTCTCTTAATCGTAAAAAAACCTGATTTATATATTTTTTCTGCAAATCGTTTGTTATATATGTATCATCGTCTACTTTGACAAGATTCGACAGAATCGAAAATATAGACTCTTCCAGTTCGTCAACACCTTCCCCGGTCAAAGCCGAAGAAACGATAATTCTGTTGCAGGAATGGATTTTCGATATTTCTTCGCGAAGCAGCCTCATAGTCTCCTGTGAAGTTTTATCGGCTTTGTTCATAACCAAAATGATTTTCTTTTCTCCAATTTCCGAAAGAATTCCCCTGTCGTAATCATCAAGTCCTTGCTCGATGTCGACTATGTATATCACCAAAGAAGCACGATTGATTTTTTCAAGGGCTTTTGTTATACCGATTTTCTCAACATCATCATCGGTGCCTCTGAGTCCTGCCGTATCGGTTAGTTTTATATAAATCCCTTTGACATCCAATTCTTCTTCTATGAAGTCTCGGGTTGTCCCGGGAATATCAGTCACTATCGCC
Source organism: uncultured Thermotogae bacterium (assembly GCA_963662785.2). Taxonomy (GTDB): domain Bacteria; phylum Thermotogota; class Thermotogae; order MWEM01; family MWEM01. The sequence continues at coordinate 570,675 of CAXXJZ010000017.1, forward strand.
CGATCCTCCTTCAACAGCAGATTCATAATCGTCGATTTGCCGACATTGGGCTTTCCGGCAAGAACCACGGGAATTCCCTTTTTGATTATCATTCCGGTTCCCGATTTGGCGAGTACGCTTTCAATTTCGGAAATCAAAGATTCCATCTCTGCAGAGATGGCCTCAACTTCTGCTTCCTCGAATTCCTCATCCGGATAATCCAGCTGAACTTCGATAGCTGCGGACAAGTTCAGAATTCTCTGTCTCAATCGCGTTATATATCCGGAAAAAACACCTTTGAGATTTCTCGCCAGAAATCGTGCGGAATAAGAAGTTTTGGAATTGATGATATCATTTATAGCCTGAGATTTCACAAGATCGATCTTACCATTCAGGTACGCCCTGTATGTCAGTTCTCCCGGCAGCGACTGTCTTGCCCCGGATTCCACAATATTTGAAAGCACTATTTCCGGAACCGCATAGCCTCCGTGAGTATATATCTCGACCAAATTTTCTCCGGTAAAAGTATTTTTTCCCAGAAAAAAAACGACCTGTACCTCATCGACCAAACCTTTTTCGTCTTCCCAGAAACCTAAATATACCTTGCGGCTTCGTATCTCGGTAGGTTCTTTTTTGAATTTAAAAAATTTATTGACAATATCAACACTGTTTTTACCACTGACACGGACTATTGAAACCGCTCCGTTTCCCTTGGGAGTGGAGAGGCTTGCCACAGTGTCATTGCGGTTGTAACTGTTTATCATTATTGTATTTGCCTCATACTTTCCGGAGCTTCTATCCCCAATAACCTCAAACATTCCGCTATGATTTTCCCGACAGCTTCCGCCAGACTCATACGGCCATTTGAAAGTTCGGGATCCTTCTCATCCACAAATACGTTGGAATTATAGTAATTATGAAATCTGGAAGCCAGACCGTAAACATAATTTGTGAGTTTATGGACGGCACTGTTTTTGGCAACGTCTTTCAATACTTCCGGGAAGAGCATCAGCTCACGAATTATAAATTTATCATCTTCGGAATCAATCCTGTTCAATCCATCATTCAGGTTTAATTCCACACCTTTATTCCTGGCATTTTCAAAAAGGCTGCGAATTCTGGCATGTGCATATTGCACATAGAACACCGGATTTTCCATCGATTTGCTCAGCGCGAGATCCACATCGAAAACAAGCTGGGCATCCTTATCCACCATGGCATAAAAATATCTCGTAGCATCTGACCCGACAACATCGAGCAATTCATCCAAAGTGCTGAAATTACCGGCACGGGTAGACATCTTAACAGTTTCTCCGTCTTTTTTTAAAGACACCATCTGATGAAGTATGACATTGAAAAAATCGTCTTCGAATCCGAAAGCCGTCATGGCAGCTTTCATACGTGGAATGTGTCCGTGATGATCCGCACCCCATATATCAAATACCTTTCGGAACCCTCTTTCGTGCTTTTTATAATGATTTGCGATATCAGTATAAAAATAAGTCGGCATACCATCGGTTCTGACAAGAACTTTATCCGGGGAATCCGCAAATTGCGATACCTTAAGCCATTTTGCACCTTCCTGCTCGTAAACGAGTCCTTTTTCCTCGAACAAAGCCATTACCTTATCAACAGTACCATCAGTGAAAAGTGAACCTTCACTGAAAAACACATCGAATTCTATTTCCATTTTCTTCAAAGTGTTTTTTATATGCACAAACATCGAATCTTTAGCCACTTCCAAAAAATATTTTTCAACCGCGGGATTCCATATGTCCTTGAACTGATCGGTTTTTTCATATTTTATTTCCTTGGCGAGACCGATAATATACTTCCCGTGGTATCCACCTTCGGGAATCTCGTAATTCAAACCGAAGAATTCGTTGTACCTCACCCACACCGACCGTGCAAGCAGTTTCATCTGTTTTCCGGCATCGTTAAAATAATATTCCCTTGTCACATCGTAGCCAAGTCTTGACAAAACCCTCGACAGAACATCTCCGATCACTGCCTGCCTTCCATGGCCAACTGTTAACGGCCCCGTCGGGTTCGCACTGACAAATTCAACCTGTATTTTCTCATTATCGAATATTTCAGGCACTATATTCGTACTGTCATTCAGGAAATCATTTAAAAACTCCGTATAAAAAAAAGATTTAAGCCATATGTTTATAAATCCGGGACCGGCTATCTCAACTTTTTCTATCATGGGATTTTCCAGCAGTACAGCTGCTATTTTCTCGGCAAATTTTCTTGGCGGTATCGAGGCGGATTTGGCACCGACCATGGCAACGTTGGTCGAAAACTCTCCGAATTTTCTTTCCGGAGGTATTTCAATTCTGAAATTCAATGTCCCCGCCTGAATATCCGAAGAATTCAGCACAGTTTTAATGGCATTTTCAAGATAATCAATTATCGTAATCCCCTTCATTGCCCACCTTTTCTTTCGCGATATATGAGAATTCTATTTCGTAATCCTTAACTTCATATATGAATATCGTTTCACCGCAATCCGTATAATAAACACGTTTCAAGCAAAAATCATCGGAATCCTCACCCAATAACTTCTTTCTGCTTATTTTATTTACTATTTCATTTCTTACAGCCACCGATGCCTTGGCATCAGCTTCGAGTCTAGCAATACGAAAATGAGCTGAAGTATATATCGATAACAGCAAAGAGATTAGAAGAATACACAGCAGCAAGTCTTTCAGAAGGATCATACCGATTCTCTTCATTCTAATCAGACTCCTGGAGCTCAAATTAATCCCTCGTATCCCAGTTATTATACTACAAAAAAGGGCGCATACAATTCGCGCCCATCAACAATATTTATGTAAACACTGATATTTCAGACTCTTACATCCAGCAATTCTCCCAGTCCGGGTTGTTTTATCATCTTCAGCATTTCGACATTCATATCTTTTGTCACATCCATTATTTCCTTCATCATCCTGGTATCGAATTCAACCGACGATTTAACATTTTCCATATAAGTATTCTGCAAAATCAGCATCTCAGGAGAAATTGAACCTAATTCCATAAATCAAACACCTCCCCGCCACTTCATAATTGATTATCGTCCTTATAACGAAAATCATTATCAATATAAGGACGTATAATGTGAATAATTAATTCTCTTTAATGTTGCAATTTGATCATCACACACAATACCACAATAATATTTTCTGGAGCTAATATAATTATTGTTTTTTAACACGCAATCGATACGGCTGATGATGAGAGAAGACAGCCGTAGCTTTCAGTCCACATTAGTACGTTCATAAATTAATATGCTCATGAATTCGCTGTTCATAAAATTCCTTACAATTTCTATTTCTTCATGACTGCAATCTATGAATACCTTTATTTCCGAATCATTTTTAAAGCTGTCCACTGTTACGCCGATAGCCGTAATTCCTTCCGAATTCCTGCCTTTCCACACATCTATACAGTTACCGTCCGAAGCCGTAGTGCCTGAAATATACCCGTAGTCAAGAGGATAAATCATATTTTCGTATCTCGGGTGCGCGGAGCCGGCAGGCCTGTCGATTACTATTCTGTTTTTATCTATGATATTCTGAAGTCTGTTCCATATATCCATTTTTCAAATTCACCCCAGTTTGAATTTATCCACATTGTTCTTAAGCGTGTCAAATATCTCCGCGAGTCTTTGTGCGGTAAATGACATCTGCTGTGTATTGCCCGAACTCTCCGCAATATTCGCAGTCTGTTCTGCTATGGTGCTTCCTATTTCCGTAAAAACCGATTCAAGTGCGTTCGTATTTTTAGATATCCCTTTTGCCATTTCATTCTGATGCTTCATCCTTTCTCTGATTTCCTTGAGAGAATCACTCACTTCCACAAAAGAACTCACTATTTCCCCGATACCACCGGACATATCCCTAATCTCTCCGACCATTGAATGAACCTTGTCGCTGCTTGTCTGCGAAGTACTCACCACGGCATCTATTCTGTGAGATATGCCGTTGACTTTCGATTTTATCTCCATTGTCATAGAATTGGATTCTTCCGCCAATTTTCTGATTTCATCTGCCACAACGGCGAACCCTCTGCCTGCCTCGCCTGCCCGCGCAGCTTCAATCGCGGCATTAAGTGCCAGCAAATTTGTCTGCCCGGCAATATTCGCGATTTGCTCGATAAACATATTTATCTCTTCAGTCACGGTTTTAAGATCTTTAACCTGGTTTATGTTGCCTTTAACCTCTTCACCGACAGATTCGACACGTTCGGAAGTACTCATAAACTTGTCTTTCCTTTCAACGGTGGATATAAGTTTATTCGAGGCATCGTCCAGAGTTCTTCCGACACTATCAAATAAAAGATGCGTTTCCTCTGAAAAATCATCCATACTCTCCGAGACTTCACTTAAGCTTTTTATAGAAGATTTCACGCGGAAATCGATATTGTTCATACCGGCAGATATTTCCTGATATACAGCCGTCGTCTCTTCGACATTAGACACTATCGATTGGGTTTCAACGCTTAAATCCTCCGAGGCTTTACCGACCTGATTGAGTGTTTCGGATATAGATCTTACCATTTCCCTGAATTTAGATGACAAAACTCCGATTTCACTTCTATTGTATTTTTCTTTGAATTTCACCGTGAGGTCAAGTGAAGCGAGCCTTTCAGATACCGTTATAAGTTCATTTATAGGTTTTCTCACACCGTAAATATTCCAGAATGCAACAAATAAACTTATCAGAACCGCCATAGAAAGGAAAATTATTATCTGCTCTTTCAAATCATCTATTATTTCTCTGTTCGATTCTGTCGAATCATCTACGAGTGTAAAGGCTTTTTGCATATCCGTACTTCCCTGCACCAATATACCGTCTATTATACTTTCAATATCCTTTATATTCTCCTTAATATCTTTGTTGACAAGGGCCAAAAGAGATTCCGTAGTCACACTCAGTTCATTCTGCATGTCGTTTATTCTTCCCGTGTAATGCTTGAGATCTTCCCGGAGACCATCGAGATTGAACATAAGAAGTATGAGTTCGTCATTCTTTTTTGAAAATACATCTATGGATTCGAGTACAAGCTGTGTCTCAACAAAGTTTGCCAGAAAATAGCCGAAAGAAGTCTGATCAATTATTTCTTTTTCTGCTTCTTCAAGCAACGTTATATTTTCAAACCCCAGAGTCTGGGTCAATTTCGAGTCTCTTGAAATATCGTATACGTTGGAAATCACTTTTTGCAGATGTACTGTCCTCAGAGCCTGCGAGATAATTTCGGAATTCCAGATCAAACCTATTTCGGCCATCGACATATCTTTAAGCCCCTTATCAAGTATTTTGCTTCTGACTTGATTTTCAACAGATTCATCTATTTCCGCTCCGCTGTATTCATCTTCCATGGCGATAACATCTGAAATAAAACCGTACAGTCTTTCCCTGTCCTTACCGAGTTTCAATTCCAATTCCGATTCTTTGCCCTCTATGATAGTTTGAATGGTTTGCATTTCCATCTGAGTATTTATCAATTGATCCGTAAGCTCCAGTTTCTGTTTGGAAAGTTCGAAAAGGCTGCCGACCATCTTCTCGGCAATCTCAACACTTTTAAGCAAATCGCCGGAAACATTTTCCGCACGTATATCCGTTTTAATCTTCCTGATTTCTTCGATAAAATATCCATAAGATATTTCCAGCTCACCGGACGTATTTATATATCCGAGAGTGAGGGCGTCGTTCAGATTATTTATTATGGCATACCTGAGTTCGCAAAGGATTTCATAGTATTTGAAATCCTCTGTCGAACTCATAACCGTGGATTTGATTCTTTCACCGCTCTCATCCATGGAATTCAGGAAACCGGAAGTTATAAAAAAGAGTACGGCAAGAACCATAATTATTACGGAGAATCCTGCCAGAAGTTTTGTGGATATTTTCATTGACATCACCCCGATACATTTTGTTGATCTAATCTATTATACATTTAAACCCGGCTAAGTTGCGAAAACGGTCTCATAAATTCCGAGAATTTTTTTTTATAATTCTGTGTATTTTATCTTTATTTTTACACATCAGATAGTTTACTCAATAAACTCAAGAAACACAATAATCGATAAAATCGGTTTTCCGATTTTATCCAAAAAACAGATTGACACGGTTTGGGTTTGAAAAACATTCATTAACATAAATTTACATATCTCGATTCGGTGCTATAATTTGTTAGTTTTTCTAAATATTGGTGATTTCAGTGTATAGACGCTTTCCGTTACTCGTTACTGCCCTGTTCAGAATTGGAGTTACTTTCAGCTTCGGTATGATAATGCAGTTGAAAATGAGAGAAATCGGAACCGGGATTTTTCTGATAAGTTTTTTATCGACAGTAAGAGGTGCAATTGAGTCCTTTTCAGCTCCGATATGGGGTTCCATATCCGACAGGCAGAAAAAAAGAAAACCGCTGTTCTGTCTTACTATATTGTTGCCTACCATCCTTTATCCGCTGTATTCAATTACGGACAATTCACTTTTCATATATTTGATTGCCGCATTGATAGCCTTCTTCACTTCCGCATACCAATCGATTTCGATGGCTATCAGTTCCGAATATTCCGACAATTCCATAAAAAACACATCCAAAGAGATTTCCCTTCTAAACACTGCAAATTCCATCGGCATGTTTTTAGGTAGAATAATACTCTCCATACTCTTCATAAAATTCCCAAGCAACCCGATAATTCTCATATTTTCGATAATCGCATGGATACCGGTTTTCTCATCTGTTTTCGTTAAAGAGAACGAAAGAAAGATAAAGCAGGAAAAAAACAGGAGTCTCTTTAAAAGGCTGTTCCCGTTGGTTCAAAATCCGGCCGTACTCAAAAAAAACGGATTATGGGCCATATACCTCGGGAGTTTCCTGAGACAGCTTGGTATAACGGGGGCACTCGCAAGCATATTGATATTCCTCACTGAGGAACTGCATCTTTCCCCTTCGGCAGCTACAATTATTACCGCTGTAAATCCCGCCTTTCAAATTGTCTCTCATCTGTTCTCTTCGAAATTGATTTCAAAAACCGGTGCGAAATACGCAGCAGCTCTCGGAATCCTTTTTTCCGCCGGAACACCTTTGATGATGGCATTTGCAAGCAATTGGATTTTCCCCGTACTCGGATATATTTTCCTTGGCACAGCCTTCGGTGCATTCTTCAATGGAGCATCCACGTTCATATCCATGAATTCACCTCCGGAAAGACGTGGGGAATTCATGGCATTTCTGCACTCCTCAAGAACAATGGGTGGGATGGTCGGCCCACTTTTCAGCGGATTGATAGCCTCATATTCTTTTTTCGGTATGTTCATAACCATGTCTTCTTTCATGATTGCGGGTGCGGTTACGATAATGCTGTTCGTAAAAGAAGAAAAATCTTCTAAACCGTGATGTAAAAAAATTCGCAGATTTCTAAAATCGTGATGATATAATTATATATAAATTCTGAGTTGACCATACGGTCTGGCAGATTTTCCGGAGATGATAACTTTGAAAATAAGGATAAACGATAGAGAATACTGTTTTGAAGCAAAGACTAACATTATGGAAGCCTGCAGAGATGCCGGCATAGATTTGCCTTCGATATGTTATCATCCTTCGCTTGAATCTATAGGATCCTGCAGGCTTTGTCTGGTTGAGGTTGCCGGTAATCCCAACCTTTTGGCAGCTTGCTGTACCGAGATATCCGAAGATATGGAAGTATACACGAATTCCGAAAGGGTGAGAAAATCACGCAAACTGAATTTGGAACTTCTGCTTTCAACTCACCCGAACGATTGTATGAAATGCGATTCGAACGGAAATTGCAAATTGCAGGAAATGGCATATTTACTCGATGTCGATATGGACGCAATCGGCAGAAATCCCCGAAACATCAGCCTCGATACCTCAAGCGAATTTATAATCAGGGACCTCAACAAGTGCATACAATGCCAACTATGCGTGAGAGTATGCGATGAAATAGAAAACATGAGCATCTATTCAATGATTAACCGTGGCCACGAGATATTACCCGATACGCCGAATTCCGAAAATCTTTCAGATACCAAATGTGTTTCATGCGGCCAATGTGCCACAGTTTGTCCTGTAGGTGCGATTGTAGAAAAACCGAGCCTTAAAAAAGAGAGATGGTGGGATCTGGAGAAAACAACTACCACTTGTCCGTATTGTGGAGTCGGCTGTCAGCTTGATGTGTACTATTCTCAGAAAAACAACGAGATAATAAGGATAAACGGATCGAAGCAATCGAAGAGAGTAAACGACAGTGTCGCCACCTGTGTCAAAGGGAAATTCGGATATGAATTCGTAAATCATCCCGACAGATTGACAACCCCCATGATAAAAAAAGAAGGAATTTTTGAAGAAGTGGGATGGGAAGAAGCCTTGAATTATGCTGCAGACAATCTGAAGACGCTAAAACAAAAATACTCCGGCGATTCCATAGGTTTTCTGACTTCCGCGAGATGCACGAATGAAGAAAACTATCTGATGCAAAAGCTTGCGAGAGCTTTTTTCAAGACGAACAATGTAGATCATTGCGCAAGGCTTTGCCACGCTTCGACAGTTTCGGGATTATCCGCTACTCTCGGCAGCGGGGCAATGACAAACAATCTGTATGACATAACGGAATCAAAGGTGATTCTTCTCACAGGTGCAAATCCAGCTGAAAATCATCCCGTATACGCTTCGAGAATAAAAAAAGCGGTGAGGAAACATGGTGCGAAATTAATCGTCGCAGACCCGAGAAGAACCGAATTGGTAGACTATTCGGCGATTTGGCTTAACCATAGACCAGGCACCGATGTGGCACTTTTCAACGGATTGCTCAGAATAATCGCAGACAGAGAACTTGAAAATAAAGAATTCATAGAAAAACGAACAACCGGATGGCATGAACTGAAGCAAAGCCTGGAGAACTTCGATATGGATTTCGTCGAAAAAACCACCGGCGTCGACAGAAATCTTCTTGTTAAAGCGGCTGTGATGTTTGCGGAAGCGAGCAGCGCCTCTATAATATACGCAATGGGAATAACGCAGCATGTATGCGGAACACATAATGTTATGGCGTTGGCAAACCTTTCCATGGCCACTGGAAATCTCGGGATTCCCGGAGGCGGAGTAAATCCTCTCAGGGGACAGAATAACGTACAGGGTGCCTGTGATATGGGCTGTTTGCCCAATGTATATCCCGGATATCAGAAAACATCATCAGATGAAACTCTGATAAAATTCCGTAAATTATGGAAAACAGATGATCTGCCATCAAAACCCGGACTGCCTCTGACTGAAATGTTCACCAATGACAAAGTAAAAGCTTTGATTATAATGGGTGAAAATCCCGCAGTATCCGATCCCAATTCCACCCATATCGAGAAAAAACTTGAAGAATTCGAGTTCATAGTCGATTTGGATATATTCATGAACGAAACAAATAAATTTGCAAACGTGATATTTCCCGCTGCCTGTTCTTTCGAAAAGGACGGCACATTCACGAATACGGAAAGACGTGTTCAACTTGTTAACAGAGTAGTGGAACCAATCGGATTTGCAAAACCCGATTGGTGGATAATAAAGGAACTCTCAAAAAGGCTTGGCTACGAAATGGATTACGATTCGCCCAAACAGATCATGGATGAAATAGCCGGATGCACGCCGATATATTCGGGAATAAACTATTCCCGACTTCATAGCCAGGGTATTCAGTGGCCTTGCAGGAATCCTGAAGATACCGGAACCGATATACTTCACAGAGAGAAATTTTCATCCGAAGATGGAAAAGGCAGGTTTATCCCGATGAATTTTGCCGAGCCACCTGAAATTCCGGATGAAGAATATCCATTTTACCTTTCAACCGGAAGGGTTTTGTACCATTATCATACGGGTACTATGACGAGAAGAGTGCGGGCATTGGATAAAAAAGTGCATGAATTGAGAATAGAGATAAATCCAATTGATGCGAAAAATCTTAAAATAAAAGACGGTGATACCCTGAAAGTCATAAGCAGACGCGGGGAAATTAAAGGCAAAGCCAGGATAACCGAAAAATCGATGAAAGGCCTCGTATTCACTCCTTTTCACTTTGCCGAAGCCAGGGCAAACAGATTAACCGACCACAAAACTCTGGATCCTATAGCAAAAATCCCCTCATTGAAAGTATCGGCGGTGAGAATAGAAAAGGTTGAAGAATGAAATTCAAAAGATGCTCTCTTGCCATACTTTGTGGTGGAAAATCATCAAGAATGGGTGGACTCTTCAAAGGCAACCTTAAAATCAATGGCAAAACTTTTCTTGAAACGATTTTGAACAGCATAGAGTATGTTTTTGAAGATATTCTCTTTGTGGGTTTGGATAAGAATACATTCCTGACTTATTTTAATTACGGCGGAAAGAGAAACGTGGATGACATTTACCATTCCAAAGGACCTCTCGCCGGAATACATTCCGCATTGAGGAATTGCGTTTTCGACAACGTCTTCATACATTCATGCGATATGCCTTTTATAGCAGTTGATAAAATAGAATATCTGCTGTCTGTTCATGAAGAATTTGAGAATGAAATCAGTATCCCCTTTGTCAGGCAGAGATTCAATCCGTTATGCGGAATTTACTCTAAATTCACGGCTGATAGAATAGAAAGATTTTTGATAAACGACTCGCTGAGGGTGAGCAGTGTTTTTAAAATAGCAAAAACGATGATGATATATTCGGAAGACAATCTTGCATTTAAAAATGTCAACAACCCCGGAAATTATGAAGAAATAAAAAAAATCCCCTTTTCTCAAAGGGGACAAGAATAGTTTTCCTCAAAACTACAAAAGGTTACCGCCATTATACCATAAATTCATGGAAATACAATCCCCAAGCGATACTTAGAACATATAAATGATCAAATCCGTTATTTTTTTATTAACCACTGTGAATTTTTATTGGAAGAATCAAATGTAAATATCCGAATTTTCGGGATACCCCTTAAGGGGTTCCCAGGCATCCGGCCTAAAATCATTTTGTAAAGAAGTTGCGGCTTGGAAAATACGGGAAGTAATAACCATATATAACAGAATAACATATACGGCGAAAATCAATTGTCGGCAAATATCCCTTTCATTTTCATATTTTCAGGCAGCCGTCGCCTGGCATTCTCTAAATCTCTTTCGAGGAAATCGGTGTCCTCACCTCTTTCCTGAAGCTGGTTTATGTAAAATTCCAGCCTGAAAATTTCTTTCCTCAACTGTTGGGTGTTCACCATAAATATCCCTCCTTATATTATTATAGAAGATATGTATACAAGAAAGATCAGCACACAAAGCGCCTCATATATGTTCATTATAACACAAACAACTGTTCTTAACTTATTGAAAATATCTGTAATATTAATGACGGGTTTTATGAAAGAAATATTTCATAAAGGCCCTTCAAGGGCCTTTATTTAGAATTTTACAGCTGATCTCCTGACCGGCATGGTCATGCACCGGCAACCTCCGCCACCTCTTGCCAGTTCAGATCCTTCTATTGTAACCACATATTTTTTATATTCTTCAGGATTGATCTTACCTTTCAATATATCTTTCGCATCCAATATATCAAATCCGTTTTTCGACATTTCCTCAATCGTGTAGACGTTTCGACCGTAACCGATTACCTTTCCGGGGCCCATAGCGAAGAAGTTGGCGCCACTGTGCCATTGTTCTCTCTCCTGAGTCCACAAATCCTTTCTGCCTCCGCAGTAAATCGGATTAAGATGCATTCCAAGCTTCTTCAATGCTTTCAGTATATTTTCCTCATCTTCTATCAATTTCACTTCACCGTTGTCAATCGTGATATGAACTGTCTGGAGCTTGTTCTGTTCAAGAATAACCGGTGAATAAACCATACATTTATCAATATCCAGAAATGTAAAAACCATATCGAGATGTATGAAAGACTCCGGTGACTTAGGTAATTCCTGTACGATAACGTGCATCTTTCTTTTATCTTTTTTAAGATGTTCTATAAAGAAATCGATACCGCGGGTAGTGGTTCTTTCACCGATTCCTATGCAGAGAATATCGTCGCGGGCTATCAGTACGTCTCCGCCCTCTATCGTAACATCCGGTGTGCAGAATATGCTGTTCATGGGATTGACCGTTCTTGTATCGAAAAAAGAATTGTAGTTGAAAATAGCTTCCATTATTATCGCTTCTCTTTCCCTCACTTTACTCGCCATACGACATATAAGCACATCATCGTAAACCGTGACGGAAGCGTCCCTTGTGAAGAAAAAATTGTGGAGAGGCCTGAGTGAAAAACGTTCGTCACTCAGATAATTTGTCAGCGAATTTCTGCTTATGAGCACACCTTCAAGCAATTGCCTCGCAAGCTCTTCTTTTTCAAGATTCATGAGATAATGCTTAATCTCATACACACCTTCATTTTTGCAGACTTTGTTAACCAGCGATTCTCTGACCTGTTCGCTGTTGAGAATATCGATCAGCAAATCCTTTACCTGAAATGTTTTCGCATGTTTTTTCAAAACTTCGCTGAACTGTTGATATTCCTTCTGCGATACCGATAAATTCAATATATCGCTGTAAAGAGCTCTCTCCGCGTTTTCTGGTGTCATATTCTCCAGCTCTATGCCCGGAGTATGAAGGATTACGCCTTCCAGTTCTCCTATTTCTGATCTGACATCAGTGAGAAATTTCGTTCCACTACGTCCATCGTTCATACCATTCCTCCGTTTTAATTATTTTTCATCTATAATTGTAATACTTTCTCTTTTTCTTTTTCTTTTGGATGCAAACATAAATGGAACCAGTAAATAAACCAAATTACTCCAATCCGGCGCAAACAACGTAATAGTGGCAGCGATTAATGGCAGACAGGCCATCATGGAGTTTAAACGTATGCTGTCATCCACATCTTCGAGATTTTTCCTATCAGGATGCATCAACTGTTCATGTTTTTTTATATATTTCCAATTTGCCACTGTCAGAACTTTTATGAGGAAATAGTTGAAGTGAAAAAACATCTCCGCGGTTATCAGGCCTGAATAATCTGTCATCAGCGATGTGGAAAAAGGTATGAGTGTTATCAGCATCAGCCTTATCATGTTGAAAGTCAGATACCTTTTATCGGTATGTCTGAGATGGTCCAAATGATCGTTGCTTTCAATCCACATCGAAGCAAGCAGCATAAAACTTATCGCATAATCCATGAAAACCGGCCACATGGAAAGAAGCAGTTTCACAAGGTCTGAAGCACCATTGATACCAGCGTCTCTCGGTACGTTCAGATTCAAAACCATTATAGTCATTGCAATCGCGAATATACCGTCACTCAACGCTTCCAATCTGTGGAGACTCAATTTCTTATCGTTATTTCTCATTCATACACCTCAACAAAATAAATAACCCGCAACGTTCCTGAGTACATTTTCCGAGTCGAATTTTGCGATCATATCTTTGGGCAGTATTTGCCTGACTATACTCAGGTCGGAGGATTTTCGCTTTCCATTTTTATAGCACATCCTTATATATTCCAGTTCATCAAGATCGTATATTTTAAACCTTTCCGCACCGGTCTCCGAAGCCATGAATTCCATTAGTGCGAAAAATATCTCTTCATAAGTCGCATTCTCATCAATTCCGAGCATGTCGGCAATTCCGGGTATTATGGATTCCATGAGCAGTCTTCGGTGTGAATTACCCTTGAAGCCAAGTGTATCGGCAATTTTAAATACATTTTCTTTTTTCGTGTTTAAAAATGCGTTTAAAAAATAATCTTCTTCCCTATCCGAATTAAAATAATATTTTCGTCCTTTCAATCCTTCAAAAACCCTTCTCGCATCAAAGTACCCCATTCTAAGATTCCTTTTCGCAATCGCATTGTCAAAATCGAGTGTGCCGCCAAGTTCGTCGGAGGGATTTATGTATATGATATTCAATTTTTTCTCGCTGAACTTTTTGATTCTCCCTATTCCGAAAATTCTCGGTGCTATGATATCCACATATCCCTTTTTAACAAGCATTTCAATCGGAAAATTATTGTAAAAACCGCCATCGACCATGATTTTTCCGTCAATTCTCTCTTGCTTGAATGCTGGAAAATTGGCACTTGCCATGAGATACTCATGAACTTTTCCGGCCGGTATTTCTTCTTTAAACAGCTCCAAAGGTTTTCCGTCAGTCAACGACAAGGTTACCAGTCCAAAGTCCATACTGGATTTCCTGAGCTTTTCTTCATCCACATTTTCTTCAATAATACTCTTTATGAGAACGGTGTCAAAACCTCTTCTTTCAATGAACTCTTTTGTCTTGTCAAAAGCGTAAAAGAGGCTCTGGAGGTTAAACTTTCTTATTATTTCACGGAATCCGTCATCTATGCCGAGTACCTTTGAAGGTGAAATATCGTCCCATATTCCGTAGAGCTTCTCGAAATCCCCCTGTGCTATCATCGCACCGTTTAAAGATCCTATGGAAGTACCGACTACAGCATCTATTTCGATATTTTTTTCAAATATGGCTTTACAGGCACCCACCTGATATGAGCCCTTAGCTCCACCACCTTCAAAAACCAAAGCATACATATTGCCTCCCATTCGTATACACTTATTTTCGTATTGTTGCCCGTCGAATTTTCATTGAGCTGCTGTGAATTATATCACGATATGTACCGGTATAAAAAGATGAAATTCATCTCATTATGCCATCGAACAAATCCCTGATTTCCAATTGATGTTTTTTAAAAGCTTTGAGTATTTCCGTGTCAAAATGCTCCTTTGAAGTTCTGCTGTCTCCGCGAAGAATTATATCCATGGTTTTCTCATGAGAGAAGGCAGGTTTATACGACCGTTCGGATCTCAACGCCTCGTATACGTCTACGATGCTGACAATCCTTGCTTCCATGGGAATTTCTTCTTTTTTCAAACCAAAGGGGTAGCCTGTTCCATCACATTTTTCATGATGATACAGTGCGATTTTTCTCGCAGTGTCAAAATATGGATCATCCAGCAATTCCGCGCCTTTCGTGGTATGTGTTTTTATCTCGTTCCATTCGTCGTCGTTTAATCTGCCCGGTTTATTCAGCGTATCCTGAGAAACGAAGATTTTCCCTATATCGTGAAGTGGAGCATAAATCCTTATTTCTTCCACAAGCGAAGGGCCCAGGCCCATTTTTTCCGCTATGAGCGCGGACAATTCGCCGACTCTGAATATATGCATGCCGGTAAGATCATCGTGCGCTTCCGCTATTATGGCGAGACTGTTGGCAAATTCCATATATATTTTTTTTATATCATCGTATTCTTTTATACTCCTGAGATATACCTTTACCAAATTGGTGAATGCCCTGAAAATATCTATCGACTTTTCACCGAAAGATTTATCGGAATCGGCATCAACATCTATGGCTATGTCAAAAACGTTGCCGCTGTCTATTTTTAAAGTGTATATCATTGTTTCTTTTATCTTTTTGGTAGCTTTTGCGAAATTCTCAAACACATCCGGCGGGAAGACTTTCTGATTTATCTCAACGAGTCCATTCACATCGTAAAACGCTATATCGTCAGTGACTGACATGTAAGATTTTTTAAGCGGAAGTGTTTTCAACTTCTCAATGTCATGACCTACAGCCGTTATAAATTTCCATTCATCGCCATGGGCCATGGAAATACTACCGTAATCCGCCTCATCTACAACTTTAAGCGCCGTTTGCAATAATTGCCGGTAAAATTTCTCCGGGTTTCCCACCTCTCTTCCAAATTCCGAAACCAAATCCAGTAAAGACTTTAAATTATCATAGTTCTTTCTTATTGCCAGCCCCAAGTCCTTCGAATTTTTTATGTTTTCGTTGAGCTTTTCCTCAATCACCGTCATTTCGGATTTCTGTCTGCCTATCTGCAACAGGTATTTCTTCTTCTTAGCAATGTACACCCTCAGCCATATTGTCAAAGCCGCTATGAAAATCGCGATTAAAAAAGAATAGTCTATATACGGCTTATACCTGATATAGAGATTTGGCGACCAGTTTAAAAAAACGCTTCCTTTCGGCAAGTTTTCAAGCGGTATCCCAAATTTATCTGCGACTTTCGTATCAAATGCATAATACCCGCTGATGGATTGAATTTTGGGAGTCTCACCTTCAAAAAATCCCCAGAGTTGTTCAGCGGAGATTTTACCCTGATCATAGCCCGATGTGATGTATCCGCCGAATATTCCGTAATTCATATAAAAATCCCAAAGCACGAATACCGGAACATTAGACTTTTCGGGGATCAATTTGGCGAGTAAATCATACGAATAGTAATCACCTTTGCCATCCGTAACGTATGAAAGTAAAAGCACCGCCGTATCTTTTTCAAGAATGGAAAGGTACTTCAAAAGCTCTTCCATATTCGAATTGTCAACAATTTCAAATTCAACTTCGTTGTATTTGTCCTCATCGATAATTTCCCGAATTTTTTCTTCCAGTATTTTCCCGACATCGGTTTTGTTCTCGTTTAAAAATATTATTTTTCGAGTCTCGGGTATTATTTTTAGGATGCTTGAAACATTTTCCTCCACAAAAAAATCGGCAACATTACCGCATATATTTCCCATTTCGCCTAAATTATAATTTTCCAAATCGTTTATTCCGCAAAAAACCATATAATCGTACTTAAAAATGCTTTCACCATATTCTTTCATGAACCTGAGCGCATTATCATCGACGACAATGATTCCGTCAAACATCATATCGGCGTATTTTTTTGAGTAATAATCTTTCAATATCCCTAAAAATTCCCGGGAAGGATTTCTTTTAGTATCCATATACTGAATATACAAAGAAATCTCTTTATCTTTAAAAATTTCATCTATTCCCGCACTCACATCATCGGTGTATTTCAATCCCCTGTGGTATGAATGCAGAATAAGCACATTCTTATTTTCGGAAAAACCCGAATTATATCCCAAGATAAAAAAAATAGAAATAAGCATGATTTTTAAAAATATATTCTTGCTATAAATTTCAAAAAGTTCAAGCCTCATCGAATTTCTCCTCAATAGCATCACCGTTATCAAGCAGTATTCTCATCAATTTCGGATTGAATTTCTGCTGTCCGCCCTCGAATATAATCTCTTCAATGGCCTGTGAATGCGTCTTCTTCCTGAGTATTCTGAGTGTTATGTAAGTATCCACAAGCCCCGTTATTTGTGCGGCGATAGGTATGTCTTCTCCGGAAATACCCAGTGGATATCCGCTTCCATCATATCTTTCGTGATGGTAAAGTGCCATTGTTCTGGCCAATTCAAAATGATCCCCTTTCAACAATTGCAAAGAGTTTACGGTATGTTTCTTTATTATTTCCCAATCACTTTCATTCAACGGTGTTTTCTTATTCAGTATTTTCGGAGGTACGAACACTTTGCCTATATCGTAAAGCGGTGAAAACTTTTTTATCTCTTCTATCGATGATTTTTCCATGGATAATTTTTCTGCGATGAAACCCGATAAGATTGATATTCTATCCGAGAAATACCCTTCGAATTCGTTCTTTGATTCGGCTATCAACGAAAGTTTGGCGGCAAAACCCAGAAAAGCTTTACGGATTTCTGTCAACTCCACTCTGTCTTTCAAATAATTTTTTATCAATATAGATATTGAATTCAGAACATCTATCGACATTTCGGAAAATCCGGAATTCATTTCCGACATATCAAAAACTGACATTATAACTATATTTTTATCCGCACTCACTTTTTTTTGTATTGCGGATGTTGAAAGCCGATATTTTTCTCTCAAACGGTTACCGAAATTCTCAGGCAATAATCTCCCTATCTCAAATTCGGAATTATCTCTGACCGTATAGGTTTTCTCGCATAACTCGTAAGTTGCCTCTAAATCCATCCCGAATTCCGAATAATTACCTTCACTGTCGATTAAATAAGCTTTGTCTTCTTCATAAACTAAAAAAAATATGTAATTCGATTCACCGAACAGATCAGTCATATTCTCGATTATTTTCCCGTAAAACTCTCTTAAATCCATAGAAACACTTATGAACCCCATAAGTTCTATTATATTCTGCAGTTTCTTGTTGAGTTCCGAATATTCCCTGTTAAGATCATCACTTTTTTTAATTGTTGCTTCAAGCTTCGAAATACTCTCCTCAATTGCAAGACTCTGCCCCGCTATCATCCGGGAATACTTTTTTTTCTCCTTAGCCTGAAACATAGAAAACCCCAGAAAAAACAGCAGAACCGAAAAAACAGTTATCGCAGAATATAAATATGTTCCCTGAATATCCCATATTGATTCCGGTTTGTTGACAATCAGAGAATTTTCAGGTATGAGACCGCCAGGCACATTGTATTTGCGCAGTACGCCGTAATCGAACTCATACCGCGTAGCTTCTTCCCTTATTATACCTATTTCTTCGGGAATTTCACCGTCGATAATACGTTTTAGAAATTCCCCCGCATGCTTGCCTATTTCAAATGCAGATACCACTTTACCACCTATAGCTCCACTACCGATCTGTTCTTCAACCAGTACAAAAACCGGAGAGTTTGATACCGAGCAAATATCGCCTATCGTTTCTGTATCGTTTAAATAATTACCATCCCCATCTTCGGCAAAACTCATAAATAATATTGCAGTATCTTTTTCGAGATCTTCAACAGTTGAAATCAGACCTCGATAATCGATATCCGACACTATTTCATATTCATATTCCGTAAACTCTTTCATGGTTTTATTAACGGTTTTGATATAATTTCTGCCGGTTGTGGTTTTGTCATCGGCTATGAAAAGAATTCTTCTAACCTCTTTGAACATGTCTGTGGCACATTTCAAAGTGTTTGCTATATCCACGAATTCCTCAACTCCGCATATGCCATATTCCTTAAAATAAGTGTAATCGCGAGGTTCGCTTACTCCCATAAACACAATAGGGATTCGTTTTTCAAATTTCAAATTTCCGTCCAATATAAAAGTGAGGGCATCATCATCGGTAACTACAACCGCATCAAGTAAAATCGATGCGAATTTATCCCCGTAGTATTCTTCAAGAGTTGAGAAATAATCACTTTCATTGTATCTTTTAGTATCCATGAATTGATAATAAAGCTCAAGTTCCTGTTCTGTATTTTCAAATACCGAAAGAAAACCACTCAGCTCATTTTCAGTCCATTCAAAACCTGCATGATAAGAGTTTAAAATCAAAACATTTTCAATTGAAAAAAATCTATTTGCGAAAATCAACAATAGCAAAAGCACTATTTTGTTTTTCAAATAAAAACCTCAACAATACATAACCGCAAAATTGTTTAAATGTACTAACAGAGATTATTTTCTTAAATTCTTATACATCTATATTTCAAATTATATCACATCTCTCTTCCGTGACTTAATACGCCGATTTTAAATTAACAATCCCCCACTCACATAAATATATAAAGGCTTTGGAATATTTAAAATAAATGCTATAATATATATGCAAAATACATATATATGGAGGTAATGAAAGTGATATCAATACCGGTAAACGATAACAATGGAAAAGAAGCGGTGATTTGCGAACATTTTGGACATGCACCATATTTCGCATTGGTGAATACCGATAACGGAGAAATATCGGAGATAAAATTTATAGTCAATCCGTTTGAAGACCATGCACCCGGTCAAATACCGTCTTTCCTGAACGATAACGGCGCAAAAGTCATTATTGCCAGAGGAATGGGCGGAAGAGCCAAAGATTTCTTCGCTGGTTTTGGCATAGAAACCGTCACAGGAGCGAATGGAAATGTAGGCGAAATAGTAAAAAAATACTTATCCGGCGCTCTGACGAGCAAAGAATACACACCCGAAGATAAAATGCATCATCATGACGACGGACATAACTGTAACCATTGAATAAAACGAATACAAATGGAGGTATAAAATGAAAATACTCATATCAGCCGAATCCGATACGCTTGACGGAAAAGTATCGGATAGATTTGCACGTGCTCCATATTTCATAGTGGTTGAAAGCGATAATATGGAGTTTGAAAGTGTTCAAAATCCTTTTACCCTTGATCATGGCATGGGTCCGAAAATCGCGAAGCTTGCCATCGAAAAATCGGTAAAAGCCATAATATCAGCAGTGCCTGGTCCCAATGCCCAAAAAATACTGATTGATTCCGGAATAGAACTTTACAATGGTGCCGGCAGGAATATCAAAGAAGTTCTTAAGGAATATATTGGCAGAAATGCTTAAAACGGCGATTATATCAGGTAAAGGTGGCACGGGAAAAACCCTCGTTTCCACGAATTTGGCAAATATCATTTCGAAAAAAGGAATAAAAACACTGCTTTGCGATGCGGATGCCGAAGAACCGGATTCGGGTATTTTTTTCGGTTTGAAAAAGATTTGTGGTGAAAATGTTTTAAAAAAAATACCGGAAGTTGATCTGAAGAAGTGTTCTCTGTGCTCATTGTGTGTTGACAGTTGCAACTTTTCGGCAATTCACATATCTAAAAGCAAAAGTATTATACTCGACAGTCTGTGTCACGGCTGCGGATTATGCAAGATGATCTGTCCAGAAAGAGCCATAACGGAAAGGGATAAAGAAATCGGAGTCGTGAACACTTATCATGTGAATCAAAATCTTTCATTTATGGAAGGTCGGCTCAACATCGGTGAGCCTTCTGCCGTACCTGTTATAAGACAACTAAAGCATTCCATAACAGACGAATACGAATATGTTTTAGTCGACTCACCTCCCGGATGTTCATGCAGTGTTGTGGAAACGTTGAGAGAATGCGATTATGCGCTCGTGATTACGGAACCCACGCCATTCGGAATGCATGATTTGAAAATGGCGTTGACTGTTTTAAAAGATATGGAAATCCCCTATTCCGTGGTATTAAACCGCTGGGATAAGGAATCTCAACCATATGAGGAAGAAATAATCAAAGCCGGCGGCAAAATAATAATGAAGATACCTTATGACAGAAGAATAGCCGGATCTTATTCGCACGGGAAATTAATTTCCGAGGAATACGAAGAGTACGGTAATATGTTCAACACCCTTTTCATCAAATTAAAATGCGAGGTGGAAGGGATATGATACAGATAGTAGTTCTCAGCGGAAAAGGTGGCACGGGAAAAACCACCATAACGGCATCTCTTTCATATTTATTTGAAGAAAAAGTCATGGTGGATGCGGATGTGGATGCTTCCAACCTCCATATACTGTTCGACTTGGAAGAGTCCGAAAGAACACCATATTCAGGTGGCCAAAAGGCAGTAATAGACAAGGCAAAATGCACCGAATGCGGCACATGCGTTAATCTGTGCAGATTCGATGCCATACATAAATTCAACGGAAAAGTGTCAATAGATCCTCTGAGATGTGAGGGATGCGGAGTATGCCGGCATTTCTGCCCGCATGGCGCCGTGGAATTGATATCCTCACAGAACGGATGGCTAAGAATCAGCGAAGGTGAGTCATTTCCGCTTATCGACGGAGAATTATTCCCCGGAGAAGAAACAAGCGGAGGCCTGGTGGCCGTAGTCAGAAAAAAATCATTGGAAAAGGCAAACGACGGAAAAATACCCAATATAATAATTGACGGCGCCCCGGGAATAGGTTGCCCCGTCACGTCTTCCATAACTTATACTGATCTGGTCATACTCGTTACGGAACCATCGCTCAGTGGTTTACAGGATTTGAAAAGAATCGTTGAAACGGTAGAAATTTTCAAAACCAGAAGTCTCCTGATAATAAATAAATACGATTTGAATGACTCTGTTGTCGATGAACTTGAGAAATTCGCAAACTCTAAAGGTATAGAAATCATAGGAAAAATACCTTACGACTCAACGGTAATGAAAGCCACAAGAGCGGGTAAATCTATTCTTTCATACGACTGCCCCGCTTCGAGGGAAATAACGACAATACACGGAAAGATTTCAGAATATCTTCAAAGCCGAATCCTTTAGAACTGTATATAAGATTGTTTCGGATTGCCTTATTAAAATAAAATCATGTATATGGAAAAGATCCCCGGGGTACCCCGGGGATCTTTTCAGCAAATTGTTTCTTCTATTATTTTCATATCGTATCCTGTATATATATCATCTTTTTCCGTCGACCTGGCCTCAATCAAAGTACATTTCCCAGTATTCCTGTTGGATATTCCCGTCCAGTTACATAACTTTCTCACGGCTTTTTTGTACCAGTCCATAGCCATTTCCTTTGACATAAACAATTTGCTCTTGGATTTCTTGTTCATAAGAGAACCATTGCTCAGCTCGGCCTGTAATGAAAAAACGTAATACACAAACCATCACTTCTCCTTCGTATATATATTACGTATATTAAGACGGAATGGAATGCGCCATTCTTTCATTCGTATTCGGGATAATAGATAACCATACTCATCGTACAAATATCGCTGCCGCAATTGCGGTAAGAATGTGTGCGGTCGGCCTTAAAACGCATGGAATTACCTGAATATAACATATATTCTTTTTCATCGACAGCGACGGTTATTTCTCCCGAATACACCGTTATAAATTCTTGAGTTCCTTGCGGATGCGGCTCTGCCGATACCTTTCCTCCGGAATCCACTTCTATGGAATAAGTTTCAAACCGCCTCTTATCATCGAAGGGAAATATCGTATATGCCCTGAATTTGCCATCATCTGCCGTTATAGGCGTAATACTGTTTTTATCCATAAATTCCACTTCGCGTTCCGGCCTGCTCATCAACTGTGTAAATGAAATTTTCAAACCGTATGATATTTTCCATAAAGTCGAAATGGTCGGATTGACCTCACCTCTCTCAATCTGACCGAGCATGCTTTTACTGACACCTGTCATTTTTGATACCTTATCCAGGCTCAGATTTCTTAATTCACGCAATTTCTTTAAATTTTCTGAAATAATTTCGTTTATTTTATTCAATTTTTTCCCCTTCCACACTTGACATTAAAAAGCACATATTGTATAATATAACGCACAATCACTATATCGCACTTATTGTATATTATATCACACTTATCGGAGGTGTCACTTTGCCAAACGTATCGGCATTTATGGCATATATACTGCTCACTACATTTACCCCCGGACCAAACAACATAATCTGTATGACGAACGCCGGAAAGTACGGATTCGTAAAGAGTATAACTTTTAACATAGGTGTTTTCTTCGGTTTCCTCATAATACTTCTGGCAAGCACGGCATTAAGCACATTTCTATATGAAATAATGCCAAAAATCAAAACATATATGACATTTATAGGTTTTTTGTACATATTGCGGCTTGCCTGGAAGGTATTTAAAAGTGACAGATATTCGAATTCAGCGGAAATAACCTCCGACAACTCTTTTTTATCTGGCCTGCTGCTTCAATTCATAAATCCAAAAGTAATCCTTTTCAGTATGACGGCAGTTTCCACCTTTATAATTCCGTATTACGAATCGGCAACAACACTGTGTTTGTTTTCCGTATTCTTATCATTTGTGGGCTTTTGTGCTACCTGCAGCTGGTCAGTTTTTGGAGCGGTTTTTAAAAGATTCTTCGAGGGAAATAAAAGGATTATAAATCTGTCGATGTCACTGTTGCTCGTATATTGTGCGGTATCTCTTTATCTGTGATCTGAAGTTTACGGATAATCCAGACAGCCTGTCACATACTCATTTCTTATGAATTGACCGTTTTCGACCATAGAAATTAGAGTTTCTTTACTCACGATTTTCACTTCACTTACCTCTTCCGGCTGACATACTATTTCATCCATATCGAATTCCTGCTCAAAAAGCCATATGTCGGCAAAATAAGAACTATCGCATTCGACTCTGACACTTTTTATAATCTTTCCATTTTGGGTTTTCAGATCTATACCGAGTTCTTCTTTGACTTCCCTGATAACCGCACTCAGGCTATCGTCTCCGGATATTGCCGCCCCTCCTGTGATTTCCCATTTCCCGGGAAAAGTCTTATCTGGGGATCTTTTCGAGATTATAAATTTACCATCGGAATTTCTTATGAAGGCAAAAACCACAAGATGGTATTCCCCGTTTTCCATTTTATCACCACGACGTATCAGTTTTCCGGTTTTTTCTCTGCTGCTGTTTAACACATCCCATAATTCCACTTTATCACTCCGATTTGTTAAATTTCACTCACTAAACTTTCCGGTTTAATCATTCATAAAGACTCAAAAAACATTCTCATTTCCGCGGGGATATTTCAACCTGCAAGTATAAAACTTTTAAATCTTTTTCTTCGTATTTGTTACCACCCGGTATTGATTTCTTGTGTTTCCAGCATTTAACCGCATCTTTTTTACTCAATCCCGGGTTGCTTCTGAAAAAATCCCTGATGTACTGATTGTATTCAAATTGAGGTGATATTTCGTATTTTTTTCCGGATTTTTTGTCTTCATAAATTCTTTTCCATTCACAAACTGCCTCCGAATATGTTTTCCCATGATTTTCCTTCATCCAATCCATGAACGGAACATTGAACTTGAAGTGCTCTCCTATTACCGATATGAAAAACTCTCTGTGTTTTTCATCATTTCTGTATCCTTTCGGAATTGTTGATTCAAGGCTGAGTATTTCAGTTCCACTTTCTTTTTTGTGCCCCTTTTTTACAGCTATTCCTAGAATCTCGCCGGTTTTAAGATAATGTTCTATTCTTTCAGCCAATTCCCCTTTATTTCCGGTTCTTGGAATATTCTGATTTGTACAGAATTCCACAAGTTCTTCTTTCAGCCAATAATAATTCGAAAATTCTTCGGCATTTGTATACGAATTCAGTTCGGGTTTCATATTTGCCTCCTGTATCATTCTTGAAATGTAAAAAAGAGACAATCCACGAATATAAGACCGTCTCTTTTTCAGTTGGCTATTTCAAACCGGTACGTGAAATCCCCTGTATAAAATATTTCTGTACGAATAGAAACAATATCACTATCGGCAACATAGAGAATGTAGATGCCGCCATAAGCTGGTTATAGAGAGTTCCAACATCCGAATTGAAGTTGGAAAGTCCGACCGGAAGAGTTCTTACTTCCGGACTTTTCGTAACGATAAGTACCCATAGAAAAGAATTCCAGCTGCCTACGAATTTTAAAAGTGCACCGGTTATAATAACCGGTTTTGAAAGCGGGATTATTATTTTCCACAGAAATCCCCACTTACTTATGCCATCAATCCTTCCGGCATCGTATAATTCATTTGGAATGGACATGAAATGCTGCCTCATGAGGAATATCACAAAAACGCTTACCGTCCATGGCACTATCAAAGCATAGTATGTGTCTATCCATCCGAACTTTGATAAAGTTATATAGTTAGGAACGAGGAGAACTTCTCCGGGCACCATCATAGTCGCAAGAAAAAGGCTGAAAAGGAAATTTTTCCCGAAGAAATTGAGTTTTGAAAAAGCAAAGGCCGCCATGGCTGCGAACAATATGTCTAAAACAGTGGTTACGGTAGCTACCAGTACCGTGTTGAAATAATAGTTTCCGAAATATTTTCCGGTTTCCCATGCGTTCACATAATTCTGGAAAAGATTTGCCAACCATTCGGAAACAGAATAATCCACTTTAAGTTCGGGATTTTCATCCCAGAACCAGATTGGATTCACGGAATCGAAAACTATTTCAACAGACCTTCTGTTTTTATACCTCACATCTTTTACTATCTCCGGAGCTTTTATGATTTCCATACTCGAGCTTATTTTCGTATACAGACTTGAATAATACTTGACGAATTTGCTGTCCTCATATCTTTTGACTATTAATCTGTTGATCTTCGCCAAATCTATGTTACCGGATTCGGCGCTCCCCATTATCTTATTGTATTGGCTGTTTATAACGGATATTCTTGTTTTGGGAATATCGTTACCTGCGAGTATTTCGGAGAAATTATCATTGGCTGTAATAGCAGCTATAACGTCATTTTCGATTTTACCGGCCGAGTTTATCTCAGAATTGAGATTTTCGGTAAATTCCTTTATGGAAGAAGAAACGGATATGGACTTGTCTTTATCAAATCCCAGCGAGATCAAATTTTCTGACAACTGTTCGTCGAAAATACCCATCAACATATTAGTGGTCTTCTCCAGATCATTCTTCTCAATCAAATCCAATACCAACGTTTTTTCCGAAACAGAATATCCGGATTCACCTATACTTCGTATCAACTCTTCACGGATTGCCTCGGAAGGCTTGAATCTGAAAGCTATTTCGAAATCGTCTGTGTTAATCTCCTGTGCGTCTCCGAAGAATCTGAAAGTCATGTCGCCCGCTTTTAAAAGGTTGCTTACAGTTTTGAGAGGTGAAGAAACATATTTATCAAAAACCCTCATCACAGACCATTTTTCGGAATCAAATTCCGTTGCCATTATATCGGAAAAAAGATTCACGAATTCTGTTTCGAATTTATTTATTTCCTCAATAGCGAGTTCGGGTTTTCCCTTTATGAAATCGTCAAGGAAAAGGGAAAGTTTTCCGACTTTTGTCGGAAATTTCTCAACTACAGATTCCAGATATTTTTTTATTTCTTCTTTTTCCAACCTCTCTTCACTTGAATCCTCGTCCGTTATTTTCAGTTTTGAATTGCCGATAAGTTTAGATCCGTTTTTTTCTAAATATTCAAGCACACTAAGGGAAGTTTCTTCGACAAAACTGACCATATTTTTCCGCGAAACGAAAGCGTTTTCTTTGTAAAACATCTGATTTAACAATGATGAAATCTTCAATTCAGGGTCTTCAATTCCATTCAAAGTTTGCAGAAAAGAATAAAATTCTTTATTCTCAACATTTTCTTCGGATAAAAGGTTTATCAATTCATTGAGTTTGTTGTTATCGAATTTTTTTGAATAACTGACAGGATTGCCGGCAGCAGAAAGTTTAAGAGTCATTATTCCACGGTATGGTGCATCATCATCAACCGAATATGAGAGTACCTTTTCTTCGGATCTCATAGATTGCAGTAAAGTATTCAGGTTGAAAAATTCCTCTATGGTCAGAGATGAAAAATCTATCGACACATCTTCGGAACGAACGAGGTTTAGGTTCAGCTGTCTGCTGAAAGCAAAATTCTCGCTTGTCCATTGAGGCGGCCAGCTCTCTACTTCGCTGTCAAGCTTAAACGAAGTTACTATCATCCATGCAAAGGGCATTAACATAGTAATTACTCCAATAAATACCAGTATGTAGACAATTGGTTTGAAATATTTTTTTCTCATCGTGCCCTCCCTATGAAGAATAGTTTACTTTTTGCTTGCCAACACGGAATTGGAAGAACGTCAGCACTATTATTATCATGAAAAGCACGTATGCCGCAGCACTTGCTTCACCCATCCTCTGATCCTTGTAAAACTTGTTGAATATGTAAAAAACCATAGTCATGCCGCTGTTGTTATACGGTCCGGGCAATCCGTCATAAAGCACATACAGTTGTGTGAACACTTTGAAATTTCCAATTACGGATACTATCAGTACAAAAAATGTCGTGGGAGACAATAACGGCCAAGTGATGTGTCTGAATTTTTGAATGCTTCTCGCTCCATCCACGTCCGCTGCCTCGTAGTAAAATTTATCTATGGATTGCAGCCCGGCAAGAAATATTATTGCGTTGTATCCGAGATTTTTCCAAACGGCTACTATAGAAATCGTCGGAATAGTCCACATTTCGTCAGTGAGCCATTTTACCTTACTGGCTCCGAAAATAGACATTAAATAATTCAGCATTCCGTATTCATCGTTAAAAATCCACTTCCACACCAAAGAAATCGCGACTACGGAAGTTATATACGGTATAAAAAAAGAAGTCCTGTAAAAAGCTTTCGCTTTAAGCGGAACGTTTAAAAGCAGGGCGATTCCCAGACTCAGCACAATCCCGGTCGGAGTGGTGAGAATAACGTAATACAGGGTGTTATAAATTGATTTGACAAAAACAGAAGATTCTTTCGTCACCTGGAGAAAATCATAAAGCTCGAATCGCACTCCTGAAATATATTTTAAAAAAGCATACAGCAGTATGAAACCTATCAGATTACCCCATAACCCGCTGCTTTGATTTTTTGCAAGAGGTTTGGAAAACCATATGTTTAAAAATACCGCCAAAGCACCGACTAAAAAAAGAACCGGATAAATTTCCATTCTCGCGAAAACAGTCGTAGCTATAAAGACAATCGAAGCACTGATTCCAAGAAAAACAACACTTTTCCTGTAAATAGATTTCTGATTCCCGTATGCTTTTTTCATATTCAACGAAACCGATATTAATTTAAGAATGAGTACCGCAGCTGCCGCATAAGCGAAACTGTAAGCAAGCGCTTCAAAAAAAGAATAAGGCAGCGGCATATCCAGCTTGAAAAGTCTGGCATAATTCTCGACACCGTTAAAATAAGGATTTTTCTGGTTGGCAAAATCCCATTTAAAAAAACTCAGTACAAATGAATATCCTATAGGCCAAAAAACGAATATTCCGAGGATGACAAATGACGGCAACAGAAACAGATAGGCCTGAAATGTTTCTTTCCAGTACTTCTTCCCATGTCCGGCTAGCACATTTCTCACGGAAAACACCCCTTATTGAAATTATTTTTTTTCTGATATTTTTTTCAAACCCTGCTTCACCAGAGGAAGAATTGTGTATAATATCTGTTTCACCAGAAACCTTTTAGACGGAAGGTTTATGACGATCGTATCGTGAAAAAGTCCTGCCACACCCCTGTTAACAATGGAATATGTGCCCTTTTCCATAAGTGCGTACATAATTGCATTTTCCAATCCGGGAAATCGTTTGTCGACAAGAGAATACGTAGCTTCCGGGACAATATCGTCATCTTCGAGCCCAATTCCGCCAAAAGTGATAACCAGGGCAAACTTTCGCATGAAAAGATCAAATAACGCCTCTTTAATCGGTTCAGTCTCCCTTGGAACCTGCACGATTTCAGTTACGGTCATATCGTACTCCTCGAGTACCGATTCGTACTCTTTCAAATCATCGTCCTTAACACTCTTTGAAAACAACAAAGCCACCGAAAAAACTTCATCCTGAACCATTATTTCCTCTCCATTTCACCTAAAAATTTCGTTATTTTCAAATCTATAAATTCTTTGCATTCGGAAACACTTTTCATTATTTTCGGAATAACGTTTTCTATGAGATTAACCGAAATCTGTCTGTAAACCTCGTCATTATCGGAAAAGGAAAAAGCGATCAGAGAAACGAAATTCCTTTCGTCGTAAAACGCCGAAAGCTGGTCTACCCTTCTTTTACCTTCATAAAGAATTTTCCCGACATTTTCATTTGTCATAACTACTATTTCTTTAAAAAACACTTCGGCATTTTTATTTATATAGTTTATTTTCTCCAACAGGTCGAACAATTTATCCGTGGATATTCCTTTCACTATAAAGGCCTTTTCTATCTTCGAAACCGAATAACTTGGAATGTCGTAAATATCGGAAATCCTGGCACAAATTCTGGAAAAAATAAAGTTGAACAAAAATTTTTTGGTGTACTTTTGTTCGTCATTATCGGACTCGCTTGATATTTTCTTGTAAAAAGTCGGATTTGTACCAATCCAAAGTTCAACGCCCTCGATACCCACAGATGGTATGAGGTAAGATTTCTCGTTATCTCCGTATTTAAGGTTTTCAACAGCCATAATATTAACAAGTAAAGCTTCTTCCTTCAATTCCGCAGTTTCGTCGGCGGAAAAAAAACACGGAAAATTCCCGGTCATATTTCCGATTTCTTCAAATCTCTCTTCCGAACTTGATGCATATCCAAGTATATAAATGTTGAATCCGGTAAAAAAACTAATCTCATCGATAACTTCATCAATTGAAGAGATACAGTTCAATTTTACGGTGATATCCTGCCAAATCGCAGCCTGTCCCCAGGTTTCGAGTTCTCTTGAGAAATCATCATCGACATCCTGTGTGCCATAAGTGTATGTCGAACTTTTAAGATCGAGATAGGCAAGACAGGAAAATTCGTCCGCTGATTTTTCAACCGCAAGATGCAAAGTAGGTGCCCCCGCAACAAAAGTAGAACTGTCGGTAAAGTTTTTATCGTAAATCGCAAAAACTTCCGAGCCTTCCCTCGAAGAAATCAACTTTTCTATTTTTTCGTTCTGAAACAGGTTTTGAATTATATATCCTTCGATAAACAAATAATCACCCCGGTTCTTCCACTAACACGAATGATACCGCATACTGCCCGTCATGAGAAATGGATACATGTACGAATGAATTTTCAATTTCATAATATTTCTTTATTACCTCACTTATGTGAATCAACGGAGCCCCAAGCTCATCGTTAAGAACTTCCACATCTTTCATGGAGAATTTACGAACACCGGTACCCATAGACTTAAAAAAAGCTTCTTTAACGGCAAACCGGCCCGCAAAAAATTCGATTTTCCTCTTCGCAAGAGATATCTCCCCAAAAATCGAATATTCGGAATCGGAAAGCACTTTTTTTGCAAGCCTATCCAGGTTTTCAGGCTTGATTCTGGAGATATCCACTATATCCGTACCGATTCCCTTAATCAGAATTATCACCATTATCGCAATAAAATTTACAATCTTCTTTTATTTCACATACATTGCATTTCGGATTTCTGGGTTTGCAGGTATTTTTGCCGAATTCCACCATCGAACCGTTTAACGGTCCCCACAAGTAATCCGGCAGGCATTCCATAAGTTCAATCTCACTTTCATCAGGTTTTCGGGTAGCTATCCATCCTATTCGATTCGAAATTCTATGAACATGCGTATCGACAGCCATCGCAGGAATACCAAACGATACATATAAAACTATATTTGCGGTTTTCCTGCCGATTCCCGGCAACTTTAAAAGTGATTCCAAATCCGAAGGCACTTCACCTTTATATTCATCGACTATTATTTTCGAAATCTCAGCAATTCTCTCGGCCTTTTGTCTGAACATCCCCGCAGGTTTTATTAAATCGTAAAAACACTCCGGGTTTTTACCTTTCAATGCGAAAACATCCTCATAAGCTGAAAAAAGGGCCTGACTAGCCCTTTCCGTATTTTCATCCTTGGTTCTCTGACTCAAAAGAGTTGATATGAGTACTCTGAAAGGATCTCTATACGAATGATGCTTTGGGTAAAACTTTATTATTTTCTCAGCAGATTCGACTATTTTTTTGTCATACATCTCAATCGGCACACTCCCGAAAAACGGCATCCCCTCGGGGGATACCGTCATTAGGAATTATTCTTTAAGGGCCTCGGCCCCATTCACTATTTCTATTATTTCCTGTGTTATAGAAGCCTGTCTTGCTTTGTTGTACTCAAGTGTGAATCTCTGAATCAGATTTTCCGCATTATCAGTGGCATTTCTCATGGCATTCTGCCTCGAATAAAGCTCACTGACTTTTGCTTCAAGCATTAGATGAAGCAAATGCGAAGACAGGTAAAGAGGGATAACGGATTCCAGGATTTTGGAAGGCTCCGGCTCAAATTCGTACTCTATTCTGTAATCAACAGATTTGTCCCTCGGTTTAGGCGTTATCGGCAACAAATCGTACATTTTTGGCCGCTGAGCCATTTTACCGAAGAATTTACTGTAAAGAACTTTGAAAGATTCGGCCTTCCTATCTTTGTATATAGCCATAATACGGTTTACGAGCATCTCCGCAACCGAATAATCGGGCATATCATAGAATTTCTCTTCACCGAAAAGAATTTTCTTATTCCTGTACTTGCAGTAACTAAGTCCCTTTGACCCTGTTACAATATAGCCTGCAAAGTCCTCGCCGAGTGCTGTTTCCTGATTCTCTGCTTCTCTGAACAAATCAAGATTGTAAGCACCTGCGAGTCCCATGTCAGAACTCAGCAAAAGAACTGCCGTTTTTCTGTTCTTTTTCGTACCATCATCTATAAGCGGATGATTTTCCTCTGCCAATCCAATTATACAGTCACCCACGATCTCATCAACTTTTACAACATAATTCGAAAAAGAATGCCATGCCTTGAATGCTTTGTTTACCTTCGCAGTGGCAACCATTTCCATTGCATGGGTAATATGCTGAGTGGATCTCGTCGATTCAATTCTCTGTTTTATAGAGCGAAGCATTCCACGACCCAAAATCGATCACCCCCACTCACGATACGAAACTTGATTTGAATTCTTCGATGGCTTTTTTGATTTTCCCCTTCAATTCATCGGAGATACTCTTTTTACTTTTGAGCTCTTCCATCAAATCTTTCTTATTGTCTTTAAAAAACCTTATCAAACCCTCTTCGAAATCCTGAATCTTATCATTTTCAACATTATCGAGCATTCCGTTTACACCGGTGAAAATCGCTATAACTTGCTCTTCAACAGGTTTAGGAACATACTGACCCTGTTTGAGCAATTCCATCAGTTTTTCACCTCTTGTAAGTTGCGACCTCGTGGCTTCATCCAATTCGCTTGCGAATTGGGAAAAAGCTTCCAATTCCCTGAACTGAGCGAGGTCAAGCCTGAGAGTACCCGCAACCTGTTTCATAGCTTTAATCTGTGCTGCACCTCCGACTCTTGAAACACTCAATCCTATGTTTACCGCAGGCCTGAATCCGGAATAAAAAAGCGAGGATTCCAGATAAATCTGCCCGTCGGTTATTGAAATTACATTTGTCGGAATATAAGCCGACATGTCGTTTGCCTGTGTTTCGATTATCGGCAGAGCAGTCAAAGATCCTCCGCCTTTTTCATCGTTGAGTCTGGCAGCCCTCTCAAGCAATCGGGAATGCAGATAGAAAACATCTCCAGGATACGCTTCTCTTCCCGGTGGCCTTCTAAGAAGCAGAGAAAGCTCTCTGTAAGCTGCCGCGTGCTTCGTAAGATCATCGTAAATAACGAGCGCATCTTTTCCCTGATTCATGAAATACTCTCCTATCGAACAACCTGAATAGGGGGCAATGTAAAGAAGAGATGCGGGATCGCTGGCACTCGCAAAAACAACCGTGGTATATTCCATCGCGCCGAATTGTTCGAGCTTATCAACAAGCCTTGCAACAGCTGCCGCCTTCTGACCTATTGCAACATAAATACAGTAAACCCCTCTTCCTTTCTGATTGATAATCGTGTCTATCGCAATGGCAGTCTTTCCTGTCTGACGGTCTCCGATTATCAATTCGCGCTGACCTCTGCCAATAGGAATCATGGAGTCTATAGACTTTATTCCGGTTTGAAGCGGCGTATCCACAGGCTTACGGTCAATTACTCCGGGGGCCTTGACTTCAATTTCCCTCATTTTATCGGTTTTTATCTCACCTTTACCATCTATCGGCTGTCCGAGAGGATTTATTACCCTTCCCACCAGGGAATCACCAACGGGTACCGAGATGATCTTGCCGGTTCTTTTTACTATTCCGCCTTCCTTTATATTGCTGTATTCTCCGAGTGCAACGACACCGACAATATCCTCTTCAAGGTTCAACGCAATCCCGTAAGTACCGTTCGCAAACTCTACAATCTCATTTGCTTTTACATTTTTCAGTCCGTATACGGCTGCTATGGAATCCCCTACCTGAACTACCCTGCCGGTTTCCTCAAGACTCGCACTCTTTTCATAACCCTCAATTTTATCTTTCAAAATCTTGGTTATTTCATCCGGGGATATTCTCACTCAATTCACCTCTCTTCCGAAATAAGCATTCTTGATATTTTTTCAAGCTGCCCTTTTGCGGAAAGATCTAATATCTTATCCTCTACATATATCCTTGCACCGGCAATCAAAGATCTGTCAACATGCGATTCGATCTCCACCGGTCTGGCAAGCACTCTTTCCAATACTTTCTTTATCTCATCCATAGTCGCCGGATCCACTTCAAATGCGCTTACCATAACGGCTTTTGAAATACGTGCTCTATTGTAAGCAAGCGATTCGAATGACCTCCATATGCTTTCGAGTATGGATACCCTTCCTTTTTCAAGCAGTACACGTATAAAGTCAATCAATCTATCGGTTTTATATCCCGATATCTCAACAGTTTCAACGAGAATTTTTTCCTTCATAGCCATACTGACAACCGGATTGTTTATAACTTCACGAAACATTTCCACTTGCATCAGTTTTCCGAACAGTTTCAACGCATTGAGAGCGTTTTCAACTTCCGAATCTTTGAGACACTCAAGCAAAGCCCTCGAATAAGTTCTTAAAACCGAAGGTGAATAACCTTTCATGGTCATTCACCTTCTTTCAAAGTAGAAAGCATATTTTTAAGAAAATCTCTTTGAGTTTTTTCATCCATCTGTTTTTCTATGAGTTTCGATGCCATGAGTACGGCAAGGCCGACAGCTTCCTGCTGAAGTTTCGAAACCGCATCAAGTTTCATGGTCTCTATTTCCTCACTTGCAGATTTTAACATTCTTTCCACTTGATTTCGAGCCTTTTCCCTTTCCTCAATCAATATCTTTTCAGAAGTCTTCTTAGCGTTTTCAATTATCTTCGCTGCCTGCGTATTGACCTCTTCGAGCTTTATCTGTGCGTCATTTTTCATCTCTATAGCCTGAAGTTTTATGTTTTCCGCACTTTCAAGCTCGCTTTTTATCTTATTCCTTCTTTCAGCGGTGGCGTCGAGATAGGGTTTATACATAAATTTATAAAGAAAAAAAGCCAACAACACGAATTGTAAAAGCATAACTATAGAGGTCAAGTTAAATTCAAGTAGTTCCATGTATTCACCTCCGTAACTTTATTTTCACTTTCCTTGCTATGAAGCGAAAAGAATTATAAATGAAATCAGAAGTGAATAAAGACCTGTTGATTCTGATACAGCCATAGCCAGAAGCATTCTCGTAACAAGACTTCCTGCCATTTCCGGCTGTCTTGCCATTGCATCCATGGCGTGAGCTCCAACATTTCCTTCACCGATAGCGGGACCTATAGCACCAATACCCATACATAAACCTGCACCTATGAATTTTGCTGCCTGAATGATGGCTTCTTCCATCGAAAACCAACCTCCTCAATAATTTAATTAAAATTTTTATCATTGCGTATCGCAACAAACACTTCATTTACCTTTTGGCGACCACAGATCATCATTCGATCTGAGCTGCTATGTATGCTATTGTAAGCATAGAAAAAACCATAGCTTGTATCAGACCGAGAAACATTCCAAAAAATCCCCACAGCGCAACCGGAAGCACGAGGTACTTAACCATATAACTGAGTATAAGAACCAGTATTCCTCCGCCGTATATATTGCCAAAAAGTCTGAGCGAATGTGAAATAGGTTTCGAAAGTTCTCCTACCACATTCATCGGAAACATAATCGGTGTGGGCTCAAAAAAACTTTTTGCCCAGGCTTTAACTCCTTTAACCTTTATGCCGAATCCATGGCTGATAAAAAGCACCATCACAGCAAAAGTCGCGTTGGTGTTCAGATCAGAAGTGGGAGTATACCATGTATCCAGAAAAAGCGAGAACTTCGGAGAACCATCGATCACAGAAACATTCAATCCGGGAATGCCGCTTATTATGTTGGCTACGGCGATAAAAACGAACAAAGTAGTGGCAATTACAAAAACCGGTCGAACGTATTCTTTCCTGGTAATCGAATCCTCAACGGTGTTATGCATAAAATCAAGGAATAACTCGACTCCGGACTGTTTTCTGTCCGGTATCAGTTTGTATTTCTTTCCAACACCGTAAGCAAACAACATCAGACCAATAACGATGGCTCCACCCATAACAACGGTCATAATGTTTATTCTTCCCAGGCTTACAAAAGATTTTGCGGCAGGATCCCCGTAAATCGTATAAATCCATTTGGATCCAATACCCATTTTACCCAGTTCGTCCATTCCTCCGATGTTTGGAAGGGCGAACAGCCAGCATACCAAAATAGCTGCCAAAACTGAACCAACAAAAACCTTTTCTTTTCTGCTAAGGGTCAAGTTTTATTACCCCCTTTTCAACTTTGTAAAAAACGAAACTATATATATACTTAACCTTAAGGACAAAATACCACAGAAACAACCTAAAAGAGACGTTAACGATATGTATGCGCTAATAGCCATAAATGCGGCATTTATCGCATACCGGAAAAAAAACATTCTCGCGAACCGGCTTTTCCCGGATTTATTAATGAAAGCATTTTCAACCTTAATCGCCTGCTCATAATAACTCCACAAATTCAGAAAACCCGAAACCGCACCCAAAACGATACCCGCTGAAAACTGCCCTGTGCCTGTCAAAAAGCCAATTGTTACAAAAATAACATTCACACCTATCATACCATAAATCAGGCGCTTAACCAAAGCAAAAACATCGAATTCTTTGTCAGTCAAGTCTTCGTTATTTCCTTTGAGATTCTCCATTTTCTCTCTCTTTTTTTTCCTGTATTTGAATTTCCTTGAGCATTTCTTTAATTCCGTTGTAAATACCGCTTATCAATCCCAAACATAAAAACACGATGAAAATAACATTGTTTTTAAAAGTGAACTTATCTAAATAATATCCGATCAAACCCGCCACTATTAGATTTGATATGACCGCAAAACCAAAATAAGGAATCATATTCAATTTCTTAAGCTCATCAGGTAAGTTAATTTTTTTATCCACACTTTCTTTTTTCATATCATCACATATTATAGACCATATTTTATATTCATTCTCTCAGAACCATATTTACTTCACAGACTTCTCCGTTTATAACTGCGGGTATTTTCAGAATTACCCCGTCAACATTTACCATAATTTCCTTGCCGACTATAACCGAAGGCGGTGTTATATCGATTGGTTTCCCTATCTGCTCGAGATTGGTCGCAATGTTACCGGAAACCATGTTGCCAAGTTCACCTATTCCGCTCATGGCGAGTTCATCTATCTTATCATACGGCATGCCCATCATATTGCTTATTATTTCGATTCCCAGTTTTGCAGAAAATCCATAAACCAGATTGCCTTCAAGCGAACCGTTAAATCCAACAATAGTCACAAGATCATAGCCTTTGGCTAATTCTTTCGCAAGTTCCGGTTTCTGGAATTCCACCTTCATACTGACCGCTTCGGAGAAAACTTTAACCACGCCTTTAAGCATAGAATTAATTACTTTTACATCCATGTCCACACCTCCGTTTATCTTTTCAAATCCGTATACGATTGAAAATCAATCTATTTATATAATTACTCCCTGTATTCCTGCCGTAAACGATACCGATATATCCGCATCCGCTTCTTATACATCTCTATAAAGCAGAATCGAATATAACACTATTTTAACACACAGAAGCCTAAATAAAAAAACACCAAAATACTCCCTACAGGTATCATTTGGCATCATTTTTGATCATTCGGAAAGCATATCGATAGCAGTCCGCGCGTTCGAAGCAAAATAAACACCGTTGCCATTGTTGCATTCATATATAAAATCCTTCAGACTCTTACTCGTATATACATTAAAATCACCATAAATCGCTATTTTCATTCCATAATTCGAAAATTTCTGCAATATTTCTCCGGCTAATCCGGTACTCAGGTCAAAAAAGTCTTCATCGAAGTTTTCTTTACTGATTACGATTTTCTCACTGCCTTTGTACCTGACGTTGCACATCAAATCCAATGCATCCTGACAATTGGAAATCCCGGCTCTTTTTCCCTCTACAAAGGCAATAACCTCACCTTTTATCTCCTTTATCTCAAAATACATAATTATCTGCCTCCAAACTATAGTTAAAAGATCTCGGCTTTTTCGCGAAACTGCACTGCCTCTGCGACATTCGAAAACGATACATCTCTTTTGCCTTCGAGATCGGCGATCGTCCTCGAAACTTTTAAAATCTTATTGACTCCTCTTCCCGTGAGCAAAAATCTTTTTATCGCACTTTTTAAAAATTCTTCAGATTTTTCATCCAACTTACAGAATTCCCTGATGCCGGCACCTTTTAAAACTGAGTTAGTATATCCTGCTGAAAAACCGGTCTCTTTATATCTGATATACTGCAATCTTCTTGCAGCAACCACTCTTTTCAATATTTCCGCAGAGCGTTCGCCTTCTTCGCTCTGATTGTATTCCGAATACTCCATTCTGGGTACTTCTATTATCATGTCCATTCTATCGGTAATTGGACCGGATATTTTTTTATTGTATCTGAAAATATCCCTGACGGAACATGTGCAAATTCTGTGTTTGTCTCCGTAATTACCGCATGGACAAGGGTTCTGTGCAGCTATCAGAGTGAATTTTGACGGGTATTTGGCAGAAATCTTTGCACGTGATATATTCACAATTCCGTCTTCCATAGGTTGGCGCAGTGCTTCAATTACGTCTTTCGAAAATTCCGGGAACTCATCCATGAAAAGAACTCCGTTATGGGCAAGACTTATTTCACCAGGTTTTGCATCGGTTCCTCCACCGATTATGGCGGCCCTTGAAGATGAATGATGAGGTGCACGAAACGGTCTCAGACGTTTGCCGAGAATTGAATAATCCGCTTCTCCGATCACACTGTAAACAGCGGCAGTCTCCACGAACTCATCCTCGTTCAACGGAGGCAGAATAGTGGGAAACCTTTTTGCAAGCATAGTTTTCCCCGATCCGGGTGGGCCCTTCATGAGTATGTTATGCGATCCCGCAGCGGCAATTTCAAGCGCTCTCTTTGCAAGATACTGTGACTTAACATCCGAAAAATCCAAATCATATTCGGCGTCAACAGGTTTAAAACTCGCTTTCTCTGTTTCTTTGAGTATCGAAATTCCATTGAGGTGGTTCAAAAGGGAATTAAGATCACAAATCGAAAACACTTTCAAATTTCCTATCAGCGAAGCCTCGTTTTTATTCTCTTCGGGAATGTAAACCACTGCATTTTTCCTGTTTTCGGAGAGAGAAAGCAGTATGGGAAGTAATCCCTTCACCCTTCTGACTTTCCCGTCCAGACTCAACTCACCGAAGAAATAACTATTTTCTTCGATTTTATTTTCAATCTTATCGGTGCTTTCCAATATCGAAACACAAATAGGAAGGTCCAAAATGGTACCTTCCTTTTTTAAGTCACCCGGTGCAAGATTAACGGTTATTCTTCCATGGGGTAACGGATATGAATTACTTTTTATGGCACTTCGAATTCTTTTTTTGCTTTCTTTTATGGCGGTATCCGCAAGTCCGACTATATCTATGTCCTGCAAGATTGCTCTACTGTCTACATAAGTCTCCACAAGGACATCTTTAGCTTCGAATCCTAACAGCACCCCGCTGTTGACTTTCGAGACTCTTGCCATTCTCTCACCATACCGAGAAAGTATTCGTGAACACGTTTATCATCGGTTATTTCAGGATGAAAAGAAGAAACGAGTATGTTATCGAATCTTGCCATTACTATTTTGCCTTCATGTAAAGCCAGTATTTCGATATCTTCTCCAGCCCTGTCAATAATCGGCGCCCTTATAAAAACGGCTTTTACGGGTTCACCCCGTATTCCTTTAACTTCAAGTTCCTCTTCAAAAGAATCTATCTGCCTCCCAAACGCATTTCGCCTGACTTCTATGTCTATAAGGCCCAAAGTTTCCTGGGAAGCATAATTATCGATAGTTTTAGAAAGCAGAATCATACCGGCACACGTTCCGAAAACCGGCATCTTCTTAACACCGATATACTCTTTCAACGGTTCTTTCAAACCGGTGAAATTGATGAGTTTTATCATCGTGGTACTTTCACCGCCGGGGAAAATCAATCCGTCTACTTCTTCGAGATGATTCGGCTTTTTCACCCTGATAGTATCAACACCGAGCGAAGAGAGCATCGCTTCGTGTTCTTCAATTGCCCCCTGCATACCCAGGATGCCGATTTTCACACTACCAGCCTCTTTCCTGAAGATGTACATCCAGATCTTTAATTTCTAGTCCGTGCATTGGTTCACCGATATCTTCACTTATTTTAACGAGCATTTCAGGGTCATTGTAATGTAACACAGCCTGCACTATACTCTTGGCCATTTTTTTAGGTTCTTTTGATTTGAAAATACCGGAACCGACAAACACCCCGTCAACACCGAGCATCATCATCAAAGCAGCATCTGCCGGAGTAGCCACTCCACCGGCGGCAAAATTGACAACAGGAATTCTGCCCATTTCCTTAACCTGTCTGACAAGATCTATTGGAGCGCCGTTGTCTTTGGCAAAAGTCATCAATTCGTCGTCAGGCATGTTCTTTAACCTTCTGACATCATCGAGAACACATCTCGCATGCTTCACGGCTTCAACTATATTTCCGGTTCCCGCTTCACCTTTCGTTCTTACCATCGCGGCACCTTCGGCTATTCTTCTCAGCGCTTCGCCTATATTTCTGCAGCCGCAGACGAAAGGAACTTTAAAATCGAATTTGTTGACATGGTATTTGTCATCGGCAGGAGTAAGAACTTCAGATTCATCTATAAAATCCACACCAAGCTGTTCAAGTATTCTGGCTTCGGCAATATGCCCTATTCTACACTTGGCCATAACAGGAATGCTTACCGTGCTGAGTATTTCTTTGATGACTTTTATATTTGCCATTCTGGCAACTCCGCCTGCTTTTCTGATATCCGCAGGAACCATGTCAAGCGCCATGACGGCTACGGCGCCTGCTTCTTCGGCGATTTTAGCCTCTTCTGCCGTTGTGACATCCATAATCACACCATTTTTAAACATATCCGCAAATCCCGTCTTGATCTGCCATGTTCCTCTTTTTTCCATTTAAAAAACCTCCAATATTTTCTAAAGGAATTCAATCATTTCATATAAACTACTTCGAGCCGTGAATGATCTTTCTTCCCTCTACCATATTTAGCACACAGTTCACCGTTGACTTCCACGATATCTGCGGTAAAATCTATTTTCTTTTTCAGTAATGAAGATCCCACTCCGTAAAGATCGACGGGTACTTCAAGCTTTTCGAACAATTCTATCCTTTCCGCGTTAAAACCACCGGAAACTACTATTTTAAGGTCATTGGCACCAATTTTATCAAATTCCTCACGCGCTCTCCAGACCAGTTCGGGACAGACTCCCAGTGAGCTCGCATCCTGTGGAATGACCGCTTTATCTCTGAGCGAACCGGATGTGTCGAATCTAACTGCCCAGATTTTATTCCTGCCCTCACCGATTACGGGTGAAGGATCCGTCACTCCCTCGGTAAATTCCATACCGGTATAATTTTCATAAGACTTTGAAATCACTTTCTTGGATGTTCCTATGCAATCATTGTCCCAATCCACGAGTACTATCCTGTTGACACCCGAATCTATGTGTTCGTCAAACGCCTCTGCGGCAATGACGGTATCACCTTTCAAAGAGGCAATCAAAGCGTGAGGAATAGTACCCAGACTTTCCACTCCCCAGTAATCGGCATTTGCATCGGTAGACACGCCAAACGCACCGGCTTTAAGTCCTGCATATCCATCCGTAGCCTGCACCCAGTAATGGTCGAATCTTGCGCTGAAAAACAATATGGGCTTACCCTTTGCGGCGTTGACAACCTTTTTGACTTCCGTAGCCGTACTCGAAGCTCTGGCTATCACACCCAGCAAAACAGTTTCGAGATAACCGAAATAAGTCGGATCTCCCTCAACGGTCATTATTATCTCTCCATTACCCGCCGAATCTCCGTCATTCAGGGCCTTAACCCTTATATCGTTCCATTTATCCACCCACAGGCTGTTCAACTCGTCCCTTATATCCCACTTCTCTCTGAAAGCCTCGTCCATAGCTTTTCTATCCATCTCATATGTCGCATTCTGAAGCCTTCTTTCTATCTCCATAATTTGTGAAAATAGATTTTCGGATTTTGCCTCGTTGCTGTAATATCCGGTACAGGTTCTTAGAATGGCTATCGCTTCATCCAAACCGACTACGCAAGCATCCGATCTTGGAAAAAACTGGTACAGAACATGTGGATGATAATCTGATTTCTTAAGAACTTCGACAAACCTGGTAAAATACTTATCAGAATAATAACCCGATCTCAGCCTGTCTATGGGTAATTTGAAAACACCGGGCGATAATCTTTTATCGTTCAAAACTAATCCACCTTTTGAATTATTTTTTGTTGTATTCGATCAGTCCCAATCTGAGAATCTCACACGCATGCTTTAATTTCTTCTCGTTCAAGACATACGCTATCCTTATCTCGCTTGTTCCTGCACCTTCAGTGCCATAAAAACCATCGAGCGGTGAAACCATTGTCGTATATCCGTCGACGTTGAAATCGGTAAGCATCCATTTGACAAAGTCTTCACTGTTCTCCACAGGAAGTTTGACAGATACGTAAAAAGCACCGTGAGGCTTTTCAAAAGACAAACCTTCTATTTTGGATAACTCGTTGTATACGATATCCCTTCTCGTATTATATTCCGCCTTAACCGACGCCATGTATTCTTCGTCAAGTTTCAAAAGTCCAACCGCGCCTACCTGAGCCATAGTCGGAGGTGAGAGCCTCGCCTGAGCCATTTTCATGGCCTGGTTGAAAATTTCTTTGTTTTTCGTTGTGAACAGACCGACACGGGCACCGCAGGAACTGTACCTTTTCGACACACTGTCAACCATGATGACGATATCATGATATTCTTCAAATTCCATGGCACTGAATGGTTCCAGACCGTCGAAAACGAATTCCCTGTAAACTTCATCAACGACGACAAGAAGATCGTGCTTCCTGGCGAACTTCAATATATTCAAAACATCTTCCTTTGAATAGACTGCACCGGTCGGATTGCATGGATTCGAGAAA
Organism: uncultured Thermotogae bacterium; assembly: GCA_963662785.2. Classification (GTDB taxonomy): domain Bacteria; phylum Thermotogota; class Thermotogae; order MWEM01; family MWEM01. Next base: position 613,380 of record CAXXJZ010000017.1, read on the forward strand.
ATTATGCCTTTAGTTTTGTCATTCATCCGGGCTTCAAATTCTTCGATATCCGGAAGAGCATATCCATTTTCAGGTCTGGCGGTAATCGGATTCAATCCAACATTCACCATACCGGCAAAACTTCTGTAATTCGCATAGAAAGGCTCAATAACCATTACTTCTTCACCGGGATCGCATATTGCGGCCAACGCAAAAATTATTGCCTCGCTGCCCCCATTGGTAACTATGATTTCTTCAGGCTGAATATCTAAAGACCACTTTTTATAATATTCAGAAAAGCCTTTCCTCAATTCCAGAAGACCCGCGGAATGAGAGTATGGAACGACATTGCCTTCAAAATTCCTTATCGAATCAAAAAAAGCATCCGGCGTCGGAACATCCGGCTGCCCTATATTCAAATGGAGCACTTCCACACCTTTAGCTTTTGCCTGTTCGGCGAACGGAATCAATCTTCTTATTGGAGAAGACTGCATTTTCAGAACTCTGTTAGAAAGTTTCATTGATAAACCTCCCCCGAAATTTATAACCATAGTATACAACATTTTATTATCTATGTATACCCTTTGTTGTACTGATAATGATACATTTCTCGAATTCCGATTCACAATTGGCGAAGTTTTTTCACAAACTCCTTCACAATTATTGATGAGCTTTTCGAACCATTTTCCTCATTTGCGCTGAGGAAATTTAGATACCCGTAAATATATTTATTTTTAAGGCAACATATATTCAATCCTCTTACGTCAATTTATTCACAATACATTTGGAGGCAATTTATGAAAAAAGCAATTTCATTTTTATTCATATTTTCAACTCTCATATGCACTATATTCGCCGTAAAATATGAAGATTACATTATGAAAAATGTTCATGACGAGGTATTCGAAGCGGCATTGATACTCGAAAAAGATATGATACTGTTTTTTACCCAATCCTACTGCGGAGAATGCATACAGTTCAAAGAAAATACACTTTCAGACAAAAAAATGGCTGAATTTCTTAAAAACAGATTTTTAGTTTCGGAAATAGAACTCAGAAGCGATATAAAGGGTACATTCCCTTTGTTCGGAAAAACACTTCAGAAAAGATACCAGTATTCTTACAAAGACCTTTTTACCAAATACGAAATTAAAAGAACCCCCACAAGCCTGGTATTCGAATCTAGCAGGAAAGTGGCCGGATATATAACCAGATACAAGTCTGTAGAGGAATACATTGAAGAATTAAAGAGTATTAAGTATTCTTTTAACAATGAAAAGCCTAAATTATTCAGGAAAATATCGTACAGTGACAGAGAATTGCTTTTGACAGTGGTACCGTATGTTTACGAGTACGACTTGGAAGAATTCATTACGAGAATTGATGAGTTAGATAAAAATGATTACTACATAATAAAAAACTCCACGGAAAAAGAAATAGCAGAATATTTATATGAAGAATTAAACTTAAAAAATTTCAACATTCTATTTTTATGAAAGGATGATTCAAATGAAGAACAAACTGATTCTCGGAACTATTACTGCTTTACTCACACTTTTCAACACTTTTTCTGCCACGTCAATTTCAGAATTCGTCACAAACGTCAATCCGGAAAAGGCGCGAGAGATAATCGCGGAATATTATCAGAACCCGAATTTTGTAATACTCGATGTCAGAACTCCGGAAGAATATGAAATTTCCCATATTCCAGATGCTTTTAACATAGATTTTTATTCACCTGTTTTCTCGGAAGAGTTGAATAAACTTGATAAAAGCATGATATATCTGATTTACTGCAGATCGGGAAACAGAAGTTCACAGGCGATTGAGAAAATGATAAAACTCGGTTTTAAAAACATATACCATCTGAACAGAGGCTATATGAGCTGGTAACCCGAAGAGACTTCTATTCAAAAGATGATTGTTATTGCTTTGTGCTATAATTCATATATGACCTTAAAATCTATGAAAGCTTTCATCGGAGGAATATATGAATAAAATCATTTTAACTGTTTTTGTTTTTTTCATTCTGGTATCCGTTTTCATATCAAGTGATTTCGTCGATTACAGGGATTACGTCATGGAAGATTCCTATGAAGAGGCGTTTAGTCTCGCAGGTGTTCTGGGAAAAGGAGTCGTGTTGATTTTTTCACTTCCGGGCTGCGGACAATGCGAAGATCTGAAAACCTATACTCTGTCCAACAGCAGCGTAAAAGATATTTTAACCGATAAATACGTGATGACAACTGTGGATAAAAATGAAGAATTGATGGGTTTTTTCCCTCCGAATCCAAAGGCTTCAAAATACAGAATGCAGTATGATTACAGTTCGCTGTACGACATGTATGAAATACGGCTTACACCTACCATGATTTTTTTAGATGAAGAGTTTAACCGAATTGGCAGGGTGGAAGGTTTTTTACCTGTAGAAAAACTTATCGATTCCATAGAAATGATCTCGTTAGGAATTGAAAAAAACATAAAAAATATAAGCTATTTATCACAGAATGATTTTAAAGTTTTAAACGAATTCGCAAATCTTTACCGTTTAGTTCCGCTGGAAGAATTAGATAAAATACGGGAATTCGATGAAAACGCACTGTATGTTGCAGAAAAAGAAGAAAGCGTTTATTTGGAAGAAATCGTTGGGAAATACCCTTCCATAAGGATAATAATATCCGATGACAAATCTTTTGGGCATATAACCTCAAATGAAAATGCAAAAAAATCGGAAGCTATGGTTATCGCAAAGAATGAAAGCACCGTAATTTGTGAAGATACAGGACTTACGCAGATAGTAACGCCCAGTCAGGCAAAAAAAATAATAGAGGAAAACCTAAACAACGAAAGTTTCATGATAATAGATTTACGCACTCCCCAGGAGTTCGATGCAGGACACTTAAATAACGCCGTAAACCTCGATTTCTTCTCTTCCGAGTTCGAAAATACGCTGAAGAAATTGAACAGAGACAGAACATATCTCATATACTGTAAATCCGGAGGTAGAAGCACTAAGGCCTATTCCAAAATGGTTCAGCTTGGTTTTAAAAAAGTCTATCATATGTGCGAAGGATATGAGGGTTGGATAAACGGTAATTGATTCGGCTTTTTTAAGCATAAAAGCCTCTGAATTCAGAAAACGAAAAAGATACTTTTTATAAAATAGTATAAAATCTAACCCCCTCGGAATTGCGGGTATTGGATAGTCTATTGAAAACTTTCCAATTTTATCAAATTAAAATTATTTTTTAGCTTCAAACTCCACATAAGTCATAATTTCCGAATTCCATCATTTGAACTCATCGATACACGGCTGTAATTATGTTATGATTGTTAATAAACAGTACGTTAATTATTTTGGAGGTTGTAATGAAAAAAAGGGTTATTTTGATTTTATTTTTGACTTTAATGGTGTTCGTGCTCGCTTTTTCGGAAGTGAAAACTGGTTCTTCAAAGGTGGAAAATCTTATTTCTATGCTTTCCGACTCATTGCAGGGAAAAAGCGGTGATGTACAAGTTCCCGAATACTTTCAGGAAGTTAAAACCGAATGGTTTTCCTGTATGGTACCCCCTAATTTCGACATCCAGATAAGAGAGGCGGATTATTCCTCCTCGATAATTTTCGGAAAAGGAGATGTAAACTACGGAAGGATAATAGTCGGTGAAGTCGAAGAATCCATACCCATACAGGAGCTGATCGCCGATTCGGTGAGGAAATTACTGAAAAATTCGGAAAACTATTCGGTTGAGGAATACGAACAGTTGAGTTTGAGGGGAATCATAAGCATTCTGAAGATAAAGCTGGATACATATTTTTCATGGATGGTGATTTTCAGCGAATCAGAAGAACTCGATAAATTCGGCCCGGGTGAATACATGATATTCATCGCAACCGATCTTGACGGTACGGACAGTTTCTGGGACGGTATTTACCGTGATATGATAGTATCGCTTAGTTTTTGACAAAAAGGCTTAATGATATTTAAAACATCATTTTATGAAATATATGTTAGTTTCCGTGTTTCAAATGTGATATTATACAGCATATTATAAATACAGGTGATATCCTTGTTCAGAGATCCTCGCGAAATTCTGCTTGCCATCCCGGCGGTCATTATCGGACTTATATTTCATGAATTTTCACATGCGCTTATGGCTGATTTACTCGGTGATTCCACACCGAGGAGATATGGCAGGCTGACGCTGAATCCGCTTGCCCATGTTGACATAATAGGTTTGCTGGCATTTGTCTTGATAGGTTTTGGCTGGGCGAGGCCTGTTCCTGTGAACCCTTCCAATTTCAAGCGTCCCAGACTTTATGACATATTGGTTTCTTTAGCCGGTCCGGTTTCGAATTTTCTGATAGCGTTGATAACATTGCTGATAGAGTTCTTGATTTTCAAAATCGCCGGGGGCACTTACAACGTTTTACCGGGTTTAATTCCGGTTTTCCATTACATAGCATATTTCAACATAGCTTTCTTCTTCCTGAACCTCCTGCCTATCCCCCCTCTCGACGGCTATCATATATTGCGTTCGTTTGTGGGTAACAGGTTCGGCAATTTTTTCAGTTTTTACGAAAGGTATGGAATATTGTTCCTGATCGGGTTCATATTCTTTGTGGGACCTTACTTCTTCCAGTTTGCACAGAACTTTTATTTCAGTCTGTTCAACATTTTCTCACCTTTTTAAAGTTTACGGTTTATTTGACCAGGCAAAGAAATAATAGGTTAAATATTATTTAATATTTATATCAATAAAAACTGATAAAATATAATGTGAATAAATAAAAAAATATACATGGGAGGCAGGATGAAAAATTTTTTCATCTCCAAAAAACTCAGAAACGACATAAGAGAATACATAGAATACTGTAAAGATAACGGCCAAGACCACGAAAAAGCACTGAAGGATACCATAATGGTTTTTGGGGTGCCGAGAAAAGAGTTAATAGAAGAAATTTCACTTGAAATTTACGGTGATGTACGTGATTCGAGGAGTTCTGTCGCGAGAAAAATCAAAAATGAAAAAAACGATCTTGACATACAGGGTTTTATGTTAAGCTGCAACAGAAACGGACTCAGCCACTCCGAAGCAGTAGAAAGAGCACAGGCATATTTTGGGCTTTCCGCGCTTTACCTTATCGAAATGATGGCCGAAGTAATTTACATAAAAAACTCGGATCTGGATGACAATTTTAAAAAATCGGTTTTATCCCGTGCACATGACAGAAAAATAGAGTATTCCGATGTGGCAGAATTCGTATCCTATCACAGGGAAAACGGTGACGATTCGGAAATGACGAGGGAAGATGCGATGGTTTACTTCGGTACTTCCAATATAGATATGATAAACGAAGCCATAGTGAAAATATTCGGAAAATAAATAACGGTCTATTTTTTCAGATACTCGTTCGGAAAATTTACAATCATACAGGTTCCTTCGTTTGCTTTTGATTTCAGTTCTATGCTTCCGCCATAGTTTTCAACTATTTTCTTCACCAAAGCCAATCCTATTCCCGTACCTCTTTTTTTATCGGAAGTATCGAGTGTCTGGAAGATTTCAAAAATCTTCTTATGGTATTTTTCTTCGATTCCGCAGCCGTTGTCGCAAAAGAAAAGACTGAAATGGTCTTCTTTTTGTTGGAATTTGATGCCAATTTTAGGTTCTGCTTTATCCATATATTTTACACTGTTGGAAATAAGGTTTTGAAAAATCTGTTCGACTTTCAGTTTTTCTGCGAAAATTACCGGCAAATTCATTTTTGAAACCGCATAGTCTTTTATCTCCGGAAATATTCCGATTGTCTCTAAAAACACTTCGTTAAGATCTATTTCCTCGTATTCTTTTATCTTTCTCCCTGCACGAGAATATTCAAGAATTCCCTCAATCATCATTTCCATTTTTTTAGTCCTGTCCATCATCAAATCGAATAACTGTCTTCCTTCATCGTCGATTCTTTCCGCATAGTCTTCTTTCAGCCATGAAGAAATCTGGCTTATGCCTCTGAGCGGGGCTTTTAAATCGTGCGATACTATGTATGCGAAATCCTTCAATTCGTTGTTTATTTTTTCAAGCTCTTCAGTCCTGTTTTTAACTCTGATTTCGAGAGACTGATTCAAATCCCTAAGTTCATTTTCAGCTCTCTTCCTTTTCGAAACATTTTCAAGCAGCATGAATATATGTGCAATATTGCCATCTTCATCGCAATCACCGTAGCAATGAACTTTGACCCAAACCGAGCTTATACGGCTGCTACCAAATTTAAAATCTTCGGGGATTTCGTACAGACACTCAACTATATCCGTATTCTCCCCATTCATAACTTTCTTTACCTGTTCTATCACACCGTATTTAACAAACGATTTATCCTTGAAAATATTATAACTATGATTTTTTAACAATTCATAATCAGAATTCAATCCGAGCAATTCAACAAAAGATCTGTTAAATTTGACTAGATAACCATCCAAATCGTAAACTACTATGCTCAACGGAGAATTCTCAAAAAGTTCTCTGTTTCTTTTTTCGGAATTTTCGAGTTGAATTCTGAATTCATGGTTTTTAGTGATATCTTCCAATACTATATCGTATGACTTCTCCGAATTTACGCCAAGAGAATTGGAAGCATTCAAATGCAGCCACCTCTTTCCGTAATCCGTTTCAATTTCGGTTTCATAGCCCAACAGGCTCCCTTTTTTATCAATATATTCCTTCAATTCGTTAAAACTCTTTTCTCCGATGTATTTCTGAATGAAACGAATTTCATTTGAAGAAACATCAAATTCGGGTATTCCGAGTATTTCTGATGCAGAAAAATTGGCATTCAGAATTCTTCCATTCGTGTCCAATCTCAAAATTCCGCTTATTACGTTTTCAAAAAGAGATTTATATTTTTCCTTCTCCTCTTCAAGTTCCTTGATTTTTTTTTGAAGTTCGGGATAATAACTCTTATGTGATGAAAACCTTCCGAGTCCTATCAATTCCATTATCTCATCATTCTCATCATAGCGCTCTTTCATATATTACCTCGATATCTCTTTTATCAGGAACTCTGGGATTGGTTATCATACACGGATCGTTCATGGCTTTTTCTGCGAGAAGACTTATATCGGAAAATGACACCCCGACTTTTGAAAGGGTATTTTCAATACCCACGCTCTTTTTCAGATCCGTTATAGAATTCAGAATGGATTTTTTTATTTCGACTTCGTTCAAACACTTGATATCAATCCCGAAACATTCGGCAATAACGCCGAATTTGTCTGTTTCAGAGATGAAATTGAAATCGACTACGCTGTCCAAAAGCAACGCATTGCATTCCCCATGGGGAAGGTCAAGCAGTCCCCCCAAACTATGAGCCATGGCATGAACCGCACCCAAAATGGCATTTGAAAATGCAAATCCGGCTTCCATACTCGCAAACATTATTTTCCCCCTCAGATCAAGATTTGAAGGATTGTCTATTACCGCTTTGAGATTTTCATGAATCAACTTTATGGATTCAATGGCGTGAATATCTGTTATTCTCGATGAAGCGGTTGAGACAAAAGCTTCTATGGCATGAACAAGTGCATCGATACCGGTACAGGCGGTTAAATACCTATCCATGGTAACAGTAGTTTCCGGGTCGACCAATGCGACATCGGGAACCAGCGACTTGCTTATTATAGCCATTTTTATTAATTCAACTCTGTTCGAAATTATCGCAAACTGTGAAACATCTGCCGAAGTACCTGCCGTTGTGGGAACAAATATAAAAGGCGGAACGGGATTGAATATCTTGTCCACTCCTTCATAATCGAGTATGTTTCCTCCGTTGGATACTACTATACCAATGCCCTTGGCACAATCCATAGGGCTGCCGCCACCCACCGCCAATATTACGTCACACTTTTCATCAATATATACATCTTTTCCGGCCATGACTTCAAATGTTCTGGGATTGGGGCTTACATCCTTGTATATATGATAATCGATACATTCTTCTTCAAGTGATTTTAAAACATCATGAACCCATCCGTTTTTTATTACGCCTTCATCGGTAACAACCAGAACTTTTGAGGCATTCAAATTTTTACAGTATCTGCCAGCCATAAATCTTGAACCCACTCCATATACCACTTCAGGTGCGACGAATTTTCTCAGTTCACAGAAACTACCCATATTTTCCCACCTCATTTTAAGGTTAGAGTTTCAGAATGGAAATTCACTCAGCGTCCAATACAAATTTATGGTTTTAATAACTTCCACAAATTGACGGTATCCGACCGGTTTAACCATATAACCGGATACCCCCAACTTGAAAGTGTTAATACGATCGCATTCTTCTTTTGAAGATGTCAACATAACTACCGGTATATGATTGAGATTTTCATTTTTTTTAAACTGTTCGAGAAATTCTATACCGTTCATTTTAGGCATGTTTATGTCCAAAAGTATTATGCAGGGCAGAGTATTCTCCTCACTTTCAAAATATTCAAGTGCTTCCTCACCGTTTTTCATTACGAGAAGCTCGTTAGAAACGTTAATCTCTTTAAGCGCCCTTTTAACGGTCATGGAATCAACCACATCGTCCTCTATAAGCATTATTGGCTTTCCGGATTTCATAAATTCCCCCCCTGCTTAATTTTATCTATATGCCTTTCTGCCGAATATATTTTTTTCATTATTTTGATGTATGTCAGAAGACCTGTTAAGCCGATTAAAAATCCGATAACCTGATATAAATTCGGCAGCTCCTTTAAAAATACGAAAGCCCAGAAAATACCCAACACAGGTTCCCCTATCAAAGCTATGGATACTTCCGAAACGGTAAAATGCTTCAAAGAAATGTTTATAAGCATGTACCCAAGAAAAGAACACCCAAATCCGAGCCACATAATCCCCATAAAATCAGTAGCATCAGCGATACCAAAAGAAATATTCTTCAACAGAACAATCACGAATAATATAATTGAAGCGATAAAATAAGAAAAAGTATTGTAACTGATGACACCTACTTTTTTAACGGCATTTCTGGCTATTAAAAGATATACACTCACCATTACCGTCCCTATTACGGAATATAAATCTCCCAGACTCATATCACCGCCGATTGAGTAATCCCCCATGGTCATAATCAATATTGCCGCGAACACTATTACGAGAGGAACGATCAGTTTGCCTTTCACTTTCTCTTTGAAAAACAGATATCCCAAAAACGTAACCAGAACAGGCTGTATCATAAGTGGGATTACGGCTCCCGCAACTGTTGTGGTACTAAAAGAAGAAATCCAAAAATAGAAATGAAAAGCAAGAAATATTCCACCGGACATGAATACAATCTTCTCAATAAACGAAGATTTTTCTTCTCGGATTTTTTTTCCGGATTTTTTTATCTTCATATTGAAGACAAAAAAACAAAAGAATCCAAACAGCACTCTGTAAAATGCCACAATATCCGGGTCTGCATTTATCAATTTGATTACGGGTCCCGAAGTGGATACCGTCAATACTCCCAAAACAATAAGCATATAAGGATTCATATTTTATTTCACCTTTGAACTTTCTATTATTATACTTTATATTTCCGCTCATTGTATCTTCAATTTTTTGTTTTATTTATGTTATAATTTTATTCATCATTCTGTATTTCTGCATTCCATACCGGAGGTGTCAAATGAGTGAGGAAAATAAACTTACAAACGAAGCCGGAATTCCAGTAGCGGACAACCAGAATTCACTTACGGCAGGTGAACGTGGCCCAACTTTGCTTCAGGATCATTATTTACTTCAAAAACTCGCACACTTCAACCGCGAAAGAATAGCTGAAAGAGTCGTACATGCAAAGGCAGCAGGAGCACACGGAAAATTTGTAGTTACTTCAGATATTTCTTCTTACTCAAGAGCTGAACTATTTTCTGAAGTAGGCAAAGAAACCGAAGTATTCGGTCGATTCTCCACAGTTGCCGGAGAAAAAGGATCAGCAGACACGGTAAGAGATGTACGAGGATTTGCATTAAAATTTTATACCGAAGAAGGTAATTGGGATTTAGTAGGAAACAACACACCCGTTTTTTTCATAAGAGACGGTATTAAATTTCCCGATTTCATACACACGCAAAAAAGACATCCATCGACGAATTGTAAAGACGACACCATGCAATGGGATTTCTGGTCTCAAGTACCGGAATCTCTGCATCAGGTAACTATTTTGTTTTCTGATCGTGGCATTCCCGCCGGAATACCTTATATGAACGGATACGGAAGCCATACCTATAGTTTTATAAATTTCAACAAAGAAAGATTTTGGGTTAAATTTCATTTTAAAACTTTACAGGGAATTAAATGTTTGATGCAGGAAGAAGCCGATAAAATCGCAGGAAAAGATCCGGATTATCATACCAAACAGTTATACGACTTAATCGAAAAAGGAGAGTTCCCAAAATGGAAGTTTTTCATACAAATTATGCCCGAATTGGAAGCAGAAAAATACAGATGGAATCCTTTTGATTTGACAAAAGTCTGGCCTCATGAAGATTATCCTCTCATAGAAGTCGGAATTTTGGAATTAAACAAAAATCCTTTAAACTATTTTGCCGAAGTCGAACAAGCGGCGTTTTCACCCGCAAACGTAGTACCCGGTATTTCTTTTTCCCCTGATAAAATGCTTCAGGCAAGAATTTACGCATATTCAGATGCACATAGATACCGCCTGGGAACGAATTATGAAAAATTGCCCATAAACTGTCCACATGCTACCAAAGCTATGAACTATCATCGTGATGGGCACATGGTATTTGATAACAACGGTGGAGCCACTCCGAATTACGAACCAAACGATTTCGGTGGGCCGAAGGAATCCCCGAACTATTTGGAACCTCCGTTAAGAATATCAGGTGATGCCAGTCACTATGACCAAAAACGCGGTGTTGACGATGATTACGTACAACCTGGTAATTTGTTCCGATTGATGCCTGCAGATGAAAAAAACAGATTATTTTCCGCTATCGCTTCAAGCTTGTCAAAAGCACCCAAACATATACAAAATAAAATGCTCGGACATTTCTACAAAGCCGATGCGGATTATGGAAAAGGTGTGGAAATTGCCTTGGAAAAACATATTTAGGAACTATATTTATTCAGGAATAAAAAAGAAAAGAGCGGAAGAATGAGTTCCGCTCTTTTTCAATTTCTGGCAGCCCCACGGGGAATCGAACCCCGACTCTCGGACTGAGAATCCGATGGACTAGCCGTTATCCTATGGGGCCACATTTTAAAAACCCCTCCAACGAGTGGAGGGGAATAAAGGGGCTCTGGGCGATACCTACTCTCACGTGGAAGACCACACTACCATCGGCCTCAGAGAGCTTAACTGCCGGGTTCGGGATGGGACCGGGTGTTTCCTCTCCGAGTGTCGTCACCCAAAGCTATATCTGTCATAACTTTCGGTTCTTTCAAAGATGCATAGGAATTGTTTCAAGCTTGTTTTTCTTTTCTTTCTTCCGTTCTTTTTTACGGTCAAGGCCTCGGGCGATTAGTATCGCTCAGCTCAACGCTTCACAGCGCTTACACTTGCGACCTATCAATGTCCTAGTCTCGAACTGCCCTTACTCTTTACGACGGGATACCTCATCTCGAAGCATGTTTCGCGCTTAGATGCTTTCAGCGCTTATCACTTACAGACTTAGCTACCCAGCTTATGCACTTGGCAGTACAACTGGTTCACCAGCGGTCTACTCTCCCCGGTCCTCTCGTACTGGGGGAGACCCTTCTCAAGTATCCTACGCCCGCGATAGATAGGGACCGAACTGTCTCACGACGTTCTGAACCCAGCTCACGTACCGCTTTAATGGGCGAACAGCCCAACCCTTGGGACCCGCTTCAGCCCCAGGATGCGATGAGCCGACATCGAGGTGCCAAACACCGCCGTCGATATGGACTCTCGGGCGGTATCAGCCTGTTATCCCCGGGGTAACTTTTATCCGTTAAGCGACGGCCTTTCCACTCAGCACCGCCTGGTCATTAGGACCAACTTTCGTTCCTGCTCGACCTGTCAGTCTCACAGTCAGGCAGGCTTCTGCCCTTGCACTCTTCGGCTGATTCCCAACCAGCCTGAGCCTACCTTCGCGCGCCTCCATTACTCTTTAGGAGGCGACTGCCCCAGTCAAACTGCCCACCTAGCACTGTCCCTTGCATGCTCTTCACATGCCCAGGTTAGTATACCGCTGTAAGGAGGGTGGTATCCCAACGTCGGCTCTACCATACCTTGCGATATGATTTCTTAGCCTCCCACCTATCCTGTACACCTTACACCAATATACAATACCAGGTTACAGTAAAGCTCCACGGGGTCTTTCCGTCTAGTCGCGGGTACTTGGCATCTTCACCAAGATTGTAATTTCACCGGGCCCTCCGCTGAGACAGTACTCAGATCGTTACGCCATTCATGCAGGTCGGAACTTACCCGACAAGGAATTTCGCTACCTTAGGACCGTTATAGTTACGGCCGCCGTTTACTGGGGCTTCAGTTCGCTGCTTCACCTTGCGGTTAACAACTCCCCTTAACCTTCCAGCACTGGGCAGGCGTCAGACCCTATACGTCTTCTTATCGAATTCGCAGAGTCCTGTGTTTTTGGTAAACAGTCGCCTGAGTCTTGTAACTGCGACTCCCATTAGCTCTTAACCTTTGGGAGTACCCCTTCTCCCGAAGTTACGGGGTTATTTTGCCTAGTTCCTTAGCGGAGGTTCTCCCGCTCCCCTTAGTCTTTTAAACCAGCCCACCTGTGTCGGTTTTCAGAACGGTCACCAATAGTTCATCACATACGCAGATTTTCTTGGCAGTGTGAATTCAATCCCGTTGAACACCCTTCGGTATTCTCCCCTTCACTCCTCGTCTCAGCCGGCGGATTTGCCTACCGGCCTCGTCAACTCAAAGCTTGGACGAATTTGCCACTCGTTCGCGGAACCTATCCTCCTGCGTCCCCACTTATGCTCCCTATCAGCGGCGCTGGAATATTAACCAGCTTTCCATCGGTTACCCCTTTCGGGTTCCCCTTAGGACCGGCTTACCCTGGGCGGACGACCCTTCCCCAGGTACCCTTGGGCTTTCGGGGATATGGATTCTCACCATATTCTCGTTACTCATGCCTACATCCGCTCTTGTGTCTCGTCCGCATTACCTCACGATAATGTTTCTCCCTACTACACAATGCTCTCCTACCAACAATGCTCGCGCATTATTCCGCAGCTTCGGAGAACGTCTTCAGCCCCCTGTATCTTCGGCGCAGAATGTCTTAACTGGTGAGCTGTTACGCACTCTTTCAAGGATGGCTGCTTCTAAGCCAACCTCCCAGCTGTCTTCGACATTCCACTTCCTTTCACACTTAGACGTTTCTTCGGGTCCTTAGCTGGCGGTCTGGGTTGTTTCCCTCTCGTCTACGGAGCTTATCCCCCGCAGGCTGTCTCCCGAGATTTGTATACCGGTATTCGGAGTTTGGTTGAGGTCGGAGATTGCTCCCCTCGCCCATCCAGTGCTCTACCCCCGGTACAGACCTCTCGAGGCCGTACCTCAATACGTTTCGGAGAGAACCAGCTATCACCAGGTTCGGTTAGCTTTTCACTCCTACCCACATCTCATCCAATAGCTTTTTACTGCTAACTGGTTCGGGCCTCCACTGGGTCTTACCCCACTTTCACCCTGGACATGGGTAGCTCACCTGGTTTCGGGTCTATCGCATCTCACTAGTCGCCCTTTTCAGACTCGGTTTCCCTTCGGCTCCACCTTTCTCGGCTTAACCTCGCCAGATACGATAACTCGTAGGCACATTAATCAAAAGGCACGAGGTCACTTTCGCTCCCTCTTCTTGTAAGCACACGGTTTCAGGTTCTCTTTCACTCCCCTCCCGGGGTGCTTTTCACCTTTCCCTCACGGTACTCTTCACTATCGGTTAGCAGGTAGTATTTAGTCTTGGAGGGTGGGCCCCCCTGATTCACACTCAATTTCACGTGCTGAGTGCTACTTGGGATTACAATATACACGTACATACATTTCAACTACGAGACTCTCACTCTCTCCGGTTTACCTTCCCAGGTAATTCGTCTATATATGCACCTTGTATCGGATATCTTACGGTTCTCCTAACTGTATCCCGCTACCCCATATACGCAACGCCCGTATGCTTGACACGTATATGGTTTGGACTATCGCGCTTTCGCTCACCACTACTTACGCTATCGCTTCGCTTTCTCTTCCTCCGGCTACTGAGATGTTTCACTTCGCCGGGTTCGCCTCTCTTTCGAGATGATATACTTCCGTATACCGGGTTTCCCCATTCGGGCATCCTCGCTTCTTAGGTCGCTTGCTCCTCTACGAGGCTTTTCGCAGCTTGCCACGCCCTTCTTCGCCTCCTGCTACCAAGGCATCCTCCGTGTGCTCTTATTACCTTGACCTATCCTTTTCGCTTTCGCGAAAAGCTTTTATGATTCAATGTGTTGTTTCTTATTACAAGCTTTACTCTTTTCATTCCTATGCATTTTTCAAAGATCGAATCTTGCTTCGCAAGATCTTTAATGACTTTTCTCAGAAAAGTCATTCAAAGACAGATAACAGACTTACCTTTTCTCCTTAGAAAGGAGGTGATCCAGCCGCACCTTCCGGTACAGCTACCTTGTTACGACTTCACCCCCCTCGCTAAGCCTACCTTAAATAGCTGCCTCCTTTGCAGGTTGGCTTCCGCTATCTTCAGGTATTCCCAACTCGGGTGGTGTGACGGGCGGTGTGTACAAGGCCCGGGAACGTATTCACCGCAGCTTTCTGATCTACGATTACTAGCGATTCCGGCTTCATGCAGGCGAGTTGCAGCCTGCAATCTGAACTGGGGGGGATGTTTGGGATTTACTTGGCATCGCTACCTCGTTCCCCGTTGTTTCCCCCATTGTAGCGCGTGTGTAGCCCAGGTCATAAAGGGCATGATGATCTGACGTCGTCCCCTCCTTCCTCCGCCTCGTCGGCGGCAGTCTGGCTAGAGTTCCCACCTTCGTGCTGGCAACTAACCATAGGGGTTGCGCTCGTTGCGGGACTTAACCCAACACCTCACGGCACGAGCTGACGACGACCATGCACCACCTGTTCAAGCTCCTTTACCGAAGTAAAGGTCGTTCCCCTTTCGGTTCACTACCACTTGTATGTCAAGACCTGGTAAGGTTCTTCGCTTAGCTTCGAATTAAACCACACGCTCCACCGCTTGTGCGGGCCCCCGTCAATTCCTTTGAGTTTCATCCTTGCGGACGTACTCCCCAGGCGGCTCACTTATCGCGTTTGCTTCAGCACAGAATCCTCTACGGATCCCACACCTAGTGAGCATCGTTTACGGCCAGGACTACCCGGGTATCTAATCCGGTTTGCTCCCCTGGCTTTCGGGCCTCAGCGTCAGGTATAGTCCAGAAAAGCGCCTTCGCCACCGGCCTTCTTACCAATCTCTACGGATTTCACCCCTACATTGGTAATTCCCTTTTCCTCTACTATCCTCAAGGACTACAGTTTCAAACGCATCCCGACGGTTGAGCCGTCGTTTTTAACATCTGACTTATTGTCCCGCCTACGCCCCCTTTACGCCCAGTGATTCCGGGTAACGCTTGCCCCCTACGTCTTACCGCGGCTGCTGGCACGTAGTTAGCCGGGGCTTATTCTACTGGTACCGTCATCTCTTCTTCCCAGTAAAAAGCAGTTTACATCCCGAAGGACTTCTTCCTTCACGCGGCGTCGCTGGATCAGGGTTTCCCCCATTGTCCAAAATTCCCCACTGCTGCCTCCCGTAGGAGTAGGACCCGTGTCTCAGTGTCCTTGTGTCTGGTCACGCTCTCACGCCAGATACCCGTCGTTGGCTTGGTGCGCCGTTACCGCCACCAACTACCTGATGGGCCGCAGACCCCTCCATCCGCGCCTTTCGGCTTTCCTCTTTCGAGCTTATGCGGTATTAGCAGTCGTTTCCAACTGTTGTCCCCCGCGGTTGGGCAGGTTGTCCACGTGTTACTCACCCGTTCGCCACTCTCATCATCTCTCCGTTCACCGAAGTGTCCTTCAAAATGAATCCCGTTCGACTTGCATGTGTAAAGCACGCCGCCAGCGTTCACCCTGAGCCAGGATCAAACCCTCCATCCAATATCTTTATTTAATAGTATCCCTCTCGGGACACCACCAATATCGTTTAGGTCTGACTCTACCTCTTGATTTACTCTGGCTTATCTTTCAATAAACCGGAATCAACTTCTACTCGTTTTTCACAAGCAGAGCTTGTCTTCTTTTGGTTCGTCTGTTATCTGTTTTTCAATGACCTTTCTTCCTTCTCTTCCCATCTCCGCTTTTCAGCGGCGACGTCGCATATACTACCACCTTATACCCCCTCTTGTCAATTACCCCCCTCTTTCTTATTCGTTAATTCCCGGTGAATTCATGCGGAGGTGAGCTATAATCTTCTTAATATGTGCCATACACTTCCATATAAAATTTCAAATTCAACTCCCCCGAATTATCAGAAAATAAATAACCTCATTTGTTTCGATACAATTTGATATAATAAGTATGAAGGGGCTGCCACCCCTTCATACACTAAAACTTTTTCCCTATGAAGATGAGCCCTGCGGGCTCTTCTTTTATTTGAAATTCCTTAAAAGAAGTCTTCCCGATTATCTTTTCAAGTTCTACGGCGGTATAGGATGATTGCCAGGATGTTATAAACCCTTTCTTAATCTCGGGTTCCCTGACAGACATCTTGAGCATGTTGAACATAATCTTATTCATATCTCTTCTCAAATCACTTATGAAAGCCTTTGAGCCCGGTTTAAGAAGTCTGAAAATTTCGTTGAAGATTTTGACGGGATCTTCCCATTCGTGGAGTGAACCGTTACTGAAAGCACCTTCAAAAGATTCATTTTCAAGTGGGATATCCATAGCATTGGCATGTACATAATTAACTCTGCCAAGCATGTTCGCCTCTTTAAAATTCCTTTTTGAAACTTCAATCATCGCATCGCTGATTTCAACAGCCGTTAAAAAAGTATTTTCGGTTTTTTTGAGCCATTCAAGTCCGAGAAATCCCGGCCCGGGACCTATTTCGAGACAATTTCCGAAATTTATTCCGGATTCGACAATATCTTTTGCCTTGAACCATTTTTCTTTTGACATTTCCCTCATCCAGTTGTTATAAGCCTCTACATCCACTTCATTTTGAATTCCCTCGTTTGTTTCCGGTATTCTTTCTTTCAGCATTTTATTGCCTCCTTTAAAATATTACAAATAGAATATACAATATGGAATATAATGATAAAAAAATATAACTCAAAAAAGATAATCTATTTTTTCTTTTAGACTATGCAGCCATTTCAACTCGGCTTTCATATGTTCAAGTGTATGGTTTATTATCTCAAATGCAACAGGAGGAACCATATTCTGATTTTCATGATCCGAGTAATGCCTTAAAAGTCCTTCATATTGTCTTTCGGCCTGGAGTATTCTCTCTGAAATGTATGCAGATACTTCGTCTTTTTTCAAATAACTTATGAAGAAGAGTGCTATGTCAAACTCATAGAAATTTCTTTCCTGTTTCTTCCATGATTCAACCAAAAGGCTTTTAAATTCGTTTCTACCGCTGTCCGTAATCTCATAAACCGATCTTGCGGGTCTGTTGCCATCCTTTTCTTCACATAATTTTCTTATCAGGCCCTCTTCGGATAATTTCTTTAAAGCAAAATATATCGATCCAAAAGCGATGTTCGTCCAATCCCCCATATGATCTTCTATTATATGTTTTATTTCATATCCGTGTTTCGGTCCATCCTGCAGCACCCCGAGCAAAGCTATTCTTATCGACATGTTCCACCTTGTATATATAATATAATATATATTACCACTTTCGCCTGCATCTGTCAACAAAAAACCCCAGCCGCAGGCTGGGGTTTTTTGTCTTATCTCAACTTCTCCTGAATTTGTATAATCTGTTCCTGGGTTAATCCGACCTTTTCGGTCAGGTATTTTACAGATATTTCTTTTATGTTTTCATCGGTAACGGCTTTCCCCTCATTTATCGATTTAAAAATACCTATTATGATATTTTCCACCGCATCATAAGCGGGTGTGCCAGGCATCACATTGTAATAATTTTCATAAGAAATCACATAATCTTTATAAATTTCTTCAGTTGTAGCATCCATAATCGCGCCGAGCAGTGCACTGATCATACCGGCTCTGTCTTTGCCTTCAACACAATGAACCAAATACGGAGGATTTTTCTCTATAATAAAAAGAAAAGCCTTTTGCAATTTCTGTGCAAATTCATCACTGAGCAAGTCCACTCCCATATTCAGGTTAATGAGGTTTCCATTTTCCATGATGGACTTATAATATTCATTGTAGCTACAGTTTGTTGCAAGCTCTTCATCAGAATCCGAGAGATTGATCACGGTCTGTATACCGGCAGCCTTAACAAATTCAGCGGCATATGGAGCTCTCGGATCATCTATGGAAGGATGTGAAGAACGGTAAAGCAATCCGGATTTAATGTTTCCCATGTCTATTTCACGGAAATTGGCGAATATTTCATTGCTGATATAATCTTCCCTGACATCCGTTCTGACCAGATGCCTTATTTCCAGTTCTTCTTTGTAAGAACCTTTCTCCAGGAGCTTAATCGCTATTTCGTTCCCAAGCTCCAATCCGTAAGTCTTTGAACAGTTGCCGTAATTAACGGCAATAAGTACGTGTCCTCCGGATATTCTCACGAGAACCGAGCCTCTGTCGACATCTCCGTATGTAGTCGCATAAGGTGCTGTTATAACTTCACCCACCATGAATTACTTCGAGCATATCTCCAACTTCAAAACCCGCTTCATCCATCTGCGACTGCAAAATGTCGGTATGAACATTTCCATACTTGTCGATCTCACTTACATTTCCCGTCACTTGCGCCATGGCAAATACGGAAACCACCATCAATACGATTAAAAATGCTACTTTCTTCAACATGCTGCACCTCCGTTAAAGTGATTAAACCTATCATCTTCAAAT
Organism: uncultured Thermotogae bacterium; assembly: GCA_963662785.2. GTDB lineage: Bacteria > Thermotogota > Thermotogae > MWEM01 > MWEM01. The sequence continues at coordinate 632,404 of CAXXJZ010000017.1, forward strand.
AAAAAATGCACATTATCATAATTTCGCACGAAAATCTGTTCGTTTGAATTATGAAGAAATATCAAGAAATATTAAACCGCTTTTTTATTATAACACCAACTATATTTAAAATATAAATCTAAAAACCGGAGATTTAAAAAATTTAAAATGAATAGTTTTTTTTCAAAATCTCAATTTCTTTTGCATGTCCGGCTTCATCCGTAGGTGTTTCGAGAAAAAAAGGAAGATGCCTCAATTCCACATGGTTTATCACCCGAATCACAGCTTCCAATCCGATTTCACCTTCACCGATCAAAGCATGCCTGTCGGTTTTGGAATTAAAAGGTTTTAAACTGTCATTGAGATGAATGGCCTTTAATTTTTCAAGGCCTAATATTCTATCGAACTTCCCGATAACTCCGTCTAAATCATAGGCTATATCGTATCCGGCAGAGAAAATATGGCAGGTATCGAGGCAAACTCCCACTTTTTCAGGTTGAGATACTCTATTTATAATCTCACATAATTCTTCGAATTTCGATCCGACCTCCGTTCCTTTGCCTGACATCGTTTCGAGTAAAATCACCGCTTCCGATTCTGTCTTTATCAATTGATTCAACGCTAACGATATATACTCCACGCCCATTTCTATACCTTGACCCATATGATTTCCCGGGTGAATATTGTACAGAGTGCATCCAATCTGTTCGAGTCTTATGAAATCATCCGACATGGTTTTTATGGCAAAATCTCTTATTTCCTCACGATCAGAACACAAATTCAAAGTATAGGGCGCATGTGCCAACAACGGAGCAAACTTCTTTTTTTCAGTCACTTCTCTCATATGTAAAATATCTTTTTCATCGATTTTCTTCGCTTTTCCGCCGCGTGGATTACGGGTAAAGAACTGGAAAGTATCCGCACCCATTTCCACGGCAGTTTGTGCGGCTTTTTCAAAGCCATTAGCTATCGATATATGAGAACCTATATGCAACATGTTCAAACCGGGAATATATTTTTTTTGTATTCGCCGTATTTGTAATTTACCTCACCATATTTCTTCTTCAACTCTTTTTCCAGTACAGATACCGATTCATACTCTTTCTCTTCAATACACCTGTTAATTCTTGAGAACAGTGACAATTTATCTTCACCGTCTTTCATTATCTCTTCTTTAATTGCGCATATCTCATTCCATCTGCTGTCGTCAAGTTTATTTCCATTGCTATCGTCATGTAGCTTCACGATTTTGGACAAAAGAGATGTTTTTTTCCGGCAATCTCCTTTGAGAAAGCTCAACAACCCATCTGTTTACGGTAAGATCGGCAAACCCCGTAATGCTTTTTCCGTCAAAAAATCCTTTTCCTGAAAAAAAGTCGACAGCTTCAATTTCATATAGTTTCTTTATATTCTCCCACACTGTTGCAGGCGCTTTCCCAAAAAATTGCTCTCTGTCTTCATCCGAGAAATCTTCGAAAATATTTTCTTCACTGCGGTACATACGATCGACAAGCAGATAATCGTCTTTTTCTCCGAAATTCTTTGAAATCGAATTTCTGAGATCTTTTTCATTTTTCCCACTTTTAAGCGCAAATTCCGCTCCATTCAACATTCCATTCAGAATTGCAGCTAAGGCAAGGTAAAGGTTTGTATGTGGATTTGGAGAACGAATTTCAAATCTTCTCGCAAGTTCTTTTTCCTCGTCACTTATCAGTCCGATTAAAACTGTACGGTTTCTCGAAGGAATCTCAGGTGTGGTGCCGAGTGAACAGACTACACATACCGGTGCTTCAAATCCCGGTTTCAGACGGTTCAGAGAATCATTCGAAGAAGATATGAACGGATTGATGTATTCATAATTTTTCAACACACCCATCAATGAACCATATCCAAAGACACTTAAAAATTCTTGTTTTTTATCGGTGGGAGTGAAAAGGTTGATTCTTCTTCCACTGTTCAGTGTGGCCTGAATGCCTATATGTACATGTTCTCCATTTCCGGCGACACCTATTATTGGTTTTGCTTTAAAATTCGCTTCGAGCCCGTTTAATCTGAAAACTTCCTTTATGGCTATCCTTGCAATAATTTCATTATCTATCGCTTTTAAAAGAGAATCGAATTTCCAGTCTATTTCTATCTGTTCCATAACGTAATTCAGAGATCCGTCAATACCTATCGATGCCTTAACTCCCCCCACTTCCTTATGCCCCATCTCAGGATTCAAACCGTATTTGCTTAAAAGTTCAAGGGAATTCTCAAGCGCGGTTCTCACACTTCCCTTTGTACGCTGCCAGTAATTTTCCTGCATCATCTGAGCCACCTGCAGCTCTTCTATAGCGCTTTCTTTTGCCGGAGTCTTCACCCAGAATTCTATTTCAGTACCGACGGTAATGTCTATATTTTCTATTGTTTCATTTTCTTTCAGCAAGTGGCTTATGCTTCCGGGATATTCCTTCAGCAAATCGGATATACTTTTTTCATAACCTTCTTTCACTTTTCTTAATATGGAGCGGGAGCATATGAATTCGTTATTGTGTGCGAGAAAAGAAGGTATTCTCAACGTTCCCACAGGCAACCCGGTTTTCTGATCGGTATTTTCCCAGTTGTAGTCCACAAACCATTTTGAAGACAGATCGGGTATCATATCGATTTTGGCATCATTCAGTCTCGCTATATTCAGCGAAATGGAAGAACCGTCCGTTTGCAGCAGCGGTTTTCCGGCAAACAAGTCATCGGCTTGCTCGACCAATCTTTTTATCGGTATTTTTTCATCTGTGTCGTGTCCTTGAAGATCGATACCTATAAGAGATGCGAATTTAATGTTCGGATTCTTTTCAATGATTTCCATCAAATTCTTCTTTTTCAAGTCTGCGGAATCGATATAAAACAACAAATCATCTAAATTCTTCATAAAAACCTCCAAATATAAAATTATTCTTTCATCAGCCACCCATATGGAACTTCTGTATATATTCCCTCCATTCCGGTATTCTCAAAATATCGGTTATGTTGAATTCAATTTCACTTCCCAGGATCAGCTCGATTTTCCCATTATCTTTTTTTTCTTCCGGAATTATCATTAAAAAATAATCACCTTTTGAAGGAGCTCTGAATATTTCGTTTATCCTGACCCAGGAAGCTATTCCCGTCAAAGGTTCGGAAAATTCCAAAGCATCTTCCGAAGAAGACAGGTAAACTTTCGAACCCCAGTTTAGTTGGATCTTATCAAGTAAATATTCATCTTCGGTAAAATACCCCCACTTAAATCCTTCTTCAATTGAAGGACCCATCAAAATTAATTTAAACTTGAAATCCACGTATTTTTCTATCTTTGGAACAGCCACAACTATTTTTATTTCCTGGCCTTTTTCAGCCTTGAATCCCGCCCAAAACTCGGTATTAATTTCATCGAACTCATGAAATGAAATATGGGTTTTCTCAGGTTTTTCAACCCAAAGCGCTGTTAAAAGTGTAGAATGCTTTTCCGTATCTATTACGGGAATCGAAGAAAATACCAAGAAATTAAAAACAAGAAGGAGCATATAGAAGGAAATTCGCTTTTTCATAATATAATCACCTCCTGTGCCGATTATTCAGCGATATTATACTATTATCGGAGGCAAAACGAATGATTTTAACAGATATAAAATCATATTCGTAAAATAACATTATTCAATACGATTAGGACATTATCTTCTGAGCAGCAATATGTTGTATTGCAGGAGAAAACGATGTACAATGAGGTGATGTACTATTCTTTCACCAATCTCCGTTTTGATTTAAATTGCAATCACGATTATTGATATGTTAATATCAATAAAATCCGATTATCATATTTTTATGGCGAACATTTTTTGAATAAAAGACGACAAAACGGATTTATTCAATAAAAGTCAAAAGGTTCGCGTTACAAATCAGATATTTATTTCCAAAAGAAAAAAGTTAAGGAGATGCCGATGAGAATACTCGTTGTTGAAGATGATCAGGATATGGCACAACTCATAAGATTACATCTGGAGAATGAGAATTACGAGGTTTTTGTTACTACAAACGGAATCAACGCATGGGAATTATTTAAAAATAATTCATTTGATTTTATCATTCTTGACATAATAATACCCGGTTTTGATGGATACTCGCTGATCAGGAAGATCAGAAACACAAGTATGGTTCCAGTCATATTTCTAACTTCCAAAGGCGAAAACAGCGACATAATCCTGGGATTGGGCATGGGCGCAGATGATTATATAGTAAAACCCTTCAATCCACTCGAGATGATTGCCCGAATTAAAGCCCAATACAGACGCTGCAAAACAAAAGACGATGAATTTGAGAAGGCCGTTATCGAAATCGCCGGGATAAAAATCTGTCCGAAGGAATTCTCGTTGACAGTCTCAGGCGAAGAAAAAAAGCTTAACCTCAGAGAATTCGGAATACTAAGATTTCTGATGGAAAACGCAGGCATGGTATTCACAAAAAAGCAGATATATGAGACCGTATGGAATGAAGAATATATAGACAACGGAAATACGATTATGGTTCATATAAGCAGAATAAGGGAAAAAATCGAAAGTGATCCCAGGAATCCCAGAAACCTCGTAACCATAAAGGGTATAGGTTATAAGTTCGCAAGGAGATAGCAAATGCACAAAAGATACCTGAAAATAAAAAGAATCTCAACCGTATTCTTCATCAACAATTTATCACTTTTCATCATGATCATATTTTCACTTTTTTTGAGCGGCATTTTTTTATACGTCTTATTTTTTATCAATTTCAAAGACTACACCAATATGAATCTCACCGCCAATGAAATAATAAACAATAACATAGAACTGATAGATGCCGTCGAAATCCTGGAAAAAAACGGGTGGGTAGAGATAACCGACAGGGATTTTAAAATAGTAAAAAGCATTAACTCACCAAACAGAGAAGGGTATTCTTATCGTGCCGGCGATCTGATGAACCTGTTTTTCAACGGTTATAACGACAGTACCTATTTATACAGCGGAAGCTTTACCTTGGACGGAAGCCACTTCGTAATCGTCGCACTTCCGACAGAAGAAGTATCCGCGGAAACTTACCAATATATCGTCGAAAACTCCCGTCCCATTTTAGCCCCGGACAAAGTAAATAATTACGAATCTTTTGAAAATAAAATCAATACCATCATCATTTGTGCGTTTATGTTTTTCATATTCCTGCTTTTCTCGGTGATATATTTTCACTCGAAACGGACTTCTGAACACATCCTGAAACCCTTAATAAAAATGAAAGACATCGCCAATTCGATAAAAAACGGAAATTATCGCATATATGAAGAATCAAGACGGAAAGATGAAATCGGTCAGCTTTCGAAGGCCTTGGCGGAAATGTCAATACAGTTAAAAAACAGGATGAATAAAATAGAAGAATACGCTGGCGAAAGGAAAAAGCTTCTGAGTCAGATTACGCACGACTTAAAAACCCCTCTCTCTTCCGTTGTGGGTTATTCGGACCATTTACTGGTACAGCTGCAAAAAAAACAACACAGAAATATCGGAAATGATGACCTGAATTATTTGAAAATAATCAACAAGAACGGTAAAAGAGCCATTTGCCTTATTGATGATATTTCTTCGATTTCTCAGCACGAGTCTTATTTTCTGCAGCTTAATTTAAAAAAAGAAAATTTCAACGAATTTTTAAGGGAAACAATAGCAAACAGGATTCCCGAACTCGATGAAATCGGATTTAATTACGAATTCGAAATTCCGGAAACGGAAAATAATTTATTTTTTGACAGAAAACAAATTTCACGTGTGATGAACAATTTAATCGATAATTTCATATTCCACAACCCTTCCGAATCGAAGTTGAAAATTACCACGTCCAGGAATACAGAAACTTTTTTAACAATCGAAGATGACGGGGTGGGTTTATCATACGACGCGAAGTTATTTCTCAGAAACGCATCTGAAAAAAATTACGAAAATGCCGAAAAAAAAGCGGGAACGGGCTTGTATATAATTCTTTATTTGCTCGATAAACATGGATGGAATTTCAAATACGAGGAAGAATACGAAAACGGAACCAAATTCTCCATAACCATACCCGATCGACTCCCGATACCGTAAATTAACAATTACCTCATAAAGCCTCCTGCTCTCTCCAGAAATAATTATGCAATTTCACTCCCCGAATCCTAAAACCGTATAAAAATATTTATGGTAAATTTAAGGTCGCACGTTTTTTAATTTATGTTTCGAATAATATCATATAAGAAATTCGTTGAAGGAGAACAAAAATGAGAATCATCGAAATCATTTTATGTGCTTTTTGCATTGCGGTAATTTTAATGAGAATCCCAGACAGTCGTCATAAGAAGCACATAGACTTTATCAGCTATATAATTTTGACCGTCTTTTTAGTCCATTTAATATTTGAAGGTTACAGATGGCAGATGATTTTTTTATACTCATTTACCGTTCTGAATACTATCAGTTTGTTTTTCAGGAAAAAAACAAATAGCTGTTCGCCTGTAAAGAAAGTCATCAAGGCGGGTTCAGGCTTATTTCTCATTTTTTTATCCATGATTTTCGGATACTATTTTCCGATTTTCGTGTTGCCCGAGCCGACCGGAAAATACGACGTAGGCACCGTCATACTGCAGCTTACCGACAGCAGCAGAATAGAAACTTTTTCAGATTCATCACTCATGAGAAAATTAATCGTTCAGATTTGGTATCCCGCGGAAATTTCGGACAAACACGAAAAGGCCCCGTTAATGGTCGATGAAAACCTTATGATAGCGGAGTTTATAGACGAATATGTCAATAATGAATTTTTAAGCTGCTTTTTCAGTGATTACTTTAAATACATTGACAGCAACTCCTACTACGGTGCCGACATAATAAACACGGAAGAGAAGTTCCCTTTGATTTTAATCAGCCATGGACTCGGGACATCGAGAATATTGCACACCAACCAGGCGGAAAACCTCGCAAGCCACGGCTATGTAGTGGTATGTCCGGACCATACCTTCGGAACGGCCGCGACCAAATTTCCCGACGGAGAAATTGCCCGTTTTAAAATGCCGGTACGCTATGATAATGGCTGGCGCGATATGAACAATTCCTTAAACGAATACGGAAAGATATGGACGGAAGATTTGAAATTCGTGATCGACGAAATGTCTTCACTCGCTCCGGAAAAAGAAGGAATAAGCATAAAAAACAGAATCGATTTGTCAAAAATCGGTGTTGCGGGCCATTCATTAGGCGGAGGGGCCGCATATGAATTATCGTATTACGACGACAGAATAGCTGCGGGAGTGAATATGGACGGCTCTTTATTCAACACGGGTAAAAATAAGATATTGAAAAAACCTTTTTTGTTTATTCTGTCCGGTATAAATGCGGAAAGCAAAAAAGCACATAAAAACATGTCCATGAATGAAGAGCAATTGAAAGTTTATGGCATATCAAAGGAAGAATACGAAGAATACAGAGAATCCGAAACATCGGAAGTCTTTTTGCTGGAGGAATCGGTTTTAAACAACGGCATAATATTGGAAGCCAAAGAAGCCGGTCATTATAATTTTACCGATATTCAATCATATGCACCTAATCTCATCGAATACCTGGGGTTAACGGGGAGAACAGATGTATCAAAAAATATGAGTCTTTTGAACATCATTCTCCTTGATTTTTTCAACACTCATTTAAAATTCGAAAGCAGCAATATCGATAAAATAACCCGTGAAAATCCTCAGCTGCAACTGCTCAGACAATTTTAATTTAAATACATGCTTCAGTGATTATTTTGCAAATCCGTAAATAGAGAGAGGAGATAAAGATGATTAAAAATGCATGCATAACAGGCTTGTTTTTTATCGTCGTCATGCTGATATCCTGCAACAGCTTCGTAATCCGTAAGATAATTCCGTTGGAACCCGAAAACAATTCTAAAAACATATCGCCTGACGTGGTATTTAAATGGGAATATGTGGGTTCATCGGAGACGGACGTTGAATACGAAATTTATTTCGGAGAATACGTTTCCAATCCCTCAGATGAAAATCTGCATTTAATCAAATCGGGATTAAAAGCGAAGCAATATAAACCCGAGTTCGAACTTTTCGAAAACAAAACATATATTTGGCAAATACGCATGTTATCAAAAGGAAAAGAAATCTGCAGGAGTGTGGTAATGAGATTTGAAACTGTAAAGCATGTTGAAAACGTCGAAATGATTTTGATGAAATCGGGCATTTTTACGATGGGAAATACCAGAAATGATTGCGACGGTGGAATTGATGAAGTCGCTCATCAGGTTAACCTGACCTATGACTACGAAATAAGTGAGAAAGAGATCAGTAATGCGCAATTCCTCCTTTTTCTAAACAACTCCGCGGATATAAGTTCAGAAGGAATTTTAAAAGGCCGCCCGGTGATAAAAATGAACAGCGAATTTTGCGAAATAGAATATGCATACGATGAATTCACATTGAAAAAAGAAAAAAAAGGAAAAGAAAATTATCCGGTAATATTGGTTACCTGGTGGGGGGCGACGGAATACTGCAATTGGCTGAGTGAAACATCGGGATTGTCCAAGTCATATGATTTAAACGGAACATTGCTGAATTATCCCGACAACAACGGATACAGACTGCCTACGGAATCCGAATGGGAATATTCCGCACGCGGCGGGGAAAATGACGTCAAAACCGACAGTGATTACATATATTCGGGGAGTGATGACATAGAAGGCTGCGCATGGTACCTGCTTAATTCCGAAAATCCTGAGCATCCTATTTACGAAGGAAAAGGAACTCATGAAACCGGAATAAAAAGTGCCAACGAAGCCGGAATACACGATATGTCGGGAAATGTGCTGGAATGGTGTCATGATTGGTATGGTAACTATAAAGACACACCGCAGACAAATCCGGCAGGACCCTTGGTCTCTTCGGGCCGCGGGCGTGTAGTTCGCGGGGGCTGCTGGTCTTTCGATGCCCGGTGTTGCCGTGTACCCGCCCGTTTATTTCTGAATCCGGACAGCGGTTATAGTTATCTGGGTTTTCGTATCGTCAGGACATGCGGTGAATTTTGACAACCCGATTCTTAAAATCCTGATGATTTTTGCCTTTTAATTTTGAAATCTTTCTATAGAATAAAAGGAGTGATATTTTGTATTTCCCGATGAAATGAGGATCGAAATATATTACACGGGTGGGCATACTTATTGTTCATGCTTTGCATATTTTCCCGAAGATAAAGTTGTTATCACTGGGGATCTGGTATTTTCTTACCAGTTTCCTTACGGCGGAGATATCACATGCAATCCGGACAAATGGATAAAATCTTTGGATTTCATGCTTTCACTTGACGCTGACACCTTCATTCCGGGACATGGTCCCGTGGTTGGAAAAACCGAAGTAAAAAAGCAGCTTGATTTCTTCCTCAGTTTGAAAAATGAGATAAACCAGAAATTGAAAAATATTTCGTTGAAAAGATGGTTTGACCACTATAAGTCAGTTTTAAAGTAAATCGCACTTCATTCGATGATTATGGTGAAATTATGATAAGACATGACGGATAATCAGCCAAAGGTTCATGATAGAATTATTCATCGAAAGAACAAAATAATTTTTTTCCCAAGTATTCTAAACGTGTTATTCTCACGGACAATTCATTATAATTGGCGGAAACGCTATTTTGGAGGTGTGTTACATGGATGCAGAAAGAAGAAAATGGAACGACGCCCTGAAGGAGTTCAGAGAATCGCTAAAGGGTTGGAATGAGAAACGCATTCGGAAAGATATTCTCAAATACCTGCATGCGGCCGTTCACGAACCTGGCACGGGAGATTCCGGAATTCATTCTTTTTTCAACGAGATGATAGAAAATCTTCCGGAAGAAGCCTTTTCAAGGATACCCGAAAAAGAAAAACATTCATACGCTTACCATATCTGGCATACTACAAGAATTGAAGACATAAACATGATTTACGTGATATCAGGACTTCCCCAGGTTCTGGATTCAGGCGGCTGGCTTTCGAAGCTCGGAGTCGAAATCAGGCACACGGGAAATACGCTGAACAGAGAAGAAGTACTGGAATTCGGCACCAAAATCGATATCCGGGCACTGCTCGCGTACAGAAGAAACGTGGCATCCGAAACACAAAGGATAATAGATGAAATGAATCCGCTGGATTTAAAAACCAGAGTAAATCCCGATGTTTTTGAAAAGCTGCTGGATGACGAAGATGTGCTGCCGGATGCATCCTGGCTGATAGATTACTGGAAGAAAAAAGACTATGCCGGGCTGTTTCTTATGCCTGCAACAAGACATCACTTTTTGCACATCAACGAAGCGATAAAGTATAAAAAAAAGATAATATAGCGGCAACCAAAGAAATATGTAAACCGGCGAAGGTTTTAAAACCAAAAGTCAGATATTGAAGGAAAAATGTGAGGTGTTTTATGATATTCAGACAAATACAACTGTACAATTTTCTGTATTACAACGAGACGATCGGAACAGGGAAAAAAGTATTGGATTGCGGGGCAGGCGGCAATATGCCTCCGATGCTCCTGTTTATCGAAAATGGTTACGAAGCCTGTGGAATAGATTTGGATGATTCTCAAATAAACCGGGCGAAAGAGTTCGCCGGAGCAAAGGGAATATCTCTGGACATAAGAAAGGGAAACATGTCCGATATAGAATTTGAAAATGACTCTTTCGATTGTGCCTATTCGTACAATTCCATTTTTCATATGAAAAAAGAAGAGATAAAAAAATCCGTTGAAGAAATGACGAGAGTTGTGAGGAAAAGAGGTTTGATATATTTAAACCTTCTTTCCACAGAGGATTCCGGTTACGGACAGGGGGAAGAGATTGGCTGCGGGGAATTTCTGCAGGACGAAGGCAACGAAAAGGTTATTCACAGTTTTTATTCCTCCGGCGAATCGAAGAATTTGTTTTTAAATTACGAAATCGTTTTTTACCAACACAGGATTGCGGAAAGAAAATTCGGTACTGAGTATGTAAAACAGGCTTTTCATGATTTTGTATTGAAAATCTGAATTACACTTATTTTTCCGGTACCCTGAATGAGAAAGCGGGTATATAAAATCCAATGTTGATCGATGAAAATCCGGGGATTAATGATTTTCGGCAAGTTCTGAACAAAAGTTTTAAGTTTAACAATCCGGCTTCCGAACTGTTGAAAAGAAGGAGATATTATGATGAAAAAGACAGTATGATTGAGCAAAAACAGTGGTGATAGAAACCCGGAAAGCAGTGGAGAAAGAAAGAATATTGGATATAGGCGGTGGCGGGGAAGGAATTATATCTAAAATATACAAGGAAAAAGTAGTGGCAATTGACATCAGACCGGAAGAGTTAGAGGAAATTGATGAAAAGGACTCGCTGAAAGTTGTGATGGATGCGTCAAAGCTTTTGTTTTTATATAGTCAGTTTGACAAAGTGACCGCATTTTTCTCTCTTATGTACGTAAGAGATGAAATTTTGAATCAAGTCATTCAAGAGGCATACCGCGTTTTGAAAATAGAAGGCTGTTTCGAAGTGTGGGATGTGGAAATGCCTGCTGTTTTTGATACGGTGGAGGAACTCTTTGTGGTGCATTTGGAAGTGAAAATGGGCGAAGAGTCTGTTAGAACCGGATACGGAGTGAAATCGAAACAGAGCGGGAGAAGCATGACTGACTATTGCCGAAGATTCGAAGGTTGCGGATTTCGAGCGGAGGAGAAAGAACTTTTCGAAAACGGAACATTCTATATCAAAGTGAAAAAAATATAGTGCTTACCTGGAGCGTATTTTCTTCAAAATACGTTTCAAAAAACAGTTTATAAAAACGGGGTAGAGTCAGAGATACTTCTGACGATATATGATAACGAAAACCGTGATGATCCGTATTACTGTATGAAAACAACGGGGTCGAAAATGCTCGGTGTTTGTATGATTTTCATCCACTCGCCGATGTTCTTGACAAGCCCCTTGCACGTATTCTTAAAAATAAAATCAAAATAGAATTCGGATGTTTTAAATCCGCGAAAACACCTATCCTGATTGTCTCCAGACCAAACGCAGTTTTAAAGCCATATTAAATGACGCCCCTCCTCGGGATTTTTGCCGATTCTCCGATTTGTCCGGCCGTACGACGCTCTCGCACATATCATAGGCATTCCCGGAATTGATTGAAAAGAAAACTTGAAAATAAAAAGCATCCGGTCAAGCTGTACTCTCATAACGATACTTTGGCAAAAGCGATGAACACGGCACGAAATGTCAAAAAAGCACCCCGGTAATATTGTATAATTAACCATACTTCGGAGTTGATCAATTTGAAATATAAAAACTACGTACAGGATGTCCTGGATTACATAGAAGAGAACATGACAGACAACATCGGCCTTGATGAAGTTGCGAGCTTCGCCGGTTTTTCAAAATACCATTTCCACAGAATATTCAAGTCATACACCGGGTATTCGGTGAGTGAATACACGAGATTGAGGAGATTTCTTTCGGCGCTGGAATACCTGAAGAATTCCAGGCTGAGACTTTTGGAAATATCGATGGAATGTGGTTTTGAGAGCCAGGAAAGCTTTACGCGGGCCTTTAAAAAGCAATTTAACGTAACACCGGGCAAAATGAGGAAGGATTCAAAACTCATGGTAAGACATCTCGATGGTTTGAAATACATCATAGATGTTGCGATAACCGGAAAAACAAAAGGAGGAGAAATAATGAAACCAGAGATAATATTCAAAGAAGAATTTTATGTGGTGGGGCTCAGGTATTTCGGAATCAATCAGGACGGAGAAATACCACGCTTGTGGGACGAATTCAACAAAAGGTACGATGAAATAGAAAACAAAGTTTCGAATGGCTGTATCGGATTGTGCGAGCATATCGAAAATTACGATCCCGAATCATCCAAATCCGAATATATATGCTGTTGCGAAGTTTCAAAAACATCTGCCGTACCCGATGGCATGCTGTTGAGGAAAATCCCGTCTCAAAAATATGCGAAATTCGTCCATAAAGGCCCGGTGCGCAGGGGAACGGTGGATTTGCTCGGAGAGACATATAATAAGATATTCGGCGAGTATTTGCCGGATCACGATCTTCATACCGTCGCTGCCGCCAATTTCGAGTATTACACGGATGATTTTGAATACGGAAGTGAAAATTCGATAATGTACGTATATATACCGATAAAGTAATGGCTCATTGAATTACAACCCTTTCTTAGATCCGATACCGGAAAGTGAAATATGAAAACATAATAGCCTTGCTGTTAAAAAAACATAGTGTACATTCCGCGGAATTCACGACACGTATCGGATCCTTTGCATCGTTTTCAAACAGAACCGGTTCTTCGACCAGGACCAAAAAAAGCATCCCGAAAGGATATCGCCTTACGACCTTTATCGGGATGCTTTTTTATCGTATTTACTTCCGTCAGTTTTTTGACCAGCGTTTGAGTTTGGGAAGATATTCGTTCAGCATGGATCTCGCTTCCGATTCACTCATGCCGTCGTTTACCATATGGGGTACGCAAATCTCTATCATACCTTCCATCGTAAGATCCGGATCGGTGTACTCCCCATTTTCAAAACAGTAAATACACTGTTCGGAATTTTTGCTTCCGTCGGCATTGGTTCCGAAAAGTTTTTCATCTTCCAGCGGCATTCCGCAGCTTTGGCAATAATTCTTAATTTCCATCAAATCACTCCTCTTTTTTGAACTTACATACGAATTATAGAGCAGAATGATGACAGTTCGCGTCAGGTTTATTCAGGTAAATTTCCCTCATTTTCTCGATCTTTTTCTCTATATTTTTTTTAAGCCATTCCGGTTCAAGTACTTCGACAAATTCGCCAAAACTCAATATGAAACCGTATACCCAGTTATCAACGGGATAGTTGACTTCCACAATCGAATATTCGTCATTTCTTTCCAAAATTTTTTCATCTATGAAAAAATCCTGCATCGTGGAACTGGTCATATTGCTGAATTTCAATATGATTTTCGTATTTTTCACATTTTCCCATTTATCGAACAACACGGAGTAATCTGTGGAATCTTCCGGTTGTTCGAACTTCTCATCTAAAACTTCGAGCTTTCTTATCCTCGATATTTTAAAAACCCTATAATCTTTTTTCAAATCGCAAAAAGCGTATAAATACCAGCTTGAAGCTTTAAGGACTATTTTAACCGGGCCGACTCTACGATTGCTGTGCTCTCCGAAATTGTTAACATATTCAAATGCTATCAACCGCTTAGAAGATATTGCCATATTTATTTTGTTGGCCTTTTCTCTCGTATCCTGACTCATTCCCCATGATCTGAGATCCAAATAGAAATTAGACCCTTCGGCGTCGACTCCGTTCAGCTTTTGATATAAATTCTCAATATCGACATCCTCTACAACATTTTTAATGCCGTTCAGAACGCTTATAATTGTCGAAGCTTCCTTTGTAGAAAGAAAAGTCCTGTCTATTTTAAACCCGTCAACAAGTTCAAATCCACCATCGGTTCCTTGAAATGACACAATGGGAATTCCTGCGTTTTCAAGTGTTTCGATGTCCCTGTAAATAGTCCTTTTGGAAACCCCGAAGGTATCGGATAAATATGAGGCGGTAACTTTTTTCATTCTCAGTAAAATAAAAATTATACTTATAAGTCTTTCTACTTTCACGGAAAAACACCTCCACAAATGCAATTATACTTTATTTGACTAAACGGATATCTGTCTGAATGATAACTGACGCGTTTTATGATAACAACCGCGTTATTCTTAAACGGCAAGGAAATTTTGAATATAACCGGTATGAATGTTAATTATATTGAGCATGACCATAAAATACGACGGTGAAAAAATATTATACTAAAGTTATTCATGGTAGAACCTTATGAAAAAGTACCGAACAAAACCAGAAACAAAAATTAAAACGAGGGATTTTCGATTTTGCCGACAAGTGAAGAAATGAATCTGGCCATGGGAACCCCATCAACCGTATCGTGGTTTATCAGCACAGTCATATGCGCTATTTCCTGTATTCTTATTTCATTATCAACAACCCAGGGTTTTTTAACTATGCTGCCCATGACGAATGCGATGTTGTGATAGCTCTTGGTTATGGCCCAGCCGGGAGCGTTTCCCGACATGCCCATGGAGGAGAATATTGCTTCTCCCATCATTTTGTGAGCCATGGCCGGTTTTTTCAAAATCGCCCTTATGGCAAATACCCTGATAGCCTGCGGCAATTTGTAATAAATACCCATGATTTTACCGGAAAAACTGCCTTCGATAACATATTCACCTTTACCGCTTATCTCTGTGGACTTTGCCGATTCGATTTTCATGGCTATTTCTTCTGCCGACATTTTATTGACTTTTTTTATGAGCAAAGGTATCGGCACTGCGACCCCACCGACTTTTTTTTCTATCATTACGGACATGGACATATCATCGAAAATCACTTTTTCATTTTTCCCTTTTAAATAGGCTCTGATATCTTCGTGTTCGTACATCGATTCGGAGATCTGTTTTAATATCCAGGAAACAAACGTAATTTTAACACCATTTTTTCTCATTTCCCTTATTATTTTTCTCGGCCGGGTCACGTTAATTTCCAGCAGCGTTACCACATGATGCTTATCATTGCCGATTTTGCCGAGATCGAAAGTACCTATCCGGGATTCCGGAAATTCAACGGTTTTATAGTCCATGGTGTTCCTCCAATAAGCATATTTACTATTATAAACGATTTATGTCCGATTATATTTGACATATACCCATAACTTGTGATATACTGAATTTGTTATTAGCATATACCCATAAAGGAGGTGTGAATTGTATGCCGAGAAGAGATGGAACAGGACCGGTCGGATTCGGACCGGGAAGCGGCAGAGGATTTGGATATTGCAGATTGAATGCAAACAGAGTTTACAGAAATGACGCTTACCAACCGTACTTTGACTATACGGAAAAAGCAGATACGGCACATACTTCGGAAATCACAGGGCTTGAAAAACGTATTGATTCTCTTGAATCCAAAATCTGTGCTATACTTGAGAAGTTGGATCAGCGTTGAGAAAAGCGCGCCATTAAAATGGCGCACTTTTTATGATTTGCATGACATAATCCGAATTTTTTCGCAAGGTGAAATAAATATGCCAAGACCTGTAAAAAAAAGAAGAATACTACAACTGCCTAAATACAATCTTTTCGGACCTTTAGACGAGGAAATGAAAGAAACGGATACCGTTATTTTAAGTGTGGACGAATACGAAGTTATCCGTTTAATAGATGTTGAAAAACTAGACCAGGCGGATTGTGCGGAATACATAGGCGTAGCGAGATCGACAGTTCAAAGGATATACGAAACCGCCAGAGAAAAAATCTCGTTTTGTATTGTCTATGGAAATACGCTTAAAATTGAAGGCGGAGATTTTATCATCAATGATTGTCCCAACAGAGAAAATAATAATCACTGCAGACAAAAAAGAAACAGAAACCGCGGAAACATCGTTTAAAATTTCAGCGGTACGGAAAATGTGAAAACACTCCCTTTGCCAAAAACACTCTCTAATTTAATTTCACCATTCATAATTTTAGCAAGATTGCTGACTATACTCAAGCCAAGGCCTGTTCCGCCAAACTTTCTTTTATTCGATGAATCGACCTGGTAAAATTGTTTGAACACTTCATGTTGTTTGCCTTCCGGTATTCCTATACCGGTATCCTTTACTTCGAAATTTATTCTCTTATCATCAGTGCTGAAAACATTCAGACTTACATAACCCTTTTCGGTAAACTTTATGGCATTGCCCATCAAATTGTTAAGCACCTGTAGAATTTTCCCCTTGTCTAAAATAACCTCATCGGGAATATTCTCAGAAATGTCTAAAATATATTTTATCCCCTTCATATTAGCCTGATTGCATAATCCCCTTGAAAAGTTGTTTAAAACTTTTTTCAAATTAAATTTCTCCTCGTTGAGCACCAGTTTACCGCTTTCCATTTTCGAAATATCGAGAACATCGTTTATCAATATCAAAAGCCTTTGAGAAGAATCCAGAATCTGTTCGAGAAATTCACTTTTCTCGCTGTCATCCTCCATACTCAAAAGGGTCTGTGTCATGCCCATTATAACGGTTAATGGAGTACGGAGTTCGTGATTCACATTTGAAATAAGATCCGACTTCAACTTACTGGCTTTTTCCGCATCTTCTTTCGCGTTTATAAGCAATTCCTCTATTTCCTTTTGAACCGTGATGTCCATTATACTTCCCACGAACAAAGAAGGAATGCCCAAATCATCGAATTCGATTATTTCACCATTTTCCTGCACCCATATCATCTTTGATTCTCCTGTGACAATTCTGTATTGAACCATATATTCGGTTATAGTTGAATTCAAATAGCTGCTCATGGTGTCCGCTATTCTTTTCCTGTCCTCTTCGAATATGAGCTCCTCCCATTTCGACATGGAGAGAGTATTTTCAAGGTTCATACCGAGCATTTCCATCGCTATTTCGTTGAACTTAACCTTGTCATTTTTTATATCCCATTCCCATACCCCTATTCGGGCATTTTTCAAAACATATTCGAGAATATGTTTTGTGTTCATCAATTCACGGTTTGATAAAGTCAGTTTTTTGTTCAGCTCATCGGTTCTCTTCTTTTCTTTTTTCACTTCTTCTTTTGAATCGAAAAGTTCCATCTCTTTTTTCTTTATCGTGGTTATATCCTTTCTCGTGCCTACCATGTAAACAGGATTCCCTTCTTTGTCCCTTTTTATTACCTTTCCGGCATCAGAAAACCAAATATAGCCTTTACCGCTCCTGATTCTGTATTCAACGTTGAAAATCTTATTGATTCCCGTTATGCTTGATTCAAGTTTTTTAAACACCTTCATCCTGTCATCAGGATGAATACTATTGCACCATGTATCAATTTTGCTTTTCCCTACCGACGGACAAGAATTGATGTGATGAAAGAAACGCATCCATTCATAAACGCCACTGACTTCATCTTTTTCAAAATCGAAAATCCATTCGTTGATATTAGATACTTCCATTGATGTCTCAAGCTCTTCCTTAAGCCTTTCAACTTCCTGCTTTTTCTCCATTATCTCCGTTATATCCATATGAATCCCTATCAATATCTCGGGATTTCCGGCTCTATCACGTCTGATGACTTGACCTTTATCCAAAATCCATTTCCAGCCATCATATTTACTTTTCATTCTGTATTGAAACTGATACTTATCTGTCATCGCATTCATGAAATTACCAAAATCGATATTGTAAGTCTCTTTGTCATCAGGATGTACAAGATACCCCCATACGTTATCTATATCCAGAAAATCCTCTCTTTCATAGCCAAGCATTTCAAAATACCTGTCGTCATAGCTGACCGTATCGCTTTTCAAATCCCATTCCCAGATCCCCTCGTTCGCCGCTTCAAGTGCCATCTGCATTTTTATCTTCATATTATCCATGGAAGCTTTCTGAACTTTGAGAATATTGTTTTTCTCCTCGTAAAGCCTTTTTGTTTCAAGCGAAGCGCTGATATCCGAAAGGGCAACAATAAACCCTATGATATCTCCATCATTCTCTCTTATATAATCCCAATCTATCTGATAACCGCAAAGATTGCCTTGTTCATCGAAAAAACTGTCTATATATTTTTCAGGCTTGACGCTGCCATCGAGCATTTTCAAAAAATAATTCCTGGTTTTTTCGGTATCGGTTTCATCTTTATAAACTTCAAATATGGTCTTACCTAAAACGTTCCCTGTATTCAAATTCTTTCTGTAACTGCTGTTCAAGAACACGAACCTCCCTTCCAAATCGATAATTTCAACGGGATACGGTACTCTGTCAAATATTTCAAGCAGTTTATAATCTATTTTATTAATTAGTTTGGAATCGTTTAGAATTTCTATATCACTCACGACCTTCCCACGCAATAATTATATCACTATATTTTAACATTTTGAATATATTATAAATGTTACGATTTATTTTTAAACTGAATTGAACTTTATTATCAATTTCATTCGGGTTTTTTGTGAATATAATTTGACATAATGGATATATTTTTTAAAATGTAAACACCCGAAGTCATAGACAGGCATTTTTAACTAACGGTTCTTTTCAGACGACTATTCGAATAATCCGAAACATAATCAAATCCCGTGAATTATATATCTTGCCACTGCAAAATTCCAACAGTCATATACAATGGCAAACTCACACCACCAGTGTTTTCACACTTCACTACGAGTGTGTTTTCACACTTCACTACGAGTGTGTCCTTCACACTTCACTACGAGTGTGTTTTCACACTATACTACAAGTGTGTCCCTCACACTATGCTGCAAATGCACCGCTTATCCCGAAAACCGAAATCTGTTTTCATTGTCGCAAACATATTCCCTACGCCATTCCAGCCATTTTCCATTTTCATACTGCATTTTTACGCTATAAAAGCTCAATTTGAGATTTTTTCGTCGTTATGTTTTGTAAAACAACAAAATTTGATATTTCCGAATTACTGACGAATTTAAATCGCGTATCGGAAGAACTGCGTTTGCAAAATAATCTATTTTCAGAAAATCCCGAAATAATCGCTATTATTCGGAATTTCTTCTATATTTCCGTTTAACGTTTTTTTCCTTCCATTATTTATTTTTTTCTGCTAATACCTCCCTTTGACAATTAAATATCTTCGTGTATAATAAACTTACTTTCTTTAGTAAAGAAAGTATATATATAAGGAGCTCATGATGAAATTGAATGGATCTAAAGAATTGATGAGGCAGATTAATAAAAAATATATTTTGAAAAAAATCTTCTTTGAGGGATATATTGATCGTGCATCTCTTGTGAGAGCCAGTGGATTAAGCGGAGGTACCGTTACAAAAATAGTATCGGAATTGATTGAAGATAAATTACTCATGGAAATAGGCGAAGGCGATTCTTCCGGCGGCCGAAAACCGATTCTGTTAAGAATCAACCCTGACCGTGGTTGTATAACGGGGATAAAGATCGGTGTGGGATATTTAAAATTCTCGGTAAGCAATTTAGCGGGTGAAATATTATTTTCGAAAGAAATGGATACCGGTTCGAGTTTCACACCGGATGATTTAATAAGTACCATCATCGTTTTCCTCTCCGAAGTCCTTCCGGAGCACGGAATAGATATTGCTTCCGTAATCGGCATAGGAATAGCTTCATCCGGTGTGGTGGACACGAAAAGAGGAATTATCAAAGATTCATTCCTTTTAAATTGGAAGGATGTAGAAATAAGCGAGATGGTAAAGAAAGAAACGGGTGTTAACTGTTATGTCATGAACGATGTGGACTCGTTCGCGAAGTCACACTTATGGAAAGGAAACGCTTCCGAATATAAAAACTCGATTTTCCTGACACTCGGTACAGGTATAGGCGGAGCGATAACCACAAATGGAAATCTTCACTGGGGCAGCGGCGGTGTAGGTGAAATCGGGCACATGACAGTTTCAAAAAATGGCACTCCCTGTTCATGTGGAAGCAGTGGCTGCCTGGAATCCGAAATTTCTTTCGGTGCCCTTGTGAATAAAATCATAGAAAATTCCGAATGCGATGAACTGCATATAACCAAAGATAAATTAAAAAATAACGAAAGTTTTGAAATGGAATTCATAAGAAAGAGCATTTCACTGGATCATAGAACCGCAGAAAAAATCTTTGCTGAAATGGCTATTCTACTTGGCATTGCGATAAAAAACCTGATAAACATACTGGCTCCCGAATATTTTTTAATCGGGGGTGAAGGCCTGGAGTTCAAAGACATGTTTCTCGCACAATCCATAGAATATGCAAAAAACAACTGCTTCGGAAGGCTGGCAGATGACGTGGTTTTTGAAATAGATACACTCGGAAAAGACGCCTGGATAATGGGATGTATTTACAGGGTGATCGAGAAAGAATTGTTCGATGGGAATATGCTAAAAAAATGATCGGAGAAGACATATGCAAAAAAAACATAAAAAATACGTGTTGATTTTCTTGTTACCCTCATTAATATTATTCGTGATTTTCCAGATTGTACCTTTGATATGGTCATTCGCCCTGAGTTTTACCGATTGGAATATCAGAACCGATCCTAATTTCGTTTTTGTAGACAATTATATAAAAATGTTTACCTCGAGTGATTTTTGGAGTTCCTGCCTTCATACTTTGCAGTATGTATTTATCGAAGTACCTCTCGTGATCTTCTTCGGAATGATTTTAGCCTTGTTGGTAAATCAGAAATTCAAGGGAATCTCTTTTTTCAGAGGAGCGTATTTCATCCCGGTGGTTTCTTCATGGGTTGCGGTATCTCTTATCTGGAAAGGCTTGTTGAATCCGAAATTTGGGATGATAAATCAAGGATTATCAGTTCTGGGCATTCAAGGTCCGAGCTGGTTATTCGATCCGTCCTGGGCAATGTGGGGGGTAATATTGGCAAGCACATGGAAAGATATGGGTTTTGCGATGGTACTTCTTTTGGGCGGATTACAAAATGTTGATAAGCAACTTTTGGAAGCGTCCTCACTCGATGGAGCGAATTCATGGAAGCGCTTCTGGAAAATAACATTGCCTCTTATAAGTCCGAGCGTATTTTTAACATCCATGATTTCTGCAATCAGCGCCTTCCAAGTATTTGAACAGGTATGGGTTATGACGGAAGGTGGCCCTGCCGGAGCCACTTCGGTGTTAGTCGAGCATATCTATAAAAACGCTTTCAAATACTCTCAAATGGGTTATGCCGCCGCACTTTCATGGGTTTTAATGCTGATAATACTTGTAATAAGCCTTATACAAAATAAACTTGAAAAAAAATGGGTGGTTTACTCATGAAAAAATTCACGAAAATAATAATCATAATTTTGATGATTTCAATAGCTGCGGGAATGATTTTTCCATTCCTGTGGACCGTATCGACTTCACTCAAACCCAAAAAAGCCACTCTTCAATATCCACCGGAATTATTTTCCGAAGAAATCACCTTTGAAAATTATATAACCATATTCGAAAAATATCCATTCGGAAGATTTTTATTCAACAGTTGTTTCGTTACCTTAATTACAGTGATCTCTCAAATAATAATATGTTCCATGACCGCATTCGCATTTGCCAGGTTCAATTTTAAATTCAAGAATCTTTTATTTACGGTATTTTTAATCACGATGATGATCCCTTTCCAGGTTACCGCCATACCTCTGTATTTGATAATCAGAAGCTTCGGATGGGTCGATACTTATTTGGGACTGATATTGCCCAGATTGTTCAGCGCATTCGGTATATTCCTTTTCAGACAGGCTTTCATGAGCACTTCCAGAGAATTCGACGAATCGGCTTTGATCGACGGAGCGAATTATTTACAGGTGTTTTTCAAAATCATATTACCGATGAACAAAACGGCAATAGCCACCTTCTCGATATTTTCATTTATGGATAGCTGGAACAGTTATATATGGCCGTTGATAGTGACCACCAATCAAAATATGATGACATTGCCTTTGGGGCTTTCCGCACTGCAGGGCAGATGGTCAACTCAATGGAATCTTGTAAGTGCGGGCGCAGTTGTCAGTATCGTACCGATTCTAATCGTGTATCTTTTTGCGCAGAAAAAATTTATAGGAAGCATGTCCTCAGCCGGATTAAAAGGCTGAGAAAATAAATGGAGGTGTAACATGCGTAAATTATTCACTGTCTTAACAGTAGGCTTTTTAGTTTCTCTGTTTTCTTTTGCAGCGGTAACTATTGATTACATGACTTTCTCCGCGGTTCCGAGTCACGAAGAAACATTGCAGGAAATAGTAAATGCTTTTGAAAAAGAAAATCCGGATATCAGAATCAACGTAATACCCGTAGCGTGGGAAGATTATTTCCTGAAGCTCTCGACAATGTATGCGGGTAACACACAGCCCGATACTTTCGAGATCAACTACGAGAACTTCGTCGAATATGCCGCAGATGGTTTACTGTCACCAATTGACGATATAAATAAAAAGATGAATTTCTCAAGCGAAAAAATCTTCTACGACAAAGCCTACAGAGGTTTTTCAAGTGACGGAAAACAATACGGATTCCCCGCAAGTTTTTCTACCGTAGTACTCTTCTACAACAAAGATCTTTTTGATGCGGCCGGAGTGGAATATCCCAAATCCGACTGGTCATGGATAGATGAATTCGAAGCGGCAAAATTACTCACCGATGAAGATCAAATGATATGGGGAACTTATCAGCCTATTCAATTTTGGGAATACTACAAGGTTCTGGCACAGAACTCAGGTTCTATGATAAAAGACGGTAAAGCCACAATAAACAGCACAGCTGGAGTGAATGCCCTCAAATGGCTTGTTGACAAGATAAAGTACAACATTATGCCTTCTACGGAAGAAGAAGCCGGACTCAACTCGGAAGACCTTTTCGTAAATGGCCAGCTTGCCATGGTGCATACGGGAATTTGGTTCTTCAGCCAGTTCAGGGAAGAATGCGATTTCGACTGGGATATTCAGGTAGAACCGGGAATGGCTTCAAAAGGTGCACATTATTTTGCCAACGCCGTGGTCATGTCCAACAGGACAAACAACAGAGATGCAGCATGGAAATGGATGAAATTCCTCACGACAAGTGAATTGGCTGCAAAACTCAGATTCGAGAAAGGTTGGGAATTACCTGCAATTTCAGATGAAGCTTTACTCAAACCGTATCTTAACGACAATTCATTGCCTTTGAACAAAAAAGCCATATTTGAATCACTTGAAGGAGCAGCGGTTCCTCCTGTAATAAGAGGTTGGGGTGCCTTCACCGATGTGGTAAACAAAGAACTCGATTCAGTAAAGCTCGGTTTAAAATCCGCACAGGCTGCACTCGATGTCGTAGCGGAAGAAATAAACAAGCAATTGAAGTAAAAACTGCCACCGCAACATATCCCCCAAGTTACGGCAGCAGTCAACAAGAAAGCATCTGTATCTGATATATAAGACGTATTTTTTGAACGGGGAGTTCATTTCAACTTACGGCACCTCGGGATAGTTAAGACCGTATAATGTCCCGCCTGTTTATGGCGGGACATTATTTATAATAATCGTTGCGCTGAAAACAGAATTGCCGTCTTAAATAAATTCTTATAACCGGAGGAAAACATGGAATACATAAAACATATACCTTTTGGGATAGATGATCCTTATATCAAATTGCCCGGAGTAGAATTATCCGGGGATCTTTATGAAAATGAACCGCTGACAGTCAGCTTCAAGGTTAAAATGAGCGGTGCGGGCGAAAGGGCCTGGATAAAATGGGAAACAGAAGAAAAAAACGGAAAGGAACTCGCACAATTTCAATATGTCGATGATTGCTGGGCATTCTGGACATGCGAATTACCAAAATTTAAGGCAGGCGATAAATTAAGATACAGAATTTTCGCCGGACAGGGGCCGAATTCGGCTTTAAACAGCGAATGGTTTGAAATTGTTTGTAAAAAATGGAAAAAAACTGATGTGAATCTTATAAAAATGTCCCGGAAAAATGAATGCCAAACCCTTACCGATCTTGAGAAAGAATACGATCTCAGGTTGACAATCGATGTGGAAGAAGGAGAAAAATTCTTCGGACTTGGGGAACATTACGAATCTTTTTACCTGGAAGAGGGAGACAGATACTGTGCCGTTTACAACCAGTATAAAGTGCAAAAACGAAGAGGTTACGCACCTGTGCCAATACTGTATTCGGATAAAGGATTTGGAATTTTCATCGATACCCATTTCAGAACAAAATTTTCTCTGTCCGAACACAAACTTATAATAGAAGTACAGACACTTGGAGTACCATTATCAGAAGATAACTGTAAATTCGGAATATGGGAAAATACCGAAACTGCAGAAATAATAAAGAATTTCTATTCTATAGTGAAGCCGACTCTGCCTCCCGATTGGGTATGGGGACCATGGCTTTCGGCGAATGAATGGAACAACCAGAAAAAAATTGAAAAAGTAATTGAAAATTCTCTGAAATATGATTTGCCCGGTAAAGTAGTGGTTATAGAAGCCTGGTCGGACGAAGAAACCTTCTATATATTCAACGGTGCAGAATACATTCCGACAAAAGGCGAAGAACATTTGGCACTTAAAGACATAAATTTCAGGGATCCCTGGCCTGATCCGGTAGCGATGATGAATAAGCTGAAAGAAGCCGGAATGAAACTGGTCCTATGGCAGATTCCGGTACTGCGTCACGATTCGAAGATAAGCGAGCAGCACAAAAACGATATCGGGTATGCCGATTCGAAAAACTATGTTGTTAAAAACGAAAAAGACGAGCCCTACAGAATTCAGAAGGGTACCTGGTTTGACCACAGCAGAGTGATTGATTTCTTCAATCCAGAAGCCTCCGAATGGTGGAAGAGTAAAAGAAAATATTTGATTGAAGAACTCGGTATCTCCGGTTTTAAAACCGACGGTGGTGAGCATATATCCGGCAGATATAATCATGTATATGATGGAGAATCGGTGTCTTCAGCCCGAAACGCATATCCTGAAAAATATTTCAAGGCTGCTAAAGAAGTTGCGGGTGAAGACGGAATACTTTTCAGCCGAAGCGGTTACACCAGAACTCCTGCGAACAGTCTGTTCTGGGTCGGAGACGAAGATTCCACGTGGGAAGCGCTAAAAAGCAACATAACTGCCGGATTGAACGTATCCGTTTCGGGAAATCCATTTTGGGGATGGGATATAGCGGGATTCAGCGGAGACCTTCCATCGGTTGATTTATACAAAAACGCACTGGAAATAGCCCTTTTTACCCCCATATTCCAGTTCCATTCCGAACGCCCTGGAGACCCAATACCCTCGGCCGAACGTTCACCCTGGAACATAGCTGCGGTTTATTCGGATGATTCCGTAATAAAATTCTACAGGAATATCGTGTCGCTGAGAATGTGTCTGATACCGTATATCGCCGAACAAGCCGCAAAAACAGTGGCAGACGGCATACCACTGACTTATCCGGCGGCGATTAAAAATCCCGATATAAAAGAAACGCTCGCATATTATTTCGGAGAAAATTTCCTGGTGTTTCCGTTTGAAAAACATTCCTCCGTCCCGGCCGGATGGTTGAAATTCTATGAATCTCAAGAATTCGAGACCGTGATTTATATAAAAAAAGATGCGGTTATCCCCATCAGTCTACCGGAAAACGATGACATATTCTCGCCCCATTGGAATTACGATAAAAATGCACTTTTAATTACATGCAACGAAAAGGAAGCAGAAAAACTCCTGAACACCGTATCTCTGGATAAAATAGAAAAAACAGGATTTGTTTCAGGCGAAGAAGTTGTAAGCAAATCGATAAACTGGAAAAAACTGAGCGATTAAATCATATTAAGGAGAAACAAAATGACATTATACGACAGGTCAAAAGAGATAATACTGAATAACCAGCATGAAAGCGGTGCATACATCGCAAGTCCCATGTTTTCGCAATACGGTTTTTCCTGGTTGAGAGACGGGGCATTCATAGCATACGGCATGATGACCGCTAACGAATCCGATTCGGCCGTAAAATTTTTCCGCTGGGTTGAAAAGGTTATAAACAGGTATGAAACCCGTATAATCGAAATCCTTTCCAAACCGGATGAAGAGATATCTATAAAGGATTTCCTTCCCACACGCTACACCCTCGACGGATACATGAATAAGGACAACTGGGAGAATGCCCAGAGTGACGGTTACGGCATATATCTCTGGGCTCTGGGAGAGTTAATCGAAAGAACAGATTTCGATTACGATAAAAAAAGTGTAAAACTGATCCGCGATTACCTGGGAAAAATATGGAAAAATCCCTGTTACGACGCCTGGGAAGAGGAATGCAACGCAATACACACCTCGACTTTGTTTGCCGTAGCGGCCGGACTTAAAGCTGCAGAAAAACTACTTGGCACGGAAACTCGATGGCGGGAAATATTGAACACTTTGGAAAAAAATTTCGTTGAGGATGGCCGCTTTATAAAATCCACTCTGAATCACAAGGTAGATTCAAGTTTGATCTGGGCATGCTATCCTTATGGGCTTTATACCCACGATAACCCAATAATGAAAAAAACCGCCGAAAAGATTGTCGATGACCTCTATTTTGAAGGTGGTGTGAAAAGGTATTCCACCGATACATATTTCGGCGGTGGAAGCTGGATCTTGCTTTCCGCATCTCTGGCCGGGTATTTTAGACTGTCGGGAAACGATTCGGAGTTTAAAAAAATCAAAATGTGGATAGAGGGGAAGGCAAACGGCAGGTTCGAACTACCGGAACAAATTCCGGAATACCTCATCGACAAATCAATGTACCTGCCATGGGTGGAAAAATGGGGAGAAATAGCATGCCCGCTACTATGGAGCCATGCAAATTATCTTGCCATGCATGACGATTAAGGATATTGTAAAAGTGCGTATTGTTTCATGAGGAAACAATACGCACTCTTGTTTTTTGCAAAAAAATTCGATTCAGTAAAAATTCTTCCGATAAATTTTTGTTCTTGCCTCTGATAAAAAATTGCATTATATATTCAGCAAAACACTCATCAAATACTTTAAATTCACATTAACTTTCATAATATTTAAAAATATCCAGATAATATCAATTTTAACATCGAACAGCATTCCATATGGTTTATAATATATAATATCATTACAACATCAGCTAATGAAAATCGGAGATGATCGAAATTAAAAAAGCATTTTTTATTTCTGTGATACTGGCCTGTTTTTCTTATCTGTTTTTCTGTACAAACAACTCTTATAATGAAATGCGTCAACTGGCTATAAATTCAAATGATACAAGGTTATTCGATCATGATATCATCGTTTTTGAAGATTCCCCAATAATAAATTTGCCTGTATCAGCTGAATCCGATCGCTTTTTATTCCTGTTCGACGAAAAAGGTAACCTGCTGCATTATGTTTCTGAAGAAGCAGAAATGACGTTGAATATCGAAGATTTTTTCGACCTGAATAAAACAGGTTTTTTTAAATTGGTTTTACTCTCCGGCATTCAAGATGGAATAAAAATTAAAGCTGAAAATCCGGAAGAATTAATCGAAGTTATTTCAAAAACACATTTTAAATTTGATATTTATGATATTTACTACAATCAATATCCGGAAAAGCATCCCATAAGTCTGATCACGAAATCGCCAATTACGGCTTTTTTAATCAACGGATTTAAGTATGACAAATTTACCGGCATATCTCTGAAAAAGGGGGAGCATTCGATAGGATGGTATGATGAAAAAGGTAATTTTTCAGATTGTACAATACGAGTCGATGAAACCGATTTTACTCAGGAATACTATCTGCCCGAAAACGAATACTTCAAAGTAAAATTCATCGATATAAGCGACACACACAAATTAAACGATAAATATTTGAATTTGATATCTATAAGCAGTTTCCCGATTGCGAACGGCAGCTTAATATTCAAAGAGGAAACTGTATCCGAAGCATTTATCCTGGATAACATGGCGAAAATCCCCCTTGATACCGGTATTAAATGCAGTAATCTGAACCATATGATGTTGAAGGTAAACAACGGGAAAAGGGAAATTTTCAAAAAGTATTTTCCTGTAATTTCTTCATCCCGTGAAAAAACACTGAAGTCTTTATCGTTTTTGGAAAATGGAATTGAATACGATGTATTTCTATCGGGTGATGACAATGTATCGATAATGGATACCGAATGGTACACCGATTTGAAAGAAATTGCCACCAAAGAAGACGGTATAAACAGGAAAAACATTGAAGAATTCGAAAAAAAATATACGAGTATCGCCATTTCATCGAACAAAAAAAATGTCGATATTTTCATAAACGGATTCCTCGCAGGAAAGGCTCCCATAACGCTTTGGATTTTGAAAGATGAGAACTACACCATAGAGGCAGGCTATAATGATTTACTCATAACACATAAAATAAATAAGCATGTTGAAGAAAAGGAAATTAATTTTGATTTTTAAAATAGCTCATTGCCTGACATAGCCAAAAAATCTCTCAATAGAGAATTTTCAATTTTCCGGCAATAATTTTTCTGTGCTGGTTGCATGTTCATCATATTTTTCAGTGCAAATCCGTTTTTAAAGATAAAGATATTACTTTTTTTGATTT
Organism: uncultured Thermotogae bacterium; assembly: GCA_963662785.2. Lineage (GTDB taxonomy): Bacteria > Thermotogota > Thermotogae > MWEM01 > MWEM01. The sequence goes on from CAXXJZ010000017.1 coordinate 661,592, forward strand.
CTTCAACTGCAAAGGTTTTGTAAGGGCAATTCGAGTAACTTTAGCTGCAAATTGCCCTTTTATTTTGTTTATCATGAAACTGCTCAATTTAAAAATATTCCACCTTTTACTGAAAGCTAATATTATTTCAAGAGTACTGCCTTTCAGCCAAACTCTTCAGTTATCGATATGACAAATTTTTAAGTTTTTCGGTAAAGGTCTAAATACTTTTTGATAATTTTTCAGCGTAATCATCTCCTTTATTCCTCTCCAACTCATATTACCGGGTCAGTGTTTCATATGTTACGATTTTTGATTAGTTTACGGAATATATGATAAAATAGACTTAATAAAAAATATTATAAATTGAACATAAAAACACAATAAATACTTACAAAGGCGGTTTTAGCTGTGAAGAAGAATATGTTGTTAATTGTTTTCCTTCTTATTTGTTTTTGTAATGCTTTTTGTATACAACTTGGGGTATATGTGAGCAATCAGTATTTAAATTACTCGAACATGGGGATGCGAACGGCAAAGATTGAGGAAATAATGGCAAATTCACTGGCATCCAATTTTCTGAGAACCGGTGATTTGATAGTCTCGGTGATTTATTCTCCCATGTCCCATATAAATATAGTTGACGAACCAAATCAAGATACCAAAAGAAAAGTGGACAGAAGTGTTTATTTCAACAGGGAGTATTTGGGGATTTCGGACGTTATTTTCAAAATTAACAATTTTGGTACTGTGGATATGAATTCGCTTGGAGAAAGTCTTAGGCCTATATTAGATGGTGAAATGTTTTCCGTTCTCATATACAGAGACGGGAGGTTTGTCGAGTATACAGTTCGTTATGAATACCATTAAAAAAGAGTTTGTTTTCTGCGTATTTTTGTTTATGATAATCGGGAATACCATTTTCTGTGTGGAAAATCCTTTCAAACTCGGTGTATTCTTGGACAATCTGACAGTCTTGAATATATTTCAAAATTATCCTGGATACGGTTATCTGCAAAAAGGTGATGTCATACTCGGAGTCAAAGTTCTCAGCAAGAAAGAAAAAGAGGAAATGAAAAACTATATAGAAAAATCCATAACCCTGGATTCATTGGAAATCCCGGTTCAGAGCAGGATAAATGAAAATCGGGAACTTGAAGAAATATTAGACCAGGTTCGAGATGATGATGTACTCTTATTGTGGGTAAAAAGAGAGAATCAAAAATGCGAAATGTACATCAAAGCAAAAAAAGAACTTACATACGATCCAACGATTTTTATAGACGATAAAAGCCACACGTCTTTGATAACAAAAATCGACATAAACGAGAAAAACAGCACTCTTGTAACTGCTTCATACGATAAAACCGTAAAAATATGGGATATTGACGACAGTGATGAAATGACAGCTTCCGTTTCTTTAATAAGCACACTTTATCCCCCTTTTGGGAACGATAAGGAAGGACAGATATTAAGTATCAGTGTCAACAATTATAACGGCGATATTGCCTGTGGAATGCAGGAATCACCATGGAATCCGGGCGGAACGGTTTATATTTTTGACTGTGAAACCAAAGAAATTAAAAAAACTTTAAAAACTCCCCACATTGCACACCATTTGCAGTACTCAAAAAATGGAGATTACCTGATATTGTCTTTGAGTTGGGGACACGGAATACAATTGTATGACGGAAAAAACTATGAACTGCTTGATCAGAGTGAAGATGTTTGGAATTCCTCATCTTTTTGGTGTGATATATCGCCTGATCAGGATAAAATAGTCGCAGGCAGCATTACGGGAGAAATATACCTGTATGAGATCTGCAATAGAAAACTCAAACTGACAGAAATAAAAAATACTTATTCCGGAAAATTCGTTTACAACACGGTTTTTTCAAAAAAAGGCGATAAAATCGCCATAACATTTATAGACGACACACAAAACAAAATCGACATATTATCGGCAAAGAATTTAGAATTGCTTTACAGCATCAATACCAAAGGTGTCAGAGGCTCTGTTTTCTCGGTTGCCTGGATTGACAACGATTCAAAAATAGCCGCCGCAGGAGAATTCACAACCGGAAAAAACGAAATGTATGTCTGGAATAAATCCGGAAGGGGCAAACTTGAATCAGTCGAACTTGATACAGAATGGATATCACAAATAAAAGAATTCAACGGAAAAATCGTTTACGCTTCATATGATCCATGTTGGGGAATAATAAACGGACTTAATCATATATACAGAAACGAAAGTACTGGAAAAAAGATAAAAAACATTTCAGATAAATTCGAAATCAGCAGCGATGGCGACAAAATCAAAATAGATCTTGATGACAATGGAAATCCATATGTTTTTGATGTTTTCACACGTCAGATATATGAAAACAAATGCGACACCGGTAAATTTGAATACTTCCCCCCAATAACCACCTCGTTGAATATCGATAAATGGAAAGATTCGAAAGACACATCACTCAACGGTTTCACTTTGCCAATCAAAGAAAATGAAAAATCAAAAGCCCTTGCCATAAATGCATTAAAAACCGGCTTTCTTCTCGGAACGGAATGGTATCTCAGGTATTTTGATGAAAGCGGAAATCTGCTGTGGACAAAACCTGCCCCGGGTATAATTTACTACGTGAATATAGTTAAAAACGGAGAACAATGCGTGGCATTATTCTCGGACGGCACTGTAAGATGGTACAGAACAGCCGATGGTCAGAATTTAATCAACCTCTACATAGACGGTATCACCAAAGAATGGATACTGTGGACGCAAAACGGCTATTATTCATGCAGTCAAAATGCCGATGAAATTTTGAAATGGAGGATAAATACCGGGAAAGAAAGTGCATCGGATGTAAATCCTTTTAAAACATATTACGAGATATTCCACAACACCCAACTCCCTATACGTTCCCTTGCAGAAAACAAATCAGATATAGAAATTCTTTATGAAAACGAAAAAAAGATAAACAGAATAGACGACTATAAAAAACCTATACGGATAAATTCGGTAAACATTCACAGGGAAGGTGGAAAAACCTTCCTTATCGTAGAAACAGATGAAGCAAACCGGAATTTCTTTCCACGGGTATCAATAAACGGAAGAATCCAAAACAAACCATGTTATGAAAAAAAGCTGAACATTATTGAAATCCCGGTTGAATTACCTGAAAAAAACAACAACATAACAGTATGTGTCTACTCAGAAGACGGTGTATATTCACAGGAGAAATTTATGAGTGTCATAAATGAAGATTTTTTGGATGAGAAAACATCCTTAAGCCGAAAACTATACCTTTTGGCAATTGGCGTTGACAAATACGAAAAATTCCGCCAACTCGATTCTTGCGCGGCAGACGCCGAAAAAATAATCCAAACAATTTCAGAAAAAAGAAAATCAATAAAAAATGAAGATAAAATCTTTATGTTTTTAAACGATGATTTCCACGGCGATAACCTGGATAAAAAGTTCAAAGAGATTGAAAAAGAAATAAACGGGGACGATATATTTATTTTTTATTATTCAGGTCACGGAGTACTTGATGAAGCTGGAGATAAAAACAGATTCTGCTTAATGCAGGCAAACGGAACCCCTCTTTCTTTTGAAAAAATATACGAAAGAATCAAAAAGCTGAATTCTCAAAACATAATTCTCTTCATAGACGCATGCAAATCCGGAATGGTCACAGATATCTATACATTCAGCTTGCTCGAAGACAGGCTTTTTGATTTAAATCGAAAAATGGGAGTTTATGTTTTTTCATCATCATTTTCGAAAGAAGACAGTCTGGAAGTAAAAAAACTCAATCACGGATTATTCACCTATGCTCTTATAAACAGTTTTTATTCGGAAGATGACGATGAAATAACGGCCATGGAATTGAGCCGGAACATGAAAATCCGAATGCCTGAGATTTCCCGCGAATACCTGCGGATACTCGTATTTCCGAAAATATTGATGGCAGGCCATGATTTTACAATAGGCCATAATTAACAAACATATTTGGAAAGGAGAAAAAATGATTTCCGAAAATCGCACAACACTCCAGAGAGGAGTATTCAACAGAATACGAATTAAACATGCGGCAATACTTAAAGAATTGAGAAGGAATGATTTGGAAAAGGAAATAAAAAAAATAGTGTATGGATTAAAAGAAATTGATCTGGAAGAATTTTCCCACGATGTTTCTTCGATGGGTAAGCTAGTTGAAGAAGTGGTGGCGATATTATTCGTCAAGCTTGCCAGGGATAAAAACAGAACGGCATTTTTAATATTAATGGATTTATTCTCCGGTTCGATTGTGGAAATAATAAAAAAGAACGATTATGAATTCTTCAATTGCGGAAATAAAAAAGAATACATAGATGATAAACTGCAAAATATATGGTTGAAAATATGGAAATATTTACATGCATATAATCCAGAAAAGGCATTTTACACATGGATAAGGACAGTAACACTGAATCATATCAAAGAATCGAAAAACAAAACTGAAAAAAATACTGATTATTTCCCAGACTATTCTGATGAAACAGAAAATGAAGGAATGGACATTGAGAATGTTTCATATAACCACAATTCTGAAGAGCAAAAAAATCCTGAAATAATTTTTAAAGAAGAAATTATCGGACAAATAATTCTCGAAGAATCTTTTAAATCGTCAAACGGATATCCCTGGCATTTAATATGCTTCGGATTATCTTATACTGTGCTTAGCATGTCTGATTCGGGTTCCTCTCGCCTGGGTCTTAAACCAAAGGAAATTGAAGAAAAATATTCCGAAGAAATTCTTGAAAATATATTTGAAGAAATGGTTGAAGAATTCACGGCAAATTCTTTAAGACCCAAAGAATTTATAACTGGCATTTTCCAGGAATTGAAGTATGAACTTCAAAGGACAAACGATCAAATAGTTTCCAGAACAGATATGAAAACGAGAGAAGTAATTTTAAAATACATTGTTCAAAAAGCGGGAAACACATACTTAAACATATATTTCGGTAAAAATCCAACCAAAAGCATAAGCGAATGGACTTCAAGAACACTCTCGAAAATAAAATATAAATTAAAAGAAAAAGGAATTTCGGAACGTGCGGAAAAAGAGGTTAATGTCGGTAAATAATAAAGAGAAAAGATAGGAGGAATGAACGGCGATGAAAACCGAACACCTAAATGAATCACAAAAAGAAAAATACCTGAAATACCTTCAAAACCAGGAACTTGAAAAGCTCGATCTGAAAGAATTAACGGAAATTGAAGCACATCTGTACGAATGTGATCATTGCTCTGAAAATATAAGAGAAGAATACGAATTGCTTATTTTCTTAAGAAACTGGACTTTGCAAAAAGACAATGAGACAGTTGAAAAAGCAAACCTTATACGACTGCTTCGGAAAAAGAAAGAAAATACCAATCAGGAAAGAATAAATGCAGCGATCGACAAAATGCTCGGAAACATAAACTCACTGACTTACAGCGCGGTAAAAATATATATGAAAGCAAAAAAAACCGGAAAGAGATTATTAAGCCAGATCACATTCGATAAAAACAACTCACCATACAGCTATGAAACGGTACTCGACATGTCAAGGGGAGAGGAATCATGCAAAAAAATCAAAACCCTCACCAAAGTAAACACATCGGATAAAGACGAAGATAGAATGACTATTGCACTGGATGAAAAAGAGAATAAAATAACCGTAACCATAAAAAAAGAGAACTGTGCGGATGAAATATCACCGATAATAGGTCTCATTTCGACTTCTGAAAATAACAGCGACATGGACATATTAAACCTGAAGGAATCTTACTACGACGATACACACTATGAATATACATGTGTATTCGAAAATTTGGATTCCGGCAGGTATTATCTGTTTATCGCCAATTGCTGAAAGCATATTGAGTTAAAATTGAGGTGAATTGCCTTGAAAGAAACCGGCGTAAGAAAGCAAATCGAACTGGGAGAAAAAAGTTGGAGTAAGGGAAAAATCGAAGAGGCTTTAAAGATATTTGAGGATATAGACCTCAAATCGGCTTCCCATTTTGAGCAAGCGGAAATACTGAACAATATCGGGATAATGTACAAAACAAAAGGTTTTTATAAAAAAGCAGAAAACATCGTACTCGAATCGCTTAAAATAAAAGAAAAATTACGGCCTTTTCCTGTTAAAGAGTATATTCATTCAAAGAACAACCTTGCCATGATTGAGAGAATACTCGGCAATTACGAATTAACCGAACAAATTTACCTTGAGTTGCTTGAACTTACAGAAAAAAACATAGACGAACTCCTTGCGGAACACAACAACATACTAAACAACCTCGGTGTGTTTTACATGGTGCTGGGAGTATACGAAAATTCAGAAAAACACCTTTTGCAGGCGCTGGAGGAGCGACAGAAAGAACAGGGAGAAAATTCCCAAAAATATGCGGAAACCCTGAACAACCTCGCGTACCTTTACACAAAGACAAAAGAATATAATAAAGCACTTAAAATATTTGAAAAAACATTGAGCATACTCAGGGAAATCGGAATGCACAGCCATTTGGCATATTACAGAACTCTGAAAAATTATTGCTCGGTTCTTTATGAAACAGGGGAAAAAATAAAAGCCAAAGAAATACTTGAGAAGATTTTGAACAATTCAGACGATGAAAAACTAAAAAACACATTGGAATATGCTTCATACTTGCGGGAATATGCAAATATGGTTCGGGATGAAAGCAATCAGGCGGATTCGAAACTATATGACAGGGCACTCGAAATAATATACAATCAGGCGGGAATCGAAACTCTCGAATACACAAAAACACTGTCGGACAAATCTAAAATGTATACGATTCAAAAAAAAGAAGAAGAAGCTTATCGTACGTTGACTGACTCAGTAAATATTCAGAACAAAATACTCAAAAAAATAATTTTCAGACTCGGAGAAAACGAAGCCTTGGAACTTTTAAACAGCATGAACACGGAACACGACTTATTGCTGAGTTCACTGATGAGAAGTTTCAGAAAAGATCCAGTTAAAATTGCCGAGACTCACCGTCTTTTGTCTGTCAGGAAATCGATGATACTCGAAATAACCGCAATTCAAAATCTAATGATGAGAAACGTATGCGAAAAAAAAGAAAGCGCACCGGAAATACAGAAAAAATTCAACGAATGGAAAGAACTCAAAATTGATATGGCTTCAAGCACTGTTGAAAACAAAATGAAAAAAGAAAGTGAGATAAAAAAGCTTGAGAAATTCCTGTTGGGAAAAATACACAACATAGACATACAAAACAAATTGAAAGAAATTGATTGCGAAGAGATAAAAAAAGCACTTTCACACGATGAAATACTCATGGATATATACCAGATGCTCGAACAAAACAGGTATTTAATGTTCGTGATAAAGAAAAACGACACAATTCGAATATACGATCTGGGTGAAGCAAATATTCTGAACGATTTGATAGCGGAATACAGAAAAAGCATATCGGACAGCATATACGAAGCTGAAGCGGAAAAATTGTCGAAAAAACTGTTCAAAATATTTTTCTCCTTTTTAAAAAACAGACAGGAGAAAAATTATGAAATACCAGGAAAAATCACGATCTGTGCAACGGGAGAAATTACCAAACTCCCATTTGAAACTCTTTACACCGAAGAAGATTCATATCTCATCGAAGAAACTCATGTGAAATACCTGACGAGTTTAAAAGACATTGTAAAAGTCAGCGTACCTGGCGATAAAAAGAATATAGCCCTTATCATTGACCCGGATTACGATTATCCCCAAAAAAATGACACCGGCAAAAATAAAAATGATGTAAAAAAAAATGCTGCTGGATTTTTAAAGTTCGGAAGCAAAGATTTTAAATTCCCCCGCCTCGAAGGCACACAGCTTGAGGGAAAAATCATAGTCGAATTATTGGCGAAAGAAAATTGGGAAATTTCAGATTATTTGACAGGTGAAAAAGCGACCGACAGAAAAGTTAAAAACTTAAAAAGCCCTAAAACAATACACATCGCTTCACATGGATTTTTTCATGAAACAAAAACCAAAACCAATCCCCTGATGAATTCCGGGCTCGTGCTGACCGGAATAAACACGGTTTTATCAGATGAAAGCACACTCACCCCAAAAGAAAAAGAAGAAATAGAAGATGGAATAATAACAGCATATGACATAACTAACATGAATCTTGAAAATACCGATTTGGTTATCCTTTCCGCCTGTGAAACGGGACTTGGAAAGATAGTACCCGGCAGTGGAGTGATAGGTCTTCAAAGAGCCTTTTTCCTGGCGGGAGTTAAAACCATAATAATGACTTTGTGGGAAATTTCAGACAAAGAAAGTGTCAAACTGATGAAATCATTTTACGAGAAATATTTAAAGACGGATGATGCGGAGGAATCATTAAGAAAAGCCAAAATTGAATTAATAGATACACTTTATAGAGAAAAAGGATACGCCGATCCTTATCTGTGGGGTGGATATATATGCCTGAGCAGAGAATTCCAAGGAACAGAAAAAGAATAAAAAGTTTAAAAATCAAATTTATAAGCGTGCGGAAAAATTCAACTATCGGTATATATAAGATATATTCTATAAAGGATCGGTGATAAAAATGCAATTATTCATGCACTATTTTATGGATTCGATCGGGAACCTCTATAATGCCGTTGTAAGAGAAATGTTCAGAAACTCCACTTCGATTAACATCACAATAATATTGTCAATAGCACTTGGCTTGTTGTTTGGAATGCTCGGATTCAAAATATTCAAATTAATAATCGCATTGGGTAGTACCCTGGTTTTCGGAATTGTGGCATGGGCTGCGATGCGAATTAATAATTCACCGCAGGAAATGGCGAATGTCATCACGGCTCTCAGTGCATTGGGTGGCGCATTCGCCGGATACTTCCTTTACAAAATCGGATTGTTTCTGCAAGGCTTCATTATGGGGGGGTTATTATCAATACTGATACTCGCCAATCAAAAGGTTGATATGAACGAAATGATTAATATTATAATTCCCATTGTGTCCGGAGTCGGAACCGGTATATTTTTTGTGGTGTTGTCAAAATTCATGACAATTCTTTACTGTGCGGCAAACGGTGCATTTCTTATAGCCGCAGGCATACAGGGAATAATAATACAATCATCAGAAGGCAATTACAATTTAATCATGAAATTGAAAGGCGAGTTGTCCTGGCTTGTGGGATTTGAATTTATATTTCTCGTCGGTATACCTTTCACAGTTTTTTTCATTTATTGGCAATATATAACCGAAACAAATGTAACAAATCACAATGAAAACAAAATTAAAGAAATAAATACGGTATAATATATAATACATTGTGTCAATACGCATAAAATTATTTTATATATCACGAAAATAAACAGATTAATAATTATCATACATTTAAACGGAGGTGCATCTATGAAAAAAGCTTTTTTAGTCATCGTTTTGTTAATTTTTATGTCTATTAGTCTCATGTCATCCGAATGGTGGGTTCCACCTAAAAATGCCACCATTGGAGTAGTTATAACCGAAGAAGTATTTGAAGAACCAAAACCACAAGTGGTTGTGCAAATTGTTCGTCAAATTCCGGATCCTCAAGTTCAAACAGCCATTATAAATCATCTGATCAAAAATGGTTACAATGTAAAAATTTTCACAATTTCCGAAAATGAATTGAGTTTAGCATTGGGAAACCCCACCCAGGCATCTGCAATAGCAAAAAAACAAGGTATAGATATATTGATTATAGGGGAATCATTTGCTGAATATACTGGGACACTCGGTGGCATGGAAGTGTACAGAGCGGTAACTGAATTAAAAGGCATAAGCACTTACGATAACAAAGTTTTGTTCAGCAGATCATGCGGAGGAATAGGTCGGGATATATCAAAATCTGCTGCAGCAAAGATGTCTCTCAGAGATGCCGGTGAATTAATGTCTGGGTTGATATTTCCAGATAACAAAATACGCCTCGCACTAGTAACAAATTTAGTAGTTCAGGAGAATTTCCCACAACAATTCTCACAAAGATTTATGGGCTGGCTGTGGCTTACAGAAATGCAGGAAAGAATCATAAATGAATTACCGAATAATTACAGAAACAGAATTCAGATGTTAATGATACCAACAACAGCAGACATAAACATCTCACAAAATCGAGCCGATATACTTAAACAAAATCCTCAGTTCTTAATTTTCTTTGAAATTACAAGTATAAAAGCTAATTGGCGTCCCAGCTTCCAGGTAAGCTACACTATAGAAATAAAATATGAGATCATTTCTCAGGAAAGACAGGAAGTACTGGAAACCGGTAGAATATATAAGGAGAGAAATGCAAATGAACCTTTATTCTACAGCACGAATGCAACGATAGAAAATTATTATAACAGTGTTTTCCGAGATTTTTTACGCGATGTTGCTAACGAAGTGTATATAAAATCAGGTAAAAAAATCATGGATTTAATAGATACTGCCGCTCCATTAAGAATTACAAATATCCCGGTAACGAATTCAAACACAGTCACAACAGTAATTGTAAAACCAACAGAAAATGCTTCATATATAGCAAATGTAAAACTTTTGAACGGAGAAAATTATTCAGGACAAATCGAAGGACAACTGGTCATTCAGAATCTCGCGAACAATCAAACACTACACTTGGCATTTGAGAATATGAGTGAAATGGAATTGGTAAACGGAGATATTTTTAGAGTTTCAATGAAAGATGGTACTATTGTAAAGGGAAAAATAATACTCCCAAACATGACAATTAAAACGCAATCAGCCGGATCGGTAATAATAAACACACTAAGCATAAACAAAGTAGAATTCAGAGCTAAAACAAACTAATAATTAAAAGGCATACTGCTTTGCAGTATGCCTTTTAATTTGAATGTGAGGTTGGTATTATGAAATCAAGGATTTTTTTCATATTATTTTTTTCTTTTGTTATTTCTACTTTTTTTTCACAGGAAAAATACTATTTAATATCCGAACTTGAAAATGAAATTGAAGAAAACATACTATCTTCGATTAGATTCGAGTTATTAGAAACACTTTCAAAACACATAGAAATAATTGACAAGCAAAATGAATTGTTCATATCCGAAGTAAAAACATTGCAGGAAACCGGTCAAATGCAAAAGACTAAAGACGCATACGAAAAATTTAAAATTCCGAATACAGATAAATTAATAATACTGAAAGTCTATAAAAACTCGCTTGATGATTCAATTTATATATCCTTCAACGTGCTTGACATAAAAGGAGTAACAGAATTTTCGAAAATAGAAAATATAAAAAAAACTTCACGTATAGCATCAGAAATAAAAAACGCTTCAATAAACATAGCACTAAATTTCATAATGAGTAAAAACAACACTATATTGTACGATACAAAAAAAGGATTGCCATTTTTTTTTGTATCTGATTATGGGAAAATCTATAAATCGGGTGAATATCTATACATAAAAATAAACACACAATCAAATGGAGTATTATACGTTTATGAAAAAATCGCCGATTCCTTATACTTATATACCGAGAAACCCCTGAATAAAACCACTTATTCTATAACAGGGAAAATGGTATTTCCCGAGAACTTCAATGGCGATATATATGAAGAAAATCTTCTACTCCTGTTTATAACCGACAGTAACTATGAACTTAAAAACACAAAAACTTTAAGTGAATTGAGCAAAGTGTTGAACAGTATTCCCCATGAAAACTGGGAGATGGAAATTTTATACTATACAATAGAGAAATAGATATGGAGGCAATATGAAAAGAAAATTTTTCGTGACATTCCTGGTATTAACTTTAATAACAATCTGCACTGCATTAACTTCAAACATGCATGAAATAGAAATTGAAGCTTATGCTTCAAATGAAGACAATCTGGAGCAAAATGTGGAATATCTCGCTTTAAAGGAATATATAAAGAAATATGTTTCAGATATTCCAGCTTTACAACAGGATTTAGCGATTAATTACTTTATAACCTATCGCCCTATGGCCTATGTAAAGGAAATAATATGGCATTGCAAAAAAAAGCAACAAGATCAATGGTATGGAAAAGCAACCGTATTATTATCATCAGGCGAAACATATACCGGTCTGAATGAATTAATTTACGACATAGGCAATCCAATTGTTTATATAGAATTCATTCCTGTTATAAGCACAAAAAATCTAAGCGATCCGAATCTATTGCAGCAAGTTGAAATGTACCTTCCTCTGGAGAGCGTATTCGTACCAAAACTATACGGGAAAATAAGAGATATAGGATTAGAAATTACTTCAAACAAAGAAAAAGCAGATATATATATAGAATTTAAAACTGTGGCAGATGTTTATTTCAGTAATGGATTCAGTATGACACTGAGCTCACAATTAAAAATAATAGACAATTTAACGGAAAAAATTTTCTCACAAACAGGATGTATGTTGGAACCTTATTTTTTCAAAGCAAATCCTTCATTCTTCTTGGATGAAATGTCTACCAAAATAATCGAAGATGTAAATTTTAAAAGTTACCCTAAACTCATACAATTCTTAACGGATAAATACAACAGAGAAAAAACTTTGATTCTTATTGACTTCACACCAAATCAGATACAAGAAATATCACAATTTTTAAAAGATAATTTACCACTAATAACTTTAATGAAAGAAAAATATATCACTGTTGAAAATAATACGAGAAAACAACTATACGATATATATTACTTCGGATCTATAAACAAATTACTAAAAGTACTGGAAAAAGAATATACTATACAGCAGATAAAAATGAATGAAATAACCATAGAAACAATATCCTGTATTTTCAAATTCAAAAACTGCGAAACGGAAACTTTTAAAAAAATAAGAAATTATTTTGATGAAAAAAAATATGAATACAAACTCGAATCCTACAAAGAAAAAGAACTGGTACTTAAAACAAAACAAATCGATGACATATTCGAATTTGCTCTTGCAATAAGTGAAGAACTATCACTTATCATATATGAAATAGATGAAAAATCTGCGATATTTGAATAAAGTATTAATACTAAAAAGCGAGGAATGATAGAAATTATGAAAAAACCGAAAAACTTTATATTTTTAGTTATCTTGTTAATAATCTCACAAATCGATTTCTCCGCCATAAAAGTGCTGATAATAGCCAGCGGGGAAAATTTCATTCAGCAGAGTATTTCCAAACTTCCAAATGCAAAAGACGATGCTGAAAAATTTTCAAAGATACTAATAAATAGTGGATTTGCACAAAAAGATGAAATAGAATTCATATTGAATCCTTCGCTTTCTATACTTAAAACTGCATTGCCAAGAACAATTAAAAACCTGACACAAAATGATATTTTTGTTTTTTATTACGGAGGACATGCTTTCACGAATGAAATAAATCAGGATCTATACTTAATACCGACAGATTTTGACGAAAGGTATAAACAAGAAACATCATACAATTTGACCGAAGACCTGTCTTCGCTGCTATATAACTTACAAATAGCCTCTGGATTAATAATAATAGACTCCTGCTATTCAGGAATTATAGCAGGCAGACCTATAGAAAATTTAAACATTGAAGAAAAAAACTTATTGAAAATCGCAAAAAACAACAACATAAATTTTTTATTGTCGAGCTCTGCAAATGAAATATCAAGAGAAAAAAATGAAGGCGGCGGCTTATTCAGCTACTGGCTAATCAGAGCTTTACAGGGTGAGGCAAAAAAGAACCGTGATGATCCCTGGTTGTACCTTGAAGAAATATATGAATTCGTAAAAGAAAATGTAAATAAAGAAAGCAGAGGCATGCAAACCCCCAAATTTATAAAAAACAACGATTTCGCATGGATAAAAATAGAAGAAATAGAAAAAGAAATAATAAAAATGAACATACATACAACTCTAACGGAATTATTATCCGAAGAAAAAATACAAAAAACACATTTTGACAAAACTATAAAAATATTATACCAAGAAGAAAAAAAAGACGAAAACGAACAGGAAAAACTAATAAGAGAATACTTATATGAATATCTTGCAAAATCAAAAAAAGAAGAATTTTTAAAACTTATAACAAATTTAATTCCGATAAACTTGCCGCCTGAAAAAGCAATTAGAAAAAACCAGGATGAAAATGAAGAACAAGAAATCAAATTGGAATTGCAATGGGAGTGTTCTGACCCCGAAAATGATGAAATTAGGTATAAGCTGTTTTTTGGAAAAACAGAAAATCCAAACTTATACAGAGAGAATATAAAAGAAACAACTATAAAAGTAGAAAATCTGGAATACCTAACAACATATTATTGGAGTATAGAGTCTTCGGACAGCTTCGGTAACTCTTCTCAAAGCGAAATATGGAAATTTAAGACAAAAGATGAGGCAAAAAAAATACAAATCGCAATTACAACTGTTCAAAAAGATGTTTCAATAAAAATAAATGATGTTGATTATGGCATAGCTCCTTTGAAAATTGAATTGGAAGAGGGAAAACATACAATAAAAGCCATTAAAACGGGTTATAAAGAGAAAGAACACATATTGGAATTGAAAGATGCAACAATCAAAGAACAAAAAAACATAAAAATAGAAATGGATTTAGAACAAATTATCGCCGAATTAAGTATATCAAGCACTCCTTTACAAAGTGAAGTGTACATAAATTCGAAATTCTCAGGCGTCACTCCATTAACCAATAATCTCGTATACGGTACATATGACATTGAGATAAAATATCCGCAATATGAAAATTATAAAAAACAAATACAAATACAAAACGAAGAAAAAATAAAAATAGAAACTGTACTGATGCCATTGACCTCCGAAATAACATTTAAAAGTAATCCCGATAACGCAGCAATATTCATAAACGATAGATATGAAGGGAAAACACCTCTGACTATAAAATTACCATCAGGAGATTATAATTTAAATATATCAAAAAATAATCACAGAGATATGAACTATAAATACATAGTTTCTTATGATGATTTAGATAAAAAGAAAGAAATGACATTCAACCTGATAGAAAAAAAACATGTAAAGCATGAAATGATAGAAATAAACGCATCTCCTTTCCAAATGGGCAATGACTCCGGAAATGGAAGTGATTTGGAAAGACCGATGCATCAAGTTACGTTAAACTACCCTTATCTTATTGGAAAATATGAAATAACTTTTAATGACTACGATGAATTTTGTGAAAGTGTTGGAAAAGCAAAGCCATTTGACCGTAATTGGGGGCGCGGAATAAGACCCGTAATAAACATAAACTGGTGGGATGCAACGGAATATTGCAATTGGCTGAGTATCCAGGAAGGAATCCCCACCGCATACGATAAAAGTGGTAACTTATTGGACGAAAATGGAAATTTCACAAATGACATAACCCTTGTAAAAGGATACAGACTACCAACTGAAGCGGAATGGGAATATGCGGCATTAGCACAAACAAATCACATAGATGCCATAGCATGGTATTCAAATAATTCGGAATCAAAAACACAAGAAATTGGAAAAAAAGAAGCCAACGAGTTCGGCATACACGATATGATCGGAAATGTATGGGAATGGGTACACAATTGGATAGACTTGTACGATTTACAACCAAAAACAAATCCCACCGGTACGGTACTGGGAAGCTATAAAACAATCAGAGGCGGTGGTTGGGACAGTCAGACAAATTTATTGACCAAAAGCACAAGAGGATATGCGCTGCCCCGTAATTATGCAAACAACCTGGGCTTTAGAATAGCTAAATCAAAATAACGATTTAGTAAGAGTTTTCTAAAAAAATAAAATATTTATCATTTTCATGCGTAATCTTTATGGAAAAGGATATAAATAATAACAGAAGGACAAAAGGGGTGAAAGAAGCATGAAAAAGAAAGGCATGGCAATAATATTGGCAATAATGACGATATTTAGCATAACGCTTATAGGGGAAGAAAACAGGACACACGTACTCATAATAGCATGTGGAGAATTTGACAACAAAATAGTAAACGCACTTCCTTCGGTGATAAAAGATGCGGAGGAATTCAAAGAACAGATACTCGAGATAAAGGCAACGGAAGAAGAAAACATAAAAGAATACAAAAACCCGACACAATCACAGATAAACATAGCATTCCTGGAAATGGGAAAACAGCTGAAAGAAAATGACAGGATAATAATATATTATGGCGGACATGGATTCAGCGGGAAAGAAGACGGAAATCTTTACATAGTACCGAAAGACTTTCAGGAAGACTACAAAGAAGAGACATCATACAACCTGACGGCGGGATTGGAAAGGATGCTGAACAGAGTAAGACTGAAAGAAGGAATAGTGATAATAGACGCATGTTATTCGGGAGGAATATTAAAAGGCAGACCAATAGAAGGAATGAAAATAGAAGAAAGCAACTTAATAAAGATAGCGAAAGAAAACGGCATAGGTTTTTTACTGTCGAGTTCTGAAGAAGAAATATCGAGAGAGAGGGAAGAAGGGGGAGGGATATTCAGTCACTGGTTGACGGAAGGAATGAAAGGAGAAGCGAAAACAGACAGAGAAAACGCAACACTAACATTGGAAGAATTGTACGAATACACAAAAGACAAAGTGACAAAAGAGAGTCAGGGACTTCAGAACCCGAAGCTGATAAGCAACGGAAACATAGAAATAGGAGAAATACCTCAGATAAAAGAACAGATTGAAGAAAACAAAAGGAAAGAAGAAGAAAAAAGCAGGACAGAAAAAATAAGAATAAAACTATCATCATTAATAGGATATAGAAAAATAAGCTTAGAAGAATTTTCAACACTTATGAAAATAATAGAACAAACAGAAAAAATGGATACAAATGAAGAAACAAAAATAAGAAAATACCTGTACACATTATTATATAAAGACTTAGAAGAAGAGTTCCTGGAGCTATTCAGAGACACAACAACCCCGGTAAACGAAGCACCAAACGAACCGGTAAGAATAAGCCCGAAGGGAGAGAATGAAAGAACAGAAGTGGAATTGGAGTGGGAATGTACCGATCCAGAGTGGGACGAAATACAATATGACATATACTTTGGAAAAGAAGCAACCCCGAAACTGTATAAAAGCGGAATAAAAGAAACAAAAATAAAAATAGAAAACCTGGAAAACGACACAAACTACTATTGGATGATAGTGGCAAATGATTCCAAAAATAAAAACAGCACCAAAGGTCCTGTATGGGTTTTTAAAACAATGGAAAGAATAAAAGAAGGAGAAATAACAATAAGCAGCATACCGAGTGGGGCAAGTGTTTACATAGACAACAAACACACAGGACAAACACCGATAACACAAACACTAACGGCGGGAAAATACGGGATAAAAATACAAAAAGAAGGGTATGAAGAATACACAACACAAATAGAAATAAGAAGTGGAATAAAACATTCAACAACGTTGCAACTGGAACAAAAAAAATATGAAATAAGAATAGAAAGCGAACCAACTGGAGCACAACTATACATAGATAATGAATACAAAGGGATCACCCCAATAGTGTTGGAATTAACATCTGAAAAACACACAATAAAATTACAGGCTGACGGATATAAAGAACATATAAAAACCATAGATGTAAACAGGGTTGAAACGATAAAGGCAATGATGGAAAAAGAGAACAGAGCGCCAAACAAACCAAAACAAAGCAGTCCGGATAACGAAGAAGAAATAGAGGGTAAAAACGTAACACTGAGATGGAATGGAAGCGACCCGGACGGGGACATGCTAACATACGGAATATACATAGGAACAAGTCAAAACAACATGCAAATGGTAACAAACACAAATACGACAGCATACACACATAGCAATCTGAATGAAGGACAAACCTATTATTGGAAAATAGTTGCAAGCGATATAGATTACACAGTAGAAAGTGAAACAAGGAGTTTTAGAACAAAAAAAGCGGTAAAAGAATACACAATAACAATAAGCAGTGAAAACAGTGCTATGGGAAAAATAAGAATACACAATGGAAATTGGACAAATAGTCAAAGTATAACAGTAAAAGAGGGGGAAGAAATAACAATAGAAGCGAAGGCGGAAAGTGGGTATAAATTCACAGGATGGTATGAAGGAAACAACAAAATAAGCATCAACACTGAATATTGCTTTAATTTGTCAGAAAACAGATATATTGAGGCACGTTTTGAAAAAGAAAACCTTCCACCAAACATACCTGATTTAATAACTCCAATAAATTATGCAAAGAACCAGTCTACT
This sequence comes from uncultured Thermotogae bacterium, assembly GCA_963662785.2. Taxonomy (GTDB): domain Bacteria; phylum Thermotogota; class Thermotogae; order MWEM01; family MWEM01. The sequence goes on from CAXXJZ010000017.1 coordinate 679,861, forward strand.
TCCCTTACACTTAAATGGAGTGGAAATGATCCTGATGGTGACAAGTTGATTTTTGATGTTTATCTTGGAACTTCGATTACAGAATTAATTCACAAAACAAGCACAACTAATAACAGCTGGACAATTTCAGATTTGAACGAAAACAGTACTTATTATTGGAAAATTGTTGCAAAAGACAACTTGGGAAAAGAAACAGAATCAAATATACACATATTTGAAACTAAAATCGAATTTGTACGTACAGCTCCGGTAAAAGACGATAAAACTGTTCAACATATAAAACCCATCTTTATACGTGTTAAGGCGGGAACCTTTAAAATGGGAAGCAATACCATTGAAAATAAAGAAAGACCTATACACAATGTGAGCCTTACGTATGATTACTGGATTGGAAAATATGAAGTTACATTTGATGAATTTGATGCATTCACTAAAGCGATTGGAGTAAACAAGGTCAATGATAATAATTGGGGCAGGGGAAATATGCCGATTATCAATATTAATTGGTGGGATGCAATTGACTACTGCAACTGGCTAAGTAAAAGAGAATTCTTAAAGCCTGCATATGATGATTATGGAAACCTTATAGATATTAACGGCATCATTACCACGGATATTTCAAAAGTGGAAGGTTACAGATTACCGACGGAAGCTGAATGGGAATACGCGGCGAAAGGTGCTCAAAGAAGTACAAATAATTTCAAATATGCAGGGAGCAATTCAATAGAAGATATTTCCTGGTACAAAAACAATTCAGAGAAAAAAACCCATCCGGTTGGGGAAAAGAAACCTAATGAATTGGGATTATACGACATGAGCGGAAACGCATCAGAATGGTGTTATGATTGGTACGGCATATATACTAGAAGTGATAAGGTCAACCCTATTGGACCTTATAATGGTTCAAATCGCGTAAATCGCGGAGGTAGTTGGTTTGGAGACGCCAAAGATAGTTTAGTTGAATATAGAAACAGCAACTCTTCCTCATATTCTCTGAATATGAGGGGATTCAGAATCGCTAAAACGATATTTTAGTATTTAATACGCTCTCAGAAAAACTTTCCTCGATTTGCTCAGAATGAAAGATAATGGAGTAATTCGCCAGGATTTGAATGTAATATGAACATCTAAAAACAGAGGGTGGTGTAATAATGAAAAACTTTTGTACCGAAGGACCTATAAATAAAGAGAAAAATTATTACCTTCCGAGAGAAGAATTATTAGAATTAGGATTAAAAAAAATAGATGATTGGAGGTATTTCACAATATTTGCTCCACGCCAGAGTGGAAAGACAACATATTTCCAACTTTTAATAGATGAGATAAAGGAAAAAAAGAAAGACTATTTACCTTTTTGGATTACGTTTGAGAGTTTTGCAAATGTTGATTTAAAAACATTTTTTAAACTTTTTTATCTTCAATTAGACGATTCAAAAGAAAGAACTGCACTATCTTCTAAAATTGAAAAATACTATAATATGCCTGAATTAGAGTTATATATTAGAGAGTTATCTCCTCACCATGTGCGTGAATATTACGAAGTAAGACAAGATAAAGAAACACAATAGAAAAAGATCGAAGTATAGAAAAAAGGGTCATTGAAAAGGGAAACGGAATAAGAAAATCGGTACTCCATGTAGTATTATATGTCGCTTATAACCTACAATACAACAAAGGGGCACCGACATGAACATTTTATCATCAATCGCAGGAATAATCAACAGGTATTTCGGAGCTTATTTTGAAAATATACCCGCTTTTTACCTTAAAAACTTTTCTGTCCTGGTTCAGGGATTGATTTCCAACGAATACGACAGTATAAGCAAAATAGCATCTTGTCCCCTGAACAGTATGAGTCATTCCACACTGACGAGATTTCTATCTTCATATGAAGAATTCTGGAAGGAATTGGAAAAAGTGTTTCAGGAATCAGTTCAAGGCGATGATGCTCAAAACCGAATACTCATAGCGGATGACAGTCTGCTTGAGAAAAGAGGCAAGCGTATACCTTATGTATCTAAAGCATACGATCATTGCACCGGCCACTTTAAAAACGCACAGACCATACTGACTATAGGCGAATCATCGAAGGGCAGGTTTCATCCCAGAGATATTCTCTTCTCTGAGTTCATGGATAAAGACAGAGGCAAGCAGCAGAACAGCAAGAACGAAATGCTTGTGAACTGGTTCAGAGACAACAAACAAGAAAACACTATACTCGTAGCGGATAGCTGGTACACCAATTCATACCTCATCGAAGCATGCAACCTCTGGTTTGATTCCAGCTTCATAGGTATGATGAAAGGCAACCGAATACTCAAACTCTCGGAGGAAGAAGATGAAAAGAAGGTAAGCGAACTGGTGAAAAGTGTCCCACTTCACAGGAAGACATTCGTGAGAGGACAACGCATAAAATACCACAGCTTCGAAGTACTCGCAAAATCGATACGCCATCCGGTCAAAATAGTGGTGACGGAGTTGGAAAACGGAAATAGGGCTGCACTCGTATCCTCGAATGTGAACTTGTCTTCAGAAGACATAATCACATACTATTCCAGAAGATGGAGCATAGAAGTGTTCTTCAAATTTGCCAAACAGAACCTGGGACTGGGTAAATGCCATCTGCGTTCACAGACCGGCCAAAGACATTACATGATACTGGTTTCAATTGCCTGTCTCGTTGTCAATGACCTTAAAGAATACATTCGTGATAAAGTGAAATCCAAAGAAACATTCGATTTTTTTATATTTTTGAAACTGGCACTCTCTGTTTTAATCTCAAAGAAATGCGATATGGCGGTAAAGTCCTTCAACCTGCTGAATGATGATGCTTCTCAGTTTTTATGCCGTTCTCCCGATTTGTTACAGTGACCGTTACATTCGTGCACATCATGAGTTATCTCAAAAAGAAAACAAAGAAATAGTATTAATAATTGACGAAATAGAAGGCTTAAAAAACAAAGAAATACTAAACACATTCATGCACACAATACGCAGTATTTATCACAGAAAAGAAGCTGTGAAATTAAGAAGCGTAATCCTAACGGGAGTAAGCAATATAACGGGAATAATACAGGACAACGCGAGTCCTTTCAATATAGCAGACCAACTGGATTTACCATATTTCACAATGGAAGAAGTATTAGACTTGTTGAATCAACATGAAAAACAAACGGGGCAAATATTTGATAAGCAAGTGAAGGAAGAAATATACAATAACACACTTGGACAACCTGGATTGGTATGTGCACTTGCAAGGGATTTAGTGGAGAAAAAATCCCCTGATGGTCAAAAGGTTGAAATGGGAAACTTTTATAAGACTGTAGATGATTTCACAAGGGTTTATATAGATAAAAATATAAGCAATGTATTAAATAAGGCAGAACAATACCCTGAGATAATATTGGAAATATTATTTGGAAATGGAGTGGCATATGATACATCAGACCAAAGAATTAGTTATTTACGTGTAAATGGAGTTATAGATGATTGTGAAGGAATGTGCTGTATAAAAACACCTCTATATAAAAAAAGAATATACAATGCTTTTAAACCTAAAATAAATGGAGAGAAGAACTATTTCAAAGAGCAAACGGAAACATATAAAAAATATTTGAATAGTGAAGGTTATTTGGATATAAACAGATTAATAGAAAGGTATATACAGTACATAAAAAACAGAGGAAATATAATATTCTCAAATGGAAAAGATAGCGAGGGTGTATATCACTATAACATAAACGCTTTTTTAACAACATATGCCCAACTTGCAGGGGCACATCTTTTGGTGGAAACTCCTACAGGAGGTGGCAGGGTTGATATATTAATAATTCAAAGAGAAAAGAAGGATGTTTTAGAGATAAAATTATATGATATAGATTTATATGATAAGAGTATCAGGCAGGTTTACGAATACTTAAAAAGAGCAGATATCCAAGAAGGTTATTTGTTATTTTTCTCGAAAGTACATGAAAATGAAGAATATAAATTAGAGGAAATAGAAGAAAAAATACTACACACTTGGATAATACCTGTAAGAAGTGAAACACCAAGCAGAATTGTATAACAGAAGAACAAAAGGGGTGAAAGAAGCATGAAAAAGAAAGGCATGGCAATAATATTGGCAATAATGACGATATTTAGCATAACGCTTATAGGGGAAGAAAACAGGACACACGTACTCATAATAGCATGTGGAGAATTTGACAACAAAATAGTAAACGCACTTCCTTCAGTGATAAAAGATGCGGAGGAATTCAAAGAACAGATACTCGAGATAAAGGCAACGGAAGAAGAAAACATAAAAGAATACAAAAACCCGACACAATCACAGATAAACATAGCATTCCTGGAAATGGGAAAACAGCTGAAAGAAAATGACAGGATAATAATATATTATGGCGGACATGGATTCAGCGGGAAAGAAGACGGAAATCTTTACATAGTACCGAAAGACTTTCAGGAAGACTACAAAGAAGAGACATCATACAACCTGACGGCGGGATTGGAAAGGATGCTGAACAGAGTAAGACTGAAAGAAGGAATAGTGATAATAGACGCATGTTATTCGGGAGGAATATTAAAAGGCAGACCAATAGAAGGAATGAAAATAGAAGAAAGCATATTCACCCCCTAAATAGATTGCAGTGGAAGAAAGAAAAAAGTAAAATAAAAAGGGGTGAAGAAAATGACGAAAAAACAATTCAGCGGAGAATTCAAAGTTAGAGCATGTGAAGATTATATAAACAGCGATATGACATACGAAGAACTGTCAGGAAAGTATGAGATCATATTCACCCCCTAAATAGATTGCAGTGGAAGAAAGAAAAAAGTAAAATAAAAAGGGGTGAAGAAAATGACGAAAAAACAATTCAGCGGAGAATTCAAAGTTAGAGCATGTGAAGATTATATAAACAGCGATATGACATACGAAGAACTGTCAGGAAAGTATGAGATAAACACATCGACATTGTCAAAATGGGTAAGGATATACAGAGAACATGGAGAAGCCGGATTTGAGAAACAGCCGAGAAAAACAAGAAACACCGGGAAGATGCCTGAAATACTGACAGAGATAGACAGGGCTTATCCGCTGAAGTCAAATGACAGGAAGCTGGAAGAACAGAACCAGAGATTGAAGAATCTGGTGGCGGAGAAAGAGATAGAAATACAGATACTGAGAGAAAAGATAAAAAAAAAGATGGAACAATAGATGATTATGGAATTGGATATGAACTTGAAAAGGCAGGATATGCGGCACACCGTATAATCAGGGTACTTGAACTGAAAGAAAGAACCTATTATCACAGGAAAAGAAACCCACAGACAGAGAAGAAAAAGAAATCAGGCGGAAGGCCCTGTAAAAGATACAGCGAAGTGGCGGACTTTCAAGATTTGAACAGTGAAAGCGGATTCATAACAGACGAAGGAGTCGGAGAGATACTTCTGAAGATATATGGAAACGAGAACCGGGATGATCCTCATTACTATGTGAAAACAATGGGGTCGAAAAAACTCAGTGTATATCTGAGGCGAGAAAAGAGCATCATAATAAATCACAAAAAACTGGATCGAATGAGAAAAGAATCCGGATGGATGAGAACGTACACCACGAGAAAACATATGTACAACACATCGAAAGAACATCTGGTATGGAGACCCGACAGGCTCTGGCAGGTGGATATAAAAATGTACAGGACGCGAACACAGGGACTCTTACAGGTATTAAGCTTCATAGATGTGTATGACAAATGCATCTGCGGACTGTACATTGGAAAGCATTGTACGTATTACGATGTGAAACGGACATTGAATCAGGCGATCAAATACAGGGGAACAGATTCCACGCAGTTGATAGTACGATCGGACAACGGTTCTCAATTCAAAGCGAAGAATTTATTAAAGCATGAAAAAGATCTGGATATAGAGCACGAATTCGGTATTAAACACAACCCGAACTCACAGGCATACATAGAATCATTTCATTCCAGCTGTCACAGAGAGTTCGAAACACATGTACTGGCATTTGACAAAGCGGATTTGAAGAACAAATTAAATGCCTATATACACTATTATCATTGTTTGAGACCGCATGGTTCTCTGGGAAACAAAACACCGTTCGATTTCAGAATGGAGTTCTTTGAAAATCCGGGCATTTCGAAGGAATTGAAAGTATACGTGTGATTTGTTCTTTTTCGCTTATTTAAACTGCAATTTTTAGGGGGTCCGTCCGAAAGCAACTTAATAAAGATAGCGAAAGAAAACGGCATAGGTTTTTTACTGTCAAGTTCTGAAGAAGAAATATCGAGAGAGAGGGAAGAAGGGGGAGGGATATTCAGTCACTGGTTGACGGAAGGAATGAAAGGAGAAGCGAAAACAGACAGAGAAAACGCAACACTAACATTGGAAGAATTGT